>NZ_CP096883.1:1298916-2597832 GCF_023273895.1 Sphingobacterium sp. PCS056 | reverse complement strand
TTACCTGTTGATAGTAATTGCTGCATAAGGGATTCTAATTGTTCACTATCCATAATGAATATATTTTAAATGGCTACAGTAATTATAGTCTTCTAATTTACAGACTTATTTTGTTTTACAAAGTATAAACACATATTTATGAGCATCTTATTAGCAAAACCTTTAATGGTTCTGATGGGTCCCGGTAATTGATGATTTTGTTTCTTATGCATATTTCAGATCAAGTGTACTTAATGGCTTTCCGTTATGAGGACTACAGACACCAATAAAAATTAAATGATCGCATGCTCTTGTAGTTAATTACTACCCTCGATAATATTTACTCTATAAAATTCATATTCGTTTCCTTCTTCTTTATATTCGGTCAACAGCCCAAAATAAAGAGTAGAATCGTCTGACCAAAATTCCTGCTCTATTACGCAAAGCCATTTGCCGGTTTTCTTTTCAAAGAAATCATTGAGCTCGGCGATCTTTTTAAATTTACCATTCTCCCTTACCTGGATAAAATGGCTGTAGCATTCCTGCCCTTCGAATACCTTGTTCAATCTGTATTTTCCAGATGGTGATATGGTCACAAAGTTGAGGTTTCCTATCTCATAGGTAGTCTGTCCTGTGGACAGACCAAAGCTTACATCCATGGTGTGACCGCATTCCAACAGTAAAACGTCCTCGGAAGGAAAGTATGAAACGAAAGCACATTCACTGAGGTCAACCTCATTTTGGACAGAATGACCATTCCTGAAATTAATTTTTTTTATACTCAGGTAATTTCCCTGATCTTCAAATTCTACGATTCCTGTCAATTTTTCCTGAACGATCTTTAAATCTGTAATCTTCTCCAAAGGGATATTTACTTTAGCACTTTGTTTTGCAGAAAGGAATTTTGCACTACTTATTTTTTCTATTGCCAATTCAATAGTTTGTGGTCTGGACTTAAGAGCTGCCAGCCCTTCATTTGCGACAGATACTTGCCTTGCTTTGGATGGGACACCACGGTTTGTTGTTCCTTTCTGATCACAGGATAGCACCACTATGGACAGAAAAACAATTACGGATATTTTTTTCAAAAACTTAATTCTCATGTGCATTGAAATTTTAATAGCTGGTTCCTTTTAAATATCCATCGGTTATTTCATGTGCCACCCTCACGTTCTAGCAAGGAAACCACCAATGCATAAAATATACCCTTCCATTCTTAAAAAACATTTTGATATGCCCGTCGGAGCTGCTATTTTCATCCTCTTTCAACTGTATGACCCACAGTTTTCCTTCTTTGTCCATGCCCAACCTACCTTTTACGGCTGTCGGAAACAGACGTTGCATATCATCCATGGTAGTGCCTGCATCAATCCTGATACCCTTATATGTGATAAAATTTCCATTCAAAAACCAAAACTCATCAATAGCTACTTTATCCTTGCTGGTTTCAAATCGGGAACCGCTTTTGTAGAGGTATTGATCATCCGGGGCTTCGGTGTCGAATATGGTCATACATGGCGCCAGAATTATTGATTTTTTAAAAATAAAGGAAAGTTTTATAAATTAGCAAAATAGCAGCTCTCCAAATATATTTATTAAAATGAAATTTAAAATTCAACTTCTATTTTTATTACTTTGCCATTTCAGCTTTGCTCAAAAAACACAAGTTATCAATAATGAATCAACCTCATTTAAACTGGAACTAAAAAAAGACACCATAGATTTCATAGTGGTTGATAATGATTTAAAGAAAAAGAAACCAATATTTTTATGGTGTCAAGGATCACAACCTGTCCCTCTTTATATTAACTTTAAAAAAGATGGTCTATGGTTGATAGGTGGAGGAATTTCTAATTTTGATTACGAAGAAATAAAAAAACACTATCATTTAGTAGTGATATCAATGCCTCAAACACCATTAATTGTCGATGAGTCTAATATTAGTAAATCATATTTTTATATTGGAGACTCACCAGATAACAATACACCGAGTGTTGCTTTTCAAAAAAAGATTACCTCGAAAATTATCGTAATAGAGCAATAACAGTACTTCAGTTTTTAAAGAAACAAAGGTGGGTAGACAATTCAACCTTGATAGTTGCAGGACATTCTCAAGGAAGTAAAGTGGCTACTGAAATTGCTATTAATTATAAATATGTTTCTAAACTTGGTCTATTTAGCGCAAATCCCCTTGGAAGAATTGATCAAAACATTAGAAAACATAGGAAAGATGCTGAAAATAAAACTATTACTTGGCAACAAGCTGATAAAAAAATTGAACAGGAATACCAATTCTATAAGGCAGTACATGATACTGAAAAGGTTAGTGCAAACCCTAGTCTTATTCCATGGAAGTCATTTTCTACCCCACAGTTAAATGATTGGCTTTCTTTTAATAAGCCAATATATATGGCTTATGGAACGAGTGATATTGCTAGTGATTTTTGTGACTTGGTACCCTTATATTTTATTCGTGAAAATAAACATAACCTGACCTACAAGCGTTACTTGAATTTTGAACATAATTTTTTTGAAGTTAATAACATGGGAGAAGTTGACTATGATAATCCACACTGGAAGGAAGTCATGAATAGTTTCCTCAAATGGACCTTAAAATAGAAAAAATATATGGATTAAAAACGCTTATTGGATAACCAGTAAGCGCTTTTCTACTGAAATCAGTCACTGCTGGATAATGTTCACAAACATTCGTTCAATTATATAATATCTCCTATTCTAGCTGGTATTCTTATAAATCATTTTGATATCAATTATTTAACATGAAAAATTGCACTTCGCGAGAGAGTGGATCAATAGTTATCGGTTTGTTCCCGATGGTAAATAATCTTCCGCGCTATTGTATTAACCTTCAAAATGAGGCCATCTAAAACTACGAATTCCAATGCCAGTTCTGATATCCAATTGTGCTTCGCCTTCAAAATTAGACCATCTACAACTTTAAGCTCTACAGCTTGTTTATCCCAGTAATTGTGCTTCGCCTTCAAAATTAGACCATCTACAACACAGTCTAAAAAAAACTACTTTCAAAATTGAAAAAGATAACATTTGAGCTACCGTAAATGAAATACATTAAAAACCCATTTAACTGAAGTTGCAAATGAATATATTTGATAGATCCTATATTTGAGAAATGAAAAGAATATACCATATTGTCAGCTTTATTATCCTGATAAACTTTTTTAATCTGCATTTTGTAAATGCACAGGTCAATTGCAAACAGCTATTAAAAAAGAAATTAAGCTTGGAAGATATAGAGCCTAATAAGGTAGAAGGCATTTTTAAGGATTTTGCACAGTTAAGTGAATGTGGACTCGACAGTATGGCACTTGAAATAATTAGTACTCCCCCACTCTTTGCTACGTTAATTCTACCTTTGGCATCTAGTAACAAAATAACAACCTATCAAGATATCTTTAACATAGTGATGGAATTTCAAAATTCTAGCGAATTCCCTTTATTAAGAAGGTCACACCATGCATCAAAAATCCTTAAAAGTAAAAGTGTTGACCTCAATGATTGGGTATCAGCTCAAGAGCTTCTTTTACAAATTCCGTTGGATTCGAACGAAGTACAGCGCTTTCATAGCTATCTAAAAGATAATTTATCAAATGATAACTCATATTTTGAAGCTTGGAGCCTTTTTAAAAATTTTGAGCACGAACAACTCGAAAAAACTACGGGTACAGCACGGGAAAATGTCAAAATTAATACTAAACGTAAAAATGAAATTTTATCAGATAAGTATTATTATATGGCGCTTCCCGAAATTCTTAAGGAAGCTGAAAGAATTAATAGAAATGTCGTGATCTATTTTACAGGTTGGGGGCATGTGGATAGTAGAAAACTAGAAGTCTCGTTATTTAACGATATGCAAATAAATGAATTACTTTTCGATAAATTCATGTTTGTTACCTTATACACTGACGATAAAACTAAAACCGAAAACTCTCAGAGCCAAAATGAAGATAAGGGAACCAATATGACAGTAGGTAAACGTGGCGAAAAAATTCAACTTCATTATCTAGGTTCTGAGAAAATACCTGCATTTATATTATTGAATACCAGAGGACAATTAATCAGAAGTTTATCTAAAAATATAAATAAAGAAACGCTACGTAGCTTCCTGACAGAAGAATAAGGATGAACTATTATCCATCAAAGCGATATGGAAAGAAGAGCATTTTTAAACAATCCACTCTTGATAAAAGCGATGAAAACCTTGCTAAATCAAAAGCATAGATTAAATTATCGATGACATTTCTACACCAACTCCACCGCTTGTAGTTCCGCTGCAAGACGATGTAACCCATCCTCAATCTTCTTAAGCTGCGGCTGTCGAGGCTTTTTTAAGCCAGAGGAGTAATGTTGCAGCTGACGCTGATTAATGCCTGTAATCTTCTCTAAAGCAGCATTGGTAAAGATCCCCTTGTAATAGGTGAGAAAACTCTCTGCATCGAAGTGATACACAATATTGTACTTGCCTTTTAGAATGGAAGGTATATTCTCTGAAGTAAACTCTTCAGTTATGATTTTAATAGCATCTAAAATGGTTTGTTTTGCCTCTTCGACAGTATACCCTCCGCCATAGATGCCTTCTGCATTCTCTGCATATGCACTAAACAGATCTTCACTACGTTCAATAACAATTTTTAAGGTTTTCATATTTTTGCTCCTTTCTGTTTTCATGAAGGATCTGGGGCTTATTTAAGCCCCAGATCCTTCATGATTTTCTTGCGAAGACCTTCTCCAATTTCTTTACTTCCATGATAGGGAACTGGGTATGTTTTACCCTCCTTCTCATAAATGTAGTGACATCCACTCGTGCGGATATGGTTCCAGCCACTTTTTCGCAAAATCTTGTGGAATTCACTTGATTTCATATTGAAACAGATTTAAATGTGAGTGGATAATTTATGCCTTAAACTACCATACACATCTCGAATACCACAACACAAAGGTAGTACAAATACTACTATTATGAAAATAATATTAAATTCAATTTTAAACTGAGATATTAACAACGACTAATACACAATATCTTATACTAAGATTGCATCAAAGCATCATCTTGTCAAGACTGGCATCTCTTAAATCTTTTTCAGTTAGGAATTCTCTTCTTCAAGCTACCGCATTTTTCGGATTTCCGAAACTCTTAGATAACCGTATTTATTCTTCCAATTGTAGAATGTAGGTTTACTTATACCCATCTTACGTCAGGCTTCCTCCACACGGGTGCCTGTCTCGGATTGCTTGATCGCAAAGGTGACCTGAGCTTCGTTAAACCGACCGATGGGAGCTCATACGAAGTATAATTTCGATCTTTCCATAGTTTTTTCTCCTATTAAAATTATCAACTCAAATCCGAATTATCTACTTTTAAATACTCCAGTTTTTTGGGAGGAGGTCACATTCGTCACGGTAGTTTCCATGTACCGATGAAAGAGTATAGTATGGCACTACGTTGGGCGGCCTGATGTTACCCACAGAACATAAAATTCTTTCAAAAATCAAAGATGTAGTTCTTAGGACGGATACATATAATTGATATTTATAATTACTATTTTTGTTTACCTAATAAACCATTATTAAATGATAAGATGTAAAACTACATATAGGTTATTCACCACAGTATGTACTATTAGCTTTATAGCACTGAACTTTGTAATGCCACAAAAAGTATATTGCCAAGAAGTTATAAAAAACGTATTAACCGAACAATACTATCATATAGAGGGAACTCAGGTTAAATTATTAATTCCTAGTGGTTTTGAAGCAGCTTCAACCTTTAAGGGAGTTCAAAGTCCAACGGCAAGTATTTCAGTAGTAGAAAGCTCTACACCATATGCTAGATATATTGAAAAAGCGATTCCATCAATAATAAATAACAATCTTACACAGATGGTCGAAAAATCCGGTTACATGATCAATGGATTGCCTGCTAAGCTTTATAAAGGAACACAAAAAAGCGATGATGGAAGAACTTTCAATCGAATGTTTCTTGTACTTGGAACAGAAAATCAAACCATCGCTTTAAACTGTTATTACGCTATTGCAAATACCGATACAGAAGAAAAAATTCTGAAAGGAATTCTTTCTGTTATTTATGCACCTGAAGAAGAGAAAAAACCTGATCTGAAACTGGGTTATAGTATAGATCTATCTAAATCAACCTACAGCATGGTATCACAATCGGGAAGCGCAATAACGTATTCTAGACCTAAAGAGGGAAATATTACTCCGAGTACATTTCTATTGATGAGACGTACGATTCAAAATCCTATCCAAGATTTTGAATCGTACATTTATAATTTAATAGATCTCATAAATTTTAAACCGCAGAAAGTTGTCTATTCTAAATCTGTAGTTGTAGATGGATTGAACGGAATAGAAATGCTAGTAAACCTAATTGGGAAGAAAAGTGGGCAACCTACTCAAGGCTATTTTATTACGATATCCGATTCGGATTACACGTATTTGTTGATCGGCCATAATTTTAACGAGGAGGCAAAAGAAGAAATGAAAAAAATATTTTATACATTAAAACGGAATTAGGGTATCAGTGGCTCCCCATTCTACCACCTCGCTATCTTTGTCTTTACACAGTAAAACGCCAATATTAGGGTTTTCATTAGCTTTTTTTACATCACGGTCTAGAGCTTCGAGATAGAAATTCAATTGCCCTAAATGTTCGGGTTTAAACTTGTCGGCTTTCAACTCAAAAGCGACCAGACATTGTAATCCTCGATGATAAAATAATAAATCAACATAAAAATCACTATTCCCAACTTGTACTTTATATTCTTCGGCAATAAACAAAAATTCTTTTCCTAGTTCTAAAATGAAATTTTTCATTTGATGAATTAAGCCTCTTTGTAGATCACTTTCGTTATATGACTCTGGAAGTTTCAGAAAATCAAAAATATAACTATCTTTAAATGCATGTGTTATACCAAAATTAAATTCTCTCAACACTGTTGAGAGTTTTGTATTTCCGATCATGGTACGTTCAAAATAACCTATTGATATTTGACGTTCTAACTCAGAGCATTGGATACAATAAAAGCTGTTGCTGAAACGGGATTTTTGTGTTGATCGGTTTGATTAAAAAATACGGCAAGTCGTAAGGAGGGTAAACAAACAAAGCCATTCTTCGGAGAATGGCTTTGTTTGTTTTTATTTATATGATCTAAGATCGTTTATTTCAGCTTTTCGATTTCGTCAATACTAAGACCAGTACCTTTTGCAATATCTGCAATAGGTAAACCCATTTTCTTGAACTCTAATGCAGTCTCAATGGCTTTTTTGCGCTCGCCTTCGGCTTTAGCAATTACAACAGCTTTTTTAGCTTCTTGCAATTGATTTTCTAGTCCTTCCAATTGATTTTCTAGTCCTTCTTGGTACATGCGCACTGCTTCGGCATCCCATTTACGTTTTAAACTAATATCATACATAGTTCGTTCCTCCTTTGTCAATTTTGCGTAGCTGGCCAACTGAAAGAAGCGTTGAAATACAGCCGATTTCATGATCCGTGGGAAGGTCTTTAACGTAGACATATTCTTAAGCATATAAAATACTTTATCCAGTTCGTCTTCAACCTCAGCTTCGCTTTTAACAAAGTTAATAATTTCTAAATAGATAAACCCCAAACCCTCGTAAAAAATTTTCCCTGAATCTCTATTACACAGGCAAGTATCATGAAAATATGTACTCCGATCACCTCCTGGCATATGAAAACCATCCATCAGGACAATGGTGTAAACCTCGGGAATGGCATAACCCCAGGCGTTGCGGTTTCCTTTGGGTGCTGTGTCTGAAATAACCTTGCTAGCATAATAGAGCATGCGTTGCTTTAGATTAGTCTGACTGCTGGTCTGCATCTCGATGATGATCTCTTCTCCTGTACTGATCTGGACTACCAAATCAAAGATAACTTTGCCGATCTCTTCGGTTGCACCAATACGCTCGGTATCCCGATAAGTAAGGTCTGTGATGGTCTTTCGACCACGAAAGATAATATTGAGAAAATTAATTAGGTTGATCTTGTCTCCGAATAACCGTTTGAAGCCCTCATCGGTAGTCGGATCAATAAAAACGGGTTGAACGTGATTTTTCATAATTTTAGCATTTGCTGAAATAATTAACTATTGCTAAGCAAACATCAGAAAAACTAAAATTATTAGCCGGTTATTAAACGTTTGTAGTCGTTTGTAAACGTTTGTTGTCGGCTAGCAGTCAAAAAAAAGCATCAACTTGTTAACCTAGTCTTCCTTGCCGGACACAAAAAAAGCCACATCTAGCGACATGGCCTTAACTAAACATATGATTAAACAGTAAATTACTTATAAGAATTGATCGATTTGGATATTTTCCAGTTAATTACGACCATTGGTCATGTTTACTCTATAAAATTCATATTCGTTTCCTTCTTCTTTATATTCGGTCAACAGCCCAAAATAAAGAGTAGAATCGTCTGACCAAAATTCCTGCTCTATTACGCAAAGCCATTTGCCGGTTTTCTTTTCAAAGAAATCATTGAGCTCGGCGATCTTTTTAAATTTACCATTGTTGCTTACCTGGATAAAATGGCTGTAGCATTCCTGCCCTTCGAATATCTTGTTCAATCTGTATTTTCCAGATGGTGATATGGTCACAAAGTTTAGGTTTCCTACCTCATAGGTAGTCTGTCCTGTGGACAGATCAAAGCTTACATCCATGGTGTGGCCGCATTCCAACAGCAAAACGTCCTCGGAAGGAAAGTATGAAACGAAAGCACATTCACTGAGGTCAACCTCATTTTGGACAGAATAACCATTCCTGAAATTAATCTTTTTTATACCCAGGTAATTTCCCTGATCTTCAAATTCTACGATTCCTGCCAATTTTTCCTGAACGATCTTTAAATCTGTAATCTTCTCCAAAGGGATATTTACTTTAGCACGTTGTTTTGCAGAAAGGAATTCTGCGCTACTTATTTTTTCTATTGCCAAGTCAATAGTTTGTGGTCTGGACTTAAGAGGTGCCGGCCCTTCATTTGCGACAGATACTTGCCTTGCTTTGGATGGGACACCACGGTTTGTTGTTCCTTTCTGATCACAGGATAGCACCACTATGGACAGAAAAACAATTACTGATATTTTTTTCAAAAACTTACTTCTCATGTGCATTGAAATTTTAATAGCTGGTTCCTTTTAAATATCCATCGGTTATTTCATGTGCCACCCGCACGTTCTAGCAAGGAAACCACCAGTGCATAAAATATACCTTTCCATTCTTAAAAAATAGTTTGATGTGCCCATCGGAGCTGCCATTTTCATCCTCTTTTAACTGTATGACCCACAGTTTTCCTTCTTTGTCCATGCCCAACCTACCTTTTACGGCTGTCGGAAACAGACGTTGCATATCATCCATGGTAGTGCCTGCATAGTTAGTTTTAAATGTAAAATAACTAGCGTATTTAATTACACAAAAATTACGTTATGGATTTTAAAAAATTGTTTCTTTTTGAACCTTTTTTAAGAATAGATGTTTTATAAAAAACATTTAGAAATTATTTAAACATCTATTTATGAAAAAGAATTTACATGTATTAGTTTTTCTATTCTCACTAATATTGAGCATTTCTAGCCTAATTGCCCAACAGAAAGAAGATATTGTATATCTGTTAGATGGTGGTCAGAAAAAAGGTAAAGTAATTACAATCGGAGATGAAATCGTCAAGTTTAATTATACAGGAGAAGAACTTCAATATGAACTTAAAAAGTCATTAATTGAAAAGATTGTTTTTGGCAATGGAAGAGTAGAATTATTTAAAGAAACGAACACAGCTTCCAATGCAGGCAATACAACTACTGGTCAGATGAACAGCGTGTCAAACGGAAATAAACTTGCTATTGTCCCATTTGAAATTGCGAGCAACGATCAGGGACTGACAACGGATGTCATGAGACGAGAAGTACAACAGGCCTGCGCTGAGGCATTGCGATCAAGATCTCTTTCTTTTCAAATCCAAGATCCTAGAACGACAAACGCTACCCTTGCTAAATCAAATATTAATATTGCCGATATCGCAAATCACACTCCTGAGGAACTTGCCAAACTACTTGGAGTAGACTATATTATCTTAGGAGTTTATGATATTGAGAATAAAGGAACATCCAGTTTCGGTTCAGGATCGGCGACATATAACGATAAGAAGAAAGATGATAAAAGCAAGGGCAGCGTATACCAGTCCAATAATTCCTACACAACTACAATTTATGACACAAAGGTCTTGATGACGATTTACGATGCTAATGGAAGACAGCTATTTTCGGATTCAAGAAAACCATTTATGGGTGGTGTAGATTCTTATAAAGGGGCATTGAAAACATTGGCCAAGCGAATTCCTTTAAAATAGAATGTAAGAATAAGCTAGAAGTCTTTCTATAATATTTTCAGGATGAAATTCAACTAAAAAGCCCACCATTTAAAACAAATGGTGGGCTTTTTATGGGATATGATTGTTAATTACAATTTGTAGAAATGTAGATTAGCTATAAATTTATGTCCATATAGTAATGAAAACTACCAAATACGATAATTGACCGCAGCCGTTACAAACATATTTTGCAGATCATAACTAACTCACTTGAAAGAAACTGGAAATAAGGGTACAAAACCCATCTGTCCGGTCAGGTTCACTTGCCACCTTTCTGTTAGCTCTCGCTCTGCTGCAATTTGTGTTTGTGTGCTACAGGACAAAAATGTCAGTGTTATGAAAAGTAAAAGAATATGGTTCGTTTCAATTGATTTAAGATGAAAAATGAGGTTAGCTTTCTAAACTAACCTCATGCTGGAGTGCTCTATTTTTTGATGAACTTTAATAATTCGCCATTAAATTTATCGAGCTCTTCAATAAACAGTGCATGACCACTTTTTTCGAAAGGAACTAAAGTTGAGTTTTTTAGTAAGGCATTCATTTGTTCTGCAAGTTCATAAGAACAGATTTTATCTAACTTACCATGCAAGATTAAAGCAGGAATTGTTATTTTCTTCAGATCATCACGTAAATCACTATCTCTCAAAGTTTTCAATCCTTCAGCCATTGCATAAGGTGATGCTTGAGCCTGGATGAGTCCCAACCAAGCGCCGTGACCTTCGGATACACTAGTTTCATTGGCTGGAAAAATCTTACCGAAAGTGGCAAATAGTTCAGGACGGTTAGTATTGTTCAAATTGATCAATCCATTAACATCTTCCTTAGTCCATAGACCATAATTAAAGTCTGCTCGTTTTGTCCAGATCGGTGCTGCGGCCCCAAATAATGCCATTTTGGAAACGTGGGCTGCATTGTATTTGGCGACATAGTGAATCACTGTAGCACCACCCATGGAAAATCCACCAATTGTAGCATTTTTAACATTCAACTTGTCTAAAACAACCTTGATATCATCGGCAAATACATCATAATTATATTTCCCGCCCGGTTTATCAGATAATCCGAATCCTCTTAAAGTGATACCAATCACCCGATACCCTTTTTGAATGAAATCGGTATACTGATATTCGTACATGGCGTCACTCAATGGCCATCCATGAATTAAAACGATAGGCTCTCCCTCACCAAGATCGGTTACATGAAGCTTCACATTCCTCTCTACTTCAATATATTCCTCTCTTCCAAAAGATGCCGGTGGTCTTTTAATTTGTGCAAAAATGGCATTTGAAATCAGTGTTGTAAATAATACGATTGCTAAAGTTAAATTTTTCATGATCTTTAAATATTTATTATTATTGTTATTTTTTGATAAGACAAAATTCCTTTTATTCTGTGGGGTCTAACATGGAATGCTTTTGCCTTGAATTGCGCTTTTTGCCCAACATAATTTTTACCCTCTTATAAATGATAAAATATCCTCATTGATTACATCAGCATTAATGGTGGGCATACCATGAGAGAATCCGGGATAAATGATCAGTTTGCTGTTTTTTAAAAGTTCTGCAGCTTTAACGGCAGTGGTTGCATAGGGTACAATTTGATCATCATCTCCATGAAGAACCAAAACGGGTATTTCAACACCTTTGAGATCTTCAGTGAAATCGGTCTCCGAAAAGACTTTGATACAATCATATTGTGCTTTGATACCACCCATCATTCCCTGTCTCCACCAGTTGTCCTGAATACCTTTTTTAATGACAGCACCTCCTCTGTTGTAACCGTAAAAAGGTACTGTAAGATCATGATAAAATTGCTGTCTATTATGACGCGTATTATAGCGGATATCATCAAAAACTGCGAGCGGAACTCCTTCTGGATTATTGACATCAGCAATCATATAAGGCGTAATTGCACTTATTAAAACAACTTTTGATACCCGATCCTTTCCATATTGAGCAGCATATCTTATCGCTTCACCTCCACCTGTTGAATGGCCCACATGGATGGTATTCTTCAGCTCCAGAAAATCTACTAATTCTGCTACGTCGGAAGCATAAGTATCCATGTCATTACCCTGATACGTTTGAGCAGATCTTCCATGACCTCTTCTATCATGGGAGATCACTCTAAATCCTTTCTCTAGGAAGAACATAATCTGAGCATCCCAATCATCTGATGACAATGGCCATCCATGGTGAAAAAATATCGGTTGGCCTACCCCCAAATCCTTGAAATAAATTTCTGTTCCGTCTTTTACTGTAAACTTGTTCATGTCTTTAATATTTAATTGTTATTGTTCTCTTTTGTTATTACAAAGTTGGGGTAATTTAGAAGGTGCATCAATGGATGCTTTTCGCTTTGAATTGCACTTTTTGCCCAAATGAATCTTAATGGAAGAAGAATAGCCTGTTTTTTAGAAATAGGAAGGTGCAAACATGAAAAAAGCACAGCCTTATAGATTGCGCTTTATTGGGAATAAATGAAGTAGCGTATTAAAACTGTTTCCTAAAGTTTGTTGGTGAAATACCTGCATGTTTTGTAAAAAAACGGACAAAATAGGCGTCGTCTTCATAATTCAATGTGTAAGCAATTTCTTTCACATTCATTATGGTATGTGCTAAAAGGCGCTTACTTTCTAGAATTATACGTTTTTTTATAATATCATTTGGAGTTTCTTTACTTACTAAGCTAATTTTTTTACTTAAATTTTTTGGCGTAATACAAAGCAGATCCGCATAGTCGGCGACGGTATGAAGTTTCTTGAAATGTTGTTCAACCAATTTACTGAATTTACGCAAGAATTGGACATCGCCCTGCTGTATATTCTCAGCTAATTGATGCTGTTGCTTCCAGATACGTGTAGATTTTAGAATAATCAGTTTCAACAATGTCCTCAACATTTCTTCCGTACCCGAATCTTCATTTTTCAATTCAGCCTGAATATCGCCGATTATTTTTTGGATCTCAGCAGACTGTTCTTCATTCAGACTTATAAATGGAATTTCAAACACATTATTATAAAGAATACCATCACAGGCAACTTCATGATCATGAATTTCTACGCAATAAAAGTCCTTGTTAAAATGAATTAATTGCCCACCAATGGTTTCACAAGGTTTTAAAATAACATGGGGATTAATGAACAGTAAGGTGTCTGTTTTCATTGCTATCTCCTGAAAATCTACTTGAATGGTCGCATTTTTAGGAATAAACAGAACTTTAATATGTTCGGTGATTTTAGTGAGGGAATCGCTTTGGACGGAGGTTTTACTGAATTCTAAGTTGCCAAATTTTTTGAATGAAAATTCCTTGATCATGATGTGATTTAAAAGATTGCTATGTAGATATCTTTAAAAAAAAATTCTATGTAAAAATAGGGAATAAAATGGCAGTAATGCGTGCAGGATTTCTTTTTATTTGATGACTCATCATATTTACTTAAAATCCAACAATGTCATAAAGGCTAAAATTATCATATAAAAATTGAATAACAAATTATGTTGATGACAGATTAGATAATTTTCATCCATGCTAACCATGGGTCATTCAAAATTACAAAACAAACGAGCTATTCTTCGCTTCAATAAGTTAAGAATGGCTCATTTGTTCTCATATTACTATTTTTTAATACCATTTTCTAAATAATCACCTTACGTTATCAAAATAGGTCGCATTTAACAGTATAGTAGCTTAAAAGATTAACTAAATCAGATTATTTTTTGAATACAAGCAGCGGCTTGTCCTTTTTGACGATGTATGTAGCAAGTTCGGAAGCCCTGAATTTACCGATATTCTTCGCAGAGTGATTTTTTCCTGCCGGCACAAAGAGGACTTCACCTGCTTTCAGGACAACGGGCTTCTCCCCTTCCAACTGATATTCAAATATCCCTTCAAGCACATAAATCACCTCTTCTCCGGGATGCGAATGCATGGCGACAGCTGCACCAGGTTCTAGGTCGATTCTGGCCTGAATGGTTTCATATCCCAAAACCCCAAGATTATGTCGCTGTAGATCTGTACGCTTGATTGGCGATTGTTGCGCCAGTACGTTACTGGATATTAATGCTGTAATCAGTCCGATTGTTAAAAGTAAATTTTTCATGATCTCCAAATTTGTTATTGTTGTTATTTTTAATATTACAAAGATGGGCTGATTTTAAACGCATATCAATGGATTCTTTTCGCTTTGTACTGCACTTCTTGCCTATTTGAATTAATTTATCAAATAACTTCTGATTATTGGTACCGCATCTATATGGGGGACTACACTTATTATTCAACGCGGTATGCGTCTTTCTATTTGTTATTTATAATATGCTTGTTATTGTGATTACAGGATATGGTAGTATTTTGACTTTGCAACTGAGTGAGGGCAATATACCGGTATGGCTTAACATTATCTTTTGGTGCATGTGTGTAAGATTAATTTTCAAAGTATTTTCGGCTGATTTAAAGTACTATGTATCTGAAGAATAATATTCTTTGCGCAAAAACGTTATTTTTAGAAGAATAAAGTCATTAGAAATTTATTTTATTTTCCAGTGTCTTGTGTCGATTTGTTATAATCTTCTTTTGCTTCTCTTACTAATTCATCAACATTTGATACACCTATAGAGTCAAAATGAGAACACTACCTGCTCCAATAATAGAATTATCTCCAATGATAACGCTAGGCAATACGATTACAATTCCACGGAACCAGACATTATTATCTACCCTGATCTATCTGATGGATATCCATATTTTTGCACTACGATCGCTGGATATTCTAAAAAGAGACAGTCTATTCCCATATAACACGTGTTTTATTTTACTTTTTCTTTATACTTACAAATAAAAATAAACTATGACTGGTGATCAGAATTTTAAAATAGAAGTATGTACTCCGGAAAATGCCCAAAGAATTGTAGATGGAATTAATGAATATAATTTTTTAAAGGTGCCTGCCCTATCGGAAAATTGGAAACCGCTTGAATTTATTGTAAAAAATGAGCATGGATTAGAAATTGCCGGAGTATTGGGCGGAATAGATTGTTACTTGGGTCTAGAAATAAATATCCTTTGGGTAAAAGAAGAATATAGAACAAAAGGATTAGGTTCCACATTATTAAAACATATGGAAACAGTCGCAATAGAAAATGGCGCCACCATTGCAGTCTTGGACACATTCGACTTCCAAGCCGAAGAATTTTATCTAAAAAATGGCTATAAAATCATCGGTGAAATAAAAGACTATCCTAAAAACTATAGACGTATTTACTTAACAAAAAAATTGATTTGAGGTATTATTGATCTCAATTGCTATCGGAAATAATCTAATTTTATTATTTATTAGGTTGAGATCATCGCCGCACGTACAAACTTTTTTATGGATCATCAAATCATGGTTTTATAAAGTAGCTACTAAATATTTACCAACCCCTTTCGTTAGATTGCTTTGATTTTGTTGTTAAACATGGATAAAAGCACGATATTGAAATTTAAACTAATTATTGAGTAACAGTTTTAATATTTTACAAAAAATAAAAATTGATTCTTTTTGAAAAAATATTTTGATTATAAATAATTTTAACTTACCTTTGTGATAGAATCAAGCATGATTGCGGCAAGTTAAAAAAAGTAGGTATTTTCTATCTGCCTTTTCTTCACCTATCAATTGCTAATTTTTGTTATTCATAAAAAGTGCGCAGTACTCTTAGAGCTTGACTCCAATCAACCTTCAAATTACACACCTCCTTTTTCTTTCTAGCAGATCGATTAACTTCTGTAAGTCATATTGAATGACTTTACAAAAGTTCAGATTTAAATAATTTTCAATAAAAACAATAATATAATGCAACAAGGAACAGTAAAATTCTTCAACGTTACCAAAGGTTTCGGTTTTATTACACCAGCAAACGGTGGTCAGGACGTATTTGTACATTCAACAGGTTTGATGGATGACATTCGCGAAAACGAAAGTGTTACTTACGAAGTAGAAAACGGTCAAAAAGGTGTTAACGCATTCAATGTGCGCGTAGCAAGATAAAAGAATTCGAGAATTGTTCTAATTCTCGGTATTTTTGATGTAGTAATTAGCTAAATGCTAATTAACTACATTTTTTTTGCATTTAAACCTCCCGTCCAAAATCATTTCATGATCGACGACTGGCTGTAAAAAAAGACTTCGAATCTAGGGAAAATCTTCCATTAGATGAATCGTGTCAATAACCTTTTGATCTGACCCTGGTATTCAACATAAGTAATCCTTCAAATAACTTCATGACCTAACTTACTATACTTTTTGGGCTTAACTCCAATTACCGCTTCAAAAACTTTAGTGAAATGACCCAAATTGGAAAAACCAAGCTGATATCCCACTTCCGAAACAGACAGCCGTTTTTCTCTCAGCAAGCGGG
Organism: Sphingobacterium sp. PCS056; assembly: GCF_023273895.1. NCBI lineage: Bacteria > Pseudomonadati > Bacteroidota > Sphingobacteriia > Sphingobacteriales > Sphingobacteriaceae > Sphingobacterium > Sphingobacterium sp. PCS056. The sequence continues at coordinate 2,581,017 of NZ_CP096883.1, read as the reverse complement.
CAGCTTCCTGCATTCTGAAATTTTGGAAATACTGAAAGATGCTCTTACCGAATACCTGGTGAAATAATCTTTTTAATTTAGTTTCGCTCATACCGCTAAATTTTGATAGTTCGGCAATGGAAGGCGCTTCTGCAAGGTTATCGAGTAAACGTTCTTTAACTTGATACAACATCTTGATATCGGCAATATTCAAAGCGTGCACTTTTTTCTCATCCCTGCTGACAAGCGAAATCAGTAATTGACAAATGAGTTCCTGCGCTTTTAGCTTATAGTAAAAATCCTGAAGCAGTATCGGCACCTTACTGGTCACGATATCATCGACAACCTCCAGCAGCGGAATACATACCAACTCCTCAAACAATAAGGGATGCTTATTTTCCAAAATGGTGTTTACTAAAGGATGATCTATGCGCACTCCTATCAATTCTCGTAGGTAGCTGGCATCAATACTCAATGAGATCGAATTTTGAATGGTATTTTTTGGGATGAAAAGTTCCACATTTAATCCTTGGGTCGTAATTTGAACCGAAGGTTGGAATTTGGCTCCTGCTTGCGATAGAGGGGAATTGATGATATGTTGAAAGTTAAATAGGAGCATATGAGTCGGCTGATTGCTCCGGCTAATAGCAAAGTCTTGATGGAGCTGATAGTTCAATATCATCATCCGCAATCGCTCATCAAAACTATAGCCCTGTATAAAGCCTCCTCCAACCTCTTCGGGCACTTCTACCCTTCCATTTTCGATGGTGCTACCTACTTTTTGGGCAAAAGCGGCGAGCATTCCTAATCCATCTTTTGATTTAATTTCAATTTTCATGATACCACTTACGAGTATTTCTGGACTAAAATAAGCTATTTTACCTCATTATACAACAATATTTTTGCAGTGCAACAGTTCTCCAACAGCATTGGTGCGGCAGCTATTAACTCGGTATTTGCTACTGCACGATGATCAGGATCAATTAATTTTCCAGTTAAGCGTAGTTGATTTGTGATTGCTATTATACTGTCTCTGACATGGGTCGTTTGCTACCTAAAAAGACTGAAATGCCGAAAATAAGCTTAGGTCATTTGACTGTCTAAAAAGCCGTTTACGACTATTTTTAAGTCCTATTCAATTATTATATTCGGTACAGACTAGATAATTTTGTATTATCAAAATGAAAAAATAATGTCATTGAAAAATAAAATAATAGCCGTTATTGGAGGTGGTCCTGGAGGACTGACCCTTGCCAGATTGTTACAGATGAAGGGGTATAAGGTAAAAGTGTATGAAAGGGATAAAGACCAATATGTACGTCAGCAAGGTGCCACCTTGGACTTACATGAAGAATCGGGACTGAAGGCCTTGATTGCCGCTGATTTGTTAAATGAATTTAAAAAACACTATCGTCCCCATGCCGATAAACTGCGTTTAACCGACCACAATGCGGTGATACATGTTGACGATCATACGAGTGGAGCTCCGCTAGAGAAAAGCGGTGCTTCTTTCCGACCAGAAATTGACAGGGGACCATTCCGCGATCTGCTTATTGCTGCTCTTGAAAAAGATACCATGGTCTGGAATTCGAAATTTGTATCGATGCAGCCCCTCAATAATGGGTGGAATATCTGCTTCGATAATGGCAGTGCAGTGTACGCTGATCTGGTCATTGCTGCAGATGGCGCAAATTCAAAACTTAGAAAATACCTCACCAATATTGATCCAATTTATTCAGGCTTAACCATTGTAGAGGGAAATATTTACCATGCAGCAACCCATGCGCCGGAACTCTGGAAACTGGTTAAAGGAGGAAAAATATTTGCGCTGGGAATGGAAAAAAGCATTATTCTAAGTGCAAAAGGCGATGGATCACTATCCTTTTACACCGGAACTAAGGAAAGAGAAGACTGGGTAAAAACTTCGGGTATCAACTTTGAAAACAAGCAGGAAATATACGATTGGTTTAAAGAGCGTTTTGCCGATTGGGGGAGTGAATGGCATGAACTATTTGAAAGTGATGACAGTTATTTTGTCCCACGTCCGCAATATCACTTTCCTCCCGAGCAGCAATGGGAAAGTTTGTCGAACCTAACGATGTTGGGTGATGCAGCACATCGTATGCCTCCCTACGCTGGTGAAGGGGTAAATATGGCTATGTTGGATGCACTGGAACTCGTAGAACAACTTACAGCACCAGATGTCAGCGCTATCAAAACGGCTATTTCAAAATATGAAAGGGCAATGTGCCAGCGTGCTGCCGAAATCACTGAGGTGACGTTGCAATCTATGGAAAATATGCACGCTAAAGATGGCCTGAAATTTTTGGTAGATATGTTTCGCCTGACCCACTGATCAAAACTCCATCACAATTTCATCCAATTTTAAAAAATGAAGATTAAAATTTTTGTACTGCATATGGCTATTGTGATCAGCAGCGGATTACTGTTTGTAAACCTGTATCATTCTTTCGTTGATGCGCCCAATTGGGGTCACCAGCTTCCGCAATCTATTGATGTTGCCAGAAACTATTTTGCTTTTAAAAGTCCGGCTGATTTTTTCAAATTCCATGCGCCATTGGTGCACATCGTCGGTATCAACTGCGTTATTCGATTTTGGAAAACCGACAAGAAAATACGTTCGTATCATGTGACCGCATTACTCGCAATCCTATTGAACGACTTACTTACCTTCGTATTTTTCTTTCCTCTTAATGAGGTACTTTTTGGTGAAACACAAGATATAACACTGATCCAGAGAACCTTCCATCAATGGAGTATACTCAATTGGTTTCGGTCATTTGTTTTAGCCGTAATTCCGGTAATGTATAGTCTATCGCTGAATAGGTATTTGAAAATGCTTTTGAAGGGAATATAGCCGGACGACTAGAATGTATCCCTCTACACAAAGCACCTTATCGCAATCCTCCAGCTCAACGGTCACGATGCTGTGCCGAAATAGCAAGCAGATGGCTGCGCGGATATAAATAGCTGAGCTCTATTTTCTCTATCTGTACTGAAAATTTTTACGTTTCGCATTTTAAATTATTTAATATATGATTTGGCTAACATTTTTTTTGCAAACGGATTGAAGGAAATTCCTAGATTAAAATAAGCGGTGGGCTTCGCAGCAATTGCTAACCACTCTTCACTAAACGTTTTCTCTTTTTCAAACAACCGGCTTATCGCTATCCATTTTGCTCCTGTTCGGGCGGTCAATATAAGATAATTCCCAATCAGGTGTTCATATATCACGCCATTATCAAGTTCAATCTGTCTGTATTCATATCTCTGCGAACGCATCTGCTCATGCATATTGTCGAGATAAAAACCGTTTCGGTCAAGTTCTGTTCCCAGCGAAATTCTGCCCCGCCCCAAAACCTGCTTTCGAACAAGCAACTGCTTGGGCATCATCAAATCGATCATTATTCCGTTAGTCAATCTACGTTCATACGTAATCATTGGCAGCAAAGGTAGTTTCGTACTCGGATCCACATTTACCAAGATGCCAGTCATTAATTTCGTTCGCTTATCCGCTTTAAGTACCATAGTACCCATAGCTAATCCTTTTAGTCTTTCAAAATGTTTCGCGCTTCCGTCAACAACGAGACTGGTATTTAAAACGAAAGGTTTATTGAATATTTTGGAAATATAGGTGAAGTTGAGCGCCGTAGAATGGTACGTAAAATCATCTTCCACGGTTTTCATAAGCCCGCTAGATGGTATTGTAAAGTTATTTTCAGCAGTGATATACCGATATGAAAAAGTTGCTCCTAGTATCAACTTCTTCTTTGCTAAAAAATACAAATTGGCATTGGCTTTTATCTGATGATAGGTAGAAACCTGGTTATCGGGAAGGCTGATACCATCTCTTTTCGCTGTATATCTGTAAGGAGCAAGTTGACTGAATTCGACATGGAAAGGCCGAACCATAGCGAATTGTCGAGAGGCATAAGCCAAAGCATTACGCCTCATGTTGGTCGTGTCCTGAAGTTTTTGCTTTTGCGATAGTGTATCCGCTGTCTGTGATTTACCTTTTGAGGACAAAAAACACAGCACAGCCAGTAATATCATTTTTTTTATTATTTCCATATACTCAAGGTGATTTTGAAATGGAGGATAGTTTCAATCTTATCACTCCAAAACTCATTTTTGACGATCATCTTCTACAAAGAAACTAATAAGGTAGAGAGGGACTTTTTTAATTATACCAAGCCTGCCAGAAATTATACAAAAAACTCCTGCACACAATTTTCGTATAAAAACGAGGTTATTTTGTATAATAATAGATGTATAGCGCAAGGTTTGAGCGTATATTTGTTATACAAACACAATAATCCATCATGTTTTGATATGAATAGTAAGCCTAAAATGAAGGTCATAAAAGTAAGCCACTTTATGGTGGAAAACCGATACAGGTTGGCAAGACATCTGTGTCTATTGACAGGCGTTTTGATATTGCTGGCATTTTCCTATTGGATAAGAGATATTCCAAGTCCACATAAATATTATAATCTTGCCACTGTGTACGTAAGTATGATGATGATGAGCTATGCCAATATTTATATACTTGTACCTCGGCTATTTTTTAGGGAACATTATATTGGATATTTCTTCCTGTTGTTTTTATTGGTATTTGTTTTTTTGCTTTCAATCTCCTGGCTGCTTCGGCAAATTCCATCCGACCTAGCTTTCGAAAAGTCAACAGATACTTATCGTACGGGATTTTATGACGCACTGATGTCTTTAATCCCTATTATCCTCGTTACCACGATGATTAAGCTTTTTCAGCGATGGACGTTGGACAATGCGGAAATCAATGAGTTAAAAGATAATTCTGTCGCCATCGAGATGGATATACTCCGAAATCAGATATCGCCGCATTTCCTTTTTAATATGCTCAATGGGATCAAAGCCACGATGCGTACCGACACTCAAAAGGCCGAGAGTATGATCTTCAAATTATCCGATTTTTTACGCTACCAGTTGTACGAAAACACGGCTGATAAAACCTTTTTCAAGTCAGAATTGAATTTTCTTACCAATTTGATCGAACTCGAAAAAACCAGACGTGAAAATTTTACGACCTCCATTACTACAGATATCCCTCAAGAGGAAATCAATAGCCTGTTAATACCGCCCAATTTATTTACTATTTTTGTAGAAAATGCGGTGAAACATAGTGTATCTATCGGGCTGGAAGAGTCCTATGTCAACATTCACTTTGAAAAACGAGACAACAGGCTATGCGTCACTTGTGCCAATTCAAAAGATCCTGTATACAGCCATAGAATAAACAAAAAGCCAGGGGGCATCGGACTAGCGAACATACGCCGGCGGCTGGAACTCCTCTACGGAGATGACTGCCGACTTCAAACCATCGCCGATGAATATACTCATACCGTCAAACTAAGTATACCCTTATGAATTATATAGTCATAGAAGACGAGCCTTTGGCAAGAGCTGAAATGGAAACCTTGATACTGGAGGTGTCCGACCTGGAGCTATCGGGTAGCTTCTCCAATGTGCCTGCAGCACAATTATACCTGAAAGACCATAAAGTTGATCTGATATTTTTGGATATCGAAATGCCACTGATATCAGGGATAGAATTTGCAGAAAACCTGCCTAAGGAAACACTGGTGATTTTCACCACCTCTTATCCGCAATATGCTTTAAAAAGCTACGAATTGGATGCGATTGATTATTTGTTGAAGCCGATTATAAAGACCAGATTAGCTAAGGCCATAGAGAAGGCAAAATTATACCATCAACTACTCGCAAACGATCAACAAAAAAACGTAATAGCATCTAGCACTTCCGAATTTATATTGATCAAAGCGGATAGAAAATTCCATAAGGTCATGTATGCCGATATTAAATTTATTGAAGGGCTAAAGGATTACGTCGTGTTACATACCACATGTCAGAAACTGATCACTGCAATGAACCTAAAGACCATCCATCTAAAAATTCCCGAAAGCATTTTCCACCGAGTGGGTAAATCTTATGTGGTCAACGTGAATCATATCGCCTCTTTCGATCATCACACTATCTATCTGGGAGAAGATGAAATTCCACTGGGTGAAGTATATAAAGAATCTTTTTTTGAAAGATTTGGGGTTAATCTTAGGAATTGATCTCTATGTTACACGCCCTTAAAAAATTGTTTTTATTGTCCAGTTTATTGAGCCGATTTATTGTAATTTGCTTTTCTTACTAATTCATCAACATTTGATAAGTCAATAAAGTCAAAATGAACATTATAATCCCTTATTATTCGTTGCAATATTTGACATCATCCCATATTGGAGTCAATATCATGGAAATTAGCACTCATTATAATTTGCTAAAGCTACAGCTATTATTTTAGGGAAATCGAATTAATCCAATACTATTGGTAGATTTCCAACTACTTAAAGGTATTGTTCTGCAGGTGAATGCTGGAGTCGGTACTGCATTTGCTCGTGGAACTGCGAAGCAATCATGAATGCCATTCAAGTTAAACTTATCATATGTTAAAGAACGGGAATATTCCCTTCTTCACGAAGGAATCTGATCACAATCCGCTAGGTCAAGGGGCACGATACTTTGCGGTAATAGCAAGCAGATGCGTGTGCTCATCATATTTCTTGCTGTCTTGCAATCAAAACGATAAAGTTGTTGAATAATAAATGGAAACAGCAATTTGGATCATCATGTTTTTATCAAAAAATCGATAAAACGAATTGCAAATCTGTTTGTTTGTTCATTGCGATGAGCAATTACAAACCAAGCTATTTAAATTTCAGATCTGCAGATTATGTATGAAAGCCAGACATTAATTATCGGTTACACCCAGAAAAATATCAAGTTGGAAAAGCGGAACTGGGCGTATTGATCTGTGAACCCTACAAAACGAAGATCGGAAAGTTTTGGCGATTTAAAAACTCAGAAATTGCCATGGAAAGTTCAAATAAGATTTTTGCAATGTTTATTAATTATCTAGAACATGGTGATTTTGTGGGTGCAGATATGGCAAGGAAACATCTGCAGATGGGTTTTACTAGGGCTAGAAGGTATTTTAATTATAAAGGCGGTAAAAAATATGATAAAGAAAAGAACTAACAGCAACTGGCACGCGGAACCGGAGATCCTGAGAAAAAAATGGCCGCTGATATATTTTATAAAAAATGGAAAGAGGCAGAAGCCAATCAGAAGTATACCAATCTAAAGGTCAATTGGACAAGACAGTTTGGATAGGCTAAATACAAAATAAGAGTATCTCAAAATTTTGAATTGCTGATGTATCTGAAAAAATATATAATATGCTATGATTGTATTTTGGTTGATTATATAATAATCAAACTTGGCACAAAAAATGTAGTATAACAAATTCATAAATTAGGTTAATAATTGGTTAGATTAAAAACGCTTGAATTTCTCAGATTCAAGCGTTTTTTTGTTATGTAATTATTTAACTTGTCTTAACACTCCTTGGTTAAAAAGCACCTACTATCCTTTTCCGTATTTTTAGGACTATAGGTTCGAGCCCATTGCCACCACTAACACAGAAGAAATGAAGAAGTTCATAAATACAAAGATAAAATAGACGCAAAGGTATAGATAGATATAGGTAAACTACTTTTATATAAATTTTTTATCTCTTACTTCGTTTTTCTATTAAATTTATGGACATAGCTATCCATTAAGGGGAATGTAGAAAAGAAGATGATTTATAGCTATGCTCTTTGTTTTTCTGCCGTTACTTTACGGATTTGGCTACTAATACTTATAACTTTTTTCCAAAACTTTATAATTGCTTATATGATTGTTTCATGGTTATGTTGGGTTCCAAATTTATTGGTAGCATATTTTATAACTGCCCGATTTGCTAAATCCATTCATTCGCGGAATGTTTAATCTTCCTCCTTTTTAAAATTAATGCTATTTGAAGCTGTACAACCGTTAATGCAAATCTTTCAGAAACAGTGACTCTGCCTATCTATTTCATAACTCTGGATCTAATAGCAAAGCAAAAAATATGAAACAGGCAAAAACAGATCAATACAGCAGAAGAGGATCCATATACTGATCCTCTTCTGCTGCATACATCTTAGTTAATGGTGTATTGTACACGTGCTGATTTTAACCAAGGTGCGGTAAATCTTACGTCAATCTGATCTCCTGATTTTCCGGATGCTTGAATGTAGACAATCATTTTGCCATGATAAACTCGTTGTTTATTATCGGTATAATCTCCCATGTCAGCATTGTTTCCTGCTTCCATACCCAATAGTTTTCCATTTCCAACGATATCACATGTGATCTCATCTTCAGAAAGCACCACCGGGATACCCTGCTCATCAACAATCTGTAAAGCAATTTGAATAACGCCATCATGGTGTACCTTAGGATCTCCAACTCGGGTGGATTGGATAGCTGCTGGACGCTGACTTGACTGGATAGCATGTCGCACGATTTCTTTGTGATCTTGATCTAATCCAACAACTTCGAGCCTTCCTGCTGCATAAGGGATATCCCAAAAGATAATTCCCGATCGATCATCATAGGTCTTTTCTTGGCCTACAAGTTGTCCATTTAATTCCAGTCGTGCATGTGCACTATTGGTATAGCAGACTACTCTTATCTGTTGTCCTTCTTGATAATTCCAAATTGGCCAAGCATCCATCGAAGGTGCTTCATTTTTGCGTTTTCCTTCTTCTGCCTCTAAAGCGGACCAGACATCTGTCGCTCCTGCGCGACCGCTCAATGGATATGTTCCTAGATAAGCGGTGGGTGTATCTGACCATAAAGCTTTACGAAAGTAACCGCGAGGCTTGATAAATCCGGCAAAATCCAACAGACCTGAATAAAACCCGCGTGAAGGCCACCTTCCTGACTCTCCTAAATAATCTATGCCTGTCCATAAAAACTGTCCAAATATATACTCTTGGTCGCGCACAGCCTGCCATGCTGCCATATCATGCCTATTTTCACTACCGAAAATAATACGTTTTGGATAGCGCTGGTGATCTTCCTGATATTTGCTTTCGGTGTAATTGTACCCTGCAATATCAAGTGCTGTTGGATAGGCTGTTTCATTAGACATCGCGACTCCTGCCAAGCCCGCTGTAACCGGTCTACTGCTGTCAAATTTTTTGACGACTGCTACCAGTTTTTTAGCGATATCACCTAAGCGCATGGCGTCTGGAGCATCTTTTTTATATCCTCCATAAGAGGCCTGGGTAAAGCCGCCCTCCGTTTTCTCTCCTCCAAGAATGGGATGTGAATAGGGATCGTTGGGATAATCGACTTCATTGCCTATACTCCAGGCAAAGATCGAAAGGTGATTTCGATCTCGTTTGACCATATCGGCCAGATCTCTTTCTCCCCACTCTTCAAAAAAATCGTAGGTTCCCTGAAAACCGGGTGTGCCAAAATTCCAACCTTGCAACCATTTTCTTTTAGGAAATTCCCATTCGTCAAATGCTTCATTCATGACGAGTAAACCCAGTTCGTCACATAAGGTATAAAGGGAAGTGGCCTGCGGATTATGACTGGTCCGAATGGCGTTGACACCAAGTGATTTTAAGGTGAGCAATCGTTGTCTCCACACCTCTGGATATACTTCTGCGCCTAAGACTCCGGCATCATGATGAATACAGACTCCTTTTACTTTCATCCACTCTCCATTTAATGCGAAACCTTTGTTGGGATCGAATGTGAAGGTACGGAAACCGGTCTTGACTTCGGACTGGTCGATCAACTGACCGTTTTGCCAGATCGTGGTCTTCAACGTGTACTGCACCGGATTGGCCAAGCTCCATAGTTGTGGATTTGCAACAGAAAGCTGTTGCTGAATGGTGGCTCTATCAGATGCAGCTAATGTTAGCTTATGCGATTTCTGTGCTACGATTTTGCTATTGAGATCGATCAACTCTTGTTTTATAAGAATGGGACTACTCGTATTTTGACTGTTGACCACGGTGACTTCGCTATGTAAGCTACCTTTTCCTGATTTCAACTCCGGATAGGCGTATACACCCCACTGATCGATATGGATGGGATTGGATTTTACGATCCAGACATCACGGTAAATACCTGATCCGGTATACCAGCGCGAATCTGCACTTTGGCTATGGTCTACGCGGACTGAAACTGTATTGGCTTTTCCAAACTCGATATAGGGTGTAATGTCGTACGAAAATGAAATGTATCCATTTGGTCGTTTGCCGATTGATTTTCCGTTTATGAAAACTTCACTTCTGTTGTAAACGCCTTCAAAGTAAAGAAAGATTTTTTTACCTTGATCTTCCACCGGTACTGATAATTGTTTTTGATACCAGCCAATACCTCCTGGCAAATAGCCTGTTGCACTTGCTAAGCTTGGGCTCAATGGATATTTGACGCTCCAATCATGCGGCAACTGGACCTTGCTCCAAGCACGATCATGTTGGTCTTTTGAAAGCTGTCCGTCGGTATCTCCCAGGTGAAATCGCCACTCTGTATTGATACGTTGTGCGACACCAAATCCTGGCTGGCCATACCCTAAACTGCATCCTATACTTAAGGAAGCCAGTAAAAGGGTGATATTTTTGAATGATTTTATCATGGTACTTTTTTATGCTAAGTAATGTACTAATGTGTGGGAATAACTGGTATAACGGCGCCCTGTGCATCAAAATATAAACGATCCATACACACTTCACGGTTATAGCCTGCAGCATCGCCCATATTGATACCATCAGGGTAGTTAAACCGATGATAGAGGATATACCATTCGTCAGTTCCGGGTATCTGTAATACCGAATTATGCCCTGTACCGTAAATACCCTGAGCTGCATCTTTTTGTAATATCAAATTATGTTGTGGAATCGTTATGGGACCATCAGGTGAATTGGATGTTCCATAACGTACACGGTAATTTTCGCTACGGGTATCTTCCTCCGACCACATAAAGTAATAAAGACCATGACGATAAAATACATATATGCCTTCGCGAAAGGTTTTATCAGGTGTAAGTACCTTGACGGTATTTTTCTTAATGGAGATCATATCTTTATTAAGTTCTGCTACGGCAAGATATCCATTTCCCCAGTACAGATAACTTTTGCCCGACTTGGGGTCATTAAATACTGCTGGATCTATCTCTTGCCCTCCTGTTATTCCTGCGGGTTTGAAATCAATCAGAGGTTTGCCTGAATCTTTGAATGGTCCTGTCGGAAGATCGGATACTGCAACTCCTATTTTTTGCGCAGCAGTGAAGTAATAGTAATACTTGTAGTCTCCCTTGATCTTTTTTTCGGTAATGGTAGGTGCCCATGCATGACGGGGTCCCCAAGGCACATCTTTTTTTAGATCTAAAATGACGCCCTCATCCTTCCAGCTTTTGAGGTCTGAAGATGAAAAAGTTTTGAAATAATGACCGCCCCAACCATCAAAGCCATCGCTAGTGGGATAGATATAATATGCGTTGGTTTTATTGGAATATAACACATCAGGGTCAGCATAAAAACCATCTAATATGGGATTTTTCTTAAATGTTAGATTTATTCCTTTTGGTGTCCCCCACTTTGCCGTCAGATTTAATAGTTCTTGTCTTGAAACGGGTATGATGGATCCATGTCTCGGATGGAAATCCATATCGATCTCATGGTCTATAACTTTAAAACGATCAAGGTCTTCGGATACACAAAACTGATATTTGCCTACTCCATATACATCATACATTAAGATGTACTGATCGGAATGATTTAATTTAAAAACGCTCGATCCTTCTACCGCATCTTTGGTCTGCTGTTTGTAACCGGGCTGTTCTATCCACTTTCCTGAAGTCAGGGAATCTGTTATTGCTAGTTTAATGCCATTGCCATGGCCTTCGGTTTTATAAAAGAGATAGAATAGTCCATTTTTCAATATTATATCTCCATCGATACATGATTTGCCATTTTTGGGAAGATAAAGTACTTTTGGTTCTGCTTCGAAATCTGTAAATTCCTTATTTGCATACGCATAGTAGATAATATCAGCTCCTGCACCATGCTGCATAGACCAATAAACCATATATTTTCCAACTGCCGGATCGAATATGGTCTGTGGTGCCCATACTCTTTTGAGATCTTCTTGACCTTTAAAGCGCTCTTGTATGTCAATGCGCGAATGGCTCCAGTTTGTCAGGTCCTGGGATGTTAAGAGGATCATCCCCCTATTGGAATCCCAACCAGTAGATGAGGTCATATCGGTAATGACCATGTAAAAAGTTTTACCATCCTCTCCACGAAGGATATGTGGATCGCGCACTCCACCTGTTTTGCTGATTTTCTTTGAATCTAGGACTGGCTGATTGTTGTTTAATGCCCGATAAGTATAACCGTCGGTACTGATAGCAAAACATACTGCTTCGTCTTCTACCGCATTTCCTTTGAAATACGCAAATAAATAACCAGCAAAATCTTTGTCTGCAGGACCGTACTTATATCCTTGTGCAAAGACACTTGCTGCAATGTTGATCAATAAGAATGTTATAATTGTAAACCGCATGTATATGATCTGTTTTTCTTTATAAAATAAAATTTAACGAGATAGGTATGCATGCCTGAAATGTATCATTTCTCAAACATGCATACCTATCTACCTTCAACTAACTGGACTAATAGGATGGATTTTGTTCCAACTGCCCATTTGAAGATAATATTTCGGAACGTGGTATCGGAAGCCAATAATGTTTTTCCTCAAATGAACGTCCGGAGATGGCTTCTTTGCGTTTATAGACAAAGCCATTTGCATCTTTTGTGATCGTCACACCGTATGCTGGAACATTTTCAGTGACCATCGCAATTTTCCATCGTCTGACATCATAGAAGCGATGTTCTTCAAATGCTAATTCTACACGGCGTTCATAGCGTACATGCTTTCTAAATTCGTCTTTTGATGTTCCGCCGGTTATCGCCGGCATTTCAACTGATGGTCTAGCACGCACTTGATTTAATGCCTGTCTTGCAGTCAGCGTACCTCCAGCTGGAAGAACATCTGGTCCATAGGCTTCATTTGCTGCTTCTGCATAATTCAATAAAATCTCGGCATACCTGAAATAATTCCAAGGCTGGAATCCTGCATTTCCCCAAGGATTTTGCAATGGATATGCGTCATTCATAAATTTACGCAGGTAATATCCTGTTTTTGATGTGTTCCAGTTGTCATTACCCTCTTGACTGTCTTGACCTTTTGGTGTAAAAGTTTCAACAGCGCGTCCTCTGTAAATGGATCCATTGTATAAAATGGTCGCATCAAAACGAGGATCACGATCGACATAAGGATTGTTTGGATTGTAGCCGGAAGCGGTGTTTACTGTACCATCTTCGTTGAATGGAACTTGTCCATTTTTCATGGCATACGCATCGACTAAATTTTGAAATGGTGTGTTGCCTCCCCAACCGCCATAACCATTGGGGCCATTGGCGATTTCTAAATGCACATGGTTGGCATTTTTGGTATAATAGCGTGCAAAAATAGTTTCGGGGTTACGATCTGTTAAAAATAATTCTCGATAACCACCTGTAAACAGGCTATATTTATTGAGCGAAATCAAATCCTGCGCTGCTTTTGCGGCGTCTGCCCATGTTCCTGCATTATAAAGTGGACTTGCTGCGTACAGTAGTAATCTGGACTTTAATGCCATCGCTGCTCCTTTGGTCGCTCGACCAGCTACCCAAGTCGCTTGATGATTGTCTGCTGGCAATTTTTCAATTGCTTCATTTAATTCTTTAATGACATAATCCATGCTTTCTTGGATCGATTTTCTTTCAAACAGACTTGCTTTGGTTAGATCATCATTTAAACCATATACGGTATCTCCCATCAAGACAACACGTCCAAAATTGCGAATCAAATCATGGTATCTGAAGGCGCGTATAAATTGAAGTTCACCTTCGAGATGACGTTTATGTGTTGCGCTCATGGTGATATTGGCCAACACTTTTTTGGCATAATTGCATTCTCTGATACTGCGGTAGCTACGTGCCCAAATTGATCCTGTAGCACCCGTATTTTCAGGGGATAGCTGTCCACGTAGCACAACCCAAGTTGCGTCATCATTGGTGTACATCGATTCGTCTGTGACGGATGACCATAATGAATATTCAAATCCACGTCCAAAACCTGGATTTGTGCCGTCTGCTTCATTGGATATAATTTTCTCCCCCAGATACCTATTCATGATAAAAGCTTCGAGGACTGCAGTATCGCTTTCGATGGCATCTGTGGAGATTCGATCTGTAGCGGTCACTTCCAGCAGATTTTTATTACAGGCGGACAAAATAATAGCTCCTAAGCCTAATAATGCGATATATTTATGTAATGATTTCATTGTTAAACCTCCTTAGAATTTTAAATTTGCACCAAAATTAATTATGCGCTGTTGCGGATAAAACTGACCGCTTCCACTGTTTCCTTCGGGATCGTAATCTTTTACTTTTGTAAAGGTCAATAGATTAAATCCGTTGACATAAAAGCGTAGACCTCCCAATTTTAATCTTGATAATACGTCACTTGATAGTGAATATCCGATCTCAACATTCTTCAATCGTAAAAAAGAGGCATCATTTAACCAAAAGGTATTATTGTACTGTCCGCCACTGACAGCCGAAGATGCTCGGTCAGATACTTTTGGATATGTTCCTTGCGGATTGCCGATGGCATGAAAACGATTGTCTGCCCATGTGCTGTAAAAATTTCCTACGGTACCGGACTCGGGAAGTACATATTGGCTGACCTTGGCTTGACCTGCAAATAAAATGGAAGCATCGAAATTTTTATAGGCCGCATTTAGATTGAACCCATAAGTGATCTGTGGAATGTTACCATATTTTGTACGGTACATATCATCTGCACTGATCTTACCGTCATTATTGAAATCTTCGTAGATCAAATCTCCGACCTGAGCACCTTTTGCTTGAGGTGATCCAGCAAGATCTTCTGTTGATCTGTTGAGTCCTATTGCATTGTAGAGCAAATATGTCCCTAGTGGTCTCCCTGTTTGACGTTGATAGTCAAGGGTACCGCTGGCTTCATCGATGAATATAATTTTGCTTTTTGCGTAAGTAATATTACCTGATGCACCCCAGCTAAAGTCTCCTGATTTTTGATAAGTCAAGGTTCCTTCAACACCTGAACTGTTTACCTTACCGATATTTTCCGAAGGTACAAGAGGTGTGGAACTACTTTCTTTATATGGATTGACGATACCTGATATTGCTGGAATCGATGCATTTCTTTCTGTTAAGATATCTGATCTTTTTTGTTGAAAATAAATCGCTTCAATAGTAAAGTTTTTTAAGAACTGTGCATTCAAACCGATGTCCAGTTTTTTAGAGACTTCCCAAGTGATGGCTGGATTTGCTAATTTTGCCAGTTTCACATTGGGCTCGATTTGACTTTTATCGTCCAGCAGTGCAACAAAGCCATTTCCTACTAAGGTATAGTTATCATAGTATTGAAATCCTTTTACATTGTCATTTCCTAATGTACCATAAGAAGCTCTGATCTTGAGATCATCAAAGAAACCTATTTGATCAGCAAACCAGTCTTCTTTACTTACACGCCAACCTGCTGAGACGGATGGGAAATATCCCCATTTTTTTCCTTCTGGAAATATGGATGATCCATCTGCCCGAAGCTGTCCTTCAAATAAATACTTTTCGCTAAAGTTGTAGGCGACACGGCTAATGATACTTCTACGGGTATAATTGGTACTATAACCCGAATTTAGGTAATCTGTAGCAGCAGATCCTCCTTGTGACAGTTCTGGCAATTTGGTCGACAGATAATTGAAACGCTGCGCATCAAAGTATTCTAAATGCCCTTTACTTTGCTCATACCCAACAAACGCACTGATTGAATGTGCTCCAAATTTTCGTTCAAAATTCAATTTAATGTTGTTGGTAATCAACGATTCATTTGTGTGGGACTCAGTCAAGGTCGCTTTATTGTTATTTCCTCCTACAATGGATTCTTTATACTTATCTTCTGATTGAATGTAATCATATAAAACATAAGGTACACTGAAGTTTTTGCTAAAATTCATCGATTTATCTACGGAGAGGAAACCGTCTACAGATAGACCTTCTACCCAAGGTAATTTATAACTTGCTCGTAAGATCCCATTGAACACTTGCTTTGGATTATCTACTGTACCGCCTTTGTCTGTTGCGATTACGGCTGGATTTGTTCCTTCAATACCTCTTGATGGTAATCCATTGGGGTAAAATGCATTTACTGTAGGATATGCACGATAGATGGATCTAAAAATATCTCCAGCCGATGCCGTTGGAAATTTTCTACTTTCCTGTCTTCCGGCGAGGGATAAACCAACTTTTAAACGTTCTGTAACATCTGCTTCTAGATTGGAACGGAAGTTATACTGCTTATATTTTGTCACTCCTTCTTTGAACAGACCATCTTGATATACTGATCCTAGAGACATGAAATAACGAACGTCTTCTTTGCCTCCTGAAACCGATAGATTATGTTGACTTTGAAGGGCGGTATTTTTCAATGTGACATCTGCCCAATTTGTATTGGGATACAAGAGTGGATTGGAACCATCTTTAAACCATTTGATCTGATCTTCGGAATAAATTTGATTCATGCCTCCTGCTTCATTGGTGCCTTGAGCTATCTCATTTCTCAATAGGGCATAAGTGGCCGCATCTGCCATCTTTGGCAATCGGGTTGGAGAACTTAAGCCCAAATTTCCACTATAGGATATGGATGGTTTACCGCTTTTTCCTTTTTTTGTTGTGACTAGAATAACCCCATTGGCGGCACGGTTACCATAGATTGCTGCTGAAGCATCTTTGAGTACGGAGATACTCTCAATATCATTTGGATCTAACCGTTCTAACCCTCCTACTTGCCCGGGTACTCCATCTACGACAACTAGGACATCATTATTTCCTGTTGTTGCTTGTCCACGTACTGTAATTGAAGATCCGTCATATCCGGGTTCACCGCTACGGTTGTTGATGACCACTCCTGAAAAGCGTCCTGCTAGGGAATTAGATAAATTGGGTTGGGGACTTTTAACAAGATCTTTACCTTTCACTTCGGAAATAGATCCGGTTAACGTCGCTTTGCGCTGTGTTCCGTAACCGACAACAACGACATCTTCTAAGACATGGTCATCATTGTCCAGTTGAATCTTGAGATTTGTCGTACCATCTAATGGTATTCTCTGCGTTTTGTACCCAATATAAGATACGACGAGAACACCTTTATTGGCATTCAGTTCAAATTTACCCGACTTGTCTGTGGTGGTTCCATTCGTTCCGCCTTCAACAATAACACTCGCTCCTAGAATAGGCTCATTTGATTTGTTTGTAACCTGCCCCGTAATCTTTCCTTGAGCATATACCAAAGCTGGCGCAACGCTCAACATGGCATAAACAGAAACAATTTTTAGGTTGTTCATAAATAGTTATACTAATTAAACAGTAAATAAATGAATCTAGTCAGCAAATACATCAGGATGGTTAATCATAATTTATATGGGTTATATAAATTGCATCGCTGCGGCTCTTAACTAGATTTATAATTGAATTATAAGGTCAAACTTAGCCCATTTTGAGCAGTCTGACCATATATAAATCCGTCAATTAACATATGTTTTTCGGTCAAAATATACGTTTTTAGAACATCTGAGACAGATTTTCTAATTTTAAGCTTTTTTGCTATTGATAGTTGATTTTTGGTATTCGGAAGGGAGCTTTCCAAATTCTTCTTTGAAGCATTGCCGGAAATAAATGGCACTATTGATGCCTACCATAAAAGAGACCTCAGTGACATTGTAACGTCCGGAAAGGAGCAATTCGGCGGCTTTATGAATTCGTATCTTACGCACAAGCTGATTGATATTTTTACCTGTTATCCCTTTGAGTTTTCGATACAAGGTGGATTGACTCATGTTCATTCTCTCTGCTAATGTAGTGGCATCAAGCACCTCATCTTGCATATGCTGCTCCACGATCTTTGCAAAGTCTTGCACAAAAATATTTTCCCGCCAAAGATCTTCTTTGGGCATCGCTTGTTCTGAAGGCTGGCTTTCGAACGTATCGGCTTTTATCTTTTGTAAAATAGTTGCATACATATTCTTCTGCTTACGTAATAAATTGTCTATACGTTTAAACAGTAATGTTCGTCCGATCGGTTTGGTCAGGTAGGAATCTATTCCTAAGTCATAGCCGCGCTGTCGATCTAAATCGGTGTCTTTAGCGGTCAACAGAATTAAGGGGATATGACTCGTGACCCGATCTTCTTTTAATTTTTCAGCCAATTGAAAGCCATCCATATCGGGCATCATAATATCGCTTATGAGCAAATCTGGAACTTGCTCTTTTGCGATTTTAAATCCGCTCAGGCCGTTTTCTGCTCGTAAGACTTCATAATGTGTCTGTAGGATATCACCTAGATAATCCCGTAGATCAGGGTCATCTTCGACCAATAGAAGTAGCGGACGTACGCTTTCTATTTCACCATTTTCCTGATCCCAGTTGGCAGTTGTTGGCTCTTCTTCTTTTTCGACAATAACATGGTTTGCTAAAAATCGTACTGTAAAGGTCGTGCCTACGCCTTCCGTGCTGTCTACATTAATTTTGCCCTGATGAATCACAATCAATTCTTTGACCATAGCCAAACCGATACCAGTACCTTGCACTCCAGGTCTTGATACCTGATAAAACTTATCAAAGATTGAATCGATATTTTTTGCTGAAATTCCACATCCTGTATCGGAGACTGTCAATACTGCCCAGTTGACTAATTGATTTTTTTCATAATGAAGACTGACTTCAATATTTCCCTTTTCACTATACTTATAGGCATTTGACAATAAGTTCTCTACAATAAGCTGAACAATCTCGGCGTCAAATAAAGTTCGGATATCGGGATCTGGCAATCTGGAGATCACTTGGAGATCTTTTTTACTGTTCAACAGTTTATACTTCTCGACGAGTTCATGGAGCATCTCTGCCAAATACCCTTCTCCGAGTACTAACGGTTTATATTGAGATTCTATTTTTCTAAATTCTAAAAGCTGATTTACTAAAGTAAAAAGCCTGTTGGCACTTTTCTGAACAGCAAGTACTAATCCTTTATTTTTTGCTGAAAGCTGCTTTTCATCGGCTAGATCATCAAGCGGTCCTAAAATTAATGTTAAAGGGGTACGCAGTTCATGGGTGATATGGGTATAAAAGTTGATCCGCTCGGTATATAGTTTTTGATCCTGTTCGTGTTGCCTCTCCTTGAGCTTAAGCTCGGACTCTGCTTTCAGCTTTTTATTGTAAAAGAAAATCAAGACATACAGTATACTTGCGAGAATGCCGAAATACAAGATCTTAGCCGGTAAACTCAAATAAATTGGCGGTGCAATCTTAACCAACAAACGCTGATAATCATTGGACCACTGGCCATTTCTCATGCGAGTACGAATGATCAGCTCATGCTCGCCATAAGGAATATTACGAAAATCCAAATTAGTCTCATTTCCTAAAAAAATCCAATCATTGTTCAGGCCTTGCAACTGATAACTAAATTCAACCAATCCATGCAAAGCAAAATCCATTACGGCCAGTTCTACTCGGAAACTATTTTCTTCGTGGCTTAAATTGATCTCTTGCTGCTGAGAGGGATATTTATCTACTGTAGTATTGGATTCACCTGACCTAAAGACAATAAATCGACTTATGCGAACTGGCGATGTCGGAAGGCTCAATGGAATATCTTTGGGATCAAAATAAGAAATGCCTTCTTGCATCCCGAAATATAAATGTCCATTGTGATCTTGACCGACACTTCCATTGATAAAACCTCCGAGAGGCAAACCAAACGCCTGATCATACTGTAGAAACTGTTTTTCTAATGGTAAATAACGCATCAAACCCGACTTAGTCGAACACCATATATTTCCATGTTGGTCTTCTGCTATTGCATTGATAAATAACCAAGCATCTGCTCCTGGTGGAGTAAGTATATCCAGTTTTCCGATTTCCTTTTGTGCATGCTGAAAAACAATCCCGCTATTTGTTGCGACCCAAATATTATGATGCTTGTCACGCAATAAATCGTTAACCGTATTGCTTCGGAGCCCAGTATGGTTTGTTATATTTTGAAGTAATTTTCGATTGGAATCAAAGATATACAGTCCCTGTCCGTATGTGCCTACCCACATGTTTCCACGGTCGTCTTCTACCAGGGCGCGAGGTGCATAATCTCCCATCATGGGTTTATTGATGAGTAATTTCTCTACGGTACTACGATGGGGGTTGTAAATAAAGATGCCTTGCAGGGCTGCAATCCAGATGTGTCCGTGATGATCTTCTAAAATCGCACGAACATCGGTTGCTTGTTCCCCCAAGTCAATCTCATGCCAAGTATTTGTATTTGGCCGTTGGACAGCCACACCGCCCCTGCGCATACCTATCCAAATATTTTGATTATGATCTTTGAATGAGGTCAATATATAATCATCTGGATCGCCATTTTTCTGTCCAATATGGCTTAATAGTTTTCCCTTTTTGTCCATCTGAACTAGTCCTGTCCCTTCTGTAGAAAGAAACATCGTTTGTTCATTCCTTTCTACAATACTGCTGACTGTTGCGATAGGAGTGGATGTTGATGGATCTGGAAAAACATAGAAGAATGGAGCTAGATGGCTCACAAAACCTAACCCGCCACCATACAAGCCTAGCCAGATATTGCCAAAGCGATCGGAAGAAATATGCTGTATCATGACATTATTTCCTTTGCCTACATCAAATAGCTGAAGGTGCTTCATACCCGCTACTTGCTTGTCAACTCGGTATGTGGGCTGCACAATAAAAAGCTGAGAAGATTCGCCTCCGATCCAAATCTCATCTCCAATTTCTTTAATGGTATAAATGAATGGCTCTCTTCCATTTTTCGCTAATTTGGCTAACGGAATATGCTGTATATGACCTGTTAAAGGATGATAAATGGACAGTCCTTTTCTTGTTCCAATCCATATATTATCATATCGATCACAATACAGTATTTTGACTTCATTGTCAGCCAATTGATTCGCTGTGTTTTGACTTGTCAGATGCTTAAGTACACCAGTTGTGGGGTCTAAGATAGAGAGCCCTTTATTGACATGACCGATATAAAGTGTATTTTTTTTATCTTCTACGAGTGACCAGATGCTATTTTCAGGAAGCTTAGGGAAATTTTTTCTATTATAGCGTCTAAATTCTTTTTTAATGGGATCAAAATGCTGTAGACCTTGATGATAGGTCGCTATCCATAAATTACCATTTTTACTTTTGATAATGTCTGTTATATCATTTGTAGCAATAGATTTTGGATCGGCCGGATCATGCAAATAATAGGAAAATTTGTTGGTATGGAGGTCCAATACGTTTAAACCATTGGATCGTGTACCGATATATATTTTTTGATCGTCGTATAAGAGCGTATTGATCTCGTTACTGTTGATTGAACGGCCATCTTGGTTATCTGAAGTATAATACGATTTGAAAGCCTTACCCGCAAACCGATTTAAGCCCAATTCTGTTGCTACCCATAAATAGCCATCCTCATCGTGGACGACATCTAAAACTTGTTGATTGGTCAGTCCATCTTGAAGGGAGAAAAAACGGACATGATTGGGCTGCCCAAGAGCTAGGCTAAATTGCCACAATGAAAAAATGACAATCAACAAATTCTTCATAACCTCCCCTCCTCTTGCAATAAGTTTATAAAATTTCGACTATCCAAACAGTAAAGCTCCACCGTGGGGATGTAATGTCAATTCAATTGTTTTCTCTTTTTTTAGTGCCACTGGCTGCTTACATTCCAATAGTTTGGTATCATTAATATCTTCTAACGTCTCCGCTCCTCCTATTGTACATCGATAAAACAGACCCTTATTTGCACTACTTGAGTTGACCACTAGTTTCCGATCTGAACTCGATAAAGAGAGATCTTGTCCAAAAGTAATGGAATAAGATGTGAAAAATAGAACGCCAACAAGACTGCATCTGATGATTGTGCAAATTAAATAATTAAAATTACAAGTGTATAAACGCAACATAGGATTATTCAAGTAATGGTTATTTGAATGTTAAAGGTAATACTTTATTTATAAATGTAGAAGAAACATTTATAAATAAAGTGGTGTTTACTGAAAGCTTTAATATAAATTGATTAAATTAGTAGATCAAATACTAATCATATAAGTGCGCCCCAGAAAAATTATAACCCATGACAAAAGCAGATATTTTAAGTCAGGAAAACAAGCTATATGGCGCGATCAAAGATCGTGATATAAATGTGCTTGAGGAACTATTGCACGATGATTTACTTTTTGTCATTCCAAGTGGAGCCGTTATCACAAAGGAAATGGATCTACAAAGCTATCGTGATGGTAATCTAATGATCAGGAACCTTATTCCTCATGTTGAACATCTAAATATCATCGATGATACGGCCGTGATTACCTTGACCCTAGAATTGAAAGGCAATTACGGTGGAGATGATTTTGAAAGCAAGTTTCGTTACATCCGGGTTTGGAAAGCATTCTCCTCTGGAATAAAAGTAATTGGTGGAAGCGGAATGATTGTTAATGTGTAAAGTGATTATGTTATTTTAAAGACAATTTCAAATGGTATCAGATAAATGCAAAGAATAATAAAAAACCTATTGAATCATTTATCAGAAAAACCAAGAACGATTTTTCTTATTGACAGTTTAGGGGCAATTTTGACTACATTTTCATTATTTCTAATAAAATGGTATTTCAACCATTATTTTAGAATACCCAATACAGCATTGACTTACCTTTCCATTATTGCAAGTGTTTTTTGTATTTATTCGATCTCTTGTTTTTTGTTTTTAAAAGAACATTGGGCTTTTTTTATCAAGATTATTAGCTTTGCCAACCTGTTCTATGGTTCCTTAATATTAGGATTATTGATTAAATATGATAATTTACTTACAACAGTAGGAATCCTATATTTTCTGATTGAAATAGTAATTATTTGCATACTTAGTTGTCTAGAGCTTAAAATGACAAAACTAATACGGTGAACCTTATTTCAACAATTGAATAATATTCAATTTGAATATTTTACCGATTGGTATCTTATAATGTAAAATAACGATGATGTTGCCTTCAACACGATTAATATGTTTTGGGGCAACAGCAAATGACTTATGAACTTGTATAAACTCATTTTTGGGTAATTGTTCCAAAAATGACGAAAATTTTTCACGGATAATAATGGTTTCAATCGTCGTTATTATTTTGGTGTAGTTTCCTGTTGCTTCGATGAATAAAATATTTTCTATTTCCAATTGAATATGATTTTTATTGCTTTGCACAAAAATCCTATTTGAAATATTTTTCATTTCGAAAAATATATTTTGTTCACCCTTCGAGCCGATTGCTTTATTTACGGCTTTTAAAAATCGCTCAAAACCAAAGGGCTTAAGCAGATAATCCGAAATATTGTGTTCATAACCTTCCAAAGCAAATTCCTGATAAGCCGTGGTCACAATGACTTTGGGTGGACTATGTAATGTTTTGAGAAATTCAAAACCCTTTAAAACGGGCATATTCAAATCCAAAAATATTAAATCAACTTTATTTTTGTTCAAAAATTCAAAAGCTTCCAAAGCATCATAACAGTTTTTCTGCAGTTGCATATTGGGTATCAAGTCACCATATCCTTTAATGATATCGTGGGCAATATGTTCATCATCAATGATTAAATAGCTGATCATAATGTTTTCAAAATTAGTCGTGCCTGATAGACGCTATCTGTTGAAAAATAAGTCAATTCATGCTGATTTGGATAAATTAATTCTAATCTTCTTTTTAGATTTCCCAATCCAATTCCTGATTGTTTTTCAATTTTTTCATAATTATTTTCAATGGTAAAACTGATTTCATGTTGTGAAGTTTTTAATTCCATTTTGATGTAAGCATGGTCTCTTAAATTTTCGATTCCGTGTTTAAAAGCATTCTCCAAAAGTATAATATACAATAAAGGAACTACTTTTCGATTATTATCAATATCACATTTAAAATCAATGCTGATCTCTTTATGGTATCGCATCTGATGCAATTCGATATAGTTTTTCAAAAAATCAATTTCTTCCTGAATAGCAACCGTTTCCTTTTCGCCTTCATAAATACTGTAACGCATTAGATCTGAAAGTTTTAATATCATTTCTCGCGCTTTTTGAGCATCTTTATCTACCAAACCATACAAGTTATTGAGCGTATTGAAAAAGAAATGTGGGTTGACCTGGCTCTTCAATAGCATCAATTCGGCTTTTGTCTTTTCATTTTTTAATTTAAAGATGGCAATAATCTGCATGACCAACCAGTAAATACCAAAAGAAATCAATACCAAACACAACAAAAAATAGAAGGTAATAATGGAAATGCTAAGTTTTGGACTAAAGTTTTCAAAAAGAACTACGGAATTTTTATTTGAAGTAATCACTACTAAAAATATTAAAATCAAAGGAGTTACTACTAAAAATAGAGCAATTTTCTTGATGAAATTCCACCTGTTGTTATTTATTTTTAAAATCATAATCACAAATTTAAATTAATAAAGCTTGATGAAAAAATAAGTTGACAAACAACCAATATGGAAATTTGAACTGTTGAAAATGAGTGATGAAAGCATTTGATATACAGTTTCCATGTTACCTCACAGAACTAGAATAGTTCATCCCATATATTGCTGCACTACAAGTAAAAAAATAGGAGAGTTAATCCATTTCATTAAAAACATTGCTCCCAGAACATAATTTAAATGCAAACATTCCATTTTTAAAGCCTAAATAGGTAGATATATGGATCTTGTTTTAAAAGTTTCCCTTCTTGCATAATATGGCATAAAGAAGATGCTTTCAAATATAGCTTTGACGAAGTATTGACGGGTACTTATATGGTATAGTTTCTTACCTTCTCCCACGCACTTTCTATAAAAAAAATGCAATAAATTGAAAAAACTAATTGATGCAAAAAATGAGTTAAACAATGCTAAAATAGCATTTTTCAACCAGAATACATTTCCTACTTTTACATCTAGAAAGAGCGGCATTTATAAAAATCAATATCAGTAATCTTTAAATCAGATCCATTATGTTTTTGATGATGATATTAGGATCGTCTTTTCGCCAGTTGATATAAAGATCTGAAAAAAAAGGAAGTGGAATAAATCGTAATCCAATAGGATCATAATGAGTATATGACTGTGGCAAAATAGCTATACCCAAGCCTTTCTTAATTAAAGAAATAATGGTGGATCCAAATTGAGAAGAGATAAAAGAGCTGGGATGGATATTATAATGTTTGAAGATATCTTGAAGTAATGAATCATACCTGCTGTCTGAACCGCCATAGGTCAAAATAAATTTTTGATTGGCTAAATTTACAGAAGTAATATCTTCAGGAGTTTTGAAATCATGATCGGTCGGAACAACCAAACACAGGTTATCGGAACTAAGTTTTTTTGAATGGAGAAAAACGGACTGATTCATGTCTCTGCTAAGCAAAATATCAATTTTATAGTTTTTCAGAGCTTCTTCTTCTTGGCTATATGGAAGTTGAAGGAGTTCCATATTTAATTGAGGAAATGCATATGAAATCTTGGAAATAATTTCGGGAATGATAGTGGAAGATATTGAATCTGGATGAGCAATTTTTATGGTACCTAATTTCCCTAAATGAATCTGAAGAGCCTGTTGATGAACTATTTCTAAAGTAGATAATTCGAACTGCCACTTCTCTTTTAGATATTGCCCTGCAGATGTAAGACTGACATTACGTTTGTCACGGTCAAATAACTTCAGGTTCAGCTCACTTTCCAAAGACATGATTTGTCTACTGAGCGCAGATTGGGTGATACCAACTTTTTCTGAGGTATTCCAGAAATGCAATTCCTCAGCTAAGATCAGAAAATATTTTATTTGTTGGATGTCCATGATGCAAATTAACCATAAATAGTAGAATTTTCAATAAACTGATAAATCCTTATTGAAAAACAAATTGATCAATTAAAATACAAAATATGAATACAAATCATCGAGAAATAAAAATAAGAAATGCAGTTGCTGCTGACAGTGAAAAGCTATGGGTCCTCATGAAGGAATTAGCAGTATTTGAAAATTACATCGAATCTTTTGCTATTACACCAGCGATTGTTTTAGAAAGTGGGTTCAAAAAAAATCCGCCTGATTTTTATGCTATCGTTGCTGAACATGGCGACTCAATCGTAGGTATGCTGGTCTATTATTTTCTTCCTTATACCGCTCAAAACAGGCCTTCCATATATCTAAAAGAATTGTATGTGGACTCATATTACAGAGGTCAGAAGATTGGAGAACAATTGATGGGTGCACTTCGTAAAGAGGCGGGAAACAAGAAATGTGGACAGATCAAATGGACAGTGGCAACGTGGAATGAATCAGGTAAAAAATTTTATGAGAGACTGGGTGCCAATGAAAATACAGAATGGTTAAATTATGAATGGAATATTTCACTGTAACGGATATGGAAAACATTAAGATTAAAAAAGTTACATCAAGTGACATCGAAATTTTACAAAAAATAGGAAGACAGACCTTTTTTGAAACATTTTCACAAAGCAATACGGAAGATAATATGAAGAAATATCTAGAAGATGGTTTCTCAGCTAAGAAGCTGGCAGATGAACTTGCTCATAAACACTCGGAATTTTATTTTGCACTGGACGGCCAAGAAGCTATAGGATACTTAAAGCTAAATACAGGAGATGCCCAAACAGAAGTGCAGGAAATTGAAAGTTTGGAAATAGAGCGCATCTATGTGCTACAAAATTATCATGGAAAAAAAGTCGGTCAGATCCTATATGAGAAAGCTATAGAGGTGGCAATGACAAGAAAGTCTAAGTATGTCTGGTTGGGTGTCTGGGAAGAAAATCCAAGAGCTATAAATTTCTACAAAAAAAATGGGTTTGAAGAATTCGATAAGCATGTATTTATATTAGGTGATGATGAGCAAACTGACATCCTGATGAAAAAAATACTGTGATGCACTTGAATATTTTGCGACAGCAAAACAGCATCTTTGTATGCTGATTCTTGGAAAAGCATTGTCTAGTTTTTCTCTTCCGATGACGAACACAGCCATCGGAAGAGGAAACATCATATATATATTACAGATTTTTTATGACAACAATAGGCATTGGTATTATTTTGTCAACATCATCAATTAACTTATAAAATTCTTGAGATCGCTTGTATTAACATATAGATGGATTCATTGCTCTTTTAATGAATTAAACCATACAGCTTTACTATACCCGATTATTTCTTATACCACACCGGCCCTGGTTTGTTTCCCATTTCGAATACCAACGTCACTCCCGACATCATTTGCTGATGCGTAATATAACTGGTTTCAAGCGGTTTGCCATCTATTGAAACCGATTGGATATAAATATTCTGTTTACTGACGTGATTGGCTTTGACTGTAAATTTCTTACCGTTAGCAAGTGTAATTTCACTATGCTCAAAAAGCGGCGTACCAATCTCATATCTGCCACTGACAGGATCTACTGGATAAAAACCTAATGCACTGAATACATACCAAGCAGACATCTGCCCACAATCTTCATTGCCACTGAGACCAGAAGGATTATTCAGATATAGCTTTTCCATTACCTCGGCTGCGTACTGCTGTGTTTTCCAAGGCTGCCCGGCAGCGTTGAATAGATATAAAGCATGATGGCTCGGCTCATTGCCATGTGCATACTGTCCAATCATGCCTGTACTAAAAATAGGCAGCTTGGTCGTATCTGAAGGGTGGAAAGTAAACATGCTATCAAGCTTTTGCGCAAAGCGTTCTTGGCCACCAACCAAATTGATCAAGCCTGGAATATCATGCTGTACCGACCAAAAATATTGCCATGCGTTACTTTCACAAATATGTTCGCTATAATCTTCGGGATCAAATGGTCTTATGAACTGACCATTACTATGGCGGGGCTGCATAAACGACGTTGCCGGATTATAGACATTTTTATAATTTTTTGATCTGGTCAAAAATGTTGCTGCAATATCCTCTTTTCCCATCTTACTTGCCATTACTGCAATACAATGATCATCGAAAGCATATTCCAATGTGCGGGATAAGGACCAGTTTTCTGCATTATATTGATCTGCAACATCATAGGGAACATAGCCCAGTTTTTTATACAGACCTACTCCCCTATAAGCATCGGTATTTGCCGAAGCGACACAAGCTTCAAGTGCTTTATTGACGTCAAAGTCGCCGATACCTTTTAAATAGGCATCTACGATAACGGGTATGGCATGGTGTCCGATCATCATATCGGTTTCGCTTCCATAGATATTCCATACCGGTAAACGACCATGTTGCTCGTAAAAGGCAAGAAAGGACTTAATCATGTCATTGACACGATGAGGATCGGTTATCGTAAATAATGGATGTGATGCCCTATAAGTATCCCACAATGAAAATGTGCTGTAATTGGTCCAATTTTCAGCTTTATGCGTTTTTCGATCAGCACCAAAGTAAGATCCATCCACATCTCCAAATATGGTAGGTGCTAACATACTATGGTATAATGCGGTATAAAATTTTACACGAGAATCTTGATCTGTCGTCTGTATAGCAATCTTCCCAAGTTCATCATTCCAATTTTTTTCGGACTGAGCAAGATAATACTCAAAATCATCCTTTGGTGCCTCTGCTTTTAAGTTGTTAGACGCTCCTTCCATACTCACTCCAGAAAGCGCTGTACTCAATGTGATCTGGTCTCCTTGAGCTGTTTTAAAATCAAAACGGGCTTTAAAAGCTGTACCGATCCGTTTAGTCGCTTTTGTGATGGTATCTGTCACGGATAATATCGCAGTACTATCGAGGTGCACGGCAGAAAATGGTCTTGAAAAGCGTGTTTCGAAATAGACACGTTGTCCTCTCGCCCAGCCTTCAGAAAATCGATAACCGCGGATCGTGACTGAATCGACTACTTCAATATGGGAATCTACTGTTGCATCCCAGTTCATGGCTTTCTTGAGATCTAAAAATACAGCAGCCTCTGCTTCTGGGAAAGTATAGCGTTGAATACCGCAACGAGGGGTTGCTGTCAATTCAACGTTGATATCGTAATCTGTAAGTTTTACTTGATAA
This sequence comes from Sphingobacterium sp. PCS056, assembly GCF_023273895.1. Classification (NCBI taxonomy): domain Bacteria; kingdom Pseudomonadati; phylum Bacteroidota; class Sphingobacteriia; order Sphingobacteriales; family Sphingobacteriaceae; genus Sphingobacterium; species Sphingobacterium sp. PCS056. The sequence continues at coordinate 2,551,832 of NZ_CP096883.1, read as the reverse complement.
TAACCAGCATGCGCCTGTTCAGCCTCATGGGTGAATTTGGAATGAATGCCTAATGGAGCCTCTGCCTCCTTATAAGGAAGGGTAACGGGCATAAAGGAGATATCATAGAGATCTCCTGCTCCTGTACCACTCAGGTGTGTATGACTAAAACCGGCGATGGTGCTATCCGGATAGAAATAACCCGAGATACGGTCCCAGCCTGGTAAACCATTGTCAGGACTTAACTGCACCATACCAAAAGGAACCTGCGCTCCGGGATAGGTATTTCCTGTAAAATCTGTGCCAATAAATGGATTAACAAATTTTGCGTAAGAATCATTTTGGATATCTTTTTTGGAAGCACAGCCTAAAAACACGAGTAGACTTGCACAGACCATATACTTCATATATTTCATCGTATATATCGCTTTTTAAATTTTATTTACAAATACTTCCCTCACTAAACGGTAGATCATCAGGAATAGTGAGGGGTCTATTTTCTAACTAATTTTCAGATCATTAACTTTAAGATTTTATAGGTCTGCCTAAAAGTGAATAAACCTAAGAACTGTATTGATCAAGAAAAACAAGATGCCAAATATAAGATAAATGGGGCGATCCGAAAAAATTACCATAAAATACATCACTAAAACCACACCCTCCTGTTAAGAATGCAAACTATCCTATAATTTAAACTAAGAAATAACAGATATTTATTCTTTTCTCTCCATAAATAGTGTATTCGCGCAGCTCAGCATCACGATTGGTATAAAAAAAGGATATGATCATCTTCTTTTTTGATTCTCCATGAATAATACTATTTAAGGTCTCGATTGTACCTTGATAAAAATTGCTATGCCCGATAGCTTTGCATAGAAATTTAAAAAGATCAATATGATGGATACTAAAAGCACAAATGATGAACAATTTAAACCTTATGGAACCATTGCATTTATGGTCGTCCTATTCATTTTGACGGCACTTGTATGGTTTAGTGTTTATTATATTCAGATAGACCGCACTTAATTATTTTAATAATGGATAAATACGAATTACGAGCAATTATTCTAAGTGGAATACTCTTATCGGTTTTCTTTTTTGCTGTATTGTACAATTCATATAGTCGATTTCCCTTCTTTAATATTTTCGCTAGTGGTCAAATGCTAAAACTGCAGAAAAATAGCCGCCCTAAAGCCGTTACTATTTTTGAAGAAATTTTAAAAGAATGGGATAATCATTTAGATTTTACGTCTGTAGCTATTGCAGCAAATATGCTTAAACTATTTGTCTTATCCAGTAGAGAGGTAAATTCTGAATCACCAATTTTGACTAAAACAGGTTATAACTCTGTCTTACTGAAACAATTTCTGAATCTAATCGAGGAGAACTTTAAAGATGTTAGACTTCCTAAAGATTATGCAGCCCTGCTTTACATCACTTCGAATCATTTGAATTTTATCTGCAAAGACCAGATTAATATGTCAGCTGGAGAAATCATACGTAATAGAGTATTGCTCGAGGCAAAAAGGATGTTAGTAAATTTTGAACTTTCAGTAGCAACAATAGGAATGGAACTCAATTTTTTTAACACATCATATTTTATCAAATTTTTCAAAAAATACACGCTATTTACTCCTGAAGCTTTTAGGAAACAGTACTATAATAAATCTTAATGGCAATCTGCGAAGACTCTATATAACATGACTAATATTGATTTCTATGGATCAGCTTCTAAGTATAAAGGAAAACAAAATTTTAAAACAGGCGGTATTGTTTTTTTTATAAAATCGGACTACAACCAGATAGATCTTCGTATAGAAGGCAACTAGAGCACGCAAAAAATATCTTATTCATAAACAGCATGATCTGCATTTAATCTATAGAATGCAAAGAAAACACTTGCAAAATATAAATTTCGATTTTATCTTTACGTCATCATAAAAAATCCTAATGCGGAAGTGGCGTAATTGGTAGCCGCACCAGACTTAGGATCTGGCGCCGCAAGGCGTGGGGGTTCGAGTCCCTTCTTCCGCACTGGACAACCTCCCGAATGTTAACGTTCGGGAGGTTTTTTTTACACCTATCTTAATATCATGTTTTTTAAAATAATATGCGAATAAAAAGCCAAAAAAGCCATGTGAGAGCACGATAAAAAAGTTGATGATATTAGTAAAATAAGATCTCTCCCTTATTAAAATTGAGAGTGGTCTTTTGCTGATTCAAAAATGGTGTTTTTATATGAAGCGCTAAGAATCTTGAATAAAAAATACAATACACCATGTTGGATAAAAATTCATTGATACTTAAGATCTTCAATCTTAGACCCGCTTTTTTAGATCCCAAGTTGATTGCCAAATCCACGAAAGTTTTTGATTCCATGCAGCAATCCACTTACAGCTATAACAACTGCCGTTGTAATTGCTGTGGTATAAATAGTATAACTGCCTGCTGAATTTGCTACAGCAACAGCTATAAGTGCCCAAGAGCCGACCAATGCATATTCTCTCATGTTACGTTTCCAAGTCATATAAATATAAAGCAAGCCTGCGATAATAATCATGATGACTGTCCAGGTGACCTGAGATAACTGCCATCCATCCCAATGAATTTTGGTTAGATAAGCGGCAACATTGGCAATCAATGCTACTGATATCCATCCAGAATATAACGAAAATGGCCACCATACCAAAGCAACAATACGAAAGGGAGGGTCAGTCAGTTGTGCTTTGATATTGACAATAATCCTAATTAAGGTGATTAATAATAGGATCATGATCAGTACTGAAAAACCAATATAATCATTTAACCAAGCTACTATCCAAAAGCTATTGAGCACACATGACGTGATAAACCATAACCCAACTCTATGGATGATATGACTTTCTTTTGGTTTTTTTAAGATGACAAATGAATAGATGACAAAACCGATCAAGAACAGATAGATCAATCCCCAAATAGAAAAGGCATAACCTGCTGGTGTAAATAAATTGTGGTAGGTATCGGATACTATTTTCATTGTATTACCGTTTATTGCTCCGGTATTAGCGCGATAATTTACAAATAGCGTCGCAATAAGACAGACGGCATTCAGTATAGCCAAAGTTATTTTTTTCATCTCTTTATCACTTTAGTAAAATCAGTTTATAGTAACAATTTTAGCATGGTAGTAGTTTTAGTAAATTTGCTCTCCTATGTAGATAGATCACTATATGAGTAATTAGATATCAAAATAGAAGCCAATCTTTTTATAGAGGATATTTTATCCAAACAAAGTGTATAAAGGACTGTGAAATACGAGACTACTATATAATTTTGTGAACGCAGATCAAGGTAATTTTTTTTTAAAATCTTACTATGCACTAATGCAAAGAGTTATTATATTAGCAGTTCTTTGGAAACTATGCGTTCAAAAAATCCTAAAATTTTGTTCGTAGTAAAACCTATTAAAGCATACTCTTACATACAATGAAATTAATTAATGAAATTAAAAAAGTAAACTGGTTCCTTATTTTATCTTTTTATGGACTCATCCTGATTTTAACTTATTTTTCCAGAAAACTTCCAAATGTATTGCAATCGGTTATCCATGCATTCACCAATTTAGAGGTCAATTGGAATTATAATCACGGCATTGCGATCCTTCTAGTTTCCTTTTTATTTTACAAGTTCAGTCCAGTAAAGTCCACGTATTCGCTATTTGGAGATAACAAGCTAAAAAGCGCACTCTTCCCGCTACTATTATTTATCGGATATTCAGTTTATGGATTTAGCAACAACAATGGTATAAATGAACATCTATGGGCATTTATATTTTGTCTATTTACTATCGTTTATGATATCATGGAGGAATATACTTGGAGGGGGTATTTAATTGAAGGTCTAGGGAAAATTAATCTCATTGTTAAAAGCGTTATTTCTGGAATATTTTGGGGATTTTGGCATCTTCTTATATTCAATGATTTCGATCAATATGGTGGATTTGGAGTTTTCCTTCTTTTTAGTATTATTTTTTCATTTATTTTAACTTTTTCTGTTTCAAAAACCAAAGCTATCCTTGTTCCTGCTACCATACATGCCTTATTGATTAGAACAAACATCGTAACCTTGATCTGTTTTATTATTTTTGTAATCATGCTATTAACCTGGGACAGAAAGCTATTCAAGAAAAGAGGTAAATCACGTTTTATTAACAATGGGAATAGCTAAAATAGCCCTCACATCTATTCAAGATACAGAAATACCTGCTGTTGCTGCATCTTGAATAGGTGATACAGGTGCTATTTAAATAATTGCGGAACAAAATCTGTCAGATAGGTTCGCCAATTGCTCCAGGTGTGACCGCCGTCAGATTCTACATAGGTATATTTAAAACCACTTCTATCCAATTTATTTCGGAAATCCGTTACACTTTTATACAAAAAATCAGTCTTTCCTATGGCAATCCAATACAACTGATATCCCTGTTTTCTTTGAATATCCAATTTAGTATCTAGATTCATGTAAATCGGGCTCTGTTTATTTTGTGGGGGCAGAATTGCTGGTGAAAATAATCCGACATAGCCAAACATCTTTGGTTGGTTTGCTGAAATATATAGGGAATGAAAGCCACCCATGGAAAGTCCTGCAATCGCCCGGTCTTTAGCATCTGATTTTACTCGGTAATTTTGCTCCGTAAAATTTATGATTTCATTAAAATAAGTTTCCATATCACCCGTAAAAATATCAGGAGTCATCATATCGATTTTATAAAAACCTTTTGCCGACTCACCTGGGGCTGCAGCATTGCTGGTGTGTCCATTTGGCATCACAACGATCATTGGCTTTGCCTTACCAGCGGCAATCAGATTATCTAAGATCTGAGAAGCTCTACCTAGTGTCATCCATGCTTCTTCATCCCCACCCATACCATGTAAAAGATAGAGAACAGGGTATTTCCCCTTATTAGATTCATAACCTGGGGGTGTATACACCGTGAGTCTTCGATCTTCTTGAAGTCCTTTGGAAGCATACCATCGTTTAGTAACACTTCCATGCGGAACGCGTTGTACTTCGTAGGATAATGACTGTGGCCCCGCCACTAAAAACATACTCATCACAGAGGAAACATCACGAACTTGATAGGGATTGTTTGGATCATTGGCCTTAACACCATCAACTAAATAAGAATAGGTGTAAATATCTGGTTTGAAATCGGCTTGTGACAATGACCAGACTCCGTCGGCACCTTTTTGCAGTTCAACAGGACTTGATTCCATCCAATTCCCCTGTAGCTTTACAGTTTTGGCTTGCGGAGCTAAAAGTCGGAAGGTCACTTTTTTTTCATTGACCTCTGGCGAGATGATATTCTTTTTAGCATTAAAATCTAGGTTTTCCTGTGCATAAGCAAATGAATGGAACAGGATAAGAAAATAAAGGATATGTTTCAATTTCATAACAAATGATATCTATAAGGTGATCGGTTTAACAATAAAAATGCGACAAACTCATTGTAAGCAAAATTTGTCAACTATAAATATAACGATACTTATGCTATAAACTAGCATTCAGCACCATGAAACTGCATGGTAGATCAACGGGTAAAAAAATACCTATTCGCTCCGTTTTTTTACGGATAATACGGGTTATGCTACGGGTTATGCATCAAAAACTACGTTTATGCATGTCTAAGGGAATGTTGGGTACAGCTTTTGTTTTAACAAACGAAAAGATAATTACATTTTAAAAATAGCATACACATGGAAAATATAGATCAAAAAGCAGAAAAAATAGGATTAGATAGAGGATACTATTTGTTATTGATGGCTATTTTGGATATTCCTGTTGATAACGAAGAACATAACATCGAAACGGTATAATTCCTATGAAAAAAATTGTAATCATAAGTACCTGCCCGCCTCAACAATGTGGATTAGCAACTTTTACAAAGGACCTGAAGAAAGGGATGGAATTGGATCCTAATGTGACCATCGATGTGATTGCCGTATCTAAAATTGGTCAAGACCAATTTGATCATTCGGTACGGTTTGTTATTGATAAGGATCGATTGGACAGTTATATTCAAGCTTCTTATATTATCAATGAAGAATATGACTATTGCATCTTGCAACATGAATATGGCATTTTTGGGGGTGTTGATGGTATTTTCATCAACAACTTGGTCAACAAGTTAAATATTCCTTTGTTGACTATTTTCCACACCATATTAGCATCTACGTCTTTACAAAAAAAGGAAATCATGGAGACGCTTATTACAAAATCTCATGCTGTGGTGAGTCTATCGCCAAAAGGATGTGAGATCTTGAAGGAGCTATTTCCAAATTGTGACCAGTATAAATTCAAGATGATACCGCACGGGGTGCCGCAATTTGATTACAACCAACAGGCAGCAAAAGAAAAGTTAGGTATGCACGCCAATTTTGTGATGATGACTTTTGGTCTGATAGGAAGAGGAAAAGGCTTAGAATATGCGATCAAATCTTTGTCTGGACTGGATTTGCCCGATTTTAAATATTTGATCGTTGGAAAAACACATCCCAACGTACTGGCACGTGAAGGTGAATCTTATCGTTATGAGTTACAGGACTTGGTTGAACAATTGCAATTGCAGGAAAAAGTTATTTTCGTGGATGAATTCTTGTCTGATGAGCAACTGAAAGATTATTTAACGGCATGTGATATCTACCTATCTCCTTATCAACATGAAGAACAGATCAGTAGTGGAACACTTTCGTTTGCAATAGGCGCTGGAGCGGCTGTTATTGCTACTCCATATTGGCACGCTCAAGATCTACTGAGAGATGACCGTGGTATCCTCACTCCTTTTAACGACATCGATGCTATGCGTGAAAACATCAGCCAATTGTATCACTCACAACGACTACTGGCTTGGCACCGATTTAAGGCACGCAATTTTGGAGAACAAACTACTTGGGCCTTAATATCCAAAATATACTTAGAACTTTTGTACAACTTCACCAGTCCAGTGAGATCGCTCGAATATTACGAAAATTACATTTCTTTTGATATCAGAAGAGAAGCATAAATAACAAAAGCCTTGGCATGATCATGGCAAGGCTTTTTAATGACGTGATAGATTACTTGATTCTTTAGCCTACTTGTAGGAATTGATTGATTTCGTAATTTTCTACTGACCGTGTTCATTGACTAAAGTAACTACATCCATTTTTATGAAATCTTCAAAATTCATAAACACTTTAGCGACCATATAATCTCCAGAATCCTCTAAGATAACCGTGTTGATTTAACAATTCAACTGCATTCCTTTTTGCTTCTTCAAAAAAGAAACCACTTCTTTATCGGTATAGCTTATGGGCTGTTGAACGTGTACGAGCTGACTAAAATCAGCAGTAAACAACTGCTCCACACCTGTTGATTGCCCTTCACTCATGACCGCAACATAATGATCAATAGCGAGATGAGCTGCTGATAAGTTTAGAATCATTTTTTCGGGCGAATCTACAATTGGCTTGCCTGCTGCAATCGTGAATGTGGATACTGTAATCAAGGTTGCTATGGCGTATGCTTTTATTAAAGTTTTCATCATATCTTTAAATCATGTGTGTATTTTTTTACTTTTATTTGGTGATTCAAAAGTATACTGGAAAAAGCGATCATTCTATCTGTTTTAGATCAACACACACAGTAACTCGATAAACGAAAGAAATACAGAGGTGAGTTTTGATTTTAAACCTTATATTTATTAAAAAAATAATATTCCAATAGCAAGATTTCCTTTTTTAAACCATAATAAATGAAACAATTACAGACGGGTGAGTTTTATGGACAGACTAATCAGACCATTCATTTGGAGGGAATAACCTTGACCGATACCGAATATAATCTTGACCGGGTGGATTGGCATTACCACGAAAATCCTTACTTCACTTTTATTTTACAGGGAAATGTTATCGAAGGGAATAAAAAGGAAATCTATAATTGTGCTGCAGGTAGTCTTCTGTTTCATAACTGGCAAGATCCTCACTACAATATAAAACCAAAGGGTTTTACCAGAGGTTTCCATATTGAGCTTCAAAATCATTGGTTCGATCAATTGGATTTTAATATAGATAATTTGCAAGGCAGTATAAAAATCATAGATATTGATATTAAATTTTTAATATACAATATATTTAAAGAGACAAAGTTGGGAGACACCACCACCTCACTGGCGATCGAAACGTTGGTCTTAAAAACACTTGTAAAGATGTTTGATAAATCATATATTGATGCGGATAAAAATCCACTTTGGGTTCATAAGATTAAAGAGATCCTATTCTATGAATGTACAGATCGTCTAACCCTTAACTATCTGGCGCAAACATTGGGTATGCATCCGGTGCATCTTTCAAGAGATTTTTCAAAATATTTTCATTGTAATTTAGGTGAATATCTACGGAAGCTGAAGGTTGAAAAAGCGTATGCACTATTAGCTGAAAACAATCTTTCATTGACTGAAATCGCATATGGTTGTGGTTTTTCAGATCAAAGTCATTTCAATAGATGCTTTAAATCGATCAGTGGAATCAGTCCCAACAATTTTAGAAAAATGATTGCCAATAAATTTCCTTCATGTTAATCCTGTTCTATTTGACTACACTTTCATGTTGTATCTTGTCCATCAATGCTAACTATTAATTGATGAAAAAAATATACCTCATAATTTCGATCATACTCCTTATGTTGGAGACAGCTGTTGGTCAAACTGCCGACTTGGTCATGAGCGATGGCATTGTATCTCCAGTCCATAGCGTGAATATTGGTAAAATTGCTTTTACAGGTAAAGGAAAAAACATTCAAAATATCAAACCGTCTGATTTCCTAACTGAGGTTGAATTGCAAGATAAAAAGGATCTGAATATTCAAGTTTTCTTAGGAAATTCACTAACCAATTACCTGCATATACTGGCTCCTGAACTATCTGCTCAGGAGTTAACAAAAAATGGAAATTATCAATTTACCTTCTTTGTCGATGATCACGTGACCTATGTGGAAAATCTTCATGTTGGAGCTGGAAACTTAGACAGTAAAAATCAAAAAACAACTTTTAGAGTTCCTTTGATAAGCACTACTAACGAAGATTCGTGGGGAAGATTTCTTTGGAATAGATTTTTAATGCATGGTGGAGAAGAGGCTTTTACAAGTGGTAAACATCTGCTCAAAATTGAAATTAGACCCTACGTAAAGCTAGACTCGGTTTTGATCGGGAATAAAATTGCGGAAGGAGAGTTGAATATTAGAGTCCCAAAAATAAAAATCAATGAAAAACTAGTTAAAATTCAAGCTATAAAACATTTGCAGGACTGGCAAATTTCTACCAATTCAATTGATACTGCTCAAATTGAAGAACTCAATAAAAAAATAATTACGCAGGTATATAAGGATATAACAAGTATAATCGTAATAAAAAATGGTGAGCTTTTAATCGAAGAATATTTCAATGGTGCGAATAGACACAGTCTTCATGATATGCGTTCAGTGGGCAAATCATTTGCTTCGACCATGATGGGGGTTGCTATTCAGGAGGGATACCTAAAAAGTGAAATGCAGCTACTGAATGAATTTTACAATTTGAAATCATTTAAAAATTATGTGCAGGAAAAAGAGCAAATCTCACTAAAAGATCTATTGACAATGAGTTCTTCATTTGACGGAAATGATATGGATGCGGAGTCTCCCGGGAACGAAGAAAATATGTATCCGACGGAAAACTGGGTTAACTTTGCTTTAGATCTACCTATAGACCAACATAAAGCTAAAACTAAAAAATGGGATTATTTTACTGCAGGCGTTGTCATTCTTGGCGATGTCATTAATCAATCTGTTCCAAATGGTTTAGAAAAATATGCCGATAGCCACTTATTTCAACCTTTAGGAATCACCCATTATAAATGGCAACTCACTCCTCAAAAAGTAGCGAATACTGCTGGTGGTATACAATTACGCTCACTGGATTTTGCTAAGTATGGACAGTTGTATAAAAATCAAGGTATCTGGAAGGGAAAACAAGTTATTGCACAAGAATGGATAGATAAAAGTCTTTCTAGACAAATTGCCATATCTGAAAATGAATATTATGGTTATTTATTTTGGAACAAAAGATATCGTGTCGATGATAAGAATTATGAGGTATACTACTCTAGCGGTAATGGGGGAAATAAAGTCTTCATTTTCAAAGATCAGCCCCTCGTCATTGTGATCAGCTCAACAGCTTATAATAAACCATACGGACACACGCAAGTGGATAAAATGATGCAAGATTATTTAATCCCCGCCATCTATAAAAGATAATCGCGAAATGTGATCACTAACTTATTTTTTCCGGTCACTTTTAAGTACGATCCCTGTAGATATTGATGATGCGGTTGCTCAGGTTGGAGTCAATAAAACGAACACGATCATAAAAGAAATCACATTTTTAAAACGAAATAAAAATCATTCTTAAGTCTTCACTATTTCATAGAAAAATACTATCTTGCCGCTGTCTTAGGATCAAAAGGGGTATTAGCTCATTTGGTAGAGCGCTTCGCTGGCAGTGAAGAGGTGATCGGTTCGATTCCGATATGCTCCACAAATACAAGAGTCCCATACATTTAAATGTATGGGACTCTTGTATTAATTATCCTTACCAAAGGATAATAGTCCTAAAACTTAGGTTCCCAGATCAGACGGGTCATAAAATCCATTTGAAATTCTTGGGATTTTATTGGAACACCGCATACAAGTCCTACTGCGATGCTTGGTGATAAGGCAAGCTTGACTTGGGGTCTCATAATGTATTCCAATTGACCGCGTTCTATGCGCATATCATTTTCAATACCGATATAATGACTTGAATTAGGAACCATATAATGTATGTTGGCATTTAGAACAAAATTGGTTTGCATTGCTCTATTTTTAAAACGATATTCAAACTCTGGTCCTGTATAAATCAATGTACTGATGTGGTTAAAGTTTTTAGCTGCTATAAAAAATGGTGACGATATGAATCCTCCGAAAAGAGGTGTATTTCTGATAGCTGGATTAGATTTGCCAAATTCCATTTCATGCACATAACCAATAGCCAAGGAAGTCTGACGTTTCTCATCAACTAAAAACGTATATTGAGTTCCAAATTTTAATCCCTCTACCCGATTGGTTCTATGTCCTAGATCATCTTTTGCAAAAAGTACAGGGATTTCGATTTCTACTCCCAAACGGTTGGCAACTGCCCATTCATATTCAACAAAAGCATGGTGCTCGATTTTATTTTTGAAACGTCCTGTCCCATAACCAACATTTACTTCGGCCTCCCCTTTTCGAGCTCCAAGATCACGCATCAGATCGAGATAAAGAGGTTCTGCATGTTTTACTTTAGGTAGTTTTGGTCGCGTATTGACTTGAGCAAATGAAAAAGTATAAGCGAATATTGAAAGTAAAATTGTATATAAAATTTTCATGATTTTATTGTTTGAAACAAACCTATAGCCATATTTAGGAAAAACTTAGGAATTTTAAATCCCGATTCTGAAAATGTACTTATGAAACCTAATCGTTACACTACTACATCCAAATTCTTTATACTTTTAAATTTTAAATCTAAAAACGAATAATACAGTAATACATGGATAATAGAAGAGATTTCTTAAAGAAAGCCTCACTTTTAACTGGAGCGATGGGTTTGGAATGGGGACTGCCTGCCGCCATACAGCAAGCCATGGCAATTGAACCTCTTTCTGGATCTAGTTTTCTCGATGCGGAGCATATTGTTATGCTAATGCAAGAAAACCGCTCTTTTGACCATAGCTTTGGTACGCTATCTGGTGTACGCGGATATGGAGATCCTAGAGCTATACGATTGCCTAATGGAAATCCGGTATGGTTACAATCTGGAAAAGACGGTAAAACATTTTCTCCTTTTCGCCTCGATATCAAAAGATCTAAAGCTGCCTGGACAAGCTATCTACCTCATTCTTGGGAAAATCAATCAGCTGCACGTAACCAAGGAAAACATGATAATTGGATAGATGCCAAACGGTCTGGCCACAAACATTACCAAGATATCCCATTGACAATGGGTTACTACACCCGTGAAGACAATCCTTTTTACTATGCATTTGCCGATGCTTTTACCATTTGTGATCAAAACTTCTGTTCATCGATAACGGGTACAACGACCAATCGTCACTTTTTTTGGACAGGTACCTGCGTACCAGCTAAAGGAGAGAAACCTCTAGTTCGCAACTCGGATATCTATTTCAATCGATGGGCTAATTGGAAGACCTTTCCAGAAAAATTGGAGGCAGCAGATATTTTCTGGAAGGTATATCAAAATGAGGTGAGCATACAATCTGGTCTGCAGGATGAAGGATTATTGGGTAACTATACGGACAATAATCTGGAATGGTTTTCACAATATCATATTGAATTTAAAGAGAGTCATCTCGCTTTTTTAAGAAAGCGTATCGCAGAGCTACCTGATGAAATCAGGAAAATAGAAAAACTCTTGGAAGACGGTAAAGCGGAAAGTGTACAAAAGGAAAAAAATAAATTAAAGCAAAAGCGGGAACAGTTGACAAGTTTTGAAAAAAACTTCAAACTTTTACTCCAGAGGCCTTTAACAAACTACCGCCCTTGGAGCAAGCTCTTTTTAAGCGTGCTTTCCAGACGAATGAACAAGACCCATCGTATCGTGAAGCCATCAATACCGAAGAGCATGAAGCAGAAATTCGAGTTCCGAAAGGCGATATACTGCATCAATTTAGACAGGATGTAAGGTCTGGAAAACTTCCAACAGTTTCTTGGTTAGTAGCACCTGAATATTTTTCTGATCATCCTAGCGCACCGATGTATGGGGCCTGGTATACTTCCGAGATTTTGAATATTTTAACAGAAAATCCTGATCTGTGGCGCAAAACAATTTTCATCTTAAATTACGATGAAAATGATGGTTATTTTGATCATATTCCACCCTTCGTAGCCCCCAACCCAGCCGATCCAACATCAGGTAAGGTTTCTCCAGGAATGGATATCTCTGGTGAGTATGTCAGTCTACAGCAGGAGCTAGATGCTGGAGAGAATCAAGAAAATGCAACTGAGGGTCCTGTCGGACTCGGATACCGCGTTCCGCTGATCGTTGCTTCGCCATGGTCAAAAGGTGGATGGGTCAATTCTGAGGTTTTCGACATCACTTCTACTATACAGTTTTTGGAATATTTCCTGAATAAAAAAATATGGAAAAACATATTTATGAAAATAACATCAGTTCATGGCGCAGAGCAATTACTGGCGATCTAACTTCAGTATTTCGTACTCCAGAATCTAATCCTGATCGCAAATTGCCTTTTTTAGACCGCAACGCACAGATTTGGGCTATTGACCAATCTAAAAAATTGCCCTTACCTCATAATTATCATCAATGGTCTTTAGGCGATATCGCAAATCTAAAGAAACAACGAAACATATCTCCATGGTTGGCCAAACAAGAAAAGGGACAACGTCCTTCAAGTGCGTTGGCTTATGAACTATATATCGATGAAGAGATCAGTAAGAAAGAGGATAAGATCTCTATACATATGAAGGTTGGAAATACTTTTTTTGGTGAGGCATCTTTGAATAGTCCATTTAATATCTATACCGGCGATTCTTATCACGATGGTGTTCAATTTTGGCCATTTGCGGTATTTGCAGGTCAGTCACTGGATTTCAGCTGGAATTTATCAGATTTTAAAGATAATATTTATGCGTTTACTGCTTATGGACCAAATGGATTTATGCGAGGATTTAAGGGACAAGATGAAGCACTACGTATTAGCGCATCTTATGAACTAGGATCAACTAAAAAACCGACTGGCAATCTAGTATTACACCTCAAGAATGAAGGGCAAGAAACCTTGGACATAAGTATGAAAGACAATGCATATCGTCTTTGGAATAAGGAAATTACCTTGAAAGCAGGTCAATCAGCGACTTCAATAATCGACACTCAACAAGAGTACGGTTGGTACGATATCAGTGTTACGCTACTAAATAGTCCATTTGAGCGTCATTTTGCGGGACGGGTGGAAACTGGAAAACATTCAAAAACGGATCCACAGCTGAGTTAACGCACGATATGATGGGCTAGTTTGAAACTTATCAGCCGATCGTCTCCAGCATATAATTGATGTTTAGAGACGATCGTATTTATTTTTCAACATCCGGTTAACAGATACTTGATGTGTTTAAAATGCTATTTTAAATATTTAGACACTATTTTTTCAAGATCGACCAAATCAAAAGGTTTCGCCAGGAAATCATCTGCTCCAGCATCCTTAGCAAGTTCGGCGATGTCACTATTTGCGGTTATATAAATAACTGGTATCTGATTAAAATTAGGATCTCTTTTTAGTAGTTTTGTCGCTTCTTTTCCACCAATATTGGGAATCCAGTTGTCCATCAAAATTAAATCTGGTTTTATTGCAGCAACTTTTTCAATTATATCATGAGATGTTTGTGATGTTTCAACTCGATAGCCTGCGTCTTCGAGAATAATAGTGACGATCTCTAAAATGGATATATCATCTTCGAAGATTAAAATTTTTTTATTGGTTTCCATGGCTCTTTCTTTAAAATTGTATAGTTAACATGATCTTATTCTTTATAATTAATCGCATCTTGTGCGCAGTATTTTTCTATTACCGAAGCCATTATAAAAGCCATTCTCTTAAGTTTATAATCATAAATGTGCTGTATTCAATGGTAAAGTAAAATAAAAAGTCGATCCCTCACCAAATTTACTCGTCATACCATACTGCCCTTGATGCTGTCTAATAATTTCCGCGCAAATATAAAGTCCTAAACCTAATCCTTGAAATCGGACAGAGGTTTCTTCGACCCGATAAAACTTATCAAATATCGGCGGTTGATTTTTTGCAGGAACACCTATTCCAAAATCTTGCACACTTACTTTCACTTCGTGCCCGTTCATTTCAGTATGGATAATAATACGATCAGAATCAGGACCATATTTGATTGCATTGGTCACAAAATTGACCAGTACCTGTTCAATACGCAACTCATCTCCTAAGATTAAGCGATCTAATCGAGCACCCTCGCGTTCGATATGCAACATCTTATTATCATGGGTCTGCCGCATAGTTTCAATGACAGTATCTATTAAAACATCTAAATCAAACACATGATGGTTAATCTTTAATTTGCCATTGTCAATTTTTGAAATATCCAGTAGATCAGCAACCAATGTACTTAATTTGTCCAATTGGCCTTGGACACGATCCATATATTTCTGCACCTTAACATTTTGCTCACCACGCAAAGCACGAGCCAGTAATTGGACATACCCACGCATACTGGTCAATGGCGTTTTTAATTCGTGCGAAGCAATACTTATAAATTCATCCTTCTTTTGTTCAATCTGTTTTTGATCATCGATATCCGTAAAGGTTCCGACCCAATGAGCAATCACATGATTTTCTTCAATGGGGACAATGCGCAGTAAATGATAGCGATAAAGTTGGGAATTTAATGGTTTTATCCGAACTTCCATTTCCACAGCCTTACCTTTTTGAATATGGGAGTTTACAACGTCCTTCATAGCGGGATCATCCGGATGGCATTCCGGAAATTGATTTTCGGATGCTGAAAATAGAAACCAATTGTAATTTACAAAATCAATTTTACCTTGTGGATCTACCGAAAAAGCAATTTGAGGAAGAGATTCTAATATAGAGCGTAAATGATTTGCTTTTTCTAACAAGGAGGATTGTGCCCGCTTACGTCGTTCAATTTCACTAAGTAAATCTTGTTGTACCGCATTTAAAGCCAAAGTCTTCTCATGTAACTGATAGAAATTTTTGACTTTCATTAATAAAACATCCATATCTACAGGTTTTGTAACATAGTCAATACCTCCAGAGGCATAACCTTGTTCAATAAATCGCTTATCGCGATTAGCTGCAGATAAAAATATGATAGAAATATCTTTAGTTTTACTATAGTTTGCTAAATACCTCGCGACTTCAAAGCCATCCATATCTGGCATTTGAACGTCCAAAATAATAAGTGCATATTGGTTTTTAAATGCTTTTTTCAAAGCTTCTTCTCCGGATAATGCCGTATCCACACTAAAACCTCTAGACTCTAACAGTTGTTGCAGGGAATAGATATTCTCAGGTTTATCATCAACGATTAAAATCATATTTTCAACTTAGTTTTGCTAATTACAATTATTTTATACTGGATAGTAAACAATATACAATTGTTATTAAAATAATTTTTGTAGATGTCATTTATTTAAATATTTAAAATCAAAAATCAATCCAAAAAGACAAACTAACTCATAAAGAGTTAAAATGAAAAAAAATAGGTTTAATTTTAGAAACGTAAATCTCTGATATTAAAATCAACTGTTGATTTTATTACCTAATTTTACACTAAAATATTTAGCGAAACAATATGAAACGTTCGGGAACTGCCGATCTACCCTTACATTATGGGAAAGTACCTGCCTGGCTCTATGAACGCATGTCTGCCTTAGGACTTTCTATCGTAGAGGCCATTTTAGCAGACTACGGTAAAGATGAGGTATTGCGCCGCTTATCGGATCCTTTTTGGTTTCAAAGTTTTGGTGCTGTGTTGGGTATGGATTGGCATTCGTCTGGGATCACAACCTCTGTCATGGGTGCTTTAAAACGTGCTATTAATCCACAATCGGCCTCTTTAGGACTCTATATTTGTGGAGGCAAAGGAAAGTTTTCGAGAGAAACACCCGCAGAATTATTACGGATAGCGGACCATACGGGACTTTCGGGGGATGCGCTGGTACGTGCAAGTAAATTGACTGCAAAAGTCGATAATACAGCTATACAAGATGGATATCAACTTTATCTCCATAATTTCATTGTTTCAGACAAAGGTAATTGGACTGTTGTGCAACAGGGTATGCATGAAAATGATGGTACAGCAAGACGTTATCACTGGCATTCTCAGCATCTAAAATCTTTTATAGATGAACCACATACGGGTATTAATGGCGTCTCTCGCGGAAAGATATTAAACTTAACAGCAGCAGCGGCAGCATCTAATAGGCAAGGAATCTTAGCTATTGCGCAAAATGATCCTGCTCGGATCATGCAGGAATTTGCCCATCTTGTAATGCCTAACAGACATGATATCCGTGCATCGGATGTGGATCTAAAAAGGCTAGGAGCACTCTTATATGTGACAAGGGAATTGCAGACCGATAATTTTGAAGAATTGTTACTGCTGAAAGGTGTCGGTCCTCGTACTATGCAATCTCTTGCTTTAGTAAGTGAGGTCATTCACGGTGGTCCGTCTAGATTTAAAGACCCTGCACGATTTGCTTTTGCTCATGGAGGTAAAGATGGTCATCCATTCCCTGTTCCTTTAACGATTTATGATGAGAGTATTACTGTACTTAGAAAAGGAATAGAAAAATCAAAATTGGGACATCTGGATAAATTAAAAACAATCAATAAACTACATCAGATCGTACTACAGGCAGAGGCAAATTTTACTCCACAGTTTGACATACAGGAAGTCTTGGAGCAAGAACGCAGAGACTCATGGAAATATAATGGTCAAACCGTAATGGGAAAAGCGCAAAAACCCAGTAAAAATCGTCCGGGTATTCAATTATCGATGTTTTAATAGCATGTGGCGTCAATTAACATAATTATAGGGTGCATGCACCTGATAGCATTGGCAATAAAATGATCAATAGTTTGTTTTACTTTTTTTTAATCTTAGTACAATATAAGCTGTTATAAAATAGTAGTTAACACAATATCGAAAATAGATGATTCTTATATTCAATCTGTTTTTTAATCTTTTTATTCCTAAATTTAGGATTGACAACTTACACCTACATACCGAACAAAGATGTACAACAACGATCAACATTTAATTTTAAGCTATTCCTATGACCAGAAATGATATTGACTTTGGAACACTAGCCATTCATCAGGAGCATACGGATGGTCATCATGCCCATTTAGCACCTATATATGCTAGTTCTACCTTCACTTTTGATAGCGTGGAACAGGGAATGCGTAAATTTTCTGGTGAAGATGCAGGATATATTTACTCTCGATTTGGCAATCCAACCACTGATGCGACAGCACAAGCTATAGCAGACCTAGAAACCTGGAAGATCCTAAATCCTGATGGAACTCCTTTGCGTGCTCGTGCTCTATTGACATCGAGTGGACAGTCGGCGATGTCCACGCTATTTATATCCTGCCTTAATGCTGGCGATGGGATACTTGCTACTCCATCTTTATATGGTGGAACCCACGAGTTTATTACGAAGATGCTCCCTAAATTTGGTATCAAAGCCTATTTTTCGAATATGACTGATGCGGACGAATTGGAAACTATTTTAAAAGAAAAACCGGAAATTAAGCTGATTCACTTTGAATCTCCTGCAAATCCAACAATGCAGTGTATTGATATCGAACGTGTGGTGGAGCTTGCAAAAAAATACAATAAATTGATTTCTGTTGATAATACCTTTTCTACTCCTTATCTCCAGCAACCTTTTAAATACGGAGTGGATTATGTGTTTCATTCTACGACAAAATTTTTAAATGGCCATGGTAATGCTATTGGAGGAGTATTGGTCGGTCGAGATCTAAGCGCTATGGATACGTATGTGCATCAAACACATAAATTACTGGGAGTCAACAGTAACCCTTTTGATGCTTTTCTTGTTTTACAGGGTATTAAAACTTTACCCTTACGAATGGAACAACATTGTCGCAATGCCATGGATGTGGCCACATTTCTAGATCACCATCCGGAGATCTCGCAAGTGCATTATAATGGACTTACAACTCATCCCGATTATGCGATTAGCAAAAAGCAAATGCGACATGCCGGATCTGTGATGAGCATAGAGCTGAAAGGCGGATATGAAAAAGCAATTGATTTTGTCAATAAACTTCAGATATGTACGCGAGCAGTTTCAATCGGCACTGTCGATACATTAGTCTCCCACCCTGCTTCCATGTCCCATGCTGGAATACCTAGAGAGATCCGATTAAAAACAGGTATTACCGATGGTCTTATTCGTATTAGCGTTGGGCTAGAATCAATTGATGATTTAATCTCCGATTTAAAGCAAGCGCTCGGATAGCTATCATCAGGAAAAAGCTGCGCAACGGTTTTACATTCCTGACCATCCTCCCAGAATTTGAACAATTCTGGGGAGTACTTTACATCTTAATCTAAAATGACAACCCACTTATTTATTTTTTCTCTTCTGGCGGTAAAAAAAATGATTTTGGGTTTATTTTAAAATAGATCCATACGGCTTTGGCCATTTTAATCAATTCTCCAAAGGAAAGGTTTCGAGATCGAAATGCCAATATCAATGAAAGGGAAAAACTAACTACAAAATTAAAAAAACCTATAATACCAATCCCAAGTATACCCCATATCCACATTTCTGTGCTCAGATAACTATCGTGACCAAACCAGGCTAATGCCAGATTACCACTGGCAAAGGTGATGTGCCTAATATCTAGATTTAGCCCTAAAAACATACCAACAGAAGCTGTTGTTCCCATAAAAACGCCAAACCAAATATTGGAGACTATTCCTGCCCATTTTTTTTCATAAAATCGAGCGACTTTGGCTGTTTTTTCTTTACCAAACACTTTCTTTAACACGGGTTGTTCCTCAATTCGATAATAGACCGAATTATGTTTGTCCCTATTGGATATACTACCGGCAATAATTCCAGACAAAAATAAAAAGACTCCCGCAATGCAAGCATGCACTATCATCGGTGTCTCTGTGGGATTTAATTCATTAACCAGTTTTAACCACTTAGCGGCCGCTGCATTGTAGTGGAAAACCTCCTGAATACCCCATATCAAAATTAAACTGACTGGAAAAGCCATCATCACATTGCCAACAAATGCAATAAATTGTGAACGGAATAGTCGGGCAAAGAAAATAGCAAAACTCCAATACTTATGTCGATTTTGATCCTGTCCAGAGGGACCATTTTCAATAGCAGCAATTAACGCTGAGGCTGTCATCGCGGGTTGTTTTGTTGCTAATGTTGCTCCAAAAAGATAAATAGCAGTAAATCCTATGGCATAATTCATACTGTAAAGTAACGCATGTCCAAATTCACTCGTCTCTACTTTTCCTAGAAACAATTTTATGATACACATAATGCCCACGATGATCCCTCCGCCACAAGCCGAACGAAACATACGCCAATATTCTTTTTTAGTGGAAGTAATATAATGCTCTCCCGTTTGTGCAGTATGATGCGTGATCTCATAAGCTAACAATTGTGTGCTTTGCCCCACCAGTTTTCGAATATTGCTTTTACGACAATTATAATCAATTAAGGTCTGTGCAAAGGCAATACTTTTGGTCACTTTTTCGTGATTATCGTTGATCACCAAAAAAGATAAAATTGCTTTGATCCTTTCCAATTGCTGCCTGATTCGTAATAATGACTGATTGACTTTGATCGAGATACCAAAACGATGGGAATTGGAAAATGCAGTATCAATATAATTTTCACATTGCCTATGCAAAACCAATATTTGCTTGTAGGCAAGATCATCGGAAGTCATAAAATGCAGATCGTCACGTAAGAAGCGATCATTCAACTCATTGAACTCACGCATAATAGCAATAAATGGACTATCAAAATTTTGAAAGTCTGGAACCATCTTATTTACATCTGTTTCCATAGCTCTTCCTGTAATACGTTGCACGAGTACCTCTAACCCATATAAAATTTCTTTTATTTCAAAATTGTGGTCGTTTTCATAAAGTGAATGGAATTGACAAATCGTATATAACTGATGCAACTGTTCTTGTGGGATCGAAGCAACCCAATCCGCATCTTTTGAGTGGTAAAAAATTTGATTGAGTACGTACTGTAAGGTCGATTTGGGCGGTTGCGAAGGTAAATACTTTTCAGTAAATCTTTTTTTAATCTCATACCTAAAATCGGCATAACTAATAATGCCCGTATCCGTTATCAATTGATCAAAATCTTTCTGGTCAAGAACACGATGCACATATTGAACAAACTGATCCTTATGCTGGGTAAATTGTTGTAAATAACTCAATAAAGGATCGATATCGACCTGATAATATAGTGATTTTCGTTTTGGTCTGAATATAGCTATTAAAGACGACAAGAAATCCAGTTCGATGTATGATATATCACCTAGTTGCAAATAGTATTTATCAAACAAGTACGTGACTTCCTGACTAGCATTTAACTTTTCTTTCATTTGGAAATGGCTCAAATTGCGAAATCGCAACATTTCTTTTTTATTATTTAATGTATGCCGCCCATGATCGCAAAAAACGATCATGATGGATAATATATTGAAAATTTTGATTTCGGATGTTGTAAATTTCGAAAATGATAAAACAAAATAGGGTATCTCGCAAATTCTTCTACTTTCAAGTGTACTTTTCTTCAAGGATAATGCCAATTGGAGTCTATCCATTTAAATGAATGAGCATATGCCAAATGGAAATACGCCAATGAAAACAAAGTTATACCGATCAAGATCTAGTTTGTGCGCTTTAAAGAGGTCCTTGCACCTTTATTTGAAGGAGTATAATAATTGATTAATAAGTTTATAAATGCTTCAAAAAGTTAAAATCTGTTAAAAAAGAATACGATAAGTAACAATACCACAAATTGTGGCGTTTATAAAGTATTCATAATTTAGGTTAATAATTGGTTAGTTAAAACGCCTGAGGTTCCCCACTTCAGGCGTTTTTTTATGTTATGGAATTGAAATTAATATTTTTGATTATACCGGATACAATCACCCATTACAATCGTTAAAATGTGTTAAAATAAAAATGCAAATACAACAATTGCTTAAAACAAAACGTTTAATAGGTATTCATAATTTAGGTTAATAATTGGTTAGTTAAAACGCCTGAAGTTCCCCGCTTCAGGCGTTTTTTATGACAAAAGAATTGACATTCAATCTGATTGCTCACATAAATAAGATTACTCAAGATTAAGATATGCTAAAAGGGTATAGCTTACCTGACTTTCGACTGAAATTATTTATATTGCACGTAAATATTATCCATTTAAATACTATCTGATTTCTTTGTATTAATAAAGTATAGATTATGAACCACCATCATTCGCTTAAATTACGTATTTGCGTTCTTTTTTTCTTAGGATTATTTCTTTTGACCAGCAAACAAGCTGCTGCTGCAAACAACACAGATCAACCCATGTTTTGGACTTGGTTAGATTACAGACCTACCAGTAATTTTGATTCCCTATGTCGTGAAATGCAATACTTAGGTATCGATGGTGTCATGCTCAATGCTCCTACCCCTGATGATTATAGAGTAGCCATTCCGATTGCGCATAAATATGGGATTAAAGTAGTTGCCTGGTTATGGACGTTAAATCTTGAACATGATCGGGAACAGATTTTGAAAAAACATCCGGAGTGGTTTAGTGTGAATAGAAATGGTAAAAGTTTAGCTGATACAACGGCATATGTGGGTTATTATAAATTCTTATCTCCTGTTCTTCCAGAAGTCAAAAATTATATCAAAGAAAAAATTCAATCCTATTGCGATGTAGAGGGTTTGGATGGGATCTCTATCGACTATAACCGCTACGTCGATGTGGTACTTCCTACCACACTTTGGCCCAAATATCATATCGTGCAAGATCGCGAATATGCCGCTTGGGATTATGGCTATCATCCAGTAGCGATCCAAAAATTCAAAGATCAATATGGTTATGATCCACGTACACAGAAAGATCCCTCTAGCGATCTCAAATGGAGACAGTTTCGTTGTGATCAAATTACAGATATAGCCAATATGATTGCAGATGTGGTGCATGCGAGTGGTAAAATAATGGCTGCATCCCCCTTTCCAACACCTAAAATGGCTTCTCGAATGGTAAGGCAAGATTGGGGGAAATGGAAATTGGATATGGTATTTCCGATGGTATACAGTAATTTCTACACAGAAGATCCAAGTTTTATTAGAGATTGCACAATCGAAAATGTAAACGACAAAAATAAGATGACGACTTTATTCTGCGGACTAATGGCGAGTGATAGTGATGTCATGTTTACAGAAATGGATGAGGCGTTGAATCATGGAGCACAGGGAATAGCCATATTTACAATTAATAGCATCCGTGATCCTAAAATTAAAGAGAAATTTAAAAGCTATACTGCAGAGGCAAAGGCGAAAAAACGAGCAAATAATGGTGTAATGCCTATTATTGGTAAAAATCAAATTGTACGTAATCCATTCAAAAAAGAAGGAATTATGAATTTAATTACCGCTAAAATACAGCATATGGTTGCGGGATCAGCAACAACCGACAATCTTCCTGAGGTAAAATTATCAAGTTTCAAAAAGGTGGCATCTTATGATGTTACGGAACGCTATCTGGTTTCGGATGAATTAAGTAATAAAAAATTTCATGTCACTTTCTATTTTTATGGAGGAATATTGTCAGGATGGAATGTAGACACGACAACTTAATCACATTATGATGAATAGAATACAGTTATAGGCATGGGTACTATCCTGCTTATCTAAAGATTAAAAGGCGGGTGCAGAAGAAATATTGCTGTACCCGCCTTTTTTAGCTCAGATGATAACTTTGATTTTTGAATTCCATAGAGGTATAATATTTATACTTTTCATTATCTAGCGGATAATCCCAACACCCCATACGATGAAAAATTTCACCACCAAAACCAGTTTTGAATCTGTACAGTCCATATAATGGATGGGAAGCATCTGCTTGGGGAGCTACGCCAAAAAAATCATATTCGGTACAGCCTTTTTCTTTAGCAATCTGCATGGCGCGCCATTGTAACGCATAAGTAGCCATATAATTTCTATTTTCTGTAGCCGATGCTCCGTACAAATATGTTCCTCGATTTGCCGATACGACCAAAAACATTGCTGCTAATGGCTTATCTTCAATCTCTGCGACTAATAAATAGACATCTGCTGGAGAGAGTGTGTCATTGGCTCGCGCAGAAAGTACAACTCTAAAATAGCTGATATCATGTAAAAAGAAATGATTTCGTGCAGCCGTTTGTCGATAGAGATCATACCAAATTGCTAAACTATCCAGACCTAATGAACGAATTTTGACTCCTTTTCTCTGAGAAAGATTGACATTATAGCGAGTTTTGGTTTTCATAGCGCCTAATAGAGCTTCCTCATTTTTCTTTAAATCCACAAAAATAGTATTTGAGGGTAAGATATCTGTATTCGCTTTTCTTAAATTCCAATTAGTTGTATTGAAGTTAAAACGGATTTCCTGAATTTTTTTATCTGGAACTCCCAACCAGTTCCCATTTATGTCGTAACAGTCGTCTTCTTTTGCCCAATGTGATTCCCAAGATAAGTCATAACGGATCATGATGCAGTTTGTGGGTAAGCAGGATCTTAGGCTTTCGGATAATTGTTCTAAAAAATAGCCTTGATTTTCTACTGATGGCTCCACTTCTGGCCCATAGGGAACATAAGCGATGCTGTGATCTTGATCTAAAGTTTGAATCAAAATCAGCAAATCTCCGATAAAATAAGTGCTGTCATCTGAGTCTACGTAAAGGTCTGCTGTTTTTGTTTTAAAATTAAATGCTTTTGAGGTTACTCCTTGTAATCGTTTCACTTCAGACCAATAGGCTGTTTGTTGAATAATAGATGTTTGATAAA
The DNA here is from genome assembly GCF_023273895.1 of Sphingobacterium sp. PCS056. Lineage (NCBI taxonomy): Bacteria > Pseudomonadati > Bacteroidota > Sphingobacteriia > Sphingobacteriales > Sphingobacteriaceae > Sphingobacterium > Sphingobacterium sp. PCS056. The sequence goes on along the minus strand of NZ_CP096883.1, from coordinate 2,527,115 downwards.
TTTGTTTAATTTCTTTGTCTTCTATGTCGGCAATCATGATGTTTTTAACATTAAATCAATGGGCATTGAAATTTGAATGTGATGTTTCAAATTTCAATGCCCAAAACGACAAACATAACCATAAAGATTAATCTCACCAAGTCCATTTGTCAGGTACTTGTTAAAAAGCCATATTTAAGTTATATTTTAGGACTTAATCTTTGTGTTAATTTAAGAACTGCCGGAAAATCTCATAAAAAACATGAGTTTATGTGACTATAAACCTATAAAATTGGTTAAATCAGAAATCTTTTAGGTTTATAAAAGATTATTATTTAAACAGCTCTAATAATTCTGATGTGCTGACTTTCCCAAAATATGCTGTTAGATCTTGCTGATCCAACCACGCTGTGAGATGAGCAATGTCATGCTTTTGCCCGATTAGTGCTGATTCTAGCTCCTCAATCGGTTTGGATGCAAAGAAGTCTCCAAATATTTTGGCTTTTTCAATATAGCCTTTATGCACGTCTAAATGAATTTCAATAAAGCCCGCTGGTATTTTAAGCGCTTTTTTAAAATTATATTGTGGCGAAAACCCAAAATTCCACTCCCATGTATTGTACTTTTCTATTATTAATTTTTCAATACCCAAGATATCATCTTCTGTAAATGCATGGCGGACTGCTTGCGGATTATTTTTCATCATTTCTGCGATCAGCAATTCTTTGAAAGGTAATGCTGTAATTTCTTTAGGTAGATATTCACTTAGATTGATCACACGGGCGCGGTTCGATTTTACTGCCTTATCCACAAATTTTAAAGGATTGACTTTCAAAGCCGACCCGAGAACCTCCATTTGAGAATTGATCAAAAGCGTACCGTGTTGGATCATCTTCCCATTTTTGGCAAGTTTTGCATTTCCACTAAATTTCTTTCCCTCCACCAACAGATCGTTTCTACCTTCTAATTTTGCGGGGATCCCCAAATGATTTAATAAAGATAAGACAGGCTGTGTGAAGGTTGAAAAATCCATAAAGTCATTTGTACCTAAAAGCGTATGAAAAGAGAAATTTAAATTTCCAAGGTCATGATAAACTGCTCCTCCTCCAGACATACGCCTAACTACTTTTATTTCTTGACTTTGAACATAATCCAAGTTAATCTCCGCCAGTGTATTTTGAAATTTTCCGATAATAATCGATGGTGCATTGCTATACAATAAGAAAATGTCTTCTTTTGGATATTTATACAGTAAATATTCTTCAGAAGCTATATTAAAATAAGCGTTGTTGGAGGGAGAATCAATGATGAGCATAAAACTATAATTTAAACAAAAATAATAAGTTTTTAATAGAAAAGCGAGTGCTCATCTGGATTAGAGTATCACTTTTAAATGAAGGATCCGATCATAACAAGGGAGCGGTCGGCGCAACTTATTTGAAAAACAACTGTTGTATAATAGAAAATCATATTTAATATTTATTTCAAAGACAATTTGTGTAGACAAAAAGTAGATAAGCCATTCGGAATTAGATACAATGTATAGAAAAAAACGTCGAGTACAGCAATATTCACACTAAAAACGAATCCTGTTCTTCTTGAGAATAAAATAAATCATACCAATATCTTGATCATGGATCACTTCAAATATATTGCGTATCTAATCAAATTTATCTAAGTTTACAAGAGTAGAGTTGTTAAACTTAACATATTCAATACAAACTATATCATCTGAATGTTCAGATTGTTCTAGTGCGTTAAAATCAAATTAAGGTAAATAAATAACTTATCATTTCAGGAGAATTCAATTTATAGCGCATATTAAAAACACAAGGGATGCCAGAAGAAACAGAAAAAAAAATAGCGATCTTGATTGATGCTGATAATATCTCATATAAAAAAATAGAAGAGATATTGAATGAAGTAAAACGATATGGAATCCCTACGATCAAGCGTATCTACGGTGACTGGACCAGTCCTTATGTAGAAAATTGGAAAGATAGCCTCTTAACCCATGCGATCACCCCTATTCAACAATATAGCTACACCCAGGGTAAAAATTCAACAGATTCGGCTTTAATTATCGATGCGATGGATATTTTACACTCGGATCGTGTAGATGGATTTTGTATTGTATCCAGTGACAGTGATTTCACCCGTTTAGCGACTAGGCTTCGCGAATCAGGTAAATTAGTGATCGGTATTGGCGAACGGAAAACACCTAAACCTTTTATTTCTTCTTGCGACAAATTTATATATGTCGAAATATTAGAAAAAGAAGTTTCTAAAAAAGCTGTGAAAAAGAAAAATAATAATTCCGGTTCAACTCCCAATCCCGTTATTGACCGAAATAAAATTTCTGCCTTGGATGAAGAGACACTGGAGCTATTAAAAGATACGGTAGATGATACTGCTGATGAAAGCGGATGGGCGTTTTTAGGTGAAATAGGTAGCCTATTTAATAAAAGAAAACCAGATTTTGATGCTAGAAACTACGGTTATGAGAAAATATCACATCTTTTTAAGGCTTACAAAGAAGATTTTGAAATTGAGGAGCGTAATACGGAAAAATCAAGAATAAAAAATTACTACATCAGAAATATCATCAATAAACCCCTACAAGCAAATCCTGCTCTTACGACAGCAGCAAGCGCAACTAGTACTCAAGCTGCTCCAACGAATAGTACTTCTCATCATGCAAAACCTCATGTTGCGCCCAACCAACCTATAAATCCAACAACTCAACAAGCCAAATCTATACCGCTGCCCGTACCTGCACCGACTGAACGAAATAACCTGTCGCCAAAGCAAGGAAAATCAAAAGGAAAATCAAAAAATACAAATCCTACTATAACTGCGTCCGAGGTCAATATAGCTAATCAACAGGCAAAACTTTCAACTCCTACTGTCCAACCATCTACTGAACGACCTAACACCATTCAAAAAGAAGTAAAGAAAACAAATAGTCAGACAAAAACAAACTTACCTTCACAACCTGAGGATTTAGGAACACAAACAGCAAGTGCTAGTACCCCTACAACGACAGGAAAAGGACATGTGACAGAGGTGGATTATGCAATTATTCCTTCAAAAGGAAATCAAATTACAGCAGAAGATGTGACTAAAAATCAAATTAGAATCACGAAGGATCTAAAACCTTTATTTCCAAATAAGACTAAAAAGATTATAATACTGATTAAAAATGAATACGAGTGTGCTTTTTCTTACAGAAGAGATCGTTCTCATGTCCTCAGTTTGGGACAACATGCTGCGGAAGAACTTGAACTTGAAGCTGGCACAAAGATTAAATTGGTAAAATTGGGAGATAACTCCTATCAGTTAGAGAAAATAAGCAAAGAAAGTAACTAAAATTATTATAAGCTTTGTAATTTTATTAATGCAATATCACAAAATAACGATAAGTTTATTTCTTGGCACAACATTTGAAATAACTTTTATTCATAATTTAGATTAATAATTGGTTAGAAAATGCCTGAAGTTCCCAGCTTTAGGCATTTTCATTATGACAACATGCCCAACATATCAATAAAGATATACAGCTTATTATTCGACATAACTTAGATAAATAATTACCATAATTTTTAAAATTAAAAATCCTCGAAATAAGGTATGTATTCATTTACCAAGACCAGACAAAGTAAATCAATCTCGCTTTTTGATTGTTATATCGTATATCGGAAATATTATGGATAATCAACCTCAGAAAAAAACAAGTGACCATTTGGCCAATGAACGTACATTCTTAGCATGGATACGCACGAGTATCGGAATCATGGGATTTGGGTTTGTGGTCGTAAAATTTTCATTATTTGTAAAACAAGTGAGCTTAATACTACATAACAACCAACATATTCTACAAAAGGGGTATTCTGGCGCAATTGGTGTCACACTGGTTGCACTTGGAGCTATGACAGCACTGTTTGCTTACCTCAATTATAAAAAAATAGAAAAAGAGATCGATGCAGATACGTATGGAAGCTCCAATCCGCTTATCATGCTGTCTACTTTTGGGCTTATATTCGTCAGCGCATTATTGATATGGTACCTCATAGATAGTATTTAAAAAAGTTTTATCTATCTAAAATAGATAGGATCTACACCTCGGTCCGCAATGTTTGTTTTTTTTAAAAAAAGTGTAACGAAAGGAGTTCCACTTGTACTTACTAATTAAAACAACAAAAAAGGAATGTATTTTTAAGCATTAAACGTTGAAAATGCTGTCCAGACCACTAAAATTTTTGCAATAATATAAGATGTTAGTAGATTATTCAAGTGAAAAAACATTTCTGAATCTGATGGAGGTTCACAAAGGTATCCTACATAAGGTAGCTCGTCTCTATATGGACAGCCCAGAAGACCGAGAAGACTTACAGCAGGAAATCATAATTCAATTATGGAAATCTTACCAAAACTTTAAAGGAGATAGTGCTTTTTCTTCTTGGATGTATCGAGTAGCGATTAATACAGCTATTTCTTACTTTAAAAAGGAAAAGCGCAGAAGTGATATTTATGATTATGCAAGTGCTAAAGAACCAGAAAATGAAGCCTACAACCCAGAAAAGGATCGACAACTCGAGGTATTCTATCAGGCTGTACAGCAGTTAAATCCCGTAGAAAAGGCTTTGATATTTTACTTTATGGAAGGACTTTCGCATCGTGAAACGGGATTTCAGCTAGGAATAAGTGAAGGAAATGTACGCGTAAAACTCAATAGAACTAAAGAAAAATTACAACAAATCATAAAAAAAACAGGTTATGAATCTTGATAAATTAAAATCGGCGTGGAATACTGAAAACACGGACGATGTCCATATTCCAGCACAAATAAAACAATTGAGACAAGCTAAACATCCTTTAGATAAACTCAAGCAAAATATGAAGAAGGAATGGTATATACAGATTGTAGCAATCCTATTTTTGGGATTTTTCCCACCACTGTTTCATCTCCATCCTTCATTGCATGTTATCTATTATGCTTCTTATGCCTTATTAGTTGTTATTTCAGCATATTATTTGAACTTATTCCGATTATTTTATAATAGGATTAACCATTACACTGCTGATACAAAAGATAGCTTGACCGAAATATATTACGATTTTAAATTAAATATAGAGCGCTATCACGCTTTTGGTTTTCTTCTACTCCCTACAGCGCTGATTGCTATAGCTTTATATGTATACAGTACTTTATTGGAAAAAGGAAAAGATTTTTCGTCCATCTCTCCTCAATTCAAAGTAACACTTATTATTCTTACGCTGGTGGTCAGTTTAAGTTTTATCTTATCTATACTGGCGTGGACACGGTATTTTTATGGCCCATATGTCAACCAATTGAAAAAAGTATTGGATGAGCTAAAAGCTGAAGAACTGAAGGACGGCCAAACCGCTAAAAAAAAGATGACCTAACTAGAGAAGAATAAGATATAGCATCAATTATTATAAAAAAAGCATTTGTGGTTTTTCTCACAAATGCTTTTTCATATATCCATCTTTGCATGGGAGAACTAATCAAATCAATTGCTTTAGGGCAATTTCATATGCTTTGGATGATAGATGTGTTTTGGAATCGGATACTGCTCTTATTTGATCGATCGCTTGTCCGATAATACGCGATACATCTGAGAATAATGCATCATCACTGATCTCTACATTGGGCTGCATCAGATATGCAAAAACACGTGCCATACCACAATTTGCTATAAAATCGGGAATGACGGATACCTGCGTATCGGCATATTCCATCACGGGTCCATAAAAAATTTCACGATCTGAAAAAGGAACATTGGCTCCTGAAGCAATCAGTTCAAGTCCATGCGCGACCAATTCACTGACCTGCTCTTTAGAAACCAGCCGTGAAGCGGCAGCAGGAATAAAAATAGCTGCGCCCATATGCCAGATCTGCTGGTTCACTTCTTCAAAAGAAAGTAATTCAGGGCTATACAATTCGTTTCCTTTACGATTGAGAAACAAGGTCGTGATTTCTGCTTCGGTAAAACCTAGAGGATTAATCAATCCGCCAGCACGGTCAATAATTCCGACAATCTTTACCCCTATCTTACTGAGATAAAATGCTGCTGCTGCTGCAACATTTCCCCAACCTTGAATGATTGCACTCTTACCCGCACAATTACTCTCATAGCATCTGTAAAAATGTTTAACAGCTTCTGCCACGCCATAGCCTGTAATCATATCCGCTATCTTATATTTTCTTTTCATATCAGGACTATATGCTGGGTCTTCTAAAACTTTAGAAACGCCATACCTAAGTTGACCGATCTGATGGATGCGTTCATTTTCACGCACCTTGAAATGACCATTCAACACACCTTCTTGAGGGTGCCAGAGACCATATTGTTCTGTTAACGGAATGACGTCGTGAATTTCATCGACATTGAGATCACCGCCTGTACCGTAGTAATTTTTAAGCAAAGGAGTGACAACTTTAAACCACCTATCCAATACACCTATTTTTCTCGGATCAGATGGATCAAAATTAATTCCTGATTTGGCTCCTCCTATAGGAGGTCCCGAAACGGTAAACTTCACCTCCATGGTCTTGGCTAATGATTCTACTTCGTTCTTATCCAATCCCAACCGCATCCTTGTACCTCCTCCAGCTGCTCCACCACGCAACGAATTAATAACAACCCATCCTTCTGCCTCAGTTTCTGTATCTTTCCATTCAAAAATGATCTCAGGTCTTTTTTGTTCAAAAGCTTGCAGAAGCTCTTTCATATTTTCCATAGTATCTACATTCTATTTTTAACTTATACAAGCTATTGGTATACTGATTATAAATTCCCTCTTTTCTCCTGTTCCCGTTCGATAGCTTCAAATAAAGCTTTAAAATTACCTGCACCAAAACTTTGAGCTCCTTTGCGTTGTATAATTTCAAAGAATAACGTGGGACGATCTTCTACTGGTTTTGTGAAGATCTGTAAAAGGTAACCTTCATCGTCACGATCAACTAAAATACCGAGATCTTGAATAATTTTTATTTCTTCATCAATCTGACCTACTCGTTCGGGCAACATATCGTAATAGGCTTCTGGCGGCGCACCTAAAAACTCTACACCGCGAGCTTTCAAGGCTTTGATTGTCTTTACAATATCATGTGTTGCCAAAGCAGCATGCTGTACACCCTCTCCTTCATAAAATTCGAGGTACTCTTCGATCTGGGATTTCTTCTGCCCCTCTGCTGGTTCATTGATTGGAAATTTAACATAACCATTCCCATTGCTCATCACCTTACTCATTAATGCCGAATACTCCGTATTGATCTGCTTATCATCAAAAGAAAGCACATTAACAAATCCCATGACGCGCTGGTACCAATCTACTGTTTCATTCATTTTGTTCCAACCCACATTACCAACACAATGATCAATATATAATAACCCAACTTCATCGGGTTGATAGTCACTGCTCCATGCTTGATATCCGGGCAAGAACACACCATTATAATGCTTACGTTCGACAAAGAGGTGTACTGTTTCGCCATAGGTATATATCCCCGAAGTAACTGCTTCACCATATTCATCAGTGAGTACCTTCGGTTCTTGATACACACGAGCTCCTCTTTTAGTGGTTTCTTCAAAAGCTTTAGTCGCATCATCTACCCAAAGGGCAAGAATCTTGACTCCATCACCATGCTGTTTCACATGTTCTGATATCGGATGATCCGATCGTAGAGCAGTAGTCAATACCAACCGGATCTTACCTTGTCTCAATACATAGGAAGCTCGATCTCGGATTCCTGTTTCTGGTCCAGCATAAGCTTCGGACTGAAATCCAAAAGCTGTTTTATAAAAGTGAGCTGCTTGCTTGGCATTGCCCACATAAAATTCAATATAATCTGTGCCATTGATGGGCAGAAAATCTTGCGCTAAAGCTATTTTCTCAGCAAAAGTCTGTTTCATTATCTTATATTTTAAGAGTATATTTAATATTATTCACTCAACCACGATTTGTAATAATCTGGATCTTCAATGGCTAGTGCTTCTTCTGTCAACATTAATGGTCTAAATGGGTCAATCATAACCGCCAATTCATCGGTCTGCTTCTGTCCGATACTTTTCTCCACGGTACCTGGATGTGGGCCGTGGGGAATGCCACCAGGATGTAACGTTATCTGCCCACGTTCTACACTTTTGCGGCTCATAAAATCGCCATCAACATAATATAAGACTTCATCAGAATCTACATTACTATGGCTGTAAGGGGCGGGAATGGACTCTGGATGATAATCATACAGACGAGGACAAAAGCTACACACAACAAAAGTATCGGTCTCAAAAGTTTGGTGTACAGGTGGTGGTTGATGCAGTTTTCCTGTGATAGGCATAAAATCGTGAATAGAGAATGCCCATGGATAATGATAACCATCCCAACCAATGAAATCAAAAGGATGACTACCATAAATATAGGGATAGATCAATCCTTGTTTTTTAATTTTAACTTCAAATTCTCCGATTTCATCAATAGTTTCTAATGCAGCAGGCCTTCTGATATCCCTTTCATAAAAAGGAGCGTGCTCCATCAATTGCCCAAATTCATTACGATAACGTTTGGGAGTACGAATTGGGGAAAATGATTCGATTATAAACAAGCGATTGTCAGGATGATCAAAATGAATCTGATAAATCACTCCTCTAGGAATAACAATATAGTCGCCATAAGCAAAAGGAATTTGCCCATATCCTGTTTTGATGATACCTGAGCCTTCATGAATAAAGATGATCTCGTCAGCTTGACTATTCTTATAAAAATAATTGGTCATTGATGTCTGAGGTGCAGCGAGTGAAATATGGAGATCATCATTGACCAGAACGGGAATACGACTTTCTAAGTAATCGTCTTTTTTTTGTACCGCAAAACCTTTTAAGCTCGTGTGCTTGAGATGCTTGCTACGCGCTATTTTTGGGGAAACATCATAGGCTTCTCCAATCTGTTTGACCAGTGTTGGCGGATGGCAGTGATAAACTAATGAATAAGTACTCGAAAAACCATGTGTAGAAACCAATTCTTCGGAGTAGAGTGCACCATTAGGCTTCCGAAATACGGTATGTCTTTTAGGAGGAACTTTTCCCAATTGATGATAAAGTGGCATAAGTAACTAAATTAAAAAAGTGAAATGATATATGCTGCGGCAAGGGTTAGACAAGTAACTCTAGCACAAATAAATAACGAAGAGGGAAGATTATTTAATATTGAGCAAACACCACATCAGCGATCAATGCCTTCAAGAAAGCACTCATTCCTAAAATGACTCTCTTATTTATGAGTCTACTGGTGTTCATAATTGGATTTTTTATTTAATCAAATATAATATTTTATTTTTTAATATTTCAAATTAAATATATAAAATGATTAGCGAACTTCCTATATTTAACCCAATTGCGTTGCAGAGGACATGCGACTATAATCTTTTTTATTGCATTTAAGAGCATAAAGAACAGAAACCAATTTTAATATTATATACATCAGATTATGAAACTCATTACCTGTATTCTGGGAGAAAACGAGTGTTTGGCTTTTTTAATTGGCACACATATCTATCCTTGTGACAAGGTCGACAAATCCTTTCCGAATACCATGGATCGCTATTTACTTACAGACCATACGGTAAAGAGAACTATGCGTGAGGCATACCTTTCACTTTGCACTGCAACTACTAATAGCACACCGTATACGATTGATAATACCATTATAAATGCACCTGTACCTCGTCCGGGTTCACTGCGTGATGCCTATGCCTTTCGTCAGCATGTTTACACCTCTCGTCGCAATCGTGGACTAGAAATGATTGCCGAGTTTGACCAATTTCCTGTCTTTTATTTTTCAAATCATAGAGCTATCTGTGGACCTGGAGCAGTGGCTTGCATGCCTAAACATTTTGATAAACTTGATTTTGAACTGGAAGTTGCTATTGTCATACAGAAGCAGGGGCGGAATATACCCGCTTCGGAAGCTGATGACTATATAGCTGGTTATATGATCATGAACGACATCAGTGCTCGAACACTTCAGATGGAAGAGATGAAGCTCAATTTGGGACCAGCCAAAGGAAAAGATTTTGCGACGGTCATAGGACCGTGCCTAGTAACAGCCGATGAATTGGAAAAATATAGAGTAGATCCTCCTAAAGGCCATGTTGGCGCCACTTATAATCTTGAAATGTCGTGCTCGGTAAATGGAAAACTGGTCTCCATGGGTAATCTTCGAGATATGGACTGGACGTTTGCCGAAATCATTGAACGCATTTCTTATGGTGTGGATATATTTCCGGGAGATGTAATTGGCTCAGGAACTGTAGGTACTGGCTGTTTCTTAGAGCTCAATGGAACTGGAAAATTAAATGATCCAGATTACAAAGAACAATGGTTGACAGAGGGTGATGAGATCACCATGAACGTAACTGGTCTTGGTCAGCTGGAGAATCACATTGTGCGAATAAATAATTAAGAATAATAAATTTAAATTAGCAATATAGCTTATGAAACCAGAAAAAACAACAGTAATAGATCCTGTAGCACAACAAGCTATCTTTGATGATCTCATCAAATATGCTGTAGCACCGCGTCCTATCTGTTTTGCCAGCACGATAGATGCTGCAGGTGAGGTCAACTTGAGCCCCTTCAGCTATTTTAATTTCATGTCTCAGCAACCACCTATATGTGTTTTTTCTCCCTTATTAAGGATGCGAGATGGCTCAACAAAACATACATTAGATAATATCGAAGAGGTACCAGAAGTAGTGATCAATATTGTAAATTATGCTATGGTACAGCAACAATCACTCGCGAGTACTGAATATGGAAAAGGTATAAATGAATTTGAAAAATCGGGTTTCACAGCAATTGCATCGGAACTGATCAAACCGCCTCGTGTTGCAGAATCACCCATACAGTTGGAATGTAAAGTTAAAGAAATCATCAGTCTTGGAGATGGCCCTGGAGGTGGCAATATGGTTATTGCAGAAGTTGTTAGAATGCATATTCACAAAACTTTATTGGATGATGACCATCAGATCACACAAGAGTCCCTCGATCTTGTTGCTCGCTTAGGTGGTAACTGGTACTGTCGCGTCACCAAAGAATCTTTATTTGAGGTTCCAAAACCCCTGAGAAATCTAGGAATTGGAGTTGATGCACTTCCTGAACATATTCGCTTTTCGGAAATCCTAACAGGTAATCATTTGGGAAGATTAGCTAATGTCGAGCAATTACCTGTATTGACTGATGAAAACAGATTAAGTTTAGATCCAAATGTCAAAGCGATATGGGATCAATCGCAAGAGCAGCTACCATTAAGACGGAAACTTCTCCAGATGTATGCCGCTAAGCTATTGGATGAAGATAAGTTGACTCTCGCTTGGCAGGTCCTTTTATTGGAGATCGAATAAATAAGATTTTTTTAACTAAAGTTGCCCACCGATATGGTTCAGGTTGAAGCATATCGGTGGGCAACTAATTTTTTTAAATAACCACTATTTTCCTACTTCAATACGTTTTTGAACTTCATTCCAGTCATATATATGAAATACTTTACCATTACTCATGGCTACTAACATACCATTTGGAAATTCAGGACCTAGATTGACATGCGTTGCATCTGCACCGTCGCACTCTACAGCAGCAACGGGAATGTCTGCCAATAATTTGTAAGCGTGGGGATTGGAAGCTTCACCTTCTCTTGGATAAACTAAAAAAGAATTATTCTGTTGATTAGAAACTAGAATATAACCTGTTTTCTCCCCTGTTTTATAAATAGCAATACCTTCATGATCACGTTTAGCTTCTCCTTTAGCAAAGAGAGCTAATTCTTTATTATTATTTAGAGCGGGATCAGCAAAATACTTGCGCACTCCTACTGTTTCATCTGAATAATACACATAACCTAACTCATTGTCTACAGCAATCGCTTCGATTTCCTTTGCTCCGCTATAAGCACCAAACTTGCGTACAACTTCTGCCTGAATAGTGCCATCAGGTTTCCCACTTAACTTATACTGCCATAAATAGCTGCCTGAAGATCCAGTTTTTCTGCCAACAATAGCATAGATTTCATTCGTTAAAGAGTCGATCTTTTTGGTATATACTGCTATCCCCATACCATCTCGTTCATCTTCTCCTTTTTCACCGACAAACACCTCTATACCACCTCCATCTACTGGTTTCAGATCTGGAAGACTATATATTCTTATTTTATGAGATTTACGTTCGGTGGTAATAGCTATATCTATCTTTTTACCATTGATCATGATACCGTAAGCGATATCTACATTATTAGGGCGTTGCAATCCCGTTACTTTATTGACAATCTTTCCTTTTAGATCATACAGATATAAACCACCATTTATTTCTTTGTCTGTACCTACGATCAAACTTTTGCTAGGGTCTCGTGGGTTAATCCAAATTGCGGGATCATCTGTATCGTATTCGGTCTGCTCAGTCACTACTGTCGGTCTCAGTGCATTGGATGCCACTGGGGCAAGCTGATCACTACATGACACCGTTAATGTCAACGCTAATAATCCGTATAAAATAGATATTGATTTCATTTTGCTTACGTTATAAGATATAATTATTTTGATTTAATCGTGATACTCTTTAATAATTTGGCGTTACCAGTTTTGGCTTGAATGGCTTGTATAAGCATAGTCTCTCCTACTATCGTAAATGCCATAAAACCTGGTTCTGCAGCTGCAAAAATCGTACCTTCACGCTCTCCTGTAGGTCTCACTTCACTTCCTGCCCCTGTCAGAAACTGCGTCGTAAAGCGATTTTTGGGACGAATGACCTGAAGGTCGTGCTCGTGTCCACATATGTAAGCCTGCACGCCATATTGATCAAAAAGAGTTGCAAATTTTGCTTCAAAAGACTTGGTATCTTTATTATCTTTTCGCTTGCCACCACTATATAAAGGATGATGTCCTACTACGACCTTCCATTTGATAGCTGGATCGGTATCGGATAAAGTTTCAATTAACCACTTTTTTTGAGCAACTGTATCTTGTTGTGCTAAATCTGGATACTTACCATCATTATGATGATAACTTTCAATAAAAGGATTGGTATCCATAAACACCATCAATAGTGTACTACCATCCTCCAACTTGAATTTTTTCTTAAAATAAGGACTTGGCATATTCCATCTACGGCTAATCTGAGTGTAGTTAATCTGCGCACTGATATTTCCTCTATAATCATGATTGCCTAAAATAACATACCAATCCTGATATAGATTGGGATGTGTATAAATCTCTTCAAAAGAAGATTTCCAATGTTGATCTTGTGTACTTGCTACTCCAGAAGGGTAAAAATTATCGCCTACCGATACTATAAACTCGGCATCCAGAGTAATCGCAGTCCGCCCTAATTCTGCTGCCACATCTTTTTGATAATATTCGCCAACACGTCCAAAATCTCCTAATGCTAAGAAGGTAAATCCATCCTTTAGCAATGTGAGCTCAGGTGTGAACCCACCTTTATATCCAGATTGTCTTTCTTCTTGCTGTAGCACGGTTTGTGCAAAGATTTGTTGCAGCACCAACACTGTAAAAATGGTTAAGAATAATCTTTTTTTCATCAATTTTAATATATGTATATATTTTTGTTTTACTGAACTTCTATTAGTTCAGTTTGTTGATTTCGCTTTTGTACTGACAGATATTGGTTGCAGATGATCTTTAAAATTTTTAATTCATGAAATTAAATAAGATCCTAACAAACTCATTAACATAGATATACTTCAAGAAATTGAAATGGTCTTATCGAATTTTGTTAAAAATCCTGCATTGCGATCATGCGCCATGCAGGATGATATCTTTTAGATCATGCTTAACTTATAAGTCAAATTTAAGTCCTAAATTATAACGAGCTTGGTAATATTCCATTTGACTCGTACGGGATGAGATGCCTTGATAATAACGCAAAGGTTGATTTGTTAGGTTATTGGCTTCGGCAAATATGCGTAGCTTCTTTGTTATTTTGAATGCTGCATTGGCATCTACAAAAAGTTGCTTTCCGTAAAATAAGTCCTCAAAATCACTCCCACCTAATCCATCAATGTAACCTGCAGTATAATTGAGCGATACTCGAGATGAAAATCTATTGTTTTCCCAAGATAATGATCCGTTAAACATATGTGGTGCAGTACCGGGCAACTTCACATCAGTGCGCTCCTCTCCGTCTTCATTGGTGATACCTTTAGCTTTTGAATTGGTGTGCGTATAATTGACATATACACCGAACCCTTTTAAAAATGCGCCTGGTAAGAAATCTAATTGACGTTGAAATGCGATTTCAAATCCATATACATCAACATTGTCGCCATTACGTTGTTGCACAAACTTCCAGTTTTGATCATGTGGAATTGGATTTTTCTGTCCCGGAAAATTTGATGAAAATTTGTCATTTGTAAATTGCTTGTCAACATAAGTGTAGATGAAATCATTTAAATTTTTATAAAATAGACCAGCAGATATCAAACCAATAGATTTGTAGTATTTTTCAGCCATTAAATCAAAATTATAGGAGAAGGTCGCTTTCAAACTGGGATTACCCGCAAAAATTTCTGCATCTTCAGATAATGCACTTACATAAGGCGCTAAAGCATAATAATTGGGTCTAGCTAAAGCAGTGGTAAATGCAGTACGTAAAATGAATGAATCATCTACGTTATATTTGAAAGATAGACTTGGAAGTACATTGGTGTAATCATTTTTATGCTGAACACTCCCTTCTAAATCTTCCTCATCTACCACATAATTACCGGTATAATCGATTTTTGTATGTTCTACTCGAGCACCTACAATCATAGCTAATTTTGTACTGATATCTTGATCCCATCGCACATAGCCAGCAAAAATCTTCTCTTTCGCATTATAATTTTGAGTCAGATATTCACTTTGCTTGGCTTTTTCCTTAAAAAGAGCAGCATTTTTAAGGTCAAAGTTTCCCAAGTATTCACGGTTTACAAAATATCCTGGTACATATTTACTTCCTGCTTGATAATCTTCTCCCGAATAGAAGTTATTGGGTACAGCATCCAGCTTGCCAAGCGCATTGATGGGTGTATACTCATAAAAGATATTATCACGAGACTTGTCCTTCAGACGCATACGAAATCCTGTCCTGATACGACCTTTCTGATCTTTGATCATCGTAAGAGGAAAACGAATATTAAGTTTTGCCCCAAATTCACTTTCTTCTGTATAATTATCATTTTCAGAGATTGTACCAAGTTTAAAGTTTTCGGGCACATCTCCTGCAGAGGTCACTAAAGGAAATCGGCTGTTAGATAAGTCTTCTGTAATTAATACATCTTTTGCACGAAAGTCTATATAGCGTTCATGTGGTCTATCTTCACTTGCCGTTGCATAGTTTGCCGACCAATCAAGTGCGACTTTTGGATTTAATAGGTGTTCACCACCGATTGAATAATTCTGCACTTTTTGGGTTTCGAGGCGACTATTTTTATTTTTATTATCGTCTATGCCCCCTTTTGTTTCCCTGCGGATATTACCCTTATATCCTGTAATATTTTCTTGAGCATCATAAATAGCTTCGATATCACGGTATCGCACACGATAACGGTTCTCGCGATCATCACGCCAATTGTACATACCATTGGCATATAACATATGCTTATCATTAATCTTATAATCAAATGCTAATGCAGTGCTTCTGCGAATGCGTTGAACATCGTATTTACGAATATCCATTTCTTTCATAAATACCTGATCTTTCTTTCCTTGAGTCCAAACTCCTTCGACATTATCAGATCCGAAGCGATTATTATTGTAAGACCCACTCAAGACGATTCCAAATTTATTACTTGAGAAACGATTACCATATACCAAACCAGCTGTATAATTTCCTTTTTCACGAATAGGACCATACCCTCCAGCTGCTGTTGCGGATAATCGTTGCCCATTTGGCGAAGCTCGTGTAATTAGATTTACTGATCCGCCAATCGCATCTGCATCCATATCTGGTGTCAAGGTTTTATTCACTTCAATAGTAGAAATCATATCCGATGGAATTAGATCCATCTGTACATTACGATTATCTCCTTCTGCAGAAGGGATACGGTCTCCGTTTAAGGTGACTGAATTAAGATGTGGAGCTAAACCTCTGATGATAATATTGCGAGCCTCTCCTTGATCATTCTGCATGGTAATCCCTGGAACACGCTTCAAAGCATCGCCAATATTTGCATCTGGGAATCGGCCAACTTGATCTGAAGAAATGATATTAGTAATGTTTTGATTGTTTTTCTGTTGATTCAATGCTTTAGCTTGCCCCCGAGCCATATCTCCAAGAACAACTGCTTCCGCTAGCGATAAAGAAGAGGATGAAAGTTGAATCGTTATATAATTTTTTTGGCCATTTTTTACTACTATATTTTTCCGGATTGGCTGATAACCAATGTAAACCACAGAAACAGTGTAATTACCTGTCGGTAAGTTCAAAAATTCAAAGTGACCATTTTGATCCGATACAGTATAACGATTGCCTTCAAGCAGTTTTATGGTTGCTCCTGGCAAGGATAGATTGTCCGTATCATCCATTACTTTGCCCGTTAATAACGTAGACTGTGCATAGGTGCTCACAGTAACGATCAACAAAATCATCGTGTAAAAAATTCTCATAGTTTGCGTTATTTATAATGTCGCAAAACTATAAGTCTGACATGATGATAATGCTAATCTAATGTTACATAATCGTTAATATATTAAAAAAACAATTAAGTTCCATACTACTTAACAAAACAGTTTTAAAGTTTGAAAGTATATTCATAGTGATATACTTTCAAACTTTAAAGCTAACCACTAAAGAAAGCTAAGGGTTATTTACTAAGAAGCAATGCTATTTGATTATTTTTAGCTAATTGTATGCCATCCAAAATTAATTTTCTCAAGTGCTTATGATGACTGATAATTTCTTGAAGTCGATTTTCGATTTGCTTTGCTAAGTGTTCATGTTGATCATGTACAGCCAATTCTAATGTTTCGACATAGGCTAACCAGTCCATTGAAAAATTTTGCGCAATCATTTCATAGATTTCTGTTAATGAAATTTGCGATTCTCCTTTTCTACGTTGACGAATTAAACTATATAATTTATTTTTAGCTTTTCCAACTTCATCCTGCTCTTGAACAATTGTTTTATTTGCAGATACGGAGACTCCTTGCTCATAGGCTTCTTTATCTGCTGCACCACAGAAAACAGAGACAATATGCTCACCTACTGCCATATCATAAGTTCCCCACTCGGGATCAAATAAGATCTGACAAGACCGACTATCGATAACCTGACAAGGTGCCAAAGTAATCAATTGAATTTTGTTATCTTGCTTCACTATGGAACGAACTATTCCCCTTACCTCAATACCAGATTCGAATAGGAATATACTCTCCTTATCTATCTCAATACCATAACGGTTCATATCAGATTCATCGAAATCTTCAAATGCTTTATCAGATCCCGATAAACGCCCAACTGGGGAACTAAATCCATCAGCATGGTATGACTTGCCATGCCCCATGAGTTGTTTATCTTGATATGCCAGTGCGGTAGGTCCTACTGTTTTGATATATGCGATGGTTTCATCGACGATACCTGGTTGAAATAGACCAGATATTTGTAAGCCTGAGCTATATACAATTGTACACAGGTTTTTGCAGGCAATAGCTTTTTCTAATCCTAATTTTCCTCCTATACGAAATGACATGGTATTTGCAAATTGATCTAATACTTCACGTAATTGATTGAAATCTGAAGTAACAAATAATTGAGGTTGCGGCTTAGTGATATCATAAGAGTAGTCTAATGCCTTGAGAGTATAAGGTAATTTGGGAATCTCTTTACGCATACATGATGCGCTTTCACCAATGGACGACAGCAATCCTGCACCATAAATTTTGGGATCGTCAACAGTCCCAATTAATCCATATTCGACAGTCCACCAATGTAGTCTACTAAGCAATGCCATCTCGGAAGGCTCCCCCATATTGGACTGTATATCAACTAGTTTTCCCTCAGCCGTTTCAATTTGCTTGATAGTGGCACTGCTACTTTCTTTGAGAATAGATAAATGCCTAATGGCCTCATACAATTCGAAATCCTTTTCTGAAAACATCGCTTTTGTACCGATTTCTCCAAAATATTGCAAGTATGCGGCATATTCAGGTTCTCCAATAATTGGAGCATGCCCCGATGACTCATGGATAATATCTGGTGCTGGTGTGTATTCAATATGTTCAATCTGACGTATATCTGCTGCCACAACGAGTACCCGATACGCTTGAAATTCCATAAAGGCCGCTGGGGGTATAAATCCATCAACGGCTGCGGCTCCCCATCCTATCTTTTTGAGGCTATCATTCATAGCTTGCAAATTTGGGATTTCCTCAATAGTCAATCCTGCTTTACGAAGCCCGGGAATATAGGGATAATAGGCAATATCTCGGAGATAGGCATAGTTTTGTCGCATGACATATCGCCATACTGCTTGATCAATCGCTGTGTAACGCTGATAGTGCTGTGGCACGATATAACGTTTTAAATGTTGAGGTAGTTGATTTAATACTGGGTTACCGTAAGTTTCCATTTGCATATTAAGCTATATACAAATTTAACTTATTTTCTCACACCTAAGCACTAGAATATGAAACAGTTACAGCATTACCACATTTTCAATACAGTAATAATAATAATAATCAATAGAAGTATTTTTTATTTTTTTTACAAACTTATTCAATCTCTCTTAGCAATCATTTAAAAAAAATGCACACTGTTGTTGATTTTTGTAAAAAATAAATAATTTCCAATTCTCATTGAGCATATCATTTTAATACCTACTATAATTTGGTCAAGATCATAAAATAATATATATCAGCAGGTTTACTAGTGGCTAGCAATAATAGTATTTGAAATCTTTATGAATATCAGTCTAGAAATACTGAAAACTAGATTAAGCTCAAGATCAAATATAAAAATACACTCCTTGATGCAGTAAATTTATTCATTTGAAAAAGACGGCTATCTATCACGATATGCTTCTTTTCTAATGGCATAAAGTACATTGATACGATTGGGTTCACCATGATATGCTACTTCTTCCAATCTGACTTTTTTTGCTCCTAATTTTTCCATTGCTTTTTTAGACCGCTCGTTAGTATTTCCAACATGGAAATAAACGATATCAACGTGATCGAACACATAATCAAGCATCATTTTTTTTACTTGAGGATTAATACCTTGACCCCATGTCTTTGTGCCATAAAATGTGTAGCCAATGAAAATCGCTTTCTCGTCTGCATTATAATTGTAAAATCGTGTACTTCCTAATATCTCATTTGAGTGTTTATCTTGTATCAAATATGCACCTTTACTGAGCAGAGCGCCTTCAAAGAAATTTTCAAATACGGACCGTTCAAATCTATTTTTATTGGGATGCTGTTCCCATACTCTAGGATCTTTAGCGACAGCATAGAGTCTTTCAAAGTCATCTTGCTGAACTGGAATTAATCTAACTTGACTATTTTCAAGCTGAATTTGAATCGAAAATGGTGTTACCATATTTATTTAGTAATGCGAATAGTTGACAACAATTTAAGCAAACTGTTTTTAATATAAAGGTGTTAAAAAATATTTTTCATAAAAATGCATAGTAAAAGTTTCAATTTAAAATATTACTGAAGAGAAAGATCATGATAACTACTTGTTTTGAAGCATGTTTTATCCGCATTACAATAATCTCATATATTTTGCAAACATCCTCTTTATCAAAATTAAATTCTAAACATTAAAATTAAGACGGTATCAATACTAGACCGTTTTGCGATTCGGTTCAAAAAAGAGCCTCATCGTAATGATTTTGTCACAATCTTAATATTTTTCATACTGTTGTATAAATTATTCTATTTTTACACCTCCTTTACAAGTCTTTTTTGGAAGATTAATAAAGGTTATAACAATAAATAAGCGCATTGGCGATAAAATAAGATTAAACTAAAATTACAAAAGGCGGATCATACTTGAATATGATAACCATAATATATGAATACAACTCTCCCGAATAAACTTTACGCTGCAATTACCGCAATTGGAGGTTACATCCCTCAAAATAAACGAACAAATTCTGACTTAGAAAAATTATGTGATACGAATGATGAGTGGATCATCAAAAGAACAGGTATCAAAGAACGTCGCATTTTAGAAGATGAATTGGCGACTTCGGACATGGCTGTTCGTGCGATTGAAGATCTTGTTGTAAAGTATGGTAAAAATCTGGATGAAGTAGACGCTATTTTAGTCGCGACCTCCACTCCTGATATGCCGATGCCCGCAACTGCAAACATTATTGCAGAAAAGTTAGGTCTTAATCATGTTTGGGCATTTGATATTAATGCAGCGTGTTCAGGATTTTTATATGCTTTGGATATGGGCGCCTCACTTGTAGAGACAGGTCGGTACAAAAATGTACTGATTGTGGGTGCTGATAATATCAGCACGTATGTTGATATCCATGATCGATCAACGAATATTTTATTTGGAGATGGTGCTGGTGTAGTGCTTTTGCAACCTTCTACAGAAGGTGGCATCATGGATGCATATCTTCAAAGTAATGGAGATGGACGTGCATTTTTAAATATTGAAGCTGGGGGAACGCAATATCCGATCTGTTTAGCGGACAACGATACTCAAAAAAGATACCTCCGCCAAGATGGAAAAACGGTATTTAAAAAAGCAGTTCAATCCATGAGCGATGCTTGTACAAAAGTAATGGAGCGTAATCATATAACTGTTGAAGATGTAAACTGGGTAGTACCCCACCAAGCAAATCAACGCATTATTGATGCTGTAGGTAGATCATTGAATATTCCGGAGGGTCGTACTTTAAGCAATATTGAATATCTCGGTAACACCATAGCAGCTACTATCCCGTTATGTATTTGGGAAAATGTTAAATTGATGAAAACTGGAGATTTAGTAATGCTTACAGCTTTTGGAGCTGGATTTTCCTGGGGAGCAAGTATCTTACGCTGGATGATATAATAAATTATTTTAATAAGTGATGATATATAAAATTGATCCGCTGTCAGGAGCTGATCAATTTTTTTTATTTTTAACTCTTACCGACCAGATCTAAGCCGATATGATGTAAAGACTAATCCTTAACAATCATGCCCCAATCTCCCTATCTGTATTTGGCTTGAACATCGTGAGTTTCACATTCAAGCTGTAGACCTGTACTTACCCATATCAATTTAAGAGCTAATACTCTAGAAATAAAAATACTTTTCATTTTCCAAGATTTCCTATCAAATACTTTGAGTATCTTTTTACCTATATAAGAATATCTTTTTCATATATAGTCAAGTTCCGAAATTTGTTTATTCAACTTAATTTCAGTATCTTACTGAAATGTGATTAAAAAACTGAGATTACGCTACGTCCTCGTTCATTGATAACGACATCTCTCCTTCTATCTTTCTGGCTTTAGGCAGATCGTCTGCACTTAGCGATTCTGACTCTTCGTAGTGAGCAGCATCAACTATTTATTACATTTTTATATTCAGTATGAAACAAAACATTATGGTCAGCTACCCGAAAAAGACCTCTACTCCAGTCCATGTTCATTATATCATTACGCAACAAGGGAATTTTAAAACCATCACCTGTGCAGTACCCGCTATAGAGGAGATCCCAAGCTGGTTAGAACTACGCAAATTTGAACTTGTTGCAATGAAATATAACGGCAATTTTGAACTTCTCTTTGAGCATAGGAAGTATGAAAAAAATATGGATACGGTACTCTTTATGGATAAAGTATTTGAAAGCATTATCGCTGTTTCAAATTAATTTCCAATTGTACGATGACCTATCGTTCCAAATTCTAAAATTTAAGCTCCAAAAAAAAGATATCCCAGAGTGATTGGATGATATCTTTTTTTACAATAATACTCAAAAAAACATGCCCACCATTAATAATAGGACTCATGAAGCAAGATGGCTTCGGGTCCCAGTAGAACGGAAATGCTGATCTGTTCGACATGTCGTATTTTCATCCGTGCTCGGTAACTCGCACTTTTTGATTTGTAAAAGGAAAGATCACCGATCGTTCCATTGAATTTGATTAAACTTTCTCCTCTTGCCATGACATTATTGTTTTGACACTACGAAGATGGCCATCCATCCAAGAGCAGTAGGTCCAAAAGTGGAGATAGGCTGAAATATGGGGAATAATGATACCGTTTTACTTCATCCTAGGCCATAAAAATCTAAATCATCAGGAATAAAACTGATTTCTATAGGAAAAACTTATTTCAGTACACCAATAACCAATAACAGCATTTTTCTGGAGAGGAATCAAACCTGCTTTGCAAAAATTGAAACGTCATACCGGATCGGTCAAATAGATGCTATGCATAGATAAAGCATGGCATATGCATATGTAAAGCATAGATAGTGCATAGATAGAGTATTAAAACAGGGTGTTTGATACACTTACCATGCACTTACTATACTCTTACCCGATGTCAATACCGCACATAGGCAAACAAGCCTTACCCATACGGTATGAATGCTTGATCCTTGCCTAGCAGATAGTTTGAGATGGAATGTCTGTGTACGGTACCACACCATCCATATTCATTCACACGATGATCTGGTCAAAAGATCATCCCTCAAAGTAAACTTACAATGAAAAATAAATATCGTCTATGTATCTGTCCCAAAGAAGCAGCAGCGATCTTGGGACGCACGGAAAATCACTTGATTTCTTTAAAATGTATTAAAATCCCATTCTCCCCGATATGATCTACCCATCATTAAGTTAGCGGAATAATCATTAAACTCTTCTTTTTCAGGATTCCATTTTAAATCCTTTTGCAATTCATATGCAATATTTACGGCATTACAAACCGAACTTGTACGATGCCCAATCTCAACGTCACATATTGGTTTTGACCTTTTCTTAATGGCATCTATCCAGTCTTGATAATGATTATCACTGTGATAAACAAGTTTATCTTGTGCAGTCAACTTAAGAGAGGCTAAACGCTCTGGACTTGTTCGGAGAAAGGAACGGCTCACTTCTATCTTACCTTCTGTACCGATAAACTGTATAGCATTGTGCTCTCCCCAAGGCGTATGATTGACCTTTACACCATTTTTATAAATAAATGAAAGGCCATGTTGAGCCATCGGTTTTTTAGGGGGGAGAAATAATTCTGGTCCGCTTTGATCCATATCCAAAGCCCATTGCACGATATCAAACATATGCGCACCCCAATCTGCAATATAACCACCACCAAAATCGCGGTACCATCTCCAACCAGCCCACTCTGGATCTTCCAGCGTTGGGGCTAATATCGGATGGTATCCACGATACATAGATGGTCCGACCCACATATCCCAGTCCAGTTCCTTTGGAACTGGCATCGTTGGTAGATCACATTGTTTCACCGGTTCTCCTATGGCGACGTTGACTTCCTTCACCTGCCCTATATATCCATTTCGTATCAGATTCACTGCTTGTCTAAAATTGTAAGAAGATCTTTGCATGCTTCCTGTTTGAAAAACTCGATCATACTTTTTACTCGCATTAACCATCGCTCGGCCTTCGGCAATGGTCAATGCTAGTGGTTTTTCGCAATAGATATCCTTTCCTGCGCGAGCTGCATCTACAGCAACTTGTGCATGCCAATGATCGGGAGTAGCAATGACCACAGCATCGATATCCCTACGTTCCAACAGCTCGCGATATAACCCATAACCTTTCATTTGGATAGATGGTTTTTTCAAATTTGTCTGTGTTTTAGTCGTCTCTAAAATAAAATTATTCAACTTTTTAGAATCGACATCAGATGCCGCATGGATCAATACCTCTTTACAATTCGCTAACCCATTCATAAGGGTATAAGACTGCTTACCTACTCCGATATATGCCAGGTTGATCCGATCACTAGGTGCTATAAAATTTACTCCTCCCAATACCGATCGGGGAACAATTGTAAAAGCCAAACTAGCCTTCACACTTTTATCTATAAAATCTCTCCTATTCATAATTAGAATTTACTTGGTTAAGTCCTTTTTAGGTTTATATTTTAATATTTCTGATCTGTATGATTTTTATTGATGTCATTAAACTTTTTACTAATAACGGTTTTCCGCTACAGGTTTAGTTTAAATAAACATCCTAAGATTACTAAATCTAAATTTTAGGATATGTATAGCCGTTATGGTAAGCTGCAGCTAAGTATCTATTGGCCTCTTTATCTGAAAATTGTTGTTTATCTTTATTCCAATACAACTTTTTGCCTGTTCTATAAGCAATATTTCCCATTTGTGATAAAACAGCAATATGTGCACCAGCTTCAATTGGTGCTTTGAGTATAGCTTTGTTTTGAGCAAAGATCGCTTCCACAAAATTGTTCATATGTCTTTCCAATCCATCGTCTTTTGCTTTTTGTAGTGGAACTCCTTGCATTCGATTGCCTTCGGGCAATACTTCCCAACCTTGTCGATTGAGCACTAAAGTTCCGTTGTTACCTATAAAAGCGACTCCATGCCCTTTATTATAAGGACCTTGATCAATCCCAATGGCATGCTCCCACTGCACATTGAACCCATCAAACTCATACAAAGTGGTCAAGGTATCAGGAGTTTCTTCGACATCCTCTGGGTAGGCAAATTTACCTCCAGCTGCCATAATAGAGCGTGGATCAGAAACTTTCATCCCGATGAGTGCAAAATCAAGCATATGTACTCCCCAATCTGTCATCAAGCCGCCTGCATAATCCCAAAACCAACGAAAATTAAAATGAAAGCGATTCATATTAAATGGTCTTTTCGGAGCGGGACCTAACCAACGGTCATAATGTACTCCTGATGGAATTGCGGTATCTGGTACAATTGGAACATCTTTCTTCCAACCTAGATATGCCCACACTTTAACCATCCGCACCTTACCTAGACTGCCACCATGTAAAAATTTCATCGCATCTTCAAAATGCTGTTGACTTCTTTGCCACTGCCCTACCTGAACAATGGCATTGTATTTCTGAGCAGCACTCACCATGACCTCACATTCTTTGATCGAATTGCCTATTGGTTTTTCTATATAAACATGTTTACCTGCTTTTACAGCATCTACCATCATCAAGCAATGCCAATGATCGGGCGTCGCAATAATGACAGCATCTACATTTTGGTCTTTTAACAATGCCTGGTAATCAATATAAGATTGAACTTTTATATTACGTTTATCTAGTTCAGCAATACGCTTTTTAAGCACATTCTCATCGACATCGCACAGTGCTGTACAGACCACATTTTTATTTTGTAATATAGCCATTAAGTTAGACCACCCCATTCCATTCACACCGATCACCCCAATACGGATTGCTTTTGTTTGAGCAAGCCCTTGAGTTCCTTTAAATAATAATGCCGACGCAGCTAGTAATGTTGACGTTTTAAGAAATTTTTGTCTATTCATGATCATACAGTAGCCCCAATTTTTCAGAGATCACATGAAAACGCTATGAAGTTATGGTTAATTGAATAGCTTATTACTTTTCAGTTTTCATGTTATCCTTAAGTAAAAATCAGCTGATTTTAGGTTTTTGTTTAGTTTATACTTTCTAATATAGAAAAAATATTGTTTGACTCAAACTACTGTATATTAAGACATTTCATAAATACACATATCATAGCAACCAAAGACCATCATATAAAACCTGATTTATCTTGTTTATCGTTAGGTAGAAGCATTATTTACAAAAAATAACCAGATTTTATGGTCAGTATATGTTTTCCTTATATATTAAATAAGTTACAAAACGATCTGCTATTAACCGCGATTGATCGGCTAAAAGATTACTTGAATCAGAATGATAAAAATCATTAAAATTTGGATAAACCATTTATTTAATCACTAAATCGCATTAGCATTGTTAAATAATTAAGTAAAAATGTATCTTTACATTAGATATAAACCAAACTGACCATCTCAAATACTCGATGAAGCGATTGCTTATTCAATAAGAGAGGATAATAAACCATTTAGAATGAAGATAGCCTTATTTATTACATACCTAGTCATACATACTCATCTATATGCACAAGAGAATGTAAACATTTGTGAACCGATAGGACTGAAATGCGAACATCTCAGCAATCCTTTGGGTATAGATATTCCAAATCCCAGATTGACATGGATGCTTAAAGATACCCGGCAAGACGCTATGCAAACGGCATATCAAATCGTTATTGGAACAGATTCAATAGCTGTTACTCATAATATCGGTGAAAGTTGGAATACCGGGAAGCAGCTCAAATCGGATATTATTGCTGTATATAAGGGTAAAAAGCTTAATCCCTTAACAAAGTATTATTGGAAAGTGAATGTGTGGGACAAAGACGGAAAACCAACTTCTTCGCAAGTTTCCACTTTTGAAACTGGGATGATGGGACGATCGAATTGGAAAGGTTCATGGATTAGTGACTATCACGACATCCATCACAAAGCAGCTCCATACTTCAGAAAGGCATTTGAAATAAAAAAAACAATTCAATCTGCACGAGCATATATTGCGGCAGCAGGGTTGTATGAGCTGTCTCTAAATGGAGAAAAGGTGGGTAAAAACATGCTTGATCCGATGTATACGCGTTTCGACAAACGCACACTATACGTTGTACATGATGTCACAAAACAATTGCAATCGGGTGAAAATGCTATTGGTGTTATTCTGGGAAATGGTTGGTACAATCACCAATCTCTGGCAGTATGGGATTTCGATAAAGCACCTTGGAGAAATCGTCCGGCATTTTGCATGGATTTGCGTATCGTCTATACAGATGGTACCGAAGAAACGATTGTATCTGAGCAAGATTGGAAAACTTCTGCTGGACCGATCACTTATAATAGTATTTATACGGGCGAGCACTATGATGCAAGATTAGAACAGGATGGTTGGAATAAAGCTCATTTTGATGACTCAAAATGGAAAGGTGTGAAATATCGGAGCGCTCCGGCAGATCTTATTATTTCTCAACAAACAGTACCAATTCGATTAATCACCCCCTGTTCACCAATTTCCATCAAAAAAATAGATAATAGAACTTATGTATTTGACATGGGTCAAAATATGGCAGGTGTAACAGAAGTGAAAGCAAAAGGAGCTGCTGGAACGATCCTGAAAATAAAACATGGAGAACGTCTGGATGATCGTGGTCGAATTAATTTAGCTAATATCGATGTTTATTTTCGCGGCGATAAGGCTACAGATCCCTTCCAAACGGATATCTTCACTCTAAGTGGTAGAAAGGAGGATAAATTCACTCCTAAATTTAATTATAAGGGATTTCGCTATGTTGAGATAACCAGTACAGAACCTGTTGCACTTCAAGATTTAAAAATTACTTCTTATTTCATGCATAGTGATGTTGATGCAATTGGCGAAGTCAAGACATCTTCGAAACTGGTCAATGATCTTTGGAAAGTAACCAATAACGCTTATCTTTCTAATTTAATGGGGTATCCAACAGATTGTCCACAAAGAGAAAAAAATGGTTGGACAGGCGATGGACATCTCGCTATTGAAACTGCTCTATACAATTTTGATGGTATTACAGTTTATGAAAAATGGTTAGCTGATCATCGCGATGAACAACAACCCAATGGGGTACTGCCCGATATTATTCCCACAGGAGGATGGGGATATGGCACTGCAAATGGGTTGGACTGGACCAGTACAATCGCCATTATCCCATGGCAAATATATCTGTTTTACGGAGATAGCAGGCTATTGGAGGATTGTTATGAAAATATAAAACGCTATGTTAACTACGTGTCCCGCATAAGCCCAGAGGGACTGACTACCTTTGGTAGAGGAGACTGGGTACCTGTTAAATCAACATCCAATCTTGAGCTTACCTCTTCTATCTATTTCTACGTTGATGCGACCATATTGGCATCTGCAGCGAAGCTATTTGGCAAACAGGATGATTATGTGAAATATGATGCTTTAAGTAAAAAAATCAAAAATGCCATCAATAATAAATTTTTAGATCTATCAACTGGAATTTATGCAAGCGGAACGCAAACAGAATTAAGTATGCCGTTGCATTGGGACGTTGTTCCTGAGGATATGAAATCTCAGGTAGCCGCCAATCTGAACAAAAAAGTTCAAGAAACAGATTTTCATCTGGATGTTGGTGTGCTAGGAGCAAAAGCTTTATTAAATGCTTTAAAAAATAATGGTTATGAGGAAACGGCATATCAAGTGGCTGTACAGGACACTTACCCTTCATGGGGCTGGTGGGTTGTGAATGGAGCTACAACATTGCTGGAGAATTGGGATCTGCAAGCTGAAAGAGATATATCGGATAACCATATGATGTTTGGTGAAATAGGCGGTTGGTTCTTTAAGTCTCTGGGAGGTATTTTACCTGACACTTCTCAACCGGGATTTAAACATATTTTATTAAAACCGATATTCCCGAATGCGCTTGATCAATCTGAAGTAAAGCATCGATCAGCTTATGGCACCATTATCTCTAAATGGAAAAAAAACAAGAAGACTATAACCTATGATATTGTGATACCAGCTAATACTACAGCTACATTTTATACCCCAACCAATGTAAAAGACCAAGCAACTATACAACTAGGCTCAGGTAAACATAAACTTATATTTACGCTGATATAAACTGCAACTTGTTCGTTAAGATGAGCATATCCGAGAAGTTGGTGTAAACGTCTCAGCATTGAATATGTAAATTGCAAGATCCAAAGAATCTTTTTATAACTAATATTATACAAAAAAGGCCGTTTAAGATTAATCTTAAACGGCCTTTTTTGTATTTTCACCATCTTCATCGATTGTTGGAAAGATATTGTATTACTTTGGTAAACTTTTATCAAACATATATTCGGAGTAAGAGTAAGTTTCTTAAAGAGCTCTCAAATTACTTCCCGATACAGAACTTTGAAAATATATTATCAAGTAAATCATCTGTTGAAACAGATCCTGTAATTTCTCCTAAGTGATATAAAGATTGACGAATATCCATGGCTAAAAAGTCGGATGTTACAGGATTATCAATACCATACAGCACACGTTCTAAGGATGAACGTGTATGTTGCAAAGCTTCTACATGTCGAATGTTGGTCACTAGAACATCATCCGTATTTAAATTCGCCAGATTTACTTGTGCCAATAGTTCATCTTTAAGTTCTTCCACCCCTATTTGCTCTTTTGCAGATATATATAGTGGTTTAAGGAGATCAAATTGTAGTTTTTGTTCTTGTGTAAGCAAATCTGCTTTATTAATAATCGTAACAAACGGAATATTTAATACCGAAACTTCAGTGATCTGATTTTGAATATCTTGCACTTGATCTTGGGTCGGATCAAATAGATAGATGATCAAACGTGCCTGCTTCATTTTCTCGCGTGTTCGCTCTACACCTTTGGCTTCGATCACATCGATTGTCTCGCGGATACCAGCCGTATCAATAAATCGGAATGTAATCCCTTTAATATTTATTTCATCTTCAATAGTATCCCTTGTAGTACCTGCAATATCGGATACAATGGCGCGCTCTTCATTTAATAAAGCATTCAATAAAGTCGATTTACCCACATTAGGCTTACCCGCAATTACTACTGGCACTCCATTCTTCAGTACGTTTCCTTGTTCAAAGGATGAGATTAATTGGCTTACCACCCGATTAATTTCTTTGATCAGATTTTTCAATTGATCGCGGTTTGCAAATTCAACATCTTCTTCAGAAAAATCTAATTCCAATTCGATCAAGGATGCAAAATGGATTAAGTCGTCCCTTAACTTTTTCAATTGATTGGAGAAACCTCCCCGCATTTGCTGCATCGCAATCTGATGAGAAGCGGCAGAGTTTGATGCAATCAAATCCGCAACTGCCTCTGCTTGAGAAAGGTCCATGCCACCATTCAAAAAAGCACGAAGTGTAAACTCTCCAGCTTTAGCAGCGCGAGCTCCCTTTCTAATCAGTAAGCTCATGACTCTTTCAATAATATACTTTGAATTATGTGTAGAAATTTCTACCACATTTTCTTTAGTATAGGAATTGGGGCCAACAAATAGTGAAACCAACACTTCATCAATGATCTCCTGACCGTCACGAATTGTACCAAAATGAAGGGTATGTGAGGGTTGTTTTAATAAATCTTTTCCTCTAAATACCTGATTGGTAATCACAATTGCATCTTTTCCTGAGAGACGAATAACTGCGATAGCACCATTACCACTTGCTGTAGCTAAGGCCACAATTGTTTCTTGTTCCAAAATAGTGTGTTCAGACATAGTACAAAGATAAGGATTACGGTTGTAGTTAACGGGCTAAATAACTTACAAATTGACATATTTACACACATGAATAGTGATTAAATAATAGCTCGTTTGAGCTTAACACTCATTCCCTGTTTTTTATTCGCCTTCGTAAATAAGTTTATTGTCAATCATCCTGTTGTTATACTGTTGTTCAAAAGCCTTGAACTTGGTTTCCATCGTATCTAAAACTCTTGGTGAAAGTTTTAATAGATCTTGTTTCATGAAACGGTCATCTTTAAGATTATGTAATGATAGATTTTTTCTCCCGTCATTAATCAACAGATAATCTTTGTAGTAAAAATTATAAATTCCTGCATTATTATTCACGACAAAATTTTCTTTTGTAGGGTTCAATGCATCAAACCCAAAAGCAAAATAAGGTTTATCGTAATGCAAATAATTCAAAACGGTTGGCATAATATCAATTTGCTGTGCTAACTTATCACTTCTGCCTTTTAATTCCCCTCCTGGAGTATATAGAATAATAGGAATAGCAAAGCTATTTGCAGCTGTTTGATATTCTGGCAAAGCGCTTACAGTTGCATGATCTGCACAGATGACAAACAAGGTATTTCTGTACCAAGACATTTTAGATGCAGTTTTAAAAAATTGACGCAGGGCATTATCCGTATATCCGATTGGTTCCTGTACAGGTAAAGGTCCTTTTGGAAAAACTCCTTCATACTTTGCTGGAACCTTAAAAGGATGATGTGAGGATAGTGAAAAGAAACTGGCAAAAAATGGTTGCTTAAAGGTATTGATTTCCTTTGCCATATACTGCATAAAAGGTTCATCCCAAATGCCCCATATACCATCAAAATCTGCATCATTATTATATTCATTTTTACCATAGTAATGTTGAATACCTGCTAATTTCATGTAAGCTGAAAATCCCATACTACCATTTGGAGCTCCATGAAAGAATGCTGTCTCATAGCCTTCATCTCCCAATAATTTAGCAATACTAGTGGTTTTATTGCCCGAATACACTGATAATACAAATGGCTCCCCTATCGAAGGAATACCGGTTATAACAGAGGGAAGCGCATCGATAGATTTACGTCCGTTTGCATAGGTATGTTCAAATGTAAAACCTTCACGTATCAATGAATCTAAAAATGGTGTATACCCTCTATAATTTCCGTCTTGAATATCTTTATTTAACTCACCGAAATGTTCTTTAGCAAAGCTTTCCAAAATTAAAAACACGACGTTCATCTTTTTGAATGGCTCTTTACTTTGTGGATAATGGATCGGATTATATATCGCTGTTAATTCTTTTGGGGTATAAGTATGAATAGGTTTTAGATTAACAGCTTTCAATGTTTTCATTAAGCTAAAAGGAGTATTCAGCACAATATTCATCTCTTCAGGATTTGTTACATAGTCCCCTGCATTACTCAATGTAATGGGTCTAGTACTATGTGCCCATCCTCCGCGAACTCCACCTATAAATAGAAAAATACCAAATAAAAAACACGCGGTTTGAATACCATATGCAGTCCACTTGAAAGATTTCGGTCTGACTATATATACTAAATCATAGATCTTGACCAGTATATATATCAATACTGCTAGTAGTACAAAAAGATACCAATAATCCATACAAAAATCAAGAGCTAAAGATCCTAGATTTTGTTCATGCGAAAACTGGTCGAAGACCGTTCCAGTTGTTCTCTTCAACGTAAAGGGATAATATGCAAAATCAGCTAGATTTAAGGCAATTCCTATTGAATTGGTGATGATAAAAATCTTTTTCGCGATATTTTGATAAGTTGTACTATATTTAAATGGAGCTGGTATAATCTGCATCAATAGATAGAGCACATTTAAATATAATAATGCTACAATATCAAATTTAACTCCTCCCCAAAACATGTATAACAATTGATCTGCACTGATATTCGGAAATAACGAATAATTAAACCAATAAAATCCTAATCTCAAAAAAGCGTAAATCAACAGCAACATCAGGAATCGAATCAACAGACCCAAATATGGAGCAAATGAACCTTTCAACTTTATCATTTTTACTAGCTAATATTTTAAAAACTCTTTGTACACTTCCTGATAATAAGCTTTTCCGATATTCAGCAAACTATCTGTTTTCGATTGGGAATAATCACTATGTTTTTTATAATTGATGATTTTTCCTACATTATCGAAACTGACAACCTGCTCAGGCGTAATCACACCAAAGGCATCTTTGGAATTGTAAAATGCGATTTGAGGGGTTGTGGGATTGAGCAGATCTCGACTCCAATGGTATCTTTCCGAAGGAAGATTTAACTGATGAAGCAAAGTGGCTACTATATCAGTCTGGTTACCAATTTTTTCAATTTTCTTACCTCTAAATTCAGGTTTAATAACGTCGCCAAAAAATAATAACGGAATATGAAAGCGATGTGGATTTGACAACTCCCATTTTTCAGCAGGAAGTCGATGCCCATGATCTGCAACGACAACAAATAACGTGTTTTTGTACCAGCTTTTACTTTTTGCTTGATTGATAAAGTCATACACTACAGAATCTGTATAAAAAGCTGTACTTCTAAATTTATCAGCATTGGTTTTAGTTCCAAATTTATAACCATCCGGTAAGTTAAAGGGCTCGTGATTGATTAATGTAAAAATAGTGGAGAAAAAGGGAGTTTTTTCACTATCAAAATCATGCAACATTCGCTTGAAAACAATATGATCATAAACTCCCCATGATGCTCTTGCCGCATCTACTCCAAAGTTAGCATTATCAACCACTTTAGAAACGCCATGCATGAGCATGTAAGACTTAAAATTATAAAATTCACTTTGCCCACCATGATAAAATGATCCATGATAACCTGCGGTGCTAAGTTCTTGACCAACTGCGGGTAAGTTTTCATGTTTATCGATATACTTAATAATACTTTCCGGTCCTTGGGCAGGAAAAGCACTAAAGATACCAATCATACCTTTATCTGATCGATCTGCAGCGGCATACACATGATCAAAAAATACACCCTGATTAATGAGCTTTTCGAAATTTGGCGTAATTCCTTTTTCTCCACCCATGGATTCAATCAAACCACCCACAAAACTTTCCAACATAATGACAACAATATTTGGTTGCTTTGTAGTCAGTATTGAAACAGATGAATCTGGATTTGATTGGAATGCAGGTTTTAATATAGCATGTACCTGTGACTGATCATCATAAAAATGATAGGGACTCTTTAAACGGGTGCTTTGAGAGAAATAATCACGTAATAAGGCCCATTGCGTATTTACCGCAGCATGATTATAAAAACTCTGTTCAGAGAAATAAGCTTTACTGGGGTTTAAAGTAGCTCTTCCATATCCACCTCTTATAAAGGTAAATAACAACAGGGCACCTAATATCAATTTTATCGTATTCTGACGTGGCAATTTGATGTTATAAAAGTGAACTTTTTTAAACATCCATCGATATAAAAAATAACCTACCACAATACCTATGATCATGCCAAAAACAGGAAAAAAAACAGGTGTCGATTCAGCAGAAGCTACTGCCCCTGAAGGTGATGCCAAGAAAGCGTCAATGGCCCGCTTTGAAATCTTATCTCCCCACTCTCTGTAAATGTTGATATTAATGAAAGATACAACAAAGTAAAGGACCAATAAACTAATGGTATAAATATCTAAAACTTTTCTTTTAAAGCGTTTATGTGGTATAAAAGATAAGATACAATAAATAACAAAAGGAATAACACAGATGTATGATACTGCTGAAAAATCTAAACTCAGGCCATGATAATAGATTTTAAAAACATCAAAGAAGTGCTTCGATCCAATTTTATCATAAAAAGCAGTTATAAAAATTAATCGATCAATAAAGCATATGATAAGCCAAAATAAAAAATACTGAGTCAAGGCCTTTAACTCACTGGCAATTTTGTTCATTTTTAGTATTTAATTAAAAGACGCAAATGTACGCTATTTCAATAATAATTGATTGGATTGTGAAGATTATGTTATAAAAATATTACGATATCATCAATAATTTCATAACATGATGCTTTAAGATGAGATGGAAAAATAAAAACCAAGTGATCAATAAGTTAAACCTCAATTCAGCAGCTAATACGAAATCGTGCAACGGTACCTCCATTAGACCTAATTTGCTCTTTCCACAAATCTTGAAAAACAGTCCAAAAACCATTTTTTGAAATAGCAATATTAAACTTCTATAAAACAACTAAAATCGTTAAATTTGCAAACGATTTTGAAAAAAAATTATCATGAGTATAGCAAAAACTTACAATCCTAAAGAAGCTGAAGACAAATGGTACAGCTATTGGATGGAGAATGGATTTTTCCGTTCTACACCCGATGAGCGTGAACCTTATACTATCGTAATGCCTCCTCCAAACGTCACTGGCGTATTGCACATGGGAC
This sequence comes from Sphingobacterium sp. PCS056, assembly GCF_023273895.1. Classification (NCBI taxonomy): domain Bacteria; kingdom Pseudomonadati; phylum Bacteroidota; class Sphingobacteriia; order Sphingobacteriales; family Sphingobacteriaceae; genus Sphingobacterium; species Sphingobacterium sp. PCS056. Next base: position 2,492,313 of record NZ_CP096883.1, on the reverse strand, counting down.
ATATGCTGAACAATACTATTCAAGATGTATTGATTCGTCGCGCACGTATGCAAGGTAAAAATGCATGTTGGGTCCCTGGTACCGACCATGCCTCTATTGCTACCGAAGCTAAGGTTGTAGCTATGCTAAAAGAACAAGGAATTGATAAAAAATCATTATCTCGTGAAGATTTTCTTAAACATGCATGGGAATGGAAAGAAAAATATGGCGGTATTATCTTAAAGCAATTAGAAAAATTAGGTGCTTCTTGTGATTGGGAGCGCACTAAATTCACCATGGATGCCGATCTTTCTGAATCGGTTATCGATACCTTTATTAAATTCTATAAAGAAGGATATATCTACCGTGGTGTCCGTATGGTAAACTGGGATCCTCAAGGAAAAACAGCGTTATCTGATGAAGAGGTAATCCGTCGGGAAGTGAATCAAAAATTATATTATATCCGTTATAAGATTAAGGATTCGAATGAATTCATCATCATTGCTACGACTCGTCCAGAGACAATTATGGCAGATGCTGCCATCTGTATCAATCCTAATGATGAACGTTATACGCACCTAAAAGGTAAAACGGTGATCATCCCTTTAATAAATCGCGAGATTCCAATAATCGAAGATGAATATGTAGATATAGAGTTCGGGACAGGATGTTTAAAAGTAACTCCAGCTCACGATTTAAACGATTATGCGTTAGGTCAAAAGCATAATTTAGAAATTATCGATTTATTAAATGATGATGGAACATTAAATGCTCATGCTCAAATATTAGTAGGTGAAGATCGTTTTATAGCTCGTAAAAAGATTGCAAAACTTTTAGAAGAAGTAGGTCAAATCGAAAAAATCGAAGATTATAAATCTCAAGTAGGTTTTTCAGAACGTACTGATGCTGCAATTGAACCCAAGCTATCGATGCAATGGTGGTGCAAAATGGATAAGTTGGCACAACCAGCACTTGATTATGTTGTCAGTGGAGAGGTTAATCTAATTCCTGATAAATTTACATCCAGCTACAAACATTGGATGGAAAATGTCAAAGATTGGTGTATTTCCCGCCAATTATGGTGGGGACAACGTATACCAGCTTGGTATAATGAGAAAAATGAATGGGTGGTTGCCAAAACTGAAGCTGAAGCCATTACCGAGTTTGAAGCACAGGGAAAAGTTTCATCAAATATCCGTCAGGAAGAAGATGTTCTTGATACTTGGTTTTCATCTGGTTTATGGCCAATGTCGGTTTTTGATGGCGTTCGCAATCCTAAAAATGAAGAATTTAATTATTACTATCCTACCAATGATCTGGTTACAGCTCCTGAAATTCTATTTTTCTGGGTAGCCCGCATGATGATTATGGGACATGAATATACCGGTAAAGCTCCTTTCAAAAATGTATATTTAACTGGTATCGTTCGTGATAAACTAGGACGTAAAATGTCTAAATCATTGGGTAATTCTCCTGATCCTATCGAATTAATGGCACAATACGGAACAGATGGTGTACGTGTAGGTATGTTGCTGTCTTCTCCTGCTGGAAATGACTTAATGTTTGATGTGTCGTATTGTGAACAAGGTCGTAATTTTGCGAATAAAATCTGGAATGCATTTCGCTTAGTTAAAGGATGGGAGACCACAAATACTCCTGCCACTGAAGCTCAGAAAACTGCTGCAAAATGGTTTGAAAGTAAATTTAATGCTACATTAATCGAGATAGAAGATCATTTTAACCATTATCGCCTATCGGATGCCTTGATGTCAACTTATAAATTGATATGGGATGATTTCTGTGCTTGGTACTTAGAATTGGTAAAACCAGCATATCAGGCGCCTATTGAAACGGAAACGTTTGAAGTCGTAAAAGGATTTTTCAAACGTATACTGACACTAGTACATCCATTTATGCCTTTCTTATCTGAAGAATTATGGCATGATGAATTGTTTGGACAACGCGATGTGAAAGATTGTATTATCGTTGCTGAATATCCTACCGTAGGTGATATCGATCAAAAAATCATCAAAGAGTTTACTTTTGTACAACAGATTATATCTGAAGTTCGGAATATCCGCAATACCAAACAAATCTCTCCTAAGATTGCTTTACCCCTTGCGATCAATGCGACAGAGATTGATTTTACAAATTATCAAGAAAGCATCATCAAATTGGCCAATATTGAGCAATTAACTTTTGTACAAGAGAAAGTCATTGGAGCAGTTAGTTTCTTGGCAGGTAAAGAAGAATGTTATGTCGCTCTTGAAGAAAACATAGATGTGGACGCTGAACGCGAAAGGATAACAAAAGAAATTGACTATTTAAAAGGCTTTTTGTCTTCTGTAGACAAGAAATTATCAAATGAAAGGTTCGTTCAAAATGCGAAACCTGAAATTATTCAAAATGAACAAAATAAAAAAGCTGATGCTGAATCCAAGATGAAAATATTGGCAGAAAGCTTGGCGAGTTTATCTTAATTCATCTCGTAAAATATAAAAATGCCTCAAAAAATGTTTATTTTTTGAGGCATTTTTATGCCTATCCCACTGATTATAGTATAAAATCTTCATTGTTGATAAAATTATTATTGAAAAATAGATAGTCAAAACGCAACTATTTTTTTGGACTCAGATTTGTAATTAACATTGGGATTTTACACACTAAATGAATTTTACAACTGAAAATTAGTTAATAAAAAATGAAAAAAATAATCACGGTATTGATATCTTCCTTAGCATTTTTATTGATTCATGCACAGGAGCAACCTGCCGCTTATGCTTTAAACGAAGAGTATAACTTATGGAATCTTCAAAAAGGTGACACAACTTATGTCTTTGCTGAAATGGCTTATATTCGAGAATATGCAGATACAAAATCTAAATTAGTAGATTCTCTTCAAGAAGGTAAAATGGTTATAATTAAAAGTGATGGATACAATGGTAGTACAGTAAGAGGATTTTATGCTCCATGGCATAAAATAAGCTATGTAAAAGATAATGTTAAAAAAGAAGGTTTCATCTGGCTAGGTTTGTTAGCTCTTAATAGTATACAAAATCAAGATGGCGAACAATTCATTTATGGTTTTAAAAAATTTAGACCATCTACAGAAAATTCAGCATCTTACTATGATGCTGAGATCAAAGTCTTTGATCGAGAAAAAAAAGTCATTGCTCGCGCTTCATATCAAGCAGAAGTAAACGATCAAACTGGTACCGATACTAAGATCTTAGGAGCAATGGGGTTAAAAAATATTAAAAATATTCATCGTTCAGCTTTTTTAGGTGAAGCATGTGGGATAGCTACCCAATATTACTATTTTGCGTGGAATGGTCAAGAACTCATTCATTTTCCAAGTAAAATGACCATTTCTGATGCAGGAGTATTCTATCGTGACGAAACAGTTTTATTCCCTTCAGAACATAAAGGCGATCCGACGATGATTTATAAAAAAATAGTAGAGGCTGAGAATATCGATGACAATTTGGTTGAGCCTAATTATATGGAGACTAAAAGCCAAATCAAGTATAGGTGGGATGGTCATATTTTAAGCGAGCTGATTGAATTGAAGTAAATCATGGCCCATTATCGCACACTTCTTTTACCTTTTAATAGCATGTATTCGCCGATATTTTCAATAGTCTTACCTAAAACCAGCGAATGTCCAGTAAAATAGAATTTATATTTGAACAAGTTTAAAAATAGAAGATATGATTTTAATAGCTGTATTATTACCCTGGTTGTCCTTTTTTTTAAGAGGGAAAATTTTTTCTGGAATTTTATGTTTGATTTTGCAGTGTACACTTATCGGTTGGTTGCCCGCAGCAATATGGGCGGTAGCATCAAGGGTAGATGGTAAAAATAAATCCAGATTTAATGAATTTAAACGCGAACACCGCTTTTAAAATTTTCACTATAATTACTGATGAAAAATGGTTATATTTAAAAGTCATCAATTAAAAATCAAAACATTATGAGTATTAAAGAAACATTTTCGATTACTGGTGAAAATCTATTAAAGAAGATTAAAGAACTCATTGCTGATGGAAACGTAACGAAGATCAGTATTTCTGATAAATCAGGGAAAGAAATAATGAGTTTTCCTGTTACAGTGGGTGCTATCGGACTCATATTTGCCCCCATATTTGCAGCAGTCGGAGCAATGGCAGCATTACTAACAGAGTGTACGATAACCGTCGAAAGGAAGGATAAAGATGATCAAGACAAACCAGATACTTCCCAGCATATCGAAGTTAAGTAGTTTATGGAGAACTATTAAGTTCTCCATAAACTACTTAAACGAACTACTCTCCTAGTAGAGTATCTTTTACTTCCACTTTATTCCAATACTTACTATATTGATCAATACCTGCTAAATGATCTGGATGTGTTTCATATTTTGTTATTGCTTCAATATTGGCAAAAGTGAGCATAATATGGTATGAAAAAGTATTATCTACAACTGGTCTTGGATTTGTAGCGGCTGGTTTTCCAATATGACAAGATTCAACTCCCGGCACTTTTTTTAAAATTTCAAAAAAATTAAAAAAATCCTTTTCTTCTTCTTTACTAATCCCATCTTTTAGCCAAAAATAGACACTATGAAAAATAAATCCATCATAAAAACCTGTACCTGTATTTTCTTTTTGTAATTTATCTTCAGAATTTAAGCATGATGTGAATATAGTGCCACCGACGCCTGCTATCGCCAATGAACTTAAAAATTTTTTTCTTTCCATTTGTTTAATGTTGATTTTAACGAATATACACAGAAAAAAATTAATTATCAATCTTGCTAAAACCGCGATAATAGTATGCTATTTTTGTAAAATTAAGGCATTATTTTTGTTTAATATCGCTAATATTGCAAAATTGACCTCCTTCAACTATTAGAGGGGGGATATTATCATATCAAGCAACCATAAAAGTTTATAAAATAATGAGCACAGTATAAACATATTTACTTGTTTTACGTTATAATATTAAATTTAGGGGTTTACAAAGACTAGAATATATTTTGAATAAATTTAGCCGTATCGCATTAAAGACCCTATTATGGATCATTGGATCTGTAATAGGACTCATACTTCTCATTATTTTTTTAATACGACTTCCTTCTGTGCAAACTTATATTGCGGGAAAAGTAACTACTTATGTGGAAGGAAAGATAGGAACTCCTGTCCGTATAGGGCGTGTTAACATAGAATTTCCTAAAAAACTTGTTTTAGAGAATATTTATCTTGAAGATCAGTCTAAGGATACCTTAGTTGCCGGAGAAGCCATAAAGGTCGAGATCAATATGATAAAATTGCTTAAAAGCACAGTCGAGATTCAACAATTGGAGGCCACAGGTATAACAGCAAAAATTCATAGATCTATGCCTGATAGCAGTTTCAACTTTGATTACATAATTAAAGCATTTGCTAGCCCTGAACCGTCCAAAGCAAAATCCGATACTACCTCAGCAATGGTGTTTAACATGGATAAAGTCATATTTGACCGTTTTCATATCGTTTATGCAGATGATGTCATTGGTACAAATGCCGATGTCTATTTAAAACATTTTGACACACGCATCAAGAAATTTGACCTAACGAAAAATATGGCATTTGACATGCCAAAAATTAATATTGATGGTCTGGGTGCTATCATAACACAATGGAATCCTACAGAAGAAGGAGACGGCCCCAGTGTTGAGGATTTTGGAATTACAGATCCCACAACTATTGCGACTTCTCTTTTACCTGATATTGGTATTAACATCGCTGATTTGAGAAACATAAATGTTCACTATGAGGATAAATCATCCAAATTGAGAACAAAGTTTTCGATTCAAAAACTATATGCTGATATCAACAATATTGATCTTAATAAGGAAATTGTCGATATAAAAAAAATAAGTTTGGAAGGATCTGATTCACAAGTTTTTTTTGATAAAATAGCAAAAAAAACTTTACCTGTATCGGATAAAAATACTGCGTCATCACCTCCTACTAAAGTAAATTGGGTTGTATCTGTTTCTGATATCAACATCAATAATACCAATGTTTGGTATAAAGATGATAATCAGGCTCGCATGAAGGGATTTGATTATTTTAACATCAAAGTTCCCGCGATTAATACTGCAATGACGGACTTATTTTACAGTGCAGACTCGATTAGTGGATCTTTAAAATCCTTAACAGCAAAGGATCACTCTGGTTTCGAAATTAAAAGCTTAAAAGGTGATTTCATCTATACCAATACTGGTGCTGAAATCAAAAATCTATATGCAGCAACTGCCAAAACATTATTACAAGATTATATTAAGATATCATATCCCTCTCTGGAAGCAATAGCAGAGAAACCAGAATTACTTACTGTCAATGCCAATATAAAAAAGAGTCACGTTGATATGCGCGATATTTATTATTTTGCTCCTTTTTTGGATACGATGGAGATCATGCATCCATTAATGAATAAAAAGTTCAACATCGACGGAAAAGTTATAGGAAGATTGAATGATCTCAATATCCCACACTTAGATTTCAGTACATTATCGAACACAAAAGTAATTGCCAGTGCCCGAATTAAGGGACTTCCTGATGTAGACAAGATGTCCATAGACCTTACCCTTAAAAAATTCACTACTGGACGATCAGATATTGAGCAACTCGTTGCGAAATCGCTCTTCCCTAAAAACCTTGAGCTTCCAAACGCGATTGGATTAACGGGAACATTTAAGGGTGGAATGCAATCATTCAATACCAACTTGGCATTGCTCACAGAAAAAGGAACAGCCAAAGTCAATGGTAAATTTGATATTTCAAAGCGTGATACGACATATGATGCTTTTGTATCTATTAAGGACTTTGATATCGGAAAGATTTTAAAGCAAGATTCTGTATTAGGTATATTATCCTTTGAAGCCAATGTAAAAGGTCACGGACTTGATCCTAAGAAAGCCATTGCTAACGTAGATGGCAAACTCATTCAATTGGATGCACTTGGATACCGTTATCATAATATCGACATGAACATGAATGCCAATTCAGGAGATATTAAAGCAAATATTACTAGTATTGATCCTAATATCAAATTTAATTTAAATGCTACGGCCGATATGAGTCAAAAATATCCAAAAGTTAATTTTGAATTGATGGTGGATAGTGTCAATCTTCAAAATTTAAAATTGATGGATGATGACTTTCGTTATCATGGTAAAATGGTTGGAAATTTTGAAACTGCCGATCCAAATTATTTAAATGGGGAAGCACATATCATCAATTCTTCTATTGCTTATAATAATGATCGCTATAGTGTTGATAGTATATCGCTGATTGCGAAATCGGACACTAGTTCCAATCTCTTGATGCTGAAATCAGCATTTTTGAATGCCCATTTAGTCGGTAAATATAAATTAATGGAGTTAGGCACTGCTATCCAGGATATCGCACATGTTTATTACCAACCTGGTGCACCAGTTGTTCTCCCAAAATATGAAGATCAGCGATTCGAATTTTCGGCACAGTTGACTAGAACCAAATTTATTAAAGATTTTCTACCAGATCTTACTGAGATGAAAGACATTACTCTGGACGGTATGTTTGACAGTAAGAATAAATTGATCCAAGCTAAACTCAATGCTCCAAAAATTGTTTATGCAGGTACGGATATCAATAGCGTATCTCTAGATTTAACAACAGTTGACAGCACAATGTACTATTCAGCTCTTATCAATAAGATTAAAGTAAGTAACATTGAATTGATCAATACTGTTTTCAGTGGTAAGGTCATTAAAAACAACCTTGATTTTGGTCTTTGGATTAAGGATAAACAAGATAAGGAACAATATCATTTAGGTGCTAATATGAAAGTCGACCGTGGAAACTTTCTCTTTAGCTTACTTGAAAATGGGCTGATGTTAAACTATGAAAAATGGAATGTCGATAGTACAAATGTTATTTCATTTGGAAATGCTGGTATTCAAGCACATAACTTCGTCCTTGAAAACAACGGACAATTATTAGAAATTAAATCACAAGATAGTGTTCTAAACTCGCCTATTGATCTCGTTTTCAAAAATTTTAGAATTGAAACTCTCAGTAAAATGGTCGCTGCAGATGATATGAATTTAGGCGGGGGTATTAATGGACAAGCAACTATTTCGCGTCTGGAAAGCAGTCCTGTTTTTGTTTCTGACATTGGCATTGATAAATTTTACTTAGGGACAGATACAATTGGTAATGTCAATATTAAAGTAAATAATGAAAAAGAAAATACATATGCAGCAAATGTGAGTATTACTGAAAATGGTAATAACGTCAGTTTAATCGGTGAATTTATAAGTCCTCCAAAAGGGGCAGCAACATTTGATGCTGTTCTAAACATCGCCCCTTTAAAGATGAAAACCATCCAAGCATTTAGTTTTGGTTATTTAAAAGAATCAAAGGGAGATGTTGAGGGACAATTAAAAATTTCAGGAACTACCGATAAACCCGCCATCAATGGTGATTTGAACTTTAATAAAGCAGAGTTTAATGTTGCTATGCTAAATGCGGCATTCTTTATTGATAACGAAAAAATTGCCTTTAATAATAGAGGCATTACATTATCGGATTTCAACATAAAAGATAAGAAAGGAAATAGTGGTACTATGAATGGCACCATTCTAACTCAAAACTACATCGATTATGATTTTAATTTAAATCTTAAAACAGATAATTTTGAAGTCGTGAATTCTACGCGACAAGATAATGATCTATTTTTTGGTAAAATGTATGTTTCTTCGGACTTAAGAATACGTGGCACGCTGGATAAACCTGTTGTTGATGGAAATATTAAAGTCCAAGACAAAACTGATTTTGTATTCATTATGCCAAATGATGAGCCTGGAATGGTAGAAAGAAAAGGAGTGGTAGAATTTGTGGATAAAAGTGATACGACAAGGACTAATGTATTTGCTAAATTAGATTCATTAACCACCACTAAGCTTACAGGTATAGATGTTACATTAAATTTACAAACGGATAAAAATGCTAAATTTAAAGTCATTTTAGATGAAGGTTCTCAAGACGCCCTAAATATTCAAGGGGAGGCAGAATTAAATGCTGGAATTGATGCAAGTAATAAAATCACTATGTCAGGAACATATACGGTTGAAAAAGGTAGCTACTCCTTCTCATTTGGACCTGTTAAACGTGAATTCTTATTTAAAGAAGGTAGCACAATTACTTGGGCTGGTGATCCTTTAGATGCAAGATTGGATATTACTGCCGTGTATAAAGTAAAAGCTCCTACCCTAGAACTCGTACAGACGCAGCTGGGTGCGGAGAACGCTAATCTTTACAAACAACGTGTTCCTTTTAATGTGAATCTATTGATTACAGAACAACTTTTTGAGCCTAAATTGGGATTTGATATTGATTTGGATGAAAATAATGCAATCGCCTCTCAAGATGTTGTAAGTAAAGTCAATAATGCTCTTGCACAGCTTCGTACAGATCCTTCAGAAATCAATAAGCAAGTTTTTTCTTTGATTGTGCTAGGTCGGTTTATGGCTTCCAATCCATTTGAAAGTTTATCTGGTGGAGGTGGTGTTGAATCCATGGCTCGAAATAGCGTTAGTTCGTTACTTACCTCACAACTAAATCGCTTGGCATCAGATCTTATAAAAGGTGTGGAATTAGATTTTGACTTACAATCAGAACAAGATTTCACCACCGGAGTAGGAGAAACACGCACTGACTTAAATATTGGGGTTTCAAAAATGTTATTCAATGATCGATTGAAGATAACGATTGGTTCAAACTTTGAGGTTGAAGGTAATTCAAGACCTGGAGAACAGGCTGCTAATATTGCTGGAGATATTAGTTTGGACTATCAATTATCTCCTGATGGAAGATATTTTGCAAGGGTATATCGTAAAAATCAGTATCAAGTAACCCTTCAGGGACAATATGTAGAAACTGGTATTGGATTTATCATCAATATGAGCTATAATAAATTCAAAGAAATTTGGATGAATTCTAAGAAGCTTAACGAATATAATTCTGGCAGCAAAAGTTTTAGAAAACGTTTTGATGTAGAGCGGATGGAAACAGATTCTGTTTATCGTGATAGCGTCAGGTATGTGATACGTGATAGCATTATGCGCAACGATCCTAAAAAATATAAGGAACGCTACAATAATCAAAAGCAAAAAATACAAAAAACGGATTCAAACAATAAAACTGATTCAACAAATCAGAAAGCAGACACAATTGGACAAAAAGTGATCAGAAATGAAGAAAGGGAGAAGAATGAAAAATAGTAATCAATTTATAGCTTTTGTTTTATTATTGGGGCTCTTCATTGCTTCTTGTTCAACAACTAAAAATCTAAAAGAAGGTGAATCCTTATATGTGGACGGTCATGTTGATATTGAATCAGATACTATTCCTAAAGAACAAAAAAAGATATTAGCGACACATTTGGAACAAGTGCTTATGCCAAAACCTAATAAATCATTATTTGGATGGCGTTATAAACTAGCTTTCAATAATATGGCTGGTGATTCAGTTGGAAGAAATTTCATAAAGAAGCAATTGAAAAAAATGGGGGAAGAGCCGGTTCTGTTAAGTGATGTTAACCGAGAATACAATGAGAATTTACTTCGGAATCGACTAGAAAATATCGGTTTTTTTAATGCTGAGGTTAAATCTGATACAACCATTAAAGATAAAGAAGCGACTATTCACTATATTGCTACAACCAATTTAATCTACCGAATAAAATCAGTCAAATTTGACGTGGATAGCACCACTCAGCTTGGTCAAGATATATTGCAATCACGTGAAAAATCACTCTTAATAGTGGGTAAACATTATGATCTTGATGATATATTAAACGAACGCGACCGAATAGACAATGAACTCAAAAAGATTGGTTACTATTATTTCAGTCCTGATTATTTACTGGTACAAGTGGATAGCACCATTGGAAACAATAAAGTAAATTTGTATGTAACCCTGAAGCCTGAAACACCAGAAATTGCCAAAGCGCCATCGAAAATTAATAATATATACATCTATCCAAATTATACAGATGCCGGAACAGGTTATCAGCGTGCACCTCGTAATGCCGAACTATTTGATAGTTCGTATTATTTTATAGATAGGCAAAACACCTTTAGAAAACCCGTTCTTGCGAATCATATTTTCTTCAGAAAAGGGGATCTTTATAACCGTGATGCACATAACAAGACGATCAGTCATCTTGTCAATTTAAACAGTTTCAAATTTGTTAAAAACAATTTTGTAGATAGTAAGGATGTTAAAAATGGATTAGATGTTTACTACTACCTTACTCCTCTTCCTAAAAAATCAATTCGGGTGGAGCTTTTGGGTAAAATGGCATCCGTTTATAATGGTACGGAGCTTAATGTAAACTGGCAATTGCACAATGCCTTTAGAGGAGCTGAATTACTTAGTCTCAATGTATTTGGTGGTTATGAAACACAGACGGGCGGAAGTGTTAGCTTAAATTCGAGCTATTATCGCTATGGAGCTGATCTGACCTTGACACTACCGCGTATCCTGTCACCTTTTAAAATAGATCCGAGTCGTAGGTACATACCAAAAACATATATTAAAACAGGGTTTGAATTCTTGAATAGAACCAAAGCGTATACTTTACGATCACTCAAACTCGACTACGGTTATATTTGGCAAGAATCACAAGAAAAACAACATGATCTAGGATTATTAGAAATCACTTATGTACAACCTAGTCGTGTGTCTGATGAATATAAAGCTCAATTGGATACTGTGCCTACGTTAAGACATGCTATTGAGCCGCAATTCACCATTGGTCCAAACTACAATTTCACCTTGTCAAACACGATGAATAAAACTTTAAAGAACACTTTTTATTTTAAAGGAAATTTGGATTTATCAGGTAACGTTTTGGGATTGCTCAAGGGTGCTAATTATAACGAAGGGAAGACTTTTAAATTATTTAACGCTTACTTTTCTCAATATATTAAAATAAGTGGTGATGGTAGACACTATCTCAAATTGAGTGAAAATTCGCAATTGGCTTCTCGCGTTAGTGTGGGTTTAAGTTATTCCTATGGAAACTCACGTGCACTGCCCTATTTAAAACAATATTATGTGGGTGGTCCTAATAGTATCCGAGCATTTGCAGCACGTGCAATCGGTCCTGGAACGTTGAAACCTCAGAATATTGGTACGGACAAATTTTATGCGGATCAAACGGGTGATATTAAATTGGAACTCAACACTGAATATCGTGCTAAACTTGCAGGATTTGTACACTGGGCAGCGTTTATTGACGCCGGTAATGTGTGGTTGCAAAATACGGATGATGAAAAACCAGGGGCGAAGTTTAGTAAGGATTTCCTAACAGAATTGGCTGTTGGCGGTGGACTAGGTTTAAGATTTGACTTTACTTTTTTAATTTTAAGAACAGATTTTGCAATTCCATTGCGTGTCCCCTACTTAGAAAAAGGAGATCGGTGGGTATTTAAAGATATCGATTTGGGAAGTAGTCAGTGGCGCAAGAACAATTTAATGTTCAATTTAGCGATTGGCTATCCATTCTAAATAAAAAGGGAGAACGAAAGTTTCTCCCTTTTTATTTAGAATTACTTTTTATAAAACTTAATTGTATTCCTACCATTTAATGAGTAAATTCAAAGAAAAATTAATGTCTAAGGACCAAAATTAATAAGCTTATGAAAGTTACAATAGTTGGTGCAGGAGCAGTTGGAGCGACCACTGCAGATAATTTAATGAGAAGAGAAGTTGCTGAAGAAATCATACTTTTAGATATTAAAGAGGGTTTTGCAGAAGGTAAAGCACAAGATATGTCACAGACTGCTGCCTTATTAGGTTTTGATTCTAAAATTAAAGGCGTTACCAATGACTACAGTGCTACAGCTGGTTCGACAGTGGCGGTTATTACATCTGGAATTCCTAGAAAACCTGGAATGACTAGAGAAGAGTTAATTGGTACGAATGCTAATATTGTTAAAACGGTTGTCGATAATTTGGTTAAACATTCACCAGATATCATTATTGTGATCGTTTCTAATCCTATGGATACAATGACTTATCTTGCCCTACAAAGTTCTGGCCTGCCTAAGAATAGAATTATCGGTATGGGCGGAACACTGGATTCTGCTCGATTCAAATATCAATTAAGTGATAAATTAAATGCTTCTGCAGGGGACCTTAATGCAATTGTTATAGGTGGTCATGGCGATACTACAATGATTCCGCTGATCAAACATGCTACTTGGAACAGTATTCCTGTAAGTGATTTTTTGAACGAAGACGAGCAAGATGAAATCGTACAAAAAACAATGGTAGGAGGTGCTACATTGACAGCTTTAATTGGTACATCGGCTTGGTATGCTCCAGGAGCAGCAACTGCAGCTGTCGTCGAGAGTATTGTTCGTGATCAAAATAAACTCTTCACAGCTAGTGTATTTTTAGATGGAGAATTTGGACTATCAGATATCACTTTAGGTGTCCCTGTTATCATTAATAAAAATGGTTGGGATAAAATCGTACCTTTGAACTTGTCGGAAGGGGAAAAGCAAAAATTACATAAAAGTGCTGAGGCGGTCCGCAATATGAATAATGTATTAAAAGAAATTAACGTTTTATAAAAAATTATATGCAACTCTTTATTAAAAATATGGTCTGCAATAGATGCAAGATGGCTGTAGAAAATATATTTAAAGAGTTGCATATCCCTTATAGTGATCTTCAATTAGGTGTCGTTACTTTAGAAGGAACCTTGAAACCCGCACAACGCGAACATATACAAGAAAGCTTGCATGCTATTGGATTTGAATTGATAGATGATAAAAACACGCGTGTTATTGAGAAAATAAAACTAGTGATCATCGATTACACACGTCAGCCATACCAATATTTAAATAGAAACCTTTCAGAGATATTATGTGATAACCTATTTCTGGAATATAGTACTCTGAGTGCATTATTTTCATCTGTAAGCGGAACGAGTATTGAAAAATATGCTATTTTTCAAAAGATAGAATACATCAAAGAGTTGTTAATTTATGACGAACTAACTTTGGCGGAGATCGCGGAAAAACTCAATTATTCGAGTACTGCTTATCTCAGCAACCAATTTAAAAAAAATACAGGTCTTACACCGACTCAATTTAAAAACCTGAATAACCCAACCGCACTTAGGCGAACCTTAGATCAGGTATAATAATTATGTTAAAAATATAATTTATCCTTTCGGTAAGCATATATTTTTTCTATGTTTGAAATATGGCAATTATCCCACTAAGGCTTTTACAATTACAAGAACAAGGTACTCATATCCTAGTTGAAGTTACATTATTCAATACTGCTCATCTCATGGTCCTGGATACTGGAGCTTCAAAGACTGTATTTGATAAAAATCAATTGGAAACTATACATTCGGATCAATTTCAATTGGAAAGTACAGATACACTTTCATCTGGATTGGGCACTAATACCATGCAAAGTTTTTTGATCCATATACCGCATCTTAGTATGCAGGACTGGACCATCAAAAACTACAAAGCTGCTGTACTAGACCTGAGCTCAATCAACTATGCCTATGAACAGATGAATTTACAACCTGTAATTGGAGTGTTAGGAGGAGACATTTTAGCTCGTTATGGTGCTGTGATTGATTATAAAAAGAAGACGCTCAAACTGCTTAAAAGAAGGTTAAAACTTAAATAGTCTTTTATGGATATGCATCCTTAAATACAAATAGTAAGCTATAGCAATCAGTATTCCTGCTCCGCCCATAAAATATAAAACACTTCGCAACCCAAAATAGCTTGCTAATGCTCCTATTAGTAAACTTCCTATTGGAAAAACACCTTGAAATGCCATCACATAATATGATATTGCTCGAGCTCGGTACATGGGCATCGCATGCGTCTGTATATAAGTGTTGATACTAGAGTTCTGCATCATCATAGCAAAAGAAACGACTGCTGTATAGACTAAAGCCAAAACCAACACAGAGGAATGACCTAATAAGAATAAAGCCGCACCCATTAATAAGGCTGCACCCATTACTTGATAGCGCATATTTGTACCCGACTTCAATCTGGCCATATTAATCGCGCCAATCATTGCGCCAAGACCTGCAGCGCTTTCAAACCAGGAAAAGGTACCTGCATCACCATGGAACATCTCCTTGGCTACAGCAGGCAGCAACGAGGTATACGGAATGACCAATAGACTTGAAAAAGTCATGACAATGATGAGCGAAAAAATATGTGGAGATCGCTTCAAATAGAAAAAACCCTCAACTAATCCTTGCCAATTGCTTCCTTTACTTAAACTAGCAGTATTTTCAGTCACATTCATCATCCATAGCGTAATCAGAACAGGTATAAAACTCAAAAAATTGCTACTAAAACACATCATTTCTCCATAAGTGCTCAAAAGGATCCCTCCTATAGCTGGACCGACCATACGCGCAGCATTGAATATAGAAGAGTTAAGTGCGATAGCATTAGGTAAATCTTTTCTATTATCAACTAGATGTACCATCAGTGATTGTCTTCCTAATACATCAAATGCATTGATTACCCCCTGTGCAAATCCCAAAATAGATAGCCATAAAACCGTTTCCATTTTTAGATATACCAATAATGTGAGAATCCCTGCTTGGATCATCAAACCTATCTGAGTCATAAACACAAGCCTATATTTCTTGTGCTTATCGACAAAGCTTCCTATAAAAGGTGATAATACTAAAGAAGGAAGCAACGATATAAATGAAACAAAACCTAGCCAAAATACAGAGTCCGTTAATTTATATACCAACCAACTAATGGCAACACGCTGCATCCACGTCCCCATCAATGAAATCGCTTGACCGATTATATGTAATCGAAAATTCGGGTATTCAAGAGAACGAAATATCTGCATATCAACATGTAATAGAAGTAAATGAAAATGGTAAGCTATTATGAACAGTTCATATTAAGCAATATTTGTGCAGTAATTTCAATTCAGCACAAGATTAGTGAATTTTAATCGATAACTTTGCCCCTTAAAGGTAAATAAACCAAACAATTAACAATCAATTCAATACGAGATGAAATTTTTTATTGACACAGCAAACTTAGAGCAAATCAAAGAAGCACAAGATTTAGGTGTATTAGATGGGGTAACAACAAACCCAAGTTTAATGGCCAAAGAAGGAATTAGTGGTGACGAAAATGTAATCAATCATTACAAAGCCATATGTGCTATCGTAGATGGGGATGTAAGTGCAGAGGTAATTTCTACAAATTACGAAGAAATGATCAAAGAAGGAGAGGCGCTTGCAAAACTAGATGACAAGATTGTTGTTAAAGTTCCAATGATCAAAGATGGTATTAAAGCAATTAAATATTTCAGTAAAAAAGGAATCAAAACAAATTGTACTTTGGTTTTCTCTGCTGGTCAAGCATTACTAGCTGCAAAAGCTGGAGCAACTTATGTTTCACCTTTCATCGGACGTTTAGATGACATTTCGACAGATGGCCTAGGGCTTATTGAAGAGATCCGTTTGATCTACGATAATTATAGTTTCCCTACACAAATCTTAGCAGCATCAGTACGTAATAGTGCACATATTTTAGGTTGTGCTAAAATTGGAGCTGATGTTATGACTGGCCCATTATCAGCTATCACTGCTTTATTGAAACACCCTTTAACAGATAGCGGTCTTGCTACTTTCTTAGCTGATCACGCCAAAGCTGCGGGTAAATAATTTGAGATAAAGCATTTTTATAAAACGGTCAAAAAGCAAGTAACATAAACTTGTTTTTTGACCGTTTTTTTATATAGGAATAATGATGTATTTTTGTATTATGAGTAAAGATCAACAACATGAAAAAGCAGTACTTGAGCCTGTCGATTTTACAGCTTTGCTAAAGCAATATCATTTAAAAGTAACGCAACCTAGACTCCGAACTTTAGAAACAATATCGACTAAGAAATCAGCAATTTCACAACCAGAATTGGAAAAATTAATTGGTAAAGAAATTGATCGGGTTACGCTATACCGTGTACTAGCTTCTTTTGAAGAGAAGGGTATATTGCATAAAATTTTTGATCTCAATGGAACGGCAACTTATGCCCTTTGTTCCACAAATTGTTCCGAACATAATCACCACGATCAACATGTTCATTTCATCTGCAGGCGGTGTAATTCTGTCTATTGTATGGAAGAAATCAATCTTCCAAAATTTAATCTTCCACAAGGTTACAAACTAGAAACAGTAGCTATAAATGCACTTGGGCTCTGTGATCATTGCACGGAAAACTAAACACGATACTGCTTCCAAATCGATGGTATTTGCTGGTTTTACTTTCCTTATGGAAATATCATTTTCCTCTAATTTATAGCAATGATCAAAGCTAATTATTTAATATATTTAAATGCTAAAATTTAGCAATTAAAAAAATAAACCACTCATTAAAAGGTTATTAAGAAACTACATTAAATAATTTTGTTACACCTTATATTTTAGCAAAATATAAAAAGATCAGCTTAAAGTATAAATACAAACGTCCGAAAAATTTCTTCATCAGAATAATTAAGCAAAAACAAATATAAATACCTATTTATCAACAATATAACAAAGCTAAAGCAAATTAAAAATATACTCAAAAGAAAACATGAAACAAACAAAATACTATTGCCTCATTTTTCAGATTAATATGTGTATATTGTAAGTGATACAGGGAAACAAAACAGCAATAATTTATGATCACAAATTTCAAGATCAACTATATGGCTCTCCCCTATTCAAAACATAATAAAAAGTAAAAAAAACACGTATGACGACAAAAAAAGAAAACCCATACCAAGAGGTTTTGACACAGCTCATCATCGACATCTTTGAGAAGTCAAACAACAAACCCCTCAACTATAAACAAGTCGCATCAAAATTGAATGTTCACGATTCCGATTCCAAAATAGCCATCGCCAATATCCTGACTGAGCACCCAAAAAATAGTCCATTTTTAGAGGTTGAAAAGGGAAAATTTAAGCTACGTCAACTCAAAGTTTACGTAACTGGGAAAGTCGATATGACTGCCGAAGGATCTGCTTATATTATACCTGAAGATGAATTCGAAAATGACATCTTTGTAGCGCCGAGAAAATTACGACAAGCTCTTCATGGAGACATCGTTAAAGTGCACACTTTTGAAAAAAGTAGAGGACGTAAAAAAGAAGGTGAAGTCGTAGAAATCATCCAACGTGCAAAAACAGATTTTACCGGTATCATCAACCTTTCTCAGAACTTCGCATTTTTCATTGCTGATGATCGCAAAATGTTACATGATATCTTCATTCCATTGGATAACCTTGAAGGTGCAAAAGATGGTGAAAAGGTAGTCGTCTCTATTATTGATTGGCCACAAGGGGCAAAAAATCCTATTGGAAAAGTAAAGACAATTCTTGGTAAAAAAGGAGAAAATAATACGGAGATGAATGCCATCTTGGCCGACTATGGATTTCCTTTAAAATTTCCGACAAAAGTCGAAGAAGAGGCAAATGCACTGCCTGATAGCTATTCGAAAGAAGAGATTGCCAGAAGAAGAGATTTTAGAAATATTACTACTTTTACCATTGATCCTGTTGATGCAAAAGACTTTGATGATGCGATATCTTTTCAAGAACTTGAGAATGGCAATTATGAAATTGGTGTACACATCGCCGACGTCTCACATTTTGTCATCCCAGACACTGAACTAGATAAAGAGGCCTACGAAAGAGGTACCTCAGTATATCTAGTTGACCGGGTGATTCCAATGCTTCCTGAAAGACTTTCCAATGGAGTTTGTTCACTTCGTCCACATGAAGATAAACTATGTTTCTCTGCAGTCTTTGAGCTCGATGAGAAAGCCAATATTGTAAACCAATGGTTTGGAAGAACTATCATTCACTCCGACCGGAGATTTTCTTATGAAGAAGCCCAAGAGGTCATTGAAACAAAATCAGGAGATTTTACTGCAGAAATACTAAAATTAAACGAGTTAGCCTATATTCTGCGAGAACGCAAATTTAAAAATGGCGCAATTGCGTTTGAAAGCGAAGAAGTAAAGTTCACTTTGGATGAAAATGGTAAGCCAACGGGAGTCTACACCAAGGTGAGAAAAGATGCACATAAACTTATTGAAGATTTCATGCTTCTTGCGAATAGAAAAGTAGCAGAATATATTGGTAAACAAGGTAAGGGTAAAAATAAATTACCATTTGTATATCGTTTTCATGATGTACCCAATCCAGAGACACTAGCAACATTTTCTCAATTTGCATCTCGATTTGGACATAAGCTAACTATAAAATCAGATAAAGAGACCGCGAAATCATTAAATGCGTTAATGACAAAAATTGAAGGTAGCAAGGAGCAAAACATGCTTACCTCTCTTGCAATAAGATCAATGGCAAAAGCGATCTACACGACCAAAGGAACAAGTCATTATGGACTTGCTTTTGATTATTACACGCACTTCACTTCCCCCATCCGTCGATACCCTGATGTAATGGTCCACCGATTATTGGCACATTACTTAGATGGTGGTAATAAAATCAATGTAGACCATTATGAAAAAATGTGTGAGCACGCTTCACAGATGGAGAAGAAAGCTGCTGAAGCCGAACGTGCTTCTATTAAATATAAACAAGCTGAATTTTTACAAGAACAAATTGGAACTGAATATACAGGAATTATATCTGGCGTAACTGAATGGGGAATGTATGTCGAAATCGAAACGAATAAATGCGAAGGTATGGTTAGATTACGAGATATTAACGATGATTTTTATGTCTTAGATGAAAAGAATTTTGCGATTATTGGTCAAAGAAAGAAAAAGAAATATCAATTAGGTGATGAAGTACAGATCAAAGTTAAAAAAGTTGATCTTGACAAACGTCAAATTGACTTTACTTTAATCAGTTAATCCAATCCCGAAACAATAACAACTACAGCCTCCAAATTGAGTTTCTTACTCTTTTTGGGGGCATTTTTCAACTAACTAACTAACTAACTAACTAACTAACTAACTAACTAACTAACTAACTAACTAGCCATCTAAATGGCGCAATATTTCATCTGTAAAATGTTCTGTTCGTTTTGATTGTATGAATCTAACCGAGTTATATACATCAGACTCTCCTCTTGGGATAGATAGAGAGCGCCAATCATTCCCTTTCATCATCTTCCCTAACATAACAATCTGTCCAACATGATAGGGATAGTGTGACAGTTGCCTATTAATAGCCTCTACAACAGTATGGCCTTGATTTCGTATATAAATTGTCTTACCCAAGTCTTCAAACTGCAAATTTTTCAACGTGACAAATAAGTTTTTCCAAGCTTCCTCCCATTCATGCAACAGTCTCATTTTATCCTGATCAGCCAACTCAAACTCAGCATCTCGGTTACGCCATTCTTTTTCACCATCCGAAGTTAGAAAATCTGTAAATCGTGATTTCATATTTCCTGATATATGCTGAATCAATATCGCGACACTATTACTCTCTTGATTATACTGCCAAAACAACTGACTATCAGTTAATTGATTTATAGTACTGTCAACTAAATGTTTATAGTACAAAAACAATTTTTGAACATCTTCTAAATAATTCATAACACAGCTATTTTACTTGATAAAAAACTCCTCCTATTTACTCTTTTTTGACAGATGTTTAAATTTAGTTAGAAAAAATCATCTTTTCTCAGCTATATTATAAAAATTGACAATTCATTGAAAAAAATCTTACTATAGATGCTTACTTAGATTTTTCAATACTGATTCGATAATAGATGAAAAAAATTAGTAGGTGAACTAAATTATTTTGCTCAGATTTGCAGCTTACAACAGGTCATATTTAATAATGAAATTTAGAAATGATATTGGAGCACTACGTGCATTAGCTGTATTAGCGGTACTTTTTTTTCATTTCAAAATCCCCTATTTTGACGGTGGATTCAGTGGAGTAGATATCTTCTTTGTCATCTCGGGATATTTAATGACTCATATTATTCTTAAAGGATTTGAAGACCACATATTTTCTTTCCGGCAGTTTTATATCAAGCGGATTGTACGCATCATCCCTGCCCTTCTTTTTCTAATTATTGGTCTAGCTATAATTGGCAATTTAATTCTCTTACCCAACGATTTACAACAACTTGGAAACAATTCCTTTTTCAGTATTCTTTTTATTTCTAATATAGATTACTACATCCATAGTGGCTATTTTGATCTCGCTTCGCAAAACAACATATTATTGCATACATGGTCTTTATCTGTCGAATGGCAATTTTATCTACTATATCCCGTACTCCTCTATCCATTTCGAAATTACTATCTGACAAACAAAAGGCAGTTCATTTATTTATTTATAAGCTTGATCATCCTTTCGTTCGGTCTGAACCTTTATTTTAATCATAGAGATCAATCATTCAGCTTTTATATGTTCCCAACACGCGCATGGGAAATGCTATTTGGTGGACTTGCATGCCTATGGGGGGCAGATATCCCAAAAAAAATACCAAAATTGTGGAGAAAATTATTTGCGTTCTTTGGATATAGTACCCTAATAGGATGCATTATTTTACTCAAAGAGGACGACATCAGTTGGCCGTCTTATTACACTCTTATTCCGGTAGTAGCTACATTTATCATCCTCCTTGTACAATATGACTTTAAAGCACTATCTTTCAAACCACTTCAATGGATCGGCAAGATATCGTATTCGCTATATTTATGGCATTGGCCAATCTATGTATTTACGATCTATTTGGGACTAAATCAGTCTTACACTATTATTACCATCCTTACTCTTTCCTTTATTTGTGCGTGCATCTCATTTTACACCATTGAGTCTAATAAAAAATTCAATCAAGTACGTTTCACTTTAGCTACAGCGGTAGGGATTACTATAGTAGCCGCAGTCATGATGCTATTCCCATATGATCAATTGAAAATTAATAAGGAGATTGAACACCTCACTAATTACAATACAAATTATAGAAAACAACATCTTCCATTTCAGTTTAGAAAGGGAATCTGCCATCTGGATATAGACAATACATTCAGTCAATATAATTTTGACATCTGCGCTAACATTGCCCCTAATAAAAAAAATATACTTTTATTGGGTGATAGTCACGCTGGCGTTTTTGCACAAAGTTTAAAAGAGCAACTCGCAAAACAAGATATCAATCTGTTGCAAGCAACAGTATCTACAACCTATCCGTTATTAGATACAAAGGGGCCTAAAGCATCTTGTGAACTCATAGACTATATGTATCAGAAATTTATCCCTCAAAATGCAGCGCATATAGACGAGGTAATCCTTGTTGGTTTTTGGGGTTCACAACAATATCCAGATGAAACTTTAAAGTTCAAACTTCAAAAAGTAATACAATATTTTAAAGAAAAGAATATTATACTGAAAATGATCGGACAAACACCTAGCTATTCTATCATTTTCCCCAATATATTGGCGTTACAAACTAAAAACAGCGCGGTAAAAGAAGCGAACTATCTTGATCCGAAGTCTGCCCATGTCAATAATTATCTTCAAACTTTTATTTCTAAAGATATTTACATAGATGTTTATAATCTACCTGAAGTAAATAAATATAACGGTCAAGACCCGTATATGCATGATGACGACCATTTGTCAAAATATGGAGCGGATCAGATTGTTGCTTATTTACTTAAAAACAAGTTGATCTAAAAGCTAAGTCAAAGATATTCAAGCAAAATGTGGAAAACTAATTGGCGAGGTGCTACGATTTAACAATAAAATCGTTATCTTTGCGAACTTATAATAATTTAAGAATTAAATTAAATAACAAAATCAGGTAAATGCCTACTATTCAACAATTAGTTAGAAAAGGTAGAGTAGCTCTGGTTGACAAGAGTAAGTCACCAGCGTTGGACTCATGTCCACAGCGAAGAGGTGTATGTACACGTGTATATACTACTACCCCTAAAAAACCAAACTCAGCAATGCGTAAAGTAGCTCGTGTACGTTTAACAAACGGTAAAGAGGTCAACGCTTACATCCCTGGAGAAGGTCACAATTTACAAGAGCACTCAATCGTTTTGATTCGTGGTGGTCGTGTTAAAGATTTACCAGGTGTACGTTACCACATTATCCGCGGTGCATTAGATACTTCAGGTGTAGCAGGTCGTAACCAACGTCGTTCTAAATACGGAACTAAACGTCCTAAACCAGGACAAGCAGCGGCTGCGCCAGCAAAAGGTAAAAAGAAATAATTAAACGGAGGAAAGAAAAATGAGAAAATCAAAACCAAAAAAGAGAATCATTTTACCTGATCCAAAGTTTAACGACACTCAGGTAACTCGTTTTGTAAACAATATGATGTATGATGGTAAAAAATCTACAGCATATGATATTTTTTACAACGCGATTGAATTAGTAGAGCAAAAAACTAGCGAAAGCGGTTTAGAAGCTTGGAAAAAAGCTTTAAACAACGTTATGCCAGCTGTAGAGGTTAAATCTCGTCGTGTTGGTGGTGCTAACTTCCAAGTTCCTATGGAAGTTCGTCCTGAACGCAAAATTGCTTTGGGTATGAAATGGTTAATTTCATATTCACGTAAACGTGGTGAAAAAACAATGTTCGAAAAATTAGCAGGAGAAATCATTTCAGCTTCTAAAGGTGAAGGTGCTGCTGTTAAGAAGAAAGAAGATACGCACAAAATGGCTGAAGCTAACAAAGCGTTCTCACACTTCAGATTCTAGTTTTGAACTTACACACACAAATATGATTACACCGATCTTAGGTAAACGTTTATTCTTTTATCAGGATCGGTGTACTTATTTAGACAAAAAAACATACGGCCTTATCTAGGCTAATGCTTAAAAATATTATGGCAAGAGATTTAAAATTCACTAGAAATATTGGTATCGCTGCTCACATCGATGCTGGTAAAACAACTACAACTGAGCGTATTCTTTACTACTCAGGTGTTAACCATAAACTTGGAGAAGTACACGAAGGTGCTTCGACAATGGACTGGATGGAGCAAGAAGCTGAGCGTGGTATCACGATTACTTCTGCTGCTACTACAGTTTTCTGGCAGTACCGTGGTAACAAATACCAAGTAAACGTTATCGATACTCCAGGTCACGTAGATTTCACGGTTGAGGTAAACCGTTCGTTACGTGTATTAGACGGATTAGTATTCTTATTCTCTGCAGTTGATGGTGTTGAGCCTCAATCAGAGACTAACTGGAGATTAGCGGATAACTACGCTGTTCCACGTATTGGTTTCGTAAACAAAATGGACCGTTCAGGTGCTGACTTCTTAAAAGTTGTTGGTCAAGTAAAATCAATGTTAGGTTCTGAAGCAGTAGCTTTACAACTTCCTATTGGTTCTGAAGATACTTTCACTGGTGTTGTTGATTTAATTAACAACCGTGGTATCGTTTGGAATGAGCATGATAAAGGTATGACTTTTACAGAGGTTCCTATTCCAGAAGATATGTTGGAAGAGGTTGCTGAATACCGTGAGCGTTTATTAGAAGCTGTTGCTGGTTATGATGAATCTTTGATGGAGAAATTCTTCGAAGACCCTAATTCATTAACTGAGCGTGAAATTTTAAATGCTTTACGTGCAGCAGTATTGGATAACTCTATCGTTCCTATGGTTTGTGGTTCATCTTTCAAAAACAAAGGTGTTCAAACTATGTTGGATTTAGTAATGGAATTATTGCCTTCTCCAATGGATTCAGAAGGTGTTAAAGGTACTCATCCTGATACAGGTGCAGAATTAATACGTAAACCAGATGTTAACGAGCCTTTCGCAGCATTAGGTTTCAAAATTGCAACTGACCCTTTCGTAGGTCGTTTGTGTTTCATCCGTGCTTATTCAGGTAAATTAGATGCAGGTTCTTATGTATTGAACACACGTTCAGGAAACAAAGAGCGTATCTCTCGTATCTTTCAAATGCACGCGAATAAACAAAACCCTATCCCTTTCATCGAGGCTGGTGATATCGGTGCTGTCGTTGGTTTCAAAGACATCAAAACTGGTGATACTTTATGTGATGAAAAACACCCTATCGTATTAGAATCAATGAATTTCCCTGAGCCAGTTATCGGTTTAGCTATTGAGCCAAAAACTCAAGCTGACATTGATAGATTAGGTATTGGTCTTGGTAAATTAGCTGAAGAAGATCCTACGTTTGTAGTAAAAACTGACGAAGAAACAGGTCAAACAGTTATCTCTGGTATGGGTGAGCTTCACTTAGAGATCTTGATCGACCGTTTGAAACGTGAATTCAAAGTTGAGGTGAACCAAGGAGCTCCTCAAGTATCTTATAAAGAATCTATCACGGGTACTACAGAGCACCGTGAAGTATTCAAAAAACAATCAGGTGGTCGTGGTAAATTTGCGGACATCAAAGTTGTTATTTCTCCAGCAGACGAAGATTACGATTTAACTAAATCACCTCTTCAATTCGTGAATGAAATCGTGGGTGGTAAAATTCCAAAAGAGTTTATCCCTTCAGTTCAAAAAGGATTTGAAACATCAATGAAAAATGGTGTATTAGCAGGATTCCCATTATCAGGAATGAAAGTTCGTTTGATTGATGGTTCATTCCACGCTGTCGATTCAGATTCATTATCTTTCGAATTAGCTGCTCGTTCGGCATACCGTGAAGCATTACCAAAATGTTCTCCAGTGTTAATGGAACCAATTATGAAAATAGAGGTTTTAACACCAGAAGAAAACATGGGTGATGTAATGGGAGATTTAAACCGTCGTCGTGGTTTGATGCAAGGTTTAGATAGCCGTAATGGTGCTCAAGTAATTAAAGCATTAGTTCCACTTTCAGAAATGTTTGGTTACGTAACACAATTACGTACGATCACTTCAGGTCGTGCAACTTCTACTATGGAATTTGATCACTTTGAAGAAGCTCCACGTAACGTAACTGACGAAGTTGTTGCAAAAGCAAAAGGTAAATTAAAAGGAGAATAATCCTTTCTAATATAAAGCAAACCGATCTCCTGTTGATAATAGCTCTAACGGGAGATCAATTTAAACAAAAATAAGAATGAGCCAAAGAATCAGAATCAAATTGAAATCATACGATTACAATTTAGTT
Source organism: Sphingobacterium sp. PCS056 (assembly GCF_023273895.1). Lineage (NCBI taxonomy): Bacteria > Pseudomonadati > Bacteroidota > Sphingobacteriia > Sphingobacteriales > Sphingobacteriaceae > Sphingobacterium > Sphingobacterium sp. PCS056. The sequence continues at coordinate 2,466,168 of NZ_CP096883.1, read as the reverse complement.
GACAAATCAGCTGAGAAAATCGTAAAAACAGTAAAGCCTACAGGTGCAGTTGTTAGTGGTCCTATTCCATTACCTACTGAGAAAAAAATCTATACAGTTTTACGTTCTCCACACGTTAACAAAAAAGCGCGTGAGCAGTTCCAATTATGTTCATACAAGAGATTGTTAGATATTTATTCATCTAACTCTAAAACTGTTGATGCATTGATGAAACTTGAATTACCTTCAGGTGTTGAAGTAGAAATCAAAGTGTGATAGAATTGCACTGATTAAAAAACAAGAAAGGCTTCTAATGTTAAATTAGAAGCCTTTTTTATGATAGGTCACTACTTACATATACTTTTTAACTCATATTAGCCGCTATATTGAAATAATTATATAAAAGCAGGCCTCTTACCCTAATCAATAAATAAAGCGCTAAGTAAGCTATAAATACCTAATGAGCACCAACAGTAGCGAAACCTAAATTGTTTGTAATCTTCAAAACCTATTGATACCAAATAAGTATTAACATTCTACTTATTGATTCTTTTTAAGACTTATTGTTTTAACTTTATTCATATCTTTATCAGGCTTAGTATCCTCTTCTCCAAGCAAAAATCCCCAAGGTTTTAATTCCTTGACCCGATCCATCACGATCTTACAGATCGCCAGGATAGGTATAGCTAGAAACATTCCAGAAATACCCCATATCATTTCTCCCACAATAATCGCCATCATGGCAAACAAAGAATTTACTTTTACTTTAGATCCAACGACTTTAGGTACAATAAAATTGCTATCGATAAGATGTATAATAATAAGTGCACCGATCACGATGAGCACATGGGTAAATGAGGTAGTAGCAAAAGTAAGTAATGCAATAATTAAGATCGAGGTAAAGATCCCAATATAGGGCAACACGTTAAATACACCTGTAATAATGGCCAACAACAGACTGTATTTTACTCCTATTATACTCAATGCTGCAAATACTAAGGTGGATACAATCAGCATCTGCAAGAGTAATCCAATTAAATATTTTTTCACCACATATTGTATCTGTCCCACAACATCCAAAACAATATCATGATGATCCTGATGATTGATCATCAGGAGAAATTTAACAATATGACTGCGGTAGATCAATAAAAAAAAAGTATACAGAAATGTAAACACTAGAAGTATAAAAAGAGACGATAATGACAATAATGCGGTTCCTAATAATAACGTTCCACTATCGAGTGATTTTGTAGCTGTTTTATTAATGATATCCATTTGTTCACTATGCCTCACACCAAAACGATCTGTAACCCAAACTTGTACGTTATGAAAACCAACTAAAATTTGTTCTTTAAAAGCAGGCCAATCATCTTTAATCATTGATAATTGCGACGCCAGCATATAGAATCCAAAACCAACTAGACCAAAGAAAAGTAAAACGGTCACAATGCCTGCAATTGTGCGCGGGAATTTCAACTTGTTTTCAAAAAAATTACTGACTGGAACAAGCAGTAAAGCTAAAAGTAAACCCAATATAAATGGAACTAGAATTGTATCCCCTATTTTCGCAAGATAACCTAAAACTAAAAAAGAAATTAATGTACAAGCTAATTTTAAGTAAAACGGTAGGCCTAAAAACTTTGTCATAGTATCATATATTTATAAATCTCAAACAACCTTACTAAATTAAAGTTTTATAGGAAAATAAAAAACCCTTGCTAAAAAGCAAGGGTTTAATTTAAAATCATTTGATATAATCTTGTGAATTTGATATTATATTCCAAAACCAATACCTACTGACCAAACACGGTTTTTAACATCTCCTGATCCAATAAATTTAGACCCAGCAATGTTTGTTAGACCCAAACCATAACCAGCATTAATCGATATTCCACTTCCCAACTGATATCCAGCTAAAAAGTTTACTCCGAAATCTGTGCCTTTTAAAGTTTCATCTTTACCAAATTTAAATTCTCTATCACTCAAAGTGGTTGTACCATCTCCATTTGTTCTATCAAACTTATTTTTTCCACTTAATCCAAAAGATACATAAGGACCTGCACCAACGAAAAATTTACCTTCACCAGCAGTGGGAAATTTCAACACAAAATTAACAGGAACCTCTAACCACATCGTATTTTGTTTCAATTCATAGGTGCTCTCTCCTATTTTATAATCAGCAAACTTTGCACCTTTTCCTTGCAAAGACACTCCAGGCTGAATATAGAAGTTACTGGTTATAGGAGCATCTAAATAACCGGTAACATGAAAATTAACTGTTGACTTCGAATCAGAAAGATCACTTCCGCCATAACTGTAAGAAGGTAAGTTAACTCCTGCCTTGATACCATATCCTAATCCTCCTTGTGCATAAGCTCCAGCAGTTAATAAAAATGCTGCGCCTAATGTTAGTAATATTTTTTTCATCGCTCTATTATATTATTAGTGTTGTGATGGGTATTGCAAGTTACAAGCCAAACCATTAAAAGCCTCATTTACAATACGATAATAAAACAGAAACTAACATATTAACTGTATTAAAAAATAGACAAGTATTTATTTATCAGCAGCAGCATTATTAAAATAGTAAATAACACAAAATAATTTTCAAACAAAACAGCTTGATAATGATTTATTTAAAAAATAATTGCACAAGAGTCTTTTTTAATCCAAATATTAATTTTACTTTTGCATTCCCCTAGGGGAACAAATAGGGTCGGATGGCCGAGTGGCTAGGCTGAGGTCTGCAAAACCTCCTACAGCGGTTCGAATCCGCTTCCGACCTCGTTTTATTGAACAATAAAAAAATTTATCAAAATGGGAGTTACACGTTTAAAAAGAAAAGATAGAAGAAATAAAACTACTTCACGTGTTGAAGTTCAGTTCTTAAGTTTAGGTAGTAATGTTGAACTTGGTTCAAGATCTAAAATGAAGAAATCAAATCAAATCGTTAAAAACGATGCTATCTTAAACCAATTAGTTTCAGAAGCTAAATAGGTTAAAAAAATATTAAGAACAATAGCGTTGTAAATTACAACGCTATTGTTTTTTAAGGATGTCTACCAATTGGTGGACTTTTTCTTTTGATGTCATGTATATAGGTTCATTCATCCCTGCCACCTCCATTCTATCATAAGACATTTCTGAAGAGACCGTATCTTTTGCGGAGCTATGTATTGCAGTCGCTCCAGTTATCTTTAAGATCATTTCGATATTATGACTGTCTACCCCAGCACCGGGCATAATAACAATTTTTCCGTTAGCATATTCGACCAATTCTTTAAGTAGCTCAACTCCATTCTCTGCTTTATTCTTCAATCCAGATGTCAATAGACGATCAATTCCCAATTCTATTAAAATAGCTAAAGAAGACATTGGATCCGCGCACTTATCAAATGCTCGATGAAAGGTTACATGCATAGGTCTTGCAGCATCGGCAAGAGCTTTTGTTCGCTCAATGTCAACTGTTGCATCTCTATTCATTACTCCTATAACAACGCCATCGCAGCCTGTCTCTTTACAAAACCTGATATCAGCTAGCATTTCTTCAAATTCCAAATCAGAATAAACAAAATCACCCGCTCTAGGACGAATAAGTACGTGCATGCCAATATTAATTAACTTTCTAGTTTGAACAATCTGACCATACGAAGGTGTCGTCCCACCGTTTTCTAAGTTTTGACAAAATTCAATCCTTGTAGCGCCTCCTTGCGCCGCATGTAGAGCTGACTGGGGTGAATTTGAGCATATTTCCAATTGATACCCGTTTATACTAATTTCTCTTCCCATATAGTGTATATATCTTAATCTCAAAACAGTTGAATAAAAAGGGAGAAAATTCAATCGAACTTTCTCCCTTTTTGTATTTAAGCACAAAATCCCAAATATGCTTAAGTAATAGATGTAGAGTCTTTCGTTAAAACAATTCCTCAATTTATTTACGCAACAAATGTACAATAAATATTACTTATAATATATGTTACCACTACAGTATATAGGAGCTATTATATCGTAAAATATTAATTATGAGACAACAAAACATTTACAATATTAATTTGTTTGTTTATATTGTAATAAAAAATGATATAAATTTTATTTATATTGATTGAAAAAAGGCGTAATATGTCAATCGTATCAAAAGATTTTGAAATTCAAGAAAATCTCATTGTACTCATTGAAGATCTTCAAAATAACATTTATGATCTAAGAGATCGTATTGCTGACTACACCCATTTATATAATAAGACACGTCATACAGCTGTCGAGTGCGAAGTGCAAAATGAAGAAATTGCAGATATAATTGGCAAAAAACATCATTCTTTATATCATAAGATGAAATCACTTAATTATCTATTGGAAATTATTAATGATTATCGTGATTGCAATGGTATCTTCCAAGATCAAGATGATATGATTATTCAAGTACAAGAAATCATGTTCGATTATGCTGAAAAGGAACTCTATGAAGAAGCTGCCACAATAAAAAAATGGTATGACCTACTTTATGTAGCTATTTATATACAGTAAACGAACTAATGACTTTATTTGTTAGTTCGTTAATCGTACTTTTGTTCGAATACAAATAGAGCTACATGAAAAAACCACCTGTACAAATAGATTTACATGCCGAAGCCTTCTTATCCGACTGGCAAGATTATGCTGCAGATGAATTAGCAAATGAATCATTGATCTATATGCGTGACATGTTAGATGCTGCTATATATTGGGATATGCCAGAAATAAAATTTGTACACGGTAAAGGTAAAGGTATTCTAAAAAAATTGGTATACGATGAACTAAAGCTTTATAAAGATCAGAAAGTCATATCGCATTTTCACCCAGCTTACCATAATGAAGATATCGTAGTGGTAATTATTGGATTTTGATTCCTAATTCTTTCCCAATTTGGATATTACTTTTGTACCATAATGAGTGTATATGAAAATATTATTGATTGAAGACGAAGCTGCTTTAAGTCAAGTTATTATGCAATCCCTTCTTGCCGAAAAATATCTTGTAGAACAAGCTTTTGATTATCAAACTGCCCTAGGAAAAATAGCTATTTATACCTATGACTGTATTTTGCTAGATATTATGTTACCAGGAGGTTCAGGTTTGCAACTTTTGGAGAAAATAAAAGAACTCGGAAAAGATGAGTCTGTGATTATCCTGTCTGCTAAAGACTCAGTAGATGATAAAGTAAAGGGTCTAGAACTAGGAGCAGATGACTATCTTGCTAAACCTTTTCATCTAGCAGAACTACATGCAAGGATAAAATCGATCATACGAAGAAAAAATCAAAATGGCGATGATGTGATAGTTTATAAAAATGTAGCAGTTAACACTACCGACAGAAGTATACAGGTGAATAACAAACTAGTAAATCTAAACCGAAAGGAGTTTGATCTACTCTATTATTTCATCATAAGACCCACTAAGCTTATTCAGAAAAATAGTTTAGCTGAATCAATTTGGGGAGATCATATTGATCAAGCTGACAGTTTAGACTTTATCTATTCTCAAATTAAAAATTTAAGAAAAAAGTTGAAAGATAATCATGCAGAAATTGATATTCAAGCGGTATATGGCATTGGATATAAATTGATTTAATACAACCGAGTGAAATTAACATCATGATGTAGTACAATCAGCGCTCCCTATTATAACAATTTATTTTGATGAAAAAATCTCTCAAAAATTATACTTTACGCTATATCACGATTATCATTTTGATTGTAATTGCGGTATGGGCTACATTATTTTATGCCTATATAATTGAAGAGGTATATGATAATGTAGATGATGGTTTAAAAAATCAAAAAATTGAAATTATTCGTGCAGCCTATCAAGATGAATCGATCTTAAAAACAGATACTTTTGGAATCAATCAATTTAAGATTACAAAATCAAACGTTAAAAAGAAGCATCTAGAAAAAAGTACGTTCAGGAATGAACTTATTTATATGCCATATGATGATGATATGGAGCCTTACCGTATACTAACAACCTATTTCTACGGTAAGGATAATCAAATGTATCATTTAGAAATTCGTACTTCTACTGTTGAAGAAGATGAGTTAAAATACGATCTTGCAACCGCATTGATCATCCTTTATTTCTTGATCATAATCAGTATATTTTTACTCAATACGTTGGTATTCTACCGAGCTTTTAAACCCTTTTATCAGATACTGGATAAACTAGAACAATATCAGTTTGGAAAGATTAGAATATCCGAGCCCATTAAAAGCAATGTCCGAGAATTTAACCTATTGGATACAGAGATTGATAAAATGTTAGATCGTAATGAAAAAATATTTAAACAACAAAAGCTATTTATTGAAAATGCCTCGCATGAGCTACAAACCCCATTAGCTATAAGTACTAATAAACTAGAATTATTATTAGAAGATGAAGACTTAGCTGAGCATCATTTAATCACGATCAGTGAAACCAAGGAATCACTAGAGCGTATGATCAAGTTGAATAAAGCATTACTTATGCTATCCCGCATTGAAAATAATCAATTTGAAGCTATTGAAAAAATAAACTTTAATTCATTGATCCATGAGATCTCTGAAGAGCTTACAGATTTGATGAGTTTCAAAGGAATTGATATTCAGATCAATGAACATGGTACATTTACAATAGATTTTAATGTAGACTTAGCTAAAATTCTATTATCCAATTTAATGAGGAATGCGATCAATTATAACAAATCACCATCTGGTCTCATTAAAATTGAGGTTTATCAACATCAATTTACAATTGCTAATACCGGTAAAGGCAAAGCACTAGTGGCAGAGCATATTTTTGACCGCTTTCATAAAGAAAACGATGCTGTAAATTCGAATGGATTGGGACTTTCTATCGTTAAAACAATTATAGAAACAAATAAAGATATAAACATAAGCTATTTATATTCAGAAAGTTTACACATTTTTAAAATACACAAACTATAATTCCCAATTCTTTACCAAATCGTCTACGAACTTTGTTATAAAATAAAAGGAGTATTTATTATGAACAAAATGAAAACAATAGCTATCATCGCATTAATGGCGTTATCGACATTTGGATTTGCACAAAAAAAAGTAATCAACAACAACCAATTACCAGCAAATGCGCAAACATTCATTAAGAATAATTTTGCGATTAATCAAATCAGCAGTACAATTGAAGAACAAGAAAGTTTATTTTCAAAGGAATATAAAGTTATTCTTAACAATGGTACAGAAATAGAATTTGATAAATCTGGAAATTGGGAAGAAGTCGATGGCCACAAGATTGCCATTCCTTTAAAAATTGTACCTAGGACTATTCAAAATTATGTGGCAAAAAGTTTTCCAAATACACAGATCGTAAAAATAAAAAAATCGTTACGTAAATATGAAGTAGAGATTTCGAATGGACTTGAGTTGGAGTTTAATAAAAAGGGGCAGTTTACTAAAATAGATGATTAATTAAAACTAAAATATGAAAAAGCTAATTTTAACATGCACAGCTCTACTTGCATTTGCAATCATTGTGGTATCATGTGATAAAGATGATGATCATCAAGTCCCTGCTACATCTTTACCAGCATCAGCATCAACATTTCTTAACACCTTCTTCAAAGATGTCACCATTCGAAAAGCTGAGAAACAAACTCCTACTGCAACAAATAAAACCGCTTACAGTGTAGAGTTAGCCAATGGAATCGAAGTTGATTTTGATCAAGAAGGTAATTGGAAAGAGGTAGAATCCGACAATGATACTGCTATTCCAACAGGTTTTATCTCATCTACGATAGTCAGCTATGTGGATACAAATTATAGAACAGCACAAATCAGTGCCATCGATAAAGTTACTGCTGGATTTGAAGTCGAATTAACAAATGATGTCGATTTATTGTTCGATCCAAGTGGTCAATTTGTGAAAATAATCTTATAAAAATTAAAAGCCTCTTTCTACCGAAAGAGGCTTTTAATTTTTTTTATTTCTTAGCCGGTATAATCTTTATTTTTCTAAATTCTACCGGAGCATGATCTCCCTGTAAATATATAGGTCCTGGTTCGCCCTCTTTACTGTCCAATGCGCCCCCTGTAATACCTGGAATTTCTTGATTACTTATGACAGTCTTACCATTTGCGACAATAGTTACCAATCTTCCGACCAATGTAACTTCATATTTCTGCCACTGATCCGGTCCTAAAGTAGCCATTTCATTTGGAGCTAAAAAACCATAGATACCGCCAAAATAAAGACTTCCAGGATGCTGATCCTTAGGACTATCTTCTATTTGCAATTCATATCGCCCTCTCAGATAGATACCCGAATTTCCCCCTGATGTATAACGAAATTCTGCTTCCAGTTTAAAATCTTCAAATTTTTGATCCGTTACCAGATTAGCTCCCGCCTTTGCATTCGTCAAGACACCATCTTTCACTGACCAATTATTCTCTCCACCAATGGTTTTCCAACCTGTCAGATCCTGACCATTAAAAAGCTCAATAGCCTCTCCCCATTGAACAGTTCCTGTACGATTTAAATAGGGTGCTTTTTCACCTGTAAAGTTATAGCTAACACCTTTATTAGTCGTCACAGTACCTTTAATACCTGTAGCTGTTAATTCGCCTGCAATCACAAAGTCCCCTTCGCCACCTTCCCATTGTGGTGGTATAGCAAATGAAAATTTTCCATCCTCCAGTTTGACATGTGAAACTGGACGAGCGCTGCCACTATCGCCAACATAACTCCCCACTAAGGTATTAAATCCAGATAGTTTTACTTCAATCCATGATGGTACGACCTTTCCATCTTTGTCCACATTTAAATCCCAACGACCGATCAAATCTTTTGCTCTTTCTGGCACGACTTGTTTAGCTGGATTATGTTCTACTTCGGGTTCTTTTTTTTGATCTGTCGTTTGACATGAACTTACACTTGCTCCCAATAAGCAAAAGAGAACACTATATTTTAAACGATTTGTTAACATAGTTTTAAAGAATTGTGACAATGGTTTAGATTTATTATGATAATTATCAAAACGAATATACTAAAAATATCAAGTAATGAGTCGAGTAGCTAGGAATCAAAACAAAAAAATTACGAACACATCCTTGAAAAATAATAAGATGAAGTTCTGATACAATAGAAATTGCGCTTTGCACATAAAACAAATAATTCCGCTATTTATAGTTTTTATCAAATGTTAAAATTAATCCCATTTTTAGTAAAGATATTTGTATCAGTAATTTATATACCGCAGCAATATGAAAATAATACTGAATACAAAAACAATTATCCGACTACTCATCATATGGATTATTGTCATTGGACTGATGCTCTTTGATCAACAGATTTTTAGGACAACATTTTCTCCAATAGCAGCATTTACTATATTCATAGTTCTTTTAGCTACGATTTTGACCGCCTCATTTGGCGTAGTAAAAGAAGCTGATGAGCTTGCGCATAAGTTAGGTGAACCTTTCGGTACTCTTATCCTTACGCTCTCTATTGTAACGATTGAAGTCGTATTGATTGCTGCTGTTATGCTTGGTCCAGCAGAATCTCCGACAATCGGAAAAGATTCAATCTTTTCAGTCATGATGATTATCATGAATCTGGTGGTAGGACTCTGCATATTACTTGGAAGTGCTCAATACAAAGAACAGGAATATAACGCTCAAGGGACATTGTCATATTTTTCAATGATCGTAATACTTGGAGCTACTTCACTCTTACTCCCTAACTTTATACAAGGAGCAGGCAATGGTTCATATACTACTTTACAAGCGATATTTATATCAACTATAACTATACTCGTGTACATGGCATTCCTTTATTATCAATTAAAAGATTACAGCCATTTATATGTACAGCCTGAAAAAGGAAAGCTTGAAATTGCGTATCCCAAACAGGATCAAAATCCTATACATGATGATAGCTACAAATCTCAAAGCAAAAAAGAAATCTGGATTCGATCAGCTCTTCTTATTTTAATGATTTTACCAATAGTATTACTTTCGCATCAAATGGCTGTGGTGGTTGATTACGGAATAGCTACAGCAAAACTTCCAGTAGCATTAGGAGGAATACTTATTGCTATCATTGTATTTACCCCAGAATCTATTACTGCCATCAAAGCGGCAATCAACAATGAATTCCAAAGAAGTATCAATCTATGCCATGGCGCCTTTGTTTCGACCGTTGGATTGACAGTTCCTGCAGTTCTACTCATCGGGCTTTTAAAAGGAAAGTTGGTTTTATTTGGTTTAACTGGCACAGAGACAATTTTATTCACAATGACGCTCTTACTAAGCTTGATCAGCTTCTTAGGTAAGAGAACAACACCTATTTTAGGTATCATTCATTTAGCCCTATTCGCCATCTATATGATGCTTGTTTTTAATCCATAAAAAATAGGTTCCGTTCAAAAAATTGAACGGAACCTATATTGATTTACGCTATATACCCTACTATGTGTCCCTACAACATATATTCATACGCGCTACGAGCGATTAACAACATTTCCCATTAAGGGATCGGTTTTACTTGGCTTCCCATTTTCAATATGTCCTGCAAATACAAATAATAACTCAGGGTCTTCTTTACAAGTTACCTCCAGATCATACCAGCCATGGCTTGGGGTGAAGTCAAGTATTTTCGAATTTAAAAACGATTGCCCTATAGCAAAGGATTCAAAGCTGCCATACGATCTATCTCTGATTAAATAAGTATAATAATTATTAAGCTGTTTCAATTCCAAAGCTATTGCATCCTTTTTTTGATACTGTCTAACCACAATCGCATGCGGCCTTTCTTTATGTAACTTAAACATGCGGTAAAAGCCGTTAGGTCCATGCAGCTCCATTTCGACATGATTGTCTTTCAATTGATCCATATTCCAGACATATTTTAACGGTTCATCTTCTTTGACCGCAAAATTCCAAACCTGACCGACCCCCAACGATCCATAATTCATATGTCCTCTTACTTGAAAAGGAACTCCGATTTTCTTCTTCGATTTAACAGGAACTGTAGTCTCAAAAGTAATTTCAAAACCATTATTGTCCAACTTGGCGTTGACATCCAATGCATAAGGCAATGCGCATGCAGGCTTGATACCTTTCTCTTGAATAACTTTAATGGAATTGAATATACCATTTTCACGAATTTGCTCCAATTCAGAAGAATGCACCTGAACAAAATCTGTTGGCAATTTCTTTGATCGTGCTGTATATACACGCGCTACATATTCATCTCGATTGACAGTAAGTAAAGAATCATGAGAAGTATCACTCGCCTGACGAAATACAGACGTTAGATCACCACAGATCATTCTTCTCCATGAAGAAATATTTGTTTCTTTGATAAGTTTTCCAGTTTTTTTCTTTAGAAATTGTTCTAAAAACTGTAAACAAGATGTATGGTCGAAAACTTCCGAATTTACCCATCCACCTTTAGTCCAAGGTGAAGCAATTACTAACGGAACCCGAAATCCTAATCCTATTGGACTCTCCAGCTCAGAATCCATTTTCCCTGTTCTTTTACGCTCCTGTTCTTTAGTGACGTACTCATCAGCCGTATGAATACCTACGGCAGTCTTACCTGACTCTTTATTCCCTTCCATTGGCGGGACAAATGGTGAAATATGATCAAAATATCCGTCATTTTCATCATATGTCAAAATAAAGATTGTTTTTTTCCAGACCTCAGGATCCTTTGTCAAAATATCCAATGCTTCTGAAACATACCAGGCTCCATACCAAGGAGATCCAGGATGATCAGAGAAACGACATGGAGCTACCAACCACGATACAGTAGGTAATTTCTTTTCTTTGACATCTTTACGAAATTGATAAAATACATCTCCTGCAGGAACATCAACTTCCTGCTTGCCTTGACCATCATCATAGACCAATTTTTCTACCCGATGATAATCAGGATCTCCCACATTAGTTACAAAAGCTTTTTTATGAATCGCCTGATGTAGCTCTGATAACTTTGCGAAATTATCTTTTGAAAAACGCTGTAAATCTTGTTTTAGATCCTCGATGTGCTTCTTTAGCTTGAATTCTTCAACTGTATCTTTTAAATCGATTACCTCTTTTTCCAACTGGTTCAATTTATATTCCATCCAAGTACGGTGTGCAGGATGATAACGTACACCGTATTGTTTGTGAAATTCCAGATTATTATCGGTAAAGTTAGCTAACCAATCCTCTTCCTCTCCTTCAAATCCTACGGGGATACTCAGTTCATTTTGATATACTTTCCACGATACTCCAGATTCCTCCAAGCGTTCTGGATAAGATTTCCAACTCACATCTTTGTAATTGATCTGTCCATTATCCACATGGGCAGTTGATTCTGGATCACGTGGATTTTCACGAACTGTTCCTGTCCAAAAATAGGACCGATTAGCACTTGTCCCTGTCAAGGAAGAGCAGAAATGCTGATCGCAGACCGTAAAAGCATCTGCAAATGCATAATAGAACGGTAAATCTGCCCGGTTGTAATAGCCCATCGTAAGTGGCATAGCTTTATAATCTTTAATACCTGAACTTTTAGCTTCCAGCCAATTGTCCATCCGACCACCATTACGAGCTGCAACCATATCTCGCCAACCATGTGGCAATGAACCCATCCAAGTAGATTTACTATTAACAATATCCAAATGAAAAGGAGCAAAATATTCTCCTTTTTTATTTCCCTGTACCCACACAGGAAGACCATTAGGTAATTTTAGTGCTCGAGGGTCATTAAAACCACGCACCCCTTTAAGAGTACCAAAGCAATGATCAAATGAGCGGTTCTCTTGCATCAAAAAGACAATATGCTCCGCATCCATATAGGTTGATCCCGATGGTGCTTCAATTGCTAATGCGCGTTGAATTGATTCAGGTAACCAATTAACGACTGCTGTAGCGCCAGCCAATGCTGACGCTTTTTTTATAAATTGTCTTCGAGATTCCATTATTTCAACCACCAAGTCTGTAAGTTTATATTATCATTGCCTGAAAACTGACGTTTTATCGCTTCAGAGACTTGCACCGTATTATTATTGTATTCATCCTGAGGATACATCCAACGATAAGCTATCTTTACGTTATCGGCTTTAAGTAAGCTTGGATAACCTGTTCTTAAATGATCAAAATAGGCGGTATAGCCTCCTTGATGAAAAGAACGTAAGTACTTTTGCATTAGGATACGTTCCAGCTTTTCTTCCGAATTATTTGCGTTATCCAAATTAACCAATTTTTGTGACAAATAACTCTCTACACGAGTTGCATCAACATAAGCATTTAAATTTTTGGCATAATTCTCATAAAATTTAAAAGATGCCTTGATGCCATTCACATAACATTCTTTATCATTCCCTGTAATCCATCCTCTTACTATTGCCTCAGCAATGATAAATTGTAACTCCGAATATCCCATTAAAACCAGAGGTTCGGCAGTTGGATCTTTATAAAAGCGCTCGTGTACCTTAGACAATTTGCCTTTTACAGCTTTTTCATTGACGTCAGCATAAGGTACAATTGGATCACCTCCTTCGTAAGAACTAAAATCATCTAGTGCCTTACCAGCTTCTTTTCCTAAACGTGTTTGCGTAGCTAAAACAAATAAGCGTGGATCTTTATGAGCCTGCAATCGCTGGATAAATGTGGAGTCCATGTACATACCCGATCCATAACCGCTAGAATTGAATTCAGGATACCGATTGCCTTCTTGATTTAAAAAAATTAGCTGTCCATCATCAGATCCTGCGGCATTGGTGATCAAAGTCTCTCCATTATAAATCTTTGCAAACTCAGATTTGATATCTACAGGAAAGTCAGCACTTTTACGGGATAGGGTAAGTAAAACTTTCAATCGAAATGAATTGATCAGCTTGCGCCATTTTTCAGAATTTCCTGCATAAATAATATCTCCATTAATGGGGTTATTATTTGACTTTAATAAATTATTAGCTTCGTCCAATTCTTTCAAAATTCCAACAAAAACCTCTTTTTGAGTATCATACTTTGGGATGTATAAAGAACCATTTTCTCCTTTTGTCGCTTCCGAATACGGAATATCACCAAAAGTCAAAGTTAAATTATAGAAATAATAAGCCCTGAAAAATTTAGCTAAAGCAATGTAATTAGTCGTCCCAATCTTTTCAGCTTCTTCAATCATCTTGGTGACGTTACGCAGAAAACCATACTGCTCAAAACTTCCCCTCTGCCAGTTATAGATTTGATTAGCATTTTCACCATCAGTCTGCACAATCATTTTTAATGCATATAAAGGAGAAGTACCATGCCAAGTACGAAAAGCATCCCATTCCACCTTGGTCAACAATGCCTGCGGATGAGTGATCAATGCTTCGTTAGGATTATTATTAACATCTGTCAATTTTTCGCATGACTGTAATCCTGCTCCTGCAAACAGAACCAACGCAAATATTATATGTTTGAAAACAAGTTTCATATTATGAATCGTTTAAAATTTAAAATCAAGAGATAAACCAATATATCGTGTAGATGGATCTTGCAGATTACCGTCATTTCCTACTCCAAAATCAGGATCTAGGTAGGGTACTTTTTTCCACATAGCTAAGTTGTAACCAAATACAGAAGCATCTAAAGCTTTCAGATGTTTTAATTTGAATATTTTGTTGACATCATAACCAACAGATACTCTACGGAGTTTAACAAATGAACGATCAAATACATTGGCAAAGAGTTTATTTTCTGCTTCTGTGACACGGGCTTGATATGGGTAGTTTTGACTCCAAGCCTGCCAATCAACAGCCCGAGTATTTTGGGCGTAGGTACGCGTATCAGAAGTAATATTACCATTGACATCTCTGGTCAGTTCACCACCTGTGACGATTACGCCTTCAGGTACATAAATAGGTTTTCCAGCATCATATTCTTCTTGTCTATACAGTACAGAAGAAGGATGTTTCCCTCCCCACCACATCTTTTCGATTGTAGTCGAATTCATGACTCCTCCAATAGATCCATCGACATCTATATTCACCGTAAAATTCTTGACCTTAAACCTATTAGCAAAACCAAATTGCCAATCGGGTTGAAAATATCCTAAATATTGCGGAAATGGATTACGGATTGGCATACCTGTATTGGCATTAAGAACCAATTGTCCATCGGCCGACTTCTCCCAGACAGTTGCATAATAACTATCGGCACGATCACCCTTTTTTAAGTTCCCCATTTTAGGTTGGTCATTGTATATCTCCTCCAATCTCCTTACTGCTCTCGACCAATTAACAGTTGAAGTCCACGAAAACTGTTGCTGTTTTACAATATTACCTGTCAGAGAAATCTCTAATCCTTTTGTACGGTACTTATTGCCATTAACTTTACGTGAGGTAAAAGCTGTAGCTTGTGATATACTTAGATCAATGATTTGGTTTTTATCGACAACGTCATAATAAGTTACATCTGCTGACAATCTATTTTTAAATAATGAAAATGCCGCACCAACTTCTAAAGAATTAGATTGTTGTGGTAATATATTAGGATTTACAATACCGGCAGGATAAGTCACAGAAGGTGTTGAACCGTATGTCACATCTTTTTTATAGGTAGCTAAAATGCTGTACGGATCTAAATCTGATGAAACTGATGCCCATGAACTGTATAATTTAATAAAATCAATTTGTTCCGGTAGTTTAAAGTAGTCAGACACTACAGAACTTAACGATACCGAAGGATAGAAAAAAGATTGATTCTGTTTAGAAAAAGTAGATGACCAGTCATTACGTCCTGAAAGATTAAGATAAGTTGATTTAAATAAATTCAAATTTACCGTCGCATAGGCACTACGAACTACTTTTTCATTAAATAAACTTTCAGCTTTGGCAGGTCCTTGCGTATTTCCTAAACTATAAATAAATGGAACCACCAATCCGTCTGTCGTTTGGTACAATTGTCGATATGTCTTTTTAAAAGTTGAAGCCCCTGCATTTAAGGTCAGTGCAAACTGATCTGAGAACTCCTTATTGTAAGTGGCCAAAACATCAGCATCAAAATTTAACTGGTTGCTATCCCAATTTTTATAATCACCATTTCTTGAATCACCGTAGTTCATATAAGACTTAGGACTCTGCATATCCTGAAAAACATTTTTTTGTCTAGCTGAAGCACGGCCCTTTAATGTGAAATCGGGCGTCACGCGCCAAGTTAATGCTGTCTGACCTTGCAATACGTCTTGATCATATACTTGATTAAGTTCGTAAGCTGCAAAATAAGGATTATTATACCATGCATAATTGTAATTTGCTTGACGATACCCTTCCTGCCCAGGAATATAGTGATGTTCATTGAGTTCCTTGCCATTGACATCATTTCCCATCCACAATAAGATGGTATACATATGGTTTTTAGGACCATAGTTATACCGAGGATAATTAGGTGATTTTACTTTATTATAAGATAGATTCAAATCCAGCTGCACTTCTGGTCTAAAGCGAAAAGAGGTGTTTAAATTCAGACCTCCCGTTGTCAGTTTTGTATTCGGCACCTGCCCTTTTTGAAAAGCATATTTTCCAGAACCAAATATGCTCACCTTTTCAGAACGGTAAGATACGGTCGCATTATTTTCTGTAATCAGACCTGTTCCTAAGAAATCTTCCAAATTATTGTGCGACACCCAATCTGTTGGTACTCTTTCATAACGTGACTTATCATCGTATTTCGTACCTTTCACGTCACCCCACCATGGTGTCACTTCACCTGTCACCTTATCCCGGATCGGACTGTTCCATTGCGGAACTTTAAGTCCTGCATTGAGCTTTGGACCCCATGTCATATCACCATCAGAAATACCTCCATCCGCTCCATCCCAAAATTCGTATTTACCATTTGATCCACTTCCAAATTCCTTTTGTGATTCAGGAAAAACGGTAAATCCTGCAGAAAACATATTGGTGGTACCAAAAGAAAACTCTAAACCTTCATTCTTAGCACTTTTTGTAGTAATTAATATAGCACCATCCTTACCTCTTAATCCGTAAAGTGACGAGGCAGCTGTACCTTTCAACACGTTGATGTTTTCAATATTTTGACTCGGTATATCAAAGAAATCTGTCTCTACCGGAATACCATCGACGACGATCAATGGATTTTTACCACGCAATTGAAACGAAGGAGCTTGGAAGATACCAGTCGGATTATTCACAATTAAACCTGAAACTTGACCCGTCAGGGCTGTACCGATGTTCATCGTTTTCGACTCCTTTAGGACATCCACTTTCACCTCTTGAGTTGCATATCCAATTTGCTTTTTTTGCTGTTTGATACCAATAGCTGTTACCACTACTTCATCCAATTTAGATGCATCCTTTTCTAGAACTATATCTAGACTAGTGTTTCCTGCCTCTACAAACTGAGTTTTATAACCCAGAGAAGAAATCCGAAGTCGATCACCAGTTTTCCCTTTAATAGCAAAATTTCCATTAAACTCTGTTCTAGTACTTTGTTTATTCGTTTCGTTGACGATAGTACCCCCATCTACTGGATTACCTTGTTGGTCACGGAGCACTCCTTTAATGAGTTCCTGATCTATAACAGTTCCCATGTACGTATGAGAAGCAATTTTGTTTGCCCAAACCATTTCTGTCTGCATCGCATATAAAAGTGCTGCACAGAGTGTCATTTGGGTACTTTTCTTAATTAAATTTAATGAGTATGGTTTCATCATGCTGAGCGATTTGGCGCAAAGTAATGACATGCATATTAACGAATAATGAAATCTGTATTAAGTTTAAAAGAGTAAACTAAAAACAACAATGTCTTAACATTGCAACCTCTTATTAACATTTTAGAACCGTAAAGTAACATATTAAAAAAAATAGCGCTTACGTATGTTTTTGTTCAAGTGTATTTTCATAGATTTATACTTAAATACAAAAAGATTCCCAATCATGTTTGAAAAAGATATATACATCAAAAGAAGAAATGAACTTAGTTCTAAATTTACATCCGGGCTACTTCTGCTTTTAGGAAATATTGAAAATCCAATTAATTTTGAGCACAACACCTACCCTTTCCGTCAAGACAGTAGCTTTTTATACTACATCGGGATTAAAAGTCCAAAGCTAGCTGCAGTTTTAGATATTCAAGCGGGTGAGACGGTATTGTTTGGTGATGAAATGACTATAGATGACATCGTATGGATGGGACAACAACAGACTTTAAGGGAAAAAGCACAATGGGTAGGAATCGCATCAGTTCGTCCTTTTCATGAGCTCCAACCGTATTTGGAAAAAGTGGTTAAAAATAATAATCAGGTACATTACCTACCTCCTTATCAAGCGCACAACAAGTTATTGCTGCAGCACTTATTAGGCTTATCTATTGACAAGATCAAACCATCGGTCGACATGATACAAGCCGTCGTAACACAGCGCAATATAAAAGCAGCGGAAGAGATCGCAGAATTAGAAAAAGCGGTGGACGTAGCTGTTGAGATGCATCGTCTAGCTATTAAAATGACTAGACCAGGTATGCACGAATATGAGATAAGCAATGCCATTCAACATCTCGCACAAAATAGACAAATGTCATTCTCATATCCTCCCATTGTGACCAAACATGGAGAGATATTACACAATCATATCCAATATCATAAAATTAAAGCTGGTGATATACTACTTAATGATTCTGGTGTCGAAACTGCTCTAGGATATGCGTCAGATTTAACACGATCATTTCCTGTAGGAAAACGATTTAACCCGCTACAAGAAGAATTATATGCTATTGTTTTAAATGCCTTTAAAACTGCTGAAGCAGCATTAAAGCCCGGGGTTGCTTTTAAAAACATCCATTTAAAAGCCTGCGAAGCACTTGCTGAAGGATTAATCCAGATTGGTTTCATGAAAGGAAACGCGCAAGATGCCGTCGCGGCACATGCCCATGCTTTATTCTTCCAATGTGGTTTAGGTCATATGCTAGGACTAGATGTACACGATATGGAAGATCTTGGCGAACAATATGTGGGATACACCGCAGACGAGCCAAAAGACACCAAAACCTTTGGCATAAAATCTTTACGATTAGGAAAAAAATTAGAGGCAGGTAACGTATTAACAGTAGAACCCGGCATCTATATCATCCCCGAACTTACTCAAATGTGGGCACAGCAAAATTTACATCACGAATTTATTAATTACGATCTGCTCAATAAGCACCTTGACTTTGGAGGTATCCGCATAGAAGATAATTATGTCATCCAAGATTCGGGATATCATCGTCTTGGAAAATATTTGGAACGAGAAATCGATGAAATATATGCATTAAAAGATTTAGGTACAGACTAAAAAATCAAAATAAGAAATGAAAAAACTACGTATTATATTCTTTTTCACCCTATTGTGTTATATCCCAAACTTGCTCCTGGCGCAGCGACTTTGGACTGAAGATGGTGGTCATTATTATGAATTTTCTGACAATGGAATCGAGATTGTCAACCCAATAAATGCACAACGCACGATTTTTTTACCAAGTGCAGCACTCGTACCCAAGGGTCAATCGGCTGCATTAAAAATAAGTGATTTCTCCATTTCACCAGATAAAGAGCATATTTTACTTTATACCAATAGCAAAAGGGTATGGCGTGAAGAAACCAGAGGAGATTATTGGGTTTATCAAAAAAAGACAAATCAATTGACCCAACTTGGAAAAACATTCCCTCCTTCTCAACTCATGTTTGCAAAATTCAATCCTCAGGGGACAAAAGTGGCTTATGTTAATAAATCCAATCACAATATTTATATTGAAGATCTTGCAACTGGAACCATAAAACAAATCACAAAAGATGGAACAGACCGCATCATTAATGGAACATTTGACTGGGTGTATGAAGAAGAGTTTGGATGCAAAGATGGTTTTCGTTGGTCTCCGGACGGAAATGCGATTGCCTACTGGAAATTGGATGCTAGTACGATACGCAACTTTTTAATGATCAACAATACCGACAGCATCTATTCTTATACGATACCTATCGAATACCCAAAAGTCGGGCAATCACCTAGTGCATGCTCTATATGGACTTACCAATTAACAACAGATGCGACGACATCTGTACAAGTTCCTGGAGATGCTATTCAACACTACATTCCTCGTATGGAATGGAGTTTGGATAGCAAACAAATAATATTGCAGCAACTTAATCGCAAACAAAACGAAAGTAAAATTTACTTAGTCGATGTCGCAACTAATACCCCTAAGAATATTTATACTGAAACTAGTGATTCGTGGATAGATATCAAATCACGATGGAATAATAATGACCCATCAGGTTGGGATTGGATTCAAAATGGCAAAGCTTTTATATGGGTTTCGGAAAAAGATGGCTGGCGTAAAATATATCAAATTGACCTCATGGGCAATGAAAAATTGATTACAAAGGCAGACTACGATATCATCAATCTAAAGTTAATGGATACCAAAGGGGAAACGATCTACTTTAGTGCATCGCCTACTAATGCCACACAAAACTACCTATATTCAGTTTCCACTAAAGGTGGTACACCAAAAAGATTAACTCCAGCAGGATATGCAGGCACTTGTGAATATGATATCGCTAAGAATGGGAAAATAGCCATATTCGATTTTAATAACCACAAAGAATATAAAAGAAATGCGGTAATCGAGTTGCCCAATCACAAGACATTGGTCGATTTTAATGAGTCTTTAATTAAAAAATCTGAAAATGGTATCGCTGAATTTTTTAAAATAACGACGATCGATCATATAGAATTAGATGGTTGGATGGTCAAACCACTTGATTTTGATCCAAATAAAAAATACCCTGTTGTATTTATGGTATATGGTGAACCAGCATCTCAAACTGTCCTTGATAACTTTGGTGCTGGTATGAATCATTTATATCAAGGAAGTATGGCTAAAGATGGGTATATCTATATATCCCTAGAAAACCGAGGTACACCTGCGCCAAAAGGCAGTCAATGGCGAAAAAGCATCTATCGTAAGATTGGGCAGCTCAATATTAGAGATCAAGCAATGGGCGCCAAAGAAATTCTAAAGTGGCCGTATGTCGATAATTCACGCGTCGCAGTATGGGGCTGGAGCGGCGGTGGATCTAGCACGCTAAACCTTCTGGGGCAGTATCCTGATATTTACAAGACAGGAATAGCTATTGCGGCTGTAGCAGATCAGTTGTTATATGACAATGTTTATCAAGAAAGATATATGGGATTACCTCAAGAGAATTTAGCAGACTTTCAAAATGGTTCACCTTTAAAATATGCAAAAAACATCAAGGGTAATTTACTTTATATCCACGGCACTGGAGACGACAATGTCCATTATCAAAATGCCGAAGTTCTCATCAATGAGTTAGTTAAAAACAACGTACAGTTTCAATTGATGTCCTATCCAAACAGAAGTCATTCTATTAATGAAGGAGCTGGAACAGCTCTACATTTAAAAACTTTGTTTACCAACTATTTAAAACAGCACTGTCCTCCAGGTGCGAGATAAGACACATAATTCTAAAATAAAAATATTCCAAAAAGTAGATATCTGTAGATATCTACTTTTTTTAAAGTCGTGTATAAGCATGAATAAGTTTAGATACTTATACCCAACACATTTACAAAATGCCATTTAAAAGTAAATAAGACACTTTTTAACATTTTTTTAACAAAAAATCATAAAACAAAGACTACTTATCAGGTGGATTTTATATATTTGCACCATTAACAATAAATAATGACAAAATATGCTACCTATATGTATATAAAACGAATGCTCCTAGGAGGTATTTAAGATTAATTATATACAAATATCTCCGACAACAAAACTACCTCACTTCATATATTACAATCTTATTAACATGACAAAACATACAACAAATTTTGTCGTAGCAGCCGCGCTTTGCCTCAGCTCAAGCACACTATACGCACAATCTACCATAAAAGGAAAAGTAATTGACGAGCACAATACTGCAATTCAAGGTGCTACGATTACCGATATTAATAGTAAAAAGCAAATTCAAACAGATGTAAATGGTCTATTTGAATTTCCCTCAAATCAAAATACGGTTACACTACAAGTACAATACATTGGATTTGAAACTAAAACGATTCAAGCAAACATTTCAGGTTTAAATACGATACAGTTAACACCTACCAGTTCACAACTTAATGAAGTTGTCGTTACTGCATTGGGAATATCGAGAGAAAAGAAATCATTAGGATATGCCGTACAGGAAGTAAAAGGGACTGAATTGCAAACTCGCCCGACGAATGCACTTAGCGCCTTATCAGGTAAAGTCGCTGGGCTTCAAGTGACCACATCAGGTGGCAACATGGGTGGTTCCTCACATGTTTTATTACGTGGAATCAATTCTATTTCAGGTAATAATCAGCCCCTATATGTTATAGATGGTACGCCTATCGACAATACGGATCTTAATTCAAGTTCAACCATTAATGGAAGTGCCGGTAAAGATGTCGGTAATATGATTCAGGATATTAACCCTGATGATATTGAAAATATTTCTGTCCTTAAAGGTCCATCAGCTGCTGCATTGTATGGATCTAGAGCAGCTAACGGTGTAATTTTAATCACTACGAAGCGTGCCTCAAAAGGTGAAAAGGTTGATATTTCGGTGAACACAGGTCTAGATTTTGAAAATATCACGCGCTTACCAAAACGTCAGCATCTTTACGGTCAAGGATATTCTACTAGTTTTCAAACTCAGAACATCAATGGAAAGGATTATAAAATTGTTGATTATGCTTCCGATGAAAGTTGGGGTCCTAAACTAGATGGCACCCCTGTATTGCAATGGTATAATCTCAATCCAGAGGATGAAGTAAATTATTTGAATCCATCACCTTGGTTGTATCCAAAAAATGATGTGAGCTACTTTTTCAAAACAGGGATTGCTAATACCAATAATTTTGCTATTGCTGGCAGTACAGGTAATACAAACTATCGTTTTTCTTACACGAATAAAAACGTCACGGGCACAGTACCAAATTCCAGCTTAGGAAGAAATACGTTTAACTTTTCTGGAGGTACACAATTAGGTAAAATTAAAGTTACTTCTAACTTTAATTATATCCGTAATTCTTCTGTTGGTCGTCCTTGGACAGGAGCATCAAATAGAAATATCATATTAGAAGCCTTCCAATGGGGTGCTGTACAAGTCGACTATAAAATACTTGAAAACTACAAACGTGCAGATGGCACACCACTAGCATGGAACCGCACAGGCTGGCAAAATACAACTGCAGCCGAAGCGACTCGTTTTATCGATAATCCGTATTGGTCTGCATATGAATCTTACATGGAAGACAGTAGAGATCGCTTTTATGGAAACATTGGCCTACAATATGATGTTAACAATTGGTTATCCGTAGGGGCTAAAGTACATGGCGATATTTATTCATTCCAATCTCAAGACCGTATTGCGGTATATTCTAGAAGCACTTCTCAATACGAAGAAATGAGTAATAAATTGAATGAATATAATTACGAATTTTTAGCTACTGCAAAAAAGAATTGGGATAAATTTTCCCTAATTGCTAATGTAGGTGCCAATCTACGTGATCAACAACGTAAAAATGATTACGCCATTACACAAGGAGGATTAATTCTTCCTAACTATTATAATTTAAAAAATGCTTCAGCAGTTAAAATAGATAATTTTAAATATCATCGCCGTATAGCTTCTATTTATGGGAGTTTCTCACTAGGTTATAATGATCTTTTATACTTGGATGGAACTATTCGCAATGACTGGTCATCCACTCTTCCTGTAGAAAATAATTCCTTTATTTACCCATCGCTGACTGGTAGTTTTGTATTTTCACAATTACCAGCATTTAAGCAATTGGATTGGTTGAGCTTTGGTAAATTACGTCTTGGTTGGGCACAAGTTGGTAATGATACAGATCCATATCAACTCTATAAAGTTTATGATGCAGAGCAAGCATTCGAAGGAACCCCAGGTTACAGTTTACCAAATACAAAACCAAATGCGTCTCTCAAACCTGAGATCACAAGCTCTTGGGAAACAGGTTTAAATCTACAATTTTTTAAAAACAGATTAGGACTAGATGTTACTTACTATAACAACAACTCTAGAAATCAAATACTTGCAGTACCTGTTTCATCCTCTTTTGGGTATGCCAACAAAATATTTAATGCAGGAAAGATCAATAATAAAGGTATTGAAGTCGTATTAAATGGAACGCCTATTAAAACCGAAAATTTCTCTTGGGATGCAACCATCAATTGGGCAAAAAACAAAAACAAAGTAATTAAATTGGATGAACAAGTCAATACTTTAAGTTTAAGCAATACCCTAGTCGAGCTTGTCGCACGTGAAGGTCAGTCTTACGGTCAATTTTTGGGTTATGATTTTGTTTATACTCCAGATGGAGAACGTGTTGTTCAAGAAGATGGTACTTTTATGAAAACTTCTCAATTGGTGCCATTAGGTTCTATATTAGCTAACTATACATTTGGCTTTCAAAACAGCTTCCGCTACAAAAGATTCAATTTAGGATTTTTAGTTGCAGGACGTGTGGGTGGAAAGTTCTTCTCACAAACCTATAAAGTCGGAATGTACTCCGGTATTTTGGATAAAACTGCAGCCAATAATATCCGTGAGACAGGTATAACATTAGACGGTGTTAAAGCAAATGTTGCCTTTAACAGCGACGGGACTTATGAAGTAACGAATATTCGTGAAAACACTACGAACATTACAGCACAACAATGGGCACGTAATGAATACAATGGTCCTACAGCTTTCTCTATTTTCGATGCTACTTTCATTAAATTGAGAGAAGTAACGCTAGGATACAACTTCCCTATTACAAATAGTAAACTGATTAAAAATGTCGGGGTTAATATCTATGGCAGAAACCTGTGGAATATTTATACCAAGAGCAAATACATTGATCCTGAGTTTACTTCAAGTGGAGGCAATGTACAGGGTATAGAAGGAGGTAATATCCCTACACCTGTGACTTATGGTTTTAATGTTAATCTTAAATTCTAGAAAAAATGACACACACACATATATTATATACAACTCTTATCGGCCTGAGTCTATTCGCTACAAGCTCTTGTTCGAAATCAACGTTGAGCGATATCAATACAGATCCTAATCGCCCTGCTTTGGTAACCACACCAACATTATTGATTACAGCAGAAAAGCAATTAGTCAATGCTCTGAGAAGTGAAGATATCAGCTTAAGAGGAGCACAACTTTTTACACAGTACTTTAGTCAAAATATTTACACAGATCAATCCAGATATCAAGTTCCAACAAGTTATTCAGATAATTATTGGACCGCTACGTACAAGGCTTTAAATAATCTGAATGAAATCATCAAGTTAAATTCAGCTGAAAGCACAAAAGCATTAGCATCAGCAGGAACTGCGGGAACCAACGCCAATCAAATTGCGATTGCACGTATCTTAAAATCATACGCATTTCACTCTCTAACAGATGTTTTTGGCAATATTCCTTACCAATCATATGGTAATACAGACCCCGACTTTGAAGCTCTACAACAGGATCCCGACAATTTAACGCCTAAATATGCAAGTCAAGAGAAAATTTATAAAGATATCCTGAATGAGCTGCAACAGGCTGCAGATACATTAATCAAATATCAAGGAGAAAAAACATTTGGCACATCTGATGTTATTTACAAAGGCGAAAACGGTAAGTGGGCGAAATTTGCCAATTCCCTTCGTTTACGTATAGCAAATCGCATCAAGACCAAAGATGCATCTTTAGCAACATCACATATCACTGATGCCGTTAAAAAAGGTGTATTTACCTCCAATAGTGACAATGCTGTATTTAAATATTCTAAAACTTCTCCAAATGAAGCACCATTATACCGGGCAACAGTTACAGCAAATCGCAAAGATTTTGCTATTTCCAATGTTATCGTAGAAGCTCTGCAGGGTAAAAGAGGCCCTTTTACTACAGCAGATCCAAGATTAGCTAAATACGCAAAACCAACGTCCGAAAACAGTAGTTATTTTGGGCAACCTTATGGACTACCATTAGCTGCTGGTAACTTATTCCCGATAGACAAAGTCTCTTTACCTGGAGATATTATCAATGCGGCTGACTATGCCGAGGTATTACTGGAATATGCTGAAGTAGCCTTCTTATTATCCGAAAATAACAATTGGGATCAAACTCAGTATATCAATGGCACACGTGCATCTTTAGAGAAATGGGGGGTAGCAGCAACAGACATTACAGCTTATCTAGATCAGCTGCCTGCAGCCAACAAAGAGCGTGTCCTATCGCAAAAATACTTGGCACTCTTTAACCAGAGCATCGAGTCTTGGTCAGAAGTGAGACGTACAGGATATCCACTATACTTGATCAAAAAAGGAGATGTGGTATGGAGTGGCACCATAGATGGAAAAACAGTAACTTACACCTTCAATCCTGAAGTCGGAAATGCTGTCCCTAGTCGTTTGGTATATCCAATAAAAGAACAGAGTACCAACAAAGCCAACTATCAAGCTGCACTAGCACAGCAAGGCGATGATGTCATCACGAATAAATTATGGTGGAACAAATAGTAGATTCTGATTGTACCGATCACTATCCGTACAAAAATAAGTACGCAAAAAAGCAACAAATATTTTAACACAAAAAAACCATTCTCGTTGAGAATGGTTTTTTTGTACCCTTACAATCGAAGAGCTAATGTCAAAACTTTATCGTGGCAGACTATCCGGACGATTCATCCGATACTTAGATGCTGTTATAGCCTGCAAAAAAGACTGAATATCTCCAATCTCATCCTTCGTTAAATTCAACTTCTTCATCAACGGATCTGTCACTGGATAGAGCGGATCGTTGGCCTTCTGTTCTGGTGTAGCCGTATTCATTTGCATGCCACTGTTATACATATTCAATAAACCCGTGATATTATCAAATAGACCATTGTGCATCCATGGGTCAGTATTCATCACATCCCTTAGCGACGGAGTTCTAAATTTACCAACATCTGCAGGGTCTTTCGTCACCTCATAACGTCCCAAATCTTCATACTTCCTTTTGTAATAGGTCAAACCAATATTATGGAAACTATCATCCGTCAAGAATTGACCATTATGGCAATTCATACATCTCGCTTTAGTACGAAAAAGATGCAGTCCACGCACCTCCTGTTGGGAGAGCATTTTATAGTTACCATCCAAAAACTCATCAAAGCGACTTCTTTTACTCGTTAACGTACGCTGAAAACTTCCAAGAGCTTTTAGAACTTCAGGCATTGAATAATCTTCATCACCAAAAGCTTCAACAAACAATTTTGTATATGCAGGAATAGCCTTCAGTTTAGGAATCAGCTTCCTCAGATCCATATCCATTTCATGATGCGCTTCAATAGGTGCCAGCGCCTGCTCCTCCAACGACTTGGCACGTCCATCCCAAAAAAGATCTTTACGAGCATATACGTTTAATAAAGAAGGTGTATTACGGGTTCCCACAAGATGGTCATTCCCTACTGAGACCGTCAAATGATCAGCCCATGAAGTTTGGGGATTATGGCAACTGCTGCAAGAGATCTGATTGCTCCCTGATAAAATAGGATCAAAAAACAATAGTTTTCCCAATTTCACATCCGGTCTTTCCATCAAAGAAAAATAACTGGTATCGAGCCTAGGTAAAGATTTGAACTCTTTCCAGTTTACCCCACTATCAATCGTCGGTTTCGGCCATTCAGACACCGGACGACGATAGAGCCCGTCAATTTCTTCATCAATTGCTCGTTGCTGTCCCTTCATGGATAGCAAACTTACCATTCCCAATATACCAGCAAAAATTACAGTTTTCTTCTTCATCATGATCTAAAGCCAAAATTAAGGCATTCACTACTATTGTCCAATTTATTCTATCAAAGATTTGTTATTAAAACAAATAAGAAACACCCAATTTGGCCATGTACCAATCCTTTCCTATGCCATCTGCAACATTGAAGTCAATCGGAACCAGCTCGCCACGCCTTTGATAGTCTACCTGAAACTGTACAGAAAAATGATTACGAGGTCGTTGGCTCATCCATACCCAAGCTGTACTCCAAATATTGCTTGATGCAGTCTCATATAAATAATCCTGATAAAGTACCTGTTTTGCAAAATTAGCCGAATTCAGCACGGGCGCCTCAAGCTCATGTTGCGGAGACCATTTTCTTTGATAACCCAATTTTCCCAATAGATTAAATTGATCTGTTA
Source organism: Sphingobacterium sp. PCS056 (assembly GCF_023273895.1). NCBI lineage: Bacteria > Pseudomonadati > Bacteroidota > Sphingobacteriia > Sphingobacteriales > Sphingobacteriaceae > Sphingobacterium > Sphingobacterium sp. PCS056. The sequence goes on along the minus strand of NZ_CP096883.1, from coordinate 2,437,930 downwards.
TTTTAAAAGTACGGTATAAAGTGATACCCGACTGCAATTGTGTTAAATCCATTAGATTATCGGTGGCCCCATCCTTTTTTTTCATATTTGACCAACTTAAATTTCCTGCTAGTTGAACTGAAGCAAGATTATATTGACCTTTCAGCATAGCTTGATCTTTTTGATATACATAATTATTGGCCATATAGCTATAATTAAAATCATCCCCACTTTCCGTCTTCGCCATGATCAGCCATTTCATTGAACGGCGATCATCAAACTGACTAGACCAAAGTATCTCCATTTCACCGATATCTTTGCTATAATCATTTAGCAGCTGATAGGTTTGTACCGAATTGTCATTTTTTCTAAACGATTGCTTCTCGTTTAGAAATCGAGCATTAAAATATATCTTATTTGCGATATTAGGCATTAGCAATATATGAAACCCCGCCCCATAATGATCTATTACATCAAAGTAATTGATTTGCTTCAATTGCTCTTCAGCATTCCCAAAACCGTTCATTACCCAGTTCACGTATAGAGGATCATCAGTATTGGTAGTATACTTATCATTTTTATAACCTACCTCCGCACGTTCTGAACCATAACCCCAAATACCGCTGATATGGTATGATAATTTCGGTAGATTGTGACCTACTGTCATTTCAAACTGCAGGTTCATATCATTGAGATTTCCTCTGGGATCATTATTGGAGTAATGAGAACCTAGACGATAATCAACTGCAAGGGAAATCGGCAGACGATTATCAAAAAAAGCCCGCTGTACACCAGCATCTAATTTATAAGTCTCCCGATTGTACTTATTTTTACGTAGCGACCCAAAATAAAACGGCGCATCTACATTCCATCTTGTTTGATGACGCATCGCTGTGCTATCTTCAGAGCTTCGATCGTAAGAAAACCGTCCCCAAAAATCGGTATTCTTCCATTGCGTTTTTCCTTCTGTATAAACACCAAATTGATTTGCTTTATCAGCACCTTGAGCAGGCTGAAATTCTCCTTTATTAAACGCTTGAGAAATACCTAATATTGACGCTTTATTTTTTGTTTCATTAGGTAACCAGACCCGATTTCGAACCGCCATATCATGCATCATGACATATTCTGGTTGATACCAGTAGGCTTCTGCTGTAACTGAATCTAATACAGATTCAGGCTGTGATTGGGCATAGCTTACAGACACAGTCATAAACAGTCCCGTTAATATCACAATTTGTTTTATATCTATCATTTAAACAGCTCTTTTTTAACATTAGATTTCTAAGATTTAGAAATCTAGACATCTTTTTTTATCTAATTTGCAAAACCAAAAGGATTAGCCTTGATGAACACAAAATCTTCCGTAGAATTATTGGTATCCTTTAACTTGATTACACCATTATTATTTTCCTCTGTTTTACGAATCACAGCCTGTGAAGAGTAAGCTCCCAAAGGGACAAAACTAAACCCAGCATCTTGAGAAGGCCCTAGCTTCTTAGGTAAACGTGAGCTCGCTGTGTTCGGTTGGATTTCTAACGCGTCCATGATCCAACTGACAGGCAATTGTCTATAGGTTTTCTCAGAAGCAGCTGGTGGTTTTAAAGAAGGTACTACGTAATTTTTTAATGCCAACACTTCTTCTCGACTGGACCGCTTAAAGATCACATATCCATCCCGCCCAGGATTATCTAAAATCCAGTCATTTGCCACATAATCCAATACCTCCACATTCGGTACATCTAGATTATTGATATCGGAAGCAAATGGTTTTTTCCCCGGTATATCTCCAAAATAAGTTTCAAAAGTAGCTTTGCTTAAATCCACTGTCAATTCAGGATCTCTGATGGGTGTTTCCACACCATTATTGCCAACAAATGGCACTTTATGGTTCAGGGCATTCTGTGCGATCACAATACTTTTTCCAGGATCTATGGGATAAGTCTGGCCATCACCCGGAATCATAAATAAATCTCTTAAATAAACATAGTCGGTATTAGCCTCATTTCCCATAGTCATATTTTCAGACTTACTCCAATCTAACTGTCCATTAGGCTGATAGTGTTCTTTATCTGTTGTGATCGACTGTCTTCCATAAATACGACCAAAGTATAGACTGTCGGCATATAGAATCCGATCCGTATTGTTCTGGATCTCAAAAAATTGATCACGATATAATGCCCCATTTTTTTGATCTGACCCTGCATAATATACCTGCTTGATGACAAAATCTCCTACAGTACCAGCAACCAGTTCCAGAGCCAAGGTAGTTGATCGGATGAGGTTATATTTTTTAAAAGAAACATTGAAAGTCACATCTTCGGCGGTTTCAAGACCAGTTACTTGAGTATATTGCTCTTTGGAGATTGTAATTGAAGCATCAATATCATAATTTCCCGGTTTTAGATTCTCAATACTTACAGCGGCATCTTGAGGAGAATAAGTACTTCTCACTTTTGTTGACAGATTGGTTACAGTAACCTTTGCTGTATTCAGCTCCAATTTTCCATTTAGTTCCTCCGAAGCGTAGCTCAGATTCAAATTCAAATCTACAGGCTCCATCTTTGGAATACGGTCTCGCTGACAAGAAAAAATCAAAAGACATATTATTGGAATAAAGTAACGTATTTTCATGATTAATGATGTTAAAATTTATAAGTCAATTGCGCTCCATAGTTCGGTGACGAGTTTGGTGCCATGACAGATGTAGCTCCGACTTTATAAAATCGTGGCTGATAATCCAAGAAATTATAAACATTGAAAGACAAATAAATATTCTTACCGATCTCCTTTGCCATATTCAGATTAAAATTCCAGTACACAAAGTTTTTATCTTGATTGGCAAGATCAGCTTCTTTCTTGCGACCATCAAAAAGTTCCTGATGTATCTTATCTTCTAGATTAAAATTACTGATCGTGTGATAATTATAATCACGTGTATAGTACCCTACTGGTATTAAATCATCATAAGAAACTTTAGAATAATTCAATAATTCACAATCCGCACTCAATTCAATAATTAAGCGCAAAGCAGGAATATGTGTTGAACTGCGCAATTGTGCCCTGCTCAAGTAAGATGTGGTCGATCGAGAAGGAAATAGTCCCAACACCACATCATCCATCGCTGTTTTGCCCTCATTAAAGTCCATTTCACTAGGAGATTTAGAAGACGAATTTGACATGGTAAACCCCGCAGTAGCAGAAAAAATAGTCATGATAGGTGAAATTCGCGGCATCGAATACATGATCTCTGTTCCGAAATTGGATATTGTAATATCATTACTAAAATATAAATTCGAAAAAAGATAATTGCGTCTACCTGATTCTACAGCAATAGGTTTTTGTCCAGCTACCGTAGCAGCAGTATAAGTCGGTAAAGTAATCATGCTACGTTCATTTACCGTATTGATCACACGGCTATTTCTCTTATAAAAGAAGTTTGTACGCAGACTATGACCATTCTTATTCCAAGATATGGAAGATTCCAAAGTTTGCCCCAAACTACTTTTGAGATCTTTACTATCTTTTTCATAGCGACGTAAATAGATTAAAGCTAAACTTTCACTTTCTTTTCCATTGTACGCATTTAGTAAGATAGTTTCATTAAATACAGGTCCTGGATAGAGCTGTGCGATCCCCGGAGATTTGAATGCCAAACCATATGCTAATCCAAAGTTCACCGTTTCTGACAACATATAATTAATATTAGTACGAGGAGAAAAAGATGCATGGCCATTCATGATATCTAAACGCATACCTGCACGCACAGCGATGTCCCGTCCAAACAATTTACTGCGCATCGCATCTTCGGCATAAATACCGATATTATGTAAAGCATGAATCAAAGAAAAATCATAATATCTTTCTGACCGAGCACCCAGATCCTTCTTCGGCATAGATGGATCAGCAATACGACCCAGTCCACGATTGATGTCATAACTATAATTAGCACCAAAATTGATCCGATGAAGAACATTACCCGTAATCGCTGCAGCATTAGCTTCTAATCGACCATTTAGATTAAGTGGTCGGTTATCAACTTGATCATAGGCTATATACTGACCAGATGCATATTGCCCTTCAACAATTCCAGTTTTTAAAGAATCCGTATAGAGGACCACAGCGTCATTATAGTAATGTGCACGATTGGTCTGCTGTATAGAAGAACTTATACCAGCATTGAAATTAATATTTTTAACAAAAGCCCCATCTACTCGATATGATGTACGGCTGGCAGCATTCCATGACCACGATCCAAAAGATATAGCGGCTTCCGTCGGATCATCAGGATCGACATTCACACGATCGATGACTTTATTGTATGTACCTGAGAAAGTTTGTTTCAGTCGATTTTCTTGTCCGTAAAAATTTGTCCAGATCATACTTCCTGAGATCCGATCATACTGCTTCAACTTGTCTCTATTATCGGCATATGATTTAACATAACCAAGATCCATATTGAGCATACCGAGTTTTTTTCCAAGAGAAGTACCTTTGGATAAGCCATAAGAAGTTGCATTACTACGTACCTGTACACGAAAAGAAGTAGGTGTTATACCAGCCTGACGTTCTATAATCACAGCACCATTCGATATATCACCATATCGTGCAGGAGCCACACCAGATATGACCTCCACCCGTTCAATATTTTCAATTGGGATTTGACGAAGGTCAATACCTCCAAATACATTTTCACCTGAGTAAGATATATTTGACTTACTTCCTGTTAATCCGTAATCGGAAGGTCTAATATGATTCGTTGCATTCCCCATTCCGAAAATTCCTGGGTTACGGCCTTGCATATTTCCGTTATTGCTCAGAGCCATATCGTCCATAATGATTGCCACACCGAAAGCATTATTGAGCTCATTTACATTACGGACTCCAGCAGTAGTACCCTGAAAAGCACCTCGCAGTGACAAATTTTGCATTTCTTGTACAGAAGGAGCTGAGTTTTTACGGTTCGGAAGACGATTTAATAAGTCATTTAAACTCAGGGCAGGATATCGTTCTATCATTTCCCTATCAAAGACCATCGATGAGTTACTCAATTTACCCGCAGTTGCTTGTACAGCAACTTCATCTAGGGCCAAGCTGATATCATGAAGTATAAAATTTTGATTTTTTATAGGAGCGTCCAATAGTATTTTTACTTCCTGACCTTTTTTTCCGATATAGGATACCGATAGAACTAGATCTTTAAGTGTAAGATTATTTGGAAGTTTGATATTATATACGCCTTCACGATCAGTCAATACCGACAACTCTTGTTGATCTATACGAATACTAGCACCAGATAGTGGTTGCTTTTTGGTATCCAATACTTTTCCTTTTATCCAAGCAGTTTGAGCCTGTACATGAATAATTGCAATTAAAAGTAACCATGTAAGTGAAAAACACTTATATATATTCCCGAAAGAAAACGCAGATAAACGCACAATTATTTAAATTAGTTCTAAATAATGCAAATATAAAGCAAAAACATGCAATAATTCAAATCTATTTTTAATTAATCTAAATAATATACCTAGATGAAAAAAGCTTAAAATATTGATTCGATTTCACACCATTATACGACCTATGGTTTGAAATACCAGAAATAAACAGGTGATAAATAATTCATATACAATGATTGAAAATAAATGTAAGAAGGAGAAAATACAGGTTTATATAAGTCTGAAGGCATCTTAGTACACAATTTTATTTAATGACTTTGAGATGTCACAAATAAAAAGTAAAAATCACAATTTTGTCCTAACACTGTTAAATCATTTATGCTAATAAAGCATGGCTAGTAAAGATCGCATACAACGTCTTAAAGACGAAAACCGCAGCAATATTCTTGACGCCTCTCTTCAGATTGTAAAAGAAGAAGGATGGCAAGCATTGAGCATGCGTAAGATCGCCGATATCATCGAATATACGGCTCCCATGATTTATGAATATTTTGCAAACAAAGATGCGATCTTAACAGAACTTGCTAACCAAGGTTACAGACTCCTTGCTCAAAAAGTTAAAGAAGCAAAATCTACAGAAACTGATCTCGAAAAACAATTGGAAGCGATGTGGTTTAGCTATTGGGATTTTGCCTTTCAAGAACGCGAGCTTTATCAATTAATGTTTGGAGTTGGAACCGCATGCTGTGGATTTGAAAAAACATATAAATGTGCCGAATCACACGGTAAGATGATCAGCGATGTTATCCGCGAGATTATGAAAGAAAAAGATCCATCAGAAGAATTGATCTGTAGAAAGTACTTTACATACTGGTCGATTATACATGGATTGATATCGATCAATCTGGTTAATCAAGGTAATGGAGATATTACCAATCAACAAGTTTTAAAAGATGCGATTTACGGAATCACGCGTTCACTCACTGATTAGTTTTTTTTTATCCGAAATAATACAACGTTAAAAAATCTAACAGCGTTAAATACACCATATATCAATTTTTAATACAATATGAAAACACATCTATTACTAGATTTTAAGAAAATTTATGCGCCTCTACTTAACAGTGTTAAACAATTTAATACAGTAAAGTATCTTTATCTTCTATCGGCAATTTTCTTATACAGCTGCACTACAGGAACGAGCAAAACTATACCTCCACCACCTGCTAGCTTACCAGTGATGACCATTGCAAGCGGTCAGGAAACGGTCTATCAAGAATATCCTGCTAGTATTGAGGCATCTGCCAATATTGAAATCAGACCACAGGTAGAGGGTATTTTAGACCGCATCTTTGTAGATGAAGGGGCAAAAGTTAAGAAAGGTCAAGCACTCTTCAAAATCAATGATCGCCCATATCAAGAGCAACTTAACCAGGCGAAAGCCAATTTACTCTCTGCCCGAGCAGCATTAGAAAATGCTACATTAGAAGTAGAGAAAAAGACACGCTTGGTCGACAACAAGGTATTAACAGATTTTCAGCTCAAAACAGCAATTAGTGCCCGTAATGCCGCTCAAGCAAATGTACAGTTGGCCATTTCAGCAATTGAATCCGCTAAAATCAATGTTGGATATACCTTGATCCGTGCTACGACAGATGGATACATCGGAAGATTACAAAAAAAACAGGGAAGTTTAGTTAGTCCGGCTGATTCCCAACCTTTAACAGCACTATCCAATGTACAAGATCTGCACGTTTACTTCTCTCTTGGTGAAAACGATTTCATCGCATTTAAAAATAATACAGCGGGTAACGACCTACAGCAAAAATTGAACAACCTCCCTCCTATCAACTTGGTGCTATCCGATCAAAGTATTTATGATCAGGTTGGAAAGATCGATATGGTAGATGGTCAATTTGACAAAAATACAGGAGCTATTACTTTACGAGCTACTTTCAAAAACCCCGAAGGAGTTTTAAGAAATGGAAATACAGGTCGTGTACGATTACAGAAGAAATATGACAATACCCTCTTGGTACCACAAATGGCAACACTCGAGATGCAGGATAAAATTTTCGTTTATACGGTTAACAAAGAAAACAAAGTAGTTCAACAGCCTATTACAGTCATCGGCAAAAGCGGATCCAATTACCTCGTGAGCAACGGCCTTAAAGAAGGAGACCGTATCGTCTATAAAGGAATTGATTTGCTTCAAGATGGTCAAGTGATCACCCCACAAGCATTACCGAAAGACAGCATCAACTAAACATAATACGACAAACAAAATGTTTAAAAAATTTATAGAAAAACCCGTACTTGCTACAGTTATCTCCATTCTGCTCGTCATATTGGGGATCATCGGAATCCTAAAACTTCCCTTACAACAATTCCCAGACATTGCCCCACCCGCAGTACAGGTGACGGCGCTTTATCCCGGAGCAAATGCCGAGACAGTACTTCGTGCTGTAGCCCCTTCGTTAGAAGAGTCCATCAATGGTGTAGAAAACATGAGTTACATGAGCTCCACAGCTAGTAATGACGGATCCCTCATGATTACTGTTTATTTCAAATTAGGAACTGATCCTGATCAAGCGGCAGTCAATGTTCAAAATCGTGTTTCCCAAGCGACCAGCCAACTTCCTAGCGAAGTCGTACAGGCAGGGATCACAACCGCCAAACAGCAAAACAGTCTGATCATGGTTTTGGATCTGTATACCGAAGACGAAAGTAAATACGATCAAACCTTTATTACCAACTATGCGCAGATCAATATTATTCCTGAACTTAAACGTATCCCCGGAGTAGGTCAAGCTTTGCCTTTTGGTGGAAGTAAAGATTATTCGATGCGTGTATGGCTCAAGCCCAATCAGATGGCTACTTACAAACTGACACCAGAAGAAGTCATGGCGGCCATTCAGGATAAAAACGTTGAAGCTGCTCCCGGAAAATTCGGAGAAAGCAGTAAAGAGGCTTTTGAATTTGTGATCAAATACAAAGGAAAACTAAATCAGCCAAGCGATTACGAAAATATCATTATCCGTTCCAATACAGATGGTTCGGTTTTAAGACTGAAGGATGTTGCCCGTGTTGAATTGGGTTCTTATACCTATGCCAGCCACACTCGCATCAATGGTAAGCCAGGACTTAATATTGGTGTGATGCAATTGGCAGGTTCCAACGCCAATGAAATTCAGATTGCGATCCAGGAGTTTATGGAAAAAGCATCACTGAGCTTTCCAAAAGGTGTCAAATACTTAGTGCTTTATAATACGAAAGATGCTTTGGATCAATCCATCGACCAAGTTAAACATACTTTAATAGAAGCTTTTATACTGGTATTTTTAGTCGTATTCCTATTCTTACAAGATTTTAGATCAACATTGATTCCTGCCATTGCAGTTCCTGTAGCGATTGTCGGAACATTCTTCTTCATGCAGCTGTTCGGTTTCTCCATTAACTTGCTGACACTATTTGCCCTAGTCCTTGCTATCGGTATTGTGGTAGATGATGCGATTGTCGTCGTCGAGGCCGTACATGCCAAGATGGAGAATGAACATCTGTCTCCTAAGCTAGCCACCACATCAGCCATGAGCGAAATCACAGGAGCCATTATTTCCATTACTTTGGTGATGTCGGCAGTATTCCTTCCCATTGGATTTATGGAGGGGTCAACAGGTGTATTTTATCGTCAGTTTGCTTTTACTTTGGCCATTGCCATTGTTATTTCAGCAATCAATGCTTTGACTTTGAGCCCTGCACTTTGCGCACTCTTTTTAAAGCCTACGCATCAAAACCAGTCTGATAAGAAGCAACTCAATTTTAAAGAACGCTTTTTTGCAGGCTTCAATGTTGGTTTTGATCGATTGACTAAAAATTATATCGGTAGTCTTCGCTTCTTGATTCGTTACAAATGGATTGCATTTACTGCTTTAGGTGTTATTTTACTTCTGACTGTTGTTATGATTCGCAAGACACCAACTGGTTTTATCCCTTCAGAAGATCAAGGTTTTATCGCTGTATCACTTTCTATGCCAGCAGGAGCATCATTAGACCGTACATCCAGTGCATTAGCCGAAGCAGAACAACAGTTACAACATGCTGATTTCACAAAAACATTGAACGTTTTAGCTGGTTTCAATATTTTAACACAGTCAACGAGTCCATCTGCCGGGGTCGCTTTTATCCTCCTCAAATCGCATAAGGAACGAGGAGCCATAAAAGATATCAATGCCATCATGGCGGATGTTAACCAGAAATTATCTAAAATCAAAGGCGCTAACTTTTTCGTGTTCACTTTCCCTACTGTACCTGGATTTAGTAACGTTGATGGACTCGATATGGTTTTACAAGATAGAACCGGCGGTCAACTGGGAAAATTCAGTACTGTAGGACAACAGTTTATTGGAGAACTGATGCAGCGTCCTGAAATCATGATGGCCTTTACCACATTCAAAGCCGATTATCCTCAGTACGAACTACAAGTAGATGACATCAAGGCTGAACAGCTCGGTGTCAGTACGAAAAGTATTCTGCAGACTATGCAAGCTTACTTTGGTAGCTCACAAGCTTCAGACTTTAACCGATTCGGCAAGTATTACCGCGTTATGGTACAGGCAGATGTAAAAGACCGTACCGAACCCTCTTCTATGAACGGTATTTTCGTTAAAAATCGTCAGGGCGATATGGTACCGATCAATACGTTGGTTACCATGACACGTGTATATGGTCCAGAGACAGCATCACGCTATAACCTATTCAACTCCATTGGTATCAATGCGATTCCAAAGCCTGGATACAGTTCAGGAGATGCTATTCGTGCGGTAGAAGAGGTGGCAAAGCAGCATCTCCCTACAGGATATACTTACGAATTCTCAGGTATGACCAAAGAGGAAATTGTTTCAGGTGGGCAGTCTACTCTTATTTTCATCCTATGTTTAATATTTGTTTACTTCCTGCTAGCTGCGCAATATGAAAGTTATATCATTCCTTTAGCGGTTATACTATCTATTCCGACAGGAATCTTCGGCGTATTTGCAGCAATTAGTCTAACAGACATATCCAATAATATCTATGTTCAGGTTGCCTTGGTTATGCTTATCGGCTTATTAGCCAAAAATGCCATTCTTATCGTCGAGTTTGCCATTCAGGGACGTAAAAGAGGGCTTTCGATAGCAAGTGCTGCTCTAAAAGCTGCAAAATTACGGTTGAGACCCATCATTATGACCTCACTCGCCTTTATTGTAGGAATGATCCCGATGATGACAGCCGTAGGACCATCTGCTCAAGGAAATCACTCCATCAGTATTGCAGCCGCAGGCGGTATGCTCAGTGGGGTCGTGTTAGGTCTTTTTATCATTCCAGTGCTCTTTATCTTCTTCCAATACTTACAAGAGCAAGTAAGTAAAAAGCCTATTGGACAACAAGAGTTGGACCGACCAGAAGGTGTTAGAGTGCCAGCACATACTAATGTTTAGTGAAATAATGACAAAATTGAAATACATGAATATAAAAGTAAACATACTGATGGCTTTCATCTTGCCCTTTCTTGTATGGTCTTGTAAAACAGAAAAAATCATCAGCAACAAAGATCTTGCCCCTGCCCTTCCTACACAATTTCGTGACCAGCAAGAAGAAGCAAAAGAAACGAGCATCGGTTCCATTCCATGGCGAGATTTCTTTCAGGACCGTATTTTACAAGATCTGATTGATAGTGCCATCCATCAAAATGTAGACATGCAGCTCGCCATCAAAAACATCGAGTCATCGAGACTGATGTTAAAACAGGCTAAAGCTAACTATTTGCCAAATTTGCAATTGCAGATAAAAGCAAACAGTACCAATCCATCCAACAATAGTATGAACGGATTAAGTCTAGGACAGTTTCTAGGTCAAAACCACGTTGAAGATTATACGGCATCACTAGGATTATCATGGGAAGCCGATTTATGGGGAAAGATAAAGAATCAGAATACAGTAGCATTAGCTTCTTATTTACAAACCGAAGAAGCAAAAAAAGCAGTGCAGACACAATTGATTTCTCAAGTAGCACAGGGATATTACCAATTGCTTATGCTTTATCAGCTACATGAGATTGCGCAACAAAATCTACGTCTTAGTGACAGCACCTTGCGCATTGTCCAACAACAGTATGAAGTTGGTGATATCAGTATGTTAGCTGTAGAGCAGGTGGATGCACAGCGTCTGGCAGCAGCAAGTCTCATCCCAGATTTCGAACAGCAGATCCATCTACAGGAGAATGCCATTCAAATCCTGAGTGGTCGATTACCACAGGAGATTACAATCAAGGAAAAACTGGAAAATATTGAACTTCCAGACCACTGGTCTGCTGGAGTACCTGCCGATCTATTGAGCCGTAGACCCGATGTTAAGCAAGCAGAGCTTGCCGTCACAAGCGCTAAAGCCTATCAGCAATATGCAAAAGCAAGGATGTATCCTTCCTTGGTGATCAGTGCCGAAGCAGGAATTAATGCGTTCAAGAGCAGCAATTGGTTCAATATACCAGCATCTCTATTTGGCGCTATCGCAGGTAGTATCACACAGCCTATATTTCAGCGTCGTGAACTAAAAACAAAATATGAAATAGCACAGATTGATCAAGAAAAAAATGTCATTCGATTCAAACAAGCAGTGATTACAGCAGTTGGTGAAGTATCTGACGCTTTAGTATCAATACAAAAATTAAAAGAAAAGCAGCATATCACACAGGAAAGAACCAATCGATTGAAGAAGGCTATTCAGCATGCCGATCTGCTTTTTGAAACGGGTATGGCGACTTACTTAGAAGTTATAACAGCACAAAGCAATATGCTGCAAAGTGAATTGGAACTGGCTCAAGTTAAGAAAGCCGAACTTGCTGCAGTGGTTGATCTCTACCGATCTTTAGGTGGAGGATGGACAGCTGATTAATAAAAAAGAATCAAAATTGAAAAGACGATCTAATGACCGTCAATATGAGGCAAAGGAGAGGTTGTTAAAAAATACAACCTCTCCTTTTTTTATCATTTTTATCCGTACACCCTTTAAGGAAAGTATAAGCAAACAACTATTTCATTTTTCAATTGGTTGGCAGTTATAAAACTTACTGTGCTCCTTATTTTTTAAAAAATCAGTTTTTATTTTTTAAAATACTTTAACTTAAAGATTTCCTTTTCCCAATTTCGCTACTTTTTCGATCCAAGTTTTACGTAACTTTTCATCAGAAGTTTTAACAATGCCGATATAAGTTACTTTCACTGGAGATACACCACAGAATTGTAAGGTTGATTTTTTCAACTGGTTGACACTTGGTCGTCCATAAACAAGATGATAATACCATCCAGGTTGATCCATAGTCGTAATAATATGTGCTGTCTTTCCTTTCAAAAGCCGATCCCAAAAAACCGAATTGGGTCGATATTTAAAAGCCATCCCCGGTAAAAATAAGCGATCAATAAATCCTTTAGTTATAGCAGGAAGACCACCCCACCACACGGGATGAACCCAAACCAAATGATCAGCCCACAAAATCATTTCCCACGCCTCAAGTAAATCGGGTTCCAAGTCCATCCGCTTACTATATCCAAATTGCAAATTGGGATTAAAATCCAGATTTGCAATCGTAATTGCTCTGATTTCAGCTCCTGATTGCTTTGCGCCATCAATATAAGCCTTTACAAGAGCAAAATTGAACGAATCCGCATTAGGATGTCCATTTATTATCACTATTTTTTTCATTGAATTTATTTATATTCTTAGACAAAGGCAATCTCATCATTATTGACATCAGATAGTATTCATTTTGCACTTGCATCCTGTCCTAATTTCAAAAGTTTATAGCCTCCTATTTATACACTACAGTATGTTATCAACATCGAATTTAATAAAACCTGATCTTTTCCATTACCTATTAAATTACATTGACCGTTATCGTTTTATAATCAACTAGAAGATGATGTAAATCTTGTTTCGTATGCAATTCATGGGCAAAGTATATTCGATTTTCAACATGAGTATTAAATAATGATTCAATATGTAAAACAGTTGATAGAGCCGTCAGCTCAGCTTGACCTTTCTCACTCAGCACACTAATTTTCTTCTGTTTCCCATCACGAGCATATATCACCACATCGAAAACAGATAAATCACCATTTCCACTGGACGAGAAAACTTTTCTTCTGCTCTTGAGAGAAAGCCTCTTAAATATACCAAATCGTTGCATAGCACCCAACAGCCAAGTTATAAATTTAGAGTTGTAGGTCATTTTTACAGAGACATTCGGAATATGCTCGATTTTATGGAGAATATACAAATCAGGGACATCAAAATTATAGACTTGACGTCTTCCGATTCCGAAACCAAACTCAAAATAATCAGTATCTAAAAAGTGTGTGATATGCACGGGTTTATTATCTTCATAGCGTACAAATGGAGTGGCGACATTTTCAGCCATAAAATAGGCAGAGCTCTCTCCTGCAAGATCTTTGACGGAGTAATAGACAAATAGATCTACCTTTTCAATATCTGTATCATTAGGAATATGAGCCTTCACTAATCCGCTGACAATACCCCCCATCCATCCAGAACTAAACACAATTCGGCTATTGATGTCATGATCTACAACCGCGTGGTATGCCTTCATTAATGCTGGAGTTGGTTTTGTAATATCAATATAATCCAAACGATGCTTAACTGCAAAATGTAAAACATTGTCTTCGTTATCATTTACACTCAACACAATAAGATCTATTTTTTTATCTAAAATAGACTGAAAAGTACCTGGTTGATTGACATCGATCGTTAAATCATTATCTTCCACAGCGGTCTTCCTACTTCCCACGAAAAGATGAGCATCCGGGTTTCTTGATTTAAGTATCCTATAAATCGTCTTCCCGACCAATCCTTTACCTCCAATAATTAAAATATTTTTTTGCATCTTTTTTTGTACAAAAATATCGTTGAAAACTTACTCTTTACAGGACATATGTCTAAAAGGTAATGGTCGCTTAAGAACAGTTTTGACTATAAAGATTAATTTTTCTGGACAGTACTACAATCAATCGTAGACCTCTACTTTTTTATAAAAATGAATAAGGGTAAAGAAGCATACGATTGTCATAGATAAAAAGGGATGCTTATTGAATTTCTGATACCATAGAATTTACAATTTCCACCAATTACATCACAGTATAAAAACGTTACAGAACAATAAAACACAATCATTATGTTAGGCTATTTCATTGGACATATTTGCAAATATCGGCTAAGCGTATGCGTACAAAATCTTGCACGTGCCTTTCCTCACCTATCTTATCATGAAATTAACACGCATCGTGATAATTTTTATAGAAATTTCGCCCGTATTATATGGGAAAATTTTAATTCCAGTCAGGTAAAAGTACAATTATCGGAATCAGCACTTGAAATCATCAGTAAGCTCCAGAAACAACGACGCCAAACTATATTTCTATTGGGACATTACGGAAATTGGGAGGTGATAGCAAAAATTCCACAATTTACCCATATGCCAATACAAGCCTTGTATAAACCCTTAAAAAACAAAATTTTTAACTATTTAAGTTATAAAAAAAGAACAAAGCATGGTATGCGTCTATTACCTGCTCAGCATGCATTAAGAACACTTTTACGCGAAAAACAAACTCCTTCCATCACATTTTTTATTGCTGATCAATTTCCTGGACACGACAATGGAATTGCTGTTGAATTTTTACAGCAACCGACCTTTATGTTTTCAGGTGCCGAAAAACTAGCAAGACAGTTAGATACTTATGTAGGGTATGTTTCCTTAAAACCTTTAAATAAACAAGTATGGGAACTTGATATTAAACCGATATGTGATCATGCAGCAGCAACTTCAGAAGGATTGATAACTAAGCAATTTGCGTCCATGCTGGAAAAAAGTATACAAGAAGACCCTAGTTGGTGGTTGTGGACACATCGTCGTTGGAAATAAAAATAAAGGGTAAAGTACCTACCAATTGTCTTAATAAAAATGAAATTTCCCAATGGTCTTTCTTGCCCTTTACCTCAATTGGAAAACCGAAGGAAAATATGCGGTAAGGATAGCTCTAATGCAAGGTTTAGAAATGTCAGTAGGATACGATTTTACGAAAAACCTAAGATTGAATCTTATTGCAGAAATGAATGGGCAAACAGCCTTACTACAACAAGAAGGAAAAGACAAAATGTTTTCACATTTATATATGATTGCTGGTTTTCGCCCAGAAATAAAAATCGGAAAAAAGATATCAATACCGCTAACCATTGGCATGAATCTGTGGCGACCAGCTCAGATCACAGATAGAACATTGAAAAGTATGTTTCAAGATAAAGAATATTACTTCCGAGCATCTGCCTACGCATCTGCAGGTTTAAAGATGCATTTATAATAAAACTTAAGAGCTAGGTATCACGTCTATGAATCAATAGCACATGAACAACTAAAAAGTGATCTCTTTTCTAATACGGCTCAAATGACGTTGGGTAATTCCGAGATAAGAAGCTAAATAGTGTAACGGGATTTGTAAAATAAATTGCGGTTGATTTTTGAGTAAAGAAGCATATCGTTGTGCAGCAGTTTCCTTTTGCAATTGAAACACCCGCTTTTCCAATTCAAGATATTGCTGCTCTGCAATAACTTTAAGAAATTGGGTCCAGATCTGATTTTCAAGCACTAATTCATCAAGTTTATTTTTTTGAATCACCAACAGTGACACCTGAGAAATAGCCTGTATCGCTTCTACACTTGGGTTTCCTGTTATAAAAGATGAATAGGCCGCAATCAAATCATTTGGAAATCGAAAACAATACGTAATATCATCGCCCTTAGGAGTTGTATAAAATGAACGAAAAATTCCCGATTGTATAAATGCGACTTCATTACATCTTTGATTTTCACGAACAAAATAATCACCTTTATCCAAAACCCTCAATTCAAAAAGTTGAATCACTTTACTAATTTCCTGTTCTGTAAATATTTCAAAATCGCGAAAAAAATCTGCTATCATTACTGCTTATTATATATATTCTTCAGACCATCTAGCCTCTTTAATAGTACAAATCTACATTAATATTTTCAGCAATTGATACTATCATCTATTCAGCCATTTACTTCCGACAGTATGTAAAAACGTACGGCCATCATAAAAAGATACTGCAGGCACCAGTTTACCAAATCATATGAGCAGCAGTTTACTCGGATGGAGTTACGAGCAATATTTATTATAAAATCGATCTCACTTACAACCAATATAAGTGATGCAAATGGATTTATAGTACAACCCTATAAATTAATTTTAGTAATTTTGAATAAGAACTGAAGCATTTATTAAAACAGATTAACATTGGAAGAACTACAATACAGCAAGATATATGGAGCACAAAACACAGGTATTCCTTTAGTGGTTTTACATGGATTATTTGGCATGTCGGACAATTGGGGGACTTTTGGTCGCAGTTTCGGTGAAAAAAGGCAGGTACATCTGCTAGACCTGCGTAATCATGGTCGGAGTTTTCATAGCGATGAGATGTCTATAGAAGCCATGGTCGATGATTTATATACTTATATCAAAGCAATTGGAGCAGATAAAATTGATCTTTTAGGGCATTCACTAGGTGGTAAAGTTGCGATGCAATTTGCAATCGACCATCCCGAAAAAGTAAGAAAGCTTATTGTGGCAGATATTGCACCGAAACCATATCCGCCGCATCATGAAGATATATTCAATGCCCTAAGTGCCGTAAATATTGAAAATGTCGAAAATAGAAAAGATGTGCAGACCGCGCTCGAAAAATATATCAAAGAGCCCGGTGTAATTCAATTTTTATTAAAAAACGTCTACATCAAAGAAAATAGAAAACTAGGTTGGCGTTTTAATTTAGATGTTTTAAAAGGAAAATATACTGATTTCATTACCGTAGGGATCAAATCAGGAGTATTTGAAGGCCCAACTTTATTCTTAGCAGGCGAAAAATCTCGATATATACTTCCAGAAGACAAGACAAACATCGAAATTCAATTTCCAAAAGCTACGATCAAAACTATTCCCAATGCCGGTCACTGGGTACAAGCAGAAAATCCACAAGCCTTCGACACTTTTGTTGCTGAGTTTTTGGATCAGTAACAAAACTTAGGACATGAACATCCCCATTATAGAGGAAACGATTCTTGTACCAAAAAATCATTAAATGAAGCTTAAAAACACTCCTATACGTTAAGTACGGGAGTGTTATTATCAAATCCCAAAGATTGATTTTTTTTACATTTTCTTGGTGTCTAAAATTTTGTCGATATTCGTATATCTAAGGCAAACATGGCCTCACTATAGTTGTTTTTACTAAAATATGATATGCCAGAGCAAATCGTCACATTAGAAAATGTCAAAAAGATTTATAAGACAGGCGATACGACCATAACTGCATTAGACAGCACGACTATCAGTTTTGAAACGAATAAATTGACCTTGATTATGGGCCCATCGGGCAGCGGAAAGACTACGCTATTATCTATTCTAGGTTTTGTGATCTATCCAACAGAAGGTGAAGTCATATATAAAGGCAAGAAAGTGAGCGAATTAAAAGAATCAGATTTAGCGACATTACGCCTACATGAAATAGGCTTTATTTTCCAGCAGTTTAACCTTATCGAACCATTAAACGCTTTAGAAAATGTCATGCAACCACTTATATTACAAGGAATAAAAAAAAATGAGGCGACCAAACGAGCAAAAATAGCTTTGGAAGAAGTCGGATTAGTTACCCGTATGTATACGCTTCCAAAAAGACTCAGTGGTGGACAGAAGCAACGAGTGGCCATAGCACGAGCTTTAGTAACAAGTCCATCCATGATTCTTTGTGATGAACCTACAGCTTCATTAGATGCAAAAAGCGCTGAGAGCATTATGAAAGAGCTCAAAACACTAGCTTCTAAAAACAAAGTAGTCGTCATCGTCACTCATGATTTACGACTGCGCCAATATGCGGACAAAGTAATATATGTCGAAGAAGGAAAAGTTTCAGATGCAATTAGAAATGAAGAAGATTACAAATAGGTTAACGATCATGATGGTCATTGCCATGATTGCAGGTGCATGCAGTTCGGATAAGAAACCAAAAGCTACCCAAAGCAGCGACCAGATCCTAAAACAGGTAAGCGAAGTAAAGGCATTAGGAAAAATTATTCCAGCAGAAGATTGGGCCCTTATTGCTAGTACCACCCCAGCACTGATTAAGGAAGTATTGGTCAAAGAAGGTGATTCGGTAACAAAAGGACAGATTCTTATCCAGCTTGAGCAAGGAAATGCTCCGTTGGATATCAAACAAGAGCAGGCAAAGCTCAACAGTATAAAAGCTCAAAACGCAATATCACTGGAGGATATCCATAGAGGGAAACTACATGTGCAAGAATTGCAAGATAAATATGAAACTTCAAAACAACTATTTTCCAAAAATGCGGAGACAAGAGAAGTAATGGAAACAGATTACTCCAACTGGCGTCAAGAAGAATTTATACTAGAAGGACTTCAAAAAAAATACAAAGCTCAACAGATTGCCGAAAAGGAACAATATTTACAGATACAGAAAACAAAAAATCTGGTTACAGATTTTACTATTCAAGCGCGTAAATCAGGAATCGTCATGGATTTAACGGCTCATGTTGGACAAAGTATCAGTAGTACGACTGAGCTTGGAAAAATAGTAAATGTAGTTGAACCAATTGTAGAGGCCGAAGTAGATGAATTATTTGCACAAGACGTGAAAGTTGGTCAGTTGGTCACCATTTCCCAAGTGGGAAGAAAAGATAAAGCAATAGAGGGACATGTCATTTATACAAGTCCTATATTATCCAATAAATCCATCCTTTATGAAACCGCAAATGAAGGCGAAGACCGTCGTGTTCGAAAAATCAAAATACAGCTAAGTACGAACAACGAACTGGCCATTAACGCAAAAGTAGACTGTACGATCAAGATCAAGTAATATGTTGAGATTGGCCTATAAATTCATCAAATACGACCGAGCAAAAAGTGTCGGTATTATCACCGCTATTGTGATCAGTATATTTCTAATCGGTCAACAATTGGGACTTCTTTTTTTTCTAATGGGGCTAATGGGTAATCTAGTAGGAAACGCTCCTGTTCAAGATAACGATCTATGGATCATAGAAGCCCAGAGTAGCAATATCAATACAGTCAATAGTCTCGATCAGCGATTAGTACAACAAATCGGAAGCTTACCCGATATAGCGCAAACTTTTCCAGTGATCCTAGCACCAGCTCGAGCTACCTTTTTAGATGGAAAAACAGCTTCAGTGACTTTAGTTGGAGCCGATGCTCCAGATTATGTTATGGGTCCTGATCAAGATCGGATAAAAGAAGGGATATTATCCTCACTCACAGATCCAGGCTCAGTATCAGCTGAATTTTTTAGTTCAAAAACCTGGAATACCACCCTATTCGTCAACAAAGCTATTGAAATCAATGGACAAAGGGCTAAAATAAGTTTGATAACAAAACAAGCACAAGCATTCGGAGCCAGTCTGATGTACACCTCCACCAACAATGCAAGACTCTTAGGAAATGTCCCACCATTTAAAGTGAATATCATCATTGCTAGATTAAAACCAGGAACAGATAAAGAAAAGATCAGTAATGAGATTACGCAACTATTTCCACAATTGCGGGCTTGGGATGCCAAAAAATTGCAAAAATCTACAATCAAAGAAATCTTGGTAACATCCAATATGGGCATGAGCTTCGGTACATTGGTCCTTTTTGCCATGATCAGTGGATTTTTCATCATTGGACTCACCCTCTATTCTTCAGCTTTAGACAGAATCAAAGACTATGGTACATTAAAAGCTATTGGAGCGAAAAAAAGTTATGTCAATAAGCTCATTATAGCACAAGCTTTTTTATATGCTATAATAGGTTATTTGATTGCCATGCTTTTACTTATCGGATTCAAGTTTGGTGTAGCAGGATCAGGTTTAGTTATTGATATTTCACCAATATTTGCTTTATTTTTATTATTGATCACTTTAATTATTTCAGTTGGCGGTTCATTATTTGCGGTTCGTAAAATTGCTAAACTGGAACCAGCGTCTGTTTTTTAGTATGAAAAAGATTGTAATCATTATACTGGCCATTTTTCCAATCTTCGTTCAAGCGCAGGCCTTGAGCATAGAACAATTATGGAACAATGTCGATCAAAGCCTCACTCACCAGCAAGATTTACTACGTAAAGAAATCAAAGAACAGGAATTAAAAGAAATAAAAAGCAATCGCACTCCAGTATTTTATATAGATGCAAATTTGCAGCGCAATCTCATTATTCCAACAACACCAGTACCCGCCATCGCTTTTGACCCCAACGCATTGGATGGAGCTATTATACCCTTAAAGTTTGCTACTAAATGGTCTTCTAAAGCTGGGATCCAAATGGAGTGGAGCTTATTTGATCCTAAACGACAGCTTAATGAAAAACAGCAGTCCCTAGAAATCCAAAAAGCGGAAATCATTAGAGATCAACATAAACAAGATTGGAAACATGATGCGACATTAGCATACGCTTCTGTTGTACTCGCCACACAACAATATGAAATGGCATTAAAAGATTCTGCATCTTATGCGGATATTTTACAGATTAGCAAAGCGCGTTATGAAGCGGGACGACTTCCATCCAATCAATACCTTAGCGCCCAACAAGAATACGAGCGCAAACGCATTACTCTATATGAAGCATGGTCTGTTCTCATAGATGCAGACCTAGAGCTACGTAAATATACCAACTTAGAAAACACACAGACTTTAAGTTCAAATATCGAAGCTATCAAGGGCTTTGTCGAACACCTCAAAAAAGAAAATTTTGCCATCAAATCTATAGCGCTTGATCAGCAGATCAATCTCTTGCAGAGAAGGAGCATTAAAAAGCAACTACTACCGACATTAACTGCAAATGCCTATTTAGGAAAACAATATTTCAGCAATGAATTTCGCCTCGATAAAAATAATGCTTGGTATGGAAATAGTTATGTCAATATTGCACTCCGTATCCCCCTTTCTGCTTATTTCACAGCGCAACCTACATTAAAAAAAGAAATACTAAATGCTCATGTTTTGGAATTGCAATTACAAGAAGAACAGCACATTGACCAGATCAAAACACAGCAACAGAATACTAAAATTAAGACTGCCCAGCTGAAGATTGATCGCCTTCACCACATTGAAAAATTAGCCGCTCAAGCTGTAAAAGAACAAGATTCTGCCTATCGTGGAGGTAGATTGATCTTGACAGAATACCACGAATCAGTCCTTAGTTACCAAAAAGCCAAAAAAGATATTTGGCAGGCAGAATACGATTTGATCAAGTTATTATTGGATGATTCAGACAACAATCCTTCTATTAATTAAAAATACATAAGTACAAAAACATCATCCTCGCTTTGACACTCTTGCATCAATCAAGATACACCTCATCGGATCAACATGAATATTTACCTCCCATATGCCTTTCGCCTCCATTGATCACCTTGGCATTCTGATTCCGATAAACCAGCAAAGACAATCTGTTACTTATGAGTAGCATCAGCAAATTGTTTAATCGTACATACAGAAGAGCCTTACGCACCACAGGACAAAATGTAAACATATTTTCAAGCTTCATCTTAAAATTGGAATACGTGTAGATTTGAGATGTGTATAAACCGCTTTTCATACGAACTACATCACTCTGATGACAAGGTTTGATAAAGAAAAAATCTACTATACACTTGATTAAACTTTTTTGTTTTACCATGATTTTAATTTTTTGTTGACAACACAAAGATGAAGAGTGGAAAGAAAAAAGATGTCCACAATGGCATCATATGACCAAAATGGCAGAAATAGACCTGATCAGGCGTTATATGACAGGATACATCATTTTTATTTGCGCAAATTAATCACAATGAACATACGAAAAGTGTACGGGGAGTGTACGGGGAGTGTACCGGGAGTGTACTAATTCCCTACCAATAGTGTACTGGAGATGTACTGAAGATATACTAAAAAGCTACTAAAGAGCTACTGTCATCAGTAGCTTTTGGGTTGATAAAACGTTGCTAAATGATAACGTATCGCTACACGTAAGCAGGCGCAATACTGAATTTATAAAAGCTTCAAATAGCAGTTGAAAAATTTGTACAAGGTATTAGTATAAATTAGCGATCGCTAAAAGAAGATTTAAAAAAAATCAGCTATATTCGCAACAGCTCACTAAATCATCGAATAACAGATTTTGAAATTAATTACGACAATATTACTCTTGATATCCATCACCGTGATGACTTTTAGCAAGGCATTTATTGTATTGAGTTTTTATGCAAACCGAAGTGAAATTGCTACAAAATATTGTATCAACAAGAACAATATCACGATGCACTGCAACGGTAATTGCTTCTTGATGAGAGCCTTGAAAAAAGATACACAAAAGCATAAAGATCTTCAAGAAAATTTTTCAAAATCTACCTTATTAATCTGTCATCATCAATTCCCAGTCGTCAAAGACAGTCAGTATTTTCCAATTACATCTCAAAATCATGTGCGACTATCCAACACCCCGATGTGGAAGCTGTACGTTTTTAACAGACAACTCAAGCCTCCTACAGGTTATATGGCATAATCGATTTATTTCCTTAAAAATGCCTTTTCTCGATTTATCTAGCTGAGCGATCTGCATTATTCTAAAACATAGTGTCTTCTCTGTCATTTTTTATATCGACTTCTTAAAAAATAGAAATTACGAAGTCCTATTTTGGGTCTATTCGCACATAGTCTTAAACTGCGCCATATCCTTGCACAGAACAAAAAGATCATATGCAATTCTAAATACGAAGCACAATAGTTAGATGTGCTGAAGTACAGGAATTGATTTTAAAGCAAGGCAAAAAGTTCGAGTTTAACCAAAATCGATTTTGCTACAAATATGCATAAGCAAATACCCGATCCTAATCCAAATTTTAGCAGGTTAGGTCTAGGGTACTGATTCCAAATAATTCTCCATATTTTTCTTACCACGCAAGTACTTATGTTCATACGCATAACACATTTTACACTTTTAATTGTCAATGCAATTATCATTTTTCTTTCCATTCATACAGCACACGCACAGTCCAAAGACCAACCTATATTAAAGCAATTAGATTCGGTATTCGTAAAAGCTCGTGTCAGCGAAAAAGACAGATCAAGCATTCAAACAGCAAGATTAAATATTACTGATTATGAAAATCCACAGGTGACAACTAGTGTAGGACCCAAACTTACTCAAAACAGAAATTATTATACCCAAACAGCCCTGTTGTCCAATGCGACCGGGGTCACTCCAAGTTGGGCTGGATTAGCTCCAAATTTTTCAATTCGTGGCTTTAGAACCCGAAGCAATTTTAGAAATGGTTTAAATGCTTATCTACAATACAGTGATGATAACAGTAACATACAACAGTTAGATGTGATCAAAGGTCCAAGCGGAACCTTGTTCGGTGGCGCAAATATGGTTTTTGGAGGTCTTATCAATGTACAAACTTACGCACCCATCGATAGTTCATTTACAAATTTATCACTTGCGGCAGGTAATAATAATTTGCAACGCTCAAGCATAGAAGTCAACTCCGTTTTAGATTCTAGCCATAAAGCGCTATTTCGCATTTTTGGCACGTATTCTGACAGAAAAAGCTTTCAAGATCAAGGATTAAATAGAAACATATTTTTGGCACCAAGTTTTACTTACCAACTCCATGACAAGTTAAAAGTTAAGCTTGAAGCCGAGTTTTTACGTAAAATCGCGACCAATAGTCCGCTATTTACTCCCGCCAGCCCACTCATAAATAGTCAATTGGTCAATGTACAGAACTCTAAAGATTTGGACCTCGCTTATAACAAATCGTATACGGATAATAGCTTATTATGGAAAACAACATCGATCAATTTCTATGCAAAAATAAGTTACTTAATTTCCGACCATTGGCAATCAGAAACCAATCTTGCTACGACGTACGGTACTTCAAATGGCACTTATCAAACCAATTTATTAGTGACCAATAATACGGCTGTAGCAAGAAAGGTGTTGCGGTACGACGCCGAAGATATCACCAACCACCAAGTACAACAAAATTTTATCGGTAATTTCAGCATTGGCAATTGGGACAACAAACTCCTGATTGGACTGGATTACTATCGCTATAGTTATATGGCAAATTATAAAAGTGCAGGCTATATCGATACCGTATCTATCGATAATCCATCCCTGTCAGCAAATTTATTTAATGCAGATCTGATTACGAAAATAGTGCTGCCCAAACAACCTAACCATACTATATCACCTCAAAACACCTATTCAGCGTACATTTCCGATGTTATCAAACCATTTAGTGCACTATCGATCATGCTAAGTGCTAGATACAGCAGCTTAATCAACAATGGGACAAAAGATGTATCTACAGCAACCACAACAGGGGCATATAAACAGACATCTATGACACCAAAAATAGGTATGACCTACCAGATCATTCCTAAAACATTTACTTTTTTCGCGAACTATATGAGCGGATTTCAGAATATTGCTCCCACAAGTATCAATGGAATTTTATATAATTTCAAACCTCAATATGGTACACAATGGGAATCAGGAGTTAAAATATCTGGCCTTCATCAATTGTTAGATGCAACATTTAGTTATTATAATATTCACGTCCGTAATACCGTGATGGCGGATCAAAATGATGCCACAAAATATATTCAGGATGGTAAACAATACAGCCGAGGTATAGAATTGGATATCCAGATACAACCTATTCAAAATCTATTCATACATGGTGGTGCTGCCTACAATGAAAGTAAAATAACAAAAGCTGAAAACTCAACAACAGGTTTGAGACCCGTTAACTCCGGTCCTACATGGTCTGCAACTTGGTATGTGAATTATGAAACAGCAATCGTCAATGCAAGTAAATGGATACTGGGTATCGGTGGTAATTATGTAGGTCAGGATTTAATCATCAACAGCAAAACGGCAGGAAGCTTCTCTACAGACGATTATACACTGTTTAATAGTACTATTGGATATCAGTACAAGCAATTTTCCTGTAACTTTACCACAGAGAACCTGTTCAACCAACGTTACTATTATGGAGGAAGAGGATTTATCACGCAAGGAAATTTACGTCAATGTATATTATCTATGCGCTTACATTTCTAAAAATCCAATCGTCCTCTTTTAGCTTAAAGAGGACGATCATCCAACTGATTAAATAAGATGATCCATACATTTAAAATTTCAGCTTCCCAACTCCAATACTTCTTATTCATCAACAAGTTAGATTAATTCTTCTTGACACAGCTTCCTCTGGGTTCATCTCCTTCTATCAGCACCATTTCAGAATGTAAAAATTTTGCTGCATCAGCTGAATCTTTCACTTTAATCGCACTGCGCATGATCATCTCTTCTTCATAATCAACCAGTACCGCTTTTCTAATACCATCTTTTTTCCAATGTGATGACCCACATGCGCTTGATATGCCTCTCGCTAATGCAAGTGCATCCAGCAGCGCTTGATTTGCCCCCTGACCTTTAAATGGGCTCATTGGGTGAGCTGCATCTCCGATAAGTGTCACCTTTCCTTTCAACCATTCTGCATCAAGAATTTCTCTATCATACACAGGATAGCCAGAGATCTGAGCTGCCTGGGTCGCAGCTAAAATCTGAGGAATCGGATCATGCCATAGCGTCCGTCGACATGCCTCCTCTTTAAGGGCTTGTGATCCTCGATCGCTCAACGCTTTAGCTTCATTTTCACTCATAGGGAAACTAAGCTGCCACATGACTGAGTCCGATGAATAAGGCATGATATAGATGCGTTCATTCCCATTAGCAGTCTGAAACACAGTGGCAGAATCGAGTAAAGGGCTATGAAAATTTTCTAAAGCACTCAAAGGACATATACCCAATATAACGATACAGCCCAAGTAACGTAAAGGAGCAATATCTTCTCCTATTAACAATCTCCGGACAGAACTGCGAATGCCATCAGCTCCGACCAAAAGATCGGCTTTGGCAGTTTTCACTTCTCCATCAACTTGAAAGCTTAGCAAAAGACCATCCGACTCCGTTTCTTTAAAATCTACCAATTGATGATTCCACAGAACCGTATCATGACTACCTAATTGATCTAAAAGGGCTGAACGCAAGGATTGTCGTGCAATATGCACATTTGAACGCTTATCACCTGTGTTTGTTTTTTCAGGTACCCACTTTCTCATTCCCCATTCACCAATGACTTTTCCGTCAATCGTATGAACGACATGTTTTGTAGATATTACCCCATCCTCTAAGGATAGAATGCCTAACCCTGAAATCGCTTTACTAGCCTGCTGTAAGGTGAGACCATAACCTTGAGAACGCGCATTGAAGTTAAGATCACGCTCATAGAGCGTATAAGGAATACCCCGGTGCAGACAAGCTACGGCTAATGCTACTCCACCGATACCACCACCTACAATAGCAACGTGAGGATAATTTTCATTATTGGCGAGCGGACAACTTGATGACTGTATTAAACCAGAACCATTGCAGTTCAAACAAAGAGAAAGATGTCCTTTTGGTTTAACAGGAGCAACACCATTACCACCAGTTTTTTCAAATTGATCATATGCTGCTTGATAAATAAGTCGCATTTTTTTAGTAAGCTTTCGACTTTTTTTACCCTTACCCTGGCATTCCTGACAAATACACCAGCTTCTTCGTTCAATTTCAGCTTCTTTCACTGCTTTCTATTTTATTTTGACTGCTATATATAATGAGATCTTTTCCACTACTATTACGCATTAAAAAGTTCATTTTCAGCTATAGTGACGATAAACTTATACCTATTGAACATATAATAGTTTATAAGAATAAAACAAATTTAAGACAAATAGTGATGAACAATCCGATAAAAAGAAAACTAAAGTGCTAATTTTTATTCAAGTCAACATTTCGATGCTTATCGAGAAGATTTTTGGCTTTGTTTTATACTGAAATTTAAAGGAGATAAAATAAAGATCCGTATATTAGACGTACTAAACCCTTTTATTATGCAATACCATTTATTACGATTAAGTATAAAAACTTTATTTATAGGCTTATGTTTAACTGTAATCTGCACTCTTTCTTCTGCCCAAAATACATATAAATTCACAGAAGGACTTACGGTAGATATTCCTTACAGTTATGGTCGGGAAGCAGTATATACTGATGAGCTGTTGTCACAATATTACCAACATGGACTCCCTCGTCCCATAGCTGGAAAAACATGGGATGGAACTTCAGAAAAATCTTTATGGATTGCTGCAAAAGCAGATACAAATGGTTTTTTTAGGCGTCAGCAAAATATGGATGCCAACCTGCAGCAACCCAACAATCCTCCAGGGCCTGGCCGTGTAGCTCAACAAGATCAAACCAGCAGGTCGATGTCGACCACTTATAGAGGTCCTCGTTCAAGTTATCTATATCTCACTTATCAATCCGACAAAGTACAGTCTGCATTACTTAATATTAGAGGAAATAGTGCTGTATTAATTAATGGAGAATTGCATACTGGAGATCCATACCGCATGGGATGGTTAAATATTCCATTTCAGTTAAAAAAAGGTTTAAATGAATTTTATGTTAGAGGTTCGTCCATCGCGGCACAGCTGAGTTTCATTAAAAACCAGCTCATCATCGGTACCGAAGATCTGACGCAACCCGATATTGTACAAGGCAAAAATAACCAACATTTGCTCTTAGGTATTGTACTCATCAACAATAGTAATAAAGATGTACATAATCTAAAGATACAGAGCAACACAGGAAATCAAAAAGCATCTGTCATCTCACCCGTAATCAGGGCGCATAGTACTCGAAAAGTTATTGTTCCTATCGATGCCTCAACAATCCATAGCTTAGGAGAGATTCTTTCGGATATTTCAATTTGGAATAAAAGTCAATTAATCGATCAGAAAAAAATTCCATTGAAAAGTGTCAATAGTAATACGCCATATCGGGTCACCTTTATAAGTACGATAGACAATAGTTTACAATACTATGCGGTAAATCCAGCATTGGGTGGCGAAAAATCTGGTGATGCGCTTTTTTTATCCGTTCATGGAGCTGGAGTAGAAGCCATTGGTCAAGCACAAGCATATCAGGCAAAAGACTGGGGAACTCTGGTGGCACCGACCAATCGTCGACCACGAGGATTCAACTGGGAAGATTGGGGGAGAATAGATGCGTTGGAAGTGCTCAGTTTAGCGAAACAAACTTTGCAACCAGATACGCAAAAAATCTATCTAACAGGCCATTCTATGGGAGGACATGGCACTTGGTTTTTGGGAGCAACGTATCCTGACAAATGGGCTGCAATAGCACCATGTGCAGGATATCCAACCTTAAAGGGTTACGGTTCTGCCGACGGATTGATTCCAGAAAAAGGACAAAATGCCTTAGAAAATATATTATTACGATCTGGCAATCAAAGCGACGTAGTAGCATATGCAACCAATTATAAGCCACTTGGGATATATGTATTGCATGGTGATGCAGACCGTACAGTATCCGTAGATTATGCTCGTCAGATGCGTAAGTTATTGGGTACATTCCATCCCGATTTCAATTATTATGAATATCCAGGTGGATCACATTGGTATAGTAATGAAAGTGTAGACTGGAAACCTTTATTTGATTATTTTAAAATACATAAACGAAAAGCTGCCATTGACGTCAATCATATCGATTTCAAAACCGCTAATCCTGGGATATCCTCCTCCTACTATTGGGGTACAGTATATCAACAGGAAAAGCCACTAGATTATTCACATATTGTCCTAACACGAGATCGGGAGAGAGGAACCATAATCGGCAAAACAGAGAATGTAGAGGTGCTCTCGTTGGATTTAGCAGATTTTGATAAAAATGTTGCATTGACTATTGACCTCGATAGTTTAAATACCATTACATACCAAAGGAATACAACGAACGAGTCTTTCATCTTTTTACAAAAAAAAGATCAGATCTGGAGCATCATAACAAAGCCATCATTAGATCAAAAGGGGCCACATCGTAATGGTACTTTTAAAGAAGCATTTAACCATGGGATGGTATATGTTTATGGAACCATGGGTACCAAGGAAGAAAATAAGTGGGCATTAGAAAAAGTACGCCATGATGCAGAAGCCTGGTATTATAGAGGAAATGGAGCATTTGAAATAATCGCTGACCGTGATTTTGAAGCAAATAAATATACGGAACATAACATCATACTCATTGGTAATTCAAAAACAAACAGTGCTTGGGATATTTTATTAAAAGACTGTCCAATTACGGTACTCCCAGGTCAGATCAAAATAGATAAACAAATTTATAATGGAAGTGATCTAGGCGGATATTTTTATTGGAAAAAACCAGGCACACAATCAAGAGCTGTTGGGGTGATTACCGGCACAGGACTTAGTGGTATGCAAGCAGCAGGGGCAAATCAATATTTTGCTGGCGCAAGTGGTTTTCCTGATTATATGTTTTTCAACTTA
Source organism: Sphingobacterium sp. PCS056 (assembly GCF_023273895.1). Taxonomy (NCBI): domain Bacteria; kingdom Pseudomonadati; phylum Bacteroidota; class Sphingobacteriia; order Sphingobacteriales; family Sphingobacteriaceae; genus Sphingobacterium; species Sphingobacterium sp. PCS056. The sequence continues at coordinate 2,407,962 of NZ_CP096883.1, read as the reverse complement.
ACTATGTTAAAAAATGGACCGGCAGGAATTATAGACGCGGGATTCTTCACAAATGAATGGAAAGTAAATCAAAAATAAACGAATTGAGATATAATCTTTTAAAATTTATATCCCTTAGCAATGAGCTTATCGATCCTGCAGCGAATTAAGTACCAAATCGTATAGCTATCTTATTATCATGGATAAAATTTTCGCTCAAAGTAGACATTCAAGAGTAATAAAAATTATTACTCTTGAATGTCTTTATATTTAATGGCAAAATTTATGTTCTTTCATGATATATCCCTACCTCTGCCAGTACAACTTTCCCGTTTTTTGGCTTCATATTCAACCGCACTTTTTGACCTATCACAGTCTTAAATTTGAATATCTTGATACGTCCTTGATCTTTCTGCTCAGCAAGGATTGGGTACCACTTTCCGTCTTTAAAATAAACTAGATTGTAAACCGATGGATGATCTTTTCCTTCTGTAATCACAATTGTGTTGAATGCTTTTGATCGTTCAAAAGCAAGTTCCCACCATGGACTAGCAGAAGCGGCAGCATTTGACACCCAAGAACTCCCAAAGTTATCGTCATTTGCAAAATCCATAAGATTCATATCGTCACTCCAGCTCGAATTTGTATATGCTTTTAGTGCCATATTACTTCCTATTACAGGACTTTCATAAGCCGGTAATTCCGAATAAGAGGGTTTATTTTTATACAAGTTTCCGATCTCCTGGAGTGCGATCAATGCATTTTCATCAATAAGTCCGTCAGCATTAGGAGCTACATTAAGCATAAAATTACAATAGGCACCATTGTAAGGGATTATGAAATCATTGACAAGACTCTTGACCTCCTTAACGGGAGTTTTAGGAAATGATTTTTTCCAAAACCAATTCTGTTGAAGTGGTAAGCAAGCCATCGCAGGAAGTTTATTATGTTCCTTGGAGATAAACTGTCCAGCACCCTGTTCATATGATTTAATATCTGAATAGAATAACGCATCACCAGGGTATTTCGCAGAATTAAGTTCCATAACCAAACATTGAGGTTGAAGAGATTTAATATGGTAATAAATATCATCAAAAGGAATATCATCATAAGAAATACGAGACCATGGAGCGTCCCAACCGTCAATTACTAATGCATTAATTTCACCGTAATTAGTTAACAGTTCCGTCAATTGATCCTTGATCATCTGAATATGGTTGCTGGTTATATGGTTAGGTCTAATTTCTTGATGCGTATCTAAAATAGAATAATAAAGCATCACTTTTAATCCATTTTTACGGAAAGCATCAGCATATTCCTTCACTACATCACGTCCAAAAGGAGTATTCATCACATTATAGTTTGTGGTCTTAGTATCCCAGATCGGGAATCCACTGTGATGTTTCGTAGTCAGGCAGCCATAAGTCATATGAGCTGACTTTGCAGCGAGAGCCCATTGGTTTGCATCCAATTTAGGAGCATTGAACAAACTTAGCGAAGCATTCGGATCTGACCAATCCTGATCCATATAGGTTGGCATTCCATAATGGATAAACATTCCAAAGCCTAGATTTACAAAATCAAGTTGTTGCTTCCTTAATTCAGATTCCTTTACTTGAGCCACAATCGTGTTTACTTGCATTAAGCCTAAGATAAGTAACACTGCGGTCAAAAATTTGTTATTTTTCATATGACATCAATAGATTTATAATTTAATTATGCTTCAAAAATAACCTTTATAATACGCTCAAGTGATTAATAGAAGGATAATGAAAACCTAATAAAAGGTTAATGATGATTAGGATAACTGAAATTATCCTAGATTTATAATATGATATTAAGACACAATCCCAGATTTTATAAATGGGTGTTATGCTGTAGTTTTTTTATGCTTTGCTTATTGATTGGTTTTTTGGTATTCAATACTTATCAATACAAGGATAAAAATTTTCAAAATATTCAAAAACAGAAGATCGAAAAATCATATGGTCAATATGTGATGAATGACAAACTATTCCCTGGCGGAAATAAACTGTTTCAACAGTTTTTAGAGCCACAGTTATCAAGTCTATATCGTACATTAGCAAATAATCCAAAGGCACTACAACAGGAACAACAGCAGGTGCTGTCCTCTTTTTTGGGAGAATTGCGCCGATATCAAAACATGGATATGGTGTTTAATGAAATATTAGCAAAACATCATTTGGATACCACATTATCATATAAGTTAGTATTTGATCGATTGGATTTATTATTACCAAATGGACATGATTGGAAGACTTTTTCCCTTAAAGATGACGGAAAAATTAATACCGAGATAGCCGGAAATTTAAAAGATATAAATAATAATAACAAGATACTCCAATTATCCGTCAGTGTAGCGAGTCATGTCGCCTATAGATTTACCTACAGTCTATATGTCGATTACCCCGACAGAATGACAAGAGTATTGATGGATATGCTGCCTGTATTATGTTTTTCGATCTTATGTATACTACTGATTATCACAATTAACTACCTCACCTATCAAAATTGGATCGACCAAAGGAAAGAAACGGAATTAAAAACTGAATTCTTAAATCATATACGGCACGAATTTAATACTCCCATCACGACCATTCTGATCTGTGCAGAAACCCTAAAGGAGCAAAAGGCCATATTAAATACCGCCGAAATTGGATCTTTAGGCAATGTGATAGAGCGGCAAGCCGATCGATTGAAAACTTATTTTAAACAAATCTTAGAATCTGTCTCTTTGCCAAAACAGAAACCTGATTTAAAACAAGAAGATATATGTTCATTAACAAAAGAGTTTTTAAAAGATATATCGCTACGCCATTCAGGAAAAATTGAGGTCAGTTATACTCCCCTATCATTATCTAAAAAGATATGGATAGATTCTTCTTTATATTTTTCTATTTTAGACAATCTGGTGAACAATGCGTTAAAATTCAATCAAAGTGCTTCACCGAAAGTTTCTTTTTATTGGGAAGAGACACAAAATGAGTTAATTTTAAATATTGAAGACAATGGTGTTGGTATCCATCAGGAAGAATTAAAACATATTTTTGAGAAATTCTATCGCTCTAAATCAAGTGGTAAAAAACCAGGTTTAGGTTTAGGACTATATTACGTAAAAACAATTATAGACTTATTGGATTGGGATTTAAAAGTGGAATCTAAGATCGGTAAAGGATCCAGATTTAAATTAATAATAATAATAATACAACCATAACCACGCTACGTATGCATGATAAAAACCATTATTTTGATATACTTTTGGTAGAAGACGAACCCGATTTGGGCTTAGTATTATCTCAATATTTGCGATTTAAAGGTATCAGTGTATATTGGAGCCCGTCTGCTGAAATCGCTCTAGATGAGTATAAAAAAAGAATATATGCTTTAGCAATTATCGATATCCAGCTTCCTGATATGAACGGAATTGAATTAGCAAAACAACTTCAAAAAATTAATCAGAATCAGGCCATCATCTTTTTAACTGCCCTTCATGAAAAAATCGACCGAATGAAAGGCTTAGAGCTAGGTGCGATTGACTATATCGGAAAACCTTTTGAAATGGAAGAGCTCATATTAAAAATTAAAAACTTCTTAAAATTAAAGAAAGAAATTCCAATTAAAGTGGCTACTATCGCCCCTGTTTCAGTAGGAAGCATAACCTTTATAAAAGAGCGTATGTTACTTTCAATGTCCAATGGCAAACAGAAAAAATTAACTGTTCGTGAAACTGAAATTCTTGATTTATTAATTAAAAATCAGAATCAATTGGTATTAAAAAAAGATATTCTTTTGCAGTTGTGGGGAAATACAGATTATTTTAATGGAAAAAGCTTAGAAGTGTTTATTTCGCGAATAAGGAAACTAGTCAATTCTGAAAAAAACATCAGAATTGATAGTGTCTATGGAGCTGGATATATATTTGTGTATGAAGAATCATAATAAATTACCTGACCGATCTAACAATTGTACTGGAATAGTCGTAAACCCATCCTATTTAAATTTTTATTCAAATTATAAATAAGCATGTTCTCCAGTCACCCCTAATCATAAACAAGAGATTGGTTGATTATTGAAAATGGGCGATCACAACTATTCAAACGGCAATTACCTCATAAACAATATGATAAAACTTTAACATTTATTTCAGAGTATAATTGGCAAACTATTTGTTGCAACAGCGAAAGTTTTCATTTTGAAAACGCTCACTTAAAATATCTTATAATGATCATGAAAAAAGTAATTCTACCTTTTCTTACTCTTTTTACTTTATTTTTTGCCACGCAGCAAAAGGCAAATGCACAAACACCCTATCGGACAGCTATTGGGCTAGGAATAGATTTGGGCGATGGGGAGACTTTATTTGGCCCTCAGATTAAACACAATTTTGGCGGAAATGATGCAGTAAATGCACAGGTATTATTTGGGGATCATATCACAGTCCTAGGTGTTGACTATTCTTATAACAGACGTATTCAGGGCGCTCGAGGTCTATATTGGTATATCGGTGTCGGTCCTCAAGTATCATTTATCGATTATAACAAAGGATATAAAAACTATCACTGGAAAAATGATGACACCCATGTGGATTTTGCGATCCGTCCCGCATTAGGTTTAGAATTTAGAATTCCATCTGCACCGTTAGCGATGCATTTTGACTGGAAACCTTGGTGGAATATTTCACATGACGTTAACTTTGATCCATCAAGTTTTTCTATGGGATTTAAGTTCGTTTTAAAATAATTTTTTTGCTTTATTAAAAAGCATTAAAAAACAAAAACTCCTGATCACTTTTTGTGAAGTTCAGGAGTTTTTGTTTTTTACAAGAGGATATCACTTTTGACTCCCTGATTATGAATAGATCAGCACACATTCGTTACCTTGATTAACCTGATCTATTCATAATTTATTGAGATTAGATTTTAGACATGCCTCCAAGCGATTTCTTACAAAAATTTAATCCTACAAACCCACAAAAATTCGTCACTTCGACTAAACCATAAATATTCCTATCTTTACTTAACCTAAAGTGCTAGTAATGATCGAATTCATGATCATTACGTTATAATTCGCTTTGAAAAGGTCAGAAATGACATCATATATTTAAAGCTGTTCAGAATAATTTAATAAAAAAATCAATACAGAAAAAAGAATGACACCCAATAAAATGATCCCAGTTGCTGTACTTATCTTGACCATTCTATATCCCATCACCATGTTCGGGCAAAGTAATTCGAAACTTTTAGATGGTGCGACCATTGAAGTATTTCATCCTGAACTTAATAAAATAATAGATCCTTTTGTAAAGGTAGAATTGCTAGCAGATGGCATGCAGTGGACGGAGGGTCCCGTATGGAACTACGATGAAAATTACCTATTATTTAGCGATCCAAGACTTAATACCATATATAAATGGTCTTTAAAAAATGGACTTGAGAAATTTCTTGAACCTGCCGGATATCAAGGCCCTGATATCTATAGTGACGAACCGGGCACAAATGGATTATTGATCAATCAGGAAGGACATTTGATAGCGTGTGATCATGGAAATAGACGTATCGTACAAATTGATCTTACTACCCGAAAATTTAAACCATTGGGTACACACTGGAATCATAAAAGGTTCAGTTCACCAAATGATATTTGTCAGCATCAACGTGGTGATTATTTCTTCACAGACCCTCCTTATGGGCTTCCGCACAGAGAACGCGATACAGTAAATAGGGAGATTACAGAAAACGGTGTATATCGATTGGATCGTTTTGGAAAAGCTACTCAGATCATCTCCAACCTGACTCGACCAAATGGTATTGCCTTATCTGAAAAACAAGATAAATTATATGTCGCCATCAGTGATCATAAGCAGCCCTTAATTATGGAGTATACGCTCAATAATAAATTGGAAGTTGTTAATAGTAAGATCTTCGTAGATTTTAGGTCAAAATTTCCATCAGAACCGATGGCAGCTGATGGGATCAAAGTACAGGCTGGTGGATATTTATTTGCAGCAGCTGGCAATGGAATCGTTATCTTCAATAGCGAGGGATTATTGTTAGGCAGGATTAAACTTGGTATTGCTACTGCGAACTGTAATTTCGGCGGAGACGGATACTTGTATATAACTGCATCAGATAAATTATTACGTATTCCGCTACTAAAGATTTAACGCATGTACTGCAATTTTTCTATATTTATGGTCAATAAAAACTTTCCGATCAGCTGTGCAAAATTTATATTAACCGCAGGATAGAAGGAATAACTCGTGCAGATAAAAAATTACACCAATCAATACAGAATTGTAGTACAGCTTTTATTTCATCAAGATGGATCTTAAAAATTTACAGCAACAAATCGATTTTATTAAAGAAATTGATAAAGTCAAGTACATACAACGAAAAACCAAACTATTTAATAGTGATCGAAATGAAAATGATGCAGAACATAGTTGGCATTTAGCCATGATGGCAATTATATTAGCAGAGCATTCCAACGAACCTATTGATATTCTAAAAGTTGTCAAGATGGTACTCATACATGATATAGTGGAGATTGATGCAGGTGATACCTTTATTTACGATACTCAGAAAAATCATACAAACACCGACGAAGAAAGGCTTGCGGCTAAACGGATTTTTGGATTACTTCCACAAAAGCAGGCAGAAGGGCTCATTGAAATCTGGGAAGAATTTGAAGCAGGGCTCACTCATGAGGCCAAATTTGCAAGAGCAATGGATCGCTTAGAACCACTGCTACAAAACACCTCAAACAGTGGTGGAACTTGGAATGAATTTGACATTAACTACAGCAAAGTATACGATAAAAAGAAAATAATTGATGAAGGTTCCAAGACGATATGGGATTTTGCTGAAAAACTAATTGATGAGAGTGTGGAAAAGGGGATTTTAAAAAAATAGGCCCTAAGCAAGGTATTGTGCTATTTGTCTTATGCTGTCGCAGAATCAGAACGTTTTAAAGTCAGTACAGTAATTTCAGGCCATACTCCTACCCGCCCCTTCAATTCATGAAAACCAAAACCTCTATTGACGTATAAAAATTTACCATCACGCTGATACAAACCTGCCCATTGCTTATAAAAATATTGAATCGGACTCCATTTAAACCCAAAAACTTCAATTCCGAACTGCATACCATGAGTATGCCCCGCTAAAGTGAGATGGACATGTTTTTCATGATCAACTGTCACCGCATCCCAGTGTGATGGATCATGAGACATCAGGATTTTGAATGAATCTATAGGAATATCTTCCGTTGCTTGAGTCAGATTGCCAAATTGGTGAAAACCTCCCTTACCCCAGTTCTCCACGCCAATTAATGCAATGCGTTGTCCTTGTTTCTGAAGTGTTACAGCTTCATTCAATAACAGATTGAACCCCATCTCCCTGTGTATTTCTTTTAAACGCTGTAGATTAGCTTCTTTACTTGAAACATTATTCCATTTAATATAATCACCATAATCGTGATTACCCAACACTGAATATTTACCATATGAGGCTTTTAAAGCTGTGAAGGTATCGATCCAAGGATCCATCTCCGATGCCATATTATTGACCAGATCACCCGTAAATAATAAGACATCGCTGTTCTGTGCATTAGCCAAATCAATACCCTTCTGCACCCCTCTTATATTACTCAAACTGCCCGAATGGATATCCGATAACTGTGTAATCGTAAAACCATCAAATGCTTCGGGCAGATCTGAAAAATATAGAATTTCCTTTCTGACACGATACAGATGTCTACCTCGGGTAAGCCCAAAAACAATAGCTAAAAAGATCGCTACTGCAATAAAAACGACTATTTCACTCACATAAACACTTCGTGCAGGAAAACCGCGAAACAATCGTCCAATATCTTCTATGAATAGGATCGGAAAAGAAAACAACTTTGGTATAAAAACAAGCAACATTGCTGTAATCAAAATAGAAGCAATGCGTTGAAGATCACTTATTCGTTGGCGAAGAAAAATAATTGATACAATCGAGACAATTATTAAAACGTCAACAAACCAATAAAAAATTGGAATTGATGAACCCGAAAAAAGTGTAACTACAGCTTGATAAAAGTAAATATCACTGATCAAGAATAGTAATAGAAATAAAATAAGTCTTTTTGCCATATCGTCAAACGCTCTTATAGAGTAGACGAATGCCGTGCCAAATTACTTTATTTTTTTTCAAGTGCAGCGATCCACTTTAACAGTAAGAGGCATCCTGGTGCATATACAGCGCCATGATCAAAGCCCTGCAACTGGAAAAGCTCAGTTTGAGGGTGTTTTAAACTTAACAGCACTGCAGCTAAATGAGCGTTTTCTTCAAATCTTGCAGGTATCTCCAATTTAGGGTCTCCTGTGATTAATAAAATAGGAGGTGCATCTTTTCTAGCAAAACTTAAAGGTGCATATTGATCAATGATAGGGATTTCCATTGACTGGCCTCGCTCCTTCTTTATGGTATAATGAGTATTAGTCTGTGCACTGATAGGTGCTAATCCCTTGATGTTATTGGCATCAATACCATAAGATTTCAAATATGCCTTATTCAACCCCACCATCAAGGCCAAATAACCTCCTGCAGAATGACCGGAAACATAAATTTTAGCAGGGTCACCCCCGTATTGACTAATATGATTAAAAGCCCAAGCAACAGCAGCAGCAGCATCTTCAATATAAGCCGGCCCTTTAACTTTAGGGCTTAACCGATAATTTACGGCAATAACTGCCACTCCTTTACCCTGCAATTCCAGTGGAACATATTTAGCACCCTCCTCTAAGCCTCCACCATGAAACCAGATGATCGTAGCAAAATCAGATTTGTTTTCCGGAAGATACAAATCTAATTTACACCGTTCTTGTTTATACAAATCGGAGTCACTCTTCTCTACATAAGAAATATCCTTTAACAATTTATAGTCCTGAGCTGAAAGCGGAAATTGAGTGAGTACGAAGAAGAAGAAGATCAGACTTTTGTATAACATATTGATATATTTTAAAATAAACTAAATTTAAAGTTAATCAATAAATTAAATATAGCAAAAGTAGATACGCTGAAACTTTCATCAGCAATGGTCAACTTATCAAGTAGATCGCTCTATGTTAGATCAATATATAGGAGTTTATTCGTCGAATCAGGTGCCGATTAAACTCACCATAACTAAATCTGGGCACACACTCATTGTACAAGCCACAGGACAGGCTGCCAATGAGTTAGAACCTAGTGAGAAAGATACATTCAAACTCGAGAAAGCGGGTATTGTATTATCTTTTGATCCACAAGAAAAAACAATGGTCTTGAAACAAGGCGGAGGTGAATTTACTTTTACTAAAGAATAACATGCTGAATAGCAACACTATTTTAATAGTACAGCACTTCTTTGTACTATTAAAATAGTGTTAAATTTACTTAATAATTTTTACTTTCAAATCCTTAATACCAACTGGGTGTGAAGACTTCAAATTCAATACATCAAAAGGCTGTTCAACAAAGAATAAGTTGCTCAGATTAGATATTCCTCCATCCGCAAATATCTCCACCGAATTATGATCGACCAATAATCTATAGGAGATCGTTTTATGATCTGAGATACGAGGTGATACCGTACGTTGAATAAAGGCAGAACTAAAATTAGTATTTCCAGACTTAGACCGATCTACATAGTATTGCTGATTTGATTGGTCAAATCCAAGCATTAATTCGTCTCCTTTTTCATTACCCAATAAGATATTAAAAGGAGCAACTTGATCGACGACAAATGACAATTCAAACGCACCATTACTTCCTTTGATATATTTACTCAAATCTAATGACCCATTTTCCAGCGTTGCATCTCCAATCTCTTCCACGCTGCCCGTCCCTGTGATCGGTGTCGAGACCAAATACCAATGGTTCTTGACCTGTTGTAAATGAAGCATTCTTGCTATTGTCATTCCGCTTCGCCAAGTCGATGCTGGCACAGTATTGGCATATTCCCAGTTGCTCATCCACCCCATCAAGATATGGTGGTCGCCAGTATTAGAAAAAGTTACTCCAGCATAGTTGTCAGGTCCATAATCCATCCATCTAATATCGTGCTGATTCGAAGTAAAAGTTTTACCATCAAAATCACCCACAAAATATTGCGTTGCCGAACCAGTATTAGGTCCTCCTGGATTGATGCTCACAAGTAATACCCATTTTTCACCATCAGGCGTCGAAAAGCGAAGTAAATCTGGACATTCCCAAACTCCACCATGTGCGCCTACTTCGTTCCCAAATTCACTGAGCCTGACCCATTCTTTCAGATTGCGAGAACCATAAAAAGTAATCGACTGTTTGGTAGCTAATGTCATCACCCATTGCTTACTTTCGGCGTGCCACATCACTTTTGGATCACGAAAATCCCAAATCCCTGGATTTGGCAACACTGGATTACCTTCATATTTCGTCCATGACTTTCCTTTATCCAAGCTGTAAGCGATACTTTGATATTGGTGCAACCCTGTTTTCTGATTTTCGATTTTATGATTATGATGTGTAAAGATAGCCACTAAGGCATCTTTACCAAATCCAGCAGTATTGTCTTTGTCAATTACAGCACTACCCGAAAAGATAGTCCCGAGGCTATCTGGAAATAAAGCAATAGGTTGTTCTTCCCAATGAATTAAATCCGTACTCGTAGCATGTCCCCAATGCATCGGTCCCCATACAGTCGAATCTGGATTATGTTGAAAAAACAGATGGTAAGTTCCATCTAAAAATATCATTCCATTCGGATCATTCATCCATCCCGCTTTGGGAGTAAAATGATAGGTAGGTCTATATTTTTCATTCTTTACAGACTTTGTTTTCGACGACGTATGACAGCTATTAAATACTGTCAAAACCAATAAAATACCTAATAATTTCCTCATTACCATATACTTTTAAGTTTATAAAATTCCAGATTATCTATCATTACTTTTCCACCTTTTTCCCATAGTTCAATTTAATATTATTAATACCAACCAAAATTTTGGACATATAGTTTTTTACTGAAATTGATTTGCGACAATGGTATCGGAAAATATTCATCTCTACTTTTCTTAAATACCGAAGCTGCCAAATAATTTCGTCGTGTTTTTTCTTTCTGCAAGTAAGCATTGATATATGTATCCGCAATTCCCCAACGTACTAGATCAAAGAACCGAAACCCTTCCATAGCAAATTCCAATCTTCTCTCCCAACGCAATGCCTCACGTGCATAATTTTGATTCCAAGTACAGTTTACCCCATCTACATATGCGGCAACTTTAAATTGACCTGTAGGCGCACCTTCACGATCCACCAATCTAAACGTACTCTCAGCTGCCCGTTTCCTGATTTTATTTATAATGGGTAATGCCTGCGTATGTCTACCCAATTCGATCAAAGACTCAGCTTTCCAGAGCAAGACATCATCAAATCTGATAATATCCCTATTTTTACTACTGCTCATAAATGGATTTACCTTTTTAAAACAAGGGTTATCATATAACACCACTTCTTTCAATGACATATAGTTGCCATAAGTTTCGATTTGGCGAACCCAACTATTCTGAAAGATAAAATCAGTTTTATATTTATATGGGAGACCTACGATAGCTACCGTATGCAATAATCTAGGATCCACATTTTGTGTTTTCACCTGTGCAGCAGTTGTTAGATCTAGATTGTTAAATCCTGTAAACTGTGGTAAACCCTCATTATCGGTTTTGAATGCATTGACTAGATTTTGACTTGGTTGATGGAAACCGCAGCAACCATACTCATTGTTCATGGGATAGTTGAGCATAGCACTCCAATCTAAACGACCAAATTCTGTTCCATCATTCAGCGAATTCTGCACTGCAAAAATAGACTCAGGACCATTTTCATATTCACACAGAAAATTAAAAGCAAAATCCTGTGACAAGTCATAGCGTCCCTCAAGTTCCGTGACAAGCTTCACCACTTCTTCCAATTTTTGGCTATTAATACCTGTCACCTGATGTTGCTCATTTTGCTCATATGCCGCATATAGTAAAGCCTTCGCTAGATATGCTTTAGCCATAAATTGATTAGCTCTCCCTTTATGACCCTCCTGTTGTTCGGGCAATGTAGTGGCTGCAAATCTAAATTCATCAATAATCTTATTCCATTGTTCAGTATCAGAATACTCCCGATTGGATAGGGTAACATAATCCTCTGGTGCTAAGTTTTCATCTACAAAAGGGATATACTTGAAAAGTAATTTGAGCTCAAACATATAATGAGCCCTCAAAAACCGCATTTCAGCGGTGCGGATGTCTTTCTTAGGATAGTCAGTTGCATTCAGACCATTTATAACTCGTAAAGCATTGTTTGCACGTGATATGGCAACATATTGTCGATACCACTTTTGATCCAATCCGCCAACATCTACCCGCATAGAGACAAAGGTCTCGTAGAGGTTCCATTCTTCCATATCACCCGTACCAGCACCTCCCTTGTAAGCATCTCCACTCCTCAAATCGCCATATGGCCATAGGCTATTTGTTTTATTATTATAGTTTTCATTACCCAATGAAGAATATGCAGCAATGACCAGATTTTCTGCTGCCTCCACATTATTCAACTGATTTTCGCCCAATTGACCTTTGGGATTGATATCCAGATAATCACTGCAGCTGCTCACTAATATTAGCGATAACACAGTGTAACATATATATATTGATTTTTTCATGACAAGGTTACGATTAAAATGAAACATTTATACCTGCGGTAATTGAAAACGGAATTGGATACCCCGAATTTGGGGTTTCTGGATCTACACCTGTATATTTATAATTTCCCCAGCTCTTTTTAAATGCCAACAGGTTTTCGCCTAATACATAGAATCTTACTCCCTGACTTTTAATTCTTTTCAATACAGATGAGGACAAACTATATCCCAATTCCAGTGTTCTCAACTTAAAATAAGAGGCGCTTTCTACAAAGTAACTAGAGAATCTTTTTTCATTATTGAGATCGTTAAATGATAAAGCTGGAATATCTGATTGCGAGTTTTGTGGTGACCATGCATCCAGTACGCGTGTACCATAATTTTCACCACCAAAAAAGCTGATAAAATCCGTATAACCTTTAGCAGAATTGTTAACCAAACCACCATAAACCCCATTCCAGAACATACTCACGTCCCATTGCTTATAGCCTACCGAGAAATTTACTCCATAAATAAAATCTGGATCGGCAATACCTAGCCAAGTTCGGTCTTCATCACCGATTCGACCATCTTGATTGATATCTTGATATCTGATTCGTCCTAACCCTTTGCCGACCTGTTCTGCATGCGCATTCACCTCTTCCATGGTTCTAAAAAGACCATCCGCTACATATCCAAACATGGAATTAAGTGGCCTTCCTAAAATGGTTTGATCTACCCCATTTCCAGGATAAGAATTAATAACATCTTCTGGTAGTTTGACTATTTTATTGCGGTATCCAGCCATGTTTCCCGTTACGGAATACTTCCAATGGTTATGAGATGATGAATAGGATAACAAAAATTCATATCCCCTATTTGACATACTTGCTCCATTTACCCAACGATTGCCCCCTTCACCCAAAGTGGCAATAAAAGGTGGCGATATCAGGATATCCGAGGTGTTCTTTTTAAAATAATCGAATGAACCTGTTAGTTTTTGATTAAAAAATCCAAAATCCACACCAATATTATGCTGAGTAGCCGATTCCCAGCGTAGATTTGGGTTAGGTTGCTGCACACGTCTATATCCAGAAGGTAGTGTACCTGTACCAGCACCATTGATATCGTATGCGGTTCCATTGTCAGGATCCCATGTTGGATTAGTCGCATAACTCGCTTGATACATCCCATAAGAAGCGAAATCACCAATCTCTTGATTACCTACTTTTCCCCAACCATAGCGTATCTTCAGATCCGATATGACATCGACAGATTTCAGGAAATCTTCTTGACTTAAACGCCAACCTGCAGATAAAGCAGGGAACCAACCAAATTGATTGTTAGCTCCAAATCGGGACGAACCGTCGTATCTTGCTGTTGCAGATAGCAAATATTTATCCGCTAAATTGTAGTTTACTTTTCCAAAATACGAAAGCAGTCGGTAGGCAGTACCACTCCCACTATTTGTTTGAATACCCTCTCCAGCATCCAGATACATATAATCGGGATCTTCAGAAGCAAATTTACGACGTCCTGCCTGCAGATTCTCAGCATAATAATCTATGAGCTCCTGACCAGCCAAAAAATCAAAATGATGCTTTTCATTCAGGATCCATTTATAGGTCAGCGTATTATTCCACACATAGTTACCCCATCTATTATTAACATTGTTTAAACTTGCTGTATTTTCGGACATAAATCCAGAAACATAGGTTTTCTGCATATTGCGGTCCCAGAGAAAAGAATAGTCCATCCCAAGCATGGATCTAAATTTTAGATTTTCTAACAATTTCACTTCGATATACATATCGCCAAATAAACGCAGCATATTTCGTCTATTCTGCTCATTATCGGCGATCAGTCTAACCGGATTTTGGCGATCGCTCATCCCTGCTACAGGACCACCCCAACCCATACCATCTACAGTATGTACAGGAACGATCGGTTGTATATTACGCGTGCGATCTAACACATTGCCTAGTACATCTTGTTTTATTTTGGTGATCGATAAGTTTTCACCTATTTTCACACGACCCTCCAGTAAATTAAAATCTGTATTTAACCGACCGGACAGACGCTCAAAATACGTTCCTTTAACCGTTCCTTGATTATCGAAATAATCCACAGAAAAGAGTGCTCTACTCTTATCGTTACCCGTCATTAAGCTTACATTGTAATTCTGTACCAAAGCCGTCTGTCCCACTTCCTGTACCCAATCGGTATTGGCAGCACGCATTGTCTTAGCATCATCAATATATTCGGGTACTATAATTTCATTCAGTTGCCAGCTGCCATCACTATTTTGCACATCTTTAAACGTATAAACTCCAAAGTTTGGATCTGTACCATCATCACGTGCAGCTTGCCATTGTACACGCCCCCGTTGCTGGGTATCCAGCCAGTCCAATGATTTTGCATAATTTTTGATACCAGTAGATACACGTGCATCTACACGTGTAGAACCTTTACCCCCTTTTTTTGTCGTAATAATGATTACCCCATTAGCTGCGCGAGAGCCATAGATGCTTGATGAAGATGCATCTTTAAGAATCTGAATCGATTCAATATCAAGTCCAGATATTTCATTCATGGATTTAGTACTTGGCATACCATCAATAATATATAAAGGGCTGTTGTTGCCCAAAGTTCCAATTCCACGAATGAGCACATTGGCAGAACCGTCAGGTGAACCACTAGTCGTAATAAATGCACCAGGTACTCGACCTTGAAGGCTTTTCATGACATTGCCTGTTAAGGGTGCATTTATTTCATCCATTTTCACTACTGCGACTGCCCCCGTCAGATCTGCTTTACGCTGCGTTTGATATCCCGTAACGACAACCTCATCCAAGTTTTCTCCTTCGTCCATCACCACATTTACGACTCGTTGCTCGCCCACAGTTACATATACTATTTTCTTGCCGACACGAGTATAGCGGATCTGAGTACCTTTGGTGGCATTTATTTTATAATTTCCATTTTCATCGCTAGCAGTCACATGCTGTGTTCCCATTACGGTAACTGTCACATCGGATAGTGGAAGTCCCTTGTTATTGGTAATTTTTCCAGACAACGGAATGTCTTGGGCATACACCGTTGACAACAGGCATCCCAGGAACAATAGTGTAAAAACTATTCTTCTCATAATTTAGTAAATTTTAGTTGTTTATAATTAGCGTTTATCAAGATATAGGTTAGGTCAATCTTTTTCTTAACTTGAATTGGCCTCCCCTCTTCCCAAATAATGAATCCATTCAAATCTGTTGATCGCACTCGCATCATAGCTTGGACATGCTCCAGTACTTTGCGTAACAAAAGCACTTAGCGTAGCCGCAAACCCCATGGTTTCTTCAATACTGATATCAACTTGATTGCGCATACGTTTCGATAAAAAAGCAGCCAAAAAAGAATCTCCACTCCCAATGGTATCCTTCACATCAACCTGATATGCCGCAAAATGATAACTGACGCCCGTTCGTTTAGCGTGATAAATTGCTCCAGCAGCACCATAGGTTACAATGACCTCATCAATAGCATATCGTTGCATAATCTGCTCCACCAACTGTCCATCATTGTCTTCCTTAGGTAGATCTAACCACTGCGCAATGATCCCGAGTTCCTCTTTATTCATCTTCACGAGATCAGCATAACTCAGCAAATCCAACAAGCGCGATTGTGAATAGAAAGGTGCTCGCAAATTAACATCTAACACTTTGTACTTCGCCAACTTTAATAGTTCCTTTAGCGTACGATATGAAACCTCATGACGTGAAGAAAGGCTCCCATACACTAGAAAATCAGCATGCTGAACAGCAATGATATCATCTTCAGTTAACTGGATATAATCCCATGCTACAGGAAAAACAATCTCATAAGTAACTTCCAGTTGTTCATCCACATGTACTTCCACAGTTGAAGTGGCATGCTCCTCATCGACCTGCAAAAGTTTAGTAGGAATACCACGTTCTTCACACCCTGTAATCAATTCATATCCACCACTATCTTTTCCCACCCGGCTGATGATCTGAGTTTCTAAGCCAAGATTATTGAGGTGATAAGCAACATTTAAAGGAGCTCCACCAAGTTTTTTACCTGTGGGTAAGTTGTCCCACAGCACTTCACCAAAGCAAAGTCCACGAATGGTTAATTTTTCTCTCCTCATCCTTAATGTAAATTAATCGTTTGATCCATATTTTCTAATGAAGTTCCTTTAGTCTCAGGCATCATACGGATCACAAAAATCAATTGCAATACCATGAAGCCTGCAAAAATCAAGAAGGTGTATCCGCCCCCTAAAAATTCAGTTAGCGCGGGAAAACAAAATGTAATAAGCGCAGCCATCACCCAATGTGTCAGACTCCCGATTGTTTGCCCTTTAGCACGAACATCATTTGGAAAAATTTCGGAAATAAACACCCAGATTACTGCTCCTTGAGAGAATGCAAAAAAAGCAATATAAAGCATCAAATAAAAAGTAATAGACAACCCTTCTGTATGCCCAGAAAAGAAGGCAAATGAAACCAATGATAGCGAAAGGATAAGTCCAATTGATCCCACTAACATGAGTTTTCGTCGACCTACTTTATCAATGAAATTGATAGCCAGTAGCGTGAATATAAAATTTACAAGCCCGATACCCACACTCGATAACAAAGAACTTTGAGCACCTAATCCTGCCATTTCAAATACCCGAGGTGCATAATAGATGATTGCATTAATACCAGAAACTTGATTAAAAACAGCAAATAATATGGCTAAGATCAATGGAGTGCGATATTGTTTAGAAAAAAGAGCACTCGACTGTTCACCTGCACGTTGACTGTTTTGTCGACTATCGATAATCAACTGTACTTCATCTTTATAATTGTCCGCATTGATCTTCTTCATGGTTTCCTCAGCTTCTTCACGTCTATTACGATGTAATAAAAGCCATCTTGGACTTTCAGGAATGAAAAATATAAGTATAAAGAATAATGCAGCTGGAAAAGCTTGGACACCTAGCATCCATCGCCATGACTCCTCCCCCCATTGTCCAATCAAATAATTGGACAAATATGCAATGAGTATACCCAATACGACATTAAATTGAAAAAGACCAACAAGCTTACCTCTAGACTTGGCAGGTGAGATTTCTGTAATATAGATCGGTGCGGTGACCGAGGAAACGCCAACACCTATACCTCCTAAAAATCGGAAGATCAAAAAGAGCGACCAGTCATAGGCTAACGCAGTACCTATAGCAGAGAAAAAGTAGAGTAAAGCAACTGCGAAAAGCGTATTTTTTCGACCAAATCGATCAGAAGGTAATGCACCAAGAGCAGCACCAACAACAGTTCCTATCAAAGCGATAGCCATCGTCAATCCATGCTCAAACTCAGTCAAATTCCAAAATACCTGAACTGCTTTCTCCGCTCCAGAAATTACCGCTGTATCAAATCCAAATAAAAATCCTCCCAGGGCCACGACAAATGACCAGGCCAACACCATGTTTTTGTTCATATCACTTTTATAATTGATTAGAAGCAAATCTATGTGCCCAAGTCTACTTTAGAGATACAAATAGCAGACAAATTGAATAAAATTTGATACATGAAACAAAATACCCACAAACACAATGACTTTCAGTTGATTAAATATTGACCCCCATGTATTGATTAGTGAAAATTGAACAAAAAATTATAATCCTGATTCATTTTATACCCCAATAATACTGATGTACTTTTTACACTAAGTTTGAATAGAGAAGCTTCAAAAAATAAAAAAATGTATATTGCCTTTCGTTTATATAATCAAGTATGCCTAGAAGTCTTATATATGTATTCCTCTTGTCCATGTTGCTTTTTATTTCTTGTCAGCAACATCAACCTCAAGAAAAATATACCATCGCTTTTTCTCAGTGTATAGGGACTGATGCATGGAGACAAACCATGCTGCAAGAGATGAAACGTGAACTGAGTTTCCATCCTGAAATAGCATTTCTCTATGCAGATGCAAAAGGTAATAGCAAACAGCAGATCCAACAGATAGAAACTTTTTTAAAACAAGATATTGACTTACTGATCGTATCTCCCAACGAAGCAGATCCACTTACACCGATAGTCAACTCCATCTATCAACAGAATATTCCGGTTATTGTAACTGATCGTAAGACCTCATCTAATCTATATAATGCTTACGTAGGTGCCGATAATGTGGCTATTGGTAATTTGGCAGGCAAATACATTGCAAACACACTCAAAGGAAAAGGCAATATTTCGATCATCACAGGGCTGAAAGGAACCTCAGCATCCATTGAACGAGAAAAAGGTCTTCGCGAATCCCTAAGGGATCACCCAGCAATAAAAATCACCCATGTTCTAGAAGGAGATTGGGAACGAGCAAAGGCTCGTACGTTAGCCCAAGATCATTTGGAAGAATTAGCAAGTAGCGACCTCATTTTTGCTTTCAATGATCAGATGGCATTAGGAGTACGAGAAATTCTGCAGCGATTTGATACCAAAGCTAATCAAATTATCATCGGTGTTGATGCGCTACCAGGTTCCGGCAATGGACTAGAACAGATCAATAAAGGCTATCTGCAAGCTTCCCTACTATATCCAACTGGAGGAGCCGAAGCTATAAGAACAGCAATAGCTATACTAAAAAAGGAATTTTATCAAAGGGACAATCTGTTAGGCACATTAGTCATCGATAGTAGCAATGCTAATTTGATGGCACTCCAATCTGAAAAAATCGAAGTGCAACAAAGCGATATCGATAGGCAACAGATGCTGATCACGGAGCAGAGCAAAATCTACAACGATCAGAAAACCATTCTTAACGTACTGATCATAAGTTTAGTTATGGCTGTGGTATTTGGCGGCGTGTCCATCATTGTGATCAAAAGTAACTGGAGTAAAAATAAAGATTTAGAGAGCCAAAATAAAGAAATCTTACAGCAGCAACAGCAACTCATCGAGATGAGCGAACAAGTCAAAGAAGCTTCTGAAGCACGCAGTAATTTTTTCACTAATGTATCACACGAATTTAAAACTCCACTTACCCTGATATTAGCTCCTGTAGAAGAATTATTGAAAGAAAAGGGAATTTCAGTGAGTGCTAAGGAACAATTACAACGTATTAGACGCAGCGCGCATAAATTATTCCAGCTTGTAAATGAACTTATTGATATGCATAAGATATCAAAATCCAAGATCAGATTACAGGCAGCACCTGTACCAATAGATCATTTTATACATCAGGTGATCGCAACATTTAAACCTTTATCAACGCTAAATAGAATATCACTTTCCTATAGCAATAGGGCACAAATCAAAGAGCTCTGGTTTGACGAATACCTGCTTGAACAAGTCATGTCCAATCTAATCTCTAATGCTATCAAATTTACCGAGAAGAACGGGAAGATCGAAATCATTTTGGAGCGCAATACTTTTGGCGATTATGTTTACCTCCGCGTCATCGATAATGGCAGAGGCATCAGCCCAGAACATATTGATCATGTATTTGACCCTTTCTATCAAGGCGGTTATAATCCTGATGGTTCTGGTATCGGACTTTCATATGTACAGGAAATTATCAATCTTCATCACGGACAAGTTACTGTCAGTAGTAAACTAAATGAGGGTTCCTGTTTCACCATACGGCTACCTATAGGTCATCTACACCTCAAAAACAATGAACTTAGGGAGACCGTGCCATCAACGGCATCAATCACCAAACAAGCATTATCGACCTACAACTCGAAGCAGCTCGACGAAGAGGTCAGTTTTACCTCCAGCAGACTTCCAAGCATACTGCTTATCGATGATCATGCTGATATCCGGATGTTTTTAAAGGATCTGTTGAAACAGGAGTATAATATTTATACAGCAGAAAATTATGATCGTGCAGTGGAGCTAGCCACGACTAAATATCCAGACTTGATCGTTTGCGATGTTATGTTACCAGACAAAAGTGGTATAGAAGTACTAAAATATCTAAAATTCGATGCACAGACTTCACACATCCCCATTATCTTGCTCACAGCAATAGATTCAGATGAAGGCAAGATCGCAGGTATGAGAGCTATGGCAGATGCATACCTAACTAAACCTTTCAATACAGATCACTTAAAAGCTGTAATAGAAAATTTATTATATCTACGCAAAGGCTTAAAAGAACGGTATATGAGTGAGATAGATCCATCTGATGATCTGAGCGAACGTGAGTATTCGGAACAGGACAAGCGATTTCTCAACAACTTCTCTGCAGTCGTAGAGTCTAGATTATCCGATCCAAAACTAAGCGTAGAAGATATTAGCTCAGAGCTCCACATGTCACGTGTACAATTGTATAGAAAAGTAAAAGCCCTACTACAATGCAGTGTTAATGAACATTTGCTGCAAAGAAGAATGAAAAAGGCTCAACACCTTATTATGGAAGGACTTAATATTAATGAAATAGCAGAAAAGGTCGGATTTTCATCAGCCGCTTATTTCACATCCGCATTCAAAAAATATTACGGAATTACTCCATCTGCCTTTAAAAAGGAAAAAATTAAATAAATGGATATGATGATAATAGACAAATAAATCTATAACAATTTATATCCATTTGATTATAAATGTCCACTAATGACCATGATTTGTAATGACCATCTTCACTTGGTAAGGACCTGTATAATGATTACCCACCATGAGGTTCTCATTGACCGTGATGTAATAATCTCCCGTGTCCTTAAATCGATATTTTAAGTCTTTCCCAAATGGACCATCAACGGTACCGTCTGGCGAGAAAAGTTGAGCAATTCGAATATTTGCGGTATCTGCTGGACTAAGCAGTGTGATAACGGCCGAATCAGGCTTATTTACGGAGATCAAAATAGTATCTGTTATCCCAGATATTTTGTTCATATTTTTCAAGAAGCTCCCACCATAAAATGAAATATGAGATGGTTCTTGTGTCACGCTATCCTCTGAATTTTGATTTGCATGTAGAGGTTCCCTTGAGTGAGGAGACTCACAGGCAGTATGAATAAGAAACATACTAAAAATTACAAGAACAGATAACCTAACCATAAGTTTTGTTTTCAATAACAATTACAGTAATCGAATGGTTTGTTATATCCATAAAATTAAGGAAATTTAATGAAAGGATGA
The DNA here is from genome assembly GCF_023273895.1 of Sphingobacterium sp. PCS056. Lineage (NCBI taxonomy): Bacteria > Pseudomonadati > Bacteroidota > Sphingobacteriia > Sphingobacteriales > Sphingobacteriaceae > Sphingobacterium > Sphingobacterium sp. PCS056. Next base: position 2,386,153 of record NZ_CP096883.1, on the reverse strand, counting down.
TACATACCTACCGATCAAGGAGAAGTCAAAAAAAATGACAAAATAACAAATGCTATATCTTTTTAAGAATATAACATCCTGCCTCTGAAGGGTGGTCTAAAACCATCGATGATCGATCCTCCTTCCAAATAAGTTTGACAATTAAAAAATCTCCTGCAGCTGCCCCAGTAAAAAATATGGCAAATAACAAAAGGAATATATTTCCAGTTATCAATGAAATCAATGCTGGAATAATGCCTAGGATTATAGCAGGCATTAAAGCCCCTATAATATAATGGTTTACTTTTAACGGTTCTTTACAATGACAATATGGAGTTAACATTTTCACTAAAAAACCAAACTTAATGGATTTAAATCCATGTTTAGCATACACGGAAAAAGTTATACCGTGGATCAGCTCATGCAGAACAATTCCAACAATCATAATCAAAAAGATAAGAAGAGGAGCAGAAATAAGGTTACCTCCAAAAGAATCTTTCATTATGCTGATAAAATCTTGTGTAGACCAGAGGAAATAAAATGGAATACCATATGCTAAGATCACTATTGCAAATAAATACAACGCCACAACATTAGCGCGATATAGATCTATGGTTCGCATTTCTTTAGTATAGCTTTCTGTAAAATCTGGTTCCATATAAAAATCGGTTTAATACTTAATTTGTTACTTTTCCATCATCATCTAAAAAAATATGATGGGATACGACATTAATCTTGAAGATAAAAATAAAGCATCACACCAACAATTTTTTCTTATAAAAAGGAATAAAATTATTAACATAGAAATTAAAGAGCTATTTTTGAATAGTAAAATAACTCCATAAAATAAAATTCTATACCATATGTAAACCCAATTCCTATAGTAGGAGGAGATGCTTCTCACCACAAATAAAACAGAAACTGTGGTTATCAATAGCAGTTCTTAACATCAATCAATTAAAATGGCAATTCCAACAAACAAAGAAGAATTACGGCAAGCTGTCGAGATCAATTATAATAAACTAAAAAAAGAACTGAGCAGCATTCCACAAGAGCTGACAAGGATACAGGAATTAGAAGGGCACGCAAAAGGAACAAAGATGATTATCAATAATCTTTTAGCTTACCTAATCGGTTGGGGAGCATTAGTTTTAAAATGGAACCAAAAGAAAGACAACAATGAGTCTGTCGATTTTCCTGAAACAGGCTATAAATGGAATGAGCTGGGCAGGCTAGCTCAAAAATTTTACGAAGATTATCAAGCGGACGATTTTACAACCTTAAAGCAAAATCTGGACATCCATGTTGACCAGATTTTATCACTCATAGCGACAAAATCTAATCAAGAACTCTATGAAATCAATTGGTATGAAAATTGGACCTTAGGAAGAATGATACAATTTAATACCTCATCACCTTATGCAAACGCAACTGGAAGAATACGTAAATGGAAAAAACAGAAAGAAATTTAATCGGATTCATATCAATAATCTTTTAACGAACGATAAAGCTTAATCCCAATTCCTATGAAAAATCAAATAAAGCAAGTATTTGTTATCTTATGCTGTATGTTCTTAAGTTGTAATGCCCAAGAAAATCCAAAGATCATTGGAAAATGGGATGGTTCTCTTAAAGATGCAAAAACAGGAAAACTAGTAGAAAAAATCATCTTAGAGTTTACTAAAGATGGACAGTTTCTCCAACATCTAGGAGAAGGAAAGATGCAGCATACCATAATATCAAGTTACAAAATTGAAAAAGACAAAATCATAACTGTAGAAAAAGAAAGTCAGAAAAAATCTGAGTGTAACTATACCATTAATAAAGACACCTTAACGCTATTATACGATGGTATCTCAAATCAATACATAAAATTAAAATAAGAGCTATAACATAGCTGTAAAATGGCGTTTTATATTATTTGAGCACCATTTTACAGATTTTATTTTGATTTATATGACAGATAGAAGTCCATAATAGTCCATTACCTATCCTTGTTGCAAGTCATTATAATTCTATTTCCAGAATAAAAGCAAACAATTTAAAAACGTTCTAATGTCAATTCCATATTAGCGATCGCTCCAGCAATATTTCCTGTACTCACTGCACTGGCTACAGAACGCATCATCGTACTATTATCACCACAAGCATAGATACCAGGAATGGTAGTTTTCTGAAAATTATCAACTTTGATATGCCCTTGTTCAGTCAACTCACATCCTAACTTATTAGGAATAAGAGCGTGTTGAACAAATGGAACCGCAGCATAAATTGCGTCAAAACGTTGCGATGTACCATCTTTAAATATCACTTCTTTGACCTGCCCCGCATCATGTATAATTTCAGCTATTTCCGTCTCTATGACATCAATATGATTGCGGCCTAATTTATCCAATTGCTCCCCTTTGAAATCAGCCTCCCCCACTGTCAAAATACTCAACTGATCAGTCAAATTATTAACTAGTGAAGCAAGATGAAGTGCACGATCTCCACGTGCAATAATTCCTGTTTTTTTATGACGAAACTCATAACCATGACAATATGGGCAATGAATAACAGAAATACCCCAGCAAGCAGCAAATCCTTTTATATCTGGCAAAATATCCGTAACTCCCGTAGCAAAAATCAATTTTCTAGCTTTAAAATTATGTCCACCTGCTGTTATAAGTTCAAATCCTTCTGGCAAAAATTTCACGTTTATTACCTGATCTTCATAAAATTGTACAGTTTCATATTGAGCAACTTGTTCCTTTCCTAACGTTGCAATCTCTAAAGGAGTTTTTCCATCTTGTGTCAAAAAATTATGGGAATAAGGTGTCTGTCGATTACAGGGTATTCCACTATCGATGATGAGCACATTTCTCAAAGAACGCCCTAAGGCCAGTGCTGCTGAAAGTCCTGCATAACTGCCTCCAATAATAGTAACATCATAAATTTCAACCTTTTTCATCATATATCATAGTTTTATTGATCCAGTAACAAGTGCAGGATCTAATTTTAATAAAGATAATGATTACCGTCTTTATTGCAATAAAGTTGCAATAATTTTATAAAATATAAATTTAATTCTTACGGTTGCATGACACAGGAGATTGCTAACAACCACTTCACATCATAAGCATCGCTTATTTCAATTAGTTTTTGTAAATCATGATGCCTTTTAGGGAAATGATCATGATTGCTTGCGAGTTTATCAACTAACAAATTTCTATAAACAATATTTTCACACATTAAAAAGACAGATAGATGGTTCCCAATGATTCGTCCTTCATCAGCAACTAAATCCGAACCGTGAATAACAATATCCTTAGAGATGAGTGATCCAAAAGTTACAGGATTTTTTGGGAAATCCTGTAACTTTTTCGTGAATGTATCAAAATGTAATGTACCACCAAAACAACTCTGGTAAAATGTTAGCGCTTCTTTACAATTTCCAGAAAATGTGAGGAAGATTCCACTTACTACTTTGTTGGTGTTTTTAAATAACATTGTATCTGAAATTTAAGCATCGGGTATGTCAGGTTCAACTAACTTTTTCATTTTTTCAAGAGACTCCTGCCACCCCAAATAACACATTTCTACAGGTATTATATCTGGAATATTTGTTTGCTCGACAACAAGTTCTGTCCCACAGGATACTTTGTTTAATGATACTGTCGTGATCATTTCGCCAGGTAAATTAGGGTCATCAAATCTATCGCTGTATTGAATCGAAACATGCGGAGTAATTTCTAAATATTCTCCTCCAAATGAATGACCATTTCCAGTACTGAAATTAATAAAGGTCATCTTAAATTTTCCTCCTACTTGAAAATCCATTTGCTGTACCGTACATAAGAAGCCATAAGGAGGTAACCAAGTTGCCAGCGCTATTGGATCTGAGAAAGCACGAAATACTTTTTCAGGACTTGCCTGAATAATCCGATGTAAGGAAACTGTATTCTTTTTCATAACACTAAATTTTAGGATTTACTAATTTTTTGATTCGACATAATTTGAAAAATTGGTTAAAATAGCCTGCCATCCTTGCTTTTGCATTTCTAGATCATTCTCCGTTTCAGCATCGAATGTAGTAACTACAGTTGTTTTACCATCATATTCTGTAAATATTGTTGTGACTTTCCGAGCATCGGCCAAGCGATACGATAGCTTCCTATATAAATCAACTTCATCATAGGTACCTTCAAAATCAAAGCCAAAACTGCCATCCCTTGCCTCCATTCTATTTTTGAACTTTCCATTTACCCGTACATCATTTTCGCTTTTCGGACAGTGCCAGCTCAGGTCTGGACAATTCCACTGCATGATATCACTGGGTGTATTCCAAATCTTCCAAACCGTTTCCGCAGAAGCATGCACGACCGCTGTTACGTTAATCTTTGTTTGTGTTGTCATTGTTCTATGTTTATATTGCTTATACAAAGATGCTACAGTTTACAAAATTTGATCTATTGCAAAAACGACAACTTTAAGGGTGCATTGCGACAAAAACAATTTGTATATTTATGATATAATCTAAAGACGATGCAAATCTCCATTTTCGTTCCACAATATGGTACCATAGAAGGTATTACACCTGCATTTCGAACATTTCACACAGCCAATGAATTCTTGACATTCTTCGGCAAGAAACCGATATTCCATATCGAATACGTCGGTCTACATGAATATGTACATGCAAATAGTGGTGAGTACACGATAAAAACGAATCGATTGCTTAGTGAAGTTATTAAAACGGATCTATTGATCATACCGCCAACTTTTGGAGACATAGATGAAGGTATTAGAGCCAATGCGGATGCTATACCTTACTTCAAAACACTTCATCAAGCGGGTGCTGCTGTTGCTAGCTTATGTGTAGGAGCATTTCTATTAGCTGAAACAGGACTGTTAAAAGGAAAAAAATGTTCTACCCATTGGGCTTACGTCAATGAGTTTAGAGAAAAATATCCCGATATTGAAATCGAAGATGGTACCATTATAACAGCGCATGATCGTATTTATAGTAGCGGTGGTGCCAATAGTTTGTGGAATTTGATATTATATCTAGTTGAGAAATATTCGGATCGTGAAACTGCGATAATGGTATCGAAATATTTTGCCTTAGATATCGGTAGAAATAGTCAGTCTCAGTTTTCCATGTTCAAAGGTCAAAGAAATCATAATTTTACCGATATCCAAAAAGTCCAAGATTTTATAGAAGAGCATTATCATGATAAAATCACGGTTGAAGATCTAGCAAACTTAATCAATGTCGGCCGTAGAACATTCGAAAGAAGGTTTAAAGGTGCTACAAGCAATACACCGATTGAATATATACAACGTGTACGTATCGAAGCAGCTAAAAAGTACTTCGAAGCATCTAGAAAAAATGTCTCCGAAGTGATGTTTCAGGTAGGTTATACCGACACGAAAGCATTTAGAGATATTTTTAAAAAAATAACAGGACTTAATCCAATAGAATATAGAAATAACTTTGCAAAAGTTGGAAATGAGCTGACTTCAAAAGAGCATTAGTACTTGAAAAAAACACAATTTTGTTAATTTATCTTTACAATAACCATACATACATCAATTCATTATTCACTACTTTTTTTTAAAATTTAGAGTAGTTTATTGAATATTTAAAAAAATTAAATTGATGAATTTTCGACAAGAATATCAAATTTGCTTTTACGATGACCAAGAGACACTTATGTAATCATCTTCAAGAAATTAATCTTTTACAGGAATCAAAAACACCACTTTTATTAAGCAACCACATTCCCAATCGTTCTTCAGCAACTCCTTTTGTAACTTTATATGTAAAAATTGGAAGCCCATTAACATCTTTCTCGATATCTAACTTTATGAATTCAATGCTAGGCATACTTTTCAGATCTTGATAAAGATCTGTGATATGGGAAGAAATAATAACAGACGGACCATCTATTTCAGAAAGATACTTGATGACTTCAAGAATAGCTTGAGAAGCGTCATTATGATTCGTACCTTTAAATAATTCGTCAAGAATAATCAAAGCATTTGATTTTTTATCTAGCTGATCTAATATTGTTTTTAATCGAATAGCCTCGCTGTAAAAATGACTATATCCTAGTTCAATGTCATCAAATAAGTTGACACTTGTAAATAGCCCATCTAACACATCCGTTTTTAGGGAATATGCAGGTACCGGAAATCCAATATGGGTCAGGTAAACCGCTATTGAAATAGTTTTAATAATGGTAGATTTACCAGCCATATTAGCCCCAGTTAAAAACCATATTTTCTTAGACTTCGTCATTAAAACATCATTCTTTACAGGAGATTTATGGAAGATATGATATAAACCTTTGATTTCAATGGATCCTGACTGACCTTTTGAATATACGGAAGGAAAACAAAAAGATTGATGAACGGCAACCTTTGCAATAGATAAATAGGCATCGACTTCATAAATAAAATTAAAAATATCAATCAGATCTTCGGCTAGATATTTTCTTATCATACGGTCATAATAGTCGATATTAAAAGTATTTACTTTTAACATACTTATTTTATACAGCTGACTTTTAAAGAAATTTTGAAGACATTTTTCAATTTTATCACGAATGGTTAACATCACTAAATCTTCGGTTTGCGCCAAGCATTGCATTACAAATGCACGTGTTTTAATCAAGACTTCACAAACTTCTATAATATGCCTTTTTTTATAAAAGTATTCAGGAGTATTAAGACGAAATAAATTTAGAAAATTGAATACAATCACTCCCTCCGTATGGTGATTACTGATATACAGTTGCAGATCTTTTAAGCCTAATCTATCGAAAGAAAAATTTATATTAATAAATGGGATTAAACGTTTAATTTTAGCATGTCTTTGCTCGATTAAATCTACTTCTCCAAGTGGCGAGTAGAAAAGATTTCTTAAAATTTGTTGTCCACCTTCCGTTACCGTTTGATCAAAAATACCAAAGACAGATCCATCGATGGAAGCTGCAATATGAATATCCTTTAATGTTTGTTGATCTATGTGGAATTTATTCACCATCCCCATTTTCTATTTATAATCACTTAATAGCATCAGCCGAATTTACTTTATCCTTTCAAAAATAGAAAGTCAATAATCGTTAGTTAATTTACTAAAATTAATGATAAGAAATATTAATTTAAAAAAATTGTACAAAAAGCAATAGGCCACCTTATATATGTACTATATTTTTTGAAATAACTGAACTTGGATTTCCCATAATGTTGTTCAAAGTATTTATCATTTTCTTTACATTGTGTTGTCAATACTATATATTTGTTCAAACAGCGTTGACTCAGATATGAAAATCCCAAAAAAACTCTTCGTCCGTGAGCAGGAAATAACTGCTGATTTTTTAAGAGCGCTAGATAATCATCTTTCAGATATATTATGTGGCAATAAGGACCAAATGTATGAGATCAGAGATTTTGCTGCCGTGCTGCACATTCATCCCATACATCTCAGTAATACCATCAAATCTGCAACAGGACATTCTCCTTGTTATTTTATGGAAAATCGTTTAATGGAAATTTCAAAATCAATGTTACAGCAAATCAATATACCGATTGCTGAAATTGCAAGGACACTAACATACGATCCCTCAAACTTTACTAAATTCTTTAAACGTTTTTCAGGACAAACTCCTAAACAATACCGAGCCGATTTTTTGTTGAATTTATCTCAGAATCCTGATGGGACTAACGGATAAGCCTTAATCATTGATAAATACTTAAACAGTCACCATTTTTATCAACATTGGTCGCTTAACTTTGTTTTCAATTTAAAAGCACATGGAACCAAAAAATAAAATTGCACTGGTAACTGGCGGTAGCCGTGGACTAGGAAAAAATACAGCTCTCAAAATTGCATCAAAAGGAATTGATATCATCTTAACGTATCAATCTCAAAAAAAAGAAGCAGAAAATACTGTTGAAGAAATAAAAAAACTTGGTGTCAATGCGACTGCCTTACAGCTTAATGTAGCTGACAGCAAAATCTTTGATGCATTCTTTACAGAAGTAAAATCAATCCTAAAATCTGTATTTAATACGGATAGATTTGATTTTTTAATCAACAATGCTGGTATAGGAATACATGCATCTTTCGCTGAAACAACAGAAGAACAATTTGATAATTTAGTAAATATTCACTTCAAAGGAGCATTCTTCTTAACGCAAAAAGCTTTACCACTTCTTCAAGATGGAGGTGCTATCGTGAATATTTCATCAGGACTAGCTCGTTTTTCAACTCCAGGATATGCAGCCTATGCGTCCATGAAAGGCGCTATGGAAACATTAACAAAATATCAAGCCAAAGAACTTGGAGCAAGAGGAATCAGAGCCAATATTGTAGCTCCAGGTGCAATTGAAACTGATTTTGGAAATGGTATGGTGCGCGACAACGAACATGTTAACATCGCCATTGCAGCGCAAACAGCACTCGGCAGAGTAGGATTGCCAGATGATATCGGAGGTGTAGTTGCATTCTTATGTACCGAAGATGCGAAATGGATCAATGCACAACGTATTGAAGTATCGGGCGGTATGTTTTTGTAGCAGAGAAATGATAATAACATCATCTTAATCCATTTCAAAATCGACAAAAACAGCACCATCAAAATGTTGTTCTTCCACATTCCTGAGCGCATCATCGATAACAATTAATGCTGGTTCACCAACTTTAGATGTACTATCTATGCGCACTAGATAATCCCACACGTCCGTGACCTGAATGGGATAGTAACTTGGATTTTCATGATCGATCCCTTGAGCGGATGCTAAAATATTATAACCTCTAATTTGCAGCTGCCTTAATAAATGATAGTTAACAGGTAAAAATTGCATATTCATACATTAAAATAAAGTGCATACAGTTGAAATATCCAGCTCTTATAAAAATTAATTACTTAATCGTAAATGCTCTTTATAATGTATTGCCAAACGTTTAAAATTTAGGCAACGTCTATATTTGAAAATCTTTTAAACAAGACAGGATATTTCAAAATGCGACAAAAGTTCCAAAATAATATTTTTCTAGAGATCAATAACTCAAATATCGAGCCTTACATTTTATTAATAATTTACGATAAACTTCATTATTACACTACCTTCTATGATCCGACCTTTTATTAATCTTCTTATTGCCAAACAACTATTCACGATGAAATGTTTCAACTTTTTGGGGTAAAATAAATGAAATTTCAAATTATCCGAAGAACCATCAATTTTACAATTAAAAGTTTAAGGCTGTAACTGAAATGTGAAGCGAGAGAAGACGAGTTTCGAATGATCTATCCGGATTTATGGAGAGATAGTTAAATTTGGGGAGAATCAGGAAAATACTAATTCCACCATTAGGGAGAGTTGTGGAATATTTGAGATTTAAATCGTGAAGATGATCCAATTCTTATCTTTAAAAAAATGCTCCCCATTCAATATGAATGAGGAGCGATCTCACAAAAATTTAATACACTATTTTTTAATAAACAGACTTGCAATATTAAGTACCGCTTCAGCACCCAATGGTTCATCAAAAGACTGAGTTGCTGCGGCAAGAGATATATTTCCCGACACTCCCTTTAAAGTTGTAATATCGACATTTGCTTGCATTTTGTTATCTTCACCCATATAAACAGGATCTACAACTGCACCAATCCCGCTATCATTAGCTCCTGTTATCCATGGCTTTTGATTGGCTGCTCCACCTCCGCGAGCTCTTCGCATCTGACGGATATGAGATGCGTGACGAGCCTCTACAGAATGGATTTGTAAAGCAGCAGTTAGTACAACCTTGTTGCCTAACAATATTCCAGCCTGACCTTTATAAGCACGTACACCAGTATCTTCAAAAGCCTGAGCTAAAGCTAAAAATGTATCATAATCACTAAATACATTGGCAAAAGTACCGCCTGCTGTAAAATCAAATGTAGGTTTAGAAACAGCCTTATCACCTAACACCTGTTTCAAAAATTTAACATGAGCATTTTCGTGATCGCGAATCGTCGTGATGGCGCCCAATGGTCTACCTGAAGGAATCAGATTTGAAGCCGCCACGCCCATCGTGTAATACTCCGCTTCAAGATATTCCAAGGTCAACGCATAGTTCAACACCCCAGTCACATCGGTAGGTGCAGTAGCTCCGTATGCTTTCTTAAACAAATCACTTATGAGGAAAGGCAAAGAAGCCAATGTAATTTTTTTACCAAATGAAGTCATATTTCGAATAACTTCTCTACGTGGGCTAATGCGATCTGTAAATTCAGGATCAACATTATTTATTTCGTCAAAAACATTTAAAAGATTCATAACAATAAAATTTAAAAAAGTTAGTAAGTAGGTAAATCCTTTACATCAATTTTAGATTTGATAAAAGGGGCAGCAGCTTGCAGCACTATGCTAGGACTTTTTGCAACATCAAGACCATTTGAATCGATGACCTCCTGATTAGCGAAACTTCCATTATCAATAAGATCTCTGATCCATGCAGCATGTCTAGCTTCCACTGAAACGATCTTGCCTGCTAACAGTAGATAAGATACATCCTTGATCAACCATCCTGCGCCATTATAGGCAGATACCCCTAGATCTTCAAATGTTTTTGCTGTAGCCAATACGCTGTCACGGCTAGAAAAGTTAATCCCCGAGAGATTAAATTCCAGATCTAATATTGCTTTGTCTCCTAATGCTTTTTTGAAAAACTCACGATGTGCAATTTCATGATCGCGAATGTCTGTAAAAAAGCTCTTTTCCATGTCTGTAATACCAGAAAAAGGGCTGTTTACAACTTTAATGTAAAATGCAGCTTCAAGCTGTTCCAGTGCGTAAGCATAATTCAAAATAGCAATGTCGCCACTACCAAAATAAAAACCATCACCGCCCATATCAACATCGTCATTACGATCCTTTTTACAACTTGAAAGACCTAACAAAGCGACACCGGCAAGTCCAGCACCAGTAAATTTTAAGAAATCCCTTCTATGAAGGTCTTTTTTATCGAGGTGTTCTTTTTCATCGATTAAACACTCTTTTTGAGATGACATCTTTTCCATAACATATTCGTTTTTTAGTGTATAATTTTAGTTTCTAAAACTATATACGAGAACTGTTACTCCATGGATTGGACAATTTTACTTTTTTTAATAAATAATTTAAAAACCCGTTTAAATCATTAGATATCAGCACAATAACAGTGTCTCTTCATATTTTTTAGTTCAATTAATCAAAAAAACTGTTTATTAACGTGCTTAGATTTAAAAAAATACATCCAAACCAGATGTAGCCCACCATGACATTTCGGTTGCATAACTTTGTGGATAATAAAATTAAATCAATTTCAGGTAGAATAATAAAAAATAACGATATTACAAGAGATCAAATAGATTAATCAAGCTATTATCAAGACAATTAATGATCATGACTAATACAGCACTACTCATTGGCAACGACATCAACAATATCAACAAAGGAACAAGTTGGAATGATCTGTTAATTAGCATCAAAAACAAATACCATGTTCAAACTTTAGAAAATGGTCGGAAACCATTTCCTATGCTCTATGAAGAGATATTTTTAAGCGCCATACAGCAACAACACATGGATGAAAAGGAACTTAAAACCTTTATTGCTGATGCCGTTTCTAATATCCAACAAAATGAGCTTCACGAACTGATTAGGGAATTATCGGTTGAAAATATCATGACAACCAATTATGATTTCAGTTTAGCCGGTACACATCCGAAAGAGAAAACTAGTCTGGTAAATGAAACGACATACAGTGTATTTAGAAAATATCATTCTTTAAACAAGACTTACTGGCATATACATGGAGATTGCAATAATCCCTTCTCTATTAATCTAGGTTATGAACATTACTGCGGGCAATTACAAAAAATGCGAGATTACGTTGTCAATGGACCAAATTATTCAGCAAGCACAAAAATATATAAAGCTTCTCTGATCAGAAGGTTACAGGCAGGAAGACAAATGGTTTTACAATCCTGGATCGACCTTTTCTTCACTACTGACATTCATATTTTCGGACTTTCATTAGATTTTGTAGAGATCGACCTGTGGTGGCTTTTGACCTACCGAGCGAGAAACAAATTTTATAAGAAAAATACTTTTATAAAAAATCAGATCTACTATTATATCCCAAACAAATATGTGAATGATTCATCCGATAAAATTCAGCTATTACGTGCTAATGATGTGAAAGTTGAGATTATCGATGAAGAAAATAAATCGAAGTATTATCAAAAAATAATAAACAGCATTAAGCTCAAATTATAGCGAATACCGATCATATAGAGATAAAAGATATAATACGTTTGCTTTTTGAAATAAACAAACGTATTACGATCATATTAAAATTTCATTTTTTGAATTCGTACCGCATTCAATATAGCGATCAAAGATACACCGACATCTGCAAAAACAGCCTCCCACATCGTTGCTATCCCACCTGCTCCCAAGATCAGTACAATTCCTTTGATCACAAAAGCTAATGTAATATTTTGCCATACAACGCGTTTAGTCTGCTTACCTATACGAATCGCGACTGGTATTTTGGATGGCTTATCATCTTGAATCACTACATCTGCAGTTTCAATGGTCGCATCGCTACCTAGTCCACCCATTGCAATCCCTACATCACTTAACGCCACAACCGGAGCATCATTGACACCGTCTCCAACAAATGCCACCCGTTGATGTTGTGCTTTGATTTCTTTTAGCTTATTTACTTTATCTTCGGGCAACAGATCTCCAAAAGCCTGATCAATACCCAATTGATCAGCCACATAGCGAACAACAGTGATTTTATCTCCGCTTAGCATAGTTGCTTTTACATTTAGTTTGTGCAACTGTTTAATGGTATCTAATGCATCGGCTTTAATGCTATCCGCAATAGTAATATAACCAACAAACTGACCATCATACGCAACAGCAATCACCGTATATACAATCGTAGCGGGGTCAATATCATAACGGACATTAAATCTATCCATTAACTTAAAATTGCCCACCAGCAATTGTTTTCCATCCACTGCAGCCTTTAATCCATGTCCCCCAATTTCTTCCACTTGATCTAAGCGAAGGTTGGGATCGACCTCACCGACATACTGATGGATAGCTGTAGCGACGGGATGGGTACTTTTACTTTCCAAGGCATTCACCATTTTTAAGATTACTGCCTGATCAAAATCTGAATTAAAATTAACTTCTTGTACCTGAAAGATCCCTTCAGTCATGGTGCCCGTTTTGTCCATGACCACATGTTGTATAGTCGCTAGCGTATCCAGAAAATTACTTCCTTTAAACAATATACCATTGCGACTGGCTGCACCTATTCCTCCAAAATAACCCAGAGGAATAGAAATAACTAGAGCACAGGGACAAGAAATCACTAAAAATACTAAAGCCCGATATAACCAGTCACTAAACATGTAATCTGCTACAAACAGCGCTGGCAATAAACAAATACCGATCGCTAGAAAAACAACTATTGGCGTATATACTTTTGCAAATTTACGGATGAACAATTCAGTAGGTGCTTTTTGAGCCGTTGCATTTTGTACCAGCTCTAGGATCTTACTCAATTTACTATCTGTATACGAAGTCGTTACCTTAACCATACTGACCATATTCAAATTGATCATTCCCGCAAGGACAGAGTCACCTTTTGATTTACGATCAGGTTTACTTTCTCCAGTCAAAGCGGCTGTATTAAAAGAAGCTTCATCCGATAGTAATTCACCGTCTAAACCTAATTTTTCTCCTGGTTTTAATTGAATAATAGATCCGATCTCTGCATTTGCAGCTTTTATGATTTGTGGCTGATTATCGATCAAAATAGTAACTTCGTCTGGGCGCTGATCCAAAAGCGCCTTAATATTTCCTTTAGCCCTTGATACAGCTAAAGTTTGAAAAACTTCACCAACAGCATAAAATAGCATGACTGCCACAGCCTCGGGATATTCACCAATAGCAAATGCACCAAGGGTAGCGATAACCATTAATAAAAATTCTGAAAAAACATCACCCTTACGTATACTGACAACCGCATCTTTAATAACAGGAAAACCCACAGGAACATACGCAACTACATACCATACAACCCTTATCCAACCTTCAAACCACTCTTGTGCCATCCAATTATCCAAAGCAATAGCTGCCATCAAAAGTACAAAAGAGATGATTGCAGGAGCAAACAGTTTCAATGGACTGCCTGCTACATGATCATGATTGTGCCCATCATCATCACTATGTTTAGTATGATCGTGTCCCTCATGATCATGACCTTTACATTTGTTCTGATGGTCAACCAATTCAGGAGCACCAGCTTGTGTATATATCTTTGTCGCCTCTGTACAGCAAAGCTGATTTCCAGCCTGATCATACGTATGTTTGTGTTGTGTAGTCATTGTATAAGATTTCTTAAACCTATTAATAATACCAAAGATACTCACTCATGAGATGCAATACTATTGCATAGTTTCATTCATACAGTTTTCACAGATTCCTTTAGCAAAAAATCGAACCTCATCCATTCGAACTGCACTATTAATGGGTGAAGAAAAGCTGATATCTGTCCGGCATGTGGTCTGCTTACAGATCTTACAATAAAAATGAAGATGCCAATCCTTATGGGTTTCCTCATTACAGTCATCATGGCAGAGTATGTATTTACTTGTATTATTTTCTTGTATACTATGGACGATACCTTTTTCTTCAAAAGTTTTGAGTGTGCGGTAAAGTGTTATTCGGTCTGCAGGATAGAAATGGGATTCCATTTCCGACAACGATAAAGCAATATGTTGTGAAGCCAAAAAATCGTAAACCAAAATCCGCATACTCGTTGGCTTCGTATTTTTATCTCGAAGTTTATTCTCAATTTCGCTATTCATTTACTTGTTTTTAAACCGGATATCATCCATTTTAATTTTTAAAGCCAGATTTAATCTTCCACCAAACGTGCTGTACAGCAATACGATCAAAAAAATGATTGATTATGCTACTGAAATTTACATATAAATATATAAACTGTACATCTTAATAATTTCAAATGGATATGTATTAATAAACTATCATCAACAATTAAGATACCACCTTTCTGATGTCAACATTAGCCCTTGCAAAATGGATGATATTTTAATTACATTTTATCCATAACATGATCATATATCTTCAAATATCAATACTCTAATGTAGAGCCAACAGGGTTTAATTACTTTTCAAAAGGTGGTTTGGGAGTGTTAAGTGAGAGGTTTAGTCTTTAGGTTATTAAAATAGTTGATTTTAGATAAAAACATAGTGGCCATCTTCTCTCCTCTATGAATCGCTTCATCGGCTTTTTCTCCTTCAAAAAATTCGTGCACTGTACGATACCAAAGCTTTAACCAAGCATCAAAATGCGCATTAGTAAGCGCCATGGCAGCATGTGGTGGAAATGGACTTCCAAAGTAGCTATGCTTTTCCAGCAAAATAGTTTGCCAAAAGCTATACATTTTTTTTAAATGTTCCTCCCAACGTCCTTCCAATAAATTATTGAAGATGGGCCCAATAAGCAAATCCTCACGAACCCGCCCATAAAATGTATCAACAAGTAATTGAATATCTGCTAGTGTTGTGATATCTTTCTTTTTCATATGCCCGGTACATAATTAATAAAACGATTATTTTCAGTATTATATGTATGATCAAATATAATCATAATTAAAAGAGTTAAAAGTCTTTTATTACTATATTTGTGTTAATCAAAAAAAAACTGACATGGAAATGAATAAAAACAACACGCCTGTATCGCTATATCAAGGAGTATCTCATGCATCAGAAAAACCAATAGTGACGCTTTTATTAGAAACATCATCGACCAAAGAACTCCGGATATGTCTAGCAAAAGGAGTACTGATGGTCGATCATAAAAGCCCCTTTCCTATTGTCATACACATCCAGGAAGGATCCATCAACTTAAATATTGCAGGCGTTATGCATACCATGACAAAAGGAGATCTCATTGGCATAGAAGGAGCCATAATTCACAATCTTAAGGCAACTGAGAATAGCATCATCAGGCTTTCCATACATAAAAAGGATCATATGGAACGTGTACAGAATGTCTTAAATACCAATTAGAGCTGTATCTTTGCATAAAATACGACAATTAATAGAATCAAAAAATGGGTGTTTTTTCTAAAACCTGTGAATATGCCATCCGTGCGGTATTTTATATCGCTCAAAGCTCTCAAGAGGGACGAAAGGTAGGTATTAAAGAAATTGCTGAAAAAGTAAAGTCTCCGGAACCCTTCTTAGGGAAAATTCTTCAAAACTTGAGTAAAGTAGGTATAATACAATCTTCAAAAGGGCCCCATGGTGGATTCTTTATTGATCCAGAAGGATTAAAAAAGCCCATTGCTGATATTGTATTAGCCATAGATGGCGAACAGATTTTTACAGGTTGCGGCATGGGATTAGATTATTGCTCGGAAAAAAATCCATGTCCACTTCACCATGATTTTAAAAAAGTAAGAAATCAATTAAGCAGTATGCTCAAAAAGACAAGTATCGGACAGTTTAATCTCCAACTCATAAAAGGAAGTGTTACTTTATATAAATGACAATTCACTCCTTTATTTTTATTTAGGAGTATTCACAGCGAACATATTATAATACATGTAACATCGAACGATCGTATTTGAAAAGAAAAACTCAACAAAAAAGGTCCTATCTCTCGACAGGACCTACATAAACATATGATACTTAATTAAACAATTCCTACAAATAACTATTGATTGATTTAGAAACTCTCCAGACACCGCCTTCATTGATTAAGGTAACCAATTCCATTCTTGTAAAATTTTCAAACTGCATCGTGATTTTTGCCACCATATAGTTTGCAGACTTCTCTAAAATTGAAGTTGTTGTTTTGCAGTTTAACTGATACCCTTTTTGCTTCTTCAAAAAACTGATCACTTCAGCTCTACTATTTGTTTTGATATTTTTGCCATGTACCTTTTGACTATAATCTGATGCAAATAATTGTTCCAGTCCAAGCGATTGCCCTTCCGTGATCACTTCTACATAATGAGTGATAGCAAAATCTGCAGTAGATAGATTAATTGCTTTTTCCGGACGTTCAGCGGCGATGGTCAAGGTCGAAATTGCTACCAATACTGCTGCTGTGAATGTTTTTACTAATGTTTTCATAATGTCTTTATTTTATAGATTTAGTTTTCTTTAGTGATCAGTTAGTCAATCAAATATTTCTTTCAACTTTCTGATTCAAAATTAAGACAAGTAAACAATCAATTTTATTACATTTAGATCAACAATAGCTAAAACTCGGTAAACAGCAGAAAAATAAAGGTAAAGTATTAAGCGCCTACCAAATGGTCAGCCTCCAATTGATCAAAAACCATCAATACACCAACAACTTGAAATTGTTCTTTTAAATATTCTGCTCGCGAGAAATAACGAACTTCTCCGATTTCATTACTAGGTTTGATATCTTCTTGAAGATCATATATAAAACAATCTTGCTCCATAATCACCACAGGAATTTCACCATATGCTGGAGCTGTGATATGGCAATAAAATCTTAACCTTTCAGGATCTAACGCGATCATCAGTTCCTCTTCTATTTCTCTTTTCAACGACTGCAATGAGTTCTCTCCTTGATCTACCTTACCTCCAGGCAGATACCATGCTTTTTTATTATTGCTATAAGCAAGCAATAATTTATGATCCTTTAGTGTGATCAGACCTGCGGTATGAAGACGTGATGATATTGTATGCATATTAAAAACTTTAAATGTATGATAAGATAATCTACCAATTTTTACAGGAAAATCAATAGAAAGATTCAATTATTATAAACTTTGTAAAAATAAATGCAGTAAGGTTTATCTTCTGCATAATGATTGGTCTTTCTCCTTGAGCACACACTAAAGAGCTCCTAAAAATCAACACGTAATAGGAGTACTTATGAGATTTTCAGCACACCTTCATTTCAAATCCAATTCCAGAATCTCACCAGGCAATCCATCGAAATCCTTAAACTCTTTCGAAACAAAACCATGATTGATCAGAATCTTTCTCGATGGAATATTTTTCGGATCAATAATGGCTACTAACTTTTCCAGTGATTGCTGCTGTTTCGCATGCTCGATTAATTGTCTAGCGACTTGACTCGCGATTCCTTTACCCCAATAGTAAGGCAAAATCATATACCCGAGCTCCGCTTCAACCTGATCTTCCTCATGAAGTGCTAATTTTGCAAGGCCAACAAACTCGTTTGATGATAGGGTTAAGATTTTGAAATTGCCAAAATTCTCATTCAACTTATTATTATCGATCAGTTGCTCAAAATCAACTTGAGCCTCCTCTATTGGAATCGCTCGTTCCGTAATCATTTCCATAACCCGAGCGTCACCTACAAGTTGAAAGTATTCATCAAAATCCTGTGATTTAAACTTTACCAAATAAACATCAATCATTATACTATCAATCATTATACTATTACATTTTACAGCAGAACCCTTATCCAGTGGACTTAATTATTTGCTTTTTCTTCCATTAACAATTCTCCCCAAGCATTCAATTTCCACAGCACTTCCACCAGTTTTTCACCAAGAGGTGTAAGCGTATATTCAACACGAGGAGGCAATTCATTAAAGCTCTTTTTACTTAAGATTCCATCCCCCTCCAGCTCCTTTAATTGTTGATTCAATACCCGTCTGTCCACACTTACTATTCCTCTCAACATTTCACTTGGACGCTTCTCCCCTTCATTGATTCGCCAAATAATGGGAATTTTCCATTTTCCACTTATGGTATTTACAGCAAATTCCAATGGACATATTTTTTCTATTATCGCTTGTTGCTTTGTTTTCATTAAATTGACTTTTTTATCCCATAGGGATAATAATATGCGGTATTGTCATTCTGAATTTACTTTTAAATATTTGCAAAAACAAATCATATCGCATGACAAACTTAGCAAAGAAAATAGAAGAAATTAACCAAAACTTAGCAAAGCAGTTACCCGCAGAAATTATCAATGTTTTTAGTCAATCTATTGAAGATTTGAAAAACAGCAAAATTGACCAAAACAGCATACAAGTGGGTTATAAATTTCCTGATTTCAATTTAAGAAATACCAATAATCAATTGATCCATTTACATGAACTGCTAAAAAAAGGTAAAGTAATCGTCGCTTTCATTCGCGGCACTTGGTGTCCATATTGCAATCTGCAACTCAAAGCGCTGCAAGATCATTTAGAGCTTCTTCATCAAAAAGATGTAACATTAGTGGTAATAACTCCTCAATCTGAGGATAATAATAAAGAATTAGAACTTAGCCATAAATTGAATTTTGATTTATTGACCGATCAAAATCATCTGTTAGCCAAACAGCTTGGTATTTCATTTCAACTACCAAAATATGCAATCGACACCTACGAGAAACTAGGAATCTCCCTGTCTGATTATAACAAAAATGATCATAACGAATTACCCATTCCCGCTGTATATATTATTGACACAGACTATACCATAATCTATCAATTTGTTGATAGTAACTATATGAACAGAGTAAATATTCAAGACCTTATAGATCAGTTATGATGGAAGTAAAAAGAAAAGGTGCAAGATCAACTCAAGATCTTACTCCAGATATTTTAATACAATTAAATCGTGGAGAAATAGAAACAGCAAATCTCGTAGAGTGGTTGGCTATTGACCAACGCTCTTTATTAGCACATATATTACATGAACATAATCGGTTAGTATATCTAGATCCAGTTATATCAGCCATCGATCAGTTGAAAAAACAAACGGTAAACACCATCAATGAAGCTATCGGAACTATTCTTTTTGAGCAGTCAGTTAAAAATGGTGATCAGCAATTTTTAAAGATACTTGCCCATCATCAAGCCGATATGGCTCGATGTTGGGCAACTTATACGATTGGTAAAAATCAACAACTGAGCATTGATCAAATATTGGAACAGATTAAACCTTTTTCTGCAGATACACATTTCGGAGTAAGGGAAATTAGTTGGATGGCAGTACGGCATCAGATCGCAAGCAATTTAATAACCAGTATCAGCATCCTCGCTCGTTGGACTTCAGATGAAGACAAAAATATAAGAAGATTTAGTAGCGAATCGACAAGACCACGAGGTGTTTGGTGCGAACATATTGATATTCTCAAACGAAATCCGGAGTTAGCACTGGAAATTTTAGAACCACTACGATCTGATCCGGAGCGATACGTACAGGATAGTGTAGGCAACTGGCTCAACGATGCCAGTAAAACACAAGCAAATTTTGTGCGTTCGGTATGTCAACGCTGGAAAAAAGAAAGTGAAACAAAAGAAACCAATTACATCATTAAGAAAGCTTTAAGGACAATTGGAGCTTAGCGTAAAAGAGTATTCTTGAATTATCCCATGGATAGTTTCAATCGTTAAAAATTAGTGCAGGTTTGATGTGATAAATCAATGGACCTGAAGTAAATCATAGGGCGAGCAGAGGATATAGAATAGTCAGCATGGCAACCAGAGCTGATAAATACTAAATTTCACCTTTAGGCAAAGAAACAGTAAAAGTGGAACCTTTATTAGGTTTACTATTTACATGAATTGTACCACCATTCAATCTTGTAAATTCGGCACATAAAATCAATCCTAATCCAAACCCTCTTTCTCCCGCTGTCCCTCGGGAGGAAAATTGTGATGATGTAAACAGCATATTTATGCGACGGTCATCCATTCCCATACCCTCGTCTTTAATAAGAATATCAATTTCATTAACCCGATCGACTGCAGTAATCGTAATGCGCCCACCGGTTTTACTGAATTTAACAGCATTACTTAATAAATTTCTTAAAATAACAGCTGTTTGATCATAATCTGCTACTAATGCTAACCGTTCAGGAACATTGATATGAATCGTGAGTTGTTTCTGCCTGATCAGTAAGTCAAAAAATTGAAGGATCTCTCTAAACAAAGGTTGGAGAACAAAAACAACTGGTAAGGTTTGGATACCCTGCATTCCACGTACACTCCATCGCAATAAATTATCAATAACTGATCCCAGTTGAGATACCTGATTTTTTAGTAGTCCTATTGTTTCAACACGTTCATTAGCGGTCAGTAGGTCTTGATGAAAGACCTGCAGTAGATTTTCTAAAGTAGCCATCGGGCTACGGATGTCATGTGCTAGAATCGAAAACATCTTTTCCTTGTCCTTATTGAGAGAAAATAATGCTTGCCGTTGCTTTTCCACTTCTCGTTGATAATTTCTTTGAATACTCTTAAAATAAGTGACCACACCTACGATCAGCATGATCCCTACAATCATATTGACATAAGCCTGCTCTCTGGGCACTGGTGAACCGAGCAATGGCGGCTGTGGAAACAAAATAACGGCTGCACAGGCTACAAAAATTAAAGAACACAAAGAAAATCTGATCCACTTAGTATCAAACATGAGACTAGTTGTAATCAATAAAGCCACTAAAAAGTATTCGCCCCCATTATGAAAATACAATCCGGCGATGGTGTAAATAACCAATCTTGAACCGACCATCACTAATCTTGCACTCAAATACTTTCTTGATTTATTCAAAAAAATAACAGTAGCAGCATCACATACATTTAACAAATTTAAAAAAGAGAGAAAATAGCGTTCATTAGTGAAATTGATAATAACATAGGTAAACATGCAGCACATTCCAATCCAATTCAATATGTTGATCAATTTAGTATATCTTGACTCCACATATGGCATATCTGGATAAACCCCCACATTCGTGAGTTTATTAAAGGTTTGTTTCACGAATGTAAACAACGTAGTGGTCATTAAATGAACATTTTTTTAGGTAGTTCGTTATAGCTTTAAATCATATAGCTATGCAATTCTCATTATACTTTACTTGTTTTTATATACTTTGCAAATAGTAACATCCATACTATTGCTGCTAAACAGAATGAAGATGAGCATACGATATAGGTGCACATCACTTCTTTGCAATACAATTCAAACGAGTAAACGAGACGCGAATTTTATGGAACAAAACTAGTAAAATTTATGAGGTCTTCACAACTTTTTCATACAGATTTAAAATCGATCACTTCTGTCCCAAATATATTTCAGATAACTGATTCTTCGGGTTTACCGAGTGTATCCGCTATATCCTTTAAGATAGGTTGACTATAATAAACATTGGCAACAATTGTCCCGGCTGAAAACGCCATTATTGGTATTACCAGTCGGCTCTTATTTTTCGTTAACATTTATTCGATTATTTGACTGCAAATTTAGAAATCCGAATGACGGAAAAATTGTATAAAAGATTACTTTTTTTGTACATTTAACCATATTTTTTTATAAAACGGATTCAGCTTGAGGCATTGTTTCAGAAATCGTACAGGATTTTGGGTTTACAGATTCAAGTCATTTTTATTAGTCCTTTTTAAAACAGACTGGAATTGCAACAAATAGGTTTATAAAAAGCAGTAACCTGCGTTAACTCAATGACAAATACCTAAAAAGTACAATTTAATATAGATCTAACACTTCATTAAAATTTTCATTTATCTTATATTTCAAAATTATTAAAATAATAAATCAACAATACTAAATGAAGGAAAAAATCAATATACGCAGCATTGAAAAAACTGATAATCCGATACTTGCAAAGCTTATCAGAAACACTTTTGACGAATTTATGCTCACAAAAGAAGGTACTGTATATACAGATCCTACAACAGATGATTTATTTTCTCTTTTTAATCAGGAAAATGCTGTTTACTGGGTAGCTGAACAAAATAACGTGTTATTGGGCGGTTGTGGTATTTACCCCACTGTTGATCTACCTTCAGGATATGCGGAATTGGTGAAATTCTATCTTGCTCCTGATTCAAGAGGAAAGGGCATCGGTAGATTACTATTGCAAAAATCAATTGAAAGTGCCAATAAACTAGGCTATTCTAAACTATATCTGGAGAGTTTCCCACAACTAAAAAAGGCTGTATCTTTATATGAAAAAATTGGATTTGTGACGATTGATAAATGTCTTGGTAATTCAGGCCATTATGCCTGCACAATTTGGATGGAAATAGAATTAAAATCCTACTTAAATAAGGAATAGAACATCCCCTACTTTTGGCATCTAAATTCGATAATCAATAAGTTATATAATAATCTTCTTAATACAGATAGATTTAAAGGCTATCTATTGAACAATCCACCAATAAAAAAGTGCACAAGCATTCCTTTTACCATCAATTTCTCTATTTCATTAAATTTTTTAAAAAATAGAGGCAACTTGCTCCGGAGGCATTTTAGAAACACTATTACAATAAATCATGCAGAATAGTCGTGAAAACTATTGTTGTTTCATACATAATCTACCTATTCTATGTACTTTAAGTAATAAATACTATTTAATCCACATTAATTACTACGGATCAGGATTATAAGAACTTATTTTTGAAATAACAAACACTTATAAACGATGAATAGTAGCCTAGAAATTTCAGAAGATATTGATAAAAAAGCATTACGTGACATATTAGAACTTGATCAAAAGATCAAGCTCTTTAAAAAAGGAGAAATCAATGATGAAAGTTTTCGGGCATTTAGACTTGCCCGAGGAATTTATGGACAGCGACAGGATGGTGTCAACATGATCCGCATCAAGCTGCCATTTGGTCGCGTTACACCTGAACAACTTGAACGGATAGCTGATATATCAGAAGCTTATGGAAGTGGTAATTTACATGCTACTACACGACAGGACATTCAGCTTCACTATGTACATCTAAGCAGTGCCCCTCAACTTTGGGCAAAGCTTGAGGAAAAAGGTATTACTTTAAGAGAAGCATGTGGAAATACCATCCGTAATTTAACGGCTTCACCTTATGCCGGCATCGATCCTGAAGAACTCTTTGACGTTTCTCCTTATGCGAATGCTGTATTCAACTATTTCCTCCGTAATCCTGTATGTCAGAATTTGGGAAGAAAGTTCAAGATTGCCTTCTCTTCTTCTGACCGAGATTCAGCATTTACTTTTATCCATGATCTGGGTTTTATTCCAAGACAAAAGGAAATTAATGGAAAGTTGGTTCGTGGTTTCCGTGTTGTACTTGCGGGTGGATTGGGTGCACAGCCTTTCATGGCACATAGAATAACGGATTTCATGGAAGAAGATAGGATTATTCCTATCACAGAAGCCTGTTTACGAATTTTTGACCGATATGGTGAACGTGCCAAAAGGCATAAAGCAAGACTAAAATACTTGATCCAGGATATGGGTATAGACCCATTCCTTGAACTGGTTCAAACCGAATGGGAATCTTTGTCTGTTAAAACATTCCCTATTGACCTGAACGATTATACCGCATCTGAGATTCCCGAACGATCCGCATGGAGCTCTGAAGATCCTGTAAATTTTCAAAAATATGAACGTTGGTTAAGACTCAACCAATATGAACAGAAACAAAAAGGTTATTGTGCTGTACAGATTAAACTTCCTTCAGGTAATATCAATGCCGAAAATGCACGGAAACTGGCTAAAATAGCACGTGATCATGCCTCTGCGGACATGCGCATTACAGTTAATCAAGGTATTTTATTAAAATATGTAAAACCCGAGGCTTTAAAATCGTTGTTTATTGCGCTGGATACAATAAATTTAGCCGAACCTGGTTTTGATACTCTATATGATGTTACCGCATGTCCGGGAACGGATACCTGTAATCTCGGAATTGCAAGTTCAGTGGGATTGGCAGAGGAACTTGAGAAAGTGCTGACAAAAGAATATGGTGATATTGTTTTTGAGAAGGAAATCAAAGTAAAGATCTCTGGCTGTATGAACGGTTGCGCACATCATGCAATCGCATCAATCGGTTTTCACGGAATGTCCATGAAGATCGGCCAATATATCCTACCTGCCATGCAGGTATTGTTAGGCGGAGGCCTGGATAGCAGCGGAAATGGTGCCATCGCGGAAAAAATAATTAAACTTCCATCCAAATGTATTCCAGATGCTGTAAGATCTCTACTGAATAATTATCAGGAAAACATGAAGGACGATGAAAACTTTAACGATTATTACAATCGAATGGGAAAGAACCATTTTTACACTCTTTTAAAACCTCTTGGCGAGCTGAAAGAAGTTAACCAATTCCATTTAATGGATTGGGGAAATGAAAAAATTTACGAAACTAAAATTGGTATTGGTGAATGCGCCGTTCCGATGATGGATATGGTGGGTGTTGTATTTGAAGAAGTACGTGAAACCTTAAATCGGGCTAAAGAGGCTATAAACCAAAGAGAATGGGTCGAAGGTATTTATTATTGCTATACTGCCCTATTAAATACTGGGAAAGCGTTATTATTAACCAAAGAAAAGCCTTGCAATACGCACATCAGTGTGATAAAAAACTTTGATCCTACATTTATTGAAAGTAAGGAGTTTGAATGGGACGGCTCTTTTCATGATCTTGTATTCCAGATTAATACAAACGGATCCTCTTCTGAATTTGCAGATACTTATTATAATATCGTAGAGGACTTTTATACAAGAGCAATTGCTTACCGTGAGTCACAGCTTCAGAGCACTTAACCAAGCTACAATTATAGAATAATATATTGTTGAGATCTCTGCCGCATACAACATTAAATTGATAACATCATGGATCGATCACGGAAATATAATACGGGAAATATGTAACGGATATATAACACCGTAATATCAGGACGTGACACGTTCTTTAAAAAAGTAAGGATCTCATTCTTTGCTTTTTCATTATGTTCCTGATAGTAATATAGAATTGGTTTTTTCTCTTGAAGCTCTGCCGAATCATTCCTCTTCGAAATATCATCCATCATTTTTTGGATTTTTTCTAATGTTTCGTCTATTTCTTACAGATTACTCGACTTATTAAAAGCTTCAAGCAGCTCCTCTTTGGGCTCTCTTTTTAAATCAAAATAGTTCTTACAGATGTATTTATGAAAATCTTTTTCATTCTCAATTGCGGCCAATATTCTTTTTCTTTCCTCATTCCGAAAATCTTTGAAAATTTCATCTTCGAATTTATCTTCCCTTTTTTTATCAAATTCTATATGTTCGAGATATGAAATAACCAGCGTTTGGAAGTCTTCTGAAAATAGATTTATCGATAAACATCCCTTTAACAGATGTTTCGAAATTTGCGAAAAATCTGCGCGGAATATAAATCCATCTTTTCTTAAATTTTCAAAAATCTCAGAAAGATCCCCTGCTGTAACCTCATTTAATGTTTTTTTCTTATCACCCATCGTTTGTTTATTGTTTTTTTCAATTAATCCACACCGATTTAGAAAAGAGATTTAGGCGGAGCGTTCGAAAAAGAACTTCAGATCCGTGTATGTGGATTTGAAGAGATACCTCAAAAAGAAAAGGGAAGCTACGATGTGGTTACCAGCAATATTCCATTTGGTGATACTACAGTATTTGACCTTTCCTATTCTAGGGGAAAGATCTTGCAAGAGCGAAAGCTGTCCGCAGTGTTCACAACTATTTTTTTTCAAAGGGAACGGACATGCTCCGTAAAGGCGGTGCTCTGGCTTTCATAACTTCTCCGGGTGTTGCTCAAATGCCTCCATTTAGTATGAGTTTTACAGAATTGTAAAGTTTACGAAAGCTCTGTATTAATTTAAAAAATAACACGGTTTAATATAATTACCACAACAATATTTACTAAATTTATCACATCTGTTTTTAATAAAAATAACACAGTAGTGTTTAATAAATTTATAAGGTTATGGCAACACCACGTGAAAGATTTGTAGAAGCCCTAAAATTCTTGCAAGAACTACAGGAAAAGGGGATTGTAGGCATTCATACCGATGATATGCCGAACCGGAAATACCGTGAGATACTTTCCAAAAATGGTTTTATACGAGAGGTAGCTAAAGGATGGTATATCACCACTAGTCCGGAGGAAAAGGATGGTGAGACAACAGCCTGGTATAGCTCTTATTGGAATTTTGTTGCTGTATTTCTAGAAAGAAAGTATGGTGATAATTGGTGCCTGTCTGCCGATCAATCACTATTGCTACATGCGGCCAATCAGTCGGTACCACAGCAATTGCTTGTTCGTTCGCCACAAGGAAACAACAATCCTACGCCGTTGCCACATAATACTTCATTGTTCAATATGCGTGGAGAACTGCCATCTGCAGATCAGCTTATGGTAACTCCAAACGGTATCCGGATGTACAATCTACAGTCGGCATTAATATACAGTTCTGCCAGCACCTATACCCGTAATGCTATTGATGCACGTACAGTATTGTCGCTGATACGCGATGCTTCGGAGCTTTTACCAGTACTTCTAGAGAACGGACATACTACTTTAGCCGGACGCCTTGCCGGCGCTTTCCGTAATATTGACAGGGACAAGATAGCCGATCAAATTATAGACACTTTTAAGCAGGCAGACTATGATATCCGTGAAGAAGACCCTTTTGAAAGCAAACTGGACCTAAAGTTGTCCACCCGTGAACGTTCACCCTACGCAAACCGTATACGCCTGATGTGGACACAAATGCGTGAAGTTGTGATCAAAAACTTTCCTGCTTCACCCGGCATTCCAGCCAATCATGATTTGTATATTAAAAATATAGACGATATATATTTGACAGATGCTTACCACTCACTATCCATTGAGCGTTACCGAGTAACGCCCGAGCTTATTGCTAAGGTAAGTTCAGGCGAATGGAATGCCAAAGAAAATGAGGAAGACCGAAAGCAACGTGATGCGATGGCCGCCAGGGGCTATTATCAAGCTTTCCTGTCTGTAAAAGAAAGTATAAGAGCTGTTTTACAAGGGAAAAATGCCGGTATACAAGCAGATATGGATCATTCAAAATGGTATAGAGAGCTGTTTGACCCAAGCGTAACTGCTAGAATACTGAAAGCATCAGATCTTGCCGGTTATCGTAACCATCAGGTATATATAGGTAATTCCAAGCATGTTCCACTTAGCGTAGACGCTATGAGAGATGCTATGCCTATATTGTTTGAAATGCTCGAAGAAGAACCAGAAGCTTCTGTTAGGACTGTTTTAGGACATTTTATATTTGTATTCATTCACCCTTACATGGACGGTAACGGACGTATAGGAAGGTTCTTAATGAATGCCATGTTGGCTTCTGGAGGTTATCCTTGGACAGTGATACCCGTGGAAAGAAGAGATGAATATATGCAAGCGCTTGAAAAAGCAAGCGTAGATCAGGATATTGCTCCTTTTGCTGCTTTTGTTGGTTATCTGGTTAATGAGGGAATGAAAGGAAAAGCTGTAGCTGAATTGCCGGCATAACCTTTAATCCATCGAAGTTAAATAATCATGTTGAAAGCAAAAAGGATTGACAATACCGCCAATACTTTTTGCTTTGTAACTCTGTACCAAATGCTGTAAATCCGAATCATTCTTAATACGTTCCAGTTCACTTTCAATGACATCGACAATATCCAATTTAATTTGCCTGTAGTTAGCTTCAATTTCCTGTTTCATCTTATCTTCTCCATGGCTATCTACAAAGGATAAAATTTCGGGTATCTTTTTGTAGGCTTTGGCTTCAGCAGCAACCTTATCATTGTCCACCACAATTTCTGCATGGAAAATCTTTTTATCTATTCGTTCATCGAAATTATCAGATACAGATACCACAAATATGCCCTGTATCAATGTAGAGATTTTAGCAGCAGGTATCAGACCTTTAATTAAAGGGAATTTTTATAGAAAGCCTTGTAATAGCAATAAAAAAGGGATTAAAATGAAAAATGGCACCATTTGTCTTCCAATGGCACCATTTGTCGTTTTAGTCGGGGTGGCAGGATTCGAACCTACGACCTCCACATCCCAAATGTGGCGCGATACCGGGCTACGCTACACCCCGAAAAAGTATCACCTTTTTAACAAAGGCAAAGATAATATTTTCACTCATTTTTTGCAAGTAAAATGCTCCTAAATAAATTCATCATATAATCGGCTAAAAAAACGCCCCACCCTGTAAAATTATTACAGGTGTGGAGCGTTTTACTATTGTTTACTGTACGAACATGATTTCACAAAATAAACTTAACCAAGTTATTATCACTAAAAACAGAGCTATTTGATATTGAGGGTAAATACAAAAGTTGCTTGAACTGTCTTTGTTCCATTATAATTATACACCATGGCTTGCTTGAAAGTATATTTTTGTCCAGCGGTCAAAGCCCCTGGATACTGTCCTATTGAAAATCCGATTGTACCTGCATTAAATTCGGAAAAGAATGCTGAAGCAGCTCCCCATTGGGTTACATTACCTTTCTCAGTAAACCAATGACCGTAGCCCGTGGCCGTATTATTTGGATTTAAACTTCCATTCGACTCCACAGCATAAAATTTTATTTTTCCACTGGTCATCAAATCCGCTAGATCTGCTGAAGGTATAGCAAAAGCCTCACCGAGTTGAGTTGCATTAACGTTTACTTTTGTACCGGAGTATAAGGCCGCATCAGCAGCAAAACTAACATCATAATTAAAAGTAATATCTTTCGGCTGACTAATCACATCATTATATCCTATTGCAGTTGTATTGGTAAATTTGACCTCATAGGGCCACTGCTCATCATTGGTATCTACATCATCCCAAGCATGTGGCTCGTAAACTGTTGGGGCACCTGTAACGACAAACCACAAGTTAGAACAATTTACAGGAACAGTAAACGACACCTCATTATCAGCACCCTGTGCCATCTCACCATACACCCGAGTACCATCTTTGAGTAAAGCAACATA
Source organism: Sphingobacterium sp. PCS056 (assembly GCF_023273895.1). Lineage (NCBI taxonomy): Bacteria > Pseudomonadati > Bacteroidota > Sphingobacteriia > Sphingobacteriales > Sphingobacteriaceae > Sphingobacterium > Sphingobacterium sp. PCS056. The sequence continues at coordinate 2,356,331 of NZ_CP096883.1, read as the reverse complement.
ACCATATCTCCAGCCCGCACGAGTAGGATCTACGGTATTAAATCCTGGGACGTTGGTCAATCCTTTAAAAGATGTCGTCACCTTAGTGCCGGCAGCTGGTAGATCCAAAGGAATCACATTGTAACCGGTTGTACCTGGACAACGATCATAAGTAACGCGAAGACTTCCATTGGACTGTCTTGTAAATTTTGTAGTCAGTTTACCAATATAATTTTTCCCATACTCCCTGATACTATTTAGATCCCAGGTCACAAAACGGGTAGCAGCTTCATAAATTTCACTGTTGAACTGATTCACGTTAATACCTGTTATACGCATATAGGCCTGAACCGGATCTTCTGGTTTTAAAGCCTCGCGCCAAATCCGACCAATCATATCTATTCCATGCTTATTAGCCCAATACCAATGGATAAAATAGCTAGCATAACGATACTTTTCATGATGAATATGACGATAATAGTTTTCGGTATAGACCGTAAAATCATGTCCTGAAAAAGCCTGATCTGGATAGGTTTGATAAGCCTGCCATTGTGCCGTCTGCTCCCAAAATCCGTTACCATTTTTGCCACCAAAGCCATATCGAAAACCATGTCCTCCTTTCAGGTCTGCAAACACCTGATATTGAAAACTATGGCCAATTTCATGTGCAATAACAGCCCCCACTGGTTTACAGGTCGCTGGATTGATCCATAATGCGCCAATTGTATCGTCATAACCACCTCCATAAGCCATCCAATCGGTCGTATAATGAACAAAAATCATCATCTTATATTTATCTAGATTAGACCGATTCATTTTACGTTCGGCAAATTTTAGGGTTGTGATATTCAATTGGTAAAACTGTTCAGCTTTGGCAAGAAGATCATCTATATCGACCCGATACACTTCGGGAACAGCACTGGCATTCGGATCATTTTTCCCATAGCTTGCCCCCCAAAAGACGATAAAATGCTCCGACTGACGACTTCGCGCATACGCCCATTTACTATCCTTATTGTTATAATCCATGCCGGCAAACTCCTTCGGTTTATAGATCTTCAACGAATCATTATTGTCAACAGAAGGCTCCGTAGGTTGGATAGGCAATTCTTCATTGAGGTTATTCATCTTTTTGCTACACCCCTGTGAAATCAGCAAAAAAGAAACAATAAACAGCATCAAGATTTTATACAATATACTTTTCATAATTTGTGCTATTAATAAATTAGAGATCAACTATGCGTCACCGTTAAAAACCTGAACCGAACAATGTAAGTACCACTTCTATAAAATTTGATAGTGGATACTGGGTTAAGGTTACGCCCCAGACTAGTGGCAGTACCAATCACTCGATAATAAGAAATTGGGTCTCCAGACCAATATTCTGAACCAACGTAAGTACCATTCATAATGGGGTACACTAGACCCGAAACGTCTGGGTAACGATATACCAAGGCTGTATCGCTGACTTGTTCGGGATAATAAGGAGACCAATTTTTGAAGGTTGGTCTGTCACCACGTTTAATGACCTCTCCTTTTTTTGGATTAAAAGGTTTCCCATTTTTATCTTCCCATATGTACACAATCTTATTTCCCCCTTCAGGTTGATGTTCAATAGTTATTTCATAATCTGTATAAGGTAAGAAGTTGGCTTCCGCACCATAATCCGAACTCGTACAAGATTTAAAAAATACCGAGTCTTTTTTTGCTCCTATGACATTAAAATCGAGGATATTTTTAAATGTTCTACTTCCTGCAATATTACTTACCTCCACATCAATGCTGTATTGTCCAGGTTTAACAAATTGTGTGGCTGGCGAAAAACCAACCCTTCCCCCAATGGTATTGAGTGTCATCGCTGCATATTTGGCTTTACCAATCTTGGCGTTCAGTTGATCGAGCGTCGTATCTCGCCACGTGATTTCTGACAAATAAGTAGAAATCTCATGTTCTTTAAAAAATTCGGTTGTCAATTCGCCTGTTTCTTTATTTCTTACGTTCAGTAAATTAACTGTCAAGGGAGTTGTACTTCCATTTGCGATCAAAGACTGTGTATACACAACCATCCCTTGGTTCACCTGTAAATTAGCCACATTGTAGCGCATATTTTCACTCAAATAACCAATTTGATCGCTCTTGCAAGCTTGAAACACAAAAATGGATAAACTGGCTATGCCTAGTATAAAACTTCGTTTTTTCATAATTTATTTGATCTTAATGTGGAAAACAAAAACAGCTTTCAGGTCGCCTTTTGATTTCGATTTATACACGAGCGCTTGTTTTATGGTATAGGTTGTACCCACGGCAGCTTGTCCTGGATATTGCAGGATATTAAAGGTCATGACACCTGTTGCAGCCGTAGTAGCCAACTCCGAGACCACTCGTGCATCCGTACCCCAAAAGCAGGTTTGACCTTTTGAATCAAACCAATTTCCCGGTGCATTCGCGGTACTATTCGGATTTAATGTACCATTGGGTTCAACAGCATAGTAAGTGATATCTTTGCCCACAAGTGATGAAATCTGATTCGCTTGAATCCCGTAAAAACGGGCCAGACGCGGCAATAACAGATCCACGGCAGTTCCTGTATAACTGACTGCATCATATTTGATAGTCAAATCATAATCAAACGTAATTTCAGCCTCATTTTCCACAATCTTGGGACCTGTAAGTAGACGTGGCACAAAATCACCAATAAAAGTGTGGGTATTAGCCAATACGTTGAGCATGGTACCTGAGGATGTCCTGATACCGGTGGTCTGACAGCGTACACGCACATCTGACTGATCATCTTCTTTGACCGTGACGGTACCATCAGGTCCAATCTGATCTGCCTCGCCCCGTACTTTAACGTAGTACAAGTAATAGACAGGCTGCGAAGACCAGGCAGCTTTGCCTTGCTTTTGTTTATGATAAACAAAACCATTAAAATTACCCGAATTACTAATCCCCTTGTAACTCGTCGTTGCTGTCTCAAGATTATAGGCTGCATCATTATAGATGTAAGCTCGGACTGAATCAACAGGAATTTCATTTAAAAATTGGGTAAAAGAATATTGTGCATTTTCATCCACAAACTTCACAGAGTCTGCCTTTTGTTTGTAATACCGATTGACAGAATAATCCGATGGTGCCCAAAATGTTTTCGCCTGGTTAATCTCATCTTTCATTTTAAAATGGTCAATAACCAAAAGCAAGGTGTCAAACATCCCGTTGGGATGTGCTGCGAGGTAGTCATAAGTAGACAAATTCACTTCAGCTACATGGATCCCGTCATCCGTAAGGTACGCTGCCTTTTTACAGGCGACCATGGTCAGGCCAAAGAACAGCAGTAGGGCTAATTGATATAAGGTTTTCATTTATTTCAAGTTTAGATAGTGGATTACATATTTACCATTCCCCAGAATGGCGTCTGATTAAGCATAGGATTAGCGTCTAACAAGCTTTGATCAAAGGGCCAAAAATATTTTTTTGCATTAAATTGCGATTGGTTCATTTTGCCTTCTGGAAATTTAAACACACCAAAATGCTTATATAGTCGCACCAAATCGTAATAGCGGTGCCCTTCTAAAAATAGTTCGCGTGCACGCTCATTAAAGATCGCCTGAATTAGTGGTTCGTCCTTGTCGTAAGCAGACAATCCTGCTTGTGTACGGATTTCATTCAAGATGGTCTCCGCAGCACCATTATTACCGATGGCCGCCATAGCCTCGGCCAGCAATAATTTGATATCCGAATACCGAAAGATCACCATGTTATTTTTAAATACGGCATTAGCATTGGAAGTGGTACTGGAATATCTGACGTTTGCATATTTGGTACAAAGTGCGTAGTTGCTATTATATTCCACATCAAATACACTTTTAAAACGCTTGTCTTTGGTGTCTTTGAATAGATTTTTAATATAATCCTGACTGATTCTAAAGAATGGATCGGTCAGGATACGATAGTAAGGTCCTGCCAAGGTGTAATAACCTATTCCGTTTCTCGAACCCTCATTTACTCCATTTTGTGAGATTTCAAAAATTCCTTCATTAGATTTCCCCTGATAAATGCTCCGGTACCCGATGCTGTCTCTACCCACAAAAGAATAGAGACCACTTTCCAATACGGATTCTGCAGCTTTGATACAGTCGGGATATTCTCCTCTCCAGGCACTTAGATGTGCCTGCAGTGCAAGCGCAGCTCCCATACTGCCACGTACCGCAAAATCATTCTTATCAATATTCTCCCATTTAAGCAAGGTCAAAGCCTTGGTCAGATCTGCTTGGCTCTGGTCCAACACGTCACTTTCTCGACTCACGGCAAGGTTGACTGCATTGATTGGCGCCACGGACTCTGTTATAATAGGGACAGTTCCCCATACTCTTGCCATATAGAAATAAGCAAATGCGCGCATAAAATACGCTTCACCGATATAATAATCACGTACTGATAAGTCATCAAACAAGCTTTCATCCATCTCAGGGAGTTTCTGGATCACTCGGTTAGCCTGATCGATCACCTGATAGAAGATGTCATAACGACGTAGTGGATACATAGGCCTAAAGGATTCACCCGCTGGCACAGGCGTATTCAGCTGCATATTGATAATCGGAGCAAAATCCTGATCCGAAGAAGAGGTAAATTCGTCAGTCAATAGATCACCATATGCATAAAAGGCTGTTCCACTCGCCTGATTTAGTGCCTTACGCAAAAGTGCATATATCGATGCCGTTGCATCGTTGGCATCGGCCTGCGTCTTCCAAAAGTTTTCATCTGTAGCAGAGCTGATAGGCTCAATATCCAAAAACTTAGAGCAACTGGATGCCACATACAACAGTGAAGTCAGCATCAAAAACAATATTTTTCTTTTCATCTGTAAATAATTTTATTTCCATCGGTCAGACGGAGTTGACTACGATTAAAACGTTACATCTAAACCTATCGTCCATTTTTTTGGGATCGGATAGCCATTACCTGTTGAATAACCATTGGCTTGTACAGCTTCAGGATCAGGTACTGAGGACCACGACTTAATTGCCACATTATCGACCACGCCATAGATGCGGAGCATTTTCAATTTAAGTTTCTGGATCATTGCCTGTGGAAACGTATAGCTCAGTTGTATATTTTTCAAACGCACAAAGCTGGCATTTTCTACAAAAGTACTGTTGGCAATATGCCAGTTGTCCACCGTGTTGCGAAACAAATTCGGAAACTTGGTCTGGTCACCCTCTTTCATCCAAAAATCACTAGATTTGAAATCCCCAGCAATCGCAGAATTAGTTCCCCATGTATTATATAAAGACGAAGATCCTGCATCCTGCAACTTATCGGATAAATAACCATTCCATAAAGAACGTCCAACAACAAAACTTATCAGCGTAGATAGGCTAAAGTTTTTATAAGAAAACTGGTTAATAAATCCACCCACAAGATCAGGATTGGGATTTCCCATGTCAATCTTATCATTATAATCAATCACATAGTCACCGTTGACATCCCTACGTCTAGGGTCTCCAGCTTGATAAGGAACACTTTGATTGAAATGATAAATTCTTCTTCCGGTCAGGGGATCTATAGGTACCTCAGCATTAGTCGCATATACTCCATCGACATCCCAGACCTTGAACGGAAAAATAGGCTGGCCAACATTCAATGCACGTTGCATCCAGGGTGGGCCCACCTGTATTTCCTTTCCACCATCAGGCAAGCTGGTCACGTAATTTTTGTTATAGGCAATATTGAAGTTTGTAGTCCACTGGAATGCCGATCCAGGTGCCATATTGCGGGATACAAGCGTTAGTTCGACACCACTGTTTCTGACACTAATAAAATTGTTCGAGATACTACTATAGCCTGATGTAATCGGCATCATCAGGTCATAGACCAGATCCTTTGAGTCACGTATATAAAAATCAGATGTCACGGTCAGCCGATCGTGCAATAGATTCATGTCAAAACCAATGTTTAGCTGTGGTGACCGTTCCCATTTAATAGTAGCAGACGTCGCTGGTGAACCGTAGTTGGGATAGGTGGTTCGCACACCATTATAAGACAATAACGAACCTTCGATACCATTGTCCAGTACCGAACCATTGTAGGAGGCATCAAATGTCAACGTATTATAACGTGCATATACCGATCCTGGATCGCGCCCAGTCAACCCATAACTACCTCGCAATTTAAAAAATGACACCACATTTTTTACTTCCTGAAAAAATGGCTCTTCCGAAAGTACCCATCCTGCCGAGATCGAAGGAAAAATACCCCACCGATTGTCCTTACTGTAGCGTGAGGAAGCATCCATACGGTAACTTGCCGAAACCAAGTATTTATCCTTATAGTCATATCCAAAGCGCCCGAAAAATGATACCCTTGATCGTTCACTGATGGATGTTACCGCATAAAGATCGGATCCTGGAGGAATTCCGGTAACTGTCTTCACATAATCCCCATTATCACTATATCCATACATATAATTATTGTTGGAAGTATTACGCTCGATACCAGTCCCTAAAACTGCACTTAGGTTATGAATATTCCGAATACTTTTGATGTAGTTGAAATAAGTCTCCCACTCCCATCGTTTATTTTGATTAACCCAATTTTGAGCAAAGTTGCGGTTTCCCGTCAGAAGTTTGGGACGAAAAAGATCGCGTGTATTGTTATTTACGTTGAATGAAAATTGCGACCGCAAAGTAAGCCCATTGATCAGAAATTTTTTAAGTGTAGCCGCAAAGTTACCATTCAGGCTGAAGGAGTTGTCGCGATCCATCATTCCATCATAACGACCAGTATAAATCCGTTCTTCAACATCGGTAATTTCATAGAAAGAAGAAGGAAATCCCCAAGTACTGAACGGGTATTTCTGATCATCGCCAGAACCGTGTTTAGCTTTTGTAAAACCTGCAAATAAATTGGTCTCAAATTGGAAGTTATCTGTCGGATTGGCCTGTAACATCAAGCGAGGAGTTAAGTTCTCATTTTCAAATCCCATCATCACCCCTTGCTCATAATACCGTTGTGCAGAGAAACGGTACATAAATTTCTCCATGGTCGCGCCAATGCTCATATTCACATTATTGATATTGGCAGACTGCAGAAAAAGTCCCTGCCAATCGACATTATTATTAAAGGAAGGATTCAAACTATCGGTCAACATCTGGCTAATCGATCCGTTGTTGAACCAGTCATACGCTCCTCCATTATACAGTAAGTTCATCTTCATTCTTCTTTCCGCAGCTCCTACGGTAATCGGTTTCATCGCCGGGCGATTTGAAACGCCGTTGTATGCAGAGATACGTATCTCAGGCTTACCATGCGCTGGACGTTTGGTTTTAATGATGATGACTCCATTTGCAGCACGTGCACCATAGATAGCCGAAGCAGATGCATCTTTTAATATATCGACCGACTCAATATCGTTGGGGTTTATAGCCTGCAAAGGACTTGTATTACCATATGCTGCTTGAATATCACTAACATCGTAGATGATATTATCAATCACATATAAAGGTGCCTGCAAGACATTATCCGCCAATCCCAAGTTACTCGTTCCGCGTATATTAACGATGTTATTGGTTCCTGGCTCGCCCGATGTGCTCAATACCGTCAATCCAGCTACACGCCCCTGTAACATAGCGTCAAAAGTTGCATAAGGAGTATTTTCAAAATCTTTACCTTTTACCGTAGCGATCGCTCCGGTTGTCTTTCGACGCTGCACATCCTGATACCCCATCACAACTACTTCATCTAGCCCAGTACCATCTTCTTGCATCGTGATCCGCAGCGTATTTTCACCAGCACTTAGTAGCTTCTCCTGCTTAAGATAGCCAACATAGCTAAATACCAAGGTCGGATTTGCCGATTTGAGCTTCATGGAAAACTTACCATCAGCATCAGATTTGGAGGCATTTCCCATTCCTTTTTCCACAATACTCAGATCAGACAAAGGTTTTCCCTTTTCATCTTTAACGATTCCAGTTATCGTTCTTTGTTGTTGCGCATTGAGCTGCTGGCACAATAATAGCAACAATACTAAAATACCAAATAGGTTTTTTTTTGGTGGATTTTCATACATATTCATAATTTATTAAACAGGTGTAATTCAGCTCTTCATAGGTTCAGTCACTTCATCTATTTTGTACGGACAGCACGATATAAATACCAATCTATCAGGCCGATTATAGTATTTCTTAAATTGATTAGTTGTACTCTGATAGACCAAAATTAGTGTTTGGACAGACAGTATTTCCATCGAATTTTACCAACTCATGCTCATATTTTAACAGAAATAGGAGAAAGTGTTAGTATTGATACTTTTTTATCAGAAAGCTGGGGGGGGATAATCATTGCTCTTAGGGGTGGACAGTATAACAGCGGAAAAAGGGTAACGATGCTGCTGGAACGATCATCTAAATATTAAAAAAACATATAGGCATTCTCAGGAGCTTTCCTGGATATTCAGCACAACCACGGACAAGAAGCACAGATTTATCCGATTATCACGATGGATCAAAAAAGTAGAAAAGGCAGGCTTTAAATCCTTAACGCTTTGGCAAGCACAATACCATTACACCACAAGAACATACGGAACTACTTCGACAACAAAATCGGACATGCATCTGTTGAATCTTTCCATGCAAGAATAAAAAATCTCAAGAAGCCTATTTATAGAAGGGGGTGACATGAATTATTGATGTTCAGAATTACTAGATTATTTGCTTGGTCAACAGCTTTTGAAACTGCCCCAAAACAATTAAGTTTGTCCGAAAAATGTCTAAAAAAGAAAAAGCCACTGATAATCAGTGGCTTTTGTCGGGGTGGCAGGATTCGAACCTACGACCTCCTCGTCCCAAACGAGGCGCGATACCGGGCTACGCTACACCCCGAAAAGGTATCACCTTTTTTTATTGTGATGCAAATATACAGCGATTTTTCAATGTATCAACACTATTTTTCACTTCCCTCATTAAAGAGCTGATTTATTGAGAAATAAAATATCATATCCACATTTAATAAAATGTGGAAAGATCAAAATCAGGATGTGCAAAACTTTTTATCATATATCCAAGCCTAGGGGTCTAAATATTAAAAGGGTTTTTCTATCTTTGCAACAAACTAAGGCAGCTTACATCTTTTTGAAAAAAGTATTTCTTAAAGTAAAAAAAAAGCTGTAATATTGCATTCCGATTTTTACAGGCTAATAATCGTATTTAATTACTCAAAATCATGGATTTAGTAAAATTTGTAGAAGAACAAGCGGTAATCAAAAATGAAGTTCCCGCATTTAAAGCAGGAGACACCATAAGCGTTCATTATAAAATTCGCGAGGGAAATAAAGAGCGTATCCAAATTTACCAAGGTGTGGTTATCCAATTGAACAGCGAAGGTGTTAATTCAACTTTCACTGTACGCAAAATTTCAAATGGCATTGGTGTGGAACGTATCTTCCCTATAAATTCGCCAAACATTGAAAAAATTGTAGTAAACAGCTACGGTAAAGTACGTCGCGCTAAATTATTTTATTTACGTGGTCTTACTGGTAAAGCTGCTCGTATTAAATCTAAAAGAATCTAATCACGACTACGCAAGTATAAAAAAAGGCATTGGAATTAATTCAAATGCCTTTTTTTATTTTCTTCCCTTCCTACTTTTACATCGTAACACCTGAGGTTCTAGCTTCTCCTATTTCAACTCAATCTAAGACATTTTTGGTTAAAAAACATGATCAGGTATCATTCGACCACTGGTCTACCTATTTTTTTGGATGGTATAACCCGCTGTCTCAACCCCAATCAATTCAAGCTCTAAACTACCGCAGCTCATTAAATATGAGCAACATTTTCTTTACATGTCAAAAATCATTTTCATGCTAAATCTTTTTAGTTTATCTTATGGACAGAAAAGTATATTATGAACAAATCTATTTTCAGTCTCCTATTCTTATGCTGTTTTTATAACAGTTATGCTCAAAACGCTATTCAAGATTTTTTAGCGTTACAATCTATTCCGAAAACTTATGCAGTCCTCAAAACGACCGAATCTCTAACAATTGATGGTAAAGACGATGAAAAAAGTTGGACAAAAGCAAAGACCATCAACAATTTTGAAGATATACAAGGCGGTGACTTTAAAAAACCTTCCTATAAAACCGAAGTAAAAATGCTTTGGGACTCCACTTATCTATATGTGTATGCAAAATTATATGAGCCACATATCTGGGGAGATATTGATCAGCACGACGAGATTATTTATCTCAACAATGACTTTGAAATATTTTTAAAACCAAACCTTAAACAGGCGGAATATTATGAAATAGAAGTCAATCCCCTAAATACGATCTTTGATCTGATGCTACCAAAACCTTATCGCTTCGGCGGACAAGCCATCACACACTGGGACGTAAAAAACCTAAAATCAGCCGTACATATCCATGGCTCGCTCAACAATCCACACGATATCGATTCTTTCTGGTCCGTTGAATTTGCCATTCCACATCAGTCACTCTACGCCTTCGGAAACTCTCCGATGCCAAAAAAAGATGATTATTGGTTATGCAACTTTTCGCGCGTGCAGTGGCAACATGACATCAACAATAACCGTTATAGTCGAAAAAAAGAAAACAATAAAATCCTTCCAGAAGACAATTGGGTATGGTCACCCATCGGTTTAATTAATATGCACTATCCTGAGAGATGGGGATATCTACAATTTGTAGAACAATCTCAAGAGCAAGAACCAGCACTTCCAGATAGTTACGCTGTCACCAAATTAGCTTGGAATATCCATTATTTACAACAATTGTTTAAAAAAGAAAATCGTCGCTATAGTGATCAATTGACTACACTTTCGCTGTATAATCAATACCTATTACCTGCTTTAAAAGATTTTCAAGTCACTTTGGATATAAATAAAGATAAGCAGAGCTATAGTATGAAAATTATGGACAAACATTCAAAAAAATTCAGGTATCCTTAGATAGCCGAGGTAATTTTGATCTTTACTAGTATACTTTAGAAATACGAAAGTGTACCTTCAACGGTTCAAGGGTGTCCCAATCCTAAAAAATATGCTGTTCATACCTTATTAGTTTGAGCCGAATACTCGTATCGGCTCAAATACATCGTGTTTAAAAGGCTGTTAGGCCCATTTGTAAGAACAAAAATAACACCTGAAAATAAACTAATATTACTATTTTTACGGCAACAATGTATAAGAATATATCTTTTTTTCCAAATCTAAATGCGTTCCGTTTTTTTGCAGCACTGCTTGTCATCTTTCACCATGGAGAAGTGATTCGTGCAAAAAATGATTTCATTAGCTATGAACATTTCAGTTTTTTTCAAAATGGAACCACAGCTGTCAAATTTTTCTTCGTATTGAGTGGTTTCTTGATCAGTTATTTGTTGCTAAAAGAAAAAGATCATAAAAACACGATATCTATTAAAAATTTCTACCTCAAAAGAGTGATCCGCATTTGGCCCTTATATTTTTTATTGGTTGTCATAGGCATCGTTATCTTTCCCTTTCTATTTCAGTTCTTACATATCAACTATGCATTCCCCTATACCCTAGGACAAGTTTGGTTGTTGTTTATTCTATTTTTACCCAGTCTCGTTACCTTTAAATATGGTTCGCACCTATTGGAACCTCTATGGTCCATCGGTGTTGAAGAATGGTTTTATATGATATGGGCTCCCTTATTTAAATGGATCAATAATAAGCTCGCTTTAATTATAAGCGTATTTCTAATCAAGATCCTATTATTGGTTCTTTGTTTCAACAACATCATTACCGACCCATTAATCATACACCTCATTAAAACTTTTGCCTTCGAATCTATGGCAATAGGGGCTCTTGGGGCTTATTTCTTATACCGTACGACCCTAAACTTGCAAGCATGGTATCAAAAGTATGCCCTGGTCAATTATCTTTTATTTGCCTTGCTTTTTGTATATTTCTTTTTCAGAAATACCTGTACGGCATTAATTGGATACGATATTTTTGAGCATTGGGTCTTTTCTTATATCATTCTTAATGCCCTCTTTCTTCACCTTATCCTATATATTGGAGTAAAATTAAACACAACATCTTTATTTAGCAGTCGATTTCTAGATTATGGTGGGAAAATATCCTATGGGATCTACATGTATCATATGATCGTGATATTTGCCGTTATTCACTTAGGAAAAAAGTACCTATTGGCACTCGATTCACAACTCAGCTTCCTAATTTTCTATGCTTTGGTGATAACAGGAACCTTTCTTACAGCACATCTATCGAAAAAATATTTCGAGGACTTTTTCATGAAATTCAGATCAAAATTAAACTAGAAGAAAGTATAAATCCAACAGTGGCATGATAAGAAAAAGTAATTTTTAAAAATTAAAGACAAAAAAAACGTTGTCTTCCACAAATATTCTTATCTTTGTATCCCGTACATAAAGCAGATATTTAGGCCATTTTAGGCCTTATATTTTGAAATCCATTATTGATATGACTAAATATATTTTTGTTACGGGCGGCGTTACTTCGTCGTTAGGGAAGGGTATTATTGCATCCTCTCTTGCTAAACTTCTCCAAGCACGTGGCTACAAGGTTACGATTCAAAAATTTGACCCTTACATTAACATTGATCCAGGAACATTAAATCCATATGAACATGGTGAGTGTTACGTAACGGAAGATGGTGCTGAAACAGATCTTGATTTAGGTTATTACGAACGCTTCTTAAATGTCCCTACCTCACAAGCCAATAACGTGACTACAGGCCGTATTTATCAATCTGTAATCCAAAAAGAACGTGCAGGTGAATATTTAGGAAAAACAGTACAAGTTGTTCCCCATATTACAGATGAGATCAAAAACCGCATGCGTTTATTGGGTGAAACAGGAAATTACGATATTGTTATTACAGAATTAGGTGGTACTGTAGGGGATATCGAATCTTTACCATTCATCGAGGCTGTTCGTCAGTTGAGATGGGAATTGGGCACACATGATTCTGTTGTTATACACTTAACATTAGTACCCTACTTAGCTGCAGCCGGTGAGTTAAAAACAAAACCAACACAACACTCCGTTAAAACATTATTAGAATACGGTATCCAACCCGATATTTTAGTATGTCGTACAGAACATAAATTGACACAAGAGATTCGCAAAAAATTAGCTTTGTTTTGCAATGTCAACATCAATGCTGTCGTTGAATCTATTGATGCACCAACTATTTATGACGTTCCTTTAAATATGTTGAAAGAGCAATTGGACAAGACCGTTCTTGCTAAATTGAAACTTTCGAACAAAAATGAACCTGATTTAGATAGCTGGAAGGCTTTCTTAGGTAAATTAAAAAATCCGACAAATGAAGTAAACATCGGTTTGGTGGGTAAATATGTGGAGTTACCAGACGCATACAAATCTATCGTTGAAAGTTTTATTCACGCAGGTGCATCCAATGAATGTAAAGTAAAATTAAAATACATTGCAGCAGAAAGTGTGAATGATGAGAATGTTCAGGATAAATTGAAAGAAATGGATGGTGTACTCGTTGCTCCAGGTTTTGGAGAACGCGGATTAGAAGGAAAATTAGCGGCTATCAAATATATTCGTGAAAACAATATTCCTTTCTTTGGTATATGTCTAGGTATGCAATGTTCAGTTATTGAATTTGGTCGTAATGTATTGGGTTTAAAAGATGCAAATAGCACAGAAATGAATCCAGATACACCACATCCAGTAATCAATTTGATGGAAGATCAAAAAAATATCACCAACATGGGCGGTACCATGCGCTTGGGTGCTTATGACTGTGATATCAAAAAAGGAACAAAAGCATATGCCATTTATGGCAAAACAAGAATTTCAGAGCGCCACCGTCACCGTTATGAATTCAATAATGACTATTTGGAGCAATATGAGGCAGCAGGTATGATTACTTCAGGTATCAATCCAACTTCAGGTTTAGTGGAGATTGTAGAGCTGAAAAACCATCCTTTTTTCGTGGCAGGACAATTTCATCCAGAATTAAAGTCAACTGTTGCAAATCCTCACCCACTTTTTGTTAGCTTTGTAGCCGCTGCTTTGTCAAATAAGAAAAATAAGATACAAAAGCAGGAAACAATTAAGTAAGTTTAATTTAAAAAAATGGATAGAAATACCCTTATTGGTTTACTTCTGATGTTCGGAATCATAGCCGGTTCATTTTATTTGATGAAACCGTCCGAAGTAGAAATAAAGAAAGAACAAGTTCTACAAGATTCGTTAGCACGCGTTAAAAAAGGTTTAGCGCCTTTGGCAGACTCGACAAAAGCGAATACACAACAACTAGCAGCACAAGCGGCCAAACCTCTTGATTCTGCAGCATTGAAACTTCCTTTTGGAGCAACAAAAGTTGGAACTGAAAAAATCATTACCGTAGAAAATGATAAAATCATCGCCAAAATAAGTTCGAAAGGTGGTCGTGTAAAATCTGTACAACTCAAAGGTGAAACAAATTTTAATGGCAAGCCATTAGTATTATTCGAAGGTGACCACAATAGATTTGGATTAAAATTCAATGTCGCTGGTGAGAACATCAATACCAATGATTTATTTTTCACATCAGAAGATGCTGATGTAAAAGTTTCAGGTGAAGATTCAAAATCGATTAAATTACAATTGGCTTATGGAGCTGATCAGTATATTGAATATATATATACGATAAAAGGTAATGGTTACAACCTAGGTCTTGATATCAACACAAAAGGTATTCAAAACAAGATCGATCAAAAAACGATTGCTTTAGATTGGGAGACAATTTTGTTACAGAAAGAACAAAATATCGATTCTGAACGTCAAAAATCTACCATCTATTTTAAAGAAGCAGGTAATGTAGATCATTTATCAGAAGCAAAAGACGAAGAAAAAGAGCTTAAAGAAAAAGTAGAATGGATTGCATTCAAGCAACACTATTTCTCCAACATCCTTTCCAGCAAAACAGGCTTCTCTACAGCAGATGTAAATGTAAAAACGACAATCGAAGCCGACGTTGTTAAACTTTATAGCGCAACAGCACGCCTTGATTATGCAACCCAAAAAGATAATAGTTATTCGTTAAATTTCTTTTTCGGCCCTAATCAATATAAAACATTGAAAGCAGAGGGACATGATTTTCACAAGATCATCAATATGGGATGGGGACCGATGCGCTGGATCAACCAATTCATTACTGTACCTGTATTTGATTTCTTGGACAATTTCCACCTGAGCTATGGTATCGTGATCCTAGTACTGACATTATTGTTAAAACTGGTCTTATCACCATTGACATACAAATCTTACCTATCCATGGCAAAGATGCGTGTGTTGAAACCACAATTGGATGAAATCAAAGCTAAGGTCGGTGAAGACAATGCCGTATTACTACAGCAGGAGCAAATGAAATTGTATAAAACAGCTGGTGTAAATCCATTAGGAGGTTGTCTTCCATTGGTATTACAGATGCCGTTTACAATTGCCTTTTTCTACTTCTTCCCGAATTTATTCGAACTGAGAGGAGAAAGCTTCCTGTTTATGAAAGACATGTCGACATACGATACCTTATTCTCATTCTCACCAATTTTTGGCGTGAATCACGTATCTTTAATGTGTGTATTGATGACCTTAACTACACTATTGACGACTTGGTATAACAATGCAACTTCAGGTGCTACAGGACAGATGAAATATATCGGTTATATTATGCCGTTAATTTTCTTCTTCGTTTTGAATAGTTTCCCTGCAGGTTTAAACTATTACTACTTCTTGAGTGCGATCCTTACTTTCTTAACACAATTGATCATCCGTTCAATGGTTAATGATGATAAGATCTTAGCTAAATTAGAAGACAATAAAAAGAATCCTAAAGTGCAAAAAAAATCGTCATTCCAATCAAGAATGGAAGAAGCGATGCGTCAAGCACAACAAAATAAAAAATAATAGCGAACTTTATATCGCTGATTGAAAGAGGAAACCTGAATAGGTTTCCTCTTTTTTCGTATGAAATGTAGCATAAGTTCAAACCAAACGTTCTAACTATTGTTAAACAAACATATCAAAAAAGATAAAAGATGAAATTCAATCAGATTTTAATCATGGCGACGTTGATCGTGGGATTAAGCAGTTGTTCCATTTACAAGAATAATACGAATAAAGAAACATCAGCAGAGGTGATACAGCTAAAAGGAAACAAGTGGCAATTAATCGAAGTAGATGGCAAGACAGTACCCGCAAAAGTAAATGGTCGCGTTCCCTACTTACAATTTGAAGATAACAGATATGCTGCCAATGCAGGTTGTAATACGCTAGGTGGAGTAGTAAATAGCGTAGGAAAAAATAAAATTAAATTCGAACAAGGTATCTCTACCATGATGGCTTGTCCGGAATTTGATATCGAACAATCCTTATCCAAAGCTATTATTGCTGTAGATAGCTACACCATTGCTGGAGAAATATTGAGTCTGAATAAAGGTAGTAAGACCTTAGCTAAATTTACACTTATCAAACCTGAAAAAGGCGAACAAGCATTAGCTGGGACTTGGGAACTGGATTATATCTCTGGACCACGTATTGCATTCCAGGGTTTATATCCAAATGAAAAACCTACGATCACATTTGATCTAAGTACAAAGAAAGTATCAGGAAATAGTAGCTGCAATAATTACAATGGTACATTTAAAACCGAAAATAATCACATTAGTTTTGGTCCATTAGCATCGACTAAAATGGCATGTGAGGGCTCTGGAGAAAGCGTTTATTTCAGCACACTAGGCAAAATCACTTCATTCGATGTCAATGGAACTACATTGACTTTGATCATGGGGGATATTGCGATGATGCGTTTTCAAAAAAAATAAAATATCAACTCAAATAAAAACAATAAACAGAAAAAAGCTCCAAGTATTTGGAGCTTTTTTTATCTCCATTATATCGTAGCACTTCAAACTAAAACAAATTTTATCGATACGATTACACTGTAAATTAGGTCGCTAAATCGTATATTTGTACATACACCATCTCTTTCATGAACATCATATGAAAAGGTTTTTTACAGAAATAGCACTATGAAATCGTCGATTAAGATTATCAACAATTACGAATACAAAAAGCTTTTTTTGCCTGATGTAACCGAACATAACCTCTTCAATGAAAGCAAAATACAAGTCTACCGTATCGAAAATTACCTACGGAGTATTCTCATGCCCGTTATCCCATACCGTACCACCTTCAATTTTTTAATTTTTGTAACCAAAGGAACCTTGACACAACATCTCGAGTCAGGATCCTATACATTAGCAGAAAATCAGGTGATTAATGTAAAACAAGGAAATATTACCGCTACGTTAGCGATCTCTGATGACGCCGAAGGTTTTTTTATCGTTTATGAAAATGAAATCGTGACAGATATTGAATTAGGCATCAATGATATCCGATTTTTTAATTCACATCCCTTTACTCCTCTTTCAGAACATGTTTCTGTATGGATCCAAAAAATGCTTGAACTCTTAGAGGAAGAACTTTTTACCGAAGGAAAGGTCATGGAAATCTGTGTATCGATGCTACAATGTGTCTTGTTAAAAATAATTAAAACCGATTATGAAGTAAAAGCACCGATGAGTAGACAATTGGATATTGCATTTCGATTTAGAGAATTCGTACAGAAATTTCACACCGATCATAAGAATGTTTTATTTTATGCCAACTTATTGCACATATCGGAAAACTACCTTAACAAATGTGTGAAAGAAGCAACCAATAAACCTCCTAAACAATGGATCAATGAAATCAGTATCCTACATAGCCAGATATTACTACAGGATGCTACCAGGGATATTGCAGGCATTGCATTTGAAATGAAATATAAATCACCCTCCTACTTTACCCGTTTATTCAAGAAAGTCACCGGTTATTCACCCAGTGATTATCGAAAACATAAATTTCTATCCGATTAGTGTTTCTTTTTATAAGGAAGGTTCCAGATCAGATCAACAGCGAGATAATGAACACCAAAGTCTGCTTGACGATAGCCTTTAATTAAATCATTCATATACCCTACATCCAGGTGCAAAGGAGTATTCGGAATATCCGTCATGTAATATAAAGCCAAACGCGATTCCTTATAAGCAAATTTTGACCATTCATCTTTCGGCTCATACATTTTACTTACCGCAAACAAGCCCTCAGCACTAAACGCAAGTTCCTGTTTATTCTTATCCGAAAGCTTCAGATTCACCTGTGTTTTAAGTCTAGTTCGCAATTGAAAATTCTCCTCTGCTTTCTTAAAATCCGCAGTAAAAAATTTACGAAATTCCTGTCTAACTGTATTTTTCCATTTCCAGCGCTCACCGAATCTGAACGTATAAGCATAGCGGCCATACAAGCGAAACTCCTGCTCGACCCCTTCACCATGATAAGGAGCATCTGCATCATATACATTCTGACGACGATAGCTCAACGCATAACTATATTGCTGGTTCTTAGCAAACTTGTGATATACCTCATGATTGAGGACAAAAATAGCTTGTTTATGAAAAGGATTGGAATCATCAGGTGTACTTTTGGTTCCTAGGCCGAGGTAAGTCAAAGCTTCTTTCGTACCAGTACTATCCAGTTGCCTTTTAAGACCAATGGCAGACCAGGAGGCCGTTTTTGCTTTTCCCAATCCAGGAGGACTAATCTGAGCATGAAGTAATAAAAATGGACTGATAACAAGGAAGAGTAAGGATAATATTTTATAAAGCGTTTTTTTCATCGATAAATAGTTTTATTTTATGAACATTGATCTGTTTTATACCCGTACAAACTGACCAATGGCGAATCCACCATTGATCAGCTTATATAGTAGCTAGCATTTGTTATTTTTATGATAATCTGCTTTTAAACGTTTCTTCAAACCGCCCCACAATCCATTTATCCAGACGTTTAACAGGTTCCATAGCCCACATAGCCACTACAAACGGAAAAGTCAATGTCGTCCAACCGTAGTGCACAAGCACATGATCACAATAAGTAGCAATCACGACAGCAATAAGAACATATAATCCATCCCGTACACGAGTACCACTTAAAGCAATACCACAGAGTACAGCATTGAAACTAAACGTTCCGTTGCTGATCATCGTTTCCGATTCATGACCATAATGAGATAGGTAAATGCTGATGATCACCGCTGCGAAAGCATAAAGTGCAGCCATCGGATTGCTCATAAATACCCCAAGGAAAAAGATCAATCCCGCAATCAGGCTTCCTTGAAAGATCACTTGTCCAAAAGCATGTCCCTCGATCAAGAAATCATCCATTTCTTGGATATCAACAAAATGTTGCGATACAGTAGGCATTGCAAGCTGTGGGATACTCAGAATATACAGTGAAATCCAGGTAACAGCTATGAAAGGAAAAGTAAAAGCAGGTAAATTTCTTTTGAGCGCAAAACCCATCATCAGAGTGGTCAACATGGAACCAAGAATCAATGTCATCCAGATCCAGATATTCGCTTCAAAATAGAAAACCAGGGCAACACCAAACAAAGAAGCATTAAAACCAAATAATCCATTATTGATATGCTCTTCATCGTATTTTAAGATTTTCGCTGTTGCGAATCCGACAATATTGGCCAATATACCAGCCGTACCCATCAAAGTCGAGTCATATAAAATAGCACCGATAAATAATATGCCTGTCCAAGCATTAGCCTGCAACATGATCTGTCCGAAACCTCTAAAAAAAGCTTTTATATAAGCTAAAACTTGATCCCTCATTTTGAGATAAATTGATAAGATAAGACTAAAATATAGCCCCATTGAAATAATTAAATAAGGAGTTCAGCATCCCACAGTTCCTGCTGGATCTCCTGAAAAATAGTAAACAACTGCTCGGCACCATAACCCAATATTCGGATCATAAACCCATCCTGCTGTAGCGCACTGATTCCAAATTCGATATCCGTAAGATGCTCATACTGCTGATGGAATTTTTCGATCCAGTCCCCAACAGCTTTCCCAGCAGTATTGAGATAAATAAATGCTCCCTGATGGGTAAAACCCTCCAATATCCCAATATCCTGTATCGGCATTTTGTCGGGTTGCAGCAGCACATTATCTTTCAATATCAGTCGGCCATCTACATAACATTGAGTCAGATTCTGAAAATGATTATACTCAAAAACCTCTCCCGACAGTTTCCGTCCACAAGTCACGATATCACTCAAGATGAGGTGACAGTTCTTTTGCATGTGGATAATATTATGGCTGAAAAAATGAGAAGAATTTTGAGGAACAATAGGGTGCGGAACAAAAGAAAACACCGCACCTTCGCCGAGCGTCACTTCTGTTTTTTGTACCGATTTACCTTTCATATGAAAAAGACGCTGATACGCTTGGGTCTGCAATTGCAATTTAGCACCAGGATCTATCGTAATTTGGATCCGATGATCATCACCATCCAGTAACCCCGGTGATGAGCTCATAATCATCAAGTATGCCCCTTTATCCCTCCTGTATTGTCCTACCGGAACGATACGAAAAGGCTGTGTGACATAAGCATCCTTGAGATAAGACTTTCCTTCACGATGGGCAACGTTGATATTTAAAGAACAGATCATATTAACGCAATAAATTAGGTTCAGCTACATCATGCAGCAATGCATATTTTTTGATCCATCCAATGATTTCATCCAATCCCGTTCCTGTTTTCAAATTCGAAAATAAAAAGGGAGCCCCCTTTCGCATCTTACGAGCATCATGCTCCATCACCTCCAGACTAGCACCAACATAAGGAGCCAAATCCATTTTATTGATCAGCAATAAATCTGAACGGGTAATCGCCGGTCCACCTTTACGGGGCATCTTTTCTCCCTCACCCACATCGATCACAAAAATGGTGATATCCGCAAGATCAGGACTATAAGTTGAGGTCAAATTATCACCGCCACTCTCGATCAAGATCAATTCAAGATCTGGAAAGCGCTCAGCAAGTTCTTCCACAGCCTCCAGATTCATGCTCGCATCCTCACGGATAGCTGTATGCGGACAACCACCCGTCTCTACTCCAATAATACGATCAGGAGACAACGTGCTGTTTTTAGCCATGTATTCGGCATCCTCCTTCGTATAGATATCATTGGTAATAACCGCTAGATTCAATTCATGTTTCAAACGTTTACATAAACACTCCAACAGTGCTGTTTTTCCAGATCCAACTGGACCACCCACACCTATCTTAACATATTTTCTATTTTCCATTTGTTCATATTTAATTAAGAAATGTAAACCCGTGTATACAACCGTTCATGCTGCATACAGCGGATATCAAATCCAACATTACAAAGACCGATCAGATCACGATCCACTTCCAGCGTTTCATCACATAAAGTCATCAGATCATCGTGCAGATAAAACAAAATATCCTGACCATCCAACTGTCCAAGAGGCACCAATTTTACAGCATTGGTCACCATCGTTATGGCGGCATTATAATAGTAGCCATGCAAGGCTTCCCGGATTGGGATGTCAAGTAAAGCTGCCAACATACCATACACCAAACAGTAATGACTATCCACTTTCTTCTGTTTAATCAATTCACCCCAAGAAATCAATATCGGTTGCTGCTTATATCGTGAAAAAATCTTATACAAGCGCACACCCAATTTCTTACTCGCTTCACGGATTTCCTTCGGACTCTTCAATGCCGTACACTCCTCATCCAAAGACCGCAACAGATCGATATCAAGATTGCGGGTAGCATCATAAGCAAGGCGCATCAAAGCCGCATCATTATACTTCAAGTTATACCACAAATTGTGTCTCACGTACGACTCCGCGGTAGCTTTATTATGCACGATCTCCTTTTGCACATAGGTTTCCAATCCATTAGAATGGGTAAATCCACCAATCGGTAACGTGGGATCTGACAAATGAAGAAGCTTACCTAGAAATTTATTTTCCATATTTTTTATGCTTTAATAAATAAAGGGATCCCCTTTGTTGAAGATTTGAGCCGACGATGATAATTTGCATCGACATGAGCATTCAACTGACGCAGTAATTGGCGAGAAGCAAGTGTATAAGAAATACCTTGCTTATCCAGCCAGCTTTTCATCGTTCGCTCAAAAGGAATCAGTAATTCGTTGCCCTTCACAAATAAGGGCAAATGCTTGTTTCCGATTTCACAACTTATAAAAGCAATCTCCAAAAAATTCAACATTTGTATACAGATCACATCACAAGCACGGATGGCGATGACAACAATTTTGTCAGCATCCTCGTACAGAATATCTCCATCATGCAATTGCGAAGTGTTTCCCAATAATTTAAAGGCGATATCCATACCCTCCTCCGTACGCAAACGTTGAATACGTTTGGTAGATTCGTACCATTCAATCATGAGCAGATCACAACGCTTATTGACCACCTCGTTTTTGATATTTCTTGTGATTTCTGTAATAATCATTATTATCCCTTAATAAATAGATTTTTTGATATCCCAAGACCAACCGTAGAACCATTGATGCCAGTGATAATTTCATGATCATTTGCGATAGAAGCATCTTTACTGTGTTTTTTATTATAAGAAAGCTCTGCAACCTTTGCTTTTAATGCCCAACCTTTACCCAAGCTAATACCCACCAAAGGATAAGCTCTTAGCAAATAGCCGTTATAGCTACCGTCAGTCATCACATCTGCAGCATTGACAACATGCTCATTTCCCCATATATAATGAGCCTCAACCTGACCGATTAAATTAAAATATTTACCTAGAGGCCAAGTATTGCTGTAAAATGGCCCGACCTCATGAAAATGATCAGTAAAATCCAATGCCTTATTTTTCGAAGTACTGAAACCATAGTTCAGCCCCACATTCATATTATCATTAAAAAAATAACCGATCCCCAGTGGTGCCGCACTGAGCTGATGACCTGCTTCAGTTTCATGGTAGTTGAATGAACCATAAAGCATAACACCACCTTTTTGTGCGTAGGCAGATGGTATCGAAAAGCATGCTATTGCTAAACAGCTTGCTAATAATAGTTTCAAATTTTTCATTATTATTTATTCACAATTTATGGTGTGACCTAGTGTCACACCATAAAAATTAGCGATCATGTTAAAACAAGAAATACAATTGTCCCAAAGCAACCTGATCAATCGGTTCACATTTGATCACCTCACCATCGACACTCACTTCATAGTTTTCTGGATTCACGATGATTTCTGGAGTAGCATCATTGTGGATCATATCTTTTTTGGAGATATTCCGACAGTTTTCCACAGGTAGTAATGTTTTATTTAGTCCATACTCCTCCTTAATTCCTTTTTCAATTGAAATTTTAGAAACAAAGTTGAAACAAGTCTCCGTCAATGCTTTACCATAACCACCATACATCGTGCGCAAAATGATGGGCTGAGGAGTAGGAATAGAAGCATTAGCATCTCCCATTTTCGAAGCGATAATCATTCCGCCCTTAATGATCATTTCAGGTTTAGCCCCAAACAAAGCTGGGCGCCAGATCACCATATCCGCTATTTTACCCTGTTCGATTGAACCCACGTATTTAGAGATACCATGTGCAATGGCAGGATTGATCGTATATTTAGCCACATAACGTCTAACTCTGAAATTATCATTTCCGGTACCCTCATCTTCTGGAAGTGCACCAGTCTGTTTTTTCATCTTATCAGCAGTCTGCCATGTTCTGAGAATCACCTCACCTACACGTCCCATGGCTTGAGAATCAGAACTCATGATACTGAAAACACCTCTATCTTGTAAAATATCTTCCGCAGCAATCGTTTCAGGACGAATACGAGAATCTGCAAAAGCAACATCTTCAGGAATATCTTTACTTAAATGGTGACAGACCATCAACATATCCAGATGTTCGTCAATCGTATTTTTCGTAAACGGACGAGTCGGGTTTGTAGACGCAGGCAATACGTTCGGGTACATCGCCGATTTAATGATATCCGGTGCGTGACCACCACCAGCACCTTCCGTATGAAAAGTATGGATGACACGACCATTGATCGCTGCCATCGTATCTTCTAAAAATCCAGCTTCATTCAACGTATCGGTATGAATCGCTACCTGCACATCATATTTATCGGCTACAGAAAGCGCACGGTCAATAGTAGCAGGAGTAGCGCCCCAATCCTCATGAATTTTCACTCCCAGTACACCCGCTTCGATCTGCTCGACGATCGGTTGTTCTGTACCCACATTACCTTTACCGAAGAAACCAAAGTTCATCGGTAAAGCCTCCACTGCTTGCATCATCTTCCGGATATTCCATTTACCTGGTGTTACCGTTGTCGCATTCGTACCATCAGCAGGGCCAGTACCACCACCGATCATAGTCGTAATACCACTGTATAAAGCTGTTTCTGTTTGGGTAGGACTGATATAGTGAATATGTGTATCGATACCACCTGGAGTGACAATATATCCAGCACCACCATGCACTTCAGTCGAAGCACCAATAATCATATTTGGTGTGATATTATCCATCGTATCCGGATTACCAGCACGACCTACACCAACGATTTTTCCGTCTTTGATCCCGATATCACCTTTTACAATACCCCAGTGGTCAATGATAATCGCATCTGTAATCACTAAATCCAATGTACCTTCATCACGCGTATGCACCGAAGATTGACACATACCATCACGAATAGTTTTACCGCCCCCAAACTTTGCCTCATCACCATAGTATGCATAATCTTTCTCGACCTCAATGATGATTTCTGTGTCTCCTAAGCGAACTTTATCTCCTCCTGTTGGACCAAATATCGCCGCATAATTTAATCTACTAACTTTTAAGCTCATGATTTTTTATTTTTAAAGCCATTTGCATCTGCTTTTTTCAAAGCATTCATTTTCCCTACTTCTGTTTCCGTATCGCCATTCACCAGATCGTTGTGACCATATACTCTTTTTGCACCAGCATAAGGAACCAATTCTACAATTTTGGATTCCCCTGGTTCGAAACGAACAGCAGTACTCGCGATAATATTCAATCGCTTTCCAAACGCTAGCGAACGATCAAATTCCATCATTTTATTGACCTCAAAAAAATGATAATGAGAGCCCACCTGAATCGGTCTATCTCCCGTATTGACAACTGTCAACGTTGTTACTTCTCTACCTTCATTACAGATGATATCACCATCTGTAATGAAATATTCTCCAGGAATCATACTTTCAATGTTCTTATTAAATTAACGAATAGGATTATGTACGGTCACCAATTTGGTTCCGTCAGGAAAAGTTGCCTCGATCTGTATATCGTGGATCATCTCAGGAACACCCTGCATCACATCTTCACGAGTCAACAAAGTGGCTCCATATTGCATCAGTTCTGCAACAGTTCGACCATCACGTGCACCCTCCATAAGTTCACTGCTGATATACGCAATAGATTCTGGATAATTTAATTTGACACCTCTGGCCATACGCTTTTTTGCGAGTTCACCAGCTACATGAAGCAACAGCTTCTCCGTCTCTCTAGGTAATAAATGCATTTAATTACTGTTTTATATTAACTTATATGTAAAAATTAAAATATATATCATTGATCCACAACATCCTGATTTGATGTTTAGAGCAAAAAAACGTGCAGATAGCGCCAGACAGTACATGACAAGACCTAATCAGCCTCCATGACTCCTAGCAAAAGAAAAAAATGATAATAAATTAGATGGGTATTTTGATACACTTGAACAATATGTATCTCGGATTGAGGATGACACCTATGTGTTCAGTCGGGAAACTGAAATCCTGTTTTTTGTCATACCTGACTCCCATTGCCGATAGCCAGATAGGAATGATGGTAAAATAAAGCAATTGGTCAACTTCCTTGAGCTCTTGCGCATCACTACACTCCCATGCTTCAAGCATACCTGAAAATAATGCGATATGATGGCTATTGGAACTGATTTCAGGTAGCTGAATTGAAGTATTAGGTGTTGATAAAAACTCCAGCTGTTTGTACTGATCGACATCTAGATGCAATCGCGTATTCCCATTGACAGTAGCCAAAGCGAACAGCATCACAAAAAGTATCCATACATTCCGAAACATTGCTTTCATTTTTAAATTAATTACCAAGACAAAAGTACCAACTAAAACAAGTTTTAAATAGCACAAATCTTGAATAAAATAGTCTATATTATGTATTAAACTACGATTTAACTGTTTTTTTATTAAAAAGCATAACCTAACGAAACCATCACGTTGCGCGGTGCTCCAGGAAATGCACGTGTATAATCAAAGCCACCCAAAAAGTAATACTTATCAAACACATTATTGACATTAACAGCCATCTTCAATGCACCGATATGGTAATATACCGCAGCATTTACGGTAGTATAAGAAGGCCAGTAACCCCACATCGCTTGACCATCACTATCTTTACCGATACTATTATCCATGCGACGACTATCCACATAATACGCCCCTGCACCAAAACCAAGGCCTTTCAAAGCATGTTGTGAAAACACATATTTTAACCAAGCACTTGCCATATTTTCAGGAGCTCCCGGTAATGATTCCCAAACCTCAGAAGCGATCGATGATGCCTTCACATCAGTATGATTATAAGTGTAGTTTGCCATAATCTGAAATTCTTTGGTCAATTGACCACGAAGATCCAGTTCAACACCCTCAGAAATTGCTTTTCCAGATTGACGATATTCAGAAAATCCAGAATCTAATATCACACCCGTTGCGATCATCATATTTTGACGTTCTATACGGAATAGAGAAAGATCCATCTGCAGCTGGTCTTTAAAAAAACCAGTTTTAAAGCCAGTTTCCAATTGAAAACTACGTTCTGGAACAAAAGGTTTATCTGCACCATAATCCTGATAATTCTGGATATAACTGGCACCCACTGGGACGAAACCCTGAGAATAGCTCGCAAAATAGTTGATCTGCTTATTCAGTTCGTACGTTAATCCCGCACGTGGCAACCAGACATTTTGTGTCGCATGGAAGCGCTTCTGCCCGTCGATAGTCTCGGAAGCATAATGCTCGTGACGTAATCCTACGATAACTTTAAGTTTATCAGCAATCGACATCTGATCTTGTATGTATTTTCCTGTAGTTTTATAAGGACTTAAAAATGGATAAGCTACATGCTCTCGCCAGACGTAAGAAGTTAGATCATGTGTCGTATAAGTTGGATTGTTTAAATCAAATGTCAGAGGTACAACCTGTCCGTTCACCGTCTTTTGTCTAGCTTCCCGCAACTGATTTTCCTGATCACCTCTGTACTCCGCAAAATCAACTCCCACTACGATGTGATGATCTACCACAGCACCATAATGGTCCCATTTAAAATAACCAACGACATTATCCGTATAATCTTTACCATGACGATCAAAAAAACGCATATTCATGATTGTATTTTTAGGAGCATCAGCAAATGTATTCAAGGTCCGATGTTCATTAACATCTTCTTCATACACCGATTTCATATAGCTCAAGTGTAAGCTTAAATTCTCCGTAATCTTTTGCGACAACCTACCGCTCAGTGAAAATGTCTTCGCATTATAAAAATCCGAAGGTTGACTTAATGTAAATGAACGTGGTAAAGCATAAAAATCATTTGCTTTAATTCCCATACCCCGATCGAGATAACCATTAAATTGATTATAAACCACATCAACGTCCACCTGTGTACCAGCTACTGGTTTAAAAGTAAAAGATGGTGCGACTAAAATTCTTTTTTGACGATTGACATCACGAAAAGTTTTCGTGTCCTCATAACCCGCATTGAAACGGTATAAAATACGCTTAGCACTATCCAAAGGCCCTCCCAGATCCAGTGTTGTACGCATCGTCTGAAAACTTCCAGATGCAAAACCGATATTCCCCTTAAAAGTGTCCAAAGGTTTCTTTGTGGTCATATTAATCGTACCACCTGGTACTACATCACCAAACAAAGAAGCTCCCGGACCTTTCAAGACTTCGAGACTTTCCAGGTTCAATGTCAATGGTGTATTGTAGTAACTGTTACCATAACCATATCCCGAACGCAGACCATTAACCAAACGCACACCGGTTTCATATCCACTTTTAAAACCACGGATAACCACGTCATCATAAGAAGATGCTTCGGTCACCCCTGCCAGATCTTGAAACAATGCACCTGTCGTAAAAGCCTGTTTATCTTCAATAAACGCTCGACTTAAAACAGAAACAGATTGTGGTAGATTCTTTAATTTCCCAGAAAACTTACCCCCCAATTCCAGATCATTGGTGAGATATGATTTGTTACGTCTCCCGGTAATCAACACCTCATCCAAAGTTTTATTATCTTTAATCAAGACAAGAGATAGACCTTTTTTTACATTCCAGTTACTCGCAGAAAGTGTTATTTTTTGATCCACATAACCAATTGCAGAAGCATGGATGATGACTGGAAAAGTGATCGCTTCGCCAAAAGTAAATTCCCCTGACTCGTTGGAAGTTGTCACCTGCTTTGAACCGTTAACAGTCAATGTTATTCCAGAGACAAGAGCTCCTGCCTCATCATATGTTTTGCCAAATAGTTGAGTACTATTTTGCGCATGCAAAACCATTGGGAAAAGAGCACCTGTAGCCATTGAAAAAGCCAAGGTCATTATATTATATTTCATTGGGAGATAATTATCTATTATTTGTTTTTATACTACACATCGTCCTTATTTCACGAGCTTACAAACTTCTATTGATGGCATGCTTCCGAGTTTCAAATCCTCATCCGACGCGTTAAGATCTTTCAATCCACTCACCATCAGCTCCATGTGCATAGTGGGAAATCCGGATTCATCACAATACTCTATCAGTCGGAAACCCTGCCGCACCCAAAATTCATATGCACCTTCCAAAAATGGATGGGTATGTAAATAAAGTCTTTCGATCTGTTTTTCCCTTGCTACCACGAGTAAGCTTTGAAACAACGCTGTCCCCAGTCCAGTCCTACGATAGTGAGGATCTACAAATAAACGGGCTACTTCAACCGTTTTTCTCGCATCAATATCCACGTGTGGAAAACGGTAATCGTAATTGAGCATACCGATCACGCCGATTAATCTACCATCCTCTGTTCTTGCCTGTAAAAAAGTTCCGGCGCTGTTCTGTAAGTAAACATATTCAAATACCGCTAGGTCTTTTGGCACCTGATTCGGATCCAACATCGGAAATAGTTTTCTTCTGAAATTCAGAACATAGGGTAGTACCTCCGCGACATGTTCGGATCCAACATGATATATTGAAATATTTTTCATTATTGATTTTCATTAAGCATTGGAACAAAAATCCATTTCCCTTGTTTTTCTAAACTCAACAAAGGCAATTCATATGTTTCTTCCAACAAATTTTTCACTTCTTCTCGTTCCAGACCGTTAATATCAAGAACAGTTTGATCACGCATGAGGTAAAATTGATCACCGAACATAAAAGCTAGATTAGGATCGTGCATAATGCATAAAACTGTTGTACCTTCTTTAACAAGCTCCCTAGCTGTTCGTAAAACCGCCATTTGATAGTTGAGATCCAAGTGATTGGTAGGTTCATCCAACATCAGCACGTCAGGTTGCTGCACCAACACACGGCACAACAAGATCAGCTGCCGTTCTCCACCAGACAGTTCGGTATACGGTTTATCTTTCAAATGCTCCAGATCAAACTTTTTTAAAATCGCATGTACCGCTTCACGATCTTCTTGACTTGGTGAGAACCGCGAAAAAGAAGCCCTTCCTGTCAAGATCACATCAAACACTTGATAAGGAAAAGTCATTTGATGAAATTGATTGAGAAAACCCAAGCGCAACTGATCATTGTTACCGACCTTGATCTTTTTCCGTTCCACATCACCTATAAATACCTGACCGCTGTATTGTTTTTCCAACCCCGCAATCACATTAAACAAGGTCGATTTCCCACTGCCATTTCGACCCAGTATGATCGATAATTTTCCCTTTGGAAAAGAGATATTTACATCACGCAATATGACGTCGTTGCCATATGAGAAAGATAATTGTTGTGTAGCAATCGTAGGTATCATGAGTTCCAGTTCATCGCGTTTCGACGCATCAAATAAATAAATAAGGGCGCTCCAACGATCATGGTAAACACACCGATCGGAATCTCAAATGGCATGACAGCACGAGAAAAATCATCAATTAAGAGTAGAAAACTACCACCGATACTGATATTAGCCCATACCGAAATATTGTTATTAGGGCCAAATATCATACGGCTGATATGTGGAACAATCAACCCAAAAAGACTGATCACCCCTACTGCAGCTACTGCAGATGCTGTTATCATGGTGGCTACTCCGATCAAAATCAATTTGATCACTCTAGGATTGACACCGATAGCTAAAGCTTCCTGATCGCCTAGAGACAAAAGATTTAACTTCCATCGATAGAGTACGATCACAAATAAACCAACTGAAATTGGTCCGATAGCGTGATATACCTTAGACCAAGAAGCCGTATGTAAGTTACCCATTGTCCACTGGACAATAGCTTGCAGTTTATATGGATCACTTA
The DNA here is from genome assembly GCF_023273895.1 of Sphingobacterium sp. PCS056. Classification (NCBI taxonomy): domain Bacteria; kingdom Pseudomonadati; phylum Bacteroidota; class Sphingobacteriia; order Sphingobacteriales; family Sphingobacteriaceae; genus Sphingobacterium; species Sphingobacterium sp. PCS056. Next base: position 2,325,807 of record NZ_CP096883.1, on the reverse strand, counting down.
AATACTGTAGTAAGGTTAAAAGAGCTGTGAAAACACCCGAAATCACCAACCCTGCCAATACCATCCCTACAATGGAAGTCCTTGCTCCAGAGTACGAAACCAAATAAGTCAGCCCCACTGCACAAACCCCAAAAATAAAGGCGGAGAGATTAACAGACATAATCGGGAACAACATAGCGAGTGCTGCTCCAAAAGCAGATCCCGAAGAAATACCTAATGTAAACGGATCGACAATTGGATTACGGAAAATAGCTTGTAGAACTCCTCCTGACGAAGCCAAAGCTGCACCAACCATAAAAGTCAACAGCACTCTCGGTAATCTCACCTGCCATAAGATGGTATTCAGACTTCGATCTGCAAGTAGATGTTGATCTTGTATCAACCCCAATTGCACACACATCCGTTGGACCAATTCGACCAAACCGATATGTTGTGTAGAGCCAATGGTAAGCGACAGCACAAAAAGCAGCAGTGGAAATAGGATCAACAGGACGATGATTTTTATATTTTTCATGATTATAGTAAACCCTTTTTACCGTACATGACTTCAAAAGCTTCCTGCATTTCTGTGTTCAATTGACCTTCCGAATAACTTGGAAAGCTCCAATGACGCACTTGTTTCGAAAACAATAAAAACTTAACGGTATGTGGATCAAAAGGAAACGATGGTGACATGACGAAAACCTGTTTGTTTTTCACGGCAGGAAGATCTGCTAACTCTTTCAGATCATAAACATCTGACAATTTAGAGTTCCACAAGATAATGAGATCAGGATTCCATTTATACATCGTTTCTGCACTGATATTTGGCGCTTCCATCGGTAAAAGACACGCATTTTCAGCCCCAGAAAGGCGGATTGCCATATCAATCAGACTTCCTTTCCCAGAAGTGGACATCACACGACCTTTTGACCAAGCATAGTAAACGGACTTCGCATTCTCAATCGATGGAACCTGCATGCGATCGAGTTCAGCATCAACATAATCAACGATTTCCTGTGCTCTTTCTTCTTTTCCAAGAAGCTTTCCCATACCAAGCAATTCAGCCATGATACTTTTATCATCTGCAGAAGAACAGGTAAAAACAGGGATATCAAGATCTTCTAATTGTTGAATATGATCCTGATCGGTATTGAAAGTAATCACCAGATCAGGTTGTAAAGCAATAATACGCTCTACATTACTGGACTGCCCCCCATAAGTTGGTGTTGGCAATGTTTTAGCGGCTATCCTCGGATCAAGTTTTGATAAAAAGGTATAAGTATCTTCCATTTGATATACCTGCTGTGGAATACCAACAACCTGATCACCGGCTTGAAGCATATACACCTCATCAAGTAAAGATGGAAATAAAACCACTACCCTTTTCGCCACCTCCGGTAACTTGACTACTTTTCCACGACTATCTGTAGCACTAATCGGTTTCGATAGATCATTTTTAGTAGCATGACGACACCCACCAATAGTCACTATTGATAACAGGATTACTAGGCAAAATAATTTATAACTCATTTTCATTTCTTGATTTTTTTATCAACTGCCTAACGAGATTTTCTGACAGTAACACCCCATCTTCCAACTGTACCTGAGATTGAAATTTTGCCAGCAGCTGTTCATATAAACGACCATCATAAGGAACACGGTACATCTCTCTTTCGGGATCCATAAACAATGGTAAATGCCTATTCCCTAAATAATAAGAAAAGTCCGCTGCCTGCACAGCATTGACAGGATTAAAACAAATGGTCAACGTTGGTTTGATCGCAATAGTAGCAATCAATTTACCGTCATGGAAAAGACCATCTCCAAAACACCATTCGTTACCTTTCCCTAATTCCATCACTATAGTTTGCCCAGTAGTTGTTGTCCTGGTCAATCTTTTTTTATTCACTTCAAACCATTCCAGCTGAAGCAGCGCTTCAGTAACCTGAACAAACTCTCCCTGTGGCAGTACAGCATCAATATATACAGACTCTGCTTGCATAGCTCCTATTTTACTTCCGGTTGAAGTCTCGATTCTTTTTTTTGCTTCACTTTTTCTTTCAACCAGTTGCACCACTCTTCAATACCCTCATGCTTTAATGTACTGATAGTAATCACTTCAATATTCGGATTTACCTCACGAGCATCTTTCGTTACAGCATCTACTGAAAAAGGCACATAGGGCAATAAATCAGATTTTGATACCAACATCAATTCACTCGTTAGAAACATACGTGGATATTTTTTCGGTTTATCATCACCTTCAGTTGTTGCTAATAATGTAACACGGTAATCTTCGCCTAAATCAAAAGCTGAAGGACAAAGTAAATTACCGACGTTCTCAATAAATAAGAGATCTGTCCCTGTGATATCAATATGGTCAAGCGCCTGCAAAATCATCTGCGCCTCGATATGACACATACCACCAGTCACGATCTGCAAGGCATTGAGACCAACCTCACGCATTCTGATCGCATCGCGCTCCGTTTCAGGATCACCGACCAATACCGAAATATTAAGATCATTTGCAAGTAGTTTTCCAGTTTCTTGCATCAGAGTTGTTTTACCGGAACCTGGAGAAGAACAAACATTAATGACACAAACGTCTTTTAAACGTTCGCGGATAGCATTTGCAACATAATCATTGGCTTTTAATAAATGTAATGTGGTGTTATCACATTGTACTGAACCGACGCGGTTTCCAGCACTTTTTGGATTAGATGAGTTAGTTGACATAATTTCTTATTTTTCTTGTTTAAAAATTACTTTTGAAATATACAATTCGTTTCCCTGAACAATTGTTGATGAAGAGCGTCCGCAGGGACATACAAAACGGTGGTAATGAACTGGAAAATTCTTTTGACAGTCATCACAATATGCTAAGATATCGTTAACGATAACTTCCAGTTCCATATCTGCATACCCCCTATTCTCAGTAATAAAGGCATCAAAAGCATTCTGGATCAGAACAGGCTGCACATTTGACAGCAGACCTGCGGTTACTTGAATCTGTTGAACATCTTCCACTCGAGAACCATAATGGCCTTCCAGTGTATCGAAGATATCCTTTACAATACTAAGCTCGTGCATAATAGTGTTTAATCTTAGATAATATAGAATTGATTTTTGTGTGTAGCGATTCAGGTTTTTGACGCTATAACATATACGTCAGGATAGCAGATTAAAAAGGTATCTTTATCTGCTCAAAAAGTAGGAATTTACGGGATTGGACCGGAAGATCAGCTTGTGATGAATAGGTATCCAGATATGCTGTCTGATGGGGAAATAACAAGCGAACAGTTAAATCGTAGATGGCAAATAATGTGTCATATTTAAAATCCTTATCCAGATCGAAATCGATATCCCAAAAATACATTTCTTGAAAAAGAGAATTTTTCTTGTCAGATAGCTTGTCGTCTGCATGATCGATCAACTGATCCACAGGATCAAATCTCCTTTGGAAGGAGCTAGAACTAGCACGATTCCGTACTGTAGCATGAGTGGTTGATCCTAAAGATTGCAAAGGAAAAAACCATACTGACAGCACAAAAATAACTAGTCTCAACATCATAAATAACGATTCTAAAAACTCATTGTTTTTAATTCAACAAATTTACAGCAAAAAATGAGAAGTAAAATAGCACAAATCTTGAATTTTGTTTCACGAAATAGGATAATCTTCGTTTTGTCTATTAAACTTTTAATAGGTCATATGAAAAATCCTTATAAAGACGACCTCTAAAAAGTACGATGACAATTAATGCTCATCTACTGATATTTAACAACATGTATTAGTCTTGATATGGTGGGGTAAAAGCATAGAAACAATTACCCAACTAACATGTAAATAACTCATTAGATAAAATAAGTCGGAATAAACTATCGGGACAGCGAACCAACTTTGAGAAAGAGCAAACAAACTTTGAGAAATAGGGAACCAACTTTGAGAAATAGGGAACCAACTTTGAGAAATAGGGAACCAACTTTGGGAAATAGGGAACCAACTTTGAGAAATAGGGAACCAACTTTAGGAAATAGGGAACCAACTTTAGGAAATAGGGAACCAACTTTAGGAAATAGGAAACCAACTTTAGGAAATAGGGAACCAACTTTAGGAAATAGGGAACCAACTTTAGGAAATAGGGAATCAACTTTGCGAAATAGGGAACCAACTTTGCGAAATAGGGAACCAACTTTGAGAAATAGGGAACCAACTTTAGGAAATAGTAAACCTTACTTTACCATAAAGGATCGAAATTTCTAAATAATCATCCCCTTCTACACAAGAAGTGTTCGCAAATTTGTAAAAAGGTTTTACTATTTCACAACTAAGGGATGGACAAAGCTAAAAAGTAGTCCAACTTTGAGGCACTTTCTAATTTGAAAAACGATTTGAACCGGATCTGATCAAGTTCGAATAGTCACACGTACTTAGCCTTATCAATACATTCTCTTCAACATCTTCAAATTACTGTACTTTTTATAGTCCCCTATTATTCTACAATAATATATAAACCAATGATATAGATAAATTAAATATGTATGATCAAAATAAAAGATATGTTTATCGAAGTTAGCGTAAGCAATCGTCACCTCTCCAAAAATCATATTAATGCAGAAGTAAGCCTAAGATTTTTTTAAGAAATATAACTGATGAAATTTAAGAATTATACAAAATTTGATACGCTAATCTATTTTTTAGTAAATGTAGATTGCACTTCAAAATCTTGATATTTACCCCGTAGAATCATCTTTTTTGTTGTCAGAGTATAGACATCAAATACTTCTTGTTGACGACCATTTTCTGTTATTGTGATTTCTTGTCTATCCGAAGAAAATTTGTACTTACCCGAAACTGGGACTTTTATCCAAACGGGTTCAATTTCGTCAAAATCGATTTCGACTGTAATACCTGTGAAGGTACCGTCAGCTTTAAACGAATATTCGATTCCATCGGTATAAGGAACTTTTTTCATTGTATTTAACTCTTGCATCTCTTGCAGAACCCAACGTCCAACAATACTTTCAGATCCATCTATGGAAGCCTCATCTTTTGAACAAGATGCAACAAACACCGTTACAAAAAGAACAATAATTGTTACTATTTTTTTCATATATACTATAGGGGTTAATTTAATTTTATATTGATCACTAAATCCATTTCCTTTCACAAAGATTTATATTCATTCAAAATCTTCGCAAAACTAAATAAAGCTCGGAAATATCCTAGTTTTAAATCAAAAATTGTGGCTTACAAGCCACTCTATGGAATGATAATAAAAAGTAAGATAAGGTTATAAAACAGCTCTTTTTTCATTCGTCTATAACTAATAAATTTACAAATAACATATAATCTACGAGTGACTACCCCAAACTTGCACCTGCTGTATATTTATTTGATAAAATAGAGATGCTGCTTATTCCACATATTTAATAATTAATTTAAGAAAGCAAGACAGCTCTAAAATCGATGTATTTTTATTTATAATACAACAACAGCTACAGCACAATCAATCGGATCTCAGTGCATAAATAAGCAATTTTATGATATCGAATTATAAAGACCGACTGATATCCACGACATTAAAAATCTGATCGACATCGTCGAGTGTAATGGTAAAGTCCGGATATTTGACTTTATCGGCATTCAGGGAATGCAGTGTAAGGATACCTTTTTCTACATCATGATGGCTGATTTCTTTAATAATGACCCCTTCATAACGATGTACAATAACCCAATAGCGATATTTATGGGTATGGAATTTAGATAGCCACAACTCCCTTTTGATCAAACGTCCGGTAACGATATCGCCATCCAAGACACTTGCATCTGTACCGTCAGTCATACTATCACCACTAACCTCAAAAGAACGGTATACACCCCTATGAAACTCATTGACCGTGATAAAATGTGCGGGCAGCTCATCCATATATTCAGAATCGGAAAAACCAGATAAGTAACCCGCTTTTGCTTTTTCGGTCACCAATTTGGTCTGCATCAAATAGCGGCCAGGGGAAACTTCAAAAAAGATGTTGTTTTTATTTTCATCCATAAATTTCACTTCATCAGAAAAATAACCGATGGATTTTCCGTTTCCTACACTGACCATAGAAACCGCATCCGACTGAACAAAGGATTCGCGCTTTTCACGATTTCCACGATTGTAAAGCAACCAATCATAATTGACCTGCGGAAATGCATTTTCTATACGGGTTTTCATGGTCAAACCTATGGGATATTCGCCTTTTTTGATGCGCGAATACACCTGTTCCCGCACACCTAAAATAGCCGCAAATTCGCGATTGGTCACTTTCATTTCCAAGCGTAATACCTCAAAATTATTATTTAGGTAAGTTTCCATGATTTTCATAGTATTTAATCAATTGTTACACAAAAACATAACAACCTGACGCTAAGTTACACAATCTAGTTAACCTAAACAAACAATAAGCAATAATAATCATACAAAATACTGATTATAAGAATATTAAATATAAACAAAAAAGTTTAATATTATTTATATTAAAACTATATGTGTATAAAATAATTTAAAAAAATCTTTGAAGTTTAACTTTTCTGTTTAACTTTGTTTAACTCAATAATTACATTGAACGATAAAAACAGTATACATCACAAAAAAAATAAGCAGATGAAAAGAATTAATAACATCCTTGTATGAAAGCAGCTTCAAAAAATATGTTCCTCCTATTGCGGGCATTAGTTGAACAAGCAAAGCGATCAGCATACGTACTATAACCAAAGCTTTTTAGCCCACTAACTGCGTTATAAAACCATTAACAATTGAAACATGAACACACTATATCATTCTTTTATTATGAACTTTTTAACAGAAAATTACCCGGATGTACTCAAAACGATCAATAGCATATACGAACCTGATCTATCCAAAATCCATGCAGTAATAGATTGCTATTGCGCATTTGTTGGAATCAATCCTGAACAGATCAAAGGTGAATTCATCAACTATAAAGACATCCAACATCGGTACAAAGCCATTTCTGTAGTACTCAGAATCTTTCAGCCAGAAAAATTGGTTTCGTTGAAGACTAAAGTAAAAAGCACGATCTATAAGGAAACTATCCCGTACCTGAATATTAGTAACGATACTCTACAAAAATCCATTATCTGTGCCTGTAATCAATACGACATGTACGGTGATTTTAAAAAAGAAATTAAACAGATCGCAAATTATTACCTCATACATACGCGGTATAACAGTAAATAGAGCCCTTAAGTGATCGTTCGAAAACATCAGGTACTTTTAATCTGAAACGGAAGACGATAACACCCATTATATACAATTAAAAATGAGTTTATCTCCAAAATTATATCAGAAATATGGAGCAAGTAAAAACCCGAGAAGTCCAAAACTCGTAGTCCATGAACACAAAAAAAAGACCATCTTAACAAAAGGTAAGTGGTCTTTTTTTACATCGTGCAATTTCTATCTGATCTTTTTCCTGATCCAGAGTACACAACTGAAAATTAGTATAAAAAGAGTGATGCAAAACCAGAATATCATACTCGATTCTAGCTTACTGACACGACTGGAAGCTTTCTTTTCGAAAGTGTTTTTTTGTTTTGTTTCAATCGCTGTCTGTTTCTTTTCATGTTGTTCCAATTTTGTAGCTTTACTCATCAACTGCACTGCACTGGATTGCTCTCGGCTTTTCTGATGGACTTTACCTCTACCCATAAGGACGGTACCATCTTTCTCAATCCTAACATTTTCTCCTTCTAATTGTATCATAGTCTCTCCATCCAGCCATACAAAAGATTGCAAATCTGTTTCCGTTGTCACCAGTGTTTCATTCTCTTTTTTTAAATCAAGCTCTATGGCGCTTATGTTTTCATTTATTTCCGATTGCTTTATTTTTGTGGTTTTTTTAAATAAACCACAGCCATTAACTAAAAGTATGACTACGATCATTCCTGCTATTATCTTCATTTTTAATTTTCTTTCATTCAATTTGTAATTCATTAAAAAGTTTCATGAGGTCATCATATTCCGCCTGTAGCTTCGCTAATGTTTTTGCACAAGCTATATGCTCATCATTTGCAATGCGCAAAGCATCGTTTAAATCTTCAATGACAGCGCGTAGCTGTTCGATATTCTTCTCCAAGCGATCTGCATAACCTGCCCATTTATCAATCACCTTTCCTGCATTTTCGACATTGGTGGCTTCCACCTCTGCTTGCTGCTTTGGACGCCCAACGAAATAACCAATTATTCCGGTGATCACAGGCGTACCAAATCGTTCCACTAATTCCAATAGTTCCATCATGCCTAACTAAAATATAATTTTGCTTCTGCCGCTCTACGTCGTACCAAACCAGGTAAAACCTTCCCTCCTGCTTTGTCCCATTTCATAAACTCGTCTGCAATACGCTTATCATTTGGATCTTGATTGATCCTCTTCAACAATGTTGATTTACCTAAGTTTGTCGCACCCAAATTGTATGTGAAAGATACCAATGCATCAAATTGTGATTGCTTGAGGGGTTTCATCACTAGTCTCAGCACATCATTTTCATAATATGTAAGGATATCGGTTAACATCCGATCACCTTCTTCTCTTGTGAGTGGAATATCTTGCATGGCGACCCGCCGTCTGCTGGGAAGATAATAGGTAAATCCATAACCTATAGTGGGTATCCCAATAGGATCGAGATAAGGTTTGCTGTACCAACCCTCGAAATCCTTTATCAGTTGTAATCCTTTTTGTCCTATCTTCATAATCATTTCTTTTTGTCAAAAAAAGCCCTCCCTGACGGAGAGCTTATCTGTAATTAATGGCCGTCTATTCCAACGCCTAGATTATTTGCATGAAATGGAAGTTTGACCGATACACTTGCTGTGATTAATAACAGCACATCGAATTGGTGTACTTGCATTACGCTGAAAGGCTTCCAGCAGCCCTTTTACATCTTGGATCGCACCATCAATATCTTCTTCATAGATTACCTTTTTAGCCAAATAATGGGCTACTTCCGAAATTGCTTTTGCTTCAAAACCCAGCTCTTTATATCGGGCTGTAAGGGCTGCTGAAATTTTCTCTTTCATTTTTGTTTTATACTAGTTTGAAATATCTACTACAAAAGTAGAGCAGTGATGAGACAAAAAATCCGGATATCTATGTTTTGTACGCGGTATCGGTGGGATACCGAAAATGTCAGATATAATCACACTTTAACAATCGAAATGTGTTAAAATTCAGAGAAATAAGAAAAGAATAATAGGCTATTTTAAAGTAAAATAAAAATGAATTGAGCTTTCATCTTCATATGACTACTGTAGCTTATCAACTACAGTAGAATAACAGATTTAAATTCAATATCACGATTATCAATAAATATTAATTAAAATTAATATCTTGCTGCACTATTTATATTTTATAATCCCAAAAATTAATGACTACCGATATTTGGAATTAAACTATATAGATATACAATAAATCAGCTACATATATTACTAAATTATAAATAAATGAAAATGTTTTTCAAATTCGCAGCTGTCTTAACAGTTTCTGCTATGCTAACCTCTTGTTATTCTTACACCAGTGTAGTAGGAAAAGGTGCACAAGGAAGTCAACAAGTAACAAAATGGAACCATTATGTGATCGCCGGTTTGGCTCCAGTTGGAGTTTCAGATTCTAAAGCAATGGCTGAAGGTGCTGAAAATTACACCGTACATACTAGACAATCTTTTGTAAATGGTCTATTATCTGCAATCACATTTGGTATCTACACACCAACAGTGACGACTGTTACGAAATAGTAACGCTTAAATTTAATTTGAAAGGCTGTCTACTGGCAGCCTTTTAAATCTATCCTATAATCTATATCATGAAAAAAGTATTTTTCTGGACAGCTATTGCAATTTGTGTATATATACTATTCAGTATTTTAAATATCCTATTTGTCGGCAATACTCCGATGAGCAGTTTTGATTATGGTTTTTTGGCAGGCAAAATTCTGTTATTGACCATCCTCATTTTTATTATCATAACAATACGCAAAAGAAATTAAGTCCTATATCAGCCTACCTCTATTTCAGTTTTAACACGCTATACCTGACTTGTACCTATCAAAAATAAATTTTTAAATTTAAAATTCTTCTGCACTCCGCGTACTTCACTTTAATAATCCTATTATCTAATTACTTCAAAATCAAACGGTGCAACATCAAGATATCTATTAAGTAATAAACATAGTATATCTTCAGATAAGTATCATTACATCCCCAGCACCCGAAAAAAAAGAAATAGGCTATAAATGTGGCTTGATAAATACGAAGAACTGAAGTGCTTCTATTTTTTTACATTTTTATTATCTTAGATAAAAATTAAATGAGTGAATATTTAACGCCCTTTTTATCTTTTTTATAGTAAAAATGCACATGAATAAACAAACTCTTATACTCGTACTTAATCTGCTTCCTTTTATAGCACTTTGTCAAAAAATGATTGCACCTGGCAGTCCTGATATTAATACGTCTTATCTTAAACCTCAAAAATCTTTATACACGGTATACTATGTAAAGGATACTAGCTGGACAAAGAAAGGAACGATGACTTATGACATCTCTTACGAAAACAATCAATTGATATTCCATTACAAATACACAGACAAAAGTAATGAGTGGTCTAATATCCGAACGTCTGTTGCAGATGCTAAGACCCTAAGATCGATCAGTTACCAATCTGAAAGCAGCGGAAGTAAATTCAACCTCGATTTTGGAGAAACCATAAGAGGGAATTATTATTCAAAAAAAACCAAAAAGGATAAAATATTGAATTTAAAATCACCAGGTTCATTTATTGATTTCAACCTAGCTGATAATATGATGACCACCTTACCTCTCACTGTAGGCTATAAAGGAACTTTTTCGCAGTTTTATTACGATGACAACTCGGATACTTTAACTTCCAACTACATCATCAAAGAGGTTAAAAGTTATGCTTATCGTTCACCTAAAACCGGAAACCATGATACGTGGTTAGCCTCCGTATTGGAAGAAAGCACAGGAGCGATCTACAACTATGTGATTGACAAAAAAGATCACCGTTTATGGCAACGGGAAATGTCCTTGGGCAATGGCATGTGGGAAATCTGTACCAATGAAGAACTAGACTACCAACCGATAAAAAGTCAGTTCAATAAAGAACAGGCGGTACAGCAGATTACAACAGGTAGTAGTGTTATTACAGGAACAGCCTATGCAAAAGATAACACGGGCAAGAAACTGGGCGGACTGGTCAATACGGCCAAAAAACAGTTTGCTCCAAAGGGTACAGAAATCACACTTTTCCCAAATTCTGCATACTACGAAGAGTGGACCGCCGTTAATAAAAAGATAAAAAAACAAGGGAAAATACCTGAGGTACCATTAGATTCAAATTTTGGAGCAGGAATTAAGAAAGCGAAGGTTTATGATGATGAGGGACATTTTGAATTTGCGGATCTTCTCCCTGGGACATATGTGATCATGGCCAGTTTTGATTTTACCAACTCGTATAACTATTCGTATGTAACTGGATATACTAATTATTATAATTACTGGGGATATACCGGATCTAATACTAACTATGCCTCTGCTAGACAGCATTACAGGGATCAGGCTCATATAGAAAAACGAGTGACCATAGACAAAAATGGAGAAAAAAAAGAGGTCAACTTAAAAGATAACTAAGTCCATGATCAAATATAGAAGTTCGTGATTCAACCTACTATGCTAGATCAAAGTAGTGAAACCTGACTTCCATTGTATGTAAATGAAAGAAGTATAATTTTAAAATAAAGAAACAGCATATGGTAGACAGAAAAGTAATCCTATATATTGCTATGAGTTTAGATGGCTATATCGCTAAACCAAATGATGACCTGGGTTTTTTATCCCTAGTAGAACAGGAAGGTGAAGACTACGGTTATGCAACGTTTATAGCATCTGTAGATACGGTAGTGATGGGGAGAAAAACATATGATTGGATCATGAGGCACGTTCCGGAATTTCACCATGCAGATAAGCGATCTTACATCATAACGAGAACTCCAAAACCAGCTATTGGCAACACCAGTTTCTACACAGCGGATCTAAAGGACCTCATATTAAAATTGAAAAGTGAAGCCGGAAAAAAAATTTTTATTGATGGTGGAGCTGAAATCGTCAATGCGCTTTTAAGGGACAATTTAATTGATGAATTTGTGATTTCGATTATTCCGATCTTAGTTGGAAATGGAACCAAACTCTTTCAGGACGGGAGACCGGAGCAAAACCTAAAACTTGTCTCAACCAAACAGTTCAAAACAGGATTAACGCAACTGCATTACAAAAGCATTGGAGTGTAATTGAGCTACTTGCGATATTCTGATTAGATCGTTGATTAAAAAGTAGAGTCAATTTATCTTCCATAGATCATATTGACTCTATTTTCATAGACGACAACAAAATATTAGTATCTTAAATAAAATGATTGTCAACGCTTCACCACACTCATGATCTCCACATAAGCTTTTCGGGCATTTTATATAGCGCGATTGTGACCGTCCAAAAAACACAAACTGTCTTTTTCAATAAAAATAAAGGATAATAAAATTACGCTTTGAAAAGTGTAACATGAATAATATATTTGCACTGTTTATAATTAATCTAAATAAAAGAAATAAACACTATGAATAATATTATCATTTACCTCATGCTGCTGCTTCCATGCTCTCTCCATGCGCAAGCGCAACAAAAAACAGAAATATATGGGAAAATATTCTCAGCGGATGGAAAGCCAGTTGAAGGCATCACGGTCAAACTACTTCCTCAGGACATCAGCGTTTCTACTAGAACCAACGGTTCTTATCTCATAAAATCAGTAAAACCCGGTCCTGCACAAATCTATATCTCAGCCATTGGCATTCAATCTCAGACCCGAGAGATCCAGATAGAAGAAAAAAGAAATACCATTGCTGACATCTATCTTACCGAGAACCAATCCACACTAGAAGAAATAGTGATCAATGGCACTAACAAGAATAAGTATACGCGCAAACAAAGCTTATACGTATCTAAAATGCCTCTTCGCAATATGGAAAACTCGCAATCTTATGCTGTTGTTACCAAAGAATTGCTAAAAAGTCAAGTAAATACAAATTATGACGATGCATTGGCCAATGTTTCGGGTATTGACAAATTATGGGCAGCGACCGGTCGCCCCGGAGATGGAGTCTCCTACTACACCTTACGTGGATTTACGACACAGGCAGCGATGGTCAATGGTGTAGTCAGCATTGCCAGCACGAATCCTGATCCCGCTAATTTAGAAACAATCGAGGTGATTAAAGGTCCTTCAGGTTCTTTGTATGGTGGTGCTGCAGTTGGCTTTGGTGGATTGATCAATAACATCACTAAAAAACCGTTGGATACTATAGGTGGACGTGTCAATTATATCTTTGGTAGCTATGCACAACATCGCGTGACAGCAGATGTTTACGGCCCTTTGACAGCAAACAAAAAACTTCTCGGCCGTATCAATACAGCATATTCGCACACTGGGACATTCCAGGACGCAGGATTTAATAAATCATTTTTTGTTGCACCTTCTTTACTTTACAGACCAAATGACAAATTAGACATTCAACTGGATGCGGAAATTTATCAGAGCAAAGCGACTAATCCTATGATGGTATTCCTCAATCGTTCCCGTCAATTGTTTGCAAGAACGCCTGATGAATTACAATTTAACTTTAACAAGTCTTACACCAACAATGATGTAACGTTTAAAAACCCAAGTACCAACTTGCGTGGAAATGTGACCTACCGTATCCATGAGAAGTGGACATCCAACACAACTGTCAATTATAACAGACGTAAATCTGATGGTTACTTTCAATACATTATGTACTTGCAAAATACCAACGACACCTTGATTAACCGATATGCAGCTCTTCAAAATTATGTAGCAACTAACTTCAATGCACAACAAAATTTTACAGGTGATTTTCATATCGGTGGTATGCGCAATAGATTACTTGTGGGCCTAGATTTTCTTTCTCAAAAAACAGAAACGCACAACTCTCCTTATGTACAGACGGATCAGATCAATACTTCATACGACGATCCGGATTACTACAAATTTAACGCTGCTTTTATTGACGCCGCAATTGCTGCTTCCAATGGTTCAAAAACCAACAATCGCGGCCGCACCGAAGTATTTGGTGCATATGTTTCCAATGTATTGGACATAACTTCACAATTGCATTTAAACCTTGCTTTACGCATGGATTATTTCAATAACAAAGGAACTTATAACATCGATAAGGATACGACTACCGGAGCATTTAACCAAACAGCCTTTTCGCCACGCGCCGGTCTCGTTTATGAAGCGATCAAAGATCAGGTTTCCTTCTTCGCAAACTATCAAAATGGTTTTAAAAACGTATCACCTGTGGTACAACCACACCCTAGTATATCTGGTGATTTCAAACCTCAACAGGCTTCGCAGTGGGAAGCTGGTGTAAAATTCAATCTACTTGAGGATAAAATCGGTCTTACTGCCAGTTACTACGATATCAGTGTAGACAATATGATCCGTCCTGAAACAGTAGAAATAGATGGCAAAAGCTACAACATCAGTGTACAGGATGGAACACGTTTAAGTCGTGGTGTTGACTTGGACTTAACCGCAGCTCCTATTCAAGGGTTAAATGTCATCTTAAGCTATAGTTTCAACGATAGTAAAACAACAAAAGCTGCAGCTACTGTGAACAACCTTCGTCCTACTGAAGCTGGCCCAAAAAATCTATCGAATATCTGGGCAAATTATACTTTACAACAAGGAACGTTAAAAGGTATAGGTATTGGTTTTGGAATTAATCACGCTAGTGAAAATATCATTACCAACAGTGTCCCTACAGGAACTTTTGTACTGCCGTCTTATACATTACTGAACGCCAGCCTGTCTTATGGTTACAAACATATGGAGTTTGCTGTTAAAGCAAATAATCTGACCAACCAAACTTACTTTAAAGGTTGGACAACGGTCAATCCGCAAATGCCAAGAAATATCTTAGGTAGTATCGCCTACCGTTTTTAGTATTAAAACATAGAGGCTGCCAAAGTGCAGCCTCTATGTTTTAATACTATCCAATAAAAAAATACGAATACAAAATAAGCATTTTTATGCATTAATAATGAAAATCCAATCTTCATACAAAAAGATCTTTATGCGAAAACACCATAAAAGTATCCTTATGCCGTATCAGCTTTCCTATTTTCAACTATAAATCGATCCAAGAAATCAATTTTAATGTCATGAATTTGTAGAAGACTTATTAATCGATCCATACAACATCCTTCGGTTTCTATACGAAAGATAGAATCTTCGTCATCCAGATCCAAGGTTGCAGATTGTACTTCCGGCATATTAACCTTTAAGATCTGCATTAAAAAGTTTTTCTTTTCGTTTGTTTTTACTGAGCTTTTAAAAATTAATACCTGCTTGACCATCATTATTCTTAATTTAAGATATAACCATACCGCATTATTAATCATCATACATTAACGATGCTGCTAAACAAATCTAGTCTTTAAGGTAGGAAGAAATTTTAATATTATACGAAAGTACTTGCTTTTTATATGAAATTCAAAAATCCAAAGATTAAACAAAATTCAGTCCATTAAAATCATCAAGATATTCACTATCGCAACCAACTATTGACCAAAGATCGATGGTCTGCAACCCATTGTTTTGCGGTAGATTCTTTATCTTTACTTTCTTCCATTTTCATCAATAAATTGGCCATAGTGCCCATATCAAAATGAACCTGAGAAAAGAAACGTGTCAACTCGGGCTGCTCAGCAGGAAATTCCTTGCGCGTAAAAATCTTGATCTGCTCTGCGGTTCCTAAAGATGCTCTCGGATCTTCTAGAAATTTCAACTTCATCTTGCCAAACATCCAGTGTGGCTGCCATGCCGCGACGACAATCCAGCGTTTTTCTTTAATCGCATTCTGCAATTCAGTGATCATCGCTACGGTGGATGAATTGACCTGTCGATAGTTTAAATCATAGTCTTTTATGGTACGATCTACCGCAGCCGTGATACCAGCTCCTTTTTCAATACCCATGATCTGATGATTAAATTGACCTTCGTGTGTTCTTAACTCTTCTATCGAATTGATAGGCACATAATCGGGTACAACCAGACCATTTCTGGCATGCGCATAACTCGTACCGATATCAACAAGATTGGGAAATTTTGCAATTTTAGAACCATGAGTCAAAGGAAGCCAAACATCCATATAAAGATCTGTATCGCCATTGTTCATGGATGCTAATATCATATCGGGTGTAGCGCGCTGGATCACCAGTTGATAATCCATTTCTTCTAGAACCGCCTTTGCAACATAGGTCATGGCAACACCTTCTGCCCAGCCATCCACCATACCTACATTGATATATTTTTTGTTGCCATCTGGCTGACAAGCGCTTAGCAATAAGACAATGCCCCAGATTAACGCTAATTTCATGTTCTTCATATTATTTTTTATTCTGTACAAAACCCTGTGTTATCCTATCTAAGATAATGGCTAAGATGACGACAGACAAACCACTTTCAAATCCAAGTCCTATATCCAGATTATTGATTCCTTCAAGTACTTTTTCTCCTAAACCTCCTGCTGCGATCATTCCGGCAATCACGACCATGGATAGGGACAATAATATAGTCTGGTTTATACCTGCTAAAATAGTTTTCATCGCTAAAGGCAGTTCCACCTTAAACAAGATTTGTCGATTGGTAGCTCCAAAAGCACGTGCTGCTTCAACAATATCCTTTGGCACAGCATCGATACCCAGAGTCGTCAAACGAACAGCTGGCGGCATAGCGAAAATAATAGTCGCAAATGCTCCAGGAACTTTACCGATACTAAAAAATAACACTGCCGGTATCAGATAAACAAAAGCAGGCATCGTCTGCATCAAGTCTAACATGGGGCGGATAATCTTCGCAGCTAGTTTATTTTTTGCAGCCCAAATACCCAAGGGAACAGAAAGTATCAAAGCTGTAGCCGTTGCAACCAAAACCAATGATAAAGTCTCCATCGTCTCCTTCCAAAACCCCATCATGTAAATCAGCGTCAGTCCTAATAAAGTTGTGATCGCAACTCCTTTGCCGGATTTCCACCATGCCAAACCTGTAAAAAGTGCAATCACCACAAAAAATGGTATCGCTAAAAATATCCACTCTAATCCGATAATGGATGAATTACCGGTATGTTTTATAAAATCGAATAAAGGCTTAAAATTTTCTGTAAGCCAATTAATTGCAACTTCAATATATTGACCTATATCTATTATTTTACTCATTGTTATTGATTATTTGCTTTTTCTTTTAATTCGTTAATTTCCTCTTCGTTAAACTTTGTTGCTTCGATAATGAGCGACGTTTGTGTCACTATGCCCAACAATCTATTCTGATCATTGACCACCGCTATTGGAGATCGTGTCTCAGAAATCAATGGCAACATCTCTTCCACCGTCACATCTTTTGATACAGACGGCACATTCATATGAATAATAGACTCTACAGTTGGATCTTTACGCTTGGCAGCTTGAATAACCTCATTAATATTGACAAAGCCTAAGAAAGTATCATGAATATCCACTACAGGTAATATTTCCAATCCAGTTGTTCTCATCTTACGGAGCGCTCCTTCAGGGCCATCTTTTTTAAATCTGACCAATGTCGGCTTCTCAGTCATCAATGAACCCGCAGTGATAATAGATTTTCGATCGACTTTATCCACAAAAGCTTTCACATAATCACTCGCAGGGTTGGTTAAAATATCTTCTGCCGTACCAATCTGCTCAATTATACCATCTTTCATAATCACGATACGGTCACCAAGCTTGATGGCTTCATCCAAATCATGCGTAATGAATACAATAGTTTTTTGCAAAGTATCCTGAAGGTCCAATAGCTGATCCTGCATCTCGGTTTTGATCAAAGGATCTAGTGCTGAAAATGCTTCATCCATTAACAAGACTTCCGGATCATTTGCCAAAGCGCGAGCCAAGCCTACTCGTTGTTGCATCCCACCCGACAGCTGGATTGGAAACTGCTGTTCAAAACCATTCAGACCGACGATGTCAAGCGCTTTTTGAGCTTTCGCTTCACGAGACATTTTGTCCTCGCCTCTAATTTCTAAACCAAAAGCAGCGTTGGTCAAAACGGTATGATGAGGCAATAATCCAAATTTCTGAAAGACCATACTCATTTCAGTTCTCCGCACTTCTAAAAGCTCTTTGTTATTCTTACTGGTGATATCATCATTATTGATAAAAACTTTACCCATGGTAGGCTCGTTCAATCGGTTCAGGCATCTTAGTAAAGTCGATTTACCACTTCCAGAAAGTCCCATAATGACAAAAAACTCTCCTTCATAGATCTCAAAATTAGCTTCATTAATACCGATCGTACAACCGGTTTTTTCTAGAATCTCTTTTTTTGTACAACCTTCACCCAGTAATTTTAGAGCCAACTTCTTTTGTTTACCGAACACAATTGTCAAGTCTTCAACTTTTATCTTAACTTTTCTGTTTTTATCCATTTTTATTTTTTTTGATATGAAACAAATTGTCACGTCACATTGGGCATATTTTAAATAGCAAATACATTCATGTTATTTTTAATAACACAAACATATCCCTAAAGTTGAGTTCGATCGTAGACCTACTTCTTGTTCAATCAACTTGATAATAAATACATTTTACTCTTAGTTCGATGAAGAGCAATCATGAAAAAGAAATGAATCTTTTAAAAGACGAGATATAAAAAAATAATACCTCTTTTATACTTAACAAGTATATGGCGAACAACTCAGACAGAGCTCCAAAAAGGAGACTGTCTTAACGGAAAAAAACATGGCCTCCGTGTCATATGACGGCACAAAGGTACGAAAAATAAAATAAATGACATTTTATGCCATTAAAACACTGGCTTACAGAGCACCCAATATAGCACTAATAATCACCAATTTAAAAAATCAAAAGGGTATCAAAACAGTTTTACACCCCGTTTTTTAAACACTATTCCTAAGCTCATCCAAATCAATTCAGCTCTCCATATTTTAATATAGAAATTCCTGTTTGGGTTCAATATTTGAATTGATCTGACCGACGGCAACATCCTGTAACCCGTGTAACCATATAGCTATGTATGTTCACTATCATAGGTTACCAATTGGATACTCACGCGAAAAGTATGTTGATCTCTTGTCACCTCTGGAACTTGTTCTCCCAGCAACTGAAAACGGCTTGTAATATTATTAAGCCCTATACCAGTCGATGTAATTTCCGAATGATCAAGAGGTGATAACGTATTTTCGATAACAACCTTGCCGACTTCGGCATTAGAAATATGAATCATTAAAGGACGTCGCTTATTGGTAGAATTGTGTTTAATTGCATTTTCAATGAGCAATTGTAAAGTCAATGAGGGAATATACATATGACGACTATGATCTTGGATATCAATCGTAAAATTGACACCACTACCAACGCGATGTTCTATTAGAAATATATAGGCATTTAAAAATCTAATTTCCTCATCTAGCGTTATCATATTTTTTTTACTATTCACTAATAAAAACCGATACACTTTAGCAAAATTTTCAGAATATTCGAATCCAAGCTGTTGATCTTCCAATATCAATTCGGAAAGTACGCTGAGATTATTAAATATAAAATGAGGATCCAATTGCATCTTCAATGCATTAAGCTCAGCTTCTACAGATGCTTGTTTTAATTCAGCAGCTTTTATTTTATGGGCAGACATTTCCGTAGCTGTTTCAATCCAATTGTTGATCAGATAACTCATGGTATTGATGGAAATAATCATAAAAGAAATCACTAAACTCACGACGATCCATTGCAAAATATCTTTTATTTCCTCCATAGAAGGAACTGATTCTATTTGAGCAGACTGAGGATCTATGATCGCATAGCAAATCATATTCATCAAAATAAGCGTCAGTACAGCGATGAAATTAAGGGTGATTTCAAGGAAAAGCCTTTTCGATTTATTTTGTGTCCAAGGAACGCGCATGTTCAACTTTCGATGGATAAAAATACTTACTTCAGAAATCAGAAAACAAAATAAAAAAGAAACCGCCCATTCTGCTACAATCTCAGAGATGCTTCTTTTAAAATAATCTTGCCAATAGGCAGAATACGGATCGAGGATGTAAGAAACTAAATAATGCAAAACAAATGCAAATACGACCAAAAACATCCGTTTAAAACGGGTAGGCACTAGTCGTCTATTTTTATCAGAATAATTGATTTCTTCCATTTTCCGCAAAGTCTAGATCACACACCATCACATAATAGGGTAATCTTTGAACAAAGTTATCTGAAATTTTCTATTCAAATCGTTTCACCTACCTGAAATTTTATAATTAACAATAACAACAGACATGCTCAAGCGAAAAAGGAAGCAGAAGAAATGTCTAAATGGCGCTTACTGTTGGTTTCTCACAGGGATGTAGATAAAAAAAATAAACTTGGTAAGTTCACCTCCTATAAAAAATATTGGAGCAAGATTAGACCATTAATCAAAGCTATAGAAAAGAAAGATTAATGATGGTCGGTGAGGACTGAAAATTAAAAAAAGGATGATATTAAATTAATAACTGACCTAAAAACAAGTAAGGTGCAGCAAATACTGCACCTTTACAAGAGTTAATATTGGTTCAAATAATGTTAGTGTTACAATTCCTCATCATGTTGAGTAATATCCAATCCAAGTTCTTCTTCCACTTCATGTACACGAAGCGGCGTGATTAGATCTGTTATTTTAATCAAAAGAAGAGATCCGAAAAATGCAAATACAGACACAGCAATAAGCGCCACTACATGCGCGATAAACAAACCCGTTTCACCGAAATATAAGCCATTTGTCGTCACGACACTGTTGACACTGCTATTAGCAAAAACACCTGTAAGGATCATACCAACCATACCACCGACTCCATGACAAGGAAATACATCTAAGGTATCGTCAATACTTGTTTTGCTACGTAAGAACACAACTAAATTACTGACTAAAGCAGCTACAAGTCCAATAACAATGGAATGTGAAATGGTAACAAAACCCGCTGCAGGTGTAATGGCCACCAATCCAACAACAGCTCCAATACAAGCGCCCATAGCAGATGGTTTTTTGCCACGAATGATATCTACAAATATCCAAGCAATAGCCGCTACAGCTGATGCGGTTGTTGTTGTAGCAAAAGCATATGCTGCAAGACTATTTGCACCACCAGCAGAACCAGCATTAAATCCAAACCAGCCAAACCACAGCAAAGCTGTTCCTAAAATCACATAACTAATACGAGCTGGAGAGTGTGTTGGCTTTTTACGCCCCTTAAGATATATAGCTGATGCTAACGCTGCCCATCCAGCAGACATGTGCACAACAGTACCACCCGCAAAATCTAAAACACCAAATTTAGCTAGTATACCTTCTGGATGCCAAGTAGCATGTGCCAAGGGCATATAAATAAAAATACTGAACAAAATAATGAATACCATAAACGAGTTAAAGCGAACACGTTCGGCAAAAGCCCCTGTAATAAGCGCGGGCGTAATAATGGCAAATTTCAGTTGAAACATCGCAAATAATACGAGCGGGATCGTAGGCAGAGCTGACCAAGACACATTACCCAACATGCCTTTCATCATATAAAAAGTTCGAGGATCTCCAATAATACCCCCAATATCCTCTCCAAAAGCTAAACTAAAGCCGAAGATGACCCACAGCACAGAAATAATACACATACAGATGAAACTTTGCATCATCGTGGAGATTACATTCTTCTTACTGACCATCCCACCATAAAAGAATGCTAAACCTGGAGTCATAATCAATACCAAAGCAGACGATGCTAGCAACCAGGCGGTATCACCTGTGTCAATTTCCACACCTGCTACATTAGTGACTTCTAATGAAGGAGTAAGTAAGCCGACAATTGCTAAACATACCAAAATAATAAGAGGAATGAATTTTTTCATAATATTCAAAGATTTAAGTTTAATAATTTCATAAATAATACTATTTTTTGTTACAAAATAACCAAAAACAAATGTAATTGATTTTATTTTATTCAAATATAACTTCAAATAATTAAAAAATCAATAAAATATAAAAAAAATCATATATTTACAGTAGGATCCTAAACATAATCAACCTAAAAACACAAAAACAACTAGAATAAATGCTAAAAACTATAAATTTTAATTAAAAAAAATCTACATGCAGCACAAATACATATAACAACTAGAGGTTTTAGTGATTTTAAATGAGTAAAAATTAAAAACAAACATTTAAAAACATTAAAAAATGAAAAAAATCATCTCAGCAACATTATTTTTAGTCATATTTTTTGGAAAAATATACGCACAAAGTAAAAAATACGACTTATTAGACTTGGAAATATCAGGGTCGGTAGATACATACTGGAAATATGATTTTCAAAAACAACCGAATATCAATACCTATTTTACAGAAGACAACAATTCTGTATCCATTGGAATGGTCGACCTTGCTCTTAAAAAAACGACTGGAAAAGCATCATTCGTAGGTGAACTATCCTTTGGACCAAGAGGCCAGTATCGATCTATATTGAATGGAGATGGTCAAGATGGAGATGACAAAAACAGTTTTCATATTCAAAATCTTTATATATCGTACGCACTTACGGAAAAACTTAGTCTGACAGCTGGATTTATGGGTACGTTTGTGGGCTACGAGGTTATTTGCCCTTCATTCAATTTTCATTATTCTACTTCTTATCTTTTTGGCGCCGGACCTTTTCAAGATGCCGGAATAAAAGCGCAATACGCTTTTTCTGACAAAGTGGGGCTGATGGTTGGAATCTTTAATGACTGGAATGTATACCAAGATCTAAATGGCGTATCGCACATTGGATCGCAATTATCAGTAACACCAAATGAAAAATCAAGTTTTTATCTAAACTTTCTTACGGGTTCTTCACAAGGTGGCGCAGCTAATTATAGCTCCGGAACCTTGATTGATTTCGTAGGAAACTATTCATTCTCCCCTATGTTTTCATTAGGAGCAAATGCGACAAATTACAATAGAAAAGGTGAAGGTGGATATGCGGGAGTAGCACTATATCCAAAGGTGAATATCAATGAAAATATTGGCATAGGTATTCGTGGAGAATACTTCAAAACAAAGGAAATGCCCACAACCGAAACAAGCAGTAATAAAATTATCGCAACCACTCTAACAGCAAACTTCAAACATCATGGATTTACATTTATCCCCGAAATTAGATTGGACAACAGCGATTCACAAATGTTTGTCAAGCAAGACCTTTCTCCAACAAAAAGTGCTGGACAGTTTTCACTTGCACTTGTATATGCATTCTAAAAAATAACATAATCAGACTGTCAACCATACAAAAATCCTTATTTAAAATATAATAGGTTATGTTTTTCGGAATAGTCAGGAGGCTTATGTGAACAATTAAGCATTCCGAACAGGACATATTATTTTGACAATGAAGTAAGATTTTAAATAAAAAAGGGATTGTTCATTTTATTTGTTCAATCCCTTTTTTGTTAATAATTCACAAAAACAATACGATTACTTTTCATAAAACAAACGCTTAGTATTTCAATAAAAACCAAAACACCATAATCATCAAAGTCCAATTTTTAAATTTCACACCATAGATTTACAAATTGTTTTTTTACAAAAACATCGTTACATTCATTTTTTATTACATGACGCTTATTAGATTATAGAAAAACACATCTCAAAGAAATGGTAAAAACTAACGCTGCTCGCATCCTCGACAACCTGGACATTACTTATGAATTAAAGAATTATGAAGTAAAAGATGAGCACCAAAGTGCAACGGAAGTGGCGAAAACTTTAGGAATTCGAGTAGAAATGATCTACAAGACCCTAGTGCTAACTGGACAGAAAGATCCCTATATCGTCGCTGTTATACCAGGAAATGCACAGGTAGACTTAAAAAAATTAGCTCATATCTCTGGTAATAAAAAATGTGAAATGCTCCCGATGAAAGACCTGCAGCATGTAACGGGCTATATCAGAGGTGGCTGTTCTCCTATAGGAATGAAAAAAGCATTTCCAACATACCTAGAAGAACTCGCCTCCTTAGAAAATAAAATAATCATTAGCGCCGGCAAAAAGGGCCTACAGATTGAAATCAACCCCCATGACTTGATCAAAGTAACACATGCTAATTTTGCTGATATCATCTGTATCGCCTAACGCAATTCAACTGTATAAAAATACAAAAAAAAATATTGAAGGATTTCATTTTAACCCTATAAAAGCAACCAATACCGACCACTCATTCCAAAAAGAATAGCAACCTTTTCAATTATAAATTCTTATTTTCGTGACTTCGCCTTTGATTTCTACAACAGGAAAACGGGATAAATGAATATATAATTATGAATCAAATGAAAAAAATTACGGAGAATCTTCTTTTTAAAGTAATCATTGCTATTATTTCTGGAATTCTACTAGGGCTCTATCTTCCTGAATCATTAGGGCGCATATTGACAACATATAACTTTCTCTTTGACCAATTTTTGAAATTTTTGATCCCATTGATTATCGTTGGATTAATTATCCCATCAATTGCCCAACTTGGAAAAACTGCAGGAAAACTATTACTAACGACTGTACTGATCGCATACGGATCTACGTTATTTGCCGGACTTTTTTCATACACAGTCAGTATGAGCATATTTCCATCTTTGCTCCAAAATCAGATCAATACCGAGCTCATTACCGAAAGCACGAAAACACTTAGCCCATATTTTACCATTGAATTTCCACCGCTATTTGATGTCATGTCTGCATTGGTGCTTGCATTCTGTATTGGCATCGGTTTATCAAAATTGGAAAACTCGGCATTAGAAAAAGTATTTATTGATTTTGAAAAAGTGATCAGTTTTATCATTGAAAAAATGATCATACCACTACTCCCCTTTTTTATTCTTGGTATTTTTTACGATATGACTTATACCGGTAAAGTATTCACGATATTACATGTCTTTATTAAAATCATCGGTATTATATTCGTCATTCATATTCTTTTACTTGTCATTCAATTTATCATAGCAGGTATAGCTTCTAAACAAAATCCATTCAAATTATTGATCGGTATGCTACCTGCTTATTTCACTGCCTTAGGAACACAATCTTCCGCAGCAACGATTCCCGTAACGCTAAAACAAGCAAAAAAACTAGGTGTTGATGAGGATATTGCCAATTTCAGTATCCCTTTATGCGCGACAATACATCTTGCGGGTAGCACACTAAAAATAGTTGCATGTGTACTTGCACTCATGATGATGCAAGGCATTCCTATAGATTTTGTACAAATGATGGGATTTATCTGTATGCTGGGGGTCACGATGATTGCAGCTCCAGGTGTACCAGGTGGAGCCATTATGGCGGCTATAGGCATTATCGGCAGTATGCTTGGATTCAATGCTGAAAATCAAGCTTTAATGATAGCTTTATACATCGCCATGGATAGTTTCGGTACTGCCTGCAACGTAACTGGAGACGGCGCAATAGCAATTGTATTAAATGCCATCTTTAAAAAAGGAAAAATAGACCAAGCACAGGAAGCAGCTGCTTAAAAAAGCAACTCGGTCAAAACGTGGGACATGGATATTTTAAAAATCAATTCAACACAATGAGACCTCTAAAGGTAATGCAATTGCATGCTAATAATAGCTGAATTAATTATTATTAGCACAAACTAACAAAAATGTTAGAAATATATTTGTTAGTTCAATCTAACTTATTACTTTTGTTAAATACCATCTCGGACTTATTATATTTTTAAGCTTGAAGTTTTAAAACACAGTTAAACTAAAATGTCAAGCAAAATCAATAGATTTTCGCCTTGTTAAAGCGCTGTTGCACCCATAAACGAATAGATCTTAAGATGGATAAAATAAAGAATTAGCATATACTATGATTGAATCAATTATCTCCTACCTTGAAAGCATCGACCCGATTTTAGCAGCTTTGTATGCAACATTGTTTACTTGGCTAGTGACTGCTTTAGGAGCTGCCTTTGTGTTTCTTTTTAAAGAAATGAATAAGAATGTGCTGGACGGAATGCTGGGATTTACGGGCGGGGTTATGGTAGCTGCAAGTGTCTGGAGCCTTCTCATACCGGCGATCGACATGAGTGAGGGAACAGGTTTTATACAAGTTGTCCCAGCTGTCGTTGGATTTCTCATCGGTGCCGCATTCCTATTTAGCATAGACAAGGTTTTACCGCATCTACATATCAATTTTAAGAAAGTAGAGGGTGTAAAGACCCCATGGCAGAAAACGACGCTAATGATTTTAGCCATTACACTTCACAATATTCCTGAGGGACTTGCCGTGGGTGTCCTTTTTGGGAGTGTTGCAGCAGGTGTTCCAGAAGCGACAATTGCAGGCGCAGTTATACTGGCAATAGGAATCGGACTGCAAAATTTCCCAGAAGGTATTGCTGTCGCTATGCCTTTAAGAAGAATGGGACTGAGCAGACGTAAAAGTTTTTTCTACGGACAAGCATCGGCAATCGTAGAACCTATTGCTGGTGTTTTAGGAGCAATGGCTGTAGTCACCTTTACTCCGATACTTCCATACGCACTGGCATTTGCGGCAGGAGCCATGATTTTTGTCGTAGTAGAAGAAGTAATTCCAGAAGCACAACAAAATAAAAATTCAGATATTGCAACAATAGGATTTATTGGAGGATTTATTTTAATGATGACATTGGATGTCGCTTTAGGATAATAATGTCCTGCGTATACAGAAATGACCAACCATTATTTCAGGCAGAAATTTGTTTTTAATTAAAGATTTGTAATAAAATCGACACGATCTACAGAAAATGAACATCATTCAAGGAGTCCTTATCTAAATCGTACATCTGTCAACAAAAAAAGATCAGAGCTTATTAGCCTGATCTTTTTTTATTGACAGAGGATCACCTAAGTACGCAATCATATAACATTTCTAATCCAAGAACAAATGTGTACAGCCTGATTCTCACTTTCTTTCAGCATTTCTATTTTTTGATAAAAGAATGCAGACTGACAAATTTTACAATTCAATTATACCTAGCAAACTTTCAGCAATCACAAAAACACTAAAATTATTTTAAGTTTTATTTCATAAATAATGTGTTAGACAAATGCACTGAAACCCGTTATGCTTCGCCCTACAATTAGAGAATTAATTTCTTTTGTTCCTTCATAAGAATATATTGCTTCGGCATCGGCCAAAAATCGAGCAACATTATATTCTAATAAAATTCCATTTCCGCCCATTACTTCTCGTGCTTTGGATACAATATCTCGTGTTCTTAATGAACAAAAAACTTTAGCTAGAGAAGCATGTTCATCTTTTAAATCACCTTTATCTTGCATTTCAGATAAGCGATAAACTAAGGTTTGCATTGCCGTTAAATTAGAGAGCATTTCGACCAAATGGTTTTGAATCAATTGAAATGAGGCAATCGGTTTTCCAAATTGTTCACGCTTGCGCGTATAATCAAGTGCATTTTCATAAGCTCCTCTTGCACAACCCACTGCCATCCAAGCCACACCCGCTCTTGTCATCTGCAACACTTTAGCTGTGTCTTTGAAACTATTGGCGTTTTGCAATCGGTCGGATTCTGGTACCACACAATCAGTCAACGTAATCAAACCATTCTGAACAATTCGCAGTGCCATCTTTCCTTTTATCTTTTCTACGGCAAAACCTGGATTTTCCTTACGCACGATAAAACCCTTCACCTGTCCATCATCCAGATCTCGTGCCCAAATAATGGTGATATCTGAAAAAGTACTATTTCCAATCCACTTCTTTTGTCCATTCAAAACCCAACCAGATTCGGTTTTTTTACAGGTACAAGTCAATCCTCCTGCCGCACCGGATCCGACTTCGGGCTCTGTTAAACCAAAAGCACCAATAACTTTCATCTGCTGCATACGCGGCAACCATTCTTCTTTTTGCGCTTCTGAACCACAAATATAAATAGAGCCCATAGCTAAGCCACTTTGCACACCGAAAAATGTCGCTATCGATGCATCTACTCGAGCGATCTCTGCAGCGATCACTCCCTCCATCAAAGAGCTCCCGCCTGCACAACCATAGCCCTCATAGGTATATCCGCAAATATTTAATGCCGCAAACTTTTCAATAATTTCAAACGGAAACTCATCTCTTAACCAATAATTATTAACAATAGGGCTGATTTCTTTCTCCATAAAATCACGCACTTTCAGTTGGATGATCTTGTCTTCAGTAGATAACTTATCTTCAATATGATAGAAATCTCCGTTAATAGGAGGCAAATCTTTTTTCTTACCGGATGCGGTTAGCAGCTTCATCGCTCCCCTCAACTGATGATCGTCCATCTTGGATACCGCATTCAATACCTGACCTAAATCAATTTTTTGAGAAATTTCGTTCAGTTTTTCTAAATCAACGACCTTCAAGAGGTCTAAAATATTTTTCATTTTATCAAACATAGTCTCCTTCTTTAAAATTAACTGTCAACAATTTGTCTCTTCAATATACGGTATTTAAAATAAAAAGTTCTTTCAACAGAAAATCAACAGATAAATTACAAAAAACATAAAATATAAATAACTGATAATCAACGTATAAATATTTAATAAAAAAATAATCCATTTTGAAGGTTACCTTTTATCATTCTAAGTATTAATGTTTAAATAACAATTTTGTTTCAATTAATTTAGAAAAATCAAAATGAAAAATTCATTCAAATTCGCTTTCTTAGGATTAGCTTTAACTGTAGCTTTCGCTTCTTGTGGTGGTGCTGAAACTAAAACTAACGCTTCTGCTGATTCAGCTGCTGCTTTAGTTGATTCTGCTGCTACTGTATTAGATTCAGCTGCTAACAAAGTTGACTCTGCTGCTGCAAAAGTTGATTCTGCTGCTGCGAAAGTTGATTCTGCTGTTACTAAAAAATAATTTAGTACTGTTGACAACATAAAAGCTTACATTTTAGTGATGTAAGCTTTCTTTTAAAAAAAATAAAAATAAATGGGTTACCTTTTCATATTTAAGGTATAAACCTATGAATAAAAAAATTTAATAAAATTTAATAACATCAAAATGAAAAATTCATTCAAATTCGCTTTCTTAGGATTAGCTTTAACTGTAGCTTTCGCTTCTTGTAATGGTACTGCTAACAAATCAGAAACTACTTCTGATTCATTAGCTATTGATTCAGCTAACACTGTTATTGATTCAGCTAACACAGCTATCGATTCAGCTAAAACTGTAGTTGATTCAGCTAAAGTTGCTATTGATTCAGCAAAAGCTGCTCACTAATTTCAGGGAACTGATTTTAAAAATATTAAAAGCTCCACTTGTTGGAGCTTTTTTTTGTTATATACCTCTGATTTAAATTGATAAGCTCCCCTCATTTTTTTACCTTTGCACAAACAAAAACGTATTATGGCCTTATCATCACTTACCGCCGTATCTCCAGTAGACGGTCGTTATCATAACGCAACTCAAGAATTAGGGGCTTATTTTTCAGAATTTGCCTTAATCAAATATCGAGTTTTAGTAGAAGTTGAATATTTCATCGCACTTTCTGAATCAGGAATTGAACAATTAAGTCATTTTGATGGCTCGTTAAATGAAAAATTACGTGACCTTTATAGAAATTTTACAGAAGAAGATGCAACTTGGATTAAAAATACTGAAAAAGTAACTAACCATGATGTAAAAGCAGTTGAATACTTCTTGAAAGATAAATTTGAAAAATTAGGATTGCATGATTCTTTGGAATTTATCCACTTTGGATTAACTTCACAAGATATCAATAACACAGCAATCCCATATTCATGGAAAGATGCTATTGCACATGTTTACACACCTGCGATTGAAGAATTGATTCAAGAATTAACACAATTGTCTACAGATTGGTCAAACGTATCCATGTTGGCACGTACGCATGGTCAACCCGCTTCCCCAACGCGCTTGGGTAAAGAAATTAAAGTTTTTGTAGAACGTATTGAACGTCAGTTTGAACAACTGAAAGCAGTGCCTTACTCGGCCAAATTTGGTGGAGCAACGGGTAATTTTAATGCGCACCATGTCGCATATCCACAAACAGACTGGGTCGCTTTTGGAAATAAATTTGTCAATGAATCACTTGGTTTGAGCCGTTCGCAAACAACCACTCAAATTGAACATTATGATAACTTTGCTGCAAGTTGTGATGCTTTCAAACGTATTAATACAATTCTGATCGACTTGTGTCGCGATATCTGGACCTATGTATCCATGGAGTATTTTAAGCAAAAAATTACAGCTGGTCAAATAGGATCTTCAGCGATGCCGCATAAAGTCAATCCTATTGATTTCGAAAATGCTGAAGGAAACTTAGGGATTGCAAATGCACTATTTGAACATTTAGCTGCAAAATTGCCGATCTCTCGTTTACAACGTGATTTAACAGACTCAACCGTATTACGTAATATTGGTGTTCCATTTGCGCATACGTTAATAGCAATAAAATCTACATTACGAGGTCTACGCAAATTGATTTTAAATGAAACTGCGCTACAGGCGGATCTTAATAACAATTGGGCTGTCGTTGCTGAAGCGATACAAACAGTGTTGAGAAGAGAAGGATATCCAAAACCTTACGAGGCTTTAAAAGATCTGACACGTACCAATACGCACGTAACGGAAGTTACTATAGCCGAATTTGTGGACAACTTAAAGGTGACAGACCAAGTAAAGGCAGAATTAAAATCAATCAGCCCTGCTAACTATACCGGTGTAAGTCTGTAAGCTTTTACGCTTTAATGACTAACATCACCTGATATTTAGCTTATATTTGTTTTTTGAAATAGACACTGATTAATATGGCAACAATTAACGTATATACAGAATCCACTCCGAATCCATCTACGATGAAATTTTTGGTCAATAAATTGTTGATCAACGGTAGTTTGGATTATCCGGATAAGGATAAAGCACAAGAATCTGCTTTCGCAAAGGAATTATTTAAATTTAACTTTGTAAACGGCGTATTTTTCGCAAGTAATTTTGTGACCATCACGAAGAGTGATGATGCTGAGTGGACTGATATCGAAGCGCTATTAAAAGACTTCATAAAAGGTGCTATAGAATCTGAACTTGCTGTAAAACCAATCGAACATACAGAGGATGTTACTTTTGAAGGGTCGGATATCGAAATCAAGATCCAACAGGTATTGCATGATTATGTACGTCCTGCAGTAGAGCAAGATGGTGGTGCTATTGCATACAAATCATTTGATAGTGGTATTGTGACAGTAGAGCTGCGGGGATCATGTAGTGGTTGCCCTTCTTCAAGTATCACCTTAAAATCTGGTATAGAAGGTTTATTAAAACGTATGGTGCCAGAAGTTGAAGAAGTTGTTGCTGAATCGATGTAAGTATAAAACGATATCAAATATAAAGCCGTTCCATCTTGTGAACGGCTTTTTTTATGGATTGAAAATACCTTTGGACACCTCTCCCTTGCGCTAATTTTAACCGCCATATATTGGGCTCGGATATGAACAAAAGAAATCATATGGAGGAAGAAATCAAGCAAATCCCAATCAAAGTTATTCCATGGACATTTTTTTTGGAAGACTTTTTAATG
Source organism: Sphingobacterium sp. PCS056 (assembly GCF_023273895.1). Taxonomy (NCBI): domain Bacteria; kingdom Pseudomonadati; phylum Bacteroidota; class Sphingobacteriia; order Sphingobacteriales; family Sphingobacteriaceae; genus Sphingobacterium; species Sphingobacterium sp. PCS056. The sequence continues at coordinate 2,294,048 of NZ_CP096883.1, read as the reverse complement.
CCATGTTTTCAAAAAAAATATATGTTGTTCTTATAGGGATCCAGAAGACGTTATTTGAATAGCTATTTTATCCTTAAAATTTACAATTTATAACCCCTACTCTGTTAAAAATGACTAACTTTACGGCTAATTGTGAAATCAATATATTAAAATGAGTGCAGATATCAATAAACTAGAACAAATTGCATCACAAGTAAGACGTGACATCGTACGCATGGTACATGCTTGTCAATCTGGCCACCCAGGTGGATCATTAGGTTGTACGGACTACTTAGTTGCTCTTTATTTCAATGCAATGAAACGTAATCCATCTTTTGATATGGATGGCATCGGTGAAGATTTATTTTTCTTATCAAATGGTCACATTTCGCCCGTTTTCTACAGTACACTTGCACGTGCAGGATACTTTGAAGTAAGCGAATTAGCTACTTTCAGAAAAATCAATTCTCGTCTTCAAGGACACCCGACTACTCACGAAGGTCTTCCTGGAATTCGTATTGCTTCTGGATCTTTAGGTCAGGGACTTTCTGCTGCAATTGGTGCTGCTCAAGCTAAAAAATTAAACAAAGACACAAATTTAGTGTATGTTTTAATGGGTGATGGTGAATTGCAAGAAGGTCAAGTTTGGGAAGCAGCAATGTATGCTCCTCATAATAAAGTAGACAATCTGATTGCAGCGGTTGATTATAATCGTGCTCAAATTGATGGTTCTACAGATCAAGTTCTTTCATTAGGCGATCTTCGCGCGAAATGGGAAGCTTTTGGATGGGATGTACTAGAAGTAGCAAAAGGTAATGATATGACCTCTGTAGTTGCTGGACTTGAAGAAGCGAAATCGCATACAGGTAAAGGTAAACCGGTTATTATATTATTACATACTGAAATGGGTAATGGTGTTGATTTCATGATGGGATCTCACAAATGGCACGGTGTTGCTCCAAACAATGATCAATTGGCTTCGGCTTTAGGTCAGTTAACAGAAACTTTGGGCGATTATTAATTATATTAGATATTAGTATTTAAGACATTAGTATTTAGAAATTGACCATCAAACGTCATTAAAAAAAATCTATATACTACCTATTCCATACTAACTACTCCATACTAGTAAAAAATGAAAAAATATACTTTCACAGAATCAAAAGATACCCGTTCAGGATTTGGTGCTGGATTATTAGAAGCAGGTAAACAAAACGAAAATGTTGTTGCTTTATGTGCTGATTTAATCGGTTCATTAAAAATGAACGATTTTATAAATGAATTCCCAGAGCGTTTTTTCCAAATTGGTATTGCTGAAGCAAACATGATGGGAATTGCTGCTGGTTTGACAATTGGTGGTAAAATTCCTTTTACAGGTACATTTGCCAACTTCTCGACGGGTCGCGTTTACGATCAAATTCGTCAATCTATTGCATATTCAGACAAAAATGTTAAAATAGCTGCTTCACACGCTGGATTAACATTGGGTGAAGATGGTGCTACTCACCAAATATTAGAAGATATCGGTTTGATGAAAATGTTACCAGGCATGACAGTGATCAATCCTTGTGATTTCAATCAAACTAAAGCTGCAACAATTGCTGCTGCAAAATTTGAAGGTCCTGTTTACTTACGTTTTGGACGTCCTGTTGTTCCTAACTTTACCCCTGCTGATCAAGAATTTGTAATCGGAAAAGCGGTAACATTAAATGAAGGAACTGACGTAACGATTATCGCTACAGGTCATTTGGTATGGGAAGCAATCCAAGCTGGTGAGCAATTAGCAGAATTGGGCATTGATGCTGAGATCATCAACATCCACACGATCAAACCATTGGATGAAGAGGCGATCTTAAAATCTGTTGCTAAAACAAAATGTGTAGTAACTGCTGAAGAACACAATCGTTTAGGCGGTTTGGGTGACAGTGTTGCTCAAGTATTAGCGAAAAACTTACCAAGTCCACAAGAATTTGTTGCAGTTGATGATAGCTTCGGTGAATCAGGTACTCCCGCTCAATTAATGGAAAAATATGGTTTGAATGCTGCTGCAATTGTTGCGGCTGCACAACGTGTTATTAATAGAAAATAAAAAACAACGATCACAACGTCACTATATGGAAGATGCTTTAATTATTTCAAAATTTGCTAACGAAAGTACGCGTGAAGAAGCATTTAATCATCTGCTGACTAAATATCAGCAAAAAATATATTGGCATGTGAGAAGAATGGTCATTGATCATGATGATGCGGATGATGTTGTACAAGACATATTTATCAAAGTATGGCGCAATTTGGCAAACTTCAGAGAGGATTCCCAATTGTATACATGGCTTTACCGCATCGCAACCAATGAATGTATCACATTCTTGAATAAGAAAAAACTGAAGCAGAACGTATCGTTGGATGACGATAGTTCTGCTTATTTAGCTGACTCTTTATCAAGTGGTAGTTACTTTAGTGGTGATAAAGCACAAATGAAATTGCAACAAGCTTTATTAACATTACCAGAAAAGCAAAAACTTGTTTTCAACATGAAATACTTCGATGATATGAAATATGATGAGATCTCACAAGTATTAGGAACAAGTGTCGGTGCCTTAAAAGCATCGTATCATTTAGCAGTAAAAAAAATAGAAGCTTTTTTTCATAACAACGATTAAACCTTTTTTGATTAAGATACTCTAATGATTTACTATGAAGGAAAATAACACATATCATGAGGGAATGGAAGCCAATAATCTACCCGATTCACTACGTGTAAATCCTTTTGATGTGCCTGAAGGATACTTTAAAGATCTCCATGAGTCTCTAATCTCCCAGGCCAAATTGGAATCATTACAGAAAAAAAATCTCGATGTACCTGTTGGCTATTTTGAAAAACTTCAACAAAATATCTTAAGTAAAGTATCTGAAGAAAAATTAAAAGATCAGGTTAAAACCGATGGTTTTAGTCATCCAGATCATTACTTTTCTTCTTTACAAAATGATATATTAATAAAAGTAGCGGAAGATAATTTAAAATCGAAAGTAACTCAAGATGGATTTGTAACCCCGTCTTTATATTTCAATGAATTCAATGATCAACTATCCGCTAAAATAACTACGGACAATTTAAGGCAAATCGTTTCTACAGATGGCTTTGAAGCTCCTAAGGGTTATTTTGAAGCATTAAATGCTACAATTACTAAAACGATTCGTGCAGATTTGGATTTAGATATTCCTGTTGAGACTTCTACTGTTCGTTCTATCAAAAGAAAAATTTCTTGGAACAAATATGCGGTAGCTGCATCTCTGGCAGCCGTTTTAAGTATAGGTGGTTACTTTGGAATACAAAATAACAACGTTCAAGATGAACAAAAAAACCTGAGTCATGTTTCTGATCAGGAAATTATTAATTACTTGGCACAAACAGGAAATAGTGACGATCTGCTCTATGTTGCTAAATATATCGACGATGAAGATATAGTAGGAACAAATAGTAAAGTTAAGGACGAAGATATTGAGGATTATCTTAAATATACGTTATAATGATGTCGAAAATTAAGAATATAATGATCATATTTTGTTTCTGTATCATAGGTTTATCAACAACTTATGCACAGGACAATGAACGTTTTCAAATCATTGAAAATGAAAAAATTGCTTTTATTACAAGAGAGCTAAATTTATCACGCAAAGAAGCTCAAGATTTTTTTCCTATTTATAATGAATACTCCAAGGAGATGTGGAGCGTTAAAAAAGCTAAAACGGGAAACAGTCCTTCCCGAAATAATCTAAGAGGAGGGTCTCGAGATGTCATCGCTTATGATGCCAAAGAATTGGAGATCAAGAAAAATTACCGTGAGAAATTTTCTAAAGTTATTGGAACTTCGCGATCCTCTCAATTTTTTCAAGTAGAGCAGGAGTTCCGAGAATATTTGATCAAATCTCTCAATAATCGAAAAAACAATAATTAATACGCATATGAGAAGAAGTCCAAAAGACTTCTTCTTTTTTTTAAACAAATCATAAGATGCTAAATAACCGCCAACTTTTTCTTCTCAATACCGCTCAGACATCTAATTCACCTAGAATGATTGAAATAGCTAAAGCAGAAGGAGTTTATTTATATGGACCCAATGGTGAAGAATATATGGACTTGGTGTCTGGTTTCAATGTCAGTAATATTGGACATAGAAATCCTAAGGTAATCCAAGCGATCCAACAACAACTGGAGAAGTACCTACATGTGACTGTATATGGTGAATTTGTACAAGCCCCACAAGTTGAATTTGCAAGCGATTTATTAGCCGTTCTTCCAAAACACTTTGAATCCGTATATTTTACAAATTCAGGAGCTGAAGCTGTTGAAGGAAGCATGAAGGTCGCAAAGCGTTTTACAGGTAGAAGACAAATTATCGCTGCAAAAAAAGCGTACCATGGTAGTACACAAGGAGCCTTAAGTCTTATCGGTAATGAAGAATACCATACGGCTTATGCACCGCTACTTCCGGAGATTGAATTCATAACTTTCAATGATATCGCAGACCTAGCGCATATTACAGATAAAACGGCCGCAGTCATTATTGAAGCCATTCAAGGAGAAGCTGGAGTACGTGTACCAGATGTTGCCTATATGCAGGCTTTACGTAAACGATGCGATGAAACAGGAGCATTACTGGTATTCGATGAAATCCAAACTGGCTTTGGTAGAACCGGCAGATTATTTGCTTTTGAACACTATGGTATAGTTCCTGATATTTTAATGCTTGCCAAAGGTATTGGCGGTGGCATGCCACTAGGTGCATTTGTAGCAGCTAAGCAGGTGATGGATGTGATCAAAGATAATCCTATGCTGGGCCATATTACGACCTTTGGTGGACACCCCGTAAGTTGTGCTGCAGCAAAAGCTTCTTTAGAAGTAATCCTAGAAGATCAATTAGTGGAACAAGTAGCTGAAAAGGAACAATTATTTAGAAACCTCCTGCAACATCCTAAAATTAAAGAAATTAGAGGTAAAGGATTGATGATGTGCCTGCAGCTTGAAAACTTTGAACAAGTATATAATGTCAGCAATTATTGTGCACAACAAGGAATCATGATTGATTGGTATCTACACTGTGAAACAGCGTTGCGCGTCGCTCCCCCTTTGACCATTTCAAACGAAGAAATTGAGAAGGCATGTAAAATTATCCTTGACGGTATTGAAAAGTATGGTTAGTTTTTTTTATATTTAAGCTATCAACGTATAACCAAATATGAAAACTAATAGGAGATCATTTATTACCAAAAGTATTGTTGGCGCCACCTTATTAACGAACGCTAATTTGTTTTCTGCTCAGGCTGAAAGTATGACCAGTTTAAAGAAATCAAAAAAGATTACTATAAATCAGAACGATATTATCCTATTTCAGGGAGACTCGATCACCGATAATGGTCGAGATCGAAACAATAAAAATGTGAATGATAATGGTGCCCTAGGATCAGGTTATGTCAATCTTGCTGCTGCAAGTCTGCTTGAAAAATATGCGGACAAAAATCTAAAAATATACAATCGCGGTATCAGTGGCAACCGAGTACCTGACTTGCAAAATAGATGGCAGCAAGATACCATCGATCTTCAACCTACTATTTTAAGTATCTTGATTGGGGTGAATGATTTTTGGAGAACAAAAGATAGTGGAGCAACAAATACACCTGAATTGTTTAAAAAACAATATCAAGATTTATTGCAACAAACACTATCCAAATTACCTCAAGTGAAATTGATCATTGGAGAACCATTTGGAGTAAAAGATGTAAAACATGTTACTGACGATTGGTATCCAGACTTCTTAGCTTATCAAAATGCTTGTGTTGAGATTTCCAAAGAATTTGATGCGGCACTAATTTCGTACCAATCGATTTTTGATCAAGCACAGCGTAAAGCTTCTGGATCTTATTGGACAACAGACGGTGTCCATACTTCATTGGCAGGCGCTAGTCTAATGGCCAAGGGTTGGCTTGATGTTATAAAATAAATAAAGCGCTCTATAGAGCGCTTTATTTATTTTATATAACTCTAAGCTGATTTACAAAACTTCTTTATATGGAGTCTTTTGCAGATTGGGCAAGAAATAGGCAACTACACCTATCAAAGGCAAATAAGAACAGATATGATAAATAAACTCAATCGATGTGTGATCGGCCTGCCATCCTAACAATGCAGAACCTAAACCTCCCATACCAAAAGCAAAACCATAGAACAATCCAGATACCATACCTAATTTCTTGGGCAACAACTCCTGTGCATACACAATAATGGCAGGAAAAGCAGAAGACAAAATTAAACCAATAATCACAACTAAAACCCCTGTCATGGTATAATCAACATAAGGCAGCAGTAAAGAAAATGGTGCTACTCCCAATACCGAAAACCATATGACGTATTTCCTTCCAAAACGATCGCCAAATAAACCACCTAATAAGGTGCCAGCTGCGACAGCAATTAAGAAGTAAAATAAATATACCTGTGCTTGAATCTCTGTTATACCGAACTTTTCCATGGTATAAAACTGAAAGTAATTGGTAATACTAGCAATATAAAAATACTTAGAAATAATTAATAGCATCAATATAATAACAGTTGACACCACTCGGGCTTCCGAGAGATCAGGTATTTTGATAGCATTTAAAGCATTTTTGGCTCTATTTTTCAGCCTCCTACTATACCAGTTTCCAATGTAAAACGAAACAACCTGACCGATAAGCCCAATCGCACAAAACCAAGCAATAGAAGATTGTCCTTTTGGTAAAACCAAATAAGCAACAATAATAGGAGCTAATGCTGTTCCTGCATTTCCTCCTATCTGAAAAATCGACTGCGCCATACTTCGTTTACCTCCTGATGCCATATAGGCCACACGTGAGGATTCAGGATGAAAGATAGATGATCCTATTCCAACTAGAAATACAGCACATAAAATCAGTGCGTAGCTAGGTGCATAAGCAAACAGCGCCATACCCGCAATTGAAAAGGTCATACCGATAATCTGGGAATAAGGAATCGGATTTTTATCGGTAAAAGAACCAACGACAGGTTGGAAAATCGATGCTGCAATTTGATACACAAATGTGATCATACCAATTTGTGAAAAACTTAATTGATGTTCTTCTTTCAATAAGGGATAAACTGATGGAATGACTCCCTGAATCAAGTCATTTAATAAATGTGCAAAACTAACTGCGAGTAAAATAGAAAACTCAGGTCTGATCTTATTATTTTGTACTTCCATAACGTAAAAAAGAGGTCCCTCATATTAGAAACCTCTTTTGTTTTTTTAAATAACTCTTACTAATAATCCTTTTAAATATTCCCCTTCTGGGAATGATGCTCTCACCGGATGATCATCTGGTTGATGAAATTGTCTGATAAATTGTATTTCTTTGCCCGCATCCAATGCTGCCCATGCCAATACTTGTTTAAAAGTATCGATATCCATGGCTGAAGAACATGAAAAAGTGGCCAATAAGCCTCCTGATTCTAAAAGCAATAAACCTCTCCGATTAAGATCCTTATATGCACGTGATGCACGTTCCAGTGAAGATCTGGAAGGAGCATATTTTGGTGGATCTAAGACAATGACATCAAATTTTTGATGCTCTTCAGCAAAAACTTTCAATTGCTTATTCACATCCGACTGGATCGCCATATGGTTCTCTTCACTATAGCCATTTAACAGTATATTGCGTCTTAACGTTTCAATCGCTAAAGCAGAGCTGTCTACAGATGTAACACTTGCCGCACCTTCATGGAAAGCATTTAACGTAAAACCTCCTGAATAACAAAAGCAATCCAAGACCTTTTTACCTTTCACATATTGAGCTGTTAACGCCCTATTCTCTCGTTGGTCACAATAAAAACCTGATTTTTGGCCATCAATAATATTGACCTGATAACGGATACCATTTTCAATAATTTCTACAAATTCAGGAGGGAGTTCACCAAAAAGTAAACCATTTGTATCGGGCAATCCCTCATGTTCACGCGACTTCAGATCTGAACGCTCATATATTCCCTTAGGACTTAATAATGTATTAAGTTCATCTATAACCACATCCTTGATTTTTTCAATACCAGCTGCATGCACCTGTATTGAAATAAAATCAGCATACTTATCGACAATCAATCCCGGCACAAAATCTGCTTCAGCAAAGATCAACCTTGCCGTATCATTCTTTCCCTCAATTAATAAATGGCGGCGTGCGTCTACAGCTTTTTGAATACGCTTTCTCCACCATTGTTCGTTGATTTGCTGATCAGGGTGCCATTCTAATAAACGAACAGCTACACGAGATGAATCGTGAAAAAGTCCGAAAGCAATAAACTCATTTTCTGCATTAAAAACAGTAACAACATCCCCATTATCGGGTGTCCCATCTATCCGTTTTATTGCACCAGAAAACACCCAAGGATGAAGTTGCCAAGCTGCCTTATCTTTCCCCTTATTCAGAATAATTTTTTTCATCGCAACAAAAGTACAGGTTTTCAAGTTATTTGAAACATCTTGCTAATTAAATTTATCAGAAAATTAAATCCAAATTCATCACAAAGAGCATGAGAATTGAAAAGGCCCATCTCAATGGGCCTTTTCAATTATTTATGCGTAATTAAGTAATTCTTAAAAACAGCATAATCAGCAGAAAAAGCTTCTACAACTTTAGATTTGTTGTGTAACTGTTCTACCCCTACAGGCAATTTAATTTTACTGAATACCTGCTCAGAAATAGCATCCGGAAATTTACAAGGATGCGCTGTGGATAAAAACACCGATCCATAAGAACCTGGATGTTCGCCGCGGTAGGCTTGTGAACCTAACCAAGCAATAGCGGTATGTGGGCAAGCAACATAATGATAAGTATGATGTAACTGTTCCATAGCAGCCTTAGTTTCCTTATCCGTATAGGTATAAGTAGTGATCATGCTCTTTAAGTCATCGAGATTATTATCAAATAAATCTTGAATACGAACCCAATTACTAGGATCACCAACATCCATAGCATTGGCTAATGTTTGTACAGATGGCTTGGGTTCATATTTTCCAGATTTAATAAAACGGGGCACGGTATCGTTCGCATTGGTAGCAGCAACAAACTGCTCGACCGGAAGACCCATCTTGAAAGCCAATAACCCGGCACCGATATTACCAAAGTTACCACTTGGAACCGTAAAGACAACTCGATCTGAACCCTGTGCCTTCAACTGTGCATAAGCATAAAAATAGTAAAATGTCTGTGGGATCAAACGTGCGATATTAATGGAATTAGCGGAAGTTAATCTCAGATGTTCATTAAGCTCCGGATCGTTGAAAGCACGTTTAACCAATGCTTGACAATCATCAAACGTTCCATCAATTTCAATGGCTCTTATATTCTGTCCATTGGTGGTCAACTGTAATTCCTGAATTTCAGAAACCTTACCTTTTGGATATAAGATGGTGACACGTGTACCTGCTACCCCCAAGAAACCTAACGCAACGGCTCCACCCGTATCTCCAGATGTCGCGACCAGAACATCCAATAAAGCATCATCTGCACCCGAAAAATAAGCCATTACACGACTCATAAACCGAGCTCCAAAATCTTTAAAGGCGTACGAAGGACCGTGAAATAGTTCTAATACCGCAGTATCTGGGCTCAAAAACTTGACAGGTGCTTCAAAATTAATAGCATCCGCGATAATATCCCTCAACACATCTGCAGGAATATCATCTTCAATAAAAGCCTGCGCTACTGTAAATGCAATTTCCTGCAGCGAATATTGCTGTATATTTTTTATAAAATAAGGATCCAGTTGAGGAATGGCCTCAGGCATATAAAGTCCTTTATCGGCAGGCAATGAATTAAAAACTGCTTCTTTGAAAGAAACACGTAATGCTTTATTATTGGTACTGTAAAATTTCATAATAATCTTAATTTAATACTTTAGGGCCATCAACATTTACACCCGATACATAACCATAACTTTCAATTTCTGATTCGGAGAGATGCGCTTTAATCTGATCAACAATCTGCTTAGCAACCTCCTTATCTCGTGTAATAGCTACAACTGAAGGTCCAGAACCCGATATTCCAAAACTCAACGCACCATTTTCTAATGCAATTTGCTTGATCTCATAAAACTGGGGGATCAAGATCGCTCGTGTTGGCTCGATGAGTACATCCTGCATACTTCGCGATATGAGATCATAATCATTTTTAAACAATCCTGCTATTAGTCCTGCAATATTTCCCCATTGGATGACGGCATCTTTTAACAGCACCTTTTCTTTAATCAGTTGACGCGCATCGCGTGTGGGAACATCAACCTGCGGAAACACCACAGCAGCAACAAGTTCTTCTGGTACAGGTAAAGGAATTAGATCCAATGGGTCATGTCCTCTGATCAATGTAATGCCACCAAATAACGAAGGCGCTACATTATCCGCATGACCATGTCCACATGCCAGTCGTTCGCCTTCCACACAAAAAGGCAATAGTTCTTCTTTTGAAAGTGGATCACCCAACATTTTATTAATAGCAAATAGACCTGCAACGGTACTTGCCGCACTTGATCCCAAACCTGATCCTATAGGCATATGTTTATGCAGTTCTATTTCCACTCCCACCTCATCATGTAACTCCAGATGCTGCAGTAGAAACTGTACACATGCAGACACTGTATTTTTGTCTGCATCCAGAGGAAGACGACCGTCATCACCCGTAATTTTAGTGATGACAACACCTGCAGTACTTTTTCTCCGCATGATTACTTCATCTCCTGGTTCATCTAAAGCGAACCCCAAAATATCAAAACCACAAATCATATTCGCTACGGTTGCTGGAGCGAAAACATGAACGTGATCCAACATATTATCCAGATTTATCTTTTTCTTCGATAGAGAAGTTTTCATATTTAATTTTTATGACTGTTATCCAAAGCAATAACAGGTCTGTGAAACTTTTGATTAAGCGCCTACATTTACTAAATCTGCAAATACTCCTGCAGCTGTTACTTCAGCACCGGCACCAGGTCCTTTAACCACCAATGGTCTTTCTTTGTAACGCTCTGTGGTGAACGAGATAATATTATCACTTCCCGACAGGGCATAGAAAGGATGCTTGTCATCAACGATCTGTACAGAAATAGACACAACTCCATCTTCCAATTTCCCGATATAACGGATCACTTTATTTTCAAGACGAGCCTTTTCTTTTAAGGCCTCAAAATAACTGTTCTCATTTTTAAGTTCTTCATAGAAAGATTCTACTGAATCTGCTTTCAAACATGCCTCAGGCAATATGGCGCCTAAATTGACATCCTCCGCTTCGATGGTATAACCTGCGTCACGCGCTAAAATCAACATTTTACGCATAAAATCGACTCCACCTAAATCGTCACGAGGGTCTGGCTCCGTATAACCCAAATCTTGTGCTTGTTTTACCACATCATAAAAAGATACATCGTCTTTAAAATTATTAAAGATATAAGAGATCGTTCCAGAAAGAATAGCTTCGATTTTAACGATACGGTCACCACTTAACATCAGGTCTTTCAAAACACGCACGATAGGCAGACCAGCACCAACATTGGTTTCATAAAAGAAGTCCACACCATGCTTATGGGCAGTTTCACGTAGTGTTTTATATTGTTCGTACTTTCCAGAATTAGCAATTTTATTACACGTCACGATCGAAATATTAGATTGAAAAATTCCCTCGTAATAAGTAGAAGGCAATCGACTTGCTGTATTATCTATAAATACACAATTTGGAAGATTAAAGCCTTTCATACGTTCTACAAAAACGGCTAGGTCAGCATCTTCCCCTTGCTCCATTAGTTCCGTATCCCAATTTGCTAAATCAACACCATCTAGTTTAAACAACATTTTCTTGCTATTTGAAATACCGACAACCTTGATCTCAAGATCGTTTTTACTCAACAAGAAATCATATTGACTCTCCAATTGCTTAAATAAAGTAGAACCAATATTTCCTGTTCCCAAATTAAACACATAAAGCGTTTTTTTAAGTTCCGCAAAAAAGGCATCATGCACAGCATTCAGTGCTTTTGATAAATCACTCTTTGAAATAATAACAGATATATTATACTCCGAAGATCCCTGAGCTATAGCACGTACATTGATCCCATTTCTTCCCAAAGAGGAAAATAACCGACCAGACATTCCTGGAGTTTTTTTCATATTCTCACCTACTATGGCTAAAACAGATAAATTGTTTTCGATCTCTGGTTGGATGAGTTTATTAACTTGTATTTCCAATTCAAACTCATTCTCGATCAAACTCTTGGCGCGTAATGCATCCTCAGGATTGACTGCAAAAGTAATACTGTGCTCAGACGAAGACTGCGTAATCAAAACCACATTGATCTGCTCTCGCGCTAATAAAGTAAATAATCGACCACTAAATCCAGATTTACCAATCATACCCGAACCCGTAAGATTGATAACAGATATTTCTTCGATCGAAGAGATACCTTTTATTGGTAAAGTTGTTTTACCACTTTCAAATTGAATAAAAGTACCTGCAAAATCAGGTTCAAAAGTATTGCGGATAACAATTGGTATTTTCTTTAGAAAAGCAGGAATCATAGTGGGCGGATAGATGACCTTAGCACCAAAATAGGACAACTCCATAGCCTCTGTATAGGATAGAACGGGCAATGAAAATGCTTTTTTAACAATACGTGGATCCGCTGTCAGCATACCATTTACATCTGTCCATATTTCGATCGCTGTTGCATTTAAAATAGAACCAAAGATTGCAGCTGTATAATCTGACCCACCTCTACCTAAAGTTGTCATTCGTCCGTTCTCATTAGATGCTATAAACCCAGTTACAAACATGAGTTTATCGCTATTTGTTAGATACAAAGATTTAACAAGTTGCTCTGTCAACTGGTCATTGACATGTGCATGTCCAAAATGAGAATCGGTTTTAATATAATGCGATGCATCGACAAATAGTGATGCCGCTAAATCTTGTTCCGAAATCTTAGATACCATAAAAGTCGAACAACGTTCGCCATAACTGACGATCAAATCCTTACTTTGTTCGCTCAGCTCCCTTAGCGCATAGATCCCCTGCAATAACTCTTCAATTTCATTGAAAAATAATTTTAGTTTCGTGAATACTGGATTTTGATATTTAACTGTGATTAATTTCTTGATCACCTCAAAGTGCTTGGTTTCGATTAATGCTAAATCTTCATGAAATGATTTTCCTTCAGAAGCATCTACGGCCATTTTACATAATAAATTTGTGACTCCCGACATGGCCGATAAAACTACCAACGGTTGTTCCCCGGAATCATACGATTTCTTCACAATACGAAGTACTGCTTTGATGCTATCTGCAGAGCCTACCGACGTTCCTCCAAATTTTAAAATTTTCATAATGTATACTGTTTAGTTGTTTGTTTTAAAGCATAAAAAAAAACGCCTTCACTCAGAGAGGAAGGCGTTTGCGAAATATCTTGTCTACATTTCTATACAACGAAACTACCTCCTCCTAAGTTTTATCCCGGTGGTAATAATAATCGATGTAATAATTGTAGTCGTTTTCATTCTTTTTTATTTTACTTTCGTAAATATAAGGGATTATTTATCAAGTATCAAAATAAATTAATGTTTTTTTTGATATTTCTTAAGAAAAGCTCATCTTATATATAAATAACATATTATTAAGTACTACATGTAATTTTTATAATACACATATACCTGTCGTTGGATGCTTACAATTTATTCTGCCTCGATAAATTGCGTTTCAATAAAAAAAGTGTTAAAAACGTTAAAACTTCGTTAAATACTTGTCATATTTTTTGCAAAGTAAGATGAGTTGTATTATATTCGCAACAGTGATGTCCAAAATAGTTAACATCTAATAATAAAAGAATAAGTTAAAGTTGTACATAAAAGCGATTTAATGAAAACAAAGAAAATATTAGCTTCAATGCTATTTATAGGCTTATGTCTAGTGTCGCAGGCACAATCAACCAAAACCCAATCTAAACCGGAATCAGACCCGGACAATCTCGCTAAAGAATACTTCTCCCAAATCATGGGTGTTGCGGTTTCAGCAACTACAAACACAAAATTATATCAATTTGTTTATGAATGGTTAGGAACTCCTTACCGCTTAGGAGGTGACTCCAAAAGAGGTATCGATTGTTCAAAATTCTCTTTTGAATTGTACGATAAAGTTTTTAATACAACTTTAGGCTATAATAGTCGTAACCAATATTCTCAAATAAAACCAGTAAAGAAAGATGATTTAAAAGCTGGTGATTTGGTGTTCTTTAAGATCAGAAGTAAAAGTATTACGCACGTTGGGGTTTATATTGGTGATAATAAATTTGCCCATGCTTCTTCAAGCAAAGGTGTTATGATTAGCAACTTAGGAGAAGCATATTGGAGACGTTATTATTATGATGGTGGTAGATTACCTGATGATAACAAATCACTTACTGCTGAGATATTAAATGGTGAAAAAGCAGATAAATTCAATTAATTTGATTTTTTCACGCCACGATAACGAGTCCGAATGTATTGACATTCGGACTTTTTTTTGCAAAGATTTTAGTACTTTTACGCTTAAATAAATTTAATACCATTATGTCGTCAAAGAAAACGCTCATACTAGATAAAGAACAAATCAAACAAAAATCGATACGTATCGCTTATCAGATTTTAGAAGATAATTTTGAAGAAAATACGTTGGTGTTAGTAGGTATTGCGGATAGAGGTTATGTTTTTGCACAACGCTTGCAAAAAATATTAGAAGAAATATCAGATAAAAATATTGAGCTCTTAAAGGTGACGATGAGTAAAACAAGTCGTTCATTAAAAGCAGAGACCGATCAACCCATTGAAGGTGCTAAAAATAAAACCTTAATCTTAGTTGATGATGTATTGAATAGCGGAAGAACGCTTGCTTATGGATTAGGGGTATTCTTAAACGTTCCAATTAAGAAAATGCGTACTGCCGTACTTATTGACCGAAGTCACCCAAAATTCCCTATTGTAAGTGATTATTATGGATTAAAACTATCGACCATCTTGAAGGAACATGTAGAAGTTAATCTGCAAGGTTTTGAAGCAGAAGATGATGCAGCGTGGCTTGTATAAGAGCATAAAACGATATAAAAAATTAAAAGCCTTCCGTATGGAAGGCTTTTAATTTTTTATAGATTGACATCTTGATGCTAACCCTTATTGATTTTCAATTTCATTCCAGGCTTTAGTTTTGTGTGTGATAAATTATTATCCGCTTTCAATTTAGATAAAGACACCCCCTTATTATTCGCTATTTCAGAAAGTGTATCACCTTTCTTGACAGTATATACCAGAACAGTTGACTTTTTGGACGAGCTTGCAGTAGCCTTCTGAGCTAATCGGCTATTTATTCCATTGCTATTGACAACTAAAGAAGTTCCGGCCTTTACAGAAGATCCGCTCACGTTATTCCAAGCTTTTAAATTTTGAACACTAACATCATACTTTCTCGCAATTATAGCCAAGGTTTCTCCTCTACGCACTTGATGGCGACTAGGCTGGGCACTACCTTTACTATTCTTACGAATATCAGCGTCTACAGCCGCAATGGATTGAACAGGAGCTTCTACTGTTGTATTGAGCGCTAGATAAAGTTGATCTTTATTGATGCCGTCACCCAGTGCAGGAATAATTAAACGGCGATGAATTTCATCGGAGCCATTGACTACTCCTTTCTTATAAGCCGGATTAAGCAGTTTTAAGCTCTCTTCTGACACATTTATTGCCTTAGCAACCTCAGCTATCGAAATAAACTTATCAACTTCTAACACCTGCGTATTCAAAGCGATTTCACTTTCCTGAGCTTCGATGCCATGTTCCTGTGCATAGCCTAAGGTATAAGTCATCGCGATGTAAGCAGGAATATAATTTCTGGTTTCCTTAGGTAGATAAGGTGCGACTTCCCAAAATGTAGGTTGAATCTTTCCAGATCTTAAAATCGCACGTTTGACTCCACCCTTTCCACAATTGTAGGAAGCAATCGCTAACAGCCAATCACCAAATTCGGCATAAGCTTCTTTCATATATTTGGCAGCAGCATAACTGGATGCAATAGGATCCTTACGTTCATCAACATACGTATCCATCGTTAAGTTATAAATCTTAGCAGTACCATACATAAATTGCCACGGTCCTGTTGCTCCAACACGTGATACGTCATGAGGATTTAAAGCAGACTCAATAATCGACAGGTATTTTATTTCTTTAGGAACGCCCACTTCAGCCAAAATACGTTCGTAAAGCGGAAAATAATATTGCGCCAGTCCCAGCATTCGGGACATATGCCCAGAATAATTTTTGGAATTGTAAAGATCAATATACTTGCGAACATGTTGGTTGTAGTCTAAGGGGACTTCACGTTCTAAGGAATTTAGTTTTCGAACAACATTGACATCTTCAATATCAAAGACGATCGATTGGGCGTCTTTCTCTCCTATATTAACAAATTTAATGCTGTCAAGCTGTTGTAAGATCGATGCATTTTCGCGATCAATACTCGCAGACATAATTGCTTGCGTAGAATTTCTCATCTCATCTATAGACCTTTCTTGTGCACACAAACAATACGTCGTGATGGCTAAGCCTATGGTGAATAGAGTCCTCTTTTTTTCAATCATCTTTTTTAATTATGGTTGACAATTAGAACTAAATCGTCCTAAGAATAAAGTATAATTTTTTTCAAATACGCTTTTCTTTTACAAGATTAGAAATGGTAAAAAATGAAATAAGATTTTACGAAGAGGTAAAATCTTATTTCTAACACACAGCAGAATTATTTATTCTCTGTTGTTTTCTCTTTAGTATCATCTGTAGAATCCTCTTTCTGTCCGTCTTTGAATTCTTTTACACCTTTACCTAATCCACGCATCAATTCAGGAATTTTTTTACCGCCAAATAGTAGTAATAATATTACAACGATTATAATTAATTCCTGACCCCCAATACCCATTATTAATAACCCTGATGTCAACATAACTTATGATTTACTGTTTTTCAATATTCTCTTTGAGTATATACACTTATACCTTAAAAACAAATGTACATAATAATTTTTATTTCTATATTTTTTTAATTTGCTAACCAAGATTGTGGATTCATCGGAATTTGACCCTGCCAAACTTGAAAATCCAGTACCGGCGCATCCAGATCAGGATCGTTAGCAACAGTTCCAATAGACTGACCTGCAGACACTTTCTGTCCTTTCGAAACACTAAAACTTGCTAAGTTGCTATACACCGAGAAGAATTCACCATGTGAAATGATGATCACCTTAAGTCCATTCAACGTTAACGTACTTGTTACAGTTCCAGAAAATACCGACTTAACCGTAGCGCCACTTGCTGTTTGTAATTTCAAGGACTCATGGCTCACAGACACGTTTCTTCCTGTCCTATCTGTACCAAAACTTTGTAATATTTTAGCATTGGAAACTGGCCATGGCAATCGTCCGCGATTAGATCTAAAATCAGCCGATAGACGGGCTGCTTCTGGAGTAGCGCGTAACACCTCTGAATCCGACTTACGGGCAGTAGATTTAGATGACTCTTTTTCTTCTACTTTAGTGTCGTTTTTCTTAGCACTTCTTGCCGCAGCAGCTTCTGCAGCTCTACGAGCAGCTTCTTGTCTTCTACGCTCGGCTTCAATCTCTCTTTTAATGATTGCTTGAATGGCAGATCTTAACTTACGCTCCTCTTTTTGTTTCTGCGTAATATCGCGTTTTACACCTCTTTCAGTGGTAATCAAAGAATTTAATTCATTCGAGAAAATAGCACGTTGCTGAGCGATCGTTTTCTTCTCTTGTTCTTGTTCGTTCAATAACTGTTTATGTTTATTACGATCAGCCTGAAGCTGTGCGATCTTTTGTTCAATTTGTTTTTTAGTCCCTTCAATCTCACTCGCCTTTAACTTCCGTGAATCATTGAATTGTTGCAAATATTTTACACGTCGAAACCCTTGATTAAAATCTTTTGAAGCGAAAATAAACATCAATTTATTATAAGCATTACGGTTTCGAAACGCAAACATGATCATTTTCTCATAATCGTTGCGCATCTTTTCCAACTCAGCCTTCAATTTATCAACAGCAGCAGTATTGACATTAATCTGGCGATTAATCAAACTGAGTTCAGAACTAATGGTAGTAATTTTTTCTTGACGAAGATTAATCTGACTACTCAGCGCACTCACCTGCTTCTGCGTCAATATCTTTTCCGTCGTAGTCTCCTTAAGCGTCTTTTGAAGTTCCGCTATTTCACGATTTATTTTTTCACGTTTCTTTTCAAGCTCCGCCCGGGTTTGTGAAAAACCGATTCCAAGCATCAAAAAAAACGCAAGTAGACTTAGTATTATCTTTTTTAAATTCATCTATAGTAATCTTTTACTAGCAGTTGAGTCCGAATTAACATCTTTTCATTAAAAACAGTCCCAGATGCGAAAGTAATAAATCTTAAGGATTATCGTGCTAACATTAATGAATTACTTTGTATTTGTTGGAGATTGTAAAAGGCATTTCCAGTGCCTCATTGAACGATACTCTGCTATAATTAAAGTTAGCGCTTATAGCGGTATCACCTCCCGAAATCAGTAATTCAAGTGCCATCGGAAACAACATCCCTCCGTTATTTGAATAGCCTGCATAATTTGCTTCCAATTTTTGTCCCTTAGCAACTTGTTCTAAGCTAAACGAGTCCAATTTATTTTGTTGGTTCACTAAATACCTATAAGTAAGTTCATTCTTTTGACCCTTCAATTGCATCGGTATACTTTTTTGATCCACTTCAAAATTATTGGCATTTAACAGATTTGTAGAAAAATTCGCCAAAAGCAGATCTTGTACATTTGCAAAAGTCAAATCCTCACTTGCATATTGGTACAAGTAACTAAATGGTTTTCCAGTATATTCACCTTGAAATTTATTTAAGATCTGAACACTATCCGGTGTAATCAAAACTCGCCCAACCTCAATACCTAACAATGCAGTAATGGAAATCCATATTTTCTTATCTTTCTCTATTCTGATATTCACCGTTGCATCTTGAGAAGATTTTCCAATACTTATTTTACTCTTAGCTTTGCCCGAGAACGTCGTAAACTCCAAGTTAGATAATAAAAATTTTTGCGCAATTTCGGTCTTAGAATCTTCCTTATCTATCGTCAGAATCTCTACAGGATCACTCTTCACTTTCGCAACTTTCTTCTTCGTACTACAAGACGCAAATATTAAAAGCACGGCCATTATAGCAATAGATCTACTCCACATAAGCTTTCGCATTTATTTTTTCTTTTAACTTATCCAAGTCTATTTCTGATTGACCACCTCTACTTAACGCTAGTTTCCATTGCTTCATTGCTTCTGCAGGTTTTTTATTTTTAATTAGAATATCACCATAGTGCTCTAATAAAACTGCAGAAATCGTATTTGAATTTTTAATAGCTTTTTCGATCCAGACCAAAGCATCAGCATACTTACCCTGTTTAAATAGCACCCAAGCATACGTATCCTCTAAGGTTGCATCATTTGGTCTCAACTTATTTGCAGTTTCAGCAAAATGGGCCGCATCTTCTAAATCCTGATTTCTTAACGACAAATAATAGGCTAAATTGTTCATAGCACTTACATTTGTACTATCTAGATGAATCGCTTCTCTATAGGCCACATCCGACGCTGATTCCATTTTAAGTGAATGGTAGATATCACCCAGTCCGCTATATATATTGGATTGAAAAATAGCATTTTCATTTTGCCCATTATTCAGTGCAGCTTCCATCAAATTACGAGCAAGCTCATAATTACCCTTTAATGTATAGGCAATCGAACTGAAATACAAGATAACAGGATTGTTTGGGATATTGTGTAAAGCCTCTCCCCCATGCGCTATCGCTTGATCATACTGCTCCATGGCCAGATCGACATTGATCAACATCCGCCAAGCGTCAATTTGATAGGGATTGATCCCTACGGCAATCGAAAATGATGATTGTGCACCAACAAGGTCATTACGCATCCAGTTTACTTGCCCTTTTGCGACATGGCTTTCTGCTACACGCGGATGCATATCTACTAAAATATTCGCCAGCTCTTGCGCCTGATCGAGTGTGAAGCTGCTATTCGGAGCCAAGAGGGATAAAATAATTCTATTTTTTTCCGAAAAATCAATAGTTTTAGACGAAAAAGCCTGTTTTAAGTACTCAAATGAGAGTTTTCCTTTACCCGATAAACGATATTCATCAGCTAAATCCAAAAAAAGATAATCATCCTTAGTATTTAAAACACCCGCATTCAAAACAGCAAGTGATTTTTTAGGCTCTTTATTTTCACGATACGCTTGCGCCAATTGACTATATACTTGTGCTAAAGGAGATTTTTTATTAGCCCAAGGTTCCAAAACATTGATTACAGCAGGAAAATCGTTTTTATCCAATAACAAAGTAGCCCCAATGACATCCAATGTATCAGTAGCACCGGCCGATTCACGGACATTTTTATAACGTGCAAAAGCTTCTTCCTTTTGTTCATTATTGAACAATAACATGATTTTTTCCCTATTTAATGCAGCGATATTGACATGATCCTTATTCATTAACATATCCAATGACCGGATTGCACTTGCTAGGTCGCCTTTACCCTTATTGACATCAATACTAAAACTTAAATATTCGTTTTTAGGATCTATTTCGAGCGCTTTATTTACTTCCTCCAGAGCACGATCAGCATTTCTCATCTGTCCAAATAATACTGCCTTCGTAAAATAAACGTCATCTGCTTTGGGATAACGCGTTGTAATCGCATCTAACGAATCCATCGCCTGTTTATAATCACCCTTTCTTAAAAAAGCTTCTATATTTTTTAATTGTTGCGAATAAGGTTTTTCTGGGGTACTATTTTGTGCTAATGCTGTTTCTCCAGCTGCAGATAACATTGTTACTAATAGCGCATACTTCAAATATTTTTTAAACATAAATAATCCTTCTCGTTCACCAATTACTGTGTTAATTATGTTGCAATATACTAATAAACGACAATTGTAAATAACGGTATTGCAATTCAATGGGTTATTTTTGACGATCTCCTTATTTTAAACTAGAGTAAAACATACTTATGGATAATGAAAGTCCCTAAAATAAAGTAAAATAGATTTTCGTAATCAAAAAATTAAAAGTACCTTTGCAGACCCTTGAGATACAGGGAAAAGAAGTGAATAAAATATTATTAATTATTTAATTAAAAGCAAGTGAATACGTTAAGTTACAAAACTGTCTCTGCCAACAAGAACACCATCAACAAAGAATGGATCGTTGTTGATGCTGAAGGCGAGATTTTGGGGCGCTTGGCAAGCGAAATTGCGAAAGTAATTCGCGGAAAGCACAAGCCATCGTTTACCCCTCACGTAGATTGCGGAGATAATGTTATCGTTATCAATGCAGAAAAAATTAGATTGACAGGTAATAAATTGGGCGACAAAACTTACGTTCGCTACACGGGATACCCGGGTGGTCAACGTTTCATCACTCCAAAAGAATTATTGGCAAAACACCCTGAGCGCATCATTGAGAAAGCTGTTCGTGGTATGCTTCCTAAAAACCGTTTAGGTCGTCAATTGTTTAAAAATCTTTATGTTTATGCTGGAACTGAGCACAAACAAGAGGCTCAAAATCCAAAACCAGTTAAATTTTAAGGAGAATCGACATGTCAACAACTAATACTTCAGGAAGAAGAAAAACTGCTGTTGCCCGCATTTACTTAACTGCTGGTAGCGGAGTCCTTACTATTAATGGTAAAGACTACAAAGAATATTTCCCAACATTGCCATTGCAATACATTGTTACTCAATCATTAGAAGTAGCAGGTCAAGCTGGGAATTTTGATGCGAAAGTGAACGTTAATGGAGGTGGTGTAAAAGGACAAGCTGAGGCTGTTCGTTTGGCTATTGCGAAAGCATTAGTTGAATTAGACCCAGAAGTTAAACCAGCTTTACGTGCTAAAGGTTTAGTAACACGTGATGACCGTATGGTTGAGCGTAAAAAACCAGGACGCAAGAAAGCTCGTAAGAGATTCCAATTCAGTAAACGTTAATCAAAGGAGGATCAAAAAATGGCAAGAACAACTTATCAAGACTTATTGGATGCAGGTGTGCACTTTGGTCACCTTACTCGTAAATGGGATCCGAAAATGGCTAAGTACATTTTCATGGAACGCAACGGGATCCACATTATTGACTTGAACAAAACGCTTACGAAATTGGAAGAAGCTGCATCAGCTATCAAACAAATCGTAAAATCAGGTCGTAAGGTTTTATTCGTAGCAACGAAAAAACAAGCAAAAGAAATTATCGCTCAACAAGCGAAGGCAGTTAACATGCCTTTCGTTACGGAAAGATGGTTAGGTGGTATGCTTACAAACTTCACAACAGTGCGTAAGTCTATCAAAAAAATGTCTACTATTGACAAAATGCAAAAAGATGGTACATATGATGTATTATCTAAAAAGAGAAGTTGATGATTCAACGTGAGCGTATCAAATTAGAATCTCTATTAGGAGGTATTGCTGATTTGAACCGTTTACCGGCTGCTTTATTCATCATCGATGTGAAAAAAGAACACATCGCTGTAACTGAAGCAATCAAGTTAAACATCCCTACTTTTGCAATGGTAGATACAAACTCTGACCCTTCAAACATTGATTTCCCAATCCCTGCAAATGATGACGCTAGTAAATCGATTAGCTTAATCGCTGGAATCATTGGTCAAGCAATCCAAGAAGGTTTGGACGAACGTAAACGTGATAAAGAAGACGAAGCAGAAAAAGAAGCAGCTGCAGCTAAAGCTAAAGTTGATACTACTGAAGCTTCAGAAGCTAAACGTCCTCGTAAAGCGAAAGACGGAGAATAATATTTTTTATTCCAAACCGGATAGCGTAGCGTTGGTTTCTGGAAAAGAATTCTTTTCTTGGACTAACCTATCTGTCCGGTTTTTTGGTTTACCATTGCTCTAAAAAGAAATGGTAAACTTTATATTAACTTAACAAGAGTTAGGTTAATATTGTCAAGAAAATAATAAGTCAAAAATTTAAAAAAGAAATATATCATGTCAGTACAAATTTCTGCATCAGATGTAAACAAGTTGCGTCAACAAACAGGCGCAGGTATGATGGATTGTAAAAAAGCGTTAGTAGAAGCAAACGGTGATTTTGAAGCTGCTGTTGATTACTTACGTAAAAAAGGAGCTAAAGTTGCTGCTAGCCGTCAAGACCGTGATTCTAACGAAGGTGTTATCATTGCTAAAGCTGCTACTGATGGTAAATCAGGTATCGTAGTTGAAGTAAACTGTGAGACAGATTTCGTAGCTAAAAATGCTGATTTCGTAGCTTTCGCTGAGTCAGTTGCTGAAGTTGCTTTGGCTAACAAACCTGCTTCTTTAGAAGACTTAAAAGCGTTAGAAATCGGTGGTACTAAAATCGCTGATTTATTAATCGATCAAACAGGTAAAATCGGTGAGAAAATTGACGTTTCTAAATACGAAACTATTTCTGCTGAGAAAGTTGTTGCTTATATCCACGCAAACTACCGTTTAGGTGTTTTAGTAGGTTTATCAGCTGCTGCTGATGGTGTTGAAGAAGCGGGTAAAGATGTAGCTATGCAAATCGCTGCAATGAACCCTATCGCTATCGATAAAGATGGTGTAGATTCACATACTATTGAGCGTGAAATGGCTATTGCTAAAGAACAAATCATCGCTGAAGGAAAACCTGCTGAAATGGCAGAAAAAATCGCTGCTGGTAAATTGAATAAATTCTACAAAGAAACAACTTTGTTGAACCAAGAATTCGTTAAAGATAACTCTAAATCTATCGCACAATTCTTAGATTCAGTTTCTAAAGGTTTAACAGTTACAGCGTTCAAACGTGTTCAATTAGGAGCATAATTAACGTTATTCAATAAAGAAGACCTATTTCCAAAAGAGATAGGTCTTCTTATTTTAATTCAAAACTATATCATTAAAATTCATTTGCAGAAAACCAGTTTTTCAACATCTGCATCTCCTTTTCCTTATTTTCCATCATCACCCGTTCCATTTCTTTCCTATCTTCCTCTCTTAAATTTTTTAAAAACGGATGCTGAACAAAAACATTCAAATCATCTGCTTTTATAGAATCAACCGTTTTAAAATACTTAATCATTATCGGGGTAGCCTCAAAATAGAAATACTCACTCACAGGAATAAAATTTCTTAACATTTTATAGTAAATTTTATTACAGCCCAGATCTTTCAGTAAAGGATATAAAATCTTATCTTTTGATGAATTTATAATTCTAATTTTATAAACATCATCATAAACCCGCTCCCCATACCGGATATATAATCCAAGTAAAAATGAATATTTCCTACTTTCATCTTTATCAAAATTTTCGCCAATCAAATGACCATCATCGGTATAAAACGTATTAAAATGTTGAGCCAATTGTGGATTATTCAATTCGCTTTGAATATCATTATATATTTTTTTTTCAATTTTCAGCTGATAATTATCTTCTAAAAATGCAGCTAAATACGTGAACAATGCTTTTTCTGAAGAACCATATTCATCAATATTAATTTCCTTATTACGACCATTAAACCGATCCAAATAATCACTAAAAGTGCCCAACATAAAATAATCAGGTATCACATTTAATTTATAATTAGTAGAATCTTGCCATTTATGTAAATTAGATCTCATTCCAGGTATCGTATTTTTTGCACCAGATCCCAACAACTGCCGTACATGCTGTCCAAAACTAGGTAGCCCAATAAGCAGGATAGCCATGATAAAGATATACTTCTTCATAATTTTAAAATTTAGGTCAAACAAATATACTTTTTATTTTATATCAATCCATTACAATCTACCTCTTCAATCTACATGATTAACAGTTGCTTATTTCAATTTATTTACCTTTCAAAAACTCATTAAAATGAAGTAAGCTATGTTAAATAGAATAAACAGAATTAATCAAAATCAACTTTAGAAATTAAAGAGATCAAATTATTACATTTAAAATAAATAGTACCAAAAGCACATATTTTTTGTAAATTGGTTGATAACATTGATTATACATCACTAAATGATATCCAAAATGAGTACGACACAAGGCATGCTTCGTGATGATGCATTAAAAGGAAAAAACATTTTAATTACCGGCGGTGGTACTGGGCTTGGTAAAGCCATGACCAGATATTTTTTACAATTAGGTGCCCAATGCCTGATCACGAGCCGCAAAGATGATGTCATACAGCAAACCGCAACAGAACTAAGTCAAGAAACAAAAGGTAGGTGCATCGCTATAGCATGCGATGTCCGTGATTATGAATCTGTAGAGAAAGTCATAGCTTTTGGTATTCAAGAACTAGGTTCCATTGATGTTCTGGTCAATAATGCTGCTGGAAATTTCATATCCCCTACAGAAAGACTAAGCCACCGTGCATTTGAATCTGTCTTAGGAATTGTCCTACAAGGTACCATTAACTGCACCTTAGCTCTTGGAAAAATCTGGATTGCCAATAAAGATCAAGATAAAACGATTTTGAATATTGTGACTACCTATGCAAGTACAGGTTCAGGATATGTAGTTCCTTCAGCTTGCGCCAAATCAGGCGTATTGGCGATGACAAGATCATTAGCCGTAGAATGGGGACGTAAAGGGATTCGATTGAATGCCATTGCACCAGGCCCCTTTCATACCACTGGAGCTTTTGACCGTCTTTTTCCAAGCAACCTAAGTGAAACCCTCAACCCTATCAATAGAATTCCATTAGGTCGCACGGGCGACTTACAAGAACTGGCCAATTTAGCGGCATATCTCGTATCTGATTATTCAGCTTATGTCAATGGTGATGTCATCACGATAGATGGTGGAGAATGGCTAAAAGGTGCCGGAGAATTCAATGGACTCGATGCGGTGACTGATGAACAGTGGGATACGGTAGAAAAATTGACCCGAGGAGCAAAAAGCACTTAAACTAGCGCGAATAAATACGATTGTTTTTTATACAAAGGCTAGACAATTGTTGTTTTATTTAGATATTTGACAATAATAACACAGGAATGAAAAAAATAGCCTTTATAACACTCCTATTTTTTAGCGGATCGTCTTTATCTGCCCAGCAAATAGCAGAAAATACCGTAGACTCTCTCGTTCAAAAAGCATTGTCCGCTTTTAATGTACCCGGAATTGCAGTAGGTATTGTCAAAGACAATCAAGTCATCTTGGCCAAAGGATACGGTATTGCAGATTTAAACAGAAAAAACAAGGTTTATGCAAGTACAAATTTCGGTATTGCATCTAATTCCAAAGCTTTTACAACATCTGCACTAGCGATCTTGGTTGATGAAGGGAAAATTAATTGGGATGATCGAGTTCAAAAATATATCCCCGAATTCAAATTATATAATGACTACGTCAGTCAGAATTTTACGATTCGAGATTTGCTGACCCATAGAAGTGGTTTAGGCTTGGGAGCAGGAGATTTAATGATCTGGCCAGACGGACATGACTTTAGCCCAAAAGACATCGTCCATAATATCCGGTTTTTAAAACCAACTTCCGACTTTCGTACAAAATATGATTATGACAATCTTTTATACATCATCGCTGGAGAAGTATTAGAAAAAGTATCTGGACAACAGTGGCAAGAATTTATTCAACAAAGAATTTTTAAACCACTAGAGATGAATCATTCAGCTCCAAACTGGAACTTATTAATGGATCGAGACGATGTCATTTCCCCTCACGTACCGATAGATGGAAAAAATCAAGTTAGCACACGATATACCAATACAATCTTAGATGCGGCTGGTGGAATATACTCAAATGTTGAAGACCTCAACAAATGGATGATCTTTCATCTAAATAATGGGGAGCATCAAGGAAAACAATTGATATCTAAAAAACAACTGAAAGAATTGACGAGTCCCCAGACCATTATGCCGGTGCGGACCACTGCACCATACCACTCCTTATTTAAGAATTACGGACTAGGCTTTGTCCTTACAGATGTAGCAGGAAAATTGGAAGTTTCGCATACCGGAGGTTTAGAAGGAATTGTCACTCAAATCGTTATGATTCCACAATTAAAGCTAGGCATTGTCGTATTGACCAATCAACAAGAAGGTGCTGCATTCACTGCCATATGCAACAGTATAAAAGATTTCTACCTAGGTATTCCAGATCAACATTGGATCACGACCTATCAAGATCTGATCGCAAAAAATAATGCCGATGCCGATCTCATAACGCAAAAAACATGGCAGATCGTAGATGAGCATAAAAATATAAAAAATCAGCACCATCAAACCATAGAAGGCACATATAATGATAATTGGCTTGGGGAAGTAGCCCTTCATATGAATAAAAATGGACAGTTAGAATTTATTTCTAAACGTTCGCCACAGCTCACTGGGGAACTATTCTATTATCAAGACAACACCTATGCTGTCAAATGGTATAATCGCTTTATGTATGCTGATGCATTTGTATATATGGACATTCAAGACAATCAGGTCGCTGGATTTACAATGAAACCGATTTCTCCGCAGACAGATTTCAGTTTTGACTTTCAAGATCTCAATTTTAAAAAACAGACAAACAATGGAACAAAAAAATAACCCACTTCATGGACAACGATTGGACACCATATTAGAATACCTGGTTGCCTACTTTGGAGGTTGGGAAGGCTTAGGTGAGCGCATCAACGTCAAATGCTTCAATGAAAATCCAAGTATAAAATCTTCACTCGTTTTTTTAAGAAAAACACCTTGGGCAAGAAAAAAGGTAGAAGAATTGTATCTCAAGATATATCAGTACGAAAGTAAATAGTTGCGATAATGGGATCCACCTTCTTATAAAAAATGTACTAGCAGTAGTATAGAAAAGATAATTTATCCGCTTCATCTCCTAATGGGCAGATACGTTTAGATTATATTTTTTTATTTTTATAACCTATTGATTTAAAATTTAATATCAAAAAAACCACAACACGACAGATGATAAAAACTAACTTAAAAATGAGTTGTTATATCTGTTGTAAACTTAGAACATATGCATCATAAAAAGATAGGTTGGATCGGACTCGGAAACATGGGGTTTCCGATGGCAAAAAATCTCGAAAATGCTGGATTTCCGCTTTCTGTTTTCAATAGAACACCCAGCAAATCAGAACCTTTTACAGATCGATCAGAAGTCTATATCAGTGCCCTTGAATTGGTCAAGAACTGTGATATCATTTTTACAATGGTTTCCAACGATGCTGCCATTATAGATCTATACGCAGATATTTTTCAACTTGAAGACATTGAAGGAAAATTATTCGTTGATATGAGTACTATTTCCAAAGAACTTACGCTCCGCACAGCGCGCCAGCTAAAAGAAAAGCAAGCACGCTTCATCGATGCACCTGTAGCTGGCAGTACAGTACCGGCCAAGGAAGGGACATTGATTATTATGGCAGGTGGTGATGAAAAAGATCTTCAGGAGGTACTGCCCTATTTTCAAAAGCTGGGTAAAGCAGTAAAACATCTCGGTCCTACCGGACAAGGTATCTCAGCCAAATTAGCTATCAATTATTTTCTATCCATTACTTACCAAGGACTTGCCGAAACCGTACTATTTGGTGAGCAAAGTGGTATAAAGAGAGAAGACATGCTAGAAATTATCAATGAAAGCGCAAGCGGTAGTGGTGCCACGAAGGTAAAAACGCCACTTCTCCTACAACAAGATTACTCAGCTGCGTTTGCTTTAGATCTCATGTTAAAAGATATCAATCTAGCTAAAAATGAAGGAGCGAATAGTCCGCTGAGCAAGGTATTAATCGAGACTTATCAACAGGCCCACGATGCAGGTTTTGGAAAGCAAGATGTTATCGGCATAATCAATTATCTAAAACAGATTCAGTAATACCCGTGATGAAAAATCAAATATGTGTGACAGCTCAAATGTTAATTAGAAAACCTGTTGAACAGGTTTTCCAGGCATTTATAGATCCTGCTATTACGGTCCATTTTTGGTTTACCAAAAGCTCCGGAAAACTGGAAACTGGCAAAACAATTATTTGGGAATGGGAAATGTATGCTGTAAAAAGTACAGTTAAAGTACAAGATATTATTACCAATGAAAAAATTACAGTACGATGGGGACCGCCCGAAACTTTAGTGGAATTCAATTTCAAATCACTATCTACAGATCGGACATATGTCACGATCTATGAGAAAGATTTTCAACAATCGGGAGATGAACTACTACAAGTTTTAATGGATTCTACCGGCGGATTCACAACAGTACTCGATGGGTGTAAAGCATACCTAGAACACGGAATCGATTTAGACCTAATCGCTGACAAATTTCCAAAACAAGTGATGATGTAAACTCTTAAATCTACTTATATGAAAATTTTAAAAAAAATAGTATTTGTATTACTTTCCATCGTAGTACTACTTTTGATCATCGCACTATTTGTTAAAAAAGACTATGCAGTCAAAAGAGAAATCACCATTAACAAACCCAATCAAGAGGTATTCGACTATATTAAATACCTCAGAAATCAAAACAACTTCAGCAAATGGGCAATGATGGATCCGCTGATGAAAAAAACATATCAGGGTACTGATGGAACTGTCGGATTTATTTCTGCATGGGACAGTAAAGCGGATAGTGTAGGAAAAGGCGAGCAGGAAATTGTCAAAATTGAACAAGGAAAACGTATTGATTTCGAAATTAGATTTATCAAACCGTTTGAATCAAAAGATAAGGCCTATATGATCACCGACTCCTTATCGTCCAATATGACAAAAGTAATTTGGGGATTTGATGGACATATGAATTACCCCATGAATCTCATGCTGCTATTTATGGACTTTGACAAAATGTTAGGTCAAGATCTAGAAGTAGGCCTTCAAAGGTTAAAAACAAAATTAGAAACCGAATAAATTAAAACCACATGACCACAATAACACTACATTCGACAGTTTGGATTAGAAGTGCAGAACAAGTAAACCTAGCTAAAGAATGGCACACTAAAGCAAATGAATTCTGCTTCATCGCAAAATAGCTATGTGTCCCCATTGGACATCAACTCCTTATTATGGTGATGGATGCATAAAGTGACATCGATTAAATCGATCATCTTACCTAAAATAAAGGATGGATTGATCCTATATTCTTGATTTAAATTCTTTACTTTTGAATATGATTAGCGCATATTACGAAGGGGAGAAAATAGTTTCCATTGATTTTAAAAAAAATGTATTTCAACAGGCAGAATACGATAATTGTCGCTTCGAAAAATGTGATTTCTCCAATAACAAATTGAACAACAGCATATTCACAGATTGTACATTTGTAGATTGTAATTTTTCGTTAGCCGAACTTTCTGGAACTACATTCCAACAAGTATTTTTCAAAAACTGTAAATTATTAGGTCTACAATTTCAGCAATGCAATACTTTTGGTTTATCATTTACCTTTGACAACTGCAATATCGATCACGCTTCTTTTTATCAGCTTAAGATAAAAAAGACATCCTTTAAAAACTGTCAATTAAAAGAAGTAGATTTTTCAGAATCCGATCTAACCGGATCATCTTTTCAACACTGTGACTTAAATCAAGCCCTATTCGATCAAACCAATCTTGAACAGGTGGATTTTCGTGATGCATTAAATTTAACTCTTTCTCCGAATAGAAATAAATTAAAAAAAGCCAAATTTTCACTCCTCAGTCTACCAGGTCTGCTAACTGAATATGATATTAAAATTGAATCCTAATTTTTAAACTTTTCGGCTTCTAGTTTGTTTATTTTTTACAGAAAGGAGAATATAAAATGTCGATAGATAAAAATAAAACAACTGAAGACGAAGATATTAACAATTCAAACCCCGATCAATTAGCCTACGACGAGGAAAAAAAATCATTTTCCTTGGATGTAGATGATGATGATCCGGACTATGACCATCCCAGTGATTATGAAACTGTTGCAGAAGGAGCAGCTGATGATGATTCGACGTACGATAACTCAAATCCATATGTTGGTGATGAGTATGCTGATCTGGAAGATCTAGAAGAAGATGAACTTGATGAAGATGGCATGCGTATAGAAGGAGAAGTTAAAGTAAGTGAAATCGATAAATTACTGGCCGAGACACCAGAAGACTTACGAGACGATTTAGATGATGAGGGCTACCCGATCAACTATGACTAATTTAACTCCATAAAATCAGATCATATGTCAACAATTGCTAAAAAATAGACTAACAGTTATTTTTTAGCAATTGTCAATAAATATACCGATCACCAATAAAATAATATTTTTATCAATTATTTTATTCGCACATCTTGTTCCATTTGGAGCCCCCCTTCCTACCCCCTCACAAAACTAACCTTACTTCTCTCTTAAATTAATGTAATTAGCTTTCGAATTTATATCTTTAGCTCATAATAATTTATTTTATGGAAGTAAGCAAACCAATCATCAGAATTTCCAATCTTCGCAAATCTTACGGATCTAAAGAAATATTAAAAGGAATCAACTTAGACATCTACCCGGGTCAAGTCATCGGTTATATAGGTCCAAATGGAGCCGGAAAATCAACAACAGTAAAAATTCTTACAGGATTGATCAATGATTTTGAAGGCGAAGTCATGGTCAACGATATCGATATCAAAGAAAATCCACTAGCTATAAAAAGCCAGATTGGATATGTTCCCGAAAATGCAGAGCTATATGATGTGCTTACACCCCTGGAATATCTTGATTTTGTAGGTCAGCTCTACGGTATGGAAAATACACTGATTCAACAAAGGTCTCAACAATTGCTCAAAGCATTTGGTCTCGAACAAAACATAAATAATAGAATGGATACCTTTTCAAAAGGTATGCGTCAAAAAGTGTTACTGATATCAGGTATTATTCACAATCCACAGATCATCGTCTTGGATGAGCCTTTGTCTGGTCTAGATGCAAATGCCGTCATCATAGTCAAAGAATTAATTTCCCTTTTAGCCAAAGAAGGTAAAACAATATTCTACTGTTCGCATATGATGGATGTAGTGGAAAAAGTATCCGACCGCATCATGTTAATTTCTGAGGGGCATATCATTGCAGATGGCACCTTTGAACAATTGAAAACATACCAATCCGAATCTTTAGAACAAATCTTTTCTAAACTCACGGGCAAAGAAGATGGAAGTGTAGAGGCATCACATATAATTTCAGCAATCCGCTAATATCCTATGCAAAAACTAACGTTAAAATTCATTTTGCTATTTAGCAAATTATGGACAAATATGGGAATTGATGTTGCGCAATTAAAAATAATTATAGAAACAAAATTGATCATCGATGATCGTCGCCCTTTAGCATCATTCACAAAAAATCAAAACAAGAAACCATCCAAATATTCAACATGGTTTCAATTTTTTATTTTTCTCCTAATGGGGTTGATGTTTCTCGCATTTGTTATTGTCATTCCTGACAAATTTCTCGCAACATCATTGTTTTTAACACTAATTTTGTCCATGTTATCGTTATCCCTGATAACTGATTTCTCCACAATCTTACTTGACAATAAAGATCAATATATCATATTGCCAAGACCCGTCAATGATAAAACAGTAGCATTCTCAAGAGTACTTTATATGCTTATCAAGATTTCAACACAGTTGATGGCCATGTCCTTACCTGGGTTAATTTTTGTGTTTACAAGTTGGAACATTTTAGCCGCTTTTACTTTTTTGATCCAATTAATACTCGTCACCTTGATCGCTGTATTTTTTGTTAATATTTTTTATTCCTTGTGTTTACGGTTTCTATCGATTCAAAAGTTTAAAGATGTCATCAATTACATCCAAATATTTTTCTCCATTTTTATCTTTTTAGGCTATCAAATTGGTCCTAGAGTGATGCAAAGTTTTACAGAAGGACAAACCAGTGTCCATCATATAAAATTACTCTGGCTTTCTCCGGGCACCTGGATCGCTTCATTCCAAGCACTACTTGTACAAGACTTCAGTACGCTTACACTTTCATTCTCTGCACTCAGCATATGTTTACTCATTATAGCCATCTCAGGATCATCACAGTTATTTTCTAAAGATTTCAATTCAAAAATCGCACAATTGGCAGGAGGAGATAACCCAGTGGAGAAAAAACAACAATATCCAGAAGGAAAAGTTCCATTGTATAAGAAAATAGAAAAAATAGTCACAAACAGTCCACTAGAAAAAGCTGGATTTTCCATCATTTGGCTGATAACGGCACGATCTCGAGAATTTAAGATGCAGCTCTATCCCACCATGGCCTATTTACCCATCTATTTTATATTTCTATTTCTGCAAGGGAAAAACGATACATTTGCGGAACGAATCGATAATGTCAATACATCAGGGCTCTATATCATGATTTTTTATCTATCGTTATTTACGGTATTGACCGTCTTCCAACTGATCACTAAAAGTGAAAAATACAAAGCAGCATGGATCTATTATGCCGCACCTATCCAGCAAACTGGAGAGCTAATGTCAGGAGTACTAAAATCTGCATTTCTGAAATATTTTATACCCTTCAATCTGATATTTCTAATCATTTGTGTACCACTTTTTGGCGCACATGTCACCAATGACATTCTGCTAGCTACAGCTGTCGGAGGTATTGAGAGTGTTCTCGTAATGCTCTTTTTGGTTAAATCCTATCCTTTTTCTCAAGCAGCAGAAAATGGGAAAAGTAGAGTGTTGATCAATCTTTTGGTATTAGGGCTCTTAGCCATTGTAGGTTATTTGCATATTGTCATCCACCAATACGAAACAATTATTTGGGCAATAGCTATTATCGCCTGGATTGTATTTTTAATTATGATAAAATACCTAAAAAAAGAAAACTGGAAAAGTTTAGCTTTTGATGACAATTAAAAATTGTATAATAATGAAAACAATAATCACATCTATATTTTTAATAACATTATTTTTCCAAGCCTCGCAAGCACAGGTTAACGTGCAAGACACTGTACGCCATGTACCCATTATTGCTTATTGGGATCAAGGAGATACTTTCAAATTTAAGGTCATTAAAAAAAATACGGATAGCGTTGATCACAAACTTGT
Organism: Sphingobacterium sp. PCS056; assembly: GCF_023273895.1. NCBI lineage: Bacteria > Pseudomonadati > Bacteroidota > Sphingobacteriia > Sphingobacteriales > Sphingobacteriaceae > Sphingobacterium > Sphingobacterium sp. PCS056. The sequence continues at coordinate 2,259,876 of NZ_CP096883.1, read as the reverse complement.
AAAACATGAAGAGCGCGCCTATATTGCACAATTTATTGTCTTAGACTCTTTAGAAGATGGATATCGCATCGAATGGAAAATTATTGAAAATTTAAATCCAGAAAAAAAAGATGTTCCAGAAGATTTACTCTTGGATGCAATGGCCTTAAATAATTCTCAAATTATCTTCAAAACGGATACATTAGGTCGGTTTTTAGAAATAGAAAATCATAAAGTGATCGGTGAATTCTCTATTAAATATTTTAAAAGTTTGTTGAAGAATAGCCCAAATCAAAACGACAATGAGTTAATATTAGAAAAGTACACTAAAATGTTCGAGTCCAAATCTGGAGTCGAAAACTTTATCTTGCCTGAAATACCATTATTGTGCAGTTTATATGGCGGCGTATACGACACTAAAGATACTATTTATTCAGAAGTTGAATTACCAAACCCGCTATCAAATCATCTTTTAGTCAGTAAATCCGAGTTTTATAACGATTATATCGATGAAAAATTTGTTAGTTTTTATAATAACTACTACGCTGATCAAAACTCTTATATAGAAATGGTTAAATCTATATACAATGATGATGACATCCTGACAGAAGAAATAAATAAAATACAACCTATCATCATATTCACAAATTATTTTAGCTATCATCTCCCATACGGAATTCCAGCAGATTTTTTCGCAGGGAGATTAATAAAAATAATCGATGAAAAAGGTATCCTCAATATTAAAGAAACAACTATAGATGTGGAGATGCTCTATGACGAAGATTAAAAAAGCGTTATATTTAAAGAAGTTTACAATTTATAAATAAAAAAATTATGTCAACAATAACTGTCAGTGCCGATATCAATGCTCCTTTAGAGTTTGTTTGGAAACTATTCACGCTGCCTGAACATATTATGCGATGGAACACGGCCAGCGATGATTGGGAAACTACATCAGCAACCAATGATCTTCGAAATGGAGGCAGATTTAGTTTTCATATGACTGCAAAAGACAAAAGCTCTAGTTTTGATTTCGGAGGACAATACGATGAAGTAAGACCTTTAAGACATATTTCATACAGTCTCGAAGATAACCGAAGAGTAAGCACTACTTTTTTCGAAAATAAAAATGTAGTTACCATCGTTCAAAGTTTTGATAGTGAGACCACACATACAGAAGAGCAGCAACATAAAGGTTGGCAAGCTATTCTTAATAATTTTAAAAAATACGTCGAATCACAATTATAAATAACCCATACCGCTTCCCCTCATCATGAAGACTCACTAGCAGTATACTGAATACATTCTCCAATTCGATCATCCCTAGTGGTTAGATCTCCTTTAAGAGACTCTCATGAAGACAAAAGTTGATACTACCGTACCGCGCTGGCTTATTGTCTATCCCTCATCAATAAAAATATTGAAATCTAAGATAGAATCCCTTCATTGTAGAGTGATTAAGAATGATATAAAAAGGGAAAAAGAGACAAAAATAAAAAAAGCTTCAAGTAAAGTTGAAGCTTTTAGTAGCGGGGAGCAGGATCGAACTGCCGACCTCAGGGTTATGAATCCTGCGCTCTAACCATCTGAGCTACCCCGCCGTTTTTCGGTATGCAAATATAGTAATTACCCGTCAAATAAAAAGCTTTTTTTTATTTTTTTTCATTGTTTTAATGCCTTTATGCACAAAAAAAACGCAATTCCTTTATAATGAAACAAATAGTAATCATAAAAAAATAAAAGTGACTAGATAAAAAAACATACCGCCTAAAAAGGCAATATTTTTTATTTTTTTTAATCCAAAACTTTTTTATAAAATAATTGCAAAGACAAAATAAATATGTATTATTACATATAATACTATAAAAGTATAACCCATACGCAATAATAAAGAGGGGCTTTTGAGTTTAGTAGCGGGGAGCAGGATCGAACTGCCGACCTCAGGGTTATGAATCCTGCGCTCTAACCATCTGAGCTACCCCGCCGTTTTTGGGAATGCAAATATAGATTTTTTTTAATAAATAAAAAATAAATATTCATGCAATATGGCAGAAAAAATAAAATTAAACTTAGAATATATTGTAAATTCTTCACCTAGAATTCTGTTCCCATTTTTACAAGAACCTAATGCCCTCTCACAATGGCTCGCTGATGATGTTAATTATCGCGAATCCGTGTATGAATTTGTTTGGGATGATGAAGGTCACAAAGCTAAAATCGTCAATATTAAGGAAAATAAGCTGATACGCTATAAATGGCTTGAAGATGAGCCTTATTACTTCGAATTGGAGATCGACCAAGACGAACTAACAAATGATGTTGCATTGCGAATTACAGATTTCGCAAAAGAAGATGATGTTGAAAACCGTAAAATGATTTGGAATAATTCAATTGAATATCTCCAAAGTGTAATTGGAGGATAAAAAAGTATATCTTTGCATCTAAATTAGGTCTTTAAAAAATAGACCTCTGAAGCTTCAAAAAAAATAAGCTTTAGAAAGGAACATGTGATCGGATGAAAAAGATTTATTTACTTATTCTTAAATCCTTTATAAAGCCATTTTTCGTCACTTTTTGTATTGTGATGTTTGTGCTTTTAATGCTTTTCTTATTTAAATATATCGATGATTTAATAGGAAAAGGCTTTGAATGGTATGTCATACTGAAACTAATCGGCTATCAATGTGCGGTTCAGATTTCTATGGCTATGCCACTTTCTATGCTCTTGTCATCCATTATGACATTTGGTAATTTGGGAGAAAGCTATGAGCTTGTAGCCATCAAAGCTGCTGGAGTATCACTCAGAAAAGCCATGACACCCCTCTTTATCTTAGTTGGTTTTTTTAGCATAAGCTCCTTCCTATTTTCGGATTATATACTACCTATTGTCAATTTGAAAATGGGTTCATTGCTATATGACGTGCGCAATAAAAAGGCTGACTTCCTCATTAAACCCGGTATTTTTAATAACACCATTCCAGGATATTCCATTCGCGCCAAAGGCAAAAATGAAAATGGAACCATCCTGTATGATTTAATGATTTATGACAATCAAGGTGGAAATGCCGGCAATACCGTATTAATCGCTAAAGAAGGATTTATATACAATTCTCCCGACAACAGCTATATGATCCTAAAGCTCAAAGATGGGATCCGCTATGAAGACGCACGTGTTAAAAGCTCAAAAAGTTATGACCCCCGTCAACAGTTCACCAGATTCAAGTTCAAAGAAACAGAACAAAAATTTGATATGGAATGGAATAAGATGCAACGAACAGACGAAAATTTGTTCAAGAGCCATCACGCCATGTTAAATTTGAAGCAACTAAAAGTGTACACAGACTCCAATAAAATGAAATTGGACAGTGTCAAACACCTGTTATCTAATACGATGGATCATCGTTTTAATCTCTATTCACCTTATTTTAACAATAGACAAGGAAATGAAAAGATTAAACCGGCCAAAATCAAGCCCTTCAACGATCTATTGCAAGATGTGATCCCAGTTGAACAGCGGGCACAAATTACAGGAAATGCACTGAGTCAGTTGAACTACATGAAAGATGATCTGAATAATAAATTGCCTGACTATAAAGACTTAAATGGAAAAGATATTCGCTATCGGATTGAGTTTCATCGAAAATTCACGCTAGCAGTATCCTGTTTATTATTATTTGCCATTGGTGCACCTTTAGGAGCGATTATCCGAAAAGGAGGATTGGGACTTCCGGTTATCATGGCTATTATCTTCTTTTTAATATATCATATCATCTCTACAGTAGCAGAAAAGTCTGCAAAAGATGGAGCCATCTCACCTATTCTGGGAATGTGGATGGCGATTATCGTATTATCTCCATTGGCAGGATTCCTAACTTACAAATCCACAACAGATTCGGCACTATTTGATATCGACCAGTATAAGTTAAAAGCTGAAGCCGGCTTCAATTGGATCAAAAGTAAGATGAGCAAGAAAAAGGCAAAAGCGCAATAATAAGCTCATTTTGACTTATACATTATAAATAAAATAGAATTCTATACTAACTTTGCATATATACATTTAAGATATCCATGGATTTCAAATTAAATACGATTGAAGAAGCAATCGAAGATATAAAAGCGGGCAAAGTGATCATTGTCGTAGATGATGAAGACCGCGAAAATGAAGGTGATTTTGTAACAGCAGCAAGAAATGCTACACCAGAAATAATTAATTTTATGGCTACGCATGGTAGAGGATTAGTGTGCGCGCCGTTGACGAGAGAACGTTGTGAGGAACTGCAACTTGAGCTGATGGTTGGAAAGAATACCGCTGTATACGAAACAAACTTTACCGTTTCTGTCGATTTACAAGGATATGGTTGTACAACAGGTATTTCAGCATCAGATCGTTCAAAAACAATAAAAGCACTTATTGACCCCAATATAGATCCTGTCGAATTAGGACGTCCTGGACACATTTTTCCATTAATTGCCAAAGATGGTGGCGTATTGCGCCGTACCGGTCATACCGAAGCTACGGTAGACTTAGCGCGCCTTGCCGGTTTTGAACCTGCCGGGGTATTGGTTGAAATTTTAAAAGAAGACGGTGAAATGGCTCGACTTCCAGAATTAATGGAAGTAGCTAAAAGATTCGATTTAAAAATCATCAGCATTGAAGATTTGATCGAATACCGTCTAAAGCATGATTCACTTATCGTCGAAGAGGTGAAAGTGGATATGCCAACAGCATTTGGCGATTTCAAATTAAAAGCTTATACACAAAAGGATACAGGTGAGCATCATTTAGCGCTTTACAAAGGTGAGTGGAATGAAGATGAACCCATTCTTGTACGTGTACACAGCTCTTGCCTTACGGGAGATATCTTTGGTTCTTGCCGTTGTGATTGTGGACCACAATTACACAAAGCCATGGAAATGATCCAACAAGAAGGAAAAGGAGTCATCGTTTACATGAACCAAGAAGGTCGTGGCATCGGTCTAGTGAATAAATTGCAAGCCTACAAACTTCAAGAAACTGGAGTCGATACCGTAGATGCTAATATTCAACTCGGATTCAAAGCCGATCTAAGAGATTATGGAGTAGGAGCTCAAATATTACGTAGTCTTGGCGTAACAAAAATGCGCCTAATGTCTAACAACCCATCCAAAAGAGCTGGTTTAGTTGGATATGGATTAGAGATCGTTGAAAATGTTGCGATTGAAATCAAATCAAACCCTTTTAACGAGGTCTATTTAAAAACAAAAAGAGATCGAATGGGTCATACCATTATGAAGAATCTATAATCATACTTGTAAAAGGGAGTTCGTAAGTTCTCCCTTTTATTTTATTACATCAAATGATAAAACAAGATATCAAACAGCTTATTTTATTTGATGGAGTTTGCAATTTTTGCAATAGCACCGTCAATTTTATCATTCATAATGATAAGAAGGATCAGTTTAGATTTGCTACACTGCAGTCAAAACTGGGGCAAAGTTTCATTCACAGGCTTCCCTCAAATATAGACTCGATAGTTTACGTTAGAAACCAAGAAATTTTAATAAAAAGTACCGCAGCTCTTTATATTGCCCAAGATTTAGGATATCCCTATAAATTAATGGGCATTTTCAAGTATCTCCCAACATCTTGGCGAGACTGTTGTTATGATTATATAGCAAAAAATAGATATCGATGGTTTGGCAAAAAGGATCATTGTGAAATACCTACTGAGCAAAATCGAAAAAAATTCATTTCATAAAATTAATAAACGATGAAAAATCCCTTATTGCTTAATCAAGCATATATAAATGGAAAATTCATTTCCGATAAAAAGACATTCGATGTCGTCAATCCTTCCACAGGAAAAGTCATTGATACCGTTCCAGATCTTGAAATTGCTGCGTGCCAGAAAGCGATAGCCGCAGCAGAAGCAGCCTGGACATCGTGGCGTAAAACATCAGCTGCCGAACGTAGCTCCCTCATTCGAAAGTGGTACGAACTTATTTTACAAAATAAGGAGCACTTAGCTGAAATAATAACACTCGAAAGCGGTAAACCATTAAAGGAATCGTTGACCGAAGTCGACTATGGTAATTCATTTGTCGAGTGGTTTGCTGAAGAAGGCAAACGCGCTTATGGAGAGACACTACCATTGGCTCAAAATGGAAATAGACTGATGACGATCAAACAAGGTATTGGCGTGGTCGCAGCCATTACCCCGTGGAATTTTCCTGTAGCCATGATTACACGTAAGGTAGCTCCGGCATTAGCAGCAGGTTGTACCATTATTCTAAAACCAGCCTCACAAACGCCATTTTCAGCAATTGCCCTAGCAAAATTAGCCGAAGAAGCCGGTATACCAAAAGGTGTTTTCAATGTGGTCACCAGTAAAGATAGCGCTGGATTTGGAAAAGAGCTGGCAACCAATTCTGTGATCAGAAAATTATCATTTACCGGTTCGACAGAAGTTGGAAAAACACTAATAACACAAGCTGCTTCTAACATCAAAAAGGTATCGATGGAACTGGGTGGCAACGCCCCATTTATCGTATTTGAAGATGCTGATATCGAAGCTGCAGTAAAAGGAGCTATAGCTGGTAAATTTCGAAATTCAGGACAAACCTGTGTATCGATCAATCGCTTTTATATCCAAGAAAATATCTACGATACCTTTGCTCAAAAACTTACTGAAGCCGTAAAAAAACTGAAAGTAGGCGATGGATTGGATAAAGGAGTTGAAGTTGGTCCGCTCATCAATAGCAAAGGACTTGAAAAAGTCAAACACCATATTGAAGATGCCGTTAAACATGGTGGAAAAATTGCAACAGGTGGAAAACCTCAGAAAGGACTTTTCTTTGAACCAACGGTATTGACAGATCTATCCCATGATGCCCTTATAGCACAAGAAGAGACATTTGGCCCCGTGTGTGCTCTGTTTAAATTTACCACTGAAGAACAAGTTATCCAGTTGGCCAATGATACCCCATTTGGTTTAGCCTCCTATTTTTATTCACAAAATGTAAATCGTTGTTTCCGCGTTTCTGAACAACTAGAAGCTGGAATGGTCGGTATCAATACCGGATTGATTTCAAATGCTGCAGCTCCATTTGGAGGAGTAAAAGAATCAGGAGTCGGCCGAGAGGGATCCAAACATGGACTAGACGAATATATGGAGCTAAAATACCTCTGCTTCGGCGAATAATAAATCATTTGATATAAAAAAAAGCACGAGTGATTCGCTCGTGCTTTTTTATAAAATCTTACTCATCTAATCCGAGTAATTATTTAGAATAACTTGTTTGAACATACGGAGCAGCTAAAAGATAATCAATACTTTCTTTGAGACCTTTATCCAGATCAACCGTTACTTCTTCAAGTTCAACAAAAATATGTTTCACTCCAGCAGTTTTAGCATTTTTAAAGATCGCATCAAATCCGACCATTCCACTTTGACCGATTTCACGGTGATCTTTTATATGAAGTGCCGTAAATCGTCCTGGATATTTATTGAAATAATCGACAGGACTAGATTTACCGATAACCGTCCAATACACATCCATTTCAAAAAATACATCTTCAGGATTAGTATGTTCAATCATATAATCTAACATGATCACTTTATCTTCCACTTTTTGAAATTCATGAGCATGATTATGATACCCATACTTGATCCCATGCTGGCGACATAGTTTACCCACCTCATTTAAGTATTTACACTGTGTATCCAGATCTTTTATTGTCTTTGGAACTTCCATCCAAGGAGTAACAATATATTGCATCCCAGCAGCCTTATGCGCCTCTATCGCCTTAACCCACCACTCCAAAGCTTTAGAAAAATCACCAGTAGCCAATTCTTCTTTTGAAAGATTTCTTGTAGCATGCGATGAAATCACTTTCATCCCTGCTTTCTCCACTTTACTCTTAAATTCCTGCGGTGAGTTATTATAAAATTTTCCGTCACTAAAACCTGCCGCCTCAACTGCAGTATAGCCCATAGCGGATAACTTTTTCAATACAGGAAAATAGTCCGTATCGTTTTTGATCTGACTTCTAACAGAATACAATTGTAAGCCTATATCTTTCTTTTTCAATGTTTGTGCAACACTCTCAAATCCACATAGACTAGATCCTGTCACCAATAGAACAGCAACTAAAAATTTCAATTTCTTCATAAAGATTATTCTAAAAATAAGACTTCCTTCTTATTCGATAATAAAGCTGTAGTAAAATATGTTAAATATTCTCGATCTAGCTTTATAATCATTTGGAAGATTAAATGTAATATTATACATTATTTCAAAAAGATCCAACAAGAGCACCTAAATTTTAGATAACAATGCAAGTACAATTGGTTTAGCTATTAAAAAAATCCTATTTTAGAAGATAGGAATAAACGATATTTTTGATATAATATGCACAGGTAAAAAACTAAATTGGGTTAGTATCTACATTGGTCAAGACAATAGTAAAACACAATCTGTGTAACATCAAAAAATAAACAATATATCATGTACAACTTATTTATATCATATCTAAAACAATGAAAATTTATTTAACAGTAGTATTACGAGTAAAAGAAGCACATCGTGAGGAGATCAAAACAATCTTACTAGAAATGGTCCGTTTAACAAGACTAGAGCCCGCAGCCGAGCTTTACAATCTACATCAAGGTATAGAAGATCCAAATGTATTTACGTTTTATGAAATATGGACAGATCAAGCAGGTTTAGATGCACACAACGAACAACCATACATCAAAAATTTTGGACCTAACTATGGAACACTATTAGCCGATCAACCCAATGTAATAAAAACGACCTTAATTTAAAATTCCGCAGGAGATTATTAAAATAATTAAATCTTCTGCTTAAAAAAACTTAGAAATGTAAATGCAAAATGTATTATTTATTTGTAGCCGCAACCGCTGGAGAAGTTTAACAGCAGAAACCATTTATAAGAAACATAAAACAATACGAGCAAAATCGGCTGGTACAGAAAATAATGCCCGAATTAAAGTAAATGGAAAACAGCTTTTATGGGCTGACCTTGTATTTGCTATGGAAAAGCATCATAAAGAAAAATTAATACAACAATTTCCAAATGAAACTAAAGATTTAGAAATAATAATTTTGGACATAGCAGATGAATACAAGTACATGGATCAAGAGTTAATCGAAGAAATACAAAATTCAGTTTCATACTATATATCAGAATGATCAGTGTATAGCTTTAAAAATACAACGATCATATACACACCATTTATAAATTTGCATGTTACATATTGATAAGATCTCAGCCAAGCTAATTTTAAGATACTTCTGTCTGAGCATCATACTATTGGCCATAAGTTGCCATTCCAATACAGTAGATTACCCTTCGAAACACTATTTAGCAATTTCAAAAAGAGACACGGCATACCTGAAAATTACCAAACGCGAAAATTATTTTTATGGGCAATATATCGTAAAATACGGAAATAGCGCTAAAGACTCGGGTGAAATCAGAGGAAATATTTTAGGCGACACATTACTTGGAGACTATTTTTACATGCCAAATAGTGGTGGAGTAAAAAAAAGAAAACCATTTGCATTGCTACAGAAAGGAAAGACCTTAAAACTAGGCTCGGGTGCTGTCATGAGTTTTATGGATATCCCCTATTATGCCCCCGATGTTTCCATCAACTACGACAGTACCAATTTTGTATTCAACGAAATCGAACAACCTTATTTTTGATTTTTAAACGCATAAAACATGTAGCGTAGTTCTCAACATGCGAAGATGCAAAAGCACCAAAAACAGTTAACCCACTAGGAAGTGGGTTAACAAAATCGATTAATATCCATGCAAATTCACATCCTCAGTAGATTTGATCGCTACCGTTTTACCCATTTTCTTTTGGATAACAGAAAAATGATGTAAATCCTCATCTGTCAATAGTGTAATGGCGGTACCGACATCATTTGCACGACCTGTTCTACCGATACGATGTACATAGTCCAAAGGAGAGCGAGGTAATTCGAAATTAATGACAACAGGTAAGCCGTCAATATGAATTCCACGACCGATTAAATCTGTAGCCACGAGAACTTGGACATCACCCTTTTTAAAATAGTCAAGATGATCTCTTCTACTCCCTTGTGATTTTTGACCATGTATCGAGATAGCTCTAATTTTATTTTTCAACAATTTATCCACTAGCTTATCTGCTGTACGTGTAGAAGAGACAAAGACCAAAACCTGAGTCATCTTGTTCTCTTTGATCAGATAGCGTAAAAATGGACCTTTAGATTCGGCAGTGACATGATAAGCAATCTGATCGATATGGTCAATATTTGCCTCTTCACTTGCAATCTCTATCACCACAGGTTTAATTCCAAGAAGTTGATTGATTTCTGCTATTTTATCATTTAACGTTGCGGAGAATAAAGTTGTTTGTTTTTTCTGAGGCATTAAAGCTAAAAGTTGTTTCAGCTCATCCTCAAACCCCAATTGAAACATTTTATCAGCCTCATCAATAACAAGATGCTGAATATGACTAATGCTCAATGCTTTACTATTAATGAGATCTAGCAATCGACCAGGAGTAGCGGTCAAAACTTCAACCCCAAGCATACCCTTCATCTGTGGATTGATAGATACACCACCATATACCGCCATCGTTTTGATTTCGCGTTTCAAATTCGTGGTGAAAGCTCTAAAAACTTCATCAATCTGAATCGCCAATTCACGTGTAGGAACTAGAACTAATATTTCAATATTTCGGTCACGTTTAACAACCTCAACTTGCAATTTCTCTAAAATAGGCATCACAAAACATGCAGTTTTTCCAGAACCTGTCTGCGCGATTCCCATCAGATCTTTACCTGATAAGATGACTGGAATGGCTTGTTCTTGAATTGGAAAAGGTTTTAGATAACCCAACTGTTTAACAGAACTAATGATATTGTGTGATAATCCTAAAGACTCAAATGACATAAAAACGTTTTATTTACTTGCAAATGTACACTATTATTTATTCTCAAAAGTTACGGAGCAGGTATCAATAGAGAAGATGAAGTACAAATACTTTTTATTTTTAAAGTAGGTGGGTAATGTTCAACACGTTACAAATTAACCTAGACCGGACATGGGTTTTATTTATCTCCCTTTGAAATACGGTATTTTTTATAAGCTTTAATGAGAACCATCAATAAAATCGCTAACGATATCAGGCCAACAACACCATAGATCCAATTTAATGCTGATTTAAGAACTACCGTAAAGACAATAGAAAACAATAGAACAGTTGATACTTCATTCCACATTCTAAGTTTTGAAGAGCTCAGCGTTGATTTTTCATCTCTTAGATTGAACATCATGCGTTGGCTGACAAAATGATAAACGATCATACCGGCAACAAATAGGAGTTTGACCTGCATCCATCCCATCTGTAATAATCCAGGATTTATATACAACATCACTAAAGCTGAAATCACAGTGATATACATCGCAGGAGTCGTGATTACCCACCACAGTCGATTTTCCATAATGGAAAACTGTTTATGCAAGACATGATAGGCTTCTTTGGATTGATCTTTTGCTTCGGTATGGTAGATAAATAAGCGAGGCATATAAAATAAGCCTGCCATCCAACAAATGACAAATATAATATGAATTGCTTTAGCGTATAAGTACACCATGGTCGTATAAAATTAAGACAAATATAGTCGAATATTTTTATTGCTTAAAAAAGTTCACAGTCTTTAAACAAAACAAGGAACAAAAAATTTGTTCCTTGTTTTGTGTAGTAATTGCCTGTTGTTAGTATCTAAATTCCTTAACAACCTCAATTGCATATTTTACATGATCAAAAGGGATATCAGGCATGATTCCATGACCTAAATTAAAAATAAAGCCATTTTCACCACGCATACGTTCAAATAATTGAAGAATCTTATCCTTAATCACTTTTTTATCCGCATATAGTACAAACGGATCTAAGTTTCCCTGAACCGCAATACCAGCAGGTAAAGATTGTTTGATATTTTTCAGATCAGCATTCCAATCTACAGAAATTACATCTGGTTTTGCTTCAGCCATAATTGGAGCAAAGACAGAAGAACCTTTACAGAAAGAAATTACAGGAACATCTTGACGATTCAATCTCGAGATGATTTGATTATTATAATAATGAGCAAACTCTTTGTAATCGTTCCAAGATAATGCCAAAGCCCAGCTATCAAAAAGCTGAACAGTATTTACACCAGCAGCGATTTGCATATTTAAATATTCAACCGTTACATCAGCAATCTTTTGAAGAATAGTGTGAGCCAATTTTGGTTCATTATTCAACATTAACTTAGTCAGCTTAAAATCTTTTGAAGACGCACCCTCGACCAAGTAACTTAAAATAGTAAACGGTGCACCAGCAAAACCAATGAGCGGTATACTTCCATTCAAACGCTGTTGAATAACTTTAATAGCATCAGCAACGTATTCCAATTTAGGTAGACAATCCGTCGCTAATTTATCCGCATCCGCAAATGAACGTACTGGATTTGCAAAACGAGGACCAACCCCTTGTTCAAAACTTAAATCTCCCCCCATTGCTTCCGCTGTAACCAAGATATCCGAAAACAAGATTGCGGCATCAATTCCTAATAGATCAACAGGTAACATGGTTACATCTGCAGCAATCTCTGGAGTTTTGCACATTTCCAAAAAGGAATATTTATTTTTTATTGCCCAATACTCTGGCATAAATCTTCCTGCTTGACGCATCATCCATACAGGTGGGCGTTCAGTTTGCTGCGAAAGCGCAGCTCTAATCAATAAATCGTTTTGTAAAGTAGTAATCACTATATATGTTTTGAAATTTCGTTTTGTATTTTACCAATTATACTAGCTTGGCGCTCGGTCAAGTTCAACTTTTTAGCAACATCAATATACGTCTGAGCACGTTCATACTCTTCCTTTCTTAAACTGATATTGGACAAATTGATCAAGATCATTCCCTTTTCATTATCCTTTTTCCATGGCAATCGAGATGCTAGCTGAAAATGATATTCTGCCTCATCGATCCGATCTTCATGTAAAGAAATAGTACCCATCATATATTCATAAATATTACGACGGCCTTTTCGCAATCGATCCGGATTCTTCACTTCAGCCAGTAATGCTTTTGCTTTAGCATAATTCTGCTTATGAAAAGAATCACTAGCCATCGCAACAGAACTCTCACGTAGATGGCTCCAAACAAGATAACAAACTCCCCCAGCTATGAGGATCGAAGTCTGATAATGTCCCGCATATACACCATAACCAATTAACAATAATGCAATAATAATAACAGCTACGCGAGCCTTAAATGTCATCATAGAGTACTAGTGGTTATTGTCCGTAAATTTATATCCAACGCCACGAATGGAATGGAAATAAATAGGATGCTTTTGATCAGGTTCAAAATATTTACGGAAAGTCAATATGAAATTGTCGATAGTACGAGTCGACGGATAAACATCATAATTCCAGACCGTTTCTAATATTTGTTCACGAGAAACAGCTTCGTTGCGACGCTCGATTAACAGCTTCAACAACATCGTTTCTTTTTTGGTCAATGATGTAATCGTACCATCTGCATGGTGCAACTCATAGGAATTAAAATAAATGGTCTTATCACCGATTTGGTAAGAGTTAATCTCTTTCAGATCATCTGGCTTCAAACTTCTTCTAACCAAATTACCCACCCGAAGAATAAGCTCTTCCAGATTAAAAGGTTTGATTAAATAATCATCAGCCCCTTTTTTAAGACCTGTGATACGATCTTCACTACTGTTTTTAGCTGTTAAAAACATAATAGGGACTTCCGTATTTTGAAGTCGAATAGTTTCGGCCACTTGGAATCCATCGATCTCAGGGATCATAACATCCAAGATAATTAAATTAAAACGTTCTTCCTTGAATATTTTCAAAGCCTTTTTTCCGTCTGTAGCTGTTGTCACACGGTAACCTTCTAACTCCAAATTCAACTTGATAGCCTCTAACAAGTGTTCTTCGTCCTCTACGAGTAGTATGCGTTGTTTACTTTGCATTTTTATCAAATGTTACTTCAAAAATACTCCCCGAAGGAGTGTTATCTTTTACCTTAATAGACGCGTTATGCTTTTGCAAAACCGTCTTCACTATATACAACCCCAAACCAGTACCTTTAGTTTTACGTGTTGCTTCACTTCCAACACGATAAAATTTATTAAAGATAAGTTTTTTCTCCGCATCACTGATACCAATTCCGTGATCAGAAACAGAAAAAATAATTCCTTGAGCCTCATTTGTCAATTTGACAACAACATTGGCACATGGAGGAGAATATTTAATGGCATTTTCGATCAAATTAGTCACCACATTACTAATAGCAAATTTATCAGCATACAACATAATATCAGCATCCAATTTCGGCTTCAGCACCTGTGTTCTACAAGCATTCTTTTGAAGACGGTCGACAATCTGTTCGACTAATTCAGTTAAGTTAAACTTCTCCTTAGGAAGATTATAGTTACGGCTTTCAAGTTTTGTTGTGATCAGCACATTTTCAACCAAATCGTCCAGTCGTTCGATATCTTTCAAAGAATTTGTCAAAAAAACCTGTTGCTGTTCTTTATCCAGATCTCTTTTCAAAATGGTCTGAATGTACAATTTTACAGAAGCCAATGGAGATTTAAGTTCATGCGTTATCGCCAGCAAAAAGTTCTGCTGCTGTTGCTGTAACTTCTGCTCACGTACAAAAAGCTTTTTTAATCGCAAAGCTCCCCACAAAAAGATCAGTAAGAAAAAAATACCCTCACCAATAATCATCGACTTTCTTTCAGGTTGAAATCGAGCAAGCATAACCCCCCACCATATCAACTGAGAAGTCGCATAAAATACTAGAAAATAAAATAAAACAAGTGCTTTTTTCATACGATATATTGCAACGGAACAAAAATAACGATAATGGGAGGTATAAAAAAATGTGTTAGACTTTATGACACTAAGAGGAAAATCGAATTTTCGATATTTCTTGCAATCAGTCCTTTTACCCTATATTTGTACTATGTTTCAACAAGAAAAAAAAGATATATTCTTCGATTTAGATCATACCATTTGGGATTTTGACAAAAATGCGGAAGAGACATTGGATGAACTCTATTACCACTACCAATTTGATCAACTCTTTCAACAAGAATCCTCTACGACATTTATTAAGACCTATACGATCAATAATCATCGACTATGGGACTTATACCATCACGGTAAAATCGATAAAGCAGAACTGCGCCGTGCGCGATTTGCAGACACCTTCACACAGCTTGGTGTAGACCCTTCCCTTTTCCCAAATGATTTTGAGGAAGAATATTTATTGATCTGTCCGCAAAAGACAAATCTATTTCCTCATGCACATGAAACATTAAGCTATCTGTATAATAATTATAACTTACACTTGATATCAAATGGCTTCAAAGAAGCTTGTGAAGTAAAACTTGCAACAAGTGATCTTCATAAATACTTTAAAAACATATTCATATCGGAAGTGGTGGGAGTCAATAAACCGGATCCCAGAATATTCAATTATGCACTAGATAAAGCCCATGCAAAAACTGATCATTCCCTCATGATCGGTGATAATATCGATGCCGATGTTCGCGGAGCTATGCATGTAGGAATGGACGCGATATTCTTCAATCCAACACAAATTGAAAAACCACAGGATATCAACCATATGATCCATAATCTTAAAGAACTACAAGAAATCCTCTAGCAAGGATTGACCACCTATCATTCGTTTCCGAAAACGGTTATAGCAATCAAAAGAGTGAAATAGCGACCAGCATGGCCAGCCTTACTCGATCTTAATATAGAAACGCAAAATGATATAAACAAAGAGCGAGCTTAAAAATTAAGCTCGCTCTTTGTTTATATCTAAAATGAGATTATAGTTTTTTTACGGTAATATTTTTAAACCAAACATCATCACCATGATCTTGGAATCCAATCACACCTGATTTGGTTTTACCACCAACATTTTTCAAGAGCTCATACGCCAAAGGCCATTTTGATTCACTAAATTTACTTTTCTGCAATAAATCAATCCAAGATTGATCCCAAAGTGTGTAGGTGACCACTTTGACACCATTCTGCCAATGTTCAACTTTGCCATTGTTCACAACGATTTTCACTTTGTTCCACTCACCAAATGGCTTGCCATTTTGTGGCTTCGCCGGAATCATGTCATACAAAGATGTTGATTTACGATTACCATCCACACCCATCTTCGCATCAGGATGATTTTCATTATCCAGCACTTGACATTCAGGGCTTGAAATATAGATCGGTTGACCTTCAATTTCTTTCGCTAAAAAGAAAATACCCGAATTAGCCCCCTTCGCAACTTTCCACTCCAACTCCAATTCGAAATTTTTAAAATCGTGTGCGAAAATTAAATCTCCACCTTCATCATTTCCAACATTTGCCTTACTATCAAATTTTATGGCACCCTCATCAACAGTCCATTTTTTAGGAACTACGGTTTTATTATAACCTCTCCATCCGGTCATGGAAGTACCGTCGAAAATGATATATGCACCTTGCTTATTTTTTTTAAAATTTTTCAAATCTACCTTTGGTAGATCCAAAACCTTATATGCAGGGACTTCTTTCTTCTGTTGTGCGACAGCAGTACCCACACTTGCAGTACCCGCGAGCATAGTAGCTGCTAAAACGATTGTTCTTAATTTCATATCTAGTATTTATATGGATTAAATTTAAAAAAAAATCATCGGAATCAAGAATATATCTTAATATTCTTCTCCGGATATTTCATTTGTATTGGTCTCCTTTTTCTTAGACTTTGTTAAATCCTGGCCTCCGAATCGATACGAAACTGACAAAGTAACCATCCTTTTCATCCAGCGTCTTTCAAAATTAGAAATCAACTTCGGTGTCTCCGTATACCCTTCCATTTTTCTAGAATTAAATACATCACGTACATTCAGCATAACAGAAGCTTTCTTATTAAAGACGTCTTTTTTCAAAGCTACATCTATACCTTTCATCGCATTCATCTTACCTTGAGCCATTACTCGAGAAGAATTATATTCGCCTCTAACCTGTGCAGAAAATGTTGGTGTCATCCTATAGTTCATGGTTAAATTAGAATTATAAGAAAATCCCTTCCTACTGGGCAACTGGTACAAGTCATTCGCTTTAAAATTGGTATTGATCAAGTTCAGGTTGAATGTAAAATCAAAATCTTTTGTTGCATTTACTTTAGCAATAAATTCAAGACCAGATAAATTACGGCTTGTTAAATTTTCCCATTTACTGTAAGTCACACTATTTGAATCCACAAAGAATACGTAAGGTTGAATCACTTCATTGGTATGGTTAAAATATGCTGAACTGACCAAGTTTACTTTACCAAAAGTTTTTGCATAGCTTAACTCAAAAGCATGTACATCTTCAGGTTTCAGATTTGGATTACCCTGGCGTTGGTTCATATTATCGGTCACATCAGGAAATGGATTGATCTGCCACCCTCTGGCGCGCTGCACTCTTCTAGAATAACTCAACTGCAACTTATTATCACCATTATCATCCAGATCGTACGTCAAGAAAACAGTCGGGTACAAGCGAAAGAAATCCTGATTAGCATTTGTTTCTTTATCAAGTACGTCAGGATCCTTTGAAAAGTAAGTTGATTTTAATTCAAACTGCTCGCCACGTAATCCCAATTGATAACCAATCCTTTTGCTTAATTTATTCTGATAATTCACATAT
Source organism: Sphingobacterium sp. PCS056 (assembly GCF_023273895.1). NCBI lineage: Bacteria > Pseudomonadati > Bacteroidota > Sphingobacteriia > Sphingobacteriales > Sphingobacteriaceae > Sphingobacterium > Sphingobacterium sp. PCS056. Next base: position 2,242,127 of record NZ_CP096883.1, on the reverse strand, counting down.
AAAGCATGAACGGTACTTGTAAAGTCAAAATCATTACTGATCTTATAATCGGGCAGATAATCCCCATTACTTACAACCAACGTATCTGAAAACTGCGTATCAAAAGATTTTCTGATCTGCGTCCGGTATCCAGCTTCAAACTTACTGGTCTCAGAAAAAGGTAAAACATAATCAGCTTGTAAGTTGATCACCTTTCCGTTTTCAGAAGTCACATTTTTACGACCACTACCCAGAGTGGGACCACTAAACTCTTGTACGAAATCATTTGTTCCATCCTCTTTATCATTTCCGTAGCTAGCATTAGCCGTCAATTCTTCACCAGATCGTTTAAATTGATGTCTAAAATCAAAATTCAAGTCGTACGCAAAGTCATCTTCAAATTGACGTGAAGTACGATTACTAGTACCTATAAGTGTAGGGTGATTGAAATATTGATAATTCAGATCTTCAGAACGGTCATTATTACGGATGCTCATATTACCAGAAAGCCCCACGGTAGTATGATCCGTTATGTTATAATCCACTCCCGCTTTAACATTATGTCCCTTCCCTTTACGAGAAGACTCAGATTCATTATAGATGCGACTATTATTATCTAATAAAGTGTTATCCACCTTACCGCTACCCACCATATTACGGCGGTTAAAATTATAGCTTCCAAAATAATTAAACTTCTTGTCCCGATAATTAAGGGTCAGACCAGCCATGTAGTTATCATAAGAACCTGCCGAAGCATTAACAGCACCATTCAGACCCGTCCGTATATTTTTTTTCAAGACAATGTTCACAATGCCCGTCTGTCCTTCGGCATCATATTTAGAAGAAGGATTCGTAATAATCTCCACTTTATCAATGGAATTCGCCGGTAAGCTCTGTAATAAAGCCGTCACATCATTACCTGCCATTGCAGACTCCTTACCATCGATCAATATCTTCACATTAGAACCTCTAAGACTAACCGTACCATCTTGATCGACCTGCAATGTAGGTACATTGGCCAATAAATCGGTTGCAGTACCACCTGCACTGACCAAGCTCTCTCCTACATTAAATACCTTACGATCAATCCCAATTTGCATCGCCGGAACCCTTCCCTCTACCACAACCTCACTTAGCAATTCACCAGAAGACTTGAGCATCAATTTGCCAAGATTTAAATTTGAAGCATTCGAAACAACAATATTAGGTTTTATGAGGTCAGCGTAGCCAACATACGTAACACGCAAGGTAAAAGTACCATCTGGGACATCTTGGAAAGTAATGACACCATTATCGTCAGATTGAGTGCCTTTTAAATAAGCTTGGGCTGTACCCGTAAGCAAAGAGGCACTAGCATAATGGACAGTAGCACCAGTTTTTTCATCCACCAGTATGGCAGATATTTTACCAGATTGAGCAAAAGCCCATATAGGAAAGAATAAAATAGTGATTAAAAAAGCAAAGGAATAGGTGTGATTTTTAGAGAGCATAATATAATTGTAAGCAGTAATCTTACAAAAATGTATTTTTTTGTTGAACAAAAACGACTCGTAACCACTTTATTACTTAATGCAATCAGGTAGCAAACACACCATAGAAATTATTCTACAGAAACAGTCAAGCCCTCTGCCTTCAAAATTTTCCGGTACACTTCCATTTCAGTCATCGACCCTTCTAGGACAGCACACTTACCCTCATTATGAACTTTGAATGCAATCCTTTCGGATTCTGGTTCTGAATATTGAAGATGATGCATCATACAAAAAATAACATGATCAAACGTATTGATATCATCATTCCAAAGAATTAGTCGGTTGGAATCTTTAACGGAAGCTAAAATTTCGGACAAGGAATAGGTTTCTTGTGCAGTTTCTGTACTCATGCTACAAAAGTACTTTAATTTTCAAAAATTACGTAATTTTACTTAATTTGAACTTAACATAAATATAAGCACATGTTTCAATCCAAAATTGCAGGTATAGGATACTATGTACCAAAAAATGTTTATACCAATCAAGATTTAACTCGTTTTATGGATACTAGCGATGAGTGGATTCAAGAAAGAACAGGTATAAAAGAAAGAAGATATGCCGATCGCATTGGCGAAACGACTACAACTATGGCGGTCGAAGCTTCAAAAATAGCCATTGAGCGTGCCAATACCACTGCCGAAGAAATTGATTTCATCATCTTTGCAACATTATCGCCAGACTACTATTTCCCGGGTTGTGGGGTCTTGCTTCAAAGAGAAATGGGAATGAAAGAAGTCGGAGCTTTGGATATTCGAAACCAATGCTCAGGATTTATATATGCATTATCTGTAGCCGATCAGTTTATCAAAACAGGTATGTACAAAAATATTTTAGTAGTTGGTTCAGAAAAACATTCATTTGCCTTGGACTATTCGACACGAGGTCGCAATGTGTCGGTTATATTTGGAGATGGAGCAGGAGCAGTTGTACTTCAACCGACAAAAGATGCCAATAAGGGAATATTAAGTACACATTTACACGCTGATGGTGCAGATGCTGAAAAATTAGCTATGTATTATCCAGGTGCTTCAGGAGGAATTTGGCTCGATGAAAAACCAACATGGCCTGAACAAGAACTCGGAGGAATGCTCATGACAGCAGAGATGTTGGAAGATGGAACTGCCTTTCCAGTCATGGATGGTCAAGCCGTCTTTAAGAAAGCGGTAGTAAAATTTCCAGAAGTAATCGGAGAAGCATTGACTAAAAATAACTTAACTACACAAGATATTGACCTATTGGTTCCCCATCAAGCAAATTTGAGGATTTCACAGTTTATTCAAAAAACCCTTAAGCTCAATGACGATCAGGTATTTAATAATATTCAAAAATATGGAAATACCACAGCTGCATCTGTCCCAATTGCCTTGTGTGAAGCATGGGAAGCTGGCAAAATAAAAGACGGGGATCTCATTTGTCTAGCAGCCTTTGGTGCTGGATTTACATGGGGATCAGCTTTAATACGCTGGTAAATTCCTTTTGAAACCTAGATATAGAAGAGCTCGTTTATTTTAACATATACGAGCTCTTTTCATTTTAGCAGATTAAGAGCAATAGTGGGTTTTCCACATGAGTTATTAACATTATGTTAATAACTCATGTGGAAAACCAAAATAACGCATAGCAAAACAAGAATTCTCCTTTCCAATGCTGTCCATGCATCAAAAAAACACAGCCGATAATTACCACTATTTATTATTAAATTTATAAATGGAAAAAATAGATCGGGAAGATATCATGATTACCAGTAAGCACAGTAATCGGTCAAAAAAACAAATCGAATCACTATTAGAAAAATATATCTATGCCAAACCAAAAGATTGGAAAAAGTTTCTAGATCTATTTTTATTGACTTTGGGATTGGGATTTGTCGTATCTGGAATTGTATTTTTCTTTGCATTCAATTGGGCTGAACTCAATAAATTTATCAAAATAGGCATTATACTCTTACTATTGGCTGCCAGTATCATCTGCGCCATTCAGTTGCGGATCAAAGAAATTTATAAAAAGATGCTAATAACTGCGGCTGCAATGTTAGTAGGGGTCCTATTTGCAGTTTTTGGTCAAATATATCAAACAGGAGCCAATGCCTACGACTTTTTTCTGGCATGGACGCTATTCATTACACTTTGGGTTATTATCACTCATTTTTATCCCCTTTGGTTACTATTTATAGTCCTGACCAATGTTACAATCGTTTTATTCAACGAACAGGTGTCTAACAATTTTGACTCAATAAGTTTAACCACCCTATTATTTTTCATCGATGGTCTGGCACTCATAGCATTACTAACATTAAATAAATACGACAAAGCAGACATTCCCCTGTGGTTTAGAAATACGTTAGCACTAGCAGTTACTACTATTGCAACTGTGGGGATCTGTTTCGTGATCTTCGACTCCAAACTCCAACAAGGCACACTTTTGATCTGTGGCACAATTGCTTTTTACTTATACAGTATACGATATGCATTATCAAACAAAAGCACATTTTTTATTGGCTCTATAGCTTTCAGCTTATTGATCATGATCAATTGTATCATCCTGGAAATTTATAATGATGACATCGCATTACTTATCATCAGTATCTTATTTATTATGGGTGTAACAGCAGTTATTAAATTTTTATTAAATCTTCAATTAAAATGGACCAATGGAAAATAAACAGGCAATAAGAGATAAAATAGAAAGACTAAGTAAAGACAGTGATCCCGCTTTTCAAATCAATACGGATAACGTATTAGCTGAGTATGCACATTTAGATAAAAACAGCTCAAACATAACCATAAAAATACTATCTATACTCGGAGTGATCAGCAGTGTTTTATGTTTTTTAGCCGCTTTATTTTCACTACACCTACTCGATGACAAGTTAAATGTAATGATCTGCGGATCCATATTACTCATTCTTTCATTATGGTGCGTTAAAAAATACAACAGCATCATCATAGATACTGCGAGTATCACCTGCTACGTCGTGGGAGGATGGATGTTGATCTATGGTTTAGATCATGATGATATCAATAATATGCTCATCGCATGCCTCATGATTAATCTATGCACGTTAGCTATAGTACAGCGCTATCTCATGTCTCTGTTAAACATACTTCTTATCATCTATTCATGCATAGCACTGACCAGCCATAATTCGGACAATCTAATCTTTATCGCACTAATCAACATGGTACTCATAGCCGCGTTAATCTATATCTTGACACAAGAAGCACCAATCCTTTCCAAACGAAACCTCATCAGTAAACTCTACCAACCTATACGAGTTGCGCTCGCACTTTCGACAATAGCAACAACAGCGTTTATTGTACTATCACATTTTGAGACTGAAGCATCACCTTTCAATACCTCTGCCATCGCATTGTACGCATTATCGATCATATATTCATTTGCAACCTTATTTATCGTGCACAAAATCATAGCAAAATTTGATACTGTAAAGTCTAATACCCAAATATTAATTTATATATTCGTCACCTTCATACTCGCTTCAACAATTATTAATCCCGGGATATCAGGAGCCATAGTGCTCATACTATTTTGTTTCTATTATCAATATAAATTTGGTCTTTATTCAGGAATAATTGCATTATTATTTTTTCTATCGCATTTCTACTACAACCTAAACTTTTCGCTATTGACCAAATCCATATTTTTAATGCTATCTGGACTCGTGTTTCTAGTCATTTACTATATCATAAATTCAAAGAAAGTCAAGAATGAAAACATATAAAAACTGGATCATCGCTGCAAATTTAATTGCCATCATAGCTTACTTTAGTTTCACTATAATTCAAAAAGAAAACATCCTTAAGAATGGAAAACTGATCCTGTTAGAATTATCTCCCATAGATCCAAGATCACTTATGCAAGGTGATTATATGCAAATGAGATATAGCATAGCAGATAGCCTTGACACACAAGAAGCTCCATTGAGAGGCTATCTTGTGGTCAGATTAAATGAAAAGAACATAGCACAAGGAGTACGCGTCCAACAGCATACGACGCCATTGAATAACGGTGAATTTTTGATTAATTATACAAAATCCAACAGGAACAATCTAAACATTGGTGCAGAGTCTTTCTTTTTTCAGGAAGGTCATGCTCAAAGATATGAGCAAGCAAAATTTGGAGGAATTAAAGTCGATAATAAAGGAAATAGCCTTTTAATAGGACTCTATAATAACCAACAAAAAATCATAAAATAAAAAAAGGCGATGCATGTATGTGCATCGCCTTTTTCTATATTGATATTACTCTTAATTATCCATTTGATAATGCAGCTGCACCAGAAACAATCTCCGTTAACTCTGTAGTAATAGCAGCCTGACGCGCTTGGTTGTATGAAAGCTTCAATGCTTTTAACAAATCTCCAGCATTATCAGTTGCTTTATCCATAGCTGTCATACGAGCACCATGCTCAGAAGCATGTGAATCCAAAATAGCTTTGTACAATTGAATTTTAATAGCTTTAGGAATTAATTCCTCAATGATCTTCTCTTTCGAAGGTTCGATAATATAATCAACCTCAGCAGTTTTTTCCTTAGTCGAAAGAGTATCTTCCGTAGGAAGTAATGGTAAAATTTGCTCAGAAGTCAAAATTTGTACCGCAGCATTTCTGAATTGGTTATACACCACCTCTACACGGTCAAAGTTACCTTCTTTGAATTGTTCCATTACAAATTCAGTGATTTTTGAAGTATTTTCAAAATTCAAAGCACCGAATAAATCACTATGATTGGCAATAATATTATAAGCAGGCTTTTTAGCATAGAAATCGTATCCCTTTTTACCAATGGTGATCATACTTACATCACCTTTACGTAATTGATCAGCATACTTTTCGGCAACTAACTTATTAGCAGTTTTGATTGCATTCGCATTAAAAGCACCAGCCAGACCTCTATTAGAAGAAACAACAATAATCAACACTTTATTTGGTTCACGATCTACCGTATAAGGAGAGTTACTTCCTTCTACACTTGCAGATACATCTGCCAAAATTTCACGAAGTTTATTCGCATACGGACGCAATTGAACGATTGCATTAGTAGCACGTTTTAATTTCGCTGCAGATACCATTTTCATCGCCTTAGTAATCTGCTGTGTCGATGTTACCGATGCGATACGGATTCTTACTTCTTTTAAATTTGCCATATTTAATTTGAGATTTGAGTATTGAGTACTGTGTATTGAGTATAACTCGCTATACTCAATACTCTATACTCATATCTAATTAATATTTTGATGCTAAGTCTTTAGCTACTGTTTCTAATACTGAAGTTAATTCATCTGAGAATTTACCTGCTTTAAAAGCATTTAAAACCTCTGGATGACGTTGCTCTAACAACGTTAAATATTCTTCTTCAAACTCTCTCACTTTATTTACTGGAACAGAACGGAATAAACCTTTAGTACCTGCATAAATAATGGCTACTTGTTTTTCAACAGAAACCGGAGAGTATTGCGCTTGTTTTAAAATCTCAACGTTACGGATACCTTTATCTAAAACTCCTTTAGTTGCTGCATCTAGATCAGAACCAAATTTTGCGAAAGCTTCTAACTCACGGTATTGTGCTTGATCCAATTTTAATGTACCAGCAACCTTTTTCATTGGCTTGATCTGAGCGTTACCACCTACACGAGATACAGAAATACCGACGTTGATCGCTGGACGGATACCTGCGTTAAACAAGTTCGACTCCAAGAAAATCTGACCATCAGTAATCGAGATTACGTTTGTAGGGATATACGCAGAAACGTCACCCGCTTGAGTCTCAATAATAGGAAGAGCAGTCAATGAACCACCACCTTTTACCAAGTGTTTGATAGACTCAGGAAGATCATTCATATTTCTAGCAATCTCATCAGAAGCATTGATTTTCGCAGCTCTTTCTAATAGACGGCTATGTAAGTAGAAAACATCACCTGGATATGCTTCACGTCCCGGAGGTCTTTTCAATAATAATGAAACCTCACGGTAAGCTACCGCTTGTTTTGATAAATCATCATATACGATCAAAGCCGGACGACCTGTATCACGGAAGAATTCACCGATAGCAGCACCCGCCATTGGCGCGTAGAACTGTAATGGAGCTGGATCAGCAGCTGAAGCAGCAACAACAACGGTATAAGCCATTGCACCACGCTCTTCTAAAGTACGAACGATATTCGCAACTGTAGAGTTCTTTTGACCGATAGCAACATAGATACAGAATACCGGTTGACCAGCATCATAAAATTCTTTTTGATTTAAGATTGTATCGATACATACAGCAGTTTTACCTGTCTGACGGTCACCGATTACCAACTCACGTTGTCCACGACCTACCGGAATCATCGCATCAATAGCTTTGATACCTGTTTGTAATGGCTCAGTTACTGGTTGACGGAACAATACACCTGGAGCTTTACGCTCGATTGGCATTTCGTATGTCTCACCTGTAATAGGTCCTTTACCATCAATTGGCTGACCTAATGTATTTACAACACGACCACACATACCTTCACCTACTTTAATAGATGCGATACGATTAGTACGTTTGATAGTATCACCTTCTTTGACGATGTCTGAAGGACCTAAAAGAACAACACCAACGTTATCTTCTTCTAAGTTTAATACGATACCTTGTAATCCGTTATCAAATTCAACCAATTCACCGGACTGAACTTTAGTTAAGCCGTAAATACGAGCAATACCGTCACCAATACTAAGTACGGTACCAACTTCCTCTAGTTCGGCTTCTGATTTAAAGCCCGACAATTGTTCTCTTAAAACTGCCGAAACCTCATCTGGTCTTACCTCTATCATTGTTATTATTATAAGGGGTTCTTGATTTTGTTAAATGTTAAAATCAACACTATACGCGTTGACCTTCAAAATATCTTTCTAATCTATTTAATTTACCTGCAATACTTGCATCATATTGTTTATCACCAATAGTAATCACAAATCCACCGATCAACGATTGATCAACTTTATTTGTAATCAATACCTGTGCATTAATTTGATTGGCAATTGTTGCTTTTAATTCTGATAAATTAGTATCAGAAAGTGGTGCTGCAGATATTACTGTAGCGTTTACAATTCCTTTTACTTCATTGTACTCACGAACAAACTCATGAGCAGCAGCTTCGATCACTTCAGCACGACCCTTTTGGATCATGATATTGAAGAATGATAAAATAGCAGGATTGATTTTATCTTTAAATAATGCCTCTAAGATATTTACTTTCTTGTCCAATTTAATAATTGGATTAGACAATACTGCACGTAGCTCAGGATTAGCTTTCAAAACTTCGATGAATTGATCCATATCCGTTTTGATAGCGTCCAAACTACCTTGTTCTTTTGCCAAATCAATTAATGATTTCGCATATCTTGATGCTACTTTAAATACTGACATACTTCTTTAATGATAAAATTTGAATGACCGATTAGTTTACTTTCACGTCTTTGAGCAAATCTGCGATCAACGCTTCTTGCTTATTTTGGTCTTCAAATTCTTTGCTTAATACTTTACGAGCAATATCCAATGCTAAAGTAGAAACTTGATTTTTTACTTCTGCCATTGCTTTATTCTTTTGCTCATTGATTTCGATTGAAGCTTGAGCAATCATTTTAGCACCTTCTGTTTGCGCTACATTTTTTGCTTCAGCAACAATCTTATCTTTCATTTCTTTAGCTTCTTTCAAGATAAGATCACGTTCTACACGAGCTTCCTTCAATAAGGATTCATTTTCATTTGTCAACCGTGCCATCTCCAACTTAGCTTTTTCAGCAGATTCCAAAGCATCAGAAATACCTTGTTCACGTTCTGCCAAAGCAGCCATGATCGGTTTCCAAGCAAATTTACCTAATAAAAAGATAATGATTAATAAGATGATGACTTGCCAGAAAAACAAACCAAATGAAAACTGTTCTATTAATTTTTCCATTGATGTATGATAATATTTTTTGTATTTCGTCTAATTGAAAGTATTATTTATGACCAACCGTCATAAATAATACTTTTAAATTCATTGGGTGATTATTTACCTAATAATAACGCACCGAAAGCTAAACCTTCTAATAAGGCTCCGATAATGATCATCGCAGTTTGGATTTTACTAGCTGCTTCTGGTTGGCGAGCGATTGCTTCCATTGCTGAACCACCGATTTTACCTAGACCTAATCCTGCTCCGATAACGATTAAACCTGCTCCAATTAAATTGTACATAATAAATGATTTAAATATAATTAAACAAAAAATTTCTTAGTGATGTGCCTCGTTATGCTCTTCGACAGCCATTCCAATAAATAGAGATGACAACATCGTGAAGATAAACGCTTGTAAAAATGCGACTAATATTTCAACTACCATAAGGAAGGTCGTCAATAACATTGACACACCGATACTTCCACCTACCGATAGTTGCTCCTGTAGCAAATAAACAACGGCAATTAAACCCATTACAACTGTGTGACCAGCCGTAATATTGGCAAATAAACGAACCATTAAAGAGAATGGTTTAGTAAATAAACCTAAAAACTCAATGGGTGCTAAAGCAATTTTGAAAGGAACTGGTACACCTGGCATCCAGAAAATATGTTTCCAATAATCCTTATTTGCTTTCAGATTGATAAATAAAAATGTAAAGATTGCTAAACAGAAAGTAACCGTGATATTACCAGTCACATTGAATCCTAGCGGTGTTAAACCCAAAAGATTTAAAACCAAGATCATAAAGAAAACCGACAATAAGTAAGGCATAAATTCTTTATAACGATGTCCGATATTTGGAATCGCCATCTCATCACGTACATAAAGTACCATGGGCTCCAACACACGTCCAAAACCTTTTGGTAAGTTATTAGCACCTTTTTTGTATGTTTTTGCTAGGCCTAAAAAGCCCCAAAATAATATTACAGTCGTTAACAGTAAACCAAAAACATTTTTCGTGATAGAAAAGTCTAAAGGTTTTTTATTGGTAGGGTGATGATGTTCATCATAATTAAGTGTACCCGCAGCATCCGTTTTATAAATTTTACCATGGTATAATGTATAAAATTGACCATCTTTTTCGACTACTTGTTTTCCGAAATCGAATGCCGAAGACATAAAAACTTTAATTCCACCATCAATTAATATTACAGGCAATGGGAATCCAAAAGTTTTACCCGCTTCTTTATCTGTAAATAAAGAAAAATAATGATCATCTTGCAAGTGATGCTCGATGTAGGATTTAATCTCTTCGTCTTGAGATTTAGGCTCTTCGCTTACTTCATTAGCTTTAGCAAAAAACGGATTAACAGTAAATAAAATCACTGCAAAAAAAAGAAATGCTTTCTTAACGCTCCCCATGTTCTGTTTTTTTATTTTTGCGCAAAAATACAATATTATTTGTCATTTTTTGCGATTAATTTGAACTTTTTATTAAAATTACTTATTGACTGATTCCACTTCTTTATTAATGACCTTAAATGCGACTAATACATCAAAAAACAAGTAAAGAAAAAACACGATTAAAAAATTATATTCGAAGATATCACCCGACGAATGATTTAAACCACCTCTAAAAAACACATAACTTAATGCAGCCTTTAACGTGATCAATCCCAAAAAAATAAAACCAATATTTTTGGGCATTACAGCATCGGAGATCAGGATAACAATTACTAGCACTAATGATGCAACAGATTCAAATGCATATAAGCTATACAGTTCAAAACCCGTTAAACTTTTAAAATCAGTAATCCCAAAAGATGGTAACGCATAATAGTGTGCCCCAAAAAGGATAACAGTAAAAATTAGAAGTATTGCAATAAATTTAATGTAATTATTCATCCCTGTTCAATCGATTAGCTTCTCGTATAAAATGATAAAGTGAGGCGAAAATACCGATAAATGTGCATATTTTCATGGCAAGACCATTAGAAAAATGGTATTTCTCATCTAGCCATGTGCCTAACATATACATCAAATAAATGGTGACTCCCATTTGCAGTGGCAACGAGATAAAAACCATCCACTTATTTGGGTTTTTATTAGACTTTCCCATGGCTATTTATAGCTAACTTTTACAAACATACACATATTTTGAAACATCTTAATCATGAACTGGATTTTCTAAAACTTTTTGTCCGATTTTAATATGAGGATAATCGATACTAGCCCCTAACATCATCTTCAATTCTGAGGAAGATTTACCAGGATGTGCCTTTATGGTATTAATAATGAGATCCAATTTATCCTGTTCGATCAATTCTGTAGCCTCGACTTCTGTACCAACAAAATGAATTAAGTGCCCATAAATAGTCCCTGCTACCATCCCCCTTTTCACCGCAATTTCTTCGATAGTAGCACCGTCCTTATAAAGCTCGAGAGTTACTTGTTTAGTATCAAGCTTTTTAGCACTTTCTCCCTCCTCATTTTGCACCACAAGGTCTTCTTTTTCTTTTGTCTTAGACTGTTCCTGCACCTGCTCCAAAGCTTGTTGAAAATCATCTTTCTTAGATAAAGCATCAGCGATAGTCAAACATTGTTGAAGCTGCTCGCGCTTACGCTTAAAATCCAAAAGCAGCTCTTTGGTTTCATCGATATATTTTTTTGTTCGCTTCTTAATCTGCCAATCTTTTATGTGCTGATCTAATGCGGCGACCAGATCTTGATCCATCTTAGGTAAAAACCAGTTGACGGCAGATGTAGTACGTTCACATATCAAAGCATAATCGACATGTTGGTCGGTTTTTTTCAATAGCTCGTACAATTGAGTAATGAATTTATGCGCCACCTTCTCTTGCGTAAGCAAATTTGATTGCATCGTAGACCAAAAAGCCTCGGCTTCCACTTTATTGTCAATATTGCGGTCGGCCAATGCAACCACCTGTTCTTGACAGGAAGTAGTCAAATAGTCCCAACGGAAACACTGGATTAAATTTTGTGCCAGATAAGTTCTTTGACATTGCTCCAAAATTTCTTTAATATCCGTTTGAAATGAAGAACGCAAAGCAAATTCGACGACCTGGCTATCCGTTCTGATTGCATATGCCGGAATAATGGATTTCAATACTAATCCTTTTAAACTCGTCAATCTACTCAGTGCAACATACACCTGTCCTGCCGCAAAAGAAGTTCCAGCATCTATGATCGCCTTATCAAATGTCAAACCTTGGCTCTTATGGATCGTGATCGCCCACGCTAACCGCAGCGGAAATTGCGAAAATGTACCTAATACCTCTTCCTTGATCTGATCCTGTCCTTTATCATAGTTGTATTTGATGTTTTCCCAAGTCTCTCGTTTCGCTGTCACATCCTCACTCCCGTCCGGAAATTTGACAACCACTGTGCCCGCTTGCAGATTAATATCCTTCACCGTACCGATCTTGCCATTATAGTATTTTCGATCCTCTCCCGTATCATTCCGTATGAACATCACCTGAGCACCAATTTTTAAAGACAGAATTTCTTCGGCAGGATAAGATCCCTGTGCAAAATCATCCTTGACAACAGCCTTTAAATTGAGCATCTTTCCCGATAGATTAGCCAGTGCTTTACCATTGATATCGTCAGCATTCCGATTGTGGGAAGTAAGCGTAATAAATTGATCTCCTTCCTTCGGTTCAAAATCAGGTTTATAATACGTATTCAGTTCCTTCAACATCTCCGTATCACAGTTATTATTTCGAATGGCATTTAAGATGGAAATAAAACCTTCATCCTGCTGTCTATAGATCTTATCTAACTCCAATAAAATCGGAGGATTATCACGAAGCACTTTAGCATTAAAAAAGAATACCGAAGTATAATGATTGCGTAGCACCTGCCACTCATGGTCACGCACGACAGGAGGCAATTGATATAAATCGCCAATAAAAAGCAATTGCAAACCACCAAATGGACGCATATCACGACGTACTGATTGCAGGATAACATTGATAGCATCTAATGTATCAGCACGAACCATCGACACCTCATCGATCACCAACAGTTCCAGCTCCTGAAGGATAGTACGACGCTGTTTCGTTAATTTAATCGTACTAAACAAACGGCTTTTGTTATAGATGTGGCCATCTTGTTCGTCCCATTTCAATTCATGATCTTCAATAAAAGTCCCAAAAGGCAACCAAAAAAGCGAATGAAGAGTAGTCCCTCCCGCATTCATAGCCGCCACTCCGGTCGGAGCAGTGATCGCCATTTTTTTATAACTATGGTCACGTATATATTTCAGAAATGTCGTTTTCCCGGTTCCAGCCTTTCCAGTAAGAAAAATATGTTGATTTGTTTGATTAACAAAAGCAACAGCTTGCATAAAAGCCGTATTTTCACGATCTATTTTTATTTCTGACATACTGATAATTTTAATGTGGAATTACAAAACTAATCAAATATTCTGAGAGGAAATAATGATACGATCTAAGTCTGATGAAGTAAGGTATCGTAAAAAACATGAGCACATCATATACCGCTATACAACCTGTTGTATATTTTAAACCATACCACTTTTCAAATTATTGATATTGATATCAAAACACCCAATGATGGTTATTAGCGAAATCTTGGTCAAGATTATACTGGATACGATCTGCTCTAAGATCAAGTAATAGCGCCTCTTGTCCGTAATCTATGGCACTACGTCCCGATCATAATAGGATGCCATTTCAATATATCTGATATAGGTAAGCAGAGTCTATAAATGGTAATATCATCGTCAAAATACTAAAAACACGGACTTAACACGCAGTCACCACGGACTTAACACGGATTTATGCTGTATATGGTAAGAATATAGTGTGCATTACAGATGAAGGAAATTCGAATAACCTACTGACTTTAGCTATACTTATTGATAAGCTAATAACCCGAAAAAATAAGTTTATTATACGCCAGACCATGTTTTTTTTAGAGATTTAACAAGCACTGATCCATCTCTTCAAGCGATAGACCAGCGTAAGCTAGATCTACCTGTGATCGGATCATGAGCCAATAGCGAGTCCGAGTCAAAAAATGAAAACCTACTATGCTTTTGGTTTATTTATACGTATCGATCTGACGATAAAGTGTTCACCATGACTCAACAGCATCAATATATCAGCCCCAGTAGTATGATCGTTAAAAATAGCTAAAACGTTTATGCTATTTTTATTTAAAAGATTTTATTTATATTTATCACTCAAATAAACATATAATAGACTTACTAAGATACATATTTATGATAACGGATAAATCAACGCTATTTGAGGAATTAGATAAAGCGTTAAAAGAAAAAGGATTTGAAATTGATAAATCTGATCAAACCAGACCTTGGGGCGGTTTCTTTGTCATCAACGAAGATCAAGCGCAAAAATTTGCCGACGAATATTTCGACGGATTAGATGTAAAAGATCTAAAAATTTCTGGAAAATTAAGTCCAAAAATTCTCGTGGTAGCACCCGAAAAAAGATTATCATGGCAGTATCACCACCGTCGTGCCGAAATTTGGAAGGTAATTCACGGAACTGTTGGTGTTATGGTATCAGATACCGATGATGAATCTGTTGTTCAAACATTGACAGCAGGTAGTATTATCAAATTACGTCAAGGACAACGCCACAGGTTAATTGGATTAGATGGTTATGGCATATTAGCTGAAATTTGGCAACACACCGATATCGAAAACCCTTCTAATGAAGACGATATCGTTCGTGTACAAGATGATTTCGGAAGATAGTACCTGAGTATCACATCTCGTATTAAACACAAAGAACTCGAAAATTTAATTTTCGAGTTTTTTTATGTCCTATAATATTGTACAAACACATGATCTGATATTCAAAATACCAATAGAATGATTTCAACACCACAAATCATTCCCTAAAATTCGGTTAGAAAATCGCGCTACATCATATATCATTTTAAAAATCAAATGACATGAACCAAGATTGCCATTTTTTGTTATTTTTACTTAACTAAACTAACACAGATTATGACTGATCAAGAAAACAATAAAAGCTCAAGTATATTGAATAGTCTTAAAAAGCTAATTTTTACAGACCACCAAGAGACTCCATCTGAAGAACGATCCCCATCGCCCCATATAAAAGAAGAACCTATTCCTCCAAAGATCACGAAGGAATACACAGCTGCCGTCGCAGGAAATCCACTTTCAAACAATCAACAGCCCCCCGCTATTCCGATAACAGCCAATGATGGATCTACTGATATCAAACAAATGAAACTGAAAGTTCTTGGCATATTAGAAAGACTCAACGAACAAGGATTAGATTTTTTTGAAGTGTGGAATGCAGCTGCAGCAATGGGAAAAGTAGATGAAAATACGTTAAAAGCAGCCTATACTTCACTGAAATATGTGGATAGTAGCTTGACCAAAGAAAAGTTAAAAACAACTGGCACTAATTATGCTAACAAACTGAAAGAAACCATAGCCAAAGAAACACAACAAAAGGAAGCGGAAATACAAAAGGTAGAACAAGACCGTGAATTTGAAAAGACAACACTAAACAATGAAATCAAAACATTAACCGACAGCATTTCTAAGCTTCAAGACGACTTACAGAAAAAACAAATTGCCCTTGCTCAAATTAACACGAAATATGAGCCCAAATTAAAAGAGATCGAACAAAAAATTTCGATTGGAAACGCAGCTGTCAATGAAGTAGTTAACGATATTCAAACAACCTTAGCAATTATAGAGAGATCAATCTCATAAGTTACAAATCAATGGAAAAGAAAGAACACTATATCAATATACCCGCTGAAATAAAATCTCAGTTACCTATTTTTCAAGTATTGGGTGATCATTTGCCCGCGCAGATGCAAACTCCTCAAGCCAAGAAGACAATCTCCAGTATATTTTTTTGGGCATTAGTACTCGGAGGTGCTTTCGCTTTTTTCAAGTTTCTTCCGATCATGTTGGAATATGCTGCAAAAAGCATTTTATTTGTCATTTTCAGCATCCTATTATTAACACTATTATTATTAGCTCCAAAAATCATTGCGTTACTACATCGATTGGGTACTGTCTTATTATTTAAAGGTGAAAAAGCGATCATCCGCAATAATCCCATAGAGACGTTACAGCTTTTATCAAAAGATGCAAAGGACACCCTAAAAAGGGTTAAAGAAAAAATTAGTAATGTAGATGGCGTCCGTATCGATATGATTCAAAGTGGTGAAACAGCACAAAAAACCGCAGAAGAAAAGTATATCTATGCAAAGCGCTTTACCGCAGAAGCCGCAAATTTAGATGAAAGCGCTAAAAAAGAAACTCAAAACAACAATACCGAAAAAGCAAACGCTTACCTGCGAAATGCAAAAGAGACGCGCACAAAAGCATTTCTCTTAGGTAAAGAAGGAGAATCGGAAGAACAAAATGCACGAAGCTATGTACAGTATGCCAACCAATTTGCTAAAGTTTTGGAAGTATTGAAAGATAATGAAAGTGCCGCCCGTATTTATGTAAGCACACTGGACAGTAGTATATCTATTATTTCAAAAAAACTCGAAGCTACCCAAAAAATGAAAAATGCGACAGAAGGGCTTGCCGACGTATTTAATATCAAAGATGGCTGGGCTTTCCAAGAAGCAATGAATGCGGCAACAGGTGCTATCAGCCAAAATATTGCTTCGATCAGATCTAATCTAGACTTTTTAGATCAAAACAATAATATTACGGTGGGCGGAGCACCTACGCAGGTAGAACTGGAAGAGTTTATCCGAAAAGTTGATGAGCGCAATTTGAAAGTGTTGAATGTCAGTCAAATGGCCGATTCAAGTTACGAACTCAAACCCGAAGAAAAAATAGACAAAGGATTTACATTATTAGATTAATCGTTATACAAATTATATTATAAAAATTATGGAAGAAAAATCAACTTGGGCTAGATTACGCTGGCCAATTAAAGCAATAATTATTGCCATTCCACTTATTGCACTTGGCTACTGGGCATTTAATTCTGGTAAATTTGATGGTACAGCAACATCCACTGCAGATACCACAATAAACAGTACCTCTTCAAATCCTGCCCATAAATCAAATGATGATAAAAGAACTTTTAATTACCAACCCGAAAAACCGGTAAACGGTGAATACAAAGGAGTAATAGAAGTAGGTGCTTCGGGCTTCAATTCTTTTGTTGTGAATATAGATAAAGAAAATCATTGGGAGATTATTTCCAAAGATTTTGGCAAATCATTCGTATATGAAGGTATGGCCAATACCGAAGATATTCGCAAAGGTCTTAAAGATTATATCGGAACCATGTTTGATAAGGGCGTAAAATCAAAAAACATACACTTTGTGATCAGTTCCGGAGCTCAAAAAGAACCTAAAACAGCTATCATTGTTTCTGAGCTTAAGAAAATGGGATTTGTTGTCAATTTAGTCACAGCAGAACAAGAGGGTAAATTGGCCCTTAAATGCGTATTGCCTCCTTCTTATCAAGATAATTCTTTTGTTGTTGATATTGGCTCGGGTAACACCAAAATTTCTTGGGTTGCAGGACAGACAAGTTCACTGGAGGCTCCGGGTGCTAAATATTATGAAAAGAACCTCAAAGATGAAGATGTTTATAATGAAGTAAAATCATTGACAGCAAAAATTCCATCAGCTAATAGAGAAATCTGTTTTATCATCGGTGGAGTTCCTTTTGAATTAGCACAACAAACACGTACAGGAGAAGAACGTTTTACGGTATTAAACAATCCCGAAACATACAATACTGACAAAGTCAAAATCAAAAGTGGTGTTAACATCTATAAAGCAATAAAAGATGCAACCAACTGCGATACCTTTGTTTTTGATTGGGATGCCAACTTTACAATTGGTTTCTTACTCTCATTAAATAAATAGTACAATTAAAAAGAGTCAATAAAAAATGGTCTTGTTGAAATCAATAAGACCATTTTTTATTTTTATCAGTGCCTCAAATTTACCCCATATTACTTAATAAAAGGATAATGACAATGATCAGCAATATAAACAAGGTTATTTTCCAAAAACTATAAGGTCGCTGTCCATATACCTTACCGTTAAATGCATTCACCATAATCTGATAACTCTTACTTTTATACCGATAAGCAGACAACCATACGGGAAGTAAAATATACTTCAACCTGATGTCCTCATAATCCGAATCAATATGATCTATGCTTTGCGTATCGCCACCAATGTCAGATCGCACAGTATCGCTAATGATATCTTCCATTACCCTTTTCGCTGCTTGAATCCCGGCAATATGATCGATACTAAAAGTTTCAGCAATAAATCCACTCAAATACTGATCATTAAACGGTTTTAAATAGGCCATGTTCCAAGGACCTATTTTCGAAGCAAAATCATTGGGTAACGATGTTGATGCACTAATCAAAACATCTTTAAAGCGATTCAACACTTGGCCAGACGCATAATACCAGCGTGTCTGCTGTTCCTCGTAGGTTTCTGACTTACCATCTGCAGTACGACGCGTCCGCGTGACGTAGTAATACTCCCCTCTTTGACCTTGATAAGAAGAGGTTGCTTTAGCGTCATAGCACCAAAAAGGAATATAAACTCCCTTTAACCTATTATTCTGCGCATTAAATATACGTTTAAAATCATTTGGAGCAAACCATAATCCCCCAGCCCATTTTTTGAAAAGCGGAAATGCTTTCTTTTCGTCAATAACAAACGGAATTAAACCATGAGGTTTGACAATTCGTCTTTCTTGATGATCAATAACCAGAGGAGAGGCGCAAAAAGCACATAAATCTGCTGTAACATGTGGATCCAAAGTTGAGTTTGCTCCACAATTTTGACAGTGCACGACCTCAGCCGTGATCGTAAACCGGGCATCGTGAATATCCCGCATTGCAGTTGTAAATTCATCATAATCGATCGTCTGTATGGCAGCTCCAATACCCGCATGTTCCACAATCTGATTTTCAGTACCGCAGTATGCACATTTTAAATATGACGTACCAGGCTGATAGGCTAAAATCGCTCCGCAGCCCTGACACTTCAAATCCTGACTGATTTCCGTTGTTTTATCCTCAAAACTCATAAACAGAATCTATGCCCCCGGAATTGGTGGAGGACCAGCATGAAACAAGCTTGTCAATTCTTCTATTTCACGCGCTTCCATCCAATTTTCCATCCCTGCTTTCCAAGTCAGAATAGAAGAAGTAAGTTTACCAGTATGTATCTCATCTTTCAGCTGCTCAATCGTAAATGGCCCCTCTT
This sequence comes from Sphingobacterium sp. PCS056, assembly GCF_023273895.1. Lineage (NCBI taxonomy): Bacteria > Pseudomonadati > Bacteroidota > Sphingobacteriia > Sphingobacteriales > Sphingobacteriaceae > Sphingobacterium > Sphingobacterium sp. PCS056. The sequence goes on along the minus strand of NZ_CP096883.1, from coordinate 2,222,409 downwards.
GCACACCATTGATCGCGAGGTAGTATTGGACCGCTTGTGGTATTACTGGTGGGCTTACCGATGGAGAGGCACCCGTAGGTTGGTTACCGTCAAACTTATTTTGCTGGAACACACTGGTCATCTGGCCAGCCATCCCCGCTCCGAGTCCTACCCCCAGTCCAGCCCCCATAAGACCACCACCATTGGGGTTTTCAGCCGCTTTTTCCATAGCATTTGCAGCTTGAAATTGAGCGTAAGCGCCCAGATTTCCAACAATACCCATACTACTTCTTTTATCCAATACTTTTTCAACTTCTTCAGGCAATGAAATATTTTCAATCAAAAATTTATTCAGATTCAACCCGATCTCTTCAAATTCAGGGCGTATTTTCTCTTGGATAAAGTTGGATACTTCATCATAATGAGATGCGAGATCCAAAACGGCTATTTTAGACTCAGCAATAGCATCCATCCCGCGAGTGACCGCGATATTGCGAAGTTGCTCATTAATATTTTCAACGGTAAATGTTGGATTGGTTGCAGCAATTTGCTTTAAAAACACAGCAGGATCATTAACCTGAAAAGCATACGATCCAAAAGCCCGTAATCGTACAGGACCAAATTCAGCATCCCGTAGCATAATCGGATTTTTAGTTCCCCATTTTTGATTGGTAAATTGTCTTAAACTGATAAAAAACACATCCGCTTTAAAAGGACTATTAAATCCATATTTCCATCCTTGCAAGGTGGTCATCACAGGCATATTCTGCGTAGTCAGCACATGTCTCCCAGCAGTAAAAACATCGGCGATCACCCCTTCGTTCATAAACACCGCAACCTGTCCCTCACGTACAGTAAGCTGTGAATTCATTTTTATTTCATTCTGATAACGAGGGAATTTCCACACAATCGTATCAGGACTATCATCAACCCATTCGATGATATCGATAAACTCATTTCTTATTTTATCAAACAATCCCATAATTTATTGCTATAACGTTTCCTAAATTTAAATAAATAATCAGCAATCTAAAGTAAATATTTATAGAATTTACAGCTCACTATCCAAACCAAAGATAGCTTGTAGATTTCTGCCCTTCTAAATAATTGAATTAAGAAATTGACTACACATATTTAATCTTTATTTTACTATTTTTGCTAAACACCGAAGAATAATTAAAAAACATGAGTACTTATAACGAAGATAGTATACGTTCCCTCGATTGGAAAGAACATATTCGCTTGCGTCCCGGTATGTATATTGGGAAATTAGGAGATGGTTCTGCCTACGACGACGGTATTTATGTCTTATTAAAAGAAGTAGTCGACAACTCTATTGATGAGTTTGTAATGGGCGCTGGTAAAACGATCGATATTACGGTCAATGACAATAAAGTTGCCGTCCGGGATTATGGCCGTGGTATCCCAATCGGATCAGTCGTAGATGTCGTGTCAAAAATTAATACAGGAGGTAAATACGATAGTAAAGCTTTTCAAAAATCCGTAGGGCTTAATGGTGTCGGTACAAAAGCGGTTAATGCGCTGTCTGGACAATTTACCGTACAATCATACCGCGAAAAAGTAACACGTATCGCACAATTTAGCAAAGGAGAATTATTGTCTGACGAGGAAAAAGAAACCACGCAACGTAACGGTACCGCTGTGATATTTTACCCCGATGAAACCATATTCAGAAATTATAAATACCGCTTAGAATTTGTCGAAAACATGATCTGGAATTATGTTTTCTTAAATTCAGGTTTAACCATTAATTTCAATGGACAAAAGTTCATCTCTGAAAATGGTCTAAAAGATCTTTTAGAACGGAATATCGATACAGAATCCATGCGCTACCCGATCATTCACTTGAGAGGAGAAGATATCGAAATCGCAATAACACACGGTCAGCAATATGGTGAAGAGTATTACTCCTTTGTCAATGGCCAGCACACTACGCAAGGAGGAACACATCAAGCAGCTTTCCGCGAAGCCTTGGTAAAAACAATACGTGAGTTTTACAAAAAAGAATTTGATGCTTCAGATGTTCGATCTTCTATCATCGGAGCAATTGCCATAAAAGTACAAGAACCTGTCTTTGAATCGCAAACAAAAACAAAACTTGGTTCTCAAAGTATTGGACCAGATGGCCCTACTGTGCGAACATTCATCAATGATTTTCTTAAAAAAGCATTAGACGATTATCTGCATAAAAATTCGGAGACAGCTGATGCCTTGTTAAAACGTATCCTTCAATCCGAAAGAGAGCGTAAAGATATCGCAGGAATTAAAAAACTGGCCAATGAGCGTGCTAAGAAAGCATCCTTACATAACCGTAAACTCCGCGATTGTAAAGTTCACTTCTCCGATAAAAACGAAAGAAATCAAGAAACTACATTATTCATTACAGAGGGGGATTCTGCATCCGGTTCTATTACCAAATCTAGAGATGTACAGACACAAGCTGTTTTTAGTTTAAAGGGAAAACCATTAAACTCTTATGGGATGTCCAAAAAGATCGTCTACGAAAACGAAGAATTCAACTTGTTGCAACATGCCCTAAATATTGAAGATGGCTTGGACGGTTTACGTTATAATAATATTGTATTTGCGACAGATGCCGATGTTGATGGTATGCACATACGACTATTATTGTTAACCTTCTTTTTGCAATTTTTCCCAGATCTTGTTAAAGCAGGTCACGTCTCTATTTTGCAGACACCACTATTCCGTGTGCGTAATAAAAAGGAAACGATCTATTGCTATTCGGATGAAGAAAGACAACGTGCAATCGCTAAATTAGGAAACAAACCAGAGATCACACGTTTTAAAGGTCTTGGTGAGATCTCCCCTTCCGAATTTGGTCTATTCATCGGAAAAGATATGCGCTTGGATCCAGTATTCTTATCCAAGGATAATAAAATAAAGCAACTATTAGAGTATTATATGGGGAAAAATACTCCCGATAGACAAAAACATATTGTTAATAATCTTCGCGTTGAACTCGATCTTGAAGAAGAGCTAGCTCGAATTGCTAAAGAAGAACAACAAACACAACAAGCGGGTTAAGATACCCCGCTTGTTTTTTCTTTCTAGCATTTCCAATCATTTGCTATAATCTAAAAAGTACCGACCACCAGACTGACATGGCTGCTACCATACATCGAAGTAGCCATATAAAAGCAGAAAACATTTTCACATTCAATAAAAAGTGATTTATATCATTTTTTAATCAGGCAAACATTACTTTTTCATATCCTTTTTATTCGGTATTTCGTATTGAAATAAAACTGATATGACGCACTCATTCCATATTCCCGTTTTGGGATTAGCATTCTCAATAGATTCCCCGTTAAAAGTCGCTCGATTTGGGATATCATCTGTTATATCCATCGTAGATGATGAATTAATTGAACGTATTCGGGCATATTATTGTCAGATAAATAAGAAAGAATATGTTCCCATAAAAAAAACAGAGGCCGATTTTAGGTCGCACCGAATTTCAAGTTATCTCAACCTGGTTGCTCAATTAGTCCAAGAACAGATTGAGCATATGCGTACCGAATTTTTTGAAAAAGGCTCTGAAATTGATCGCTATTTTCAACTCATACCGGAATCTCATCCTGCAAAAAAGATCTACCATGACATGCTATCCGAAACCGATATTGTAGAAAAGGCAAAGAAAAAACAAAACCTCAGAACATGGATCCAAGCCGGAGATATTGATGTCAATATCATGTCTAAAGTGGATAAGATCAATTATGATAAAAACGGAAATGCACAGGACGACATCTTTTCAGATGCACTAGCAGCATTAAGAGGATATGCAAATTCGCAGTTACAATCTTCCGTTATTCTTTCTGCAGGTATGAACCCCAAGCTATACGCATATGTCGCCGAATTGCCTGCTTTTTGGCAACAAGATGACGGCACGTTTAAAAAGAAGATAACATTAAAGGTCAGTGATTACAGATCTGCATTAATACAAGCAAAGTATTTAGCAAAAAAAGGAGTTTGGGTTTCCGAGTTCCGTGTAGAGTCGGGTTTAAACTGTGGTGGACATGCATTTGCTACAGATGGTTTTTTATTAGGCCCTATTTTATCTGAATTCAAAAATAAAAAACAAGAGTTACAGCAAGAGCTGTTTCATATTTATCAACAATATTGGATTCAAAAAGACAAAAAATTTCAACAAGCTCCACCCATTAAGTACACGGTACAAGGCGGAGTGGGAACGGCTAGCGAACATCAATTTTTACTCCAATATTATGAATTTGATGCCGTAGGTTGGGGGTCTCCATTTTTACTCGTACCCGAAGCTACCACTGTCGACGAAGAAACATTAATGGCACTGACCACTTCAGAAGAACAGGACTTTTATATCAGTGAAGCTTCACCACTCGGAGTACCTTTCAATAATTTTAGAAAAAGCTCTGCAGAGCGTCTACGTTTAAAAAGAATACAACAGGGAAGACCCGGAAGTCCATGTATCAAGAAATACCTTGTATCCAACACAGATTTTGGTGCTGAACCCCTTTGTACGGCATCTCGCGCATATCAACACAAAAAAATTCAAGAATTAGAGGCAAAATCATTAGAACAAAAAGACTATGACAAAGAATTTGCACGAATTACTGAAAAAACATGTCTCTGCGACGGACTTGCAGCACCTGCCTATTTAAAATACGATATTTTAAAACCTAAAGAACAAAGCGCTGTATCTATTTGTCCAGGTCCAAATACGGTGTGGTTTAAAAGTAAATGCTCACTCGACCAGATGATCAACCATATCTATGGAAAAGATGATTTGATCAAAAATGATAACCGTCCATTTCTATTTATTAACGAACTACAACTCTATGTGGCACATATAAAAAAATACGTAGAAATGAATGCCGATACCGTCAATGATAAGAAAATAAAATATTTAGAAAAATTTAAAAATCAGCTTTTAGAAGGAATAGCTTATTATGATAAATTAAAAAATGATTTGAAAGGCTTTTCAAATCATGTTATAGAGCGTATACCCGAGCAGCTCAACAATGCCGAAAGGGAACTTGCCGGGATCAAATTTTAAGGGATCAGATCTACGCGAATCTAATGTCCAAAAACAACAAAGGAGTAACTAAACATGTTACTCCTTTGTTGTTTTTGTAATTTATATCTCTATTGAGCTACTTTTCTAAATTTACCAAAGACACCCAAAGGCAATTTAGGCCCTGCTGTAGCTTGTAAATAAAGTTCTCCAACTTCTAGATTTTCCACTTTAGGAAATGCAGTACGAATTAGATTTTCTACGATCACTGATGAAAAACCCAGTGAATACGTATTCAAGATCAAGAAATGTTCTTTAGGATCTAATAATTGTACAACATCGTTCATCATTTCCATGATATGATCCTCCAATTTCCACTTCTCTCCCTTCGGACCATGTCCATAAGCTGGCGGATCCAATATGATACCATTGTATTTATTTCCGCGCTTTACCTCACGTTTTACAAACTTCAAAGCATCCTCTACCACCCAGCGAATATTGTCAATTTCTGATAATTCTTGATTTTCATTAGCCCAAGTAACCACTTGTTTGATCGAGTCTACGTGCGTAGTATCAGCACCAGCAGCACGCGCGATTAATGAGGCACCGCCAGTATAGGCAAATAAATTTAAAACCTTCGGTTTATCTGTTTCAAAGGCACGTACAGACTGGGAGATATAATCCCAATTGACAGCTTGCTCAGGAAAAATACCGACATGTTTAAACGAGGTCAATCCCAGACGGAACTTAATAGCAACATCATTATTTTTATATTGTATATGCCAGCGATCTTGTGCTTTAGGATTTTTTTTCATCCACTCACCAGAAGTAGCAGAACGACCTTTAAATTTAATGTCATGACGTTTGTTCCACTCCGCCTCTGACCATGTTTTTGGCCATACAGCCTGTGGTTCAGGACGAATTAAGACTAAATCGCCAAAACGCTCTAATTTTTCGAAATCACCACAATCGATTAACTCGTAATCTTTCCAATGTTGTGGTGTCAATAATTGTATATCTGTTGTAGTCAAAATCAATAATTTGGCGCAAAGATACGTAAATCTAAAAACAAATAAGCAAAGATCAACAGATTACATCGTTTCTTTTGCGCGCTTCATCAATGGACTTGCAAATACAAAATCATTTAACTCCTTTACATCAGACCGCATCATATCCTGATTTGAACCTTCCCAAAACTTTTGTCCCTTATAGAGGTAAAGAATGTATTCACCAATTCCCATAACCGAATTCATATCATGTGTCACCACAATGGTGGTTGCATTATATTCCTGTGTCAATTCTAATATCAGTTCATCGATCAAGATTGAAGTTTCTGGATCTAAGCCCGAATTTGGCTCATCACAAAAAAGATATTTCGGACTCATGGCTATTGCACGAGCTATACCTACACGCTTTTTCATTCCTCCGGATAGCTCTGAAGGATAAAGCTGGTTGCGTCCTTTCAGATTTACTCTCTCCAAACAAAAATTAGCACGATCCAATTTTTCAGACTTGGACATCTCCGTAAACATATCCAACGAGAAAATAATATTCTGCTCTACAGTCATAGAATCGAAGAGTGCCGAATTTTGGAACAACATGCCAATTTCTTTACGGATTGGAATACGATCTTCAAAACTCAATTTTGAAAAATCTTGACCATTAAAAAGAACACGACCTTTATCAGGTTCGTGTAAACCAACCATACATTTTAACAAAGTACTTTTTCCAGATCCCGAACCACCAATAATTAAACTCACTTTACCCGGTTCAAAAGTAGCATCAATACCTTTCAGTACCTCGTTACTTCCGAAGGATTTATAAATATGCTCTATTTGTATCATAATTTTTTTAAGAAATTAAAGCATCAGCGCCGTTATCAAATAATCAGCTGCCAAGATGGTTATACAACCAATAACAACCGCCTTCGTACTTGCTTGGCCGACTTCCAGAGCACCACCACTTACAGTAAAACCTTTATATGCAGATATGGAGGTAATAATAAAACCAAAGACCAAAGCTTTCACCAATGCAACCGTAACGGTGAAACCATTAAACCCTTCTTGGATACCCATAATGTAATCTGAAGGTGTTACCGCGCCAGAAAGCGCTCCGCCAATAAGACCACCAACAATAGAACAAAAAATAGCGATCGTCACTAAAACCGGTACCATCGTGATACCTGCTAGTATTTTAGGTAATATCAAATATCCGGGAGCATTAATTCCCATGATTTCCAAAGCATCGATCTGCTCCGTCACACGCATAGAACCAATCTGTGAGGAGATGGAAGATCCGACACTGCCCATGAGCACCAATGCCGAAATAGTAGGTCCCAATTCTAAAATATTGGAATCTCGATTGATGGAGCCAATAATTGAATTCGGAATTAAATCAGAAACCAATTGGAAAGCAATCTGCATCGTCATAACCGCTCCGATAAAGGTGGAGATAATAACAATAAGCCCAAGCGATCCGAGACCTATTTCGTTCATGGCATGCATGGTCTCTTTCCAGTAAATCTTTCCTTTCTCTGGTCTCTTCAAAACCGAGCGTAGCAATAGCAAATAAGAACCAATATGGTGAAATATCATATATTTTTACAGTGTTTTTTCTTCATTAAAATCTAAGATACTATTATAACACCATAATATACAAATTGGTTTTTTATAGTGCCATGATAAAATATGCTTCGCATCAAAGATAACCAATACTTCTAAATAACTATTAAATACTCATTCCTCAGAAATAGCTTAACTCAATTACCGATGAAATGATATATTTTACCGAGATTAGTACATGAATAACCTAATTTATAAAATCAAAAATTTATTTTTAGTTTACATTTGTGATGTAGTTTAAAAATAAAAGAATAAACGATTATATTATGGACGCAAAGAGAATCACAACAGGTATTATATTTTTATTCATTGGAATCATACTGCTTTTAAGTAAGTTGGACGTTATAGATTTCAATTGGTTTGAGGTTTTTCGCTACTGGCCATTACTGATTATATTGGTAGGAGTAAATATTCTAGTTCCCAAAAAAGATATTGGTTATATGATATCTATCGGAACAACATGTGTTATTTTATCGGTATTTACCTATATCGGTATCACCACCCCCAATCAAAGTTTTATATCTCGTATCATGGAAAATAACCACATCGATATCGATATGGATGAAGAAGACTTTAAGGGAACTTCAAACTTTGTATCCGCTAAAAAAATTGGCAATATCACACATGCAACGGCCAATATTGATTTAGGTGCTACACAGATCAAGTTAAAAGACACAACTGATTCAAATTTATTTGAAGCAACCAATAATTCCAATAAATATTTTCTTTCGCTGAATGCCGATTCAAAAGAAGAGCATACGACGCTGGATTTAAGCGGAAAAACAAAGAAGGGAATAAACTCAAAAGGCAACACAACGCTGATCAAGCTCAATAAGAATATCATTTGGGACCTAAACTTAGATGTAGGCGCTGCAGATATTCAAGGTGATTTGTCAAATTTCAAACTTAGAAATCTAACAATTGATGCTGGTGCTAGTAATTTGGACCTAAAATTAGGTTATCCGCAAACAAATTCTAATATAAATATTGATGCTGGAGCATCTTCAATTCAAATTGCCATTCCGAAAGATGCGGCTTGTCAGATCATGACAGAAATGGCCTTGTCTTCCGTAAATGCTGACGATAGTTTTATAAAAGGCAATGAAAAAGGAACACTATCTACGCCTAATTTTGATAAAGCAAAAAATAAATTCCAGATTTCCATCGATGGTGGCATTACTTCTGTATCGATAACTCGTTATTAAAAGAGCTTAAATAAGTGCAGTAGAATACATAACTTTGCAATTAGATATGGACACAAGTAAACTTTTGACATTGCCTGATATTTATTGCAACTCGCAAACCACGTATTCAAGATGGAAAACAAGAGAAGTGCAGATTGGGGATGTACCGATGGGTGGGGACAATCCGATACGTATTCAGAGCATGACAACCATTGACACCATGGACACCATAGGTTCTGTGGAGCAAACCATAAAAATGGTTGACGCTGGTTGTGAATATGTAAGGATCACCGCACCATCTATTAAAGAAGCAAATAATCTAGCCAATATAAAAAAAGAATTGCGCCTCAGGGGATATCAGGTACCCCTAGTTGCTGACATTCATTTCACACCCAATGCAGCTGAAGTGGCTGCACGAATTGTTGAAAAAGTTCGTGTGAATCCAGGCAACTATGCCGACAAGAAAAAATTTGATCAACTCAGTTATACTGATAGCGAGTATCAAGCAGAACTAGATCGCATCTATAAAAAATTCAAGCCACTAGTCAATATCTGCAAAGAGTATGGCACGGCTATGCGTATCGGAACCAATCATGGCTCTCTTTCTGACCGGATCATGAGCCATTATGGTGATACGCCAGAAGGAATGGTCGAATCAGCCATGGAATTTATTCGAATTTGTGAAGACTTAAATTACTATAATTTATGTATCTCCATGAAATCAAGCAATCCGCAGGTAATGGTTCGTGCTTATCGACTTTTAGTTGAGAAAATGGTTTCCGAAAACATGAACTATCCGCTGCACTTAGGCGTTACCGAAGCTGGAGACGGAGAAGATGGTCGAGTCAAATCAGCCGTAGGAATTGGGACTTTATTAGAAGATGGATTGGGTGACACTGTGCGCGTATCTCTGACCGAGGAGCCAGAAAAAGAAGCACCAGTGGCAATCGCCTTAGTAAATAGATATACAAAAAGACAACATGATATCAATACGGAAAAGGTACCCCAAATCTTAAAATTAACAGATAATAATATCGCTACACCGTATATATCCAAAGAAGTCAATACTTTTATTGGAGGATCCTTAGTGCCCCGCGTTGTTGTCGATATATCTACACAAAACTTGAAAGATGCCCACGTTTTGTCACAAGCAGGTTATCGATATGATATGCTATTGGACAAATATCATATGGGTGAACAATCTGTTGATTTTGTGTATTTAGCTGATCAATTGCCCTCATTTAATATGCCGGCAAATTTAAAGCAACTCTATAACTACAAGACCTGGAGAAATATACAAAACAAAGCTAATATCCATCCCTTATTTACACTGGAAGAATTCAATCAATCTACAGACAAAGATCCTGTACTCAATCTGATCAAAATAAAAAACACGGATTTAGCGACAAGTTTATTTGAAAACCTACAGCTGGATAAAACAATCGTATTTGTCTTAGAAACAACAGCCACACATGGAATGGCGGAACAAAGACAATTTTTTAAAAATCTACAAGAAATTGGATTAGATAATCCTGTGATTATTAAAAGAACTTATGATCCAGCTGCATTTTCTGGACCTATTGGTGATATTATGAATCCAGAAGAGCCGATTTCTAAAATCCAGTTATATGCGGCAACTGATCTGGGAGCACTGTTAATAGATGGATTTGGTTCAGGTGTTTGGATCGAGTCACCAGCGACACCTTTGGACAAAATCGTATCCTTATCATTTGGTATACTACAAGCCACAAGATCACGGATCTCTAAAACAGAATATATTTCTTGTCCAAGCTGCGGTCGAACACTCTTTGACCTCCAAGAAACAACACAGATGATCAGAAATCGAACAAATCACTTGAAAGGATTAAAGATTGGCATCATGGGATGTATTGTCAATGGTCCAGGTGAAATGGCTGATGCGGATTATGGCTACGTAGGAGCTGGTCCAGACAAAATCACACTATATCGTGGACAACAAGTAGTCAAGAAAAACGTGAGCTCTGCACATGCATTGGACGAGCTTATCAATATCATCAAATCTGATGGTTTGTGGATTGAAGAGAACGAGATACCCAATTAAAAAGAAAAAGGCTTAAATGATATCATTTAAGCCTTTCTTATGTTATATTATTTCGATTATTTACGAACAGAGAATCTCTTTACAACCGTTTCTGAGCCAGAAACTACTCGGATAAAATAAAAACCAGAATTAAGTTTACCACTCGGATCAAAAGATAAATTTTGATTACCGGCATCTAAGCTTCCATTCATTAACTGAACAACCTCATTACCCAAAGCATCCATAATTTTAATGGCCACAGAACTCTGTTTATTCAATTTAAAAGATAAACTGATCTGTTCAGAAATGGGATTATAAAAAACCTTAACATTGTTGATTAACTTATCCGCATCTTTGGTATTGTCCGGATTTGCGACAAAACTTAAAACATCAGCTTTGTCCAAGGAAAATAAATGATGATTATCCTCGTTTTTAGTAGAAGATGAAGCGTGTAATACAGAAGCATAGCCCAAGCTTCCTGTCAACGTTACCACGCAGAGCAGACATAAATAAGCTATTTTCTTAAAATTAATTTTCATTTGTATATACGACTTCTTAGATTGGTTATAGTTTAATCAAATATAATATTTCTAAACCAATATATCAACAACAAAAGTAGGTTATTTGTTTAGATATTATGAACTTATATGGAATAAAAATTTGTGTTTTAACAATTTTTAACAAGATTTGGCGTTGTCAAACAAATTGCTAAAATTTGGCACGAGTTTTTCAATTGCAACGAACCTTCATATTCGTGTTAAAATGAAGGTTTTTTTACTTAAATCAAATAAAAAAATGACGACAAGTCATCAAAGTACCGCACAAAAGGTAAGCCTTGCAGGTCTCCTAATTAGTTTAGGGATTATTTTTGGAGATATTGGTACTTCTCCGCTCTATGTATTTAAGGCTATCATGAATAAGGGGGTCATCGACAAAGACCTTGTTCTTGGTGGGTTATCCTGTGTCTTTTGGACAGTAACCTTACAAACAACTGTAAAATATGTACTGATTACACTGCAGGCCGACAACAAAGGTGAAGGAGGTATCTTATCCCTATTTTCATTGGTACGCAAAAGAGCACCATGGTTGATCTTCCCTGCGATGATCGGAGCAGCAACCCTTCTTGCCGACGGTATGATTACACCGGCAATCACCATCTCCTCTGCGATTGAAGGTTTGGACATTAAGTATCCTGGTCTACCGACAATTCCAATTGTGGTGACCATCATCACCCTTTTATTTGCCATTCAGCGATTTGGAACATCCGTCGTCGGTAAGATATTTGGGCCACTCATGTTTATTTGGTTTTCGACGATTGGTATTTTGGGGCTTAGCAATATTCACCTCGAATATGAAGTGCTCAAAGCTCTCAATCCGTACTATGCCATTAAATTACTGATTGCTTATCCCAATGCACTTTTTATTATTGGGGCGGTATTTTTATGTACAACTGGAGCTGAGGCGCTATATTCTGACATGGGACACTGTGGAAAAGATAATATTCGAATCAGTTGGATTTTCGTAAAACTAACACTCGTTTTTAATTATTTTGGTCAAGGTGCGTGGTTATTAACCCAAGAAGGGAAAGTCTTAGGAGAAAACAACCCCTTTTATGCCATCATGCCACATTGGTTTCTTGGTTATGGTATTGCGATTGCCACCATGGCTGCAGTTATTGCCAGTCAAGCAATGATTTCTGGATCATATACGCTCATATCAGAAGCTGTAAGGTTAAATATTTGGCCAAAGGTTGCCATTCGGTACCCAAGTGATCAAAAAGGACAATTATATGTACCTTCAATCAATTTGATTCTGTGGGCTGGATGTATGCTGATTATTAAAATTTTTGGAGAATCCAGTAATATGGAAGCTGCATACGGATTAGCGATCAACTTAACATTCTTGACGACAACCGTCTTAATGACATTTTTCCTTGCAGCTAAAAAAGTCAATAAATATGTGATTGTTTTATTTACAGGTTTTTACCTCATACTAGAGTTGGTGTTTTTAGTCGGAAATGGAGTTAAAATCGCGCATGGCGGATGGCTTACCTTATTATTAGCCTCTCTCCTATTTCTCATCATGTATGCTTGGTGGAGTGCTAGACGCATTAAAAACAGATTTGTTAATTTCATCAATATCGACAAATACTATCCTATCATTTCAGAATTGAGTGAAGACAAGTCCGTACCACCTTACGCATCACATTTAGTGTATTTGACTAGTGCCAATTTCAAATCAGAAATTGAATCCAAGATCATTTATTCCATATTGAATAAAAAACCAAAACGCGCTGACGTCTATTGGTTGGTTCACGTTGATGTGATGGACCACCCGCATACACGCGAATATACGATCGATCAATTAATTCCGGGAAAGCTCATTCGCATAGATTTCAAACTCGGCTTTAGAGAAGAACAACGTATCAGTTTGCTCTTTAGAAAAGTCGTTGAAGATATGGTTCAAAAAGGTGAAATCGATATCACAAGCCAATACGATACTTTAAAAAAACACAAAATCCCCGGAGATTTTAAATTTGTCGTGTTGGAAAAAGTATTGTCAAAAGGAAATCAGTTGAGCTGGTCGGAACGTATCATTATGGAAATATATGGTTATCTCAAAAAACTAAGTCTTTCTGAAGAAAAAGGATTTGGATTGGATGCTAGTTTTGTAACCATTGAACGGGTCCCTTTAAGTTTACCACAAACCACTACGATAGACTTAAAGCGAAAGAACAATTAATAAAACATACTATTGAAAACGTTATGCCTCCAAATACATCAAAACGATTTGGAGGCATTTTTATATATTAAAAATCCCCATTTCCCTTCAGGTTCATTGAAATGCCGCTATACCCAATAATTGTCAGGACAAAAGGAAAAAGAAATATCGATCAATCATTTATTAGATTTTAATGCAAGCTATTATTATTTAAGAAATGTGTTAAAATAAAAGCTTATTTTTGCATCAAATACAACATTATGGCAGGAACAGCAACAGCTCCCACAAAAAAACTTCACCCTAGAAATAAACATCTTAATGCATACGATTTTAATAAATTAATTAAAATCGTTCCTGAACTCAAACCTTTTGTTTTTGTTAATGATTATAGTACAAAAACCATAGATTTTACAAATCCAGAAGCAGTAAAACTTTTAAACAAAGCATTACTTCAACAATACTATAATATTCAATTTTGGGATATTCCAAAGGAAAACCTATGTCCACCAATTCCAGGTCGTGCAGATTATATCCACTATGTTGCTGACATCTTAGCTAAAGGAAACAACAACGAGATCCCAAAAGGAAAGCAAGTCAAAATTTTAGATATTGGAGTTGGAGCTAATTGTATCTACCCAATTGTAGGTCATCATGAATACGGTTGGTCCTTTGTAGGTTCGGAGATTGTAAAAAAAGCATACAAAAATGCCATTGAGATAGTCCGCCTAAATACAGAACTTAAAAATAATGTTCAGATTAGGTTACAAAATAATCCCAAAGCCATCTTCAAGGATATCATTCTTGAAAATGAAAAATATGATATGGTGATCTGTAATCCCCCATTCTTCTCATCCCAATTAGAAGCATTGGCACAAGCAGACCGTAAGATAAAAAGCTTAAAGTCGGCAGAGCAGGAGCATATCGTTCAAAGTTTTGCAGGTCAAGGAAGCGAGCTGTGGTGTGATGGTGGTGAAAAGGCTTTTATCGGACGAATGATCTTTGAAAGTCAGTTCTATAAAGATCAAGTAAAATGGTTCTCCACATTGGTCGCACATCGAGAAGATATTAGAAGTTTGCAGCACAAACTGAAAAAACTCAATGTCGCAGAAGTAGAGGTAATCCGAATGGAACAAGGAAATAAAGTGGGTCGAATACTCCTTTGGAGATTCTAGACGACATAAAAAAAGCTCTAAAAATAATTTAGAGCTTTTTTTATGTCTTTACAATTCGGGAGAAAGACTTTCCTTATTTAGTTTTGAATGTTTATATCCATACAAAAAGTAAATAACGAGACCTCCAATGAGCCATATAATAAATATAATCCAATTACTGGCCCCCAGTTCTGTCATCAAATAAAGATTGATCAAAATACCGGTAACGGGCAATAATGAAAAATTCATCTTAAAACTATAGATACTCAGCCCCAACCAGGTCAACCAAAAAATAATTACCAGCACTTTATGCTCGACGATCTCCATAAAGGTTAAGTTCTTCCATTCTACTAAAATAGACTGACCGTATATCCCGATCAAAACAATCGCAGTCAATAACCCCACCCCAACCAGATATTTACCATTTAAATAAGGTACCCTAAATTTTGATTTTTCAGATAATCCGGAATAATCCATATACAGTACACCCGCACATACCATGATAAAAGCAAAAAAAGTACCTACACTAGTCAAATCAACGAAAAAGTCCATTTTAAAAAATAAGGAAGGTACGCCAACGACAATGCCTGTCACAATTGTTGCGTAAGAAGGAGTTTTATATTTTGGATGAATACGAGCAAACCTCTTGGACATCAGTCCATCACGACTCATAGTCATCCAGATTCTCGGTTGTGCCAATTGATAGACCAATAGGGCACTTGTAATAGCGATCACTGAAGTAACCGATATAATACCTGCCATATAGTCAAAGCCAACATATTTAAATACAAAAGCCAACGGATCTTTTACATTCAATTCCGTATAGTTGACCATTCCCGTTAATATCAACGTAATGGCTACATATAGGACCGTACAGATCACCAAACACCAGATCATGGCTTTAGGCAGATCACGCTGTGGATTTTTACATTCCTCAGCTGTTGTTGAAATAGAATCAAAACCGATAAAAGCAAAAAAGACAGCGGCAACACTTCCCATGACACCATGCATTCCATTTGGAGCAAATGGTGTCCAATTTTCCGGTTTAACGTAAAACATACCACCAAAAATAACAGCCAAGATAATCCCAACTTTAATCATCACCATAATAGCACTAGCACGCTGAGACTCTTTAATCCCGATATAAACTAAAGCAGTCACTAAGACGGTGATAATGCCCGCAGGAAGATCAAATATAATAGGTACCCCTCCTACGCGAGGAGCGCTCAAATAAGCTTCTAACCCATGTTTATCAGCAGCAGTTAAAGCTGCTGCACCGTGTTCTGCAAGCTTCTTAGATGCATCCAATGCATAACCAGGCGCCATAGATAGCCATGCCGGTATATGGATCCCAAATCCTTCAAGCATGGAAGCAAAGTACTGTGACCACGAAATCGCAATAACCGTATTAGATACAGCATATTCCAAAACCAATGCCCAACCTATGATCCAAGCAAACAATTCGCCAAAAGCAACATAAGCGTAAGTATATGCACTACCTGAAACGGGAACCGTACTCGCGAACTGCGCATAAGATAAAGCTGTAAATACACATGCAAAAGCGGTGAAAATAAATAAAAGTGAAACCGCTGGTCCACCTTCATAGCTTGCCAATCCAATTGTACTGAAAATCCCAGCACCAACAATGGCAGCGATACCAAGTGAAACCAAATCTCTTACACCTAGTACTTTTGCAAGCCCAGAACCCTCTCCATGTTGGGAGTCGTATATAATTTGATCAACACTTTTCTTGCGAAAAAGTCTTTTAAACATGTAGTTTATGTTAATAAGTTATGTAATTGGTTACGAAAATAAAAAAAATAGATGGATAGTAAGCATATAATACGCATACTATTCAAAATCTATCATTTCATATTGGATATACTGATAAATCTTGTGGAAATCGATCAAATTTGCATCCATATATGCCGTTAATTTACTGTTTACCAATAAAACCTGCTCCTCTCCGACTTCAAAAGACCATAAACGTTTACAAATCTGAAATAAAGCTCGAGTAAGCTGTTGCATATCAGCATACTCGTACAGATATTGCGAGGATTGAAATTTATCAAAAAAGGTCTCAAACTTGGTTATGTCCTTCAATTCGCTGATCATTAAAAAAGATCGTAAAGCACTACGGTTCACTTTTTCCAATGCCGTATACAATTTAGCAATAGATATTGCTTTATCCACTATCAAAAGATGATCCAACAGTAATTCAAGTGCAATATGGGCAAAAAAAGATGGACGGATCGGCAAGCCGATTAGCTCCTGCCGGATGGATTCTTTAATTTCGTGCGTGTGGTGAAAGAAATAATCCGAGTTGTGAAATAAGCGGTCCACTTCGACATGTCCATTCCATCCTTTCAATAAATCCAAATGTAAAGGATTGACACTAAGTTTATCTTCAAAATTATTGGGTCTGAGTACAAAATTCTTATCTGCATTTTTCAATAGATCAGGTAGTAAACTACCGACAACTCGCTCTGGAGTCGTTGCAAAACGTTCGAAATAAAAGTGTGACAAAAAATTCATAACATCATTTTTATACCCGTCGTAGTCATTTAACGATAAATATTGACTCAATATACAGCTTAATCTCTTATATTTGTGGCTTATATTAAAATTTTTAATCCATTTTACACAATGAGCTTTGTAGAAGAATTACGCTGGAGAGGCATGCTTCAAGACATTATGCCAGGAACTGAAGACTTACTAAATAAAGAAAAAGTATCTGGTTATATTGGTTTTGATCCAACTGGTGACTCTTTACACGTAGGTCACTTGACACAAATCATGACATTGATACACTTCCAAAATGCAGGACATAAGCCTGTCGCTTTGGTTGGTGGTGCAACGGGAATGATTGGAGACCCTTCTTTCAAATCTGCAGAACGTAACCTATTGGACGAACACACATTAAATCATAATGTGAACTGTTTGAAAAATCAATTAGGGAAATTCCTGGCATTTGGAGAAGGTGAAAACGACGCCAAAATGGTTAACAATTACGACTGGTTCAAAGATTTCAAATTTTTGGATTTTATTCGTGATGTGGGTAAATTGATTACTGTTAACTATATGATGTCTAAAGATTCTGTAAAAAAGCGTTTGGAAGGTGAAAACGGCCTTTCATTTACAGAATTTTCGTACCAACTGATTCAAGGATATGACTTCTATTATCTCTGGAAACATCACAATTGTAAAGTACAAATGGGCGGTTCGGATCAATGGGGAAATATCGTAACAGGTACCGAATTTATTCGTCGTCAAGATCAAGGAACTGCTTTTGCGATCACAACACAATTAATTAAGAAAGCAGACGGTCAAAAATTTGGTAAAACAGAATCAGGAGCAGTATGGTTAGATCCAAAGAAGACTTCCCCTTATAAATATTACCAATTTTGGTTAAATACTTCAGATGATGATGCTAAAAACTGGATTAAGATCTTCACCTTAAAATCAAAAGAAGAACTGGACGCCATTATAGCAGAGCATGATGCTGCTCCACATACAAGAGCAGTACAAAAAGCTTTGGCAAAAGACATCACCATCCGTACCCATTCGGAAGAAGCTTATGAAACGGCAATCAAAACGTCAGATTTCTTATTTGGTAATGGTACGCTTGAATTCTTAAATGGATTGGACCATGAAGCGATCTTAGATGTATTCGAAGGTATTCCGCAATTTAATATTTCAAAAGAATTGCTAAGCAGCGGGATCAATATTTTAGATCTGCTAGCGGTCAATACACAGGTATTCCCTTCTAAAGGTGAAGCACGTAAAATGCTACAAGGTGGTGGTGTATCGATCAACCGCGAGAAAGCGACAGATATCGACCAAGTAATCAACACATCACACTTGATCAATGATCAATATATCATTGCACAAAGAGGAAAGAAAAATTACTATTTAATTATTGCTGAGTAAGTTTTTTTAAGTTTATAAAACAAAAATGACCGATTTGATCGGTCATTTTTGTTTTATAAACTTTTGCTATCTTTACACTTTATAAAATTACATTTGCATCAAAATTTTAAATTTAATGAGAAATATCGCGCTAATTATCTTTTTATCGCTACTTACATGTACCATCGCTTATGGTCAAATCAATATTCAGACCTTATATACAAAAGAAGATAAAGTAACCAAAGAGTTAGAAAAAGCATACTACGCACGCATAGTAACTATTCCTGAAAAAAAATCTAATGATACGATTATCGAGGAGTTTTACCTTTCAAATAATGCGCTCAAGCTTCAAGGTAAAGTAACCGATATTTTTGCAACAAAATTTAAAGGTAAAAAATATGAACTGTTTGAAAACGGAAACATGAAATCTGAAGTCATGTACTCGAAGCATTCCCAACAGATCGATACCGCTTTTTACTATCATGAGAATGGTAGAGTTAAATCCATCCTATATTTTCCCTACACCATAAATAAAAAAGGAAAATATAAAATCGAAGAACCGCTCTATTTAGCCTATATCGATTCTATAGGAAACATGCTATTAAGAAATGGAAATGGCTACGCAGTCTCGGATGATAGCGATAAATATAGCTATGAAGAAGGAAATTATGTAAACCATAAAAAAGAAGGCGAATGGAAAGGTCATTTTAATGGTAAGCGATATACGTTCGTTGAGACTTTCACAGCAGGTAAGCTGATTTCGGGCGTTACAACAGATTCATTAGGTCAGCAAACACCCTACGATTCGATTAGCGCAGGTAAGCAACCTGAGTATCCGGGGGGGATCACATCATTGATGAGATTTATAGGCTTAAACTATAATTTTCCATCAGAAGCATTGTTGTCAGGAATAAACGGAGTAGTAGAAGTGGAATTTGTTATCGATAAAAGTGGGGAACCAAGAAATTTTAAAATCAAAAGTGATCTTGGATATGGTACCGGCGAGGCAGCACTCAGAGTAGCTAAAAAAATGAAAAAATGGGAACCTGGAAAGCAAAGAGGTATTCCCGTCAATGTTAGTTACATCTTACCAATCCGATTAAATACAGTTTCTGAAAATAGGACGAATTATTCCAGATAAAAAAGAGCCTGTTCTTCTCAGAACAGGCTTCATGATTATAATCAACCAAAATTATAACGGAAATATTTATTTATGCTTAATAATTTGAAAACCATATTTTTTGTTGGTATCGCTACTCGAGGTTAAGCCCGAAGCATAAATCGTATACACCTCTTTATCTTCAGGTTTAAAATCCCCTAACAATTCAGTCATTCCAGCACCATTTATTTTCAGCTTATATACATCAGCAATTTTAATAGTCTTAAAAGGAGTAAGATCCTTATAAGCTTTATCTTTAACAGCTAAACTATCCACATCATTTAACGTAAGCGTCAATTTAGGTGCTTCAGGACTTAAATTCATAAATCTAAATTTAGCATATCCAGGCTTTAATGTACCAAAATCATCTTCAGTAGCCAGCACATCAACTTTGTCTTTACCGATCACATAAAGGCTATAGAATTTACCCGGTGTAAAGATTACCTTTTTACTTACTAATGCGGTATCTCCGGTATTAGATCTTGGATCAAAAACGCGTACTAGTCTACTGCCGGGATAAGCATTTTTATAAAACAAATATCGGTTATAAGAAAAAACACCTTCCCAATTATTATTCAATTTATTCTGATCCAGACCGATATCCAATCCAGCAGAACCAGGTACAACATTCACGGCAGACACTGCAGAGATTTCTACATAAGTGAAATCATCATCTAGCTTATTGCATGAATTTAATGTCAGCATAAAAACTATTACACTGAATCCAAAAAATAATACTTTTTTCATTTTTATTTTTTTATTTTTCAACAAATTCAACGATCGTCTGTATAAAAAACGTTTGTTATAAATAAAATGCTACAACAAAAAATAAAAGGTTTATAAGACAATTAAATTTCCTTCTAAATACCTAAGTTTGTATGAAGGATAACTGTGAAACATTCATGTCAAATAAAGGAAATACATTCAGACCATCTAGCGCTAATACATCATTTAAGAGGAGTACAAAAAAAGAGACTCCCAAGAATAAGAAGGTAGAAGATAAAGAGGAAGCTCCAGCTAGAGACTTATCAGAAATGCAACAAAAATTAGTAAAAATTTTAGGTGCATTTCTCATACTATGTGCAGTCTTATTGGGGATTGCATTTGTTTCGTATTTATTCACCTGGTCAGAAGATCAAAGCTATATCGCCACTAATAATGGTGGTTGGGGCGTCGTGATGAATACAGCCGAAGAAATCGATAATCCTGATATAGAGCTTCCTGTTGTACAAAATAGACTAGGAAAATACGGTGCATTATTCGCAAATCAATTTATCTACAATTGGTTTGGTGTAGCTTCTTTCTTGTTTATACTTGTATTTTTTGTAATTGGGTATAAATTATTGTACAAAAAATCAATCCTACCGGTCTACCGTACTATTATCTATTCCTTTATAGCGATTGTTTTCATATCTGTTACATTAGGATTTCTACATAGTTTTTTTGCCAAAGTTCCCCATATCTTAGAAGGAAAGTTTGGTTTTTGGACAAATAAGTTATTGGAGGCTCAAATCGGTACAGTAGGTGTAGCTGGTATATTGATCTTTGCGTATTTAACAACATTGATCTTAGTATACAATCTGGACCTTAAATTCAGTATTTTCGATTCACGTAAAAACAGCGAAGAAGATGAGGACGAATTAAATGTTGAGGAAGAAGATAGTTATACCAACACGATTCGGTCTTCTGAACCGATCGTATCAGAGCCTTTAATCAATAGAAGGGAGACTTATACTCCTGCACCTAGCCTCAACGATAAATTTCAGTCTCATAGAAATGGAGATATTCGATTAAATGAAGACCTGCCTCCTCCCCATAAAGAGATTGTTTTACCCATCTCGGAAATCAAACCTGAAAATAAGGTTGTGATTCCATTTGAAATTGAAGAACCAGCTCGTGAAGTTAAGGAAGAACAAGAGGTTGCTTCGGATAACAGCATTTCATTTACGGTAGACGACCCGATAGAATTAGATCCAGTTATAGAGGACACTCCCGAAACGGATCACGAATTAGAGGTCGAATCATTAAAAGAAGAAAAAATCATTACAGCTAATGATCTCGTTGCACAGTTTGGTCAATATGATCCCAAGTTAGATCTAGCAGGATACCAACATCCAACATTAGACCTATTGCGAGATTATGGAACGGGGAAAATTACGATTAACCAACAAGAGCTAGAAGTCAATAAAAATAAAATTGTTGATACGTTAAGAAACTATAACATTGAGATTGAACACATCAAGGCGACCATTGGTCCAACTGTAACCTTATATGAAATCATCCCTAAGCCTGGTGTACGTATTTCGAAAATCAAAAACCTGGAAGACGATATCGCCTTAAGTTTAGCCGCTCTAGGTATTCGTATTATTGCACCGATGCCAGGAAAAGGAACGATCGGTATCGAGGTACCAAATAGCAATCCAGAAATGGTTTCGATGAAATCTGTAATTGCAACGGAAAAATTCCAAAAAACAGATATGGATCTTCCGATTGCTTTAGGAAAGACCATCTCGAATGAAGTTTATATAGCAGATTTGGCCAAAATGCCTCACTTACTAGTTGCTGGTGCAACAGGTCAAGGTAAATCAGTAGGTATCAATGCTATTTTGACATCTCTTTTATATAAGAAACATCCAGCAGAATTAAAATTTGTACTAGTCGATCCAAAAAAAGTAGAACTTTCATTATTTAAAAAAATAGAACGTCACTTTTTAGCGAAACTACCTGGTGAAGAAGATGCCATTATCACAGATACAAAGAAGGTTATCAATACATTAAACTCACTTTGTATCGAAATGGATCAACGTTATGACTTGTTAAAAAATGGACAAGTACGTAATTTAAAAGAATATAATGCAAAATTTGTCAATCGCAGATTAAACCCTGAGGAGGGTCATCGATTCTTACCCTTTATAGTTCTTATAGTAGATGAGTTTGCCGACTTGATGATGACCGCTGGTAAAGAGGTTGAAACACCCATTGCACGTTTAGCGCAGCTAGCCCGTGCCGTAGGGATTCACTTAGTAATTGCCACGCAACGTCCATCAGTAAATATCATTACAGGTACGATTAAAGCCAATTTCCCGGCACGTTTGGCATTCCGCGTTTTATCTAAAGTAGATTCACGAACTATTTTAGATTCTGGAGGTGCTGACCAATTAATTGGTCGAGGAGATATGTTGTTATCGACAGGTAGTGATCTGATACGTATTCAATGTGCATTTGTAGATACGCCAGAAGTAGAAATGATTTCTGACTTTATTGGTGGTCAACGTGGATATCCATCCGCATTTATGCTACCTGAATATGTGGACGAAAGTGGCGATGGATCTGGTTCAACAGATTTTGATTTCTCCGATAGAGATCAATTATTTGAAGAGGCAGCGCGCCTGATTGTCATGCATCAACAAGGATCAACATCTTTAATCCAGCGTAAGTTAAAGCTGGGCTACAATAGAGCTGGGAGAATAATTGATCAGTTAGAGTCAGCAGGAATTGTTGGACCTTTTGAAGGCAGCAAAGCCCGTGAAGTACTCTATCCCGACGAATATTCTTTAGAACAGTTTTTAGAAACATTAAGGAAGGATTAAAAAAATGAAAAAAACAATGTCCGTATTACTAGGTGTCATCACATTAGTAGGCGCAATGCCAGCATTTGCACAGCAAGATGCTGCAAAAAAATTATTAGCTGAGGTGAGTAAAAAGTATGATAGCTATCAAACTATTCAAGCAAACTTTTCTTTTTCAGTGGTTCAAGCAGCCAATAAAGGGCGTTATTCAGATACTGGAATTCTTTATTTGGACAAAAAAAATAATAAATATCAAATTACGATGAACAGTCAAGATTTGATATCAGACAGTAAAAATTTGCACACCATATTGAAAGATGAAAAAGAAGTTCAAATAGCCGAAATAGAAAAGAATACAGATGCGATAGATCCAAGCAATATTTTCAGCTTTTATAAAACAGGTTTTAAATATACCTTAGTTGGTAATGAAAAAGCTGGGACTACAGTACTTAATGTCGTCCAGTTAACGCCAACTGATACGAAAAAGAATTATACTAAAATCAAACTTCGCATTAATAAATCAACAAAGTTGATTCACGATGCTACCATTTATGATAAAAATGGAGGTCAATATAATTACACGATTAAAAGTCAGACCCCAAATAAGAGCTTAGACAACAGTCTATTTACTTTTAATAAGAGCAAATATAGCGGATATGAAATCGTAGATTTAAGATAAATAATAACATAAAAAAGGGCTTGAAAGAGACTGTAACCTGAACTGTGTCAGAGGAATAATTCAATAAGATTATTTATATTCAATTATTCAAACGACACGGTCATGAAAGAAAAAGACCCATTCGACTTTGAACGCTTCAAGGCAGAAGCCATACAAGGTCTTTACGAAGGTAAAAGTTTGTCTCCCAATGATGGCGTCCTAGCGCCGTTAATGAAGCATCTGTTGGAATCAATGATGGATGGTGAGCTGGAGAATCATCTGAACGAAGAAAAAGCGTCAGGTAATAGCAACCGTCGAAATGGCAAGACAAAAAAGACTGTCCGAGGTCTCAATACCGGAACATTTGAGCTAGAAACAAGCCGTGATAGATCCGGCACGTTTGAGCCTAAAGTAGTGCCTAAAAGACAATTAATCATCACTGAACAACTTGAGGGACACGTGCTGAGCATGTATGCCAAAGGAATGAGCACACGGGCTATAAGTGAGTTTATCCGCGAAATGTATGCTATGGAGATCTCTGCCACAGAAATATCCCGTATAACAGAAAGTGTGCTTCCGGCAGTAAATGAGTGGCGTAGTAGGCCCTTGGAAGCTGTTTACCCTTTTGTATTCTTAGACTGTATGCACATTAAGGTTCGCCAGAATGGAACGGTTGAATCAAGAGCTATTTATAACATACTAGGAGTCGGTATGGATGGTAGAAAAGATCTGATCGGTCTTTATAGTTCAGAAAATGAGGGGGCTAAGTTCTGGCTTTCTGTGCTTACAGATCTGAAGCAGCGTGGCGTTGAAGACATCCTTATTGCTTGTATTGATGGTCTAAAAGGGTTTCCCGAGGCCATAGAAACTATTTTTCCAAAAACAAAGGTTCAGCTGTGTATTGTTCATCAGATCAGAACAAGCATGCGTTATGTAACTGAGAAAGATAAAAAGCTTGTAATGGAGGATCTAAAACCGGTCTATAAAGCCGTGAACGAAGAAATGGGATATGAAAACCTGCTGTCTTTCGAGGAAAAATGGGGCAAGAAATATCCTCTTGCTGCCAAATCCTGGATGGATAATTGGACCAATCTTTCCACTTTCTTTGAGTACGAGGATCAGGTTCGCAAGATTATATACACCACAAATCCGATTGAGGGAATGCACCGTCAGATACGAAAAATCATTAAATCTAAAGGCGCTTTCAGTTCTGAACAGGCACTAATGAAATTGATGTATCTGATCATAAAGGATATCGCAAAAAAATGGACGATGCCAATGCATAACTGGGGTTTGACCATATCCCAACTTTATATTAAATTTGGGGATAGACTCAAACTGGAAAGAGGTTTTTAAGATTTTAATCCAATGACACAGTTGACGTTACACTCCCGCTTGAAAAATTCAAGCCCTTTTTTTATAACATGTTTTTGTTTGGATCCTCTTCGTCAACCCGATTAGCATAACGCTTATAACCATGCTTTTGAGGGTTTTCAATGATTTCCTTCATCGAGATCAATTTATAAACATACGATCCAGTTTCATTATTCAATTTCAAATTGTAATAACTATCCTCCTTCTGGCGTCTGATGGAGCCCTTAAGACTACCCCCACCTACATTATATGCAGCTGCTACAAGAGTCCAATTTCCAAACTGTTTGTAAAGTGATTTAATGTATTTAGCTGCGGCATGAGTGGATTTAACCAAATCCCGTCTCTCGTCTACACTTCCATTTACTTTCAACCCATAAAGTCTTGCAGTTGCAGGCATAAATTGCCAATAACCACCAGCGCCTTTAGTTGAAACTACTCCTCTGTCCAATCCACTTTCTACTAATGGAACGTACTTAAAGTCTTCAGGAATACCATAGGATGCTAAAATCTTTTCAATCTGCGGCAGATAGGTCTCTGCTTTTTTATGAAGACTGTAAGAGCCTCTCTTACTGAAAGAGAAGTTTTTAAAATATCGTAACAATTTGCTTTCAACATGTGGCCGATCGATCGGTAATGTATCATTAGCAAATGTCAATGAACTTAAATAATGATTATTTTCTTCATTATCATTCTTTTCCTTTTCATCTTCCTCATGAGCAAGATTACTTGGCGCTTTCATAGCAATGATCTTATCATCACCTGTAGCAATTGTGTTTGGGTTTGAGTATAATTTTGACAACACTAACGCCGACAAAATCAGACTACAACATAGTACTTTTTTTCTAAACATTCACTCCCTTAATGCTACCCTATCCACGATAAAATCGATCAAAAAATAGCTTGGTACAAATTCAAGGCTACAAAGATAAAGACTATTTACTTAAAAAACAAACACTTACCATTTTCAGGGTTTAAAGCTATTTTAACCTTGATTATTTTGTAACTTTAAATCCACAAAAAAAATATTTAAATTAAATCCTAGAAAAAAAAGAATTTTATAGCTAACTTTGCCATTCACATTATTTTATAGTAATAAGATGCCATTCAGCAATAAACGGAACAGTCGTGATGACAACTCCAAAAACTCAAGAAGTACCTCAGAAAACTTCAAACCAAGAGGTGATCGTTCAAAAGATGATAGATCATCTAATTTCAAAGATAGTAAAAGACCGAGAAGTTCATCATTCGGCAATAAAGATAACACAGACAGACCATATAGTAACGACAAAAAATCTTTTGGAGGTGATAGACCTTTCAAAAAATTTGATGGAGAAAACTCGGATAGAAAAAGAAGTTTTGACAAACCTTTTAACAAAGAAGGTAAATCTTTTGGAGGCGATAGACCTTTCAAGAGAGATGGTGAAAGCTCAGATAGAAAAAGAAGTTTTGACAAACCTTTTAATAAAGAAGGTAGATCTTTTGGAGGCGATAGACCTTTCAAAAGAGACGGTGAAAGCTCAGATAGAAAAAGAAGTTTTGACAAACCTTTTAATAAAGAAGGTAGATCTTTTGGAGGCGATAGACCTTTCAAAAGAGATGGTGAAAGCTCAGATAGAAAAAGAAGTTTTGATAAACCTTTCAATAAAGAAGGTAGATCTTTTGGGGGCGATAGACCTTTCAAGAGAGATGGTGAAAGCTCAGATAGAAAAAGAAGTTTTGACAAACCTTTCAATAAAGAAGGTAGATCTTTTGGAGGCGATAGACCTTTCAAGAGAGATGGTGAAAGCTCAGATAGAAAAAGAAGTTTTGACAAACCTTTCAATAAAGAAGGTAGATCTTTTGGAGGTGATAGACCTTTCAAAAAAGACGGTGAAAACTCAGATAGAAAAAGAAGTTTTGACAAACCTTTTAATAAAGAAGGTAGATCTTTTCAAAAATCTGAAGGAGAACAGACAGACTTTAAGCGTCCTGCTAGGGATAAATCAGATAGACAATACAAATCTTCTTATAAAAAATTCAATAGTGAAGAAGATCGTAAAGAAGGATCTACAGAAAGAAGAAGCTCTGAAAGACCTCAGCGTGCTAAATCTTCATCTCAAAATGACGGCTTAATTCGTTTAAATCGCTATATCGCTAATTCTGGGGTATGTTCCAGAAGAAAAGCAGATGAATTGATTGCAGCAGGTGTTGTGAGCGTAAATGGTGAAGCTGTCACTGAATTAGGCGCTAAAGTAGATCCTGCAAAAGATGACATCAAATATAACGGTGAACGTCTGAAACGTGAGAAAATGGTTTATGTTTTATTAAATAAACCAAAAGATTACATCACGACAACTGATGATCCGCAAGAACGTCACACAGTAATGGAATTAGTATCAAAAGCAACAAAAGAACGTATTTACCCTGTCGGTCGTTTAGATAGAAATACAACAGGTTTATTGTTGATGACAAATGATGGTAATTTAGCAGAAAAGCTTTCGCATCCTCGCAATAATATCAGTAAAATCTATAACGTAGAACTTAATAAAAGTTTAACTCAAGGTGACTTCAATAAAATTGTATTCGGTCTTGAGCTGGAAGATGGTTTTGTAAAACCGGATGACCTGAGCTACGTAATAGGTGGAAGTAAAAAAGAAATTGGCGTACAGATCCATAGTGGTAAAAATCGTATTGTAAGACGTATTTTTGAATCATTAGGCTATGAAGTCGTAAAACTAGATCGCGTTGTTTATGCCAATTTGACTAAAAAGGATTTACCTAGAGGTCGTTGGAGATATATTGAAGAGCGAGAATTAGTTCAATTGAAGCATTTAATTTAATTATTACTCCTTTATACAGAAAGCAGCTTCACAGCTGCTTTTTTATTACACCTAATTTTTAAATTAGATAATATTACATAATTTAGCAACAAATAAAATATAACATGACTGATCCAAAAACATTAACATCCGTAGCTGAATTTCATAAAGTTTTCCAACATCCGATATTAGAAAAACCAACAATTCCAAGTGAGAAACGCAGTGCACTACGCGTATCTCTGATTGCAGAAGAATTGAAAGAATTGGAAGAAGCTATTCAAAATAACGATCTTGTAGAAGTAGCAGATGCATTATGTGATATCCAGTATGTATTGGCAGGTGCCGTTCTAGAATTTGGTCTAAAAGATAAGTTTAATGAGTTATTTGAAGAAGTTCAACGCTCCAATATGAGTAAAGCTTGTCAATCAATAGAAGAAGCAGAAGCCACTATAGACCACTATAAAAATACAAAAGAT
The DNA here is from genome assembly GCF_023273895.1 of Sphingobacterium sp. PCS056. NCBI lineage: Bacteria > Pseudomonadati > Bacteroidota > Sphingobacteriia > Sphingobacteriales > Sphingobacteriaceae > Sphingobacterium > Sphingobacterium sp. PCS056. The sequence goes on along the minus strand of NZ_CP096883.1, from coordinate 2,193,719 downwards.
GTAGACAGTTACTACAAAGAAGTAGATGGCTTGTTTTTAGTATTCAGAACAGAGGATAACAAAACATTAAAATCAATCAATTATTCTCCAGCAGATCTAAAATCAATCATAGAAAAATAAAAAAAGGTTTGCTATTAGCAAACCTTTTTTTATCCTCTATATTGAGAACCCTGTATGGCCTCTTTTCGCTCAAGTGCTTTATCAATATACGACTGAATCGCTGATTTTTTCATCCCCCAATTTGGAGCAATCAATAACTCTTGATCAGCCAATCCAAATAATCTTTGGATGACAATATCCGGACGTAATAATGGAATAAACTCCGCTAAAAAGTCACAATATTCATCAATAGAAAAAACATGGAAAGGTTCCCGTTTATATTGAACGCCCATAATGGATCCTTCTACAATATGTAAATGATGCAGCTTCACAAATTTGATCTGCGGATGTTTATTGATTTCATCAGCATATTTCAACATCATCTCTTTAGATTCCCAAGGGAAGCCAAAAATAGTATGCACACAAATTTCTAATGGACTATTTTCCACTAATTTCAAAGCCACTTGCAATTCCTCATGTGAACAGCCACGATTGATTCTATCCAAAGTTTCATCGTAAATTGATTCCATGCCCATCTCCAAATCAACATCATAGCGATCGCAGTAACTCTCCAAAAGAGCCACTTTTTCAAAATCAATACAATCAGGACGTGTACCTACAGATAAACCCACTGTATCCTCTGGACAAACAGCTAATGCCTCATCATACATCGCCTTTAAAAAATGTGCAGGAGCATAAGTATTGGTATTAGGTTGAAAATAAATAATAAATTTATCTGCACGATAACCTTCTCTAGCACGTTTGATACCTTCTTCTACCTGTTCACGAATAGTCGGCAATTTACGAGCTGATTCGGGAGTAAATGAATCCACATTACAGTACGAACAGCCACCATACCCCTTACTTCCATCACGATTAGGGCAAGTAAAATTGCCATCTACAATGACTTTATACACACGCAGACCATCATATTTCTTTTTTAAATAAGATCCATAATGATGATATGGTTTTTGTCCTATGTCTAATAATGTACTCATAAATGCAAAGATAGAAAGAATTCAGAGGTTTTAATTATTTCAATTATAATATATGGCTTCAAATAGACTAATCTTTACACAATTTATTATCTTTATGAGTTACATTAGGAAATTATGAAAAGATTAACTCTTAAAGATATTGCAAAAGCGCTAAACTTATCAGTCCCTACGATTTCCAAAGCACTCTCCGATAGCCATGAGATCAAGAAAGAGACAAAAGAGAAAATCGTTGCCTATGCACATGAACATAATTATCAATATAATGCACTAGCAAGAAGTTTAAAAACTGGTAAAACAAACATTATCGGTGTCATCGTTTCAACAATAAGCAATTCATTCTTTTCTCAAATTTTAGAAGGAATTGAAGAATCGTCACTGTTTCAACAGTATAATATTATTATTATGCAAAGCAGAGAAAATCCGTCAATTGAAAAGAAATGCATTGATATTCTTTATTCCAAAGGGGTAGATGGCATATTGATTTCACCGGTATCTGATAGAGCAAACTTAAATTATCTAGAACAGTTACATCATAGCGATTGCCCTATTGTTATATTTGATCGTATCAATAACAGTTTCAATACATTTCAAATTGGAATAGACAATAAGAAAGCTGCCAAAAGAGCAACACAGGAACTTATTGATCGAAATTATCGTAATATTTTGCATATTACGGGACTTACTAATGGTGTTACCAATGAAAGGCTCATCGGTTTTCAAGAAGCCTTAAAACAGAACAAAATAATTTTCGATGAGACTCTTCTTTTACGCTGTGATCTATCCCAGATTCAAATCGTAGAACAGCAAATTCTATCTAAATTAAAAGAATTAGAAAAAGAACAGCACCTTCCTGACGCAATTTTTACGGCTACCGATCTATTGACAAATCGCACAATAGGATTATTAGCGCAACAGAAAATTAAAATTCCAGAAGAGATTGCTTTGATTGGATTCTCAAATACAAACTATGCATTTTCATTCAATCCACCACTCACGTGTATCTCTCAACCTGCAAAAAATATTGGAAAAATCGCTTTCGAAAAAATGATCCATATTTTAGAATATCGATTAAAAAAAAGAGAGATTGTTTATGAAACGATCGAATTAGATGCTGACATTACAATCCGAGAATCGATATAATGATTATTCAAATTCTTGGAATCATCTCATGGTAGATGATGGTCATCATACTTCAAAAGGAGCTTTATAAATAGAGTTATAGTCCAACAAGTAATAAATTAATCCAGGAGGATATTCAAAAGATAATAAAAAAGGTGATCATAATCTATGATCACCCAACAATTAATGTCTTCCTCGATGCTTACCGTGGCCCCTGTTATGCTTCTTGTGTTCTTTTTTATAATGCTTATTATGACCTTTCTTATAGTGTCCATGTGGATGCCTAGGTCCGTGATCGTGATAATATCCCACACAAGAACTAGCTGATATTAACAATATTAATCCTCCCAAAAAAAATGCAATTTTTGCTCTCATAAATAAAATATTCTTTCCTTTCTTTAGCCAAATACTATACCAAAAGAAAGGAAAACACTAATAATAAGGATATTAATATGTAAACCACTCGTTATAAAGCAGTTTATAAAACTCATAAAATCAATATTAAAACTTCATCACTAGTAATTTATTGATTTCTATTTGAGGAAAGTTTAGTGGCAAACAAAGATCTTAGCAGCACCGCTCATGTAGATCCATTTAAAAGGAAACCACATCGCATACAAACTGAATACAGAAACCAGTTTTAGAGTAGTTCACCAGGTGGGCTATAAGCGTATTTCAAAAGCAGGAGTTGCCTGTCGTGGATATGGAGGATGAGCTTGAAGTGGAACCGTGCCGCCAATAGCCATATATAGAACCAGGTCGGACATGAAGGAGAAGAAATGTAAGTGTGCTGCGTCTGCAGTACTGCCGTAGCAAGTCGATATCTTTGATTGTGAAAGGGGTTATCTGCGGCAGCAGGAGGCTTGATTGCTGCATCGGCATCGTTCCGGAAGCAGCGCTATTGATTATACTGTAGCAGCGGAATGGCTTGTTCTAAAGCAATCAGATTGGGATATGCTGCATCCGAAAGGGAGAAAAAGTTTAGCGCACAAAAAAGCCCCTGCTGTTTAGCAAGGGCTTCTGTATAAAAAAAGGCACCGACCTACTCTCCCACCTGTTACGGCAATACCATCGGCTCTGGCGGGCTTGACTGCTCTGTTCGGAATGGGAAGAGGTAGACACCGCCGATATAGGCACCTAAAATGTTTTTATTAGTCATAAGAATGAAATATACAATATCCCATCCAACATACTAATCTATAGACAATTGAAAGAAAAACTAAAAGAGGAAGACAACAGTGTCTGCGTTGCTTGAGAAAGCTTCGGGTGATTAGTATTGCTCAGCTATGATATCTCTACCTTTACACCTGCAACCTATCAACGTAGTAGTCTACTACGGCCCTATAAGGAAGTCTCATCTCGTGGCTAGTTTCGCACTTAGATGCTTTCAGCGCTTATCTATTCCCGACGTAGCTACCCAGCCGTACACCTGGCGGCATAACTGGTTTACCAGCGGTCAGTCCATCCCGGTCCTCTCGTACTAAGGACAGATCCACTCAAACTTCCAACGCCCACAACAGATAGGGACCGAACTGTCTCGCGACGTTCTGAACCCAGCTCGCGTGCCACTTTAATGGGCGAACAGCCCAACCCTTGGGACCTTCTCCAGCCCCAGGATGTGACGAGCCGACATCGAGGTGCCAAACCTCCCCGTCGATATGAGCTCTTGGGGGAGATCAGCCTGTTATCCCCAGCGTACCTTTTATCCTTTGAGCGATGGCCCTTCCATACAGAACCACCGGATCACTATGTCCGTCTTTCGACCCTGTTCGACTTGTTGGTCTCACAGTCAAGCAAGCTTATGCCATTGCACTCCGCGTACGGTTACCAAGCGTACTGAGCTTACCTTTGAAAGCCTCCGTTACCTTTTTGGAGGCGACCACCCCAGTCAAACTACCCACCAAACAATGTCCTCGGCATAACCGAGTTAGAAACCGAATACAGAAAGGGCGGTATTTCAAGGTTGATTCCATGACTCCTGGCGAAGCCACTTCAACATCTCCCGCCTATCCTACACATCCTGTACCCAATTCCAATGTTAAGCTATAGTGAAGGTGCATGGGGTCTTTCCGTCCCGTTGCGGGTAATCGGCGTCTTCACCGATACCACAATTTCACCGAGCTCATGGCTGAGACAGCGCCCAGATCGTTACACCATTCGTGCAGGTCGGAACTTACCCGACAAGGAATTTCGCTACCTTAGGACCGTTATAGTTACGGCCGCCGTTTACTGGGGCTTCGATTCAATGCTTCTCTTGCGATGACATCCCCTCTTAACCTTCCAGCACCGGGCAGGTGTCAGGCCTTATACCTCATCTTTCGATTTTGCAAAGCCATATGTTTTTGTTAAACAGTCGCCTGGGCCTTTTCACTGCGGCTTCTCCATTGCTGGAGGAAGCGCCCCTTCTCCCGAAGTTACAGGGCCATTTTGCCGAGTTCCTTAGCCATGATTCACTCGAGCACCTTAGGATTCTCTCCTCGACTACCTGTGTCGGTTTACGGTACGGGTTTTTATAACCTGAAGCTTAGCGGGTTTTCTTGGAAGTCTGTTTACCTGCTCTATCAGCGCCGCCGAAGCTTTGCTGTACTATTGGGTTTCAGCAGGGTCGGCGGATTTGCCTACCGTCCCTATACCTACGCCTTTTAACGAACTATTCCGTCAGTTCGCGGCAGTGTCACTACTCCGTCACCACATCGCAGTTATAAAAAGTACTGGAATATTAACCAGTTGTCCATCGGCTTACTCCCTTCGGATGCGCCTTAGGCCCCGACTAACCCTGATCCGATTAGCGTTGATCAGGAAACCTTAGTCTTTCGGTGGGCGGGTTTCTCACCCGCCTTATCGTTACTTATGCCTACATTTGCTTTTCTATCCACTCCACGGACCATTACCAGACCGCTTCGCCGTAAATAGAATGCTCCCCTACCAGACATACATATTTCAGTATGAATCCATAGCTTCGGTAATACACTTGATGCCCGTTTATTATCCACGCCCGATCGCTCGACTAGTGAGCTGTTACGCACTCTTTAAATGAATGGCTGCTTCCAAGCCAACATCCTAGCTGTCTAGGCAATCGGACCTCGTTAGTTCAACTTAGCGTATATTTAGGGACCTTAGCTGATGGTCTGGGTTCTTTCCCTCTCGGCCTTGGACCTTAGCACCCAAAGCCTCACTGCCGGCCATATCTTATAGCATTCGGAGTTCGTCTGGATTTGGTAGGATTTGACTCCCCCGCACCCAATCGGTAGCTCTACCTCTATAAGACTCCATGCCGACGCTGTTCCTAAAAACATTTCGGGGAGTACGAGCTATTTCCCAGTTTGATTAGCCTTTCACCCCTACCCTCAGGTCATCCGGAAACTTTTCAACGTTTATCGGTTCGGTCCTCCATTACATGTTACTGCAACTTCAACCTGCCCAAGGGTAGATCACAAGGTTTCGCGTCTACCTCATCTGACTATGCGCCCTATTAAGACTCGCTTTCGCTTCGGATACGTGGCTGAACCACTTAACCTTGCCAGACAAGAGTAACTCGTAGGCTCATTATGCAAAAGGCACGCCGTCACTGGACCTGCCAGCTCCGACCGCTTGTAAGCACACGGTTTCAGGTTCTTTTCACTCCTCTGTTCGAGGTTCTTTTCACCTTTCCCTCACGGTACTAGTTCACTATCGGTCTCTCAGGAGTATTTAGCCTTATCAGATGGTGCTGACAGATTCCCACAGGGCGTCTCCGACCCCGCGGTACTCAGGGTACTGCTAGGCTAGCATTCTATACGTGTACAGGGCTATCACCGTGTATCGCTGGGCTTCCCATCCCATTCCACTTCTGTTTGCTAATGCCACTTCGCAGCCCTACAACCCCAACCATGCCGTAACAAAGTTGGTTTGGGCTCTTTCCCGTTCGCTCGCCACTACTTGGGAAATCATTATTATTTTCTTCTCCTACGCCTACTTAGATGTTTCAGTTCAGCGCGTTCGCGTATTTTACAGCATACCTTCAGTATGCTAGGTTGCCCCATTCGGAAATCTTCGGATCAATCTCACATTTGCTAATCCCCGAAGCTTATCGCAGCTTATCACGTCCTTCATCGCCTCTGAGAGCCTAGGCATCCCCCGTGTGCCCTTATTTACTTTCTTCACCTCATAGCCCTTTTGCTACTATGGGTTGCTTTTTGATATATATAACCATGGTGCTACGCATTAATCCGTTCGGCCTTGACCGAGGGTCTTCATAATACATCAGGCACACCACAGTATTGTCTCTACTGTTGTCTTCTCTTGTAATTTTTTTTCTTTCAATATGTCAAAGAACTCTTTGTTTCCGCTGTATATGCCGTAAATATCTTATACGGCGCGGATACCTGTGGAGAATATCGGAGTCGAACCGATGACCCCCTGCGTGCAAGGCAGGTGCTCTAGCCAGCTGAGCTAATTCCCCGTGTATTTTTGGTAGTCCCGAGCAGATTTGAACTGCTGACCCCTACATTATCAGTGTAGTGCTCTAACCAACTGAGCTACGGGACTAGCTTATCTTTCTATCTCTCTGGACCATCCAATCAGGGATGGGCACATTTCTTCAAATGTTTTGTCTCTTGTTTGTTTCTTATATAAACCATGTGTGTACGTAACGAGCTTCAATCCTGAATGCTCTAGAAAGGAGGTATTCCAGCCGCACCTTCCGGTACGGCTACCTTGTTACGACTTAGCCCCAATTATCGGTTTTACCCTAACACGCTCCTTGCGGTTACATGCTTTAGGTACCCCCAACTTTCATGGCTTGACGGGCGGTGTGTACAAGGCCCGGGAACGTATTCACCGCGTCATTGCTGATACGCGATTACTAGCGAATCCAACTTCATGAGGTCGAGTTGCAGACCTCAATCCGAACTGTGAATGGCTTTTAGAGATTAGCACCATATTGCTATGTAGCTGCCCGCTGTACCATCCATTGTAGCACGTGTGTAGCCCCGGACGTAAGGGCCATGATGACTTGACGTCGTCCCCACCTTCCTCACAGCTTACGCTGGCAGTCTGTTTAGAGTCCCCACCTTAATGTGCTGGCAACTAAACATAGGGGTTGCGCTCGTTGCGGGACTTAACCCAACACCTCACGGCACGAGCTGACGACAGCCATGCAGCACCTAGTTTCGTGTCCCGAAGGACTGATCCGTCTCTGGATCATTCACTAACTTTCAAGCCCGGGTAAGGTTCCTCGCGTATCATCGAATTAAACCACATGCTCCTCCGCTTGTGCGGGCCCCCGTCAATTCCTTTGAGTTTCAATCTTGCGACCGTACTCCCCAGGTGGATAACTTAACGCTTTCGCTTGGACGCTTACTGTGTATCGCAAACATCGAGTTATCATCGTTTAGGGCGTGGACTACCAGGGTATCTAATCCTGTTTGATCCCCACGCTTTCGTGCATCAGCGTCAATACTAACTTAGTGAGCTGCCTTCGCAATCGGAGTTCTAAGACATATCTATGCATTTCACCGCTACTTGTCTTATTCCGCCCACTTCAAATAGATTCAAGTCCTACAGTATCAAAGGCACTGCGACAGTTAAGCTGCCGTCTTTCACCACTGACTTATAGGACCGCCTACGCACCCTTTAAACCCAATAAATCCGGATAACGCTTGGATCCTCCGTATTACCGCGGCTGCTGGCACGGAGTTAGCCGATCCTTATTCTTCAGGTACATTCAGCTTCCCACACGTGGAAAGGTTTATTCCCTGACAAAAGCAGTTTACAACCCATAGGGCAGTCATCCTGCACGCGGCATGGCTGGTTCAGAGTTCCCTCCATTGACCAATATTCCTTACTGCTGCCTCCCGTAGGAGTCTGGTCCGTGTCTCAGTACCAGTGTGGGGGATTCTCCTCTCAGAGCCCCTAGACATCGTAGCCTTGGTGGGCCGTTACCCCTCCAACTAGCTAATGTCACGCGAGCCCATCCATATCCTATAAATATTTGATCATAATCCGATGCCGGTAAATGATGTTATGCGGTGTTAATCTCTCTTTCGAGAGGCTATCCCCCTGATATGGGTAGGTTGCTCACGCGTTACGCACCCGTGCGCCACTCTCATGAAATTAAAGCAAGCTTTAATTTCAATCCCGTCCGACTTGCATGTATTAGGCCTGCCGCTAGCGTTCATCCTGAGCCAGGATCAAACTCTCCATTGTAAAATGAAGTGTAAGATCAAGACTATTTATAATAAATAGAATTGTCTTGTATTTTTATTTCTAATTCTAAAATTGAACAGGTTGATTTTTTTAACTTTCGTTGTTTCTCAACACTACTCGTTACGTTACATGATTATATTTTTAAAGAACTTTCTTCGCTCCCGCATCTCGCTTCGGCTTTATATGATGTCGGCATTGCGCCGGTATCGGTCTTGTCTGTTTCCCTTCGTTTCCGTTGGGACTGCAAAGGTAGAAATCTTTTTGGTATCTCCAAAATAAATGTGAAAATTTATTTTTTTGTTTTCCTTTCGTTTCCGCGTTTAAACTAAATTAAACCCTTCTTTTCTCAGTGCCTCTCCTTTCGGATCAGCCGTTCCTCCCTTGCGGAGTGGTGCAAAGATAGGAACTTTTATCCTTCACTTCCTAATGTTTTCCGGAAATAGTTTACCGCGGCACGGTAAAGGGCTAGAAATGTGACCGATAATTTATCTGGATGCCACCTGATGAGCATGCTGGTTCGGATATGGATTAGCTTTTGCTATGGATCACATTGCTAATTGGTCTGGGGCCATCTGTGTGCGGACACGCCCGTCACCTGTCCATATATGGGATCATCATACAAGTACTGCGTTACTCGGTTACTTCGTCACTCCGTTACTATGTTACCTAGTTACTCGATCACTGCGTTACCCTTTTATGTTACTGCTTTACTCCGTCACTAAATCACTGCGTTACTCGATACTCCGTTACTTTTCAATATATACCAGATCTTAAAGACAAATTCTGACCAACTACATACCAACTTCACTATTAAATGGGGAATACACCAGACATTACTTAGGGTTTATAGGGGGTTAGTAGGGGTATACCCCTACTAACCCCCTATAAACCCCCTATACCCCCCCTACTATACCGGTATTAAATACGAAGTTGGTCAGAATTTGGTATGTAGTTAGTAGCAATCAGATATCCATTTCACATCACTACTCTCCCTTAGATAAAATACTTGCATGTTAACACGTCTACTTAAAGTATAAGATTTATCATACATTTTATTAAACCCTTTTCCTTTTAGCAGAGTAAAAATTTATCCTCTCCGACTTTCATTTTAAAAAAGCAGCATAATTGCCCTAATCCAGTTCTAATGATCCCTTAAATGAATACTCGATCTATATAACATAAAACTATTTGATGAGCGATCATTTTTATAAAAAATGCATAGCTATCGAAAACATTTATTTTTTTATAGTAAAAGGGAATAAAAAAGGTCATCTCTTCTGAGATGACCTGACAATCCTATTATGGATTAATTCTTTTACCGCTACTTTTTAAAAACCCAAAAGCGTTGAAGCGTATAATTGAATCCTAACGAAACAATAATCTCCACAATCACTTTTGATAGCAAAGGATGTAAATGTAATCTGTCATCCAACAGATAAATGCCAAGTGACTTTAGGAGTATACTTCCAGCAACTACGATTACAAATTTACCTAGCTGTTTTCCAAGTGGGGCCGAAGTATTATTGAAAGACCAGTAACGGTTGATTACAAAATTAACGACCGCCCCTAAAGAGCCACTAATTACATTTGAAAATGCGGGCGAAATACTGAGTACTTTATAGCAGAAAGTATAAATGCCAAAATCTGAAAGACCACCTACAAAAGCTGATAATTGCGCTCTAAAGAATTCTTTTAGTTTTGCATTCATATGTTAAACGTTTTCAGGCTCTTTCGTTTTTTTCTCTTCAGCATCTCTGATATCTCCTAAATCCAGTAATTTTTTAGTATCAATAGCATTGATAACAAAAAGAATAGCACAGATTCCCATCACTAAATAATGGATGGCACCTACGAAGAATACCTCAACCAGCAATACAAGACAAATAATAACGCGGATTTCTGTTGGTCCAACGATACCTGCATCTATTGTATATTTGTCGGTTACCTTATAGCGCAGCAAGGATAAAATCATCGCCCAACCATACAAAGCCACCAAAACAAAACCAGTTAATTCAAAATTACCTTTAGCATAGAATACATATCCCAGTCCGATCATCACCGTACTAATCCAATCCATGACAATATCTAAAGAAAATCCATACCATTTACGAGACTTATTTCTATAAAAAGCAATTCTACCATCAAGTGAATCACCGAACCACTGAATAAAAAAACCTACTATACCTAATAATAAATAATTAATATCCCAATATTGCGCTAGGATAAAACTTACCATAATCATTAAGGAACCAAACAAACCAATTGCTGTTAGTCCATCGGATGAAATCCAATTTGGAATACGCGGAACTAAATACGAAATAAATTTCTGTTCTGGATTACTCAATATATTTGTTCTCTTTCTATCTTGAAAAAGTTTTTTGTTTATTTTTTGACCACTCATCTCTCTTTGTTATTTTAACCATTTATGATCACGATACCATTGAATTGTAACTTTCAAGCCAGCATCCAAATCATAAATAGGTTTATATTGAATATTTTTTATTGATGAACTGATATCACATGCCCAACTAGCGGCTGTCAATTCATTTAATCTTTCCGGATACAATACCGGTATTGATTTGGATTTTTTATATGCGAGATCCATTGCTTGAGCCACACCTCTAACCAAGCGAAGTGGAAGGTGTAATCTATATAGGGACTTAGCAGTATATTTTTTAAAAATTGTTGCCATTTCATAACGGTCATACACTAAGCCATCGGTAATATTATAAACTTTCTTGCCGCCTTTATCTAAAAAGCATGCATTCAGAATAGCATTAACGAGATCTTTTACAAAAACAAAAGTTAATTTTTGAGGTGATTTTCCAATATAAGCATCTAAACCCGTATTTAATGTTTTAAACAACACAAAAAGATCTTTCTCTTTGGGTCCATATACTGCAGTAGGACGGATAATGGAAAGTTTATTGTCAACATATTTATCAAGCATCTTTTCAGCCAGGACTTTACTACGGCCATATGCTGTTACAGGGTGATAATCATTTTGCTCATTGATCGCAGGTGCGTCATAAGCCACTGGTCCGATCGCTGCGAGACTACTAATAAAAACAAATCGTTCAAGCGGTATATTGGATTCAAAGACTGCGTCTGCCAAGCATTCGCTATACCCAACATTTACCTCAACAAGATCTAATTCGTTCTTTGCTCTTGTCATTGCAGCTGCATGAACAATATAGGCATATTGCTCTAGCTCTAACAGTTCCAATAATGAATCCTTATTTTTAAAATCAGGATAAACAAATTGATCAACAAAAGACTTTATTTCACTGACATCACTGGTTTTCCTAACGGCTGCATGCACTTCCAAGCCTGCCTCATAGGCAGCTTGAACGAGATGATAACCGACAAAACCACTTGCGCCTGTGATTAAGATTTTTTTTCTCATAGCGCTTGCTCGTACAGACGATAGCGTTTGTACAATTCTCCATTGATTTGCTCGATAGCATGATTCATCATATAATTAGTATCAAGCATCCATGAGCATTCTGCTCCTTTAACGGTAAATCCGTCTCCAGAATTTTTAATTATGCTACCATAAAGGCAGGCTTCAATTCCTAATTTACGGTACTCATCCAGTACCCCAAGCATCAGAACACGAATCAGATTTACCTTTTTCAATCCAAATAATAATTTGAAAATCCCGGTAGGTAATAATCTTCCGCGCTTGATTTTAATTAAAATTTGGTTGATATCTGGAATACCTAAAGCAAATCCAATGACTTTACCATCCTTTTCTGCCAACAAAGCATATCTAGGATCAACAATCATTTTCATTTCTTTAGCTGCGTAATTAAATTCATCTTCCGTAAAGGGCACAAAACCTAAGTTTTTATCCCACGCCTTATTATAAATCTCTCTGATTCGCTCTGTTTCATTTTTAAAATCCTTCAAATTCATTTGACGGATCTTAATTCCGGAACGATTTAACCGCTCTTCTAGTTTTTCCAGCAGAAGAACAGATCGTTTACTTGCTTTATTTTCCATCACCAGATAAGCACGCAAATCAATTTTCTTTTGAAAACCGGCATTTGTTACCAGATCTGGATAGTAAGCAAAATTATAAGGCATCATGGCTACAGGAGGACTATCAAATCCTTCCACCAATAAACCGCAGGTATCATTGGTCGTTAAATTAATTGGACCGACGATATTCGTTCCACCTTTAGCTTTTACCCAATCTTTTGCAGCTTGAAATAAAGCATTTGCAACTTCTTGATCGTTTATGGAATCAAAAAATCCCCACTGACCTTCCTGCACTTGATTAAAGGCATTGTGATTCACATTCCAAATTGCAGCAATACGACCGACCAATTTCTGATCTTTGTACGCTAAAAATAATTGTGTTGAGGAATGTTTGTAAAAGGGATGCTTGCCAGGAGTTAGCAAATCATACTGAGCAAGATATAGCTCTGGTACATAATAAGGATTTTCCGCATATAAAGTATGCGGAAAATCTATATACAACCGTTTCTGTTTCTTAGTTTCAACGGGGATAACCTGTATCATAATAGACACTTAGATTAATGATTCAACATCTGCTAATTTGAAGACTTTAACCATCTTCTCGATCGCTTCATCAATTTGATCGAAGCTATGTGTTGCCATTAGTGAGAAACGAATCAAAGATTCTTCCGCAGGAACAGCAGGTGAAACTACTGGATTGACAAAAACACCATCGTCTTGAAGCATTTTAGTTACCCAGAATGTCTTTTCGTTATTTCTAATAAAAATTGGTAAAATCGGGCTCTCTGTCGCACCCAAATCAAAACCACTTTCTAATAATAATTTTTTAGCGTAATTTGTATTTGCCCACAATTTTTCAATATGTTGAGGCTCTGCTTGAATGATCTCCAAAGCTTTCAATGTCGAAGCAACAGAAGCTGGAGTCATACTAGCGCTAAACATGACCGAGCGTGCAGAGTGCTTCAAGTATTCAATAACATCAGCATCTCCAGAAACAAATCCGCCCAATGAAGCAAATGATTTACTGAAGGTACCCATAATCAAATCGGCGCTATCAGTTAGTCCAAAATGTGACGCTGTACCAGCTCCCTTTTCTCCGATCACACCTAAACTATGTGCATCATCGACCATTACTGTCGCATCAAACTCGTCTGCAATTTTTATTAATTCTGGTAAGTTAACGATATCCCCTTCCATACTGAAGATACCATCTGTTGCGATCAATTTGCCACTTTCTTCTGGTAATCTAGCTATTTTTGCACGCAGATCGTTCATATCGTTGTGCGCATACTTGATCACTTTAGAAAAGGACAATCTACTACCATCAATAATGGAAGCATGATCGCGTTCATCCAATAAGATATAATCATTACGTCCCGTAAGACATGATAATGGTCCTAAATTTGATTGAAAACCCGTACTGAATAAAATAGTTGACTCTTTCCCCACATAAGCCGACAATTTCTCCTCAAGCTCCACATGAATATCTAAAGTACCATTTAAAAAACGAGATCCAGCACAACCGGTTCCATATTTTGCTAATGCATCTTGAGAAGCTTTGATAATACGTTCATCCGTCGTTAATCCTAAATAAGAATTAGAACCAAACATCAAAACACGTTTGCCATCAATTTTTACTTCGGTATCTTGTCTCGACTGAATGGGTCTAAAATAAGCATATAAGCCTTTAGCTTTTAACTCACTAACGATTTTAAATTGCGATATTCTCTCGCCTAATTTTCCTTTACTCATGCGATTAAAAGGTATTTCTTAAATTTTATAATTGTTTTTGACTGCAATGATTACCAAAATATCAGCTTCATCATCAGCACTTTCAATTCCTACTTCCAAATAGATTAATACAAAATGACTTCCTAAATACTGCGTGAAATACAATATTAAATCAAAAACGATGCAAACATACGAAAACAAAACCTGACTTTCACTTAATGTTAGTCATATTTTTCACATATAAATATCGTAAAAATAATTTTAATTTAACACTTAAATTAAAATCCAAAAAATAACAATGCTAAAAAAAACACCATTATAATATTTATATTTGCTTTTCCGTGGCTTTACATATCACAAACTTAGCTGGGTTTGTATTTGGAAATGGAATGGGAATAAATATATTAAGAAATTATGGCAATATCATCAGATATCAATATAAAAAATAAAAGGGCATCGTTTGAATACCATTTGCTTGACAGATATGTCGCTGGAATTAGACTGCTTGGCACAGAAATCAAATCAATTCGAGAAGGAAAAGCAAATATCAATGATAGTTTTTGCAATTTTTTTCATGACGGTCTTTATCTAAGAAACATGCATATCGCAGAGTATTCGCATGGATCGTTTTACAATCACGAGGCAAAGCGTGATCGTCAATTGTTATTGACAAAGAGAGAATTGAAAAAATTAAGATTAAAAGGAGAGGAAAAGGGTTTTACCATCGTTCCGCTACGTATTTTCATCAGTCCTAGAGGTTTTGCTAAAGTGGAAATAGCTTTAGCGCAAGGTAAAAAAGACTTTGATAAACGTGATACCATCAAAGACAGAGAAGGCAAAAGAGAGCTGGATCGAGCGCTAAAAAGATAGTGCCTACCCGCATATGATGTAAGCTCCAGGTGTTATACCTACTCTATTTTTAAAGAGACGAACAAAATAATTGACATCATTAAATCCAACACGAAAACAAGTCTCTTTAACGCTTTTTGTTTTCCGTAACAAACTCTTTGCCTGCTGAATACGTGTTCTGATAATGTATTCTATTGGTGTAATCCCCAATTCGTTTTTAAAAAGGCGAAATAAACTAGACTTACTCATATTTGCCTGCTTTTCTAAGACTTCCACTGTAATGGATTCGGAAAGGTGGGCATGTATATAATTTCGGATATGCTCTAAAGCTGTATTATTTTTTGTCTTACCAATATCAAGAGACAGTAACGATTGCGTTTGAAGTAAACGGATAACAAGTTCACGAAAGGTAAGATCAGCTAGGGCATCTTTCAACGGATTATCACTAGTGATGGTTTGGAATAATTTATTAATCAAATCCGTCAATTCTGGAGTGTTATACAGATGAAACAAGTTTAAGTCTAATTTCCAATCCATTACTGCATTTGCTTTTGGATAGTGCTCATTAAGATGGTTAATCACTTCATCTATCTTCGCTTTACTTATTGTCAAAGCGGTACATTGTGTAGGCGCTGTAAAAGTAGCTTCTGGAAAATCGATCTGCATTTTACTGTATGCAGGCAATATCATGGTCTGACCAGGTAAATATTCAAAGGAATCTCGTTGCTGGAGGTGCATAATTTTTTTTCCATGAATCATATTGATAATCACCAGATCATCAAATTGTAAAGCAACTTTCTCAGATCTTTGATAAGTCTCAAATACGTTTAATTCTAGATTTTCTAAAGTAAACGCTCTCCTATTCTCTACCAGCGTAGAAAGTTCATGACGCGATGAAAATGGCAACGAATTTACAAGCCTGTTGTTTATCATATCCCTATCTTTTATTATAATTGGCTGGTAATCAAACTTAGACAAATTGTCTTTAAAATACAAGATAATTATGTCGAATATTGGATTATTTCATCTACAATCACCGCCTCCAACATCGATTTATGGGTTATCTGCCGCTTTGATGATGAAATTATAATGCTACCCTTTGAAACTATAATGCTGTAAGTAAGCAAACACTTTTACTAAATTTGAGATACAACAATTTGTATAACATTATAAAAAACAAATATTATGGCAGCAATTCAAAGACCGTCGTTTAAAGAGCGTTATGGTAATTACATAGGTGGAAAATTTGTTCCACCAACATTAGGAAAATACTTTGACAATATCTCTCCTTTAGATGGTAAAGTATTTACACAGGTTGCACATTCTACAAAGGAAGATTTAGAATTAGCTGTTGATACAGCTTCAAAAGCATTTGAAACCTGGGGAAAAACCTCTTCGACGGAAAGAAACATCATTTTAAATAAAATTGCAGACCGCATCGAGCAAAACTTGGAATACATTGCAGCAGTTGAAACGGTTGACAATGGAAAAGCTGTTCGCGAAACGTTAAATGCAGACATTCCATTAGCGATTGATCACTTTCGTTATTTTGCCAGTGTAATACGCGCAGAAGAGGGATCTTTAAGTGAATTGGATCAAAATACCGTTTCTTTAATTGTTCATGAGCCAATCGGTGTTATTGCGCAGATTATTCCTTGGAATTTCCCAATTTTGATGGCTGTTTGGAAATTGGCCCCTGCTTTAGCCGCAGGTAACTGTGTGGTATTAAAGCCAGCAGAGAGTACACCTGTATCTATTCTTGTCTTAATGGAATTAATCGGTGATCTAATTCCAGATGGTGTTATCAATATCGTCAATGGTTTCGGTGGAGAATTGGGCCGCGCATTGGTCACCAATCCTAAGGTTTCAAAAGCCGCATTTACTGGCTCTACTGCAACTGGCCGTATGGTGATGCAGTATGCTACGGAAAACATCATTCCTGTAACATTGGAATTAGGTGGTAAATCTCCCAATGTGTTCTTTAGTTCGGTCATGGATCATGACGACGCATTCTTAGATAAAGCAATAGAAGGTGCTGTTTTATTTGCCCTGAACCAAGGAGAGATCTGTACTTGTCCTTCTCGCTTACTGATTCAGGAGGATATCTATGATCGTTTTATAGCTAAAGTGATCGATCGTGTCAATCAAATTAAAGTTGGCGATCCTTTAGATCCAGAAACGATGATGGGTGCTCAAGCTTCAAAAATCCAAAAGGACAAAATTATGTCTTATATCAAACTGGGTAAAGAAGAGGGTGCTGAGCTGTTAACTGGTGGTGATGAAAATCATTTGGGCGAAGGTCTGGAAGAAGGGTATTATATCAAACCAACTTTATTTAAAGGCCATAACAAAATGCGTATTTTCCAAGAGGAAATATTTGGTCCTGTATTAGCTGTTACAACATTCAAAGATGAGAAAGAAGCGTTAGAAATTGCTAATGATACCATCTATGGTTTGGGAGCTGGAGTCTGGACACGTGATGCACATCAGCTGTATCAAATCCCACGTGCTATCCAAGCTGGACGTGTATGGGTCAATCAATATCATTCGTACCCTGCTGGCGCTCCTTTTGGAGGTTATAAGCAATCTGGTATCGGTCGTGAAAACCATAAAATGATGCTTGATCATTACCGTCAAACAAAAAACATGTTGATTTCATACAGTAAAGAAAAACTTGGTTTTTTTTAATCTCGAAAAATAAAATTAAAAAAATGGGGTTATTACTATAATCCCATTTTTTTTAATTCTTAATGTATCATGTGGAATAACAAAATTCAATTATCGAAAAGGATACCGTAGGTATCTGAGCCCAATTTGCAAAATTACTCCTCGCGGGTGACCAATATTAATATCAGGTCAAGCAGAAAGATGGTCACATTATTGCAGGATACAATCAAGCAAAACAGATGAGATTTTCAGCAATAACATTCGGGAACAAATGGATCCACTGTCATACTATTGGAACTTTGGTGATCGTTAAAAATACCCCCTTAAAAAGCTTTAAATAAAGCATAAAATAGAACGGATTATGGTAGAAAGATTAGCGTTAACGGAAAAAGCAAAAGCACTAATAAAGGAATTATCAAGCACTCATGGGGATTTGATGTTTTATCAGGCAGGGGGATGTTGTGAAGGTACACAACCACAATGTTTTGAAAAAGGTGGATTCTACCCCCGAATGAATGATGCGATGATCGGCCTTGCGGAAGGTTATGAATTTTGGATCGATCGCGATTTATTTGAATATTGGAAATTTTCGCATTTCACCCTGGATGTCCTCGATGGGTTTGGACCAGGTGGATTTTCATTGGAATCATCCTTAGGGAAAACATTTAAAGTTCACTATAGGCTTTTCACAGAGGAGGAATTAAAAGAATTGTCGCCTATAAAACGAATGGAATAACCAACTTGTGTTATTCCATTCGTAATTTCATGAAGATGTAATCTGATTTAATCCTCGATTTCAAGCCCCTCTAATACGGGTATTGGTTTTTTATTATCATCCAAGGCTACGAAAGAAAAAACACCTTTAACAGCCAATTCGCGACCGTCTTTATACATATCTTCTAAGAAGATTTCAACTTTTACTTTTAAACTTGTTCGCCCAACGTGTATAACCTCAGCGATTGCTTCGATCATACTACCTGCAGGGATCGCTTTTTCAAAATCAATCTTGTCTGAAGAGACGGTTACAAGTGCTTTTCTGCAGAATCTGGTTGCACACATAAATGTTACTTCATCCATAATAGCCATAGCTTTACCTCCGAACAAAGTGGAATGATGGTTTGTTGTAAACGGGAAAACAGTTATAAAATGATGTGTTCTCGACTGTTCAATTCTTTCTTGTAATGTCATTATTTATTTAATTTCTTCCTTGTTCTACGTCGACTCCAATACCTTTTAACAACATTGAAGCATTAAATATTTTACACTCTCCGATCTTGAGTTTATAATCGAACAGCATCTCGTCTTGAATCACCTGTATATCAAAATGATAATTCTTGACTATTTTTGGATATTCATCTGCTAAAGTCGACAATTGCAAATCATGTGTTGCAACCATCCCCTTACCATTCTCCATGATCAATTTTTTAATAATGGCTCTTGATCCCAAATACTTATCGACCGAATTAGTTCCTCTTAGCATCTCATCGATTAAAAAGAAACTATCAGCACGCTGCGCTACTGTTTCTAAGATAAATTTCATACGATCCAGTTCTGCTTTAAATGTCGAAGTACTCTCATTCAAATTGTCTTTTATTCGCATATAGGATATCAAATGAAAGATCGGAAGTTTAAAAGAAGTAGCGGGTACTACTGCACCGGCATAAGCTAAGACAGCATTGATACCGACAGTGCGCAAAAATGTACTCTTTCCTGCCATATTTGAACCCGTAACCAATGCGATCTGATGATCAACATTGGTATATGTATTTGCAATGGCTTTATCAGCAGAAATCAGAGGATGAGCCAAATCAACAGCTTCTACAGGTGAATCCATTTGTTCTAATAATATTGGGGCTGTCCAGTCAGGATGGTTACGGTTCCAGGTACCTAGGCTTACCAATGCTTCTACTTCAGCAAGCGTATCAAATGATTCCAATATATTAACGTGGTACTTTGCTTTCCAATCTACGATAGCCAATACCTGCTTAAAATCCCATAAGAATATCATGTTCAAGATTGTTCCGACCATCATATTATTTCGAGCATCCAAGTTACTGATCAGTTTACCCAGTTTTTTAAAGGCATGAGAAACTGAGTCTGATGACCCCTGTATGTTTAGTTGTTTCTGTAATTCTTGATTACGAGTTGCCTTCCAAGTTCGATTCTCAACTAGCTCCATACTTGCGGCATACGAATCCAGTAGATTGCCAACTTTATCGATTCGACTAGAGAAGAAAGAAACTTTTCCCCCATTGGCCATAGACCAAAAAACATGTCCCAATCCGATTACCACTGGTATGTATGCTGCAGCAGGAATAATAACCGCAAGAATAACAGCACCGATAAATAAAAATGGGGCTAGCTTCACGTATAAGCGCATAAATGAATGACCGAATGAGAAATCTGCAGACTGAAAGTATGTGGCTAGAAAAGATTTAACATCTAATTTTTGGTTCAAATTTGACAACAATTTTGCTTGAAAATCTTGGCTCCATGTGATATCAGTTGCAATTTCAGCCGCAGCTTCCTGTCTTTTTACAATTTCATCTCTTTTTGCATCAGTAAGTAACCATTGTCCTAAAACGGATAAACCCATTTTTGTGGTTGAACGATTTAACAATTCAAATAGAGAGTGGCTTCCAACAATATCCAGATCTGCACTATAGGGATGCTTATTATCTTCTAAATGTGCCCCATTATCATACATATTAACGCCTTTATTTTCGACATCAATTTCATTTAGGTTCACAGCCAGCAATGCTTTCTGATACGCAGTAATTTTCTCTAATTTACTTTGCCTACTTACCAGGAAAGCAAAAAGAAATATCAGTGCAAAAAATAAAATCAGAACGAGCAGTAGATTTTCTAATTGAAATGAATAAAATAAAGCAGCACCGCCAAAGATGATCACACCGAGACGGAAGAAACTATTTTGGTTAATTGCTCGGTCCAGTTTCTTTACTTCTTGCTCGATCTGTACCTTATTACTAAGGTATATGTCCATAATTTTATTTTTCATTGGAGAATATTTTTTTACCATAATGAGTTTAGCATGTGCATCTTAACTGCTGTTTATGAGCGGTATGCTCATGCTGGCTTCATCAAAATTTAATTATTTATGAGTGTATGATTTCAAGTAAAACCTGTTGTACTAGCACTCGTATTTTGTATTCATGATCTATTTTTTTGAAAACACACATGCTTCATTTCGTCATTAAAGGTCATGAGCTTAGTTTGCTTCTAAAATTCACTCTTGAACTCAAACTAACAGTTGATATAAGCCTTTAATCCTGTTATTTTATTGATTTAAATAACTAAAAAAGCTTGGTTTTTACCAAGCTTGATCCCCCACCAAAGGAACAAATCTAAAGGTATCGAGCTCGATTCGATCAAAATCATTTTCTCCAGCTCGAATGATGGTTACCATTTTTTGTTCTTTTTCATCACCAACTGGTATTACGAATATACCACCGATTTTTAATTGTTTGAGCATAATTTCCGGCACAAAGGGAGCCCCTGCAGTCACAATTATTTTATCATATGGTGCATGTTGCTCAATTCCTTTGGAACCATCTCCACAGAAGAAATGAGGTTTATATCCCATATACGGTAAAACCTGTATCGTTCTCTGGTATAAATTTTCTTGTCTTTCTATGGTGTAAACATTTGCCCCCAGCTCCATTAAGATACAGGTCTGATATCCAGACCCCGTTCCAATTTCCAGCACTTTATCTCCCTTTTTTACATGGAGCAATTCCGATTGATAAGCAACAGTATAGGGCTGTGAGATGGTTTGCCCGTCTCCTATAGGAAAAGCGATATCTTTATACGCCTGATTCCAAAATGTCTCATCAAAGAAAAAATGACGAGGTACTTTAGCGATAGCATTCAATACATTTTGGTCAGTAATACCTCTTGTCTTCAGTAGCTGCACCAATTGCTTACGAGCACCTTTTTCCCTATAATTATCTACAAATTTATACGCCATTATGACTCAAAAATACTATTGTTATTTAATAATTACCACTATAAGAACATTTTCACAACTAATCAATTAACTGGCAAGCTCTTTCATTTGAAATTAATAATTTTTGGCTAATTTCATTTAACAAGCCAATGATTTAATAAGGATCTACATCGATCACGATACGCGTCCCGCTATTTGATTTATCTGCAATAAAATCATTTTTCACATGCTTGATTAAGTCTTTTACTTTAACAATACTGATATTATTTCTTTCGATTTTAAGCGTTATGGTTTGGATAAAATAATTCCGTACTCTTCCTACCAATGGCGTTTCAGGACCTAAAACTCTAGCGCCTAGCTGCTGTCTTAGCGCTGATCCAAATTTCTTAGCTCCATCATAACATTTTTGGATATCCATATGCTTAATATCAATACGAATCACCCGATAAAAAGGAGGATAAGCAAAGTTTTTACGTTCTTTTATCTCAGTATCAAACATTCCTTGATAATCATGTGCAACTACCTGCTCCAAAACACGATGTTTTGGCGTATAGGTCTGAATGATGACCTGTCCACCGGCTTCTCTTCTACCAGCGCGACCTGCGACTTGCAAAAAGAGTGAGAAAGCTCGTTCATAAGCACGAAAGTCAGGGAAATTAATCATCGTATCGGCATTGATAATACCAATTAAGCTCACACGACCAAAATCCAATCCTTTGGCGACCATTTGCGTACCGATCAGAATATCAAATTCATGTTCATCAAAGGCACCTATGATCTTATCAAAACCATTTTTCCCCTTTGTCGAGTCCAAATCCAGACGGCCAATGCGCGCATTGGGCATGAGCAATTCTAACTCTTCCTCTACCCGCTCCGTTCCAAAACCTTTACTTTCTATATGAGGCATACCACATGCTGGACATATTTTGATTGGTGGTTCCACGTGACCACAATAATGGCAATGCATCATATTTGAACTCTTATGATAGGTCATACTAACATCACAGTTTACACATTTAGCGACAAAACCACAGGTATTGCATTGGATAATAGTGGTATGACCACGTCGGTTTTGAAACAATATAACCTGTTCTTTTCTTTCTAGAGCCCCTTCTATCGCTTTCAGTAAATTACCGGAGAAATATGAAAACATATTTTCTTTTCTTCCTTCTTGTGGTATATCGACAATATGGATATCAGGAAGTTGGGCACTACCATACCTTTCTAATAGCTGTACAAAACCATATTTATTTGATTTTGCATTATAAAAGCTTTCGATGGAAGGCGTTGCTGAACCCAATAAAACTTTCGTTTGGTGAATATAACCTAGGTAGATAGCGGTATCGCGCGCATGATACCTTGGAGCTGGATCATATTGTTTGTATGAACTTTCGTGTTCCTCATCGACTAAGATAATTCCCAAATCTTGAAACGGTAAAAAGACCGAGGAACGTGCGCCTACAATAATCTGAAACTCATTTTTCATTACTTTATGCCACACCTCTGCACGTTCATTATCATTAAATTTGGAATGATAGACTCCCAGTTTATCTCCAAAATGCAATTTTAAGCGCGCGGTTATTTGAGCTGTTAAAGCAATTTCAGGTAAGAGATATAGTGCAGACTTTCCAGCAGCTAGTGCTTGCTCAATTAATCGAATATATAGCTGGGTTTTTCCAGATGCAGTCACCCCATGCAATAAAGTAACGTCTTTAGTTTCAAAGCACTCTTGAATTTGGTTATAAGCACGTTGTTGATCCGCATTAAATTCAAAATTAGCATCCAACTCAATATCCTCTCCCTGAAAGCGACTGACCACCTTTTCTTTAACTTGAAACACCCCCTTATCTATAAGTGCAGTAATCGCGCCTGAACCACAGCCTGAAGCTTCCATAATCATCTGACGGGTGACATCTGTACCCATTTTTGCTAATTGCATAAATGCCAAAACCGCATCTTGCTGTTTGGGAGCTCGGTTTAGTCCATCCAATAGATTTCGTTTCCCATCTTCATCTCGAAATTCTGGGGCAAAAGAGAAGAAAACTTTAGTCTTGGGTTTATATCGTTCTGTAATCTCTTCCGAAATCAAAACAATACCTTTATCAAACATGACTTTCAGGATCGGGAATACCGATTTTTGACTCAATAGTTTGACAATATCGTTTACTTTTAGTTCTCCTGCGACTTCAAGCGCTTCAATGATCAGGTATTCTTTGTCTGTCAATGTCGATCGATCAAAATTATCGGGTATAGCCGATACAATTTTAGTTTCACTTGCGAGCTTCAATGCAGAGGGCAATGCAGCTTGCATGACCTCTCCCAAAGAACACATATAATAATCAGCTATCCAATCCCACAAGAACAATTGTGCGGCATCAACAATCGGTTTTTCATCGATAATATCTAAAATATACTTTGCTTCATAATGCTTAGGCGCTTCCTTGCTGATTTGTTTTACAATAGCAGAATAAATCTTATTCTTTCCAAATTGCACCATGACACGAACACCGACCTGAATCTTATCGTTCCATTCCACCGGAATACGATAGGTATAGGTATTGGCCAGTGCTAAAGGCAAAATAACATCGACAAAAACAGTCGTCCGGTCTGTGAAAAATAAATTTTGAGGCTCTGGCATATTCATTTCAAGTATCATGTAAAATTACTAAAAATAAGCCCTCGAAAAACGTTAATTTCTTCGAGGGCTTATTTTTTACAGTATTACTACCGTATAACTATGATTTATTTTTTAGAGCGGCGACAAACAAGGCTGACCATCCGACAATAAAGGCTACTCCACCTAAAGGTGTGATAGGGCCTAAAATAGCTGGATTGCCGAAACCTGTGATCTCCCGTACACTGAGCAGATATAACGATCCTGAAAAGAAAAGCAATCCAATTATAAAAGCAATAAATGATACACGAATGGATGCTGTTTTTGCTCTTGAAAAAGTTGATAAGAACAACAAGGCCAACGTATGGTAAAAATGATACTGATTAGCGGTTTTCCAAGTTTCGATATGTTGTTCACTTATCTTTCCTTCTAAACCATGTGCTCCAAAAGCGCCTAAAATAACAGCTAGTGCACCAAAAAATGCAGCCACTAGGATGATTCTCTTATTCATTAATTTAAAATTATGTCTATATTTTATTAATGTTGGCTAAATGTATCAAATCTTCCTCAGAAAAGGAGAATATTTATTAAATTTATTGTTACAAAAGGAGTTCTTAGGTAAGATAACTCAGGTTCCAGATATTTTTTAGTAGGTTTGTTATTAGATATGAGAAATACAATTATTGTTACTGTCTTACTATTTATAGCCGTAGTTGCGGCTTCCATCTATTACTTCTCCGACAGCAGCAGCAGGCAAGAAAATGCGACAAAAGCACTTCAATATTTACCGGAAGACACTTATTTTATTACTGCCTTCAGAAACAACGAAACAACAGATACTATATTTCAACATTTTGAATTATTTGAAGCTATTCAAGGAAAACAAGATTTTGACAACCTCAAAACATTAAAACAAGATTTTCTTAGCTCAGAAGCCCTAAAAGCAAAGGTGCAAGATGTCGAAATTATTCTTTCTTACCACCCCAGTACATCTGGAATAGCAACCTTATATACAGTAGCCTTAAATGAAAAATTAAACAACAAGTCATTAGAAGCTATCTTTCAAGGAATTGATAAGAAATATAAACAAAATCATACAGACACTTTAGGCCATCGCATCTATAGTTTTGATAAAGGAATTAAAGACTCTATTTTATATTGTACACTGTATGAGAATATACTTTTCGCGAGTTACCAACGCCCCATTATTTATCAAGTAATGGATAAAAAAGTTAAAAAATTAGATTCTAAACAAATTGAGTTTTTTATTGAACAGAATAGTAAAAATACTCCTTTAAGTCTATATTTCAATAATCATCAACTTGCAGCATTTGCGAAAAAAATCATGCGCCCTAAGTTTGGTGTATATCTGAATCAAATCGATTCTCTACAAGGATCTACTGCATGGAATTTGAATTTCAAGGATGATGCTCTAATTTTTAAGGGAGAAACAAAGCTAGATTTGAACCATCATCAATACCTTCATCTTTTCGCTAATCAATCGCCACAGGTACAAACTCTGGCTAACTTTTTACCAAAAAACACCGCTTCTTATATCAACTATAGCCTCTCCAATATTACTAGCTTTCATAGTGGTCTGAATGATTTATTTGCCTATCGAAAAGAGGCTGACAAAATAAAAAGCCACCAGAAATTAATTGAAAATGAAGGAAAGGTGATTTTTCAATCCGATATATTATCGCTGTGGAACGATGAGTTTGCTATTGCAGAACTGGACAATGAGGCCATGCTTGGTTTAGTCAGTCTAGCGGATAGTACTAAATTTGTAGAAACGGCTAAAAAAATAAGTAGCAATCAAGGTGATGATATTTACCAGTTTGACTACTCCAATATTTTATATTCAAGTTTTGGAGATCCATTCAAAACTTTCCAGCGTCCTTACTTTACCAGAATAGGTAAAGTGCTTGTGATTGCAAATCAAACTGGAATTTTACGCAAGTATCGTCAAGCCTATTTCGATAACCAAATGATGTCTGGAACTGCCATCTTCAAAAATCATAGTGCGATTCAGAGTAACCGGGCAAATGTGACATTTTATATTGAACCTGAGACGGCTAAAAATACCATCATAAACAACTTGAAATCAGAGTATGCCAAAGATTTTAGGGATAAAGAGCAATTTGGCTATCAAAACTTTTATTCAACATCTTTTCAATTAAGTGGCAATGAGGGTGAATTTGTTTCAGGTTTCTATGCGCTTTACAAATCTAAAAATCGTCTTGGAGGTACCGCAGAATGGACGTTTCAGTTGAACTCTAAATTGATCAATAATCCATGGGTCTTTAATCAAACAGAAAATAGCAAATTCATATTAGTACAAGAACAAGATCATACTGTATATGCTCTTAGTCCTTCGGGAAAAGAATTATGGAAGACTTTATTTCAGGGAGAAATCTTAGGACAACCGATACAATTGCAAGATCGGAGCATATTATTGAACACCAGAAGTCGCCTCTACCGATTTTCACCTGATGGCAAATTACTTCCTGGTTTTTCTATAGGTTTAGAAAATAATGCCTCCGCAGGATTGATATTATCAACTTTCAATAATGAGAAAAGGATTTATATCCCATGCTCCAATCAAATTGCTGCGTATGACCTTACTGGTAAAAAAATCGAAAATTGGAAAAACCCTACCGTTGATAGTAAAATTTTATATGATCTAAAAGCAACTACCATTGCCAATCAACATTATATTATCGCTGCAACGAGTCAAGGATCGGTATATTTCTTTAATGAAATAGGAAGCCTAGTCAATAAACAAGAACTCAATACCAATGGTCAGACCTTAAAGAATCCAATTGGATTAATTACGACTTCTGACAAGAAAAATTCTTTCGTTATCGTTCCGGCAACTCAAGGAGAAATAATTAAAGTACCATTTGACGGTGAGCCTATCAAATCAAAAATAGGTGACTGGGGATCAAATTTCACCTTCAATTTTGAAGATGTGAGCGGTAGTGCAGATAAAGATTATGTCGTGCTTAGTGACAACAATCTAACGGTTTACAATCAGAAAGACAATAGTAAATATTTTGAATATAAATTTGTAGATGAAGTGAGCAATAGACCCAACTTCTTCAAGGTGACGAACAACAATGATCTTGTCGCTGTCGGCACGAATAATCGCATGATCTATATCTTTAGTGAAGATGGATTGGTCAGAAATGGTTTTCCTGTCGAGGGCCTATCCAAATTCTATTTTGGGCCTATTGATTTTGGGAATAATGCCTCGTATTTAATTAGCTCTAAACGAGATCACAAACTTTACGCTTACAAGTTTTAACAAATTGTAATTCAAAAATTTAAAAACAAAAATTAAACGATCAAAATCGTCTCAAATGTTTATAAAAAAATGCTAGAAATATTTTTTTTTATAGTAGGTTTGCAGACTTAATACGAATATGCTGACATCAGAACAACTAAAGACACTTTTATCCGAACCTAAAAGAATTGTAATCACGACGCACTATAAGCCAGATGGCGATGCGCTTGGTTCTTCATTAGGTCTATTTTATTGGCTGAAAGCCCATAAACATGATGTAAGCCTTATCGTTCCTTCCGACTTTCCGGCCTTTTTAGACTGGCTTCCAGGTCTGGAACATGTGCGCATCTATACCAGAGAGGTGCAAGAAAATCAACAATTAATTGCTGATGCAGAAATCATCTTTTGCTTAGATTTCAATGGCCTTGGCCGTATCCACGACATGGCAGTTCCTGTAGAAAAAGCAACCGGTCTTAAATGCATGATCGATCATCATTTGGAACCACAAGGTTTTCATGATTATGCTTACTGGGACCCCAAAGCTGCTGCAACAGCACAATTGATTTTTAGATTTATCACAGAGGAAATGCAGGATGAAGAAAACATATCTGCAGATATGGCGACTTGCTTATATACTGGTATTATGACCGATACCGGTTCATTCCGTTTCCGTTCTACAACTTCAGAGATCCACCGCATTATCGCAAGCTTAATTGACTGTGGGGCTCAAAACTGGGCTATCCATGAATCAATTTACAACAGCTCTTCTGAAGGAAGATTAAAATTCTTAGGATATTGCCTACTTAATCGTTTAGAGGTATTCCCAGAGTACAATACCGCTATGATTTATGTCACGCAAGCAGATCTAAAAAGCTTTGAGGTGATCACAGGAGATACTGAAGGACTTGTCAATTATGCCTTATCGATAAAGGGAATTCGTTTAGCTGCATTAATTATTGACAGAACTGAACAAATTAAATTATCTTTGCGCTCAATTGGTGATGTTCCTTGTAATGAAATCTGTAAAATCTATTTCAATGGCGGTGGACATCTCAATGCATCAGGAGGAAATTCGCACGATGATCTACAAACGGTTATCGATACATTTAAATCTGCATTACCAAATTATAAAGAAATATTAA
Source organism: Sphingobacterium sp. PCS056 (assembly GCF_023273895.1). NCBI lineage: Bacteria > Pseudomonadati > Bacteroidota > Sphingobacteriia > Sphingobacteriales > Sphingobacteriaceae > Sphingobacterium > Sphingobacterium sp. PCS056. The sequence goes on along the minus strand of NZ_CP096883.1, from coordinate 2,165,077 downwards.
CAAAATAAAGATAGCAATTAAACTGAAATGAAGAAATCAATTCTATTATTGGCGTCAGCAGGATTCTTATTCACTGCTTGCCAAAATTTCAAAAAGGCTGAGGGCGGCCTAGAGTACAAAATCGCTAAAGATGCTGGTGCTGATAAAGCTGTATCTGGTGATTTATTATCAGTAGACATGGTTGTTAAGACTGATAGAGATTCATTATTAAATAGTACTTACGATGCTGGGATTCCACAGATCGTACAATTATATCCAGATAGTATCATCAAACAAAATCCAGGAGATCCAACAGGTTTATTCAAATTTGTAGGTGAAGGTGATAGTTTGGTATTCAAAATCGATTTAGATTCTGTAGCTGCTAAAACACAACAACCAAAACCAGCATTTGCTGACAAATATATCATCTATACGTTGAAAGTTCAAAAACACTTCAAAAAAGGTAAATTGACTGATCAACAATTGGGTGAGCAAGTAACGAAATACTTTGAAGAGCAAACTGCAAAGTTAAAAGGCGCTGAAGCTGGAAAAGTTGAAGCTTACTTAAAAAATAATAAATTGGAACCAAAGAAAACAGCTTCTGGTTTACAATATGTGATTACTAAACAAGGAACAGGTAAAAATGCTGTTGTTGGCGATACGGTAGTTGTTAATTACATTGGTAAATTGACTAACGAAAAAGTATTTGATACGAATCAAGCAGATTTAGCTAAAAAACATAAAGTTTTCAATCCACAAAGACCTTATGAAGCATTACGTTTACATTTAGGTGTGGATGGTGTGATCACAGGTTGGACTGAGGCATTCCAATTATTGAACAAAGGTTCAAAAGCAACTTTGGTTATTCCTTCAGCATTAGCTTATGGTGAGCGCAATGCAGGACAAATTCCTCCATATGCACCTTTAGTTTTTGATGTAGAGGTTGTTGATATTATCCCTGGAAAAGCACCTGCTGCTGCTCCAACTCCAATTCCAGCTACTACAACTGCACCGGCTACTACAACTACGCCAGTTAAAAAATAAGTAAATAATCTTTTACGTTAAAAGCGCTTATCGGATAACCGATAAGCGCTTTTTTTTATGGAATCATTGTTTTAGGCACTTAGCAGATGATCACAAATGTCTGTGATCGAATAATCAGTAGGGATACTATATTGTTCAATAGATTAAACTAATAAAACCTTATTAATTTAAACATTGAGCAGACAAAATATTAGTTCTAAATAAACCATACTTAAAAAAGATAGCTTATTCGATTTTTACCAAAAAAATCAAAAAAAAACCACAATTAATATATATTCGCAACAAAACATCCCTATTACTTATTAATTTTCAATGCATTGAACATATTTACATCATGATGATAATGGCTAACTTTTATCAGATTAGGTCATATCAACCTAATCTTTTATTTTTACCGTCGCTATAACTATAATCCATGTTATTAACAGATACCCATACCCATATATACTACCACGTCGATAGCAATACATTAGCAGAACAGATGCAACGTTGTTTTGATAACGATATACAGCGCTTATTTCTTCCTAATGTGAATAGCGCATCTATTTCAGCCGTGATGAAGACTGTAGATGCTTATCCTGCAAATTGTTTTCCAATGCTCGGTCTACATCCATGCGATGTAAAAGAAAACTATCAGGAGGAATTAGCGCAGATCTATACCGCATTACAACAGCATCAAGTCTACGCCATTGGGGAAATTGGTCTTGATCTCTACTGGGACAAATCGACCTTAGAAATTCAAAAGGATGCCTTCCGCCAACAGGTGCAATGGGCTAAAGACCTCCATTTACCTATAGATATTCATTGCCGTGAAGCTTTTGACGAACTATTTGAATTGTTGGAGGAGTTGAAAGATGAGAAGCTTTTCGGTGTCTTACATTGTTTCACAGGTAACTTTGAACAAGCACAACAGGCGATTGATCTCGGATTTGCATTGGGAATCGGCGGAGTGGTTACCTTCAAAAAAGCTGGCCTGGATGAAGTGGTTAAACAAATTGATCTGAAACATATCGTTTTAGAAACAGATGCCCCTTATTTGGCACCTGTTCCCTTTAGAGGAAAGCAAAACGAAAGCAGCTACTTATACTATATCGCGCAGAAAATCGCAGACCTAAAAGAGGTATCAATAGCAGATGTGGCAGCAATAACAACTGAAAACTCACAAAGAATATTTGGAATCTAAATCATATTATGCGTAACATATTTATCATATACACAGGTGGCACCATCGGAATGGTCAAAGATGAAACCGGAACCTTTGTTCCATTCGACTTTGAATTGATCAAACGTAATCTTCCGGATTTGAGTCGTTTAGACTATAAATTGACGGTACATTCATTTGATCCAATTATTGACTCATCAAACATGAAGCCTGAAATATGGATTGAGATGGCGCAGATTATCAAAGATAATTATGATGAATATGATGGTTTTGTGATTTTACATGGATCAGATACGATGTCCTTTTCGGCATCTGTGCTTAGTTTTATGTTAGAAGGATTGCAAAAGCCCGTTATTTTATCGGGATCCCAATTGCCTATCGGTGAAATTCGTACTGATGCACGTGAGAATATGATGACAGCATTGGAAATCGCTTCTACTAAACATTTTGGCATATCCATGATTCAGGAAGTCTGCATTTTATTTGATAATAAATTATTTAGAGGAAACCGATCATTTAAATATAATTCAGCTAAATTTGAGGCATTCCGATCGCCCAACTACCCTGTTCTTGTAGAAGCGGGCATACACTTACAATATAATCAAGATGCACTCTTAAATAACAGTGGCAAAGAGTTTATTTTGCACACTAAACTAGATGATCGGGTAGCGGTATTAAAACTTTTTCCAGGAATAAGCGCTAGTACAATTAAAGCTGTGCTCAATTCCGATGTTCGCTCCATTGTGATGGAAACTTTCGGTTCAGGTAATACTACGACAGATCAATGGTTCTTGGATCTATTAAAAGAAGCGATAGATAATGGTAAGAACATTCTGAATATATCGCAATGTAAAGTCGGTTCGGTCGAATTGGGAAGATATGAGACCAGCACAGGATTAAAAGCTATTGGTGTGCTCAATGGATACGACATGACATTTGAAGCGGCTGTAACCAAGCTCATGTATCTTCAAGGAGAGCTTGAAGACCAAAAAGAAGTTGCTTATTGGGTCGAAAAAAATATTAGAGGTGAATTGACGGTCAATGACTAGTCATTGCCTGTAAAATTGATCCTAGCTTCTACCCCAGCATGTCATTCGAAGAATGTCAAAAATGGATGATGAGGAAGTAAGAGATCATGATACACAAAAGGCTATCGAATCGAATGATGGATAGCCTTTTGTATTTTTTAATATTTGAATATAGGAAACATTAAATCCTTTTGTATAGAAACTTTTAGATTACTATTTGAGCTGTAAGAGTACTTCTGACACTACAAAATTACTTCCGCCAACAAAGATTAAATCTCCTTTTTGATAGTGCTCCTTAGCAGCTTCAAAAGCCTTTACTACCGGACCATAAGCATTACCTTTTAATCCCAATTGATGTGCTTCCGCTGCCAGTTCCACGGAGGGCATTGCTCTTGGCATATCGGGGTTACTAAAATAATAAATTGCATCTTTTGGTAAGAGTGGCAACATATGCCCCAAATCCTTATCCTTCATTGCTCCTATCACAAAATGCAATTGTCTAAAGCTTGTCTTATCCAAATTCTTTAATACTTCCCTGATTCCATCTTCATTATGCCCAGTGTCACAGATAACAAATGGATCTTTTGACAATGTTTGCCAACGTCCTTGAAGTCCCGTAAAGGATTGTACTTTTCGCAAACCATTTTTAACGGATGCAAGCGGCAGATCATACCCTAGCTTACGCATCTGATCAACGATCTGCAAAACACCTAAGATATTTTTAGATTGATAACTTCCTTTTAAATCCAGTTCGTACTGTTCTGTCTGACCTTGTAGGTTGACCACATCAATCTGCAAATAGTCTTCGTTGACTGCTATTATGCTCGATTGCAGTTTTTCAGAAGCAAACTCAAGCGATGCCTGTTCCTGTTCAGCTTTTTTTACAAATACCGGAGCTGTCTCTTCATTGTATTCTGAAACGACAACTGGAGTATCATGTTTGATTATACCTGCTTTTTCAAATGCAATTTCTGCGAGGGTATTTCCAAGCATGTTCATATGGTCAAAGCCGATATTGGTAATCAGGGAGATTAAAGGCTGGATCACATTAGTGGAATCTAATCGTCCACCCAAACCCACTTCGATAATTGCGATATCGACTTGCATTTTTGCAAAATAATCAAATGCCATAGCCACGGTCACTTCAAAAAATGACGGCTGAATCTGTTCGATTAATGCTTGCTGGTTATGGACAAAATCGATCACAAATTGTTCGTCGACCATTTGCCCGTTAATACGGATACGTTCCCTAAAATCCAATAAATGTGGGGAAGTATACAGGGCTGTTTTATACCCTGCTTCTGCAAAAATTGAGGCTAACATATGGGATGATGATCCCTTTCCGTTAGTTCCTGCGATATGGATAGACTTGAATTGATGCTGCGGATTGCCCAAAGCATCAAGCAGTGCTAAAGTATTATCTAAATCCTTTTTATATGCAGAAGCTCCATCACGGGTAAACATAGGTAATCGAGCATATAAATACTCGATTACCTCATTATAATTTTGCATTGACAATAAATTTTATCTTAACTTAAAATTGAATACAATTCTACCTGTTTGGGAGTCAGGTGCATTTGCCAATTGATTCAATCGAGCTCCACGAACAGCTCTTTCACATTTTTCCAACAAACCTGGATCCGTAATGGTTGTACCCTTTACACCCGCACGGGCATAGATGATCACTCCAGATTGGTTAACACGGAACTCTACTGCTACCTTTCCTGCCTGCTGTCCATTGTCATCAATCTGAGGTCGCTGTGTAAAGCTTCGGTTTTCAATCGAAAGCATCATATTACCGTTACCAGAACCACCTTCACCATAATTACTCGCTAAAGGATCTCCCAATTTACTTCCTTGGTTACCAGGTACGGAACCTGTCCCGTCACCAGAACCTGTACCATTATTCTTTTTACCTTTATAAAGGGCGTTTGAGTTAACAGTAGGTTTACTATCCTTGACTTCTTTAGTGGTTTCAGGAGCTACTGTTTTGACTGGTTTTGAAGATTTGGTCACTGCAGGTGCATCTTCTACATCTTGTGTTACGACAGCTTTATCTGCGACTTGCTGTGAAGGTGTTGGTGTAGGAATCTCTTCCGGAACGACGCGATCAGGTTTTACATGATTAGCATTGGGATCTACCGAGGGCTCTTCCACACTCATGTAATCGTCACCCATGCCTTCTTCTGCTGTACCATAATTGACAATCATGCCACCCATACCGTATTCATCAGGTGTCTTGGTGCCAAAAATGACAAAGAAACCTATCAATACCAAAATCCCCATAATAGCAGTAGAAATCCCTAGCGCTTTTGGGAAGTTATTTTCCTCATGTTGAAGATGGTAAGCCATGTATTATATCTCCTATCTCTTTAAAAATTAGACTTCAACCTGTTCAAAGGTTTAATGCTCTTTAATCTTTCTTTGGTTCTGTTGCCAAAACAACTTTTATCTTTAATTTGTTGGCAATATCCATTACTGAAATCACATTCTGAATAGGCACACTATTGTCTACATACATCATAATAGTCAATTCCTCTCCCGTTTTCATTTGTGACTGGATTGCAGCTTCTAATGCTTCATAGGGCACAACTGCCTTTTCAACATGATAAGCTAGATCCGATGTAATAGAAACCGTCAATGTTTTTTTCGATACCGACTGCTCTCCTGCGCTAGATTTTGGAAGTAATAACTTCACTACTTGCGGATTGGAGACAGCAGATGCCAACAAAAAGAACAACATCAGAAAGAACATGATGTCATTCAATGCAGAAGTATGTACTTCTGCTGCTGGTTTATTTTTTCTACTTCTTAGATTCATTTTAATAAATTTTAATTGATGAATTAGTGATACGATCCTGCGATTATACGCCAGGTTCATCTAATAAATCAATAAATTCTACTGCATCCGTTTCCATGCGTAAGATCAAACGTTCAACCATCATATTTAAGATATGGTAACCAATGTAAGCTAGGATACCAACCGTCAAACCTGAAGCCGAAGCAACCATTTTCACATAAAGACCACCAGATACCGAACCGATATCAATACCACCAGCCATCTCTACCTCATGGAAAATCGTAATAACTCCAAAAATAGTTCCTACGAAACCAAGCATCGGTGCAATACCAGCGATGATTCCCAGAATATTAATGTTCTTTTCCAATTTAGCCACTTCAAGCTTACCTACGTTTTCAATAGCGCCTTCAATATCTTTGATGGGACGACCTACGCGTAGTAATCCTTTTTGTAACATACGTCCTAATGCAGAATGACTAGAACGGCAAACAGCTAAAGCTGCATCCAATTTTCCTGATAAAACACTTGCTTTTACTTGTGACATCAATGAAACATCATATTTTGCCGCTTTACGAATAGTCAGGAAACGTTCAAAAAAGATAATTAAACCAATAAACAACAATAATAAAATGGGAACCATAATCCATCCCCCCTTCATCATCATTTGAATTAAACTCAAATTCTCTTCTCTGACTACAGGTACCGCCTGTTGTGCTGCGTGATTAATGGTGTCCAAAAGATTGCTGTCGCTCTGAATCAATGACATAATAATGTATATTTTTAAAATTGTTTATATTAGACTATTTCGATATTTTTTCAACCCATGCTCCTGAGAAAGTTTTCGCAACCGTTGCCTGATCACGATCTGCTTCTTCTTTTGTTATATAGGTGTCCCAAATCACGCGTTTTTTATTCCTCTTAAATTTGCTATCCACTGCTCGCACAGTTGTATATCCCTTTTTTCGTAACCTTAAGACCTCTTCTTCTGCCAATGCCATCGTTTTCGGAGTGGCAATGACCAGTTGATAATTGGGCTGTGCTACCGGCACAGACTCTTTGACAACAAGCGTTTCTTTTGTCGCTGCAGGAAGTATTACCGTATCCTGGTTTAACGTGTCAATTAGAGCTGTTGAATCTTGTTTCAATTGCGTACTGTCTATTTTTGCTACTGTATCCACGGGGGCAACAACAACAACAGGAGCAACTGCCGGCTTCTTTCCAAACAGTTGATCTTTTAAAGTTGGATTGAGCATGAAAGCTACGATGACAGATACGACAATAATGATTGCGGCAGAAATATAATACCACATCGTACTGGACTGTGTCGTTCTTTCTTCATACAACACTACGGGCTCTTGCTCCACGATTTGTTCGTGAGTAAAGACAACAGGTTCTATTTCCACCGGTTCGACAACTGGATCCGATTGAATTGACTCTACTTCTTCAGTAACAATCTCTTCTTCTACTTCTACGGTATCTACCTCTTTCTCCTCTTCAAGCTCATCATCGACACTTTCCTGCTCTTCAACAGGAATCAGAGGAATAATTTCCTCCAATTCACGGTCTGGAATGACAGTTTCTATTTCTGGAACAACAACATGTTTGATCGGTTCAAAATTAAATCCTGATAAATCCAATGGTTTAAAAACTAAACTAGAACCGTAGCTCACGATATGACCTAAGTCTTCCAGTTTTGCTTGTCCATTTTGGATCAGTTGATCTTTTAAATCTGCCACAGCATCTTGCAATACTTGCGTGGCTGCATCCAAGTTTAGATTTTGCTGTTGCTGAATATAATGAATAAAGTTAAACCCATTTTCTGCTGTAGAATCAAATTCTACATAAGAGATAGGTGGTAAAAACAGGTCACGCTGTCTATCTAACTGTGCCGCAGAATGCTTTCTTTTGAACACCCCCAAGCCCTTAACGTAAACTTCTGAGTAACGCTTTAATAGATTATTGATGTTTTTACCTAAATTCATTCTTGTTCCTTATTTGCTAACGCAAAGTTATAATCTTCTTGTATTAAAAAGAAAAGTTTATACCACCAATTATATTAAAACCTAGACGTGGGTAGTATTGATAACGCTCGTATTCGGTTCCAAAGATATTATTTGCTTTTACAAATACGCCTAATTGTTTCTTAATCCGATATTCGGCACCGGCATTAAAATCTGCAAAAGAAGGTATCGTCACTTTCGATGGATTTTCGGATCGTACTGTAGCACTTGTATACGTATAGGCTAAAGCTGATGTTTGTCCTTGCGTTGATAACTCGGCATCTACAAAGAATTTATCCGAAATATTAAATCTTGCATTGGCTAAGAAACGGAATTTTGGCAATGACCATGCTTCTTCCGTATCTTTTACTTTGTAATCATCAATATTGATCTTACCCCCTAAGTTCACCAATTGTGAAACACGAACGTTCATCTCTCCCTCTATCCCAAAATGAGTTGCTTTACTGGAATAGCCATCGTAAATAACATCAAATTTATAGGGAACAAATCCTTCTCCCAATTCCTCTCTACTATTGATAAATAAAGGAAGTCCTTCGATCTGTTTGTAAAATGCTTTTACTTTATAACCAAAATTTGCGCCTGCATTACCTTTTAGACCTGCATAGATATTTAATTTTTCTAAGGTGTTACGCACTTCAATATTGCTATTCAAGTAAGGGTTTTCTTTTGCAAAACCACGTAATGATCCTTGTTTCACTCCACCGTTTGCTCCTGCAAATAAGTACACATATTCTGGTACTACAGCAAAATCAGCTTCTACTGTTGGGAATACATTAAACCGGCTACTATCACCAAACTCCGACACGAGATTAGCTCCTAGAGTTACATTATAATTATCGCCTTTGAATTTAATATACGGATTAATGGATGCCACATGGTTTTTTGTCGATACCTCAACGTCCTCAACAGAATTAAAGCTTGCGCTTAAATTTGCTCCAACATTAAAGGTGTTGATCTTTTTATTCAGATAACCCGACAGTGCAAATGAATTCTCTTTTGCATTGTACTTATCTTTAAATAGGTAAGCATCCGCTTTTGCCGAGTAACTTACTGCTCCTTCTTTATCCACATCAGTATTACTGGTCAGCTCACCATTAAAATAGATATCATTAAAAGCTTGTGCTTCTGGAGTTGTATTGATTAGATTAGAACTCTGATCAAAGACCTGTCCATAGAAGTTTGTTGCATAACGGTTGTAACCTAAAGTACCATTTAAAGTAAAAGGCTCATAAACACGTCGTCCGAAAATACCGATATCTTGTGTTGCGAACTTTTGTCCTTCAATACTTCCTTTTTGGTTCAAATGTTTGGCAAATAATCCAAAACGTGTATTTTCAAACTGATCAACGGCTAAATATGCTTCACCTAGAATCGTGTTATAGTTACCTACGCCAAATTTAACATAGTTACTGGTTTGATCCGCTAGTTGCGAGAAAGGCAGTTCTTTGACGTTCAATTCGCGCAATCCAGTATTGATATCTAGTTTTTTATCTGTGATATTATTATAGGTCAATCTTGGCTGATATTCTCTTTTATTAGTCATATCAGGACTACGACGGATTTTTACCGCATCTGCAAGAATAGGTTTATAATCACGTACGACATCAAAAGAATCGATTGTCACTGGTGTAGCAGGATCAACTTTTTTTGGTGTTTCTTGTGCAAAGGAGTGCATTCCAGCACCCAATAACAAGGTTGCTAATGTATATTTCTTCACTGTTGTATTGTGCAACTTCTTCATTATTCCTATTTCTTTTTGTTCAATTTTTCTAGACGAGCTTTTGCTGTAGGCAAAATATCATCCTTACCATCATAATTTTCAATCACACTCTCTAAAGTAGATTTTGCTTGGAAATTATCTCCTTTTCCGACATAAGCATCAGCCATTAAGATAAAGCTTTTTGCTACCCAGTAATCATAAGAAGAGAATGAATCTGAAACATCAAAAGCTGATTTAATAGCTGCTTCATATTCCTTGTTTTCATACTGCATCAAAGCAACATTATAGCGTGCCTCTGCACCAATAACTGTACGGCTTTTTAAGGCTGCTAAATTAAATTCTTTCAGAGCTTCTGCACGCTTGCTTTGTTTTAAATATGCTTTACCTGCATATAAAGAAGCGTTAGCAATTTCTTCCTCCGATGATTTCTCGTAATTCCTTACTGCATTGGAGTAATTCAACGTTTCTTTATAATCACCAATCTCAAAATAGCTCACCATTAAATTGTTGATCGCATAGCTGTAGTTCGATTTGTATTCAGAAGTCAACTCTAATTTTTTGAGCAATTGTGTTGCTTCATTATATTTCTTCTGCTTCAAATACAAGCGTGACACACTGACCAAAGTACGTTCGGTGTAAGCACTTGTCCAATCATTCAAGATAATGTTATAATCGTGTAGAGCCTCATCGATATGACCTAGTGCGGCATTACTTTCTGCACGAATAAAACGAGCATATTTTTCTTGAATTGGTTTAGGGAATTTGTCAAAATAAGCATTGACAGCTTCGATTGCACCTTGATAATTTGATCTTGAGAACAAGGTGGTAGCAGTAGAGAAGGTGCGGCTATCTTGCTCAGATGTGGTTAAATTTCCAATATTGGTACCAGTAGCATATTTGATATAGCCAGTAGCATCACTATTGTCCAAATAAATATTTTCAATAGAACGCATCGCTTGTTTGGCCTCATCTGTAGTCGCATATTGATCAACTACACGTTGGAAGGTCTTTAAAGCAGCTTCGTTATTATCTTGATTATATTGTACTAAACCAATTGTAACCAAAGCACGAGGCACATAACTACTACGTGGATATTTCTCCACCATCGTTTGTAATCCTGAAATAGCTTGATCCGACTGCCCCATCAAGAAATAGGTATAAGGAATCTCGAAGGAAACATCATCGGCATAGTTTGACGATGGGTATTTGGCGATTACAGATTTAAGCGTTGCAATTTTGCCTTCATTATTACCTTGTAGCCCTTGGATAATACCGCGTTGGAATAAAGCATAATCTTGACTTGCTGCTTTTGCATTGATCAATCGATCATACTGCTCCATGGCTTTACCATAATTTTTTGCTGAGAAATACGAATCTCCTAAACGCGCGATAGCATCGTTACGGGTATTTAATTCAATTCCTTTGGAACCACCTGTCGCTAAAAAGCGTTCAAAATAATTCGCAGCGGTATTGTAATTACCATTTCTAAATGCGGCATATGCTAATGCATAGTTGGCGTAGTTGTACACATCCGTTTTGCTAGCTGCTGGTAAACGTAAAAATTTATTGAAGTTCGTTACTGCTTCACCATATTTACGCACCTCATACATCGCTTCTGCTTTCCAGTAAGTAGCTAATGCATAAATCTCTTCATCATAACGATTCGCTTCCGAACGCATGAATAAGGAGATCGCATTTTCAAATGCACGCTCATTATAGTATTCCAAACCTCTATAGTACGTTACTTTTTGGTAAGCTACATTTGCTTCTTTTCCTCGTTTCTGAATAGTTTCTAAGATATCAACAGCTTCGCGGTAATTTTTAGTACTCAGCAACACTTCAGCTAACAATGTTTTAGCCTCTTCCTGACGTTTTGAATTTGGATATGTTTTTAAATATTCCTGCGTAGAAGCTAACGCTACTTGGTGGAATTCCAGTTCATAAGAAAGTTTAGCATAATTAAATAAACCTTCTTCTTGCAGATCTTTATCAAAATCTAATTTAGATGCTTTGAAGAATGCATTACGAGCGGCTTGTTTATTACCTTTTTTCAAGAATGAATCTCCTAATGTAATCATCGCACTTTGATAATAAGCATCAGGTTCGGTCATTTTCTCCAATTCTGTAATCGCCTTATCATAATCTTTTAACTTATAGGCGATATAACCGATTTGGTAACTATCTTGATTGTTTTGTGTCTTTCCCTGATCTTGTGCTTGAAACTTATCGTAGTAGTTTTTAGATGATTTCAGATCTCCTTTAATAAAGTATGTCGCTGCGATAATACGGAACAATTCCGTTTCATTTTCTTGTTTGGTGCGTTGCATAATGGGCAAAGCATAATCCAAAACATCATCATAGCGCTTATCTAAGAAATACAAGGCTGTAATATAGTACGGATAACTGGTTTCAAAAGTTTTTGATCCATTCAGACGTTCAAACTCATTCAAAGCAGTCTTATACTCCGCATCTAGATAACATAAGTAAGCATAATAATAAATAGATGCTTCTTGATATTCCGATTTCTGATCTTTTAAAGCTTCAAAAAGTGGTTTTGCAGCCGTATAATTCTTAGTTGTAAAATAAGAATATCCCAATTTAAAACGATACTCTGCACTTTCATTTCCTGCTAAATTTTTACTATCGATCTTGGTAAACCATTCAATTGCTTTTACATAATCTTTCTTTGCATAATACGATTTTCCAATCTGAAAATATGCAGCTTTAGCATTCGCACTTGAAGGATAGTCTTTGATATATTTCAGAAATTGTGCTTCAGCATCTGTTTCTCCAAGCTCAAGAGCACATACCGCTTGATAATAGCGAACATTTTCTTTTAGGAGTGTCAGCTCCTCTGTTTCATCTAATTGTAATGATGATTTGGTACGTAAAGCTTCTACACGATTAAATTGTTCGGAAGCAGAAGTAAACTTACCTCTTTCAAACAATTCCATTCCGGACTTGTATGCTTTGTTGATTTGTTGCCACTCTGTCTGCTGTGCTAAAGCTGGTGTCGCCATCAAACTTAGCGCAAACCCTACCTGGTAAATCTTTTTATACATAATATGTAAAATATTTTATATGTTTTATTTTATATTACAAGCACTTAACTCAATAAAGCCAAGTAAAACTCATAGTAATCTTCAAAGTACTAAATTAAGCCTAAAATAGGGAGTTTTCCTCAAAAGTTATTCACAATTGTTAACATTATTAGAAGTATAACGTATTTAATACAAAAAAAATATGCCTGATTTAAAAATAAAACCAGGCATATTGATCTATTTAAACAATTTGTTGTTAACCTCGCTGTCCTGCTAACAGATAAAGGACTGCCATACGCACGGCTACACCATTTTCCACTTGATCTAATATAATCGAATGTGAACTATCTGCAACATCAGATGTGATCTCTACTCCTCTATTGATCGGTCCTGGATGCATAATTGTTATTTCTTTATCCAGTGAATCTAATAGGGTTTTATTTAAGCCATAAAGCATGGTATATTCGCGTAAAGATGGGAAATAGGCGATATCTTGTCTTTCCAATTGAATACGTAACATATTCGCTACATCACACCAGTTCAATGCTTTCATCAAATCGTGTTCTACTTTAACACCTAATGAAGTGATATATTTAGGAATTAGCGTAGTTGGTCCACAGACCATAACTTCTGCACCTTGTTTTTGTAAACATAAGATATTAGATAGCGCTACACGTGAATGGGTGATATCACCGATGATTGCTACTTTACGTCCAGCTACATCACCAAAACGTTCACGAATCGAGAACGAATCTAATAACGCTTGTGTAGGATGCTCATGTGCACCGTCACCGGCATTGACAATTTGTGCGTTTACATGCTTACTCAAAAACACGCCTGCTCCAGCATATGGGTGACGCATCACGATCATATCCACTTTCATCGCTAAGATATTATTGACCGTATCGATCAACGTCTCACCTTTACTTACAGAAGAAGATGAGGCTGCAAAATTGACAATATCTGCTGAAAGTCTCTTTTCTGCTAGCTCAAATGATAAACGTGTGCGCGTGGAGTTTTCAAAAAAGACATTTGCGATTGTAATATCACGCAGAGAGGGAACTTTCTTGATCGGTCTATTTAAAACTTCTTTAAAGTTGCTCGCAGTATTTAAAATCAATTGGATATCGGATTCGTTCAAATCTTTTATTCCTAACAAATGACGTGTACTTAAGTGTTCAGCTGTTGATGACATTTTATAATGTATTCAGATTTTCGTTATTCTATTTTTTCTCTGTTACCAAGATAATACTATCCTGATTATCCGACTCCTGCCAGTTCACAATCACTTTTTGCGAATCAATAGAATCCACTTGAATTCCAATATAATCGGGTTGGATCGGGATCTGTCTTGAAAAACGACGGTCAACGAGCACAAGTAGTTCGATACGTTCGGCTCGACCAAATGCTTGAATGGCATCCATCGCAGAACGAATGGTTCGACCAGTCCAAAGGACGTCATCCATCAAAATGACCTTTTTACCTTCTACAATAAAATTGATGTTTGTGCTGTTAGCTAAAATGGGACCATCATTACCTTTTCTACGAAAATCGTCACGGTAAAATGTAATATCCAAATCTCCACTTAAAATTGATGTACCCAACATTTTCTCCAATTCTTTGACAATGCATCTGGCTAAGAAAGTTCCACGAGGTTGTATACCAATTATAACTGTATTTGAAAAATCTCCATGATTCTCAATCAATTGACGACAAAGTCTTTGAATGGTAATCTGAAATTTTGGTCCATCTAATAAAATCGACTGTTTCATTAAGGGAATGTTTAAGCAAACGTACCACTTTTTTCGAAAAAATCCGAATAAAAGATGAATTTATTGTCGGATGAACGACATAAAAGCACCATTAAAAACTAGAAATGCCCCTACCCTTCCTATAAAATCATTGTATACATTTCTAATTTCTAAGCGCCATCCAGAACAGGATTTATCGTATACCGGGCAAAATAAGCGAGCAGGCTCTCATAAGCTTGTTTTATGAATCTATCGTAGCTGTTCTTTTCTTGTTTATCAACCAGTAAACAGGTAGTCCCAGAATAATAAGAATAAAACCAGGCCATGTGTATTGTGGTTTATATAAAATCAATAAGATACAAAATGCCGCTCCAATAAGTAAGTAAATTAAAGGAACGATCGGGTATCCTACCGTTTTATAAGGACGTTCTAAATTTGGTTGTTTAAATCGAAGCCAAATCACAGCAAATACCGTGATCATATAAAATAAGACAATCACAAAAGATATCATGTCAAGCAAGTCTCCATACTGACCGCTCAAACATAGTAGTGAAGCCCATATTCCCTGCAACCATAGTGATTTTTCAGGTACTTCGTATTTATTATTAGGTATAGCTTGCTTCAAGAATAAACCATCTTTTGCCATCCGTTGAAATACCCTTGCGCCGGAGAGCACAATACCGTTGACACAGCCAAATGTGGATATCATGACTAGAATAGCCATAATAATCGTTCCTGTTTCGCCCAATATTTTATTGGCTGTCGCGACCGCCACACGGTCATTGACAGCAAATGCAATCTCTTCCCTACTTAATGCAGATAAGTACACATAGTTACAGAGTAAATAAAGCACCATCACTAAGGATGTACCGATCACCATCGCCCGAACAACGTTGCGTTTGGGATTTTCAATTTCCCCTGCAATAAAAGTGACGTTCTCCCAAGCAACACTACTGAAAACTGAACCTACCATTGCAGCAGCAATACCTCCTAACAAAATCCCACCACTGATATCTGTCCAGCCGAGACCTTTCAAATTTTGATAGGAATTTAAGCCATAACTCAAGTTTTCAGAAAAATGATTTTCTTTGATCATAAATATACCGCCTATTATGAGTAGAATTAAGGCAATGATCTTTGATGATGTAAAAAAGGATTGTATTATTTTTCCGCTTCGTACTCCCCTAGTGTTGATAAAGGTGAGTATTAAGATAACGAACATCGCAAGTATTTGAATCCAGGTAATCTTAAAGGAGCCATTTTGGTATAAGGGGGGAGCGTTATTGAGTTCAGGAATGAGGTAGGCTGTAAATTTTCCAAATGCCACTGCTACTGCAGCAATAGTTCCGGTTTGAATCACGGTAAATAGGCTCCAGCCGTATAAAAAGCCTGTCATTTTTCCAAAGACTTCAGTCAAGTAGGTATATTGGCCTCCCGCTTTGGGAAATAAAGCGGACAACTCGCCGTAACATAGGGCTGCAGAAACAGTCATCACGGCTGTAATGCCCCATACGATTATGACCCACCATCCCGAACCTAACTGTCGCATCATATCTGATGAAACAATAAAAATTCCACTTCCAATCATTGATCCCATTACAATCATAATAGCATCCCAAAGTTTGAGTTGTCGATTCATATATTATAGGCTGGTTACCTTTGACAAACTTACAAATATTCTTGAAAAACAAGAGGTTAACACGAATAAAAAAAATGCCCTTATTTCTAATAAAATAGAAATAAGGGCATGGGTCTGAACGTCCTTTTTTAAATATGTCAGGCAGTTATTTTTTATGTTTTATCCAAAAATTTAGTTGGATCAAATCCATGTTGTTTCAATACATCATCTGGAACACCGTTCCACACGCCTGGTGTATTTCCTTGAAAACCGATTGCTTTTACTCCGATTTCGCTGGTATAAAATCCAGAAGCAGTCAGGTTGCGCATGAGTGAAAAGAAAGCAACTCCTTGCTGCATTTCAGGTCTCGCTAATTCAGGATAAGCAATATCATCGACGATAGCCAATTGTTCCTGCTGCTTACAATTAACAAATGCTTGTCCAAATCTTTTTTGACATTGTACATCTAGCCATTTTAAGCCACCCCGCATTGGAATTTTATTATCTGGTAAATCTTTCACGATAAACTCAATAAAGTCGGGCACCCCTGCATCTGAGGCACTTCCCGAAGACGCATCTTTAGGAATAATGATATCGGCTAATACAGTAATGGTCGCAAACTCATGTTCGTTAAAAAATTTCTCTTCTAATAGTGCTTTTGTGCGTTCATATTCAAAATCCTGTATTCCTGGAAGGCGGTCTGAAGTATCTACCGCTGCTGTTTTACTTTTATCGGTATTACAGGATCCTGCCAACAGGCCCGTTCCTGCTGCAATGAGACCTAATGCTTTTAGTGATTCTCTTCTATTCATGAGTCCTAGCTATTTAAGTTTTTCTTTTCTTGTAAAATATATTCTGCAGTGCGCATCGACAGGGCTAATATCGTCCAAGTCAGATTTTTATCCCCTTGTTGAACAAATGGTCCTGCGTCTACGACATACAGATTTTTACAATCATGTGCCTGCCCCCATTTATTTAATGCTGAAGTTTTAGGATCATTACCCATGCGGGTCGTTCCTCCTTCGTGTATAATCTTACCTGGCGCCTCCAAGCCATATAGTGTATCTGCTCCTGGAATCTTAGAGGTGATCACAGCCCCCATTTCATGCATGATGGATTGAAACGTTTCTTGCATATGCTTGGCCTGTGCTATTTCTTCATTAGCCCATTTATAATGGAAGCGTAGCACAGGAATACCAAATTTATCTACTTTATTGGGATCAATCTCGCAATAGTTATCAATTCGTGCTAAAGCGGTTCCTCTACCAGCCATACCCACATTTGCACCATAGAAGCTATTGTAGTCTTGCTTCAATGACTCTCCATATCCACCTAATGGCTTTTGCTTTCCATCGGCACCTTTCGCATTATTATTTACATTAGGGACCCAATTCAAGAATCCATACGAAGGCATATGGAGTCCACCTCCATATTCAATATGATATCCACGAGGGAAATTAAGCTTTTTGTTATCTTCCCACCATGGAGAGTAAATATGCACGCTTCCTACACCATCTTCATTATAACGTTTTCGATCTAACAATTGTGGTAAAAAACCAGACAGACTGGCACCGGTAGAATCATGCAGATATTTACCGACTACACCGCTGCTATTACCCACTCCACCAGGATGAGCTTTAGATTTGGAATTGAGCATAATACGCGCACTCTCACAGGCACTAGCTCCTAAAATAACTGTTTTCCCTTTTACGGCATATTCTTGCATATCTTTGGTATTCACATAAGAAACACCAATGGCTAACCCTTCATCATTGGTCAGGACTTCCCTTACCATAGCGTTGTCAATTACTTTCAGATTGCCTGTATTTATTGCTGGTATGACTAAACAAGATGAAGATGAAAAATCGCCATACACTTTACAAGCACGACCACACTGACCACAGTAAAAACATGTACCTCTACCTTTGATCTCTTTCGATACTTCGGTCAGCACGGCTCCACGGCCCGGAATAACAGGGACTCCTGCTTTCTTGGCTCCTTTTGCGATGTACAACTCATTTAATCTTGGTTTTGGTGGTTTCATAAAAATCCCGTCGGGTTCATTTTGTATACCCTCCTTGGTGCCATATACACCGATCATCCGGTCTACACGATCATAAAATGGTTTGACTTCATCATAAGTAATTGGCCATTCATCGGTGACACCATCTTTGGGTTTGAAATCATCAGGTCCCATGCGCAGCGATATCCTACCCCAGTGATTAGTACGTCCGCCTAACATGCGAGCACGGAACCATTCAAATTCAGTACCTGCTACTTTGCTATAGGGTTCTCCTTCGATTTGCCAGCCTCCAAATGCGGCATCAAAGTCTCCAAACGGCCGCGTGGTCGAAGCTCCACGTCGCGGAGACTCCCAAGGCCAACGTAACTGTAATGAATCTTTTGCTGGATCGTAAAAAGGACCTGCCTCCAACATCAGTACCTTTAGCCCGGCATTGGCAAGGATATAGCCCGCCATTCCACCACCGGCTCCTGATCCCACGACAATAGCATCATAGACTTCTGCACTTTCCTTTATTTGATAATTTACCATAATTAATTTTTAATTTTCTCCGAAGCCATCCATGTTACCATGATATGCAATAAAATAAAGATGAAACTTCAAAACTGTTTGGTTATAATTAATTGTTAGATGAAGCGACAAATTATCTAAAATTCTTGAAAGTTCAAAACAATTTTATCGATTTAGCACTTTGTAAACAAGCCTTTACAATTCATTTCATATTTTAAACGCTCAAGCTTGTTCCGTCAAATTAAAATATAATACACAAAAAAATAGGCTTACAAAATTGTAAGCCTATTTTTTTGTGTATCACAGTATTTATTCTAAGCCAAATTGCTTTTTATAATTATTTTCAAGCTGCTCGACTTCTTGTTGTAATTTTGTCTCTTTGGTCTGAGACAAAATACTCTTATAAACACCCAATGTCCTTAGCGCTGTTTGAATATTTGCATATTCTAACTCTGTTTTCGTTTGTGCAATAGCATTATAATATGCCATATTTTGCTTTAAGAATACGAGATTGCGATTGACAATATCAGTTGCTTTTTGAGTTTCTCCAACACTATACAAGATATTGATGATCGGAGTATAATTTAAAGCATCACGCATTAAGAAAACACGTTTTGGCATTTTTTCATAAGCCAGTAAAGCGACTTCTTTTGCTTCTTTGTCTTTTCCTTGCTCCATCAACTGCGTCGCGGTACTTCCCAATATGGAATTGGTAATTAACCCGATCATACGATAAGACTCTGGATCTAGGTATGGTGAAGTCGCCATATTGCCCCAACTATATTTTTTGGTAATAGCAGTATAAGCAGCATCTGCGTTTACTAGAGAACCTTCATTCTCTTTTGCCACCTGCACAGGCATCAATCGGTATGCAAAACCTTCTTGTACTAAATACTTATCTAATCCTAAATAGTTATCATTTGGCACTGTTGCAGCAAAATAAATAGGCCTTTTCCAGTTGTTATTTGCCAAAATAGATAAGATCGACAATTCTGCACGAGTCACATAGTTTTTGTTATAGGTCCATGCCAAAGTATCAGGAATTGAACTTTCCCATTCTTTTGGTACTGTTTTATTTTGAATGACCGCATTTCGATCTACCGCTAATGCTAGATTTTTCGTTGGTAAGAAGTTTTCAAACTCACCAGAATTCAACTGCGCTTTATTTTTAGGGTCATCCGATAGCATGATCTGCAATACTAAATTCAGATCAACATGTCCAGGTACTTGAACATCTTGGTAATACATGACGTCGCGGACACCTTTTTTGAATTTCTCTTTTTCAATATTAATCGGTAAGGCATCTGCATCATTAACTTTTTGTTGCATTTGAGCCATATACCAATCTGCACTTAATAAGCTTAAGTTGACGACACGTACATCTGTACGTACACCTTCCACCTCTTGTACATACCATAATGGATAGGTATCGTTATCACCGTAGGTGAACAATATCGCATTTGGAGCACATGACTCTAAATAATCCTTAGCAAGATCACGCGCTGTTAACTTATGGGAGCGATCGTGGTCATTCCAGTTTTCCTTAGCTAATAAAACCGGAGCTGCTAATAAACAAACTCCTGTTGTCAAACTTGCAGCTGTCTTTGGATTCATTTTCTTACCTAAGAAATCTGCTATCGCAAATACACCTAGTCCAATCCATATCGCAAATGCATAGAAAGATCCTGCATAAGCATAATCACGTTCACGCGGCTGTAATGGACTTTGATTTAGGTATAATACAATCGCCAATCCTGTAAAGAAAAAGAGCAAACCAACAACACCTGCATCTTTTTGTCTTTTACCAAAATGCCAGAAGGCTCCAATCAATCCAATGATTAATGGTAAAAAGAAATATTTATTGTTTGATGGGTCTGTATTCAATGAATCAGGCAGTGCATCCTGTCCACCGACCAACATCTGATCTATAGGCTTAATACCCGAAATCCAATTTCCTTCCGTATAAGTACCATGACCTTGTTGATCATTTTGTCGACCAGCAAAATTCCATAGGAAATAACGTCCGTACATATGTCCAATCTGATAATTTAAGAAGAATTTTAAGTTATCACCAAAAGTTGGGGATTGTCCCTCTCCTAATCTCAAATAATCTTGATAATACCCTGGGTGACCATCTCTATTACTATATACACGCGGAAATAATACTTCTTTATCATATTGATAAGTAGATCCCGTCTGGATCTTCGTATACTTATCTTTATCTTTTCGATAAGAATAAGTTGGCTCTACACCGGTTATTTTAGAATCGAAGTTAGGCCCTTTAAATAAAGGTTCACTGGCATATTGTTCACGACCTAGGTAACTTAAAAATGTAAAAGCATTTTCAGGATCACTATTATTTAACGTTGGATTTGCTTTTGCACGAATCATAATCATGGCAAAAGAACTATAACCAAAAATAATAAATGAAGCACTGATCAATACGATATTTAAAATAGGCTTCACTTTTTTGATTGAATACCAAATACCATAAGCTAATAATGCCACTAATAGAACAACAAAAAATGTAAATCCTGTTCCAAATCCCAGTCCTAAGGTATTCACAAAGAATAAATCGAAATAAGCCGCAAACTTAACCGAATATTGAATGATACCCCATAAAATAACTGCCAGTACGACAACACCTAATAAGAAGGATTGAATTGCTCCTTTACTCGTAATTGTTTTGGCTCTTTTAAAGTAAATCACCAATGCAATTGCCGGTATGACCAGTAAGTTCAATAAGTGAACACCAATTGACAGACCCATCACATAAGCGATCAGAATCAACCAACGATCAGCTCCTGGCTCATCTGCATGATTTTCCCATTTCAAAATGCCCCAAAAAACGACTGCTGTACATAAAGATGACATCGCATATACTTCGGATTCAACTGCCGAGAACCAAAATGTATCTGAAAAGGCATAAGCTAATGCTCCTACCAAACCCGATCCAAATATTTTGATCAGATCAACACTTGTATATTCTCCGTCTATAGATTTTGTGACCACTTTACGCGCTAATGCTGTAATGGTCCAAAACAAAAACAGAATAGTGATACCGCTACATACACCAGATCCCACATTCATCCAAAAAGCGATACGTGTTACATCTCCACCCGCAAGGTTTGAGAATATATTTTGAATCATCAAAAATAAAGGAGCACCTGGTTGGTGAACGACCTGCATTTTATATGCGGAGGCAATAAACTCGCCACAGTCCCACCAACTCGTTGACCTTTCAGCGGTTAACATATAAGTGACCGTAGCAATAATTGCACACGTCCACCCTAAAACATTGTTAATTTTAGTATAGTTCATAAATTATACTGTATAAAGATTATAATACGTTCCGAAAATAAGGATATTTAATAAGAAACGAATAAATTATATTTTTTTATCCAGTAAAAGTCAAATTTGTTACCGTGACATCCGTGTCAAAATTGGGTTTCAAATCCTTCTTGAAAATAAATTTTAAAATTATCAGCCTGAAAATCAATCAAAATGGATTTAATGATACTTTTTTATTTGCAGAAATGAAAAAGCACCGTATATTTGCATCATCAAAAGTGACCAACACGCTTCCATAGTGTTACTCTTTTGAGCATGTTTGCCCGATAGTATAAGGGTAGTACGACAGTTTTTGGTACTGTTTGTCTTGGTTCGAATCCAGGTCGGGCAACATTTAAAAAGGCTTACTTCGGTAAGCCTTTTTTCGTTTTAACATTTTTGGAAATTGATAGTCCACCCAACTTATTCACAAAACAATTCTCCATATATTCCTAATAAGTAACCGCTTTCATTACTTATCACCCTCCTTAAAATTTATAGGAGCAATTTGTATTCACATTGCTATTCTTAGTTGATTTATACTTCGTTAATAAATACAGGCTCAAACTTGTCGAAAGAAGTATATTTAAAGTGCTGCAACATATTGCCTGAGAGCATAGACTATCCATCATATAGCATGGCGATCGAACCCATACAGAACTTACGCTTCACAGACGGAACATGACTTCACTTTTTTATTAAAAAGATACTTCCAAATAATTATAAAAACTGAATAACCTCATGTGGATTATATCCAATATATAATGTACGGGGAGCGAAAATTTATATCCGTAAGATTTTGACGATTGAAACTAGGTGTCGGCACAACGCAATCAGTACGGAAGTGGGTCATATACTTTTTTATGCTCATAATGAGGCAGTATTTAAATTTTTGACATTTTTTTTTGATTGAGATTTTGAAATTAAAAACATTTATCTAACTTTGCACCATCGAAAGGATAAGGGCGGTTGCAATATCAAACAAATCTTTAAGATAGATTGCTCGATAGTATAAGGGTAGTACGACAGTTTTTGGTACTGTTTGTCTTGGTTCGAATCCAGGTCGAGCAACTTTAAAAAAGAAAGAAATGGATTGTTATCAAAAACAATCCTTTTTTTTTAAGTCATTAGAAAGTAATTGGCAACATACAAACAGAAAATTCTATTCTAATCCACTATATCAAAAATAAAAAACCATGCCTTTGCAATTCAACACGGTTAAGTTATTCGCCGGTTCTGGCACTACAGAATTAGCAGAAAAAATCGCTTCTTCCTATGGGAAACCTCTTGGAGATAAAACGTTAGCTCGTTTTAGCGATGGAGAAATCCAGCCTTTTTACAATGAGTCTGTTCGTGGTAGCGACGTATTTATCGTTCAATCGACCAATCAGCCAACAGATAATTTATTTGAATTATTGTTGATGATTGATGCTGCAAAGCGTGCTTCAGCACATTACATTACCGCAGTGGTTCCTTATTTTGGCTTCGCACGTCAAGACCGTAAAGATAAACCTCGTGTGGCTATCGGTGCTAAAATGATTGCGAATTTAATTACTGCTGCAGGTGCACACCGCATCATGACCATGGATCTACACGCTGCTCAAATCCAAGGCTTCTTCGATATCCCTGTTGATCACTTAGATGGTTCAATTATCTTTGTCCCTTACATCAAATCACTGAATCTTCCTAACTTGACGATTGCATCTCCAGACATGGGTGGTTCTTACCGCGCTCGTACATTTGCAAAATTCTTTAATGCAGAAGTGATCATCTGTGACAAACGTCGTAAACGTGCTAATGAAATTGAGTCGATGTCTATCATTGGCGATGTAACTGGTCAGGACGTAGTTTTGATCGATGACATTTGCGATACGGCTGGCACATTATCAAAAGCGGCGGCATTGATTATGGAAAGTGGAGCCAAATCTGTTAGAGCGGTTTGTACACATGCTGTATTATCAGGTAAAGCATACGAAACTATTGAAAATTCGGTATTATCAGAAATGATTGTTACAGATACGATTCAATTAGATCCAGAAAAAATGAAACTTTCCACTAAAATCAGAGTGTTATCTACTGCTGAATTATTTGGAAAAGCAATTAAAAATGTCAATCAACACGGTTCAATTTCTGATTTATTCGAGGTTGAATAATCATTCTGTTGACCATTAATGATATAACATGACCTTTCTCTTTTACAGAGAAAGGTTTTTTTATTTATAATAATAGCTATCAACCTATTATTATAAATAAAAATACATATCTTTGCACCTCAAAATTTAATCAAATTAAAGATGAAATCAATTGCTATTAGCGGTTCTGTAAGACAGAACGTAGGGAAAAGAGATTCAAAAGAATTGCGTTACGTAGGTAATGTTCCTGCAGTTCTTTATGGTGGTTCTACACAAACACACCTTTCTGTATCCGCAGCTGATTTGAAAGCAGTTCTTTACACTCCAGAGGTTGTCTTCATTGACTTAAACCTTGATGGAAAAACTGTAAAAGCTATCGTTCAAGACGCTCAATTCCACCCATTAACTGACTTAGTTACTCATATTGACTTTTTAGAGTTAAATGACGAGAAAGAAGTTACAATAAATATTCCTGTAAAATTAACTGGAACTTCTCCAGGTGTTAAATTAGGGGGTAAATTAGTTCAAAAATTACGTAAATTACGTGTTAAAGCTTTACCTGGTGACTTACCTCAAGAAATTGAAGTTCCTATGGAATCTTTGGAAGTTGGTAAATCTTTCCGCGTTGCTCAAGTAGTTTTAGAAAACGCTAAAGTATTAAACAATTCTGACGATACTATCGTATCTGTTATTATGTCACGTGCTTTACGTCAAGCAGAACAAGAAGCTGCGAAAGCAACTAAAGGTGGTAAAAAATAATCTTTCCAGATTTATTAAACAGCTTTTAAAAGGCATCGATCATTCGATGCCTTTTTTGTTAAGAAAAGTTTAGCAAATTAATTATTAACACCTTCTTAACATTGGGTTCATGACGAATTAACAGTGTATCATTACTTTTGAAAACATCTTAAAGTCTCGACTTGTTTTATAAAAGTAATGAAAAAGCACATTTTTGGATATCCACAGCTCTTCTTATTCTCCATCCTTGTTTTGACTCAAAGCTGCGCTGATGCGGATCATGCCATCAAAATGAAAGGTTCAGACACCGAGGTCAATTTAGCTGTAAATCTTGCAGAGGAATTTTCAAAAGAGAATGCTGATTTTAGTATTGCCATCTCTGGAGGAGGCTCTGGTCTGGGCATCACTGCGCTACTCAACGGGCAAGCTGATATTGCAAACTCTTCTCGCCCTTTAACGGAAGACGAAATAAACCTATTTAAACAGAAGAACATTCCTTTGCGAACGGTTGTCTTTGCCGAGGATGCAACCGCATTTGTCGTCAATAAAGATAATCCGCTTGAAGCGATCAACTTAAAAGATTTAGCAGAAATTTTAGATGGAACACAAGATTCATGGTCAAAATTATCAAATAATAAATCGCCCATTACTATCTATGGTAGACAAAGTAGCTCTGGAACATACTCTTTTGTCAAGAAAAAATTAAAAATTACTTTTAGTCAGGCTGCTAAAGAAATGACGGGTAATTCCCAGATTTTGGAAAGTGTAAAATTGGATAAATCCGGTATCGGATATGTCGGTGCAGGTTATATCTCGCAAAATACCAATGTCCAACAAGGTATCAAGGTTTTAAAAATTATTGATAACACGAATACGGCAGTTTCTCCATTGGATCAAGAGGCTATTCGTCAAAATCGCTATTATTTCCAGCGTCCATTATTCCAATTTATTCCCGAAAAGTCTTGGAAAAAGGTAGAACCCTTTATTTCATTTGAAAAAAATGCTAAGGGCAAAAATCTAATCGAAGCATCAGGGTATTATGTTATTCACTAATATAGGTTATGAAGTATAAAAATAGAATTGTAATTGATCGTGTTGCACAACACACCTTCAAGCTGACAGGATATTTGGTATTGGCACTTCTGGGTGGAATCTTTGGGATGTTATTATATAACGCCATATCCTTCTTTTTAGAGGTTAAACCCTTTGATTTTCTAACTGGCCGTGAATGGAATCCCACAGCTGCTACTCCGACCTACGGTATCTTACCCCTGATCGTCAGTACGACAATTGTTGCATTTGGTGCTATGGTAATTGCTATTCCTCTGGGTATTGGAACAGCAGCTTACATTTCAGAATATGCAAGTCCAAAGGTTAAAAACATATTAAAACCGTTAATCGAGATGTTGGCTGCCATACCATCTGTTGTCATCGGTTTTTTAGGCATTGTATTGGTGGGACCAAAAATCGCGGAACTTACGGATCTACCTAATGGTTTAAATGCTTTAAACGGTTCTTTATTACTTGCGATCATGGCATTGCCAACTATTATTACCATATCTGAAGATGCCATACATGCCATCCCCAAAACCTATCGTGAAGGGAGTTATGCTTTGGGTGCCAGTAAATGGGAAACGTTAATTAAAATTACGATTCCAGCTGCTGCTCCAGGTATAATTGCTGCAGTTATGTTGGGGCTGGGACGTGCGATCGGCGAAACGATGACCGTATTAATGGCAACGGGAAATGCGGCACTTTTTCCGCAAGACTTTTTTGACTCGGTCAAGACCATCACAGCAACTATTGCCATTGAAATGGGCGAAGTACCTTATCAGACGACACATTACTTTGCTTTATTTGCTATTGCGATCGTCTTATTCTTTATGACTTTAATTGCCAATTTGGTTGGTGAATATTTTATTAATCGTTTTAGAAAATATCATGCGGCTTAATTTTAAAAAAATAACTCCTATTATTGAATGGGGATCACTACTGCTCTCAACGGGATTGGTATGCTTTTTCTTAATAGTCATCCTATACGAAATTTTCTCAAAGGGATGGTCTTCCTTGTCCTGGTCTTTCATCAGCGAATTACCTACAGACGGCATGACAAAGGGGGGCGTGCTCTCTCCGATTATCGGAACTGTTATTTTAACGTTAATCACAGCTCTATTTTCTATTCCATTTGGCGTTTGCTGCGCAATCTATTTAAATGAATATGCTAAGAATACTTGGTTGACGCGCACCATTAGAGCTTCAATCCGTAACCTATCGGGTGTTCCCTCTATTATTTATGGTTTATTTGGATTAGCATTATTTGTACAGGGCTTACACTTCGGAACATCGCTCCTATCTGCAGGATTGACGCTGGGTCTTCTATCATTACCCTATATCATCACGACAACAGAAGAAGCATTACTCCGTATTCCGGCCAGTATGCGCGAGGCTGCTCTCGCTGTAGGAGCGACAAAATTTGAATCCATTAAAGATGTTGTTTTACCTGCATCATTACCTGGTATATTGACTGGTGTTGTCTTGACATTATCTCGAGCTGCTGGAGAAACTGCTCCCATTTTATTTACAGGTGTTGCATTTTATATCACAGATGTTTCTGTCAATACCAGTCAAGAGTTTATGGCTTTACCATACCATCTTTACATGCTATCGACGCAACATCAATCTATTGAAGAAGTTCGTCCATTAGCGTATGGAACTGCACTCGTACTGATCATGGTGGTTTTCTTAATGAATTTAACCGCTTTCTACATTCGTTATAAATACAGAAAAAATGACCAATAATTTATATACCAAAGACCTGAATATCTGGTTTGGTTCTAAACATGTTTTAAAGGGAATTGATATTGAATTTCCTAAAAAAAAAGTCACTGCTTTAATTGGCCCTTCTGGATGCGGCAAAAGTACTTTGCTGCGATCGTTTAATCGTATGCACGACCTGGTGCCAGATGCCAGAATTGAAGGAATGGTAAGTATTGACGGTCAGAATATCTACCAAAAAGGGATATCTGTGACGGATATCCGCAAAAGAATCGGTATGGTTTTCCAAAAGGCAAATCCATTCCCAAAAAGTATACAGGAAAATATCGCCTACGGATTAAAGTTGAATAATTTGGATGCAAGCCCTGCTGTGATTCAAAAGGCTTTGGAGGAGGTATATCTTTGGGATGAAGTGAAAGATGATCTTAAGAAACCAGCAACCCGATTATCCGGCGGACAACAACAACGTTTATGTATCGCCCGTGCAGTTGCACTTCGACCTGATGTTATTTTAATGGATGAACCCTGCTCGGCTTTAGATCCGATTAGTACGTTGAAAATTGAAGAACTGATCCATCAGTTAAAGGATCAATATACCATTGTCATCGTTACTCATAATATGCAACAGGCACAGCGTGTCGCTGATAAAACGATCTTTATGTACCTAGGTGAAGTCAAAGAAGAGGGTGCTACGATCGATATCTTTAACAATCCGCAGCACGAGATCACGAAAAACTACATTAACGGTCACTTTGGATAAGGAGTCAGCTAATCGTTGTTATTTTACCAGTTAAAGCATAGCATGTCTATTGTATTTGAAAAGGTTTCCTTACTTTTGCAGGCTAAGTATTAAACAATGAATTATCTTATCGTAGGATTAGGCAATATCGGAAGAGAATATGCCGACACGCGTCATAATATTGGTTTCATGGTTGCTGATCAACTGGTGAAAGAGGCCAATGCTTCTTTTTCAACGTTAAAATTGGCTGCCTACTCCGAGTTCAAGCAGCGTGGACATAACGTGTATGTGATCAAACCCACGACTTATATGAATTTAAGTGGTAAGGCCATGAATTATTACATGCAACTGCTAAAGGTACCTATCGAAAACACATTAGTGATTGTCGACGATCTGGCTATTCCATTTGGTTCATTACGGATTAAACCTAAAGGTTCAGCTGCGGGGCATAATGGATTAAAATCGATTGAAGCTTTGTGCGGAGGACAAGCTTATCCTCGTCTTCGTTTTGGAATTGGTGATAATTATCCAAAAGGCAGGCAAATTGATTATGTCTTAGGTCCATTTGATCCTGAGGAACAGAAAGAACTTCCACGCCTGATCGACCACGCAGTAAAAATGATCCATAGTTTTGTCCATATCGGGATTGAGCTGACGATGACAAATTTAAATACAAAATAAAGAAGGAAGCCGTTAAACAGATTAACGGCTTCCTGCTTTATGAGCCCGCCATCCCAAAAAAGCGCAAACGTTTGATATCGAAAAGCATCATTTTAAGTTAAAATGATTTTCTACCTTTAAAGGAACTAATATCAATCAAAACCGAATAAAGCATGTTTTATATCAAAAAAACAAAGCAAAAATGCCTTTCCATTATAGCCATTTTATTGCTTTCGTATCAACTAGAAGCACAGGAATCACGCTTTGCGATCATACCCAAACCTAGCGAGATGATTGCACAAAATGGCGAGTTTTCTTTAAATCCCCAGACGCTGATCTACATAAATAAGGAAAATCGTTCTGAAATACAGGAATTTGTAAAATTGATTAAAACCGCAACAGGATTTGATCTTAAAATCGAACAAGAAAATGCCCGTAAAAAAGGAATTCACTTTGTTCTTGATCAGCAATTAAAAAACGTACCGCAAGAAGGGTACACATTGGATATTAAATCGGATAACATCATTGTTAAAGCTGCATCTGCGACTGGTCTGTACTATGCGACACAAACGTTGAGGCAACTGTTACCTAGTACAATTGAAAAGCAATCTATCGTCCAGAATGGCCTATGGACTGTTCCAAATCTGTCGATTACAGATGCTCCGAGGTACCATTGGCGCGGATATATGCAGGATGCAAGCCGTACATTTTATAGTGTAGATGTGATCAAAAAATACTTGGATGTCATGGCGCTCTATAAAATGAATACTTTCCACTGGCACTTGACTGACGATCAAGGCTGGCGCATTGAAATCAAAAAGTATCCCAAATTAACATCCGAGAAAGCGACTGTTTTCCACCACACCACCCATCAACCACCCGAACGCAGCGGATTCTACACGCAGGAACAAATTAAAGAGGTAGTTGCTTATGCCAAAGCACGCCACATTACGATTGTCCCTGAAATTGATGTACCCGGACACTCTTGGCCTACTATTTTGGTATATCCGGAATTGGGAGTTAATCAGAACAGTTACCCTAATCATGTGTTTCCATTTGTTTCTTCATGGGGATATTGGGGCAATCAATTTACTCCCAACACATTAGATCCCACTAAAGAAATTGTTTACCAATTTCTTGACGATGTGTTTACTGAGGTTGTAGGACTATTTCCTGGACAATACATTCACTTTGGTGGTGATGAAGTTCGCCACGATCTGTGGGAAAAGGAACCTCATGTCACGGATTTCATGAAAAAAAATAATTTTAAAACAGTTACCGAATTACAGAGTTATTTTGTCAAGCGTGTATCTCATATCATCAGCAGCAAAGGCCGAAAACCAATGGGATGGAATGATATTCTGGTGGATGCTAAAAATCTACCGAAAGAAACTGCTATCATGAGTTGGTTAGGTGCGGATGCTATTAAGCAAGCAGTGAAAAATGGATTTGAAAGCGTGGCAACTCCTACTGCGCCTATGTATTTTGATATCACACAAGCTGACCGGGATGATGGGACGATGAGCGATCTAGCTTATGGCAATATCAATACCATAGCACGTGTTTATCAATATGACCCCAGTCAGGGTCTCAGTCCAGAAGAGGAAAAGCTGGTTTTAGGTGTTCAAGCAAATCAATGGACAGCTCTTCCACAAGAGGTGAAGGATATGAATGTACAAAATTTCCCTCGGTTACTTGCTGTTGCTGAAACAGGATGGACAGCTCAAAGTAAAAAAGACTTTAGTGATTTTTCTCTTCGTTTGGATCAACATTATGATCGATTGGATGAATTGAAAGTTGATTATTATAAAAGCGGGGGATATACTGTAGCAAAATGGAGTCCCGCTACAGTTACTGAGCAGTTTAAAGAAATGACAATTGATGTTACTAAAAAGGTGTATACTACAGGCCGCGTGCAAGCTGGTTTCTTTTTTACAGGTGGAAAAAACTTTTTAGAGATCGATGGTGTCGAACTATTGGAGAATGGAAAAGTCATCGCCGTAGATGATCACCATGCATTAGCTGATAAATTTAGAGGTACCAATAAAATCAAGCCTTTTTTCTACAATTTTGAAGTTAAACAATACCATCCAAATGCAACATATATAATTAGGGCTCTAGTCAGAAGTGTTGGCGGTACGGATTCAAATGGAAATTTTACATTCAATCTGAGTCCCTATCAACCTTTTACCGTATCTGAACCAAGATAAAAGTCTTAAAAAAACTAAAAAAGCTCTAAAATTAAAAATTTTAGAGCTTTTTTAGTTTTTTTAATCTTATGATGAAGGCCATTCTATTTTTTAATACCAATAA
This sequence comes from Sphingobacterium sp. PCS056, assembly GCF_023273895.1. NCBI lineage: Bacteria > Pseudomonadati > Bacteroidota > Sphingobacteriia > Sphingobacteriales > Sphingobacteriaceae > Sphingobacterium > Sphingobacterium sp. PCS056. The sequence goes on along the minus strand of NZ_CP096883.1, from coordinate 2,133,693 downwards.
TAGTGATCTCATCCATTTGAGATTCAGGTATAGTTTTTACCGAATCGTGGTTATTTTTCACTTTAATGCTGACTCCCTTAATTGTTTTTCCGTTATCACTTTTTAATGTAGTCGAATTTCCGGAGGTTTCCTTTTTTGTTGTTACGATAATGACGCCATTTTCTGCTTTGGCTCCATAAAGCGCAGTTGCAGAAGCATCTTTTAAAACTTCTATACTTTCGATATGATCAGGTTGAATTGAACTTATTTCACCCTCATAGATTTTTCCATCAACTAGATATAAGGGGTCATTAGCCAATCTATCTCTTTTATGAATAGTAATCCTTGGTGAGGTGGTGCTTATGACAGTTGCAGAAGCTCTTTCCTTAATTTCAATTCCGTCATTTTTATTCTTCAAGCTACTAGTAGATTCTGAGGCTGTTGGTGCTGAAAATTTTTCCGCAGAGGATTTGGTCGTTATAAATATCACTCCATTCTTCGCCTTTTCACCATATTTAACTGTAGCAACCTGATCTTTAACCACACTAATTTCTTTTATATGATATGGATCAATACTACTGATATCATCAGCTTGAGTCTCTTTTCCATCCACTATATATAAGACATCCTTACCTAAAGATGAATTACCTCTTATTATAACAGTTTTCACCCCATTACTTTCAGTTGTTTTAAAAGAAGCATCTACTATTGCACTTCCTCTGATAACAGTATCGGTGTTTAACTTAAAACCGATTACTTTTCCTTTTAATGTATCTGGCTTGATATCGATTTCTTTCTCTATGGTATCAACAGGTTTTTGAACCTCTGATACGACAGGTGCCAAAGTCATTTCCTTAGCCGCATCTACCGCTTCTGTAATCTTCGCTTCAGCTTTATTTAAAGTAAATGCTGCGGCAGTTAATACAAATACAGGAAGCATAAAAGCATATTTGCTCATTTGTATTTTTGCTGATCGTTTTTTATTCATCATCATAATCCTTCTTTTTAAGGCTTTAAAACTAAATTGATTCCCTAATGTAGCAGCACCCCCACTACTGTTGACACGCAACAGGCTATATTGATATGCTTGTTTATCGACTCCATGGTTAAGTACTTGTTGGTCTGTCAAAAATTCTAAATTTTCACGTATCCCTTTCCGCATCAACCAGACTAAAGGATTGAACCAGCTACTGATTAAAGTAAATTCGCTGATCAAAATATCAATAGAGTGCAGACCTTTAACATGGATATCTTCGTGTTTAAAAATATCCAATAATTCAGGTTCGTCATGATGGTCTCGATTGACATAGATTTTATTCAGAAATGAAAAAGGAACAATAGGTATAAAAACATTTCTAAAAAGATAAGATTGCCATTGTGCAGGTTCCGAATAGATATGAATGCGCAACAAACTGATCATCTGGATCAAAAACCGTATAAATAAAACAGCAATACCTATACCCAATATGATAATCAATATGTTATTTAAAGTGAAAAATGATTGCTCAACATCTTGATCCAAAAACATAGACCAATCCATCGCGATCTCCCCAACGGATGGAATGGGTTTACTAAACCAAGATTGTATGTCAAGAAACGGATATACAAATGAAAAGACAATACCTGTCAACAAGTACACCCGATTGAGCATATAAAATGTTAGGTTTTTTAATAAAAATGCATAACCTAAGTAGACAACAGTAAGTAATACATTAATTTGAATAGCATAATTTAGGATATTTTCCATACTTATTCGCTTTTGTTATCTTTAATCATCTGCATGATTTCTTCCAATTCAGATGCAGAAAGTTTTTCTTCTTTCACAAAGAATGACACCATCTCTTTGTATGAATTCTTGAAATAATCTCCAACAAAGGAGTGCATAAATTTTTCCTTGTAATCCTCTTCAGATATAAGGGGCTCATATCGATTGGCATTTGCATATTTAACAGATTTGACGAATCCCTTTTTTTCTAAATTTTTAACTGTAGAAGCCAATGTGGTGTAAGGCATTTTCTCTCCTTTAATATGATCTAAAATCTCCTTCACGAAACATGCCTTAAGATTCCAAATTGCTTGCATCGCTTGTTCTTCTTGTGCTGTTAACTTTTCCATATCTGATTATTAAACTACTAATTATACACAAGTCTACGAATAAATCGTAACAAACAAAAGAAATATTTTATTTTTTTCTTTCGATAGTCACATACGGCCACTTGTCCCCTATAAAAGTAAAACAAAAAATGCTTGCAAGCTTTCAGCTTACAGAGCTGTCCTATACCCTATTTGTGCAAGCAAGATTTAGGCGTACTCCAGTGTAATCATCCGACAACAAAAGAAGGATATGACATAAACTTTTGCCAGATTTAATGTGCATAAAAGATACATTTGTGAATAATAAACCTCTTATAAAGCTCTTCGCTATTGTGACAATATTGTTAATCCATGAAATCGCATCTATTTTTTTATAGATTTGGAGCAATACATGACATCACAATAAGGCTATATGGATTTCGATTTTAGACTAAAAGTATTTTATGTTGCAGCTCATACACTCAACTTCACCAAAGCAGCATCGGAACTGTTCATTTCTCAGCCTGCAGTGAGTAAAAATATTCAAGAAATTGAAAATTCAATAGGTACTGCCCTATTTGAAAGGTTAGGAAATCGTTTAGCGCTTACCCCTGCTGGAAAAATCCTCTATCATCATGCACAAATTATTTTGGAGCAATATAATCTGGCGACATATCAAATCAACGAAATCATTGGAAAGGAAAATGGAAATCTTTTACTCGGCATAAGTACGACTATATCCCAGTATGTCATACCTAAAATGCTAGTAGCATTTAATCAGCATTTTCCACAAAATGAAATTAAGGTGATCCAAGCAAATTCAAAACGTGTTGAACAGTTGCTGATAAAAAATGAGATTCATCTAGGTATTACAGAAGGATTGCCCGATAATAGATCGTTAAAATTTATTCCTTATATCAAAGATGAAATTGTTTTGGTCACCAGATGCAATAATATGATATGCAATGAGGATAAATATGCGCTTAACGATATCTACAAACTAGCTCTCGTCTTTAGAGAGGCAGGTTCTGGTACCCGCGATATTATTGATCGGAAATTAAAAGAAGCAGGAGTTTCTATACAACACCTTCATACAGAAATTACGTTATCTTCTTCTGAAAGTATAAAGCGTTATCTCAAATATAGCCATGCTGCAGCATTTTTATCCATTCATGCTATCCAAGAAGAACTTAAAAATGGTGAACTCAAAATTATAGAATTTGATAATTTCAGTATAGAACGTTATTTCTATATCACACATCTTGTCGGCGGCTTAACCGGTCTACCTATTAAATTTATGAACTTTATACAGCAGCATAAAGGTAAAATCTACTCATAACCATATGTTATGAGTAATAATAATTTTGAATTATAGTGTTGCTTTCGATTCAGCTACTTTTGTTTTAAACCCAAGTATGAATGGAAGAGGAAATAAAAAAAATTAGGAGAAGTAGTAGTACCATTATGGTGATCACGAGTATATTAGTATGCTTTATCATTTTATTTGCTTACATGACAAATGCTCTGCCTGATAAGTCTTCTCCCAAAGAGCATAAAAGTGAAGAAATGATCACACATGTGGATCAATTAAAACGAAGTCCCTATGAGCAAACTAACGAAGATAAGATGGCAAGTTATGGGGAAAAATTGATTCGGGAGACTTACAATTATTTTTATCAGAACAATGGAACAAAAATCGGTAATCATTTAGCTTGTACCAATTGTCATCTCAATGGTGGCACAAAATCATTTGCTGCACCTTACGTTGGTCTAACGGGTGTTTTCCCTATTTACATCGGAAGAGAAGATAAAATAGAATCGTTAGAAGAACGTATCAATGGTTGTTTTGAACGCAGTATGAATGGTCATGCTATTGATGTCAACAGTACTGAAATGAGATCCATAATTACTTATATCAAATATATCAGCAAAAATGTACCTATTGGAAAAAGAATTGCTGGTCAGGGATTTGTGAAAGTCACCATTCCAGAACGGGCCGCCAATCAAAAAAATGGTGCTGCCGTATTTCAACAACAGTGTCAAAGTTGTCATGGTGCAAATGGGGAAGGTCAAAAACTTACAGATAGTAAGGGTTATCAATATCCACCATTATGGGGTGATGATTCCTACAACGATGGTGCAGGAATGGCACGCGTGTTGACGGCAATGAAATTTATTAAAGGGAATATGCCTTTAGGTGCTACACATGACAATCCCATCTTAACAGATGAGGAGGCATATGATGTAGCAGCATACATTAATTCTTTTTCGAGACCTATCAAAGCAAATAAAGAAAAAGACTATCCCAATTTAGCTAAGAAACCAAAGGACTCTCCTTACCCACCCTACAACGATAAAATTAGTGCAATACAACATAAATTTGGACCTTTTAATTTTTAAAAAATGAATAAAACGATGATGATCATGATCATTTCTCTACTAAGTGTAGGGAAATTATCCGCTCAGACCCCAGAGGAATTGACTAAAAATGCTTCATTTCAGGGAGCTATTGCCGAAAAGAAAGCTTATCATACGATCTATCAATTGGATAGTAACGATCCTAAAACGATTGAAAAAGCGATTCGAAATATCAATAATGTATTAGATGATCCAAGATTAAAGGGAAAATTAACAGTAGAGCTCATTACTTTTTCTGGAGGAACGGAGGCTTTTCTAAAAAGCACGTCTAAATATGAGGAACAATTCAAAAAGCTAATTGCCCGAGGTGTTATTGTAGCACAATGTACCAATTCGCTAAAGGAAAGAAACCTCACGAAAGAACAGCTTTTTGACTTTATCGGTTATGTACCGAGTGGCAACGGTGAATTGATCATCAGAGCTCATCAAGGATGGAATATTGTTAAACCATAATTAAGGACAACACATGAAAATATTCTTTCAAACACTTCTTGCTTTTCTGCTAGGAACAGCATTTACATATGCCCAAGATTACCAATTTCATCCCCCATGGAATACACCACCTGAATCTGCAGTAAATTTTACGATTCCAGGTATTGATAATATTCCTGATCTATACGGTGAGATCGAAAACCCACAATTGGTTATTTTCTTTGCAGGAAATCAGTTTATGGTTATTGACGATCTCATCAAAACGTTTAAAAAGGAATACCCACAGTATGAACGTATTTTTGTAGAAACACTTCCTCCTGGAATTTTAGCTAAACAAATACAGGGTGGATCTTTGACGATTGGTAATCTGAAGATCACACACACTCCTGATATCTATACGGCTGGTCAAAGAAGGATCACCGAAATGGCAGACTACTTCGATCACACAATTGCATATGCGACCAATAAACTGACCCTTATGGTTCCTAAAGGAAATCCAAAAAACATCAAGTCTTTAACAGATCTGAAACGCAAAGATGTTCGCATCAGTATGCCAAATCCAGCATGGGAAGGGGTTGGAGAACAAATAAAAACGGCTTATCGGAAAGCAGGCGGAGAAGAACTCATTCATGCTGTCATGGAAGAAAAAGTAGCCGATAAATCAACTTACCTCACTAAAATTCATCATCGGGAAAGTCCTTTGAGAATACTGGAGGGACAAGCTGATGTGGCTCCGGTATGGTATTCTGAAGCCTACTTTCAAAAGATAAAAAATCATCCAATTGAAAGTATTGCTATTCCAGATCATGAAAATATAACGGCAAAATACATGGCTGGTAAATTAAAAAAATCAAAAAATAAGCAGGCCGCAACTGATTTTATGACTTATCTACAGTCATCATCGGCTAAAAATATCTATAAAAAATATGGTTTTCAAGTTGATTAAAAACTAAGCTTTTTTAAAATCAATTTTACTGTAAAAGAATAACATATGGATCCTTACTGTGGAGCGGAAAACGATCAATCTCCGATCGTGTAGATCCCTTATATTATGCTTGAAAAATTATTTTTTTAACTTTTTTATCCATCTAAAACTTTTGGATAACCAAATGGCAGTTATGAGTAAAAACTGCCATTTGTAATTAAAATTAAAGTCAAAAACAAGCGGATTATGGCATTATTATTACGAAAATCTAGTATATTAGCTATCAATTTTATTACATTTGCATAAACACATGATAACATAAGAAGCTTATGTCTGAAACAGCATCTATTATTTTAAATGGTTCGTCATACGAATTTCCAGTTGTTACTGGTACAGAAAACGAAAAAGCAGTTGACATCTCTAAATTGAGAGATCAATCTGGATATATTACTTTAGATCCAGGTTTTAAAAACACAGGAGCAGCAAAAAGTGCCATTACTTTCCTAGACGGTGAAACCGGTATTTTGAGATACCGCGGATATCCTATTGAACAATTAGCTGAAAAATCGACTTTCTTAGAAGTTGCTTATCTATTGATATACGGAGATCTTCCTACAAAAGCCGTTTTAGAACAATTCCGCACGGACATCAAATCACAAATGATGATCCATGAAGACATGAAGAACTTCTTTGCAGGTTTTCCTTCAAAATCTCATCCAATGGGACAATTATCATGTCTAGTTGGTGCTTTATCGGCATTCTATCCAGAATCTTTAGATCCTAACCCTACACCAGAAGAAGAAGATAAAACAATCATCAATTTATTGGCAAAAATGCCGACTATTGTTTCTTGGATTCAAAAGAAATCTTTAGGTCATCCTGTTGTCTATCCTAAAACTAATTTAGGCTATATCGACAATTTCTTAAATATGATTTTTGGAGAAGTCAATCAAGAAAAGACTTTTGATCCTGTTGTCATTGATGCCATGCATAAATTGTTGATTTTACATGCTGACCACGAACAAAACTGTTCGACTTCTACGGTACGTATCGTAGGTTCTTCAAATGCAAATCTATATGCATCGGTATCTGCCGGTATCAATGCGCTTTGGGGTCCATTACACGGTGGTGCTAATCAAGCTGTCATTGAAATGCTGGAAGCAATCAAAAATGATGGTGGTGATGCAGAAAAATATTTAGCAAAAGCAAAAGATAAAAATGATCCTTTCCGTTTAATGGGATTTGGTCACCGCGTTTACAAAAACTTCGATCCACGTGCTAAAATTATTAAAAAAGCATGTGATGATATTCTAGAAAAATTAGGAGTAAATGATCCTGTTTTAGATATCGCGAAAAAATTGGAAGAAGCTGCATTAAACGATCAATACTTTATTGACAGAAAATTATATCCAAACGTCGATTTCTATTCAGGAATTATTTATCGCGCACTAGGATTTAATTCGGAAATGTTTACCGTATTATTTGCATTAGGTCGTCTTCCGGGATGGATCGCACAATGGAAAGAAATGCGTGAAAACAAAGAGCCGATCGGCCGTCCAAGACAAGTTTACACTGGACAAACAGAACGTAATTATGTTGAAATTACACAACGTTAATCGTTAAAATATTTCTATAAAAAAGCATCTTTTAAGATGCTTTTTTTGTTTCTAAAAACAAATGTCTATTAAACCAGTATATAATTTGTTTTTCCTGCTCTTAATTCATACCTTTTACTTAAATTTGCCTACTAGAATTTCACTTATTCATAATCATTACAAATAAGACTTGTTAGATTTATTTATCCATATCCTTGTTCCTGTCGCTATATTCATGTTTATAGCGATCTTCACGTTGTTTGCAGTATATGCTGAACGTAAAATAGCTGGGTTTGTTCAAGACAGACTTGGTCCTATGGAAACTGGAAAATATGGTTCTCTCCAAACCATTGCTGATATCTTAAAACTGCTACAAAAGGAATTAATCACTCCACTCTTAGCTGATAAAATTTTATTCCGTCTGGCTCCGATCATTATTTTCGTGGCCGTTTTCACGGGGTTTTCTGTTATGCCCTGGTCACAAGATTTTATTCCCGTCAATACACATACGGGTTTATTCCTTATTATGGCCATTGTATCCATTGATGCAATCGGGATTTTAATGGCAGGCTGGGGTTCCAACAATAAATTTTCATTACTGGGTTCGATGCGTGCCATTGCACAGATGGTCTCCTATGAAATCCCTGTTGGCTTATCACTGATCGCTGCTGTTATGCTGACACAAACATTAAACTTAAATGATATTGCAACCAACCAAGGCGTATTGGCAACAGAAGAAATCAAATTTTTAGGTATTTGGTCGATCAAAAATGTTGGTGGAATATTCGCTTGGAATATCTTTCAGGCTCCACATATGATCGTCACCTATATCATCTTTTTTATCGCGACATTGGCAGAATGTAACCGTGCCCCATTTGATATACCCGAAGCAGAATCAGAATTAGTAGGTGGTTTTCATACCGAATATGGAGGAATACAATTTGCATTCTTATTTTTAGCTGAATATGCGATGATGTTTTTAGTGTCTATGTTGGGAGTGGTCATCTTCTTAGGGGCTTGGAACACTCCTTTACCTAATATTGGCGCATTGAAGCTTGCCGATTGGACAACAGGCTTTGCTTGGGGAATATTTTGGACATTTTCAAAATCGCTTTTTTTAGTTGGTGTGCAGATGTGGATCCGCTGGACATTACCTCGTTTACGTGCAGACCAACTGATGAATTTATGCTGGAAAGTATTAACACCACTAGCATTTCTATGTATGGCAATCTCTGCAATCTGGAGAATTTTAGTAATTGTTTAATTTGGTTAAATTGATATGATATTCAAAACTGCTTTTCATGCATTAACGACTGCTTTCAAAGGATTATCTCTGACAGTAAAGCATCTATTTGGTGCTCGTAAGGCGCGTCAAGAACTGGATATTACAAAAGATAATTATTTTGACAAGCAGGACGGTATTGCCACAGTTCAATATCCCAAAGTCAAAATGCCCATCCCTGAAGTTGCACGCTATCAACTTGAGGTTGAAATTGACGATTGTATCGTCTGTGATTTATGTGCCAAAGCGTGTCCTGTCGACTGTATTGCAATTGAGGCCATCAAATCGCCAGAAGCGATAGGAAAAACTTCTGATGGCAGTGTCAAACGATTATATCCAGCAAAGTTTGATATTGACATGGCTAAATGCATGTACTGTGGATTGTGTACCGTGGTCTGTCCAACAGAATGTATTGTTATGACCAATCAATATGATCGTAGTTCAACCAAACTGACCGATTTAATTTATGGGTTTTCGGACATGACAGATGATCAGGTAGCGCAAAGAAAATCGGAATGGACTAAATTTCAAGCTGAAAAGGAGGCAGCAAAAGCAAAATAATGAATATAGAACTTTTTTTATTTTACGCTTTCGCAACCCTAGCTGTCGGTTCAGCTATATTGGTGGTGAGTTTAAAAAATATAGCACGGGCCCTATTTTTATTTTTTGTAGTATTATTCGCTATGGCGGGCCTCTATTTATTTGCATTAGCCGATTTTGTCGCGATCACACAGATCATGGTCTATGTCGGTGGTGTACTTATTTTGTTATTATTCGCCTTTATGCTTTCGAATAAAGAATTGCTCAACGATCTACAACAGACTACGGGATCTTTGTTTTCGCTCCCTACATGGAAAGTACTTCCTTTGATCTTGGCATTTTTAGGAATGATGATTTTCGGTATTATAGAATGGCAACAGACCCCTGTGGTGTGGATGACTACAGCTATTGAAAATAATACCGTTATCAAAAGCACAGATAATAATATCCATCAACTGGGTATTAAATTTATGACTCAATATGTGTTGCCTTTTGAAGTGATATCCATCTTTTTGATGATGGCTTTAATAGGTGCATCGCATTTATCACGAAAGGATTTACAAAAATGATCACCTTAACACACTTTTTAGTTGTTTCAGCTTGTATCTTTTGTATCGGCCTATATGCTGTATTAGCAAAAAAGAATGCGATTATGATTTTGGTGGGTATTGAATTAATGATCAATGCTGCTATTCTCAATTTTGTTGCTTTTGGTAAGTATGACAAGATCAATTATAGTGGGCAGATATTTGCCTTATTTGCAATTGTATTAGCTGCAGCTGCGGTTGCAGTTGGGTTAGCTATTATTCTCAACGTATACCGCTACTACAAAACCGTTAATCCGGATCAAATTCGGGAATTAAAAGATTAGCATTGGACTTTTTATTAAACATATCGCCTATTTGTACTGCACTTTTAACTGTGGTCATCCCTTTATTGGCTTTTTTATATCAAGCTATTGTTGGTAGAAAAGACCAATCAGGTCTCGTTGGGACGTTAGCGATTATATGCAGTTTCGTCTTGAGCTTACTGACATTTCTTGATGTATGGAATGCCATGCCCCTATCCTCTGAAATCACCTGGTTTAAAATAGGCAACACGACATTTACGGTTGGTATATTGCTGAATAACCTCAGTTCGCTGATGCTGCTTCTGGTTTCCATCATAGCAGTTCCTGTTCATATTTATTCGAAATCCTACATGCACGGCGATGCTGGAATACACCGTTATTGGATGTATCTCAGTTTATTCTGTTTCGCAATGCTCGGACTTGTCATCATGAACAACTTACTGCTCATGTACGTATTTTGGGAACTTGTTGGCTTTGCATCCTATTTATTGATTGGATTCTGGTATACCAAGGATGCTGCTGTACAAGCCAATAAAAAAGCTTTTTTAGTCAACAGAATCGGTGATTTGGGATTCTTAATTGGTATAGCCATTGTCTACTCGCAATTTGGCACTTTAAATCTCGTCACATTATTTGGAAACGATGGTTTGATTGCGAACACAACTATTGAAAATGGACTCTGGATATCACCATACAACAGTATGGATGCGATCTGGTTAACGGTAACTGGAATTTCGTTTTTCTTAGGGGCCATGGCAAAATCAGCGCAGTTTCCACTACATGTCTGGTTACCTGATGCCATGGAGGGTCCTACCTCCGTTTCTTCATTAATACATGCTGCGACCATGGTTGCAGCGGGAGTATTTTTAATGAGTACCTTATTTCCACTTTTTAATGATACTGTACTTTTGATCATGGTCATCATTGGTACGATAACGGCTACTACTGCAGCGTACTTTGCGTTAGCGCAGTATGATATCAAAAAGATATTAGCCTTTTCTACGATTTCACAACTGGGCTATATGATGGTGGGTATCGGTATCGGTACTTGGGATGCAGCGATGTTTCACTTATTGACTCATGCCTTTTTCAAGTGTTTACTGTTTCTATGTGCTGGAGCTGTCATCCATGAGATGGCACATCTTAAAGTACATCATAAACTTGATTTTGACCCTCAAGATCTGCGTAACATGGGGGGACTACGTCAATATATGCCTCAAACATTTATTTTAATGACCGTTGCTTCATTAGCACTCGCAGGATTTCCCCTGACGTCAGGCTATCTATCTAAGGACAGTATTATTATTTCTGCATTTGAATGGGCAACAGCAAAAGGTCCCATCTTTCAGATCGTGCCGACAATTTTGATTATCGTCAGTATCATGACTGCATTTTATATTGGCCGTCTCATTTTTAAAGCCTTCTTTTCGGAGTTACGCATTAAAAATTTATTGGGGTCATCAGTTCATTTGAATGACTCTCCTAAATTGATGCTCTGGCCCATGTACTTCTTAGGAATTTGCTGTTTCTTTCCCCTATTTTCCATAAACCCCATTTCCTACCATGATGCATGGGTCATGGATGGATTGCTTGTACAGTATCCCTATGAAACTAATCATACGGCACATCTTATTATTCCAATAATCTTAACTGCTGGTGCATTATCGGTATGGGTATTGGGATGGAGATGGTATGCTCAAGGACAATATCCACTGCATGCCAATAGCCTTGCTAATCGAATATCTTTCAATCAGGGTTATCTCAATCTTTTTAATGAGAAAGTTATAGTCAACGGTGTGTTGAATTTAAGTAAATTTTCTTATTGGATAGATCGCCATATTGTTGATGGTTTCATCCATATATTTACAAAATTAATCCAGCAAATAGCCCTTTTGAGTCATTGGTTGGATAAAAACATTGTTGATGGCCTTGTTAATGCTTTTGGGAAAATTGCACTTACATTAGGAAATTTTGCACGGTCAGCACAGAATGGAAAACTACAGACCTATTTATATTCTGTTTTTTTACTTGTTATAGTTGGTTTAGTTTATCTTTTATTACGTTAGAAAATGCCTACACTATCCTTATTAATCTTTTTACCTCTTCTAGCCACAGCGATCATACTTGCGCTTCCTAGTCGATTCAAAGATGTTTATAAATACATTGCCCTTGCTATAACTGCTGTACAGCTTGTTCTGGCAGGAATGGCTTATTTCTCCTTTAACCCCACTTCAACTGGTATCAATACATTAGCTGGGTATCAATTGGTCGAACAGCTACCTTGGATCCGACTGGATTTGGGCACTATTGGAAAATTAGAAATTGATTACTTATTGGGTGTAGACGGTATATCGATGCCCTTATTGGTATTAAGTACATTTGTGATGTTAATGGCTATCGGTGCTTCTTGGAATATGAAGAAAAGCCTGAAGGGGTACTTTGCCTTATTGATGTTATTGAATATGGCGGTGATCGGTATCTTTTGTGCTTTGGATTTCTTCTTATTTTACCTCTTCTATGAAGTGATGCTACTGCCCCTTTATTTCTTGATTGGTATATGGGGGGGAGAACGACGAGAGTATGCTGCGATGAAATTCTTCATCTACACCTTATTTGGTTCTGTATTTATGCTGTTGGTTATTGTTGGTCTTTATTTTTCTGTCATTAATCCAGTAACAGGTGCTCATACCTTTAGTATGATCCATATGATGAATCCAGATAACTATGTGGATGGTTCTATATTTGCGCTTGATGGTTATCAAGAAATATTTGGTATATCTGCCCGCTTAATTGGTTTTATCGTACTTTTCTTTGCTTTTGCCATTAAAGTCCCCATTGTTCCGCTACATACTTGGTTGCCTGATGCCCACGTGGAAGCTCCAACACCGGTATCGATCATATTAGCCGGTATATTATTAAAAATTGGTGGATACGGTATCATACGCGTTTGCTTTAGCATCTTCCCTGATGCTGCAGCACAAAGTAACTGGTGGCTGGGTCTCATTGGTGTCATTTCTATTTTATATGGGGCTTTTAACGCTTTGGCTCAAAAAGATTTAAAACGTCTGATTGCCTATTCTTCCGTATCACATATGGGCTTTGTTTTGCTTGGCTTAGCATCATTTACTACAGAAGGTATCTCTGGAGCAATGTTCCAAATGATTAGCCATGGCTTTCTATCTGCTGCTTTATTCTTTTTAGTCGGTGTGATTTATGATCGTGTGCATGATCGATACATTCCACATTTTAGAGGTTTAGCTACCATTATGCCCAAGTACACAGCCTATGTTGCGATCGCATTTTTTGCTTCACTAGGTCTACCTGGATTCTCGGCATTTATAGCAGAGGCATTTGTTATTATTGGTACATTTAATTCTGCAAGTCTCGGTACTGGTCTTCCGAGATGGATGGCTATAGCGGGTTCTGTTGGTATACTGATGAGTGCTGCTTATCTATTATGGACTCTGCAACGTATGTTTTTTGGACAAACAAGGTTGAAAGGTGGCGACTCTTGGAATACGGCTCTGGTGGACTTAACAGGACGAGAGCAACTCATCCTGTTCCCTACATTAGCACTTGCGTTGATTTTGGGGATATGCCCATTTATTGTATTTGATCAAATGAACGCCTCGGTTATCAATTTGGTTGCATTTATTCAACAGTATAACTAAGAACATGTCAGCATTTGCTTCATCAATTTCATCAATCTTAGATCATATCATTGCAAGTATTCCCCTTTTCAAGCCGGAGCTTACTTTAATGATTGCTTTTGTATGCAGTATCATTTGCAGTTTGTTTGTAGACAAAATATGGAAATTCAGTTCCTTTATCATTACTGTAGCAGGTTTAATCATTAGTTTAATTTTCCTTTTGGATCAGCATCAGTTATTCATTGGTCAATCTGGATTCTTTGAAATGATCAAAATTGATCAATTATCCATTCTATCTCGCATCATCATATCGGTATCGACATTATTCATATCGGTTTTCATACAGCAGCGTTTTTCAAACCAAATTCGCCCAATTGGAGATTTGTATGCGGTCTTGATCACTGCAACCTTGGGACTGCATCTATTGACTCTAAGCAGCAATTGGCTGTTGATCTTTATTGCTATAGAAACTGTATCCATCAGTTCGTACGTGATGGTAGGATACTTTTCCAAAACGAAGTTTGAGGCTGAGGCTGCAATGAAATATGTCCTCTTCGGTTCCATCTGTGCTGCAGTGATGTTATATGGATTATCGCTGATATACGGTTTCACGGGAAACTTAAATTTTGACTCGGCACAACATATACAAGGACTTATTGAAGCTCCTAAAATCATGTGCAGCATCGCATTTCTATTTCTGCTTACTGGCATTGGTTTTAAGTTGAGTTTCGCTCCTTTTCATGTATGGAGTCCCGATGTATATCAAGGCGCTCCGACTCCGATCACTGCTTATTTATCAACTGTTCCTAAAATCGGCGCCCTCGTTCTTTTATCACGTTTATTGGCAAGTTGGACCGCTAGTCCTTTCTATTATTCCGAGTTTCTAACCACGATCATCATCATCATTGCTATCGCCACGATGCTGATCGGAAATTTAGCTGCCTTAAAACAAAAAGATGTGAAAAGAATGATGGCTTATTCTTCTATTGGTCATACGGGTATCTTGTTGATGGTAGCTCTCGTCTATGTCCAGCATGATATCGCTGTCCTATTATTCTATATAACGATTTATGCTTTGATGAATATTGCTGTTTTCATATTGATTGATCAATTGGAAAATGGGATTGGCAACACTAAAATTGAATCCTATACCGGTTTGGGCAAAAAATATCCTCTTCTATTCGTATGCTTCTCAATCCTCTTGATTTCTTTGATCGGATTGCCTCCTACTGCTGGTTTTATCGGTAAACTTCTGGTATTTTCCAAGGTTTTCGAACAATATCAAGTTGTAAATGAAGTATCCTTACTCATCTTACTTATCGTAGGTGCACTAACATCGGTGATCTCTTTATTCTATTATTTTAAAATTCCATTACAAGCTTTTTTAAGAGAAAATCAAGCAGTTACAGATTTACCCAAATTCAATATCTTTTTAATCTCTATAGCCGTTTCGATTAGTATTGTGGTCGTGATTCTGGGTATTTATCCCAGTTTACTATTGAATTTCATAAATTAAGTTACCTATTTCATTTATCATGATATTTCAATTATAAAATAATTTGGAATCAGACAAAAGCGCGTGACGATTGCAAATCCATCATGAAGACCGTCTAAAAGAGATTCTGATGAATAAATTTGTTTTTATATATGACGTAATTAAGATTGTAAATAAAACAAATTTATCTAAGTTTGTAGTATGATAAGTGCATTAGCTAACACTATTTTTCAACGTGCAATCGCAGATTATCACGTTGAAAACGAAATTGATCAAGTTATTAAAAATCCATTTGAATCGTCGTCATTAGAACATTTACTCTATATGAAATGTTGGATTGATACGGTACAGTGGCATATGGAAGATGTGGTCAGAAATCCAGAGATCGATCCTAAAGAAGGTTTATACTGGAAAAGAAGAATTGATGAGTCCAATCAGCACCGCACAGATACAGTAGAATATATAGATAGTTATTATCTTTTAAAGTTTCAGCATATTACTCCAAATGAGGATGCTAAAATCAATACGGAAAGTCCAGCTTGGGCAATTGACCGCTTGTCTATACTTGCATTGAAAATCTACCATATGGAGCAAGAGACATTACGTGAAGATGTCGAGCAAAGTCATATCGATGCTTGTCAAATTAAACTAAATGTATTATTGGAACAACGCATTGATTTGTCTCAAAGTATTGACGAATTGCTTTCGGATATTCAAGCAGGCAAAAAATATATGAAGGTCTACAAACAGATGAAAATGTATAATGACCCAAGTTTAAATCCCGTGTTATATCAGGCAGCTAAATAATGGCTTTACCTTCAAAAATAATTGTTACACGCTTTTCTGCCATGGGAGATGTTGCCATGGTTGCTTCTGTGTTGAAAGAATTTGCAGAGCAATATCCATCAGTCTCTATCATTATGGTCAGTCGTCCGCTTTTTCAAGCCTTTTTTGAAGGAATACCCAATATCAAATTTCATAGTTTTTACCCTAAGGAAAAACATAAGGGATTAAAGGGGATTATAGCTCTAAAGAAAGAATTAGCATCGGAAGGTGCTGATGCTATTGCAGATCTACATTTTAATTTAAGATCTAGGATTTTGTCGGCTCTTTTTAAGTTCTCTGGCTTACAGGTAAAGCAATTGGATAAAGGGCGTAAAGAGAAAAAAGAACTGACTCGCTTCCCTAACAAGGTTCTGAAACCCTTGAAACCCACTGTTGAACGCTATGCGGATGTATTTCGCCAACTGGGTTTTCAATTTGTACTTCAAAATAAATTAATACCAAATCAATTGCCATTACCCAATCTAGCACATGCTCTATTTGCTAATGATGACAGTAAAAAAATTGGGATTGCACCATTTGCTCAACATCCCTACAAAGTTTTTTCACTCGAAAAAATGCAAGAGGTAATTAGTTACTTATCGCACAATAATGTGGATGTCTATATCTTTGGAGGCGGTAAAACTGAGCAGACACAAGCAGAAAAATGGCAGGTATTATATCCCAATGTGCATAGTACGATCGGTCGCTTCAAACTCAAGGAAGAATTATCCATTATCTCTAATTTAGATTTAATGATCAGCATGGATTCGTCCGGAATGCATATGGCTTCTTTAATGGGCGTACGTTGCTTATCAATATGGGGGGCAACTCATCCTTTTGCTGGATTTCTAGGATATGGACAAACGCTATCAGATTGCATACAAGTGGAACATCCAAATAGACCTAATTCTGTTTACGGCAATAAGTCCTGCCTTTGTGATGGAACTGAAGCGATCGACTTGGTCTCTTCCGAAATGGTTATTTCAAGCATCAATCAAATTATTCAGAAAAAAGGGAGTTAGAGGTAATATAACAATAAGCAATTTAGTGAAATGTTTAAGATAGGATTTGATGCAAAACGTTTTTTTAATAATCAAACAGGCTTAGGAAATTATAGTCGTGATCTGATTCGTATCTTACGAACATATTTTCCTGAAGTAACTTATTTATTGTATACTCCACAGCTTGGAAAACAAGAATACAATCAACTTGTCCCAAATCATATTGTAAGACAACCTGCTGGTTTTATTAATAGAACTTTCAAAAGTTACTGGCGAGGAGATGGTATTGTTGAAGACCTGAAAAGGGATATGATTCAAATATTTCACGGTTTATCTGGAGAAATTCCAGTTGGCCTAAAGGAAACTTCTATTAAATCTGTTGTGACCATACATGATTTAATTTTCATACGTTATCCTGAGCTATATAAAAAGATCGATCGTACTGTTTATCACAAGAAGTTCAAATATGCTTGCGAGCATGCTGATCAAATCGTTGCGATCAGCGAACAGACTAAACTAGATATCTGTGAATTTTTTCATATTCCTGAAGACAAGATCAAAGTCATTTATCAAGGTTGCCATGAATCATTTAAGTCCATCAAGACCGAAGAGGAAAAAAAAGACTTAAGGATCAAACTTGGTTTACCAACAGATTTCATCTTAAATGTAGGGACTATTGAATCTCGAAAAAATGCATTGTCAATTGTCAAAGCTATTCTAAATAAGGATATACCTTTAGTCATTGTTGGGAAACCAACCGCTTATGCAAAAGAAATCCAGGAATTTATAACCCTTAAAGGCATGCAAGATCGTGTTATCTTTTTACAGGGTTTATCTATGCATGAATTATCTGTACTCTATAGCATTGCTAAAATATTTGTTTATCCTTCTATATTTGAAGGTTTTGGAATTCCAATTATTGAAGCATTATATAGCGGCACTCCAGTAATTACAACAGCTTCTGGTGTATTCCCAGAAGCAGGAGGTCCATCCTCTTATTATGTCAACCCTCACGATATCGACCAACTGAGTGATGCTATCGATACGATTTTAGATTCACCTGTTCTGCAAGAGGAAATGAGTAAAATAGGATTGGAATATGCACAACAATTCAATGATGATACCTTAGCAAGCCAATGGATGAATCTTTATCTTGAAATAAAGGGTGAATCATCACATAGATCCCATAAAATTTGATGACCAATAAACTTCTGTTGATGGATATTAAATACATCTCTTCTTCGAGTAATATATCAGTTATAATTCTGCATCTATCTAAAGTTCTTATTAGACCTCTATCCTATTAATTTGTTCATTTGTATTATTAATCATCTTAAAATATTGGTTCATAATCTTTTTTGCGCCTAAAAACCTTAAGTAGCTAATTTTTTTTTGATCATTATATTTTTATATAATAAAGATGACAGAATAAAAAACATAGTCTAAAGCGTAATATTTACATTAATTAACATTATTATTGTAACATAAACAAGACAATTCTCGTTATGTCAATATACATAAAAGAGATTGTACAACGGGCTCTAGATAAATATGAGTTTAATAATCTATGAATAAAACGGTTAACCCTATTTGAAGATCAGGAAATCTCCAATATATTGTGTTCATACTTTTGACATTCATAATTTAGGTAACATTTATATCCAGGGTTTAAAGGCAAGTTAATCATATTTTATAATTTGAAATCAGTTAAAGTGAATCAGAAATTAAGTGCATTGGTGATTACATATAATGAGGAAAAGAACATCTCTGATGTCGTAAAATGCCTTGACTTTGCGGATGAAATCATTATAGTAGATTCATTCAGTGATGATCAAACGATTAGTCTTGCCAAGAAAAATCCAAAAGTTCGTGTTTACCAACACAAGTTTGAAGATTTTACAAAGCAAAGGAATTTAGCTATTTCTTATGCCAGTAATGATTGGATACTCTTTTTAGATGCTGATGAAAGATTAACACCACCTCTTCAAAAAGAGATTCAAAATACCATCAATGATTCTACTGCTCATGACGCATATTATGTCTATAGAACCTTTTTCTTTTGTAACAAAAAAATACGATTTTCTGGCACACAGAATGACAAAAACTTTAGGCTTTTTAGAAAATCTAAAGCAAAATATAGTGAATTAAAAAAAGTACATGAAACTTTAGATGTGAATGGTTCTATTGGAATTTTAAAACACAAGATTTTACATTATTCGTTTTCTGATTATCAGTCATACAAAAATAAAATGATTCATTATGGCATACTCAAAGGACAAGAACTGCAGTTATCTCACAAGAAGTATAATTTAGTGACTCATATCGCTAAAACAAGCTTTAAATTTTTCAAAGCATACATTATTAAATTGGGCATATTAGACGGGAAAGAAGGATGGGAAATTTCATACTTACAAAGTTTAAGTGTACATCAAACTTACCTCTCTTTGAAGCGAAAAGAACAAGTATGAAGATCTCCATTATAAGTTTTGACTATTGGAATTATGATTGTCATATTGCCAAAAAATTACAAGAGAAAGGTGTTGAAGCCACGCACATTAATATGGGTACTTATCGTTACAAAAACTTTGGGGAAAAAATATATAACGCGGCAAGTAAGATCTTTTTGAATAGAAATATTAAGCATGTAAAGCGCCAAGAATATGTACTTGAATACTTGAGTAAAATTGGATTTCAAGATCAAATTCTTGTTTTAAATCCTCATACATTAGATTACACGACTATAGCAAAAATAAAGTCTTATACCAACCATCTGATCACCTATTTGTATGATAATCTTGGCCGCTATCCGGTAGAAAATAAATTGGAGTTATTTGATCAGGTCTATTCCTTCGAGGATAAAGACGTTTTGGAACATGGTTTTGATAAAATAACGAATTACAATTATTTATCCAATAAGCCAAAATCATCTCAGAAAAATCACCAAGATCTTTTTTACATTACTTCTTATGATAAAAAAAGAATCAAGACACTCCGAAAAATTGTTTCAAAACTAGCTGAACTCCATATCAAGTATAAGATTGTTATTGTTGGTAAACAAGTTTGGAAAGAGAAATTAAATCGCTTTTTAACGCAAAATTTAAACTTTAAAGACGTTTGCCTAATCAAAAAGCCCATTAGCATTGACGAAGTTTTGATTGAATATGAAAAAAGTGACGTCACGTTAGACCTGATTAGAGATGGTCAAGAAGGATTAAGCTTTAGAGTATTTGAAGCAATGGCATTGGAAAAAAAGATTATCACAGATAATCCAAGTATCGTAGAGTATGATTTTTATGATCCCCAAAATATTTTATACCTTGATAAAAATTTAGCTAATTTAGATGCTACATTTTTTGAAAACCCTTATAATAAACTCCCTAATGATATTTTTAAAAAATATACGTTGGATAAATGGGTGGAAACTGTGTTTAATTTAAAATCTGATATTAATTAAATATATCAGATTTTATTGAGCTAACCATTCATTAATTTTCTAACATTTTGATAATCCAATTATCAAAATTGTATTGATTTAAAGTATTATCATCAATTTTTTGATAATTTAATTTTATAAAATCTGCTAAAGAGCGATCTTCGTGTCCAATAATATATATATTATTCGGATGATAAAAATCATAATTTTTGATATCTATATTGTTCGTTAATAACTTCTTTTGATATCCGATCGCTTCAAATACTCTGAAAGATAGTCCTGTATGTACGTTTGTTAAAAAATCTACAAGGATATCATTTTCTAATATTTTTTTTACCATTTCTTCATAATCGACAGGACTATCCACTAGCTTTATTCCCTCGCAACCATATTGATTTGAAAGATTTTTATCTTTACTAAATAAAATAAAATTTGGAATTCCTGAATTTTGAACGATTAGTTTAGCAGTCTTCTGAATCTCTTCCCATCTAGATTTCATAAACGTTCCTACAAAAAAGAAGGTATTAGCATTTAGCTTAATCTTTTTATTATAAAGATGTTCAAAATAAAAATTAGTTGTCGATAAATAATTTGAACCTTCAGCATTCATATCCTTCTTATCAAAAACATAAAAGCGATCAAACAGACCTATTAAAGATTTTACAGCAGGATATCTTTCTACACCATCCCATTGATAAGCAATCGCTTTATTAGACTTTGATACAATCTCTTTAACCACTTCAGTGGGGTATATATCAGCCCTAATCAATAAACAATAATCTGCTTTTCCTTCTATCTTTACTAATTGATTTAACACGGAATTTCCTAAGGATCTGAACTTTAATTTATTTTTATATCCTCTATCATTAAAAATTGTTTTTCGAACTAGATTAACAAAACGATCCCATAAATTTTTATATTTAAAGACATCATCATCATAACTAATATCAATTACCTCAAATCCTAATTGTTTTAATCGTTCAATGATAACCTTATAAATACCAAAAGTTCTAGGCATGCCTAGAATAAGCTTTTTTTTATTATTAATCATATCGAGTTTGATACAGCTCTAAAATTTTAGTTATTAATATTTCCGTAAATTTCATTATACTTTTTGGGGTTAAATAATTTGTATAAAAGTTTACGATACCACACATTATAATATTTTTTTCTAAACTTTTCTCCTTGATAGAGATTATCAAAAAGATTCATTATAGTTATATTATGATGCGCATAAAATTCATAATGTTTTTTATAGATATAAAAAAAAGAATTTTCTTCAGCTAATTTATTTAAGCTGATATCAGTAATAGAATCTCTACTCAATCTTTTTCTGTAATAGTATAAAGGTTCGTTTATTTTGACAATAAACGGACCATAAGTTTTTATCATTCTAATCCAACACTCCCAATCTTCATGATTCCTAAGCTGCGAATCAAAACCTCCTAATTCTTTTAACTTCTTTGTCCTCATCATTGCATAAATAGGTATACAATTTTTTAACAAGAACTTCAAAATATTAAAATCATCTAATTTAAAAACACTATTTTCTCGCTCAAATACATACATATTGGAATAAACCATTAGCAATTCAGGTTGTTTAGAAAATATTGTCAAACACTCTTCTAAATAATTGTGAGCCAATAAGTCATCAGCATCCACAAAAACAACAAACTCTCCTTTAGCTATTTCTAACCCTATATTTCGAGCAACAGATTGGCCTTGATTTAGTTGTTTTTTGAAAACAATTCCTGAATGCTGACTAACGTAAGATGAAACTATCTGATATGTATTATCAATTGACCCATCATCTATGATAATAATTTCTATTTCAGTATACGATTGCTTTTGAATTGATTGAATAGTATCTATAATAGTACTTTCATTATTACAACACGGTATTACAACACTTACCAATTGATTATCAATCATACAGGTCAATTTTATTATTATAAAATTCCATTAAAATAGTATAAGTTTAATTTGGAATAAAAATTTGATTGAGAATCTCCTCCTCTTTTGTTTCATGATGATTTTGTTCAAAATATGCTAACGCTTCATTATGAATTTTTGAGTACAAATTTGGATCATTAAGTAGTTTTTTAATATTATCAGCGAAAATTAATGGCTCATCACTAACAATACAACCGTTTTGAGATTTATTAACCAATCCATCCACCCCTCTTCTAGTTGTTACAACAGGTAATCCATAAGATAATGATTCTAGAACTTTTATTTTCACCCCTGTACCTGTAACCATCGGACATATACAAATTTTAGTCCTTTTATAGACACTATCTAAATCATCTACCATTCCTAATTTAATAATATTTGGCATATCATCGATAAAATCGCATATCTTTCCAACAACATAAATATTAATATCATTTAGCAGAGGAAAAACATAATTTAAAAACCATTTTATACTTTTAACGTTGTGCGGATTATCACTAGCCACATATAGAATATCATATTTTACAATTCTATGATCATTCAAATGTACTAATGGAAATGATACTGGCATAAGCGTTACTTTACGACCTGTAAATTGTTCAAAAATATACTGTTCTTCAATGGAATAGGTCCATACTTCATCATATTTTTTTAAAACATTCATTTCGTTTTTGAAAAGCTTTCCAATATCAAAATCTCTACTATCTTCATAATTGATTTTATATTGCAATGTCATAAAATCATGCGTATCTAGAATAAAATAAGGTCCTTTAATATTATTAATAACATTTCCCCAAATAGAATAACTTATAATTACGATATCATAATCATTATCATAAATATCTTGTTTAAACTTACTTCTAAAATATGGAGTTGTAAAATCTGATGCGTTCCTGATAAAAGCTTTATTTAATTGCTTCGGAATCTTGTCCTTAATCAGATATCGAAATAAATTAGATTTAGACATTTTAAAATGAAAAATCTTTAAATTTAAATTAGGATATCTAACAGTAAATGCCCGTTTACTTTCATCGTCCCAATCCATTGAGGATACAAATGTTACATCCAGAGTATTACTATTTTTTTCGAAATAGGCTAACATCTGATTACACCTGGTTAAATTTCCCCCCTTTCCATTCAAGGGATTATCGGGCATATAATATAAGATCTTCTTTTTAGACATAAAAAAACTTTTCAATTGTGGATAGATAATTTACGCATTTCCTTAATGAATTTATTCCAATCTTTCAAAATTTTTGATTCATTAAAAACTTCTACAAAATTCTTGGCATTCCTTCCTAGATAATTGCGAAGGATTGTATTCTCCATCAATTTATCCATAAACAACAGCAATTCCTCAACATTTTCTGCTAAAAAACCTGTATTTTCATGCTTAATGAGTTCGTTAACACCTGAACAACTCTTTAAACCAATACAAGGCAGACCTACTGACATTGCTTCAACTAAAGCTAAGCCAAAGCCTTCATATTTACTTGGAAAAACAAATACATCTGCTTCACTCAATTTTTGAATTGGATTATCTGTAAATCCCATTAAAAAAATCCGTTTTTGCATGTTGAGGTCTAAAATTTGTTTTTCTAAAAATTGTCGATCGGGTCCTTCTCCCCATAATTCAAAGTCCCAATTTACATATTTAGATGCTAACTGTGCAAAACTCCTAATTGCTAGATGCTGTTGCTTACATCCTATATCTAATCTCGCAACATGAATTATTTTATACCGATCCTTAATTTGAAAATGATTAACAGTATATAGGGTCTGAATGACAGGATTAGGGATAATGACAGTTTTTCCGTTAAAACAATCGGGTAAATAGGATCGATAACTATCAAACAATAATTGAACACCTGCGAGTTTTTGGAAAGATTCTTTTAATAAATTGACTTCAAATGGCTTTCTTCCTCCAAAAAAATTAGTATAATCATAATCTGGTCTTCCATTTACAGAGTTTAAAATTGGGATTCTTATTTTAGTATTATATGTAATTTCCAATAATGAACTTATAGACATAGTTATAATTATATCTGGATGCAATTCATTAATGTACTCTTCCCATTTTTTTGACCGATTTTTTAGATTAAAAATAAATATCCCTTCTTCACCATTCATTCTCCATTTTAGAATAGCATTATACATTTTTGCAAACTTCTTTTTCATTTTACAAAAAATCCACAAAAATGGATTTCTACCTCGATAATTAAAAGTAGGGATTTGTTCTTTCTGTACAATATCAGGCTTATAAATATTTGTCACCTGAATCAGATCATCTAATGGAAAAATCGCTGATCCTGAAATATTTTCATTAGTAGCAATTTCAACTTGATGACCTTGTTTGACAAAATTATTCGCTAGAAAAGAACAGATTTTCTCTGTTCCTCCACTTCCATTGATAAAATGAAGATGTTGTACAAATAATATTTTCATATTTTATGATACATTTCAATGATTTGTTTACGTAATTTTCTCCTCATCTTAGAAAAGGGAAGAAATTTAAGAAAAAACAACTTTACTGTTTTCATCCGACGTTTTCTCACTTTATATTTTATAAAATAGTGATCGAAATCATCCACATTATTCAATTCTATAAAATGATTAAAAGCATTACTAAATTCTCTTTTTTCTATCTTGTTTAAGAAGGGAAGCACATTTTCATGAATAAAAGTTCTAATTATTTTATATAATTGGCTTTTTTGATCCTTATCAAATGACATCCCTAAATAACGAAATTCAAAGGGTTCGTGCTCAATAAAAAGTGCTAAATGCAAAGCATGTGATCGATAAAGATCATGTTTTGTGTAAAAATTATGCAATATATTTAACCATTCTGGAATTTGTGATAGTACCTTATCTGTACTTTGATTAATTACAATATGATTTTGATTATCATGTTGCCTATAATGATATACCCCATCAGGATACAAACTAACTTGAGAAGTTAATGCTAACAATTGATGGGAAAATAATCCATCTTCACAAGGCTGAATACCCACAGGAAATCTAATTTCAGAATATTTTTTAAGAAAATCTGTTTTTAAAAACATCGCACATGTAGGCAAAGCCATAATATGTTTTGAACGAAACCAATAATAGGATCCAACAACTGTAATATCACTTTGATTAGAAACAGCGACTTCCAGTGCTTCTCTTAAAAAACTTACATCAATAGTATCATCTGCATCTAAAAAAAAACATATGAACCTAAAACTTCTTCAAGCCCCCTATTTCTCGCAGCCGATACCCCCCTATTGGTTTGTTCATAATAACGTATATGATTGTACTGCTCTATATATTTATAACAAATTTCTGATGACTTATCTGTACTCCCATCATTCACTAAGATTAATTCCACAAATCCATGATCCTGACTTAAGACACTTTGTATAGCATCCTCCAAATATAATTCTTGATTATAAATTGGAATTATTACTGATATCAATATTTGGTCTGACTGCATACAAACATTTTAGCACTAAATAGCTAGTGGATAGCAAAGGTAGCAAAATAGGTACCTCGACTCAAAAAAACATGCTACTTCCAACAATTATCAATCTTTTCTTTACTAAGTGTAAATTCTTTATACCTAAATTCTCCCGATTTGTTGGCGATCATTGCTCCCATTTGAATCATCTTATCATCAGTCCTCATGGGAAAGATTGAAGATCTGTAGGCGTTGTTCTCAATAATAGCTTTTGGGAAAACCTGATAATTTAACCCATCTTTAGAATAGGCAATATACAGCGCTTCTGAAGTATATTTTTTAACATCGCCAATTGCAATACATAAAAAATAATATCCATCAACATATGTTGCTTGAATATGCCAAGGTGAGTAAGCCGGATTTAATTTTAACCAAGGTTTATTCAAAAAATTCACAATCTTACTGTCCTTAAAGTGCTCAAAATTAATACCATCACTGGAATTTCTTCTGATTACATAAGATGGATCATTTCCTTTAAAGTTTCTCTTACCAAAATTTAATTCTATTTCATAGCTTGTGAATTTATTTCCATCATGAATAAAAGATGGAGATAAAACATGATTATTACGAGGAGCATAAGGTGGATTACTAGTAAAGGCAATGCTTATTGGAGACCAGTTAACGCCATCTGATGAAGTTTGCTGTACAATCGTCCTTTGAGCGTCCACTTCTAACTTTTTTAGATTTTCACTATTTTTTTCAACTTTTTTCTTTAATGATAATGCCGAAATGAAACTAGCTCTGTAGTATAGATAAAATTTATGATTTACATATACCCAATCAACATCTGACCAAAACCCCTGCTTGGGATCACGGTTATTCTCTCTTATGCTTTCCTGTGGGAAAGGAGTTGCCATAATTGGATTATTCAAACCAACTGGGCTTACCCAATTTATACCATCATTTGAGACAACAACAGTGGGATTTTCAAATCGCTTCGAATTCTGATGTGTACCAACCGCTCCAAAATAAGGGGTAAATACCATCCAATATTTGTAGCCATTAAATCCTTGAGGAAAATACAACACATCTGGATGACAGTAACTATGATTTTCTTTAGCGATATCTATCAGAAATTTACTATAATTAAGACCAAAGAAATTGGCATTTGCCATGATATTTATATTAACAATTCCCTTTTCATCATCAAATAATACAGAATCTAAAGGTTTAGCTATTAAATCCAATTGATCAGGATCTTGTGCGTAAAAATTTTCATCGACACGAGTACAGGAAAACAACAAATTTAACAGACATAAAACTGCTAATATACTTTTATACATATATTTAAAAACCAAAATTGTAAGGTGAAATTCAAAAATAATATTCGTTTATAAAACATAAAATTATTGATGATTTTTCAATGCCCAAAAATATATTTTTAATATTAAATTTCACGCAGTCTGAAACAAAATATAAGTGGATTTAGTATATTTATATAGATAACATCATATTATGTCTAAAAATCTTTATATCGTCCGTCATGCAAAGGCTGAACAGTCATTTTCCAAAAGGGATTTCGACCGTATATTAATAGACAAAGGCATTGAAAGAGCACAACGCATTTCCTATCAATTGTCCTTACACATGCAAGCTGATGCAACTACGCTTTGTATTTCTTCTTCAGCAGATAGAGCATACCAAACAGCCGAAATATTTATTAAAGCGATTAAATATCCACAAATTGCTTTGATTAAAGAAGATCAACTTTATGAAGCAACGTACTTGGATATATTAACATTAATCAATCAGGTACCTGCACATATCAATACGCTTTTTATCTTTGGTCATAACCCGGGCCTATCCGACTTTATTGAATACGTCAGCAATGAATCAGTTCCGTTGTCAACTTCACAGGTCGTACACTTAGTACTTGATGATGGATTTGATTTTAATACTTTGACTTCCAACTCCGCAACGCTTTTAAATACTATAGTATAATTCCTTTTTGTACCTTCGGGTTATGGCAAATCAATTGCAATTTGAAAATTCTCCCTACCTGAAGCAACATGCTCACAATCCAGTTCATTGGATGCCATGGGGAGAGGAAGCTTTAAAAAAAGCTCAAGAAGAAAATAAATTGATCATCATCAGTATTGGTTACTCTGCGTGCCACTGGTGTCATGTCATGGAACGGGAAAGCTTTGAAAATGAAGTGATCGCTCAAACCATGAACAAGTTCTATGTACCGATCAAAATTGATCGGGAAGAACGTCCGGATATTGATCAAGTATACATGACTGCAGTACAACTCATGACTAATGCGGGCGGATGGCCATTAAACTGTATCTGTTTACCTGATGGTAGACCGATTTACGGTGGCACTTACTTTAAAGCACATGACTGGCAAAATATATTAATTCAAATTGCCCGAATGTGGGAAGAACAACCTGAGGTGACACTGGAATATGCTGACAAATTGACAAGAGGTATTCAACAAAGTGAACGTTTTCCCATAAATCCAATTCCTGAACAATATAAATTGGATGATTTGAAAGATATCATCAACCCCTGGAAAGAACTATTCGATCCAAAAGATGGCGGCTATCACCGTAGTCCTAAGTTTCCTCTTCCAAACAACTGGTTATTCTTATTACGCTATGCCGTCTTAGCGCATGATCATGAAACCTTAAATCATGTGCATTTTACGCTTCAAAAAATAGCCTCAGGAGGTATTTATGACCATATTGGTGGTGGGTTTGCTCGTTACTCGGTTGATAGTGAATGGCATGTCCCTCATTTTGAGAAAATGCTTTACGACAATGGTCAACTGATTTCCTTATATGCAGAAGCATATCAACAACATCCTTTACCTTTGTACAAACGTATTGTTGAAGAAACAATTACATGGGCCAAGCGAGAGATGTTAGCTCCAAATAAGGGCTTTTACTCAGCCTTGGATGCAGATAGTGAAGGAGTAGAAGGAAAGTTTTATACTTTTGATTTATCGGAAATTAAAACCATCTTGGGCGATGATGCTGATTTATTTATCGCTTACTTTAATATTACAGCTGAGGGAAATTGGGAAGAAGAAAAAATCAATATCCTGAATTGTGATATTGATGCAGATCAAATGGCTCAAGAAGCAGGATATACCTCCGAAGAATGGGAAGCTTATCTGCGTACAATTAAGAAAAAATTATTTGATTACCGAAAAAAACGTATTCATCCGGGACTTGACCATAAACAGCTCGCCACTTGGAATGCACTTCTTCTAAATGGTCTAATCGATGCGTATCGCGTATTTGATAAGCAAGACTATTTAGAACTCGCTTTGGAAAATGCGGAATTCTTGATGCATGAATTGATTGCAGAAGATTTCACAATGCTCCATCAACCGAAAGATTCTAATCGGAGTATTCCCGGATTTTTAGATGATTATGCTTTCACTATCGCTGCATTTACAGCATTGTATGAAGCTACATTCGAAGAGAAATGGCTTTATACAGCAAAAGGATTATTAGATAAAACAATCGAACTGTTTTACGACAATCATGAAAAAACCTTCTACTACAGCGCTTCTAATTCAGAAAAATTAATTGCTCGAAAAAGTGAAGTCATGGATAATGTCATTCCGTCATCTACATCTACAATCTGTCATCAATTAAAAAAAATAGGACTACTATTTGATAATGAGGGATATATAGCGTTATCAGATCAATTATTTGCAAATGTATTTCCACAAATCAAGACATATGGCTCTGCTTATTCAAATTGGGCAATATTATTGTTAGAAGAATTGTATGGTTGCAATGAGATTGCGCTAACTGGAGAGGATGCTCAGGCATTTCGTAAAGAGCTAGATCATTATTACATTCCGAATAAAATCGTATTAGGTGGAACAAAAGGCAGTCTACCATTGTTATTAAATAGAGAGGGTTTAAAATCAAAAGCCTACCTTTGTAGAAATAAAACATGCAGTCTGCCACAGAATACGATTGCAGAACTTATAAAAATAATAGAATAATAACGGGGAAAATCCCAAAAATCAAAACAAATGGCAATAGTAACTAATGACGTAGTAGCGTTAACTTACAAACTTCACACAATCGAAAACGGCGAAAAAGTTTTCGTAGAAGAAACAACAACAGAAAATCCTTTAGACTTCTTATACGGTGTTGGCATGATGCTTCCTAAATTTGAAGAAAACATCGCTGGCTTAAATGTTGGTGACACTACTGCATTTGAATTATCTGCAGAAGATGCATATGGTGAAAAAGACGAACGTGCTGTTGCCCAATTACCAGCAGATATGTTTAAAGAAACGGGTTTACCTCCAGTTGGAGAAGTTATCCCATTACAAGATAACCAAGGTAACCAATTCCGTGCTGTAGTTGTAGAAGTAACTCCAGAAGTTGTTGTTGCTGACTTAAATCACCCAATGGCTGGTAAATCATTACATTTCGAAATTGAAATTTTAAATGTGCGCCCTGCAACTGAAGAAGAGTTATCTCATGGTCACTCTCATGGTGTAGACGGTACTCAAGGTCACTAATACTGATCGAGATAAATAAAAAAAGCGGATGCTGGTTTTAAACTGGCATCCGCTTTTTTGCTATTGCTATTATTTGTACACCCCCTACTCTGATCTCCCAATCTAGTAAAATACAATAATACAAATTCTCACTTCATATTTATACAGAGCCTAATACCTAAAATTACAATATAAATCATTTAATTTTTTCAATATAATCAACTAAAACCTCATATTACCTTAAGCCCCAACTCTGCGTCTGTTTTCAATGAAAAAGTACTCTACTATTAGTTTTTTTCAAAATAATTTCCAACATTATTAGAAAACTAATTTATATTAAATAAATTTGCGCCATGTATAATTTAAATTTCAGATGTTTATATTCAATATTATTAATATTCTTTTTATTTTCCTGTAAAAAAAGCTCATTAGATGATAATAATCTTTCTCCGACAACAGGTGCTCGAAAAGAATTGACAATTGATTCCTTGTATCTATATGCCAAAGAAATTTATCTATGGAATGAAGCGTTACCAGAATACAGCACATTTTTACCTAGAGATCGATATAGTAACATAACAGCAGAAAACGAAGCCATTAAAAAGGAATTATTTGATATTACACAACTAAAAGTTAATAAAACAACAAATGTACCCTATGAATTTACAAATTATGGTTCTCCTAAATATAGTTTTTTCGAAGAAAAGACTACACGAGCATCTAAATTAAATGCTTATTCAAAGGGAACTAATATTGGTAATGAAATAGTAGTTGCTCGAGTCAATGATATATCTTATTTAGCTGTACATTCTTTTCCAGAATTGAATAATATCAAATCAGATTTAGATGAAGCTTTTTCAAAAATAGCATCTTCTAATTTAGGTACCCTAGTAGTGGACCTGCGATACAATAATGGTGGATATATTGAAACAGCTGAATATTTAGCCAATTTGATTGCTCCCAGTTTGCTTAATGGAAAGGTAATGTATTCAGAAATCTTTAATCAAACATTACAGTTCAGAAATACAAAAATACTGAAGAATCAGCCTTATTTAGACAGTAAAGGAGATATTGTTATTATAAACGGAAGAAAGGCAACAATGGCCGATGTTGATTATAGTGAAAAAGGAAATACCTATTTCTTTAATAAGAAAGGAAATTTAGAAAGTGTAAAAAATATTTATTTTATCACTTCTGCTATAACTGCATCAGCAAGTGAAATGTTAATAAGTTTATTTAAACCTTATTTTAATATTAAATTGGTAGGAGAAAAAACTTACGGAAAGCCAATTGGATTTTTCCCCATTCACATCGATAAATATTCCTTTTATTTAAGTAGTTTTTTAATTAAAAATGCCAATGGATGGTCGGATTATTATAGTGGTATGGATCCCAATATTAGAGTAGAATTACCTACTAATCCTACTTTAGGAGACCCAAATGAAGCCTGTTTAAAAAGTATTATTATAGATCTTTATGGAAATTCCAAAATAGCTAAACCATCGCAAAAGATTGCTAATAGAGAAATTCTTAAAATGAAACACCCGAGTAAGCAGTTAAATAAAAATGTTTTTTTTACTGAAAATAGATTAAAACTAAAAAATCAATAGTAGATATTCATTTCACTTTTTAAATAAAATTTAAAAAATTGATATACAAGTATTTAAAAGTACACTTTAGCGATTTAAAAATTTAAACCAAACACCAATTATTACTGCAAAATACAATGTTTTAATATAATATATATATATATATTTAATAATATTACGTACTTTTGCGCTAAATATTAAAACATATAATGAAAAGAAATAAATTAATTGGCGCATTGGTTCTTTCAATAGCACTTCTAACAAATTGTTCAAAAATTGATACTTCAACAGACTCATTATTGAACAATAATTCCAAAAATCAAGCATCAGGTGGTGATCGAGACTTTGATCTTTTGGGTTACGGCATTGATATTACGGGCAATATCTCCGAATTAGGAAGTCATTCAGATATTGGAATTATTGACATGAATATTTTTAGAATCGATGAAAAAAAATGGATCGATAAAAATACTACAACGGAAGGATATGATAATGCCTATTATGGAGTAACAGCATCCGATTATTCAAAGGAATTAAGTGTGAACAAGTCAATCGAAGTAAAGGCAGATGGAAGTAAAGTTATTAAAATACCATTCATAAACAACGATTCCGCAAGCAATTTTAGCGCAAGCTTTAAAAAAAGTACTGAAGATAAAAGTATTACGACCCATTCAAGTCGTTATTCTTATGCATCATTTGAGCATAAGCATAGGGTGAAAAGGATCCGCTTTACTGGGGATGTTAGTATGGATAAGTTAAAACAATCCTTAACCCAAGAATTTAAAAACAATGTTGCAGCTTACACTGCGACAGAACTTGTCAATAGATATGGCACACATATTTTATTAGATATCAGTATCGGAGGCATTATAAAAATAAACTATAATGGAAACATTACTACCGAAAGTCAATATGACAGGAAATTATCGGCAATAAATTCTGGATTGGGATTAGGAGTTTTGAAAATGTTTAATATTAATATTACTGGTTCAAAAACGAAGGAAGAGATAACCAAGACGAATCAGCAAATTTATCAGAGAGAATCTAAAGGAATCTACTATGGAGGAACGAACTCTGGACATACTTTTTCAATTGATAAAGATGGTAACACAAGTGAAAACTTCAGTTCATCAAGCTGGCAATCAAGCATTAATGATGGAAACGCAGCTTTAATAGATATTGATAGAGCTGTTTTTATCTACGAATTTATTACGGATCCGATAAAAAAAGCACAGGTTAAAGCGGCAGTTGAAAAATATATAAAAGATGCTCAAATTACAGAATTAGAAGAAGTTCCTGTAATTCAGTATTACTATTCAGCTCGCACAAATCACTTTTTTAGTACAGAAAATAAACCTAGTTTAGCAAATGGAAATTTCTTAAATGAAGGAATTGCCTTTTATGCATTTTCAAAACAAAAGGTTGGTACTGTACCCGTATATCAATATTTTGCATCTAAATATTCGGATCATTTATTTAGTAGAGAAAATAAACCTACTTTATCTAATGGGGATTTTAAAAATGAGGGAATTGCATTTTATGCTTACCCGTCTAATGTTCAAGGGTCTACACCAATTTATCAATATTATTCTTCTCAAGCAAAAGATCATATGTTTTCAACAGAAAATTCACCAACTTTGGCAAATGGAACTTTTAGAAACGAGGGAATCGCTTTTTATGGTGTGAAAACTAATTAACATAATTTCCATACTGTTAGGTCACTAATTCTGATCGAGATAAATAAAAAAAGCGGATGCTGGTTTTAAACTGGCATCCGCTTTTTTTATAAGTTCTAAAATTACAATATAAAATGGAAAACTCTTTTTCCCTTATATATTTTCATTCCTATTTGATACCTAAGATTTCTCTATTAAAATGATCATCTGCTCCCGATGCTGCAAAATCATCAAACGCGCGTTCAGTTACTTTAATGATGTGTTTCTTTATAAATTCTGCCCCTTCAGTTGCACCATCTACGCTGTTTTTTAATGCACATTCCCATTCCATCACTGCCCAGCCATCAAAATCATAAGCGGCAAGTTTACTAAATATCCCTTTGAAGTCTACTTGTCCATCTCCCAACGATCGGAACCGTCCTGCACGATCCAACCAGCTACTGTAGCCTCCATACATCCCCTGCTTACCTGTAGGATTAAATTCCGCATCTTTCACATGGAACATTTTGATGCGTTCATGGTAATGATCAATATAACTTAAGTAATCCATACCTTGTAATAATAAGTGTGATGGATCGTAAAGTAAACACGCTCGTGGATGGTTATTTGCAGCTTCTAAAAAGCGCTCGTAGCTCACACCATCGTGCAGATCCTCCCCTGGATGTATCTCATAACAAAGATCTACTCCATGCTTGTCAAATTCATTTAAAATGGGAACCCAACGATTCGCCAACTCTTTAAAACCAAGTTCAACAACACCGGAAGGTCTTTGTGGCCAAGGATAAACCATATGCCATAACAAAGCACCGCTGAAAGTCGCATGCGCATTTAATCCTAGATTTGCAGATGCTTTTGCGGCATATATTAATTGCTGTGTAGCCCATTCGGTTCTAGCTTTTGGATTATTACGAACTTCTGCCGGAGCAAATCCGTCAAAGAGCTGATCATATGCTGGATGAACGGCAATTAACTGGCCCTGCAAATGTGTAGAAAGTTCCGTAATTTCTAAACCTATCTCCCCTAATTTTCCTTTTATTTCATCCGCATACGTTTTACTTTCAGCGGCTTTTTGTAAATCAAAGTATTGTGGATCATTGGTCGGTAACTGTACGCCTTTAAATCCGAGAGATTTAACCCATTTACCAATATTTTCAAGTGTGTTATAAGGTTCCTCGTTAGCAACAAATTGGGCTAAGAAAATTCCTGGTCCTTTTAGTGTCTTCATAAATAAATCGTTTGCTAAATATAATAAAATTAAAAAATTAAATGAACATAAATTGCTTTAAAAACCATTATACTGTTTATAATCTAGCATACTAGTACTGAAAAAATCCATCTTACAGTATGATCTACTTCCACTTTATTATATATGATGCATGCTAACTCATAAATGTAATACGATGATATTGTTTCTGCTACACTACTTGAAGATTATGATCAGCCAGTGATCACCAGACTTATTGGCCTCATCCATGTATTAAACAATTCTATTAAATTGCACTGTAAAGGTTGAACCTTCACCAATTGCAGATTGAACAAATAATTGACCATCGTGCATATCAATGATTCGCTGCACAATTGAAAGTCCGATACCATGTCCATTTTGGTCTGGAGAAGATGCTGATCGGTAAAAAAGTTCAAATATATGCGGTAAATCCTCAGATGAAATTCCTCTCCCCTTGTCAGAAATATGTATTGTTGCAATCCCTTTATTGTACATGATCTCTACTAAGCAATGCTTATCAGCACTATATTTGCACGCATTCTCGATCAAATTAGCAAAAGCCACTTTAAGTAAATAGGCATTGCCCATTACCAAAATTTCATCTTGATCTTCACCAGCATGGAGCAATTCATAATCAAAAGATATGCTGACACGGTAATCCTTATCTTTATCCTGAACCAAAAATTTTGATTCAACTAGAATTTCGTCCAATCGCAGGGAACTAAAACTAACTTGTGAACTATCATAGTTCGCACGTGCAAAATCCAACAAGGAATTAGATAAAACAGTTGCTTCTTTAGCATCTAGTAAAGCGGTATCGATCGAATGCTGATAATCTTCCAAAGTAGTATTCAACTCTTTGGCAAGTTCCAGTTCAGCGATCATAGCGGACAAAGGAGTCCGAAATTCGTGTGATATAATAGAAACAAAATGTCTTTGGTTGTTGAACGATTTCTCCAGTCGATTGAAAGTCCCATTAAATGTATCGATCAATTCAGAGAGTTCATCCTTTGCTTCTCGATAATATACCCTTTTACTTAGATTATGTTCAGAGACGTCCCTAATTTCATTAATAATATGTTTGATTGGTTTTAGAATATATTGGGCAAAGAAAAAAGAAGCTATAAATATAAAAATAATGGCAACGATGTAAATACTAATCAGAAGTTGCTGTAAACGTTGCATATGGGCATAACCGGTCTGGTCATACGCATGTCCAATGAGATAGTATTGTTTGCCTTGAAAAGGATAATGCATCCCCATAAACAGCTCATCACCCTGATTCCAAGTCATAAAATTTTTATTTCGAATCTTCTCTAATAGAGCTCGATCATAATTTTGTTCGCCAAAGTCTACAAAGAGCTTTTGAAATTGATTGTCAAAAACTGTTATCTGAGCCTCATTGATCATTTTTTTATTTTGTTCATGAATCTGACGCAATTGCGCTTCACTCACTTTGGCATCAAAAATAAATTCTGCACGCCAAGTAATTTTATACCTCAACCGGTCTATAAATTCTTCCTCCCTATTTTTCTCGGAAAAGAAATAGATACTATAGGCAAAAAGAAATAGTATTGCCGCAGAAAATAACGTAAATACTAACGAGGTCCGAGAAGCTATTTTCATTCTTTACTTGATAAGATAAAACCATGTCCTGATTTGGTATGGATGAGTTTAGTTTCAAAATCTTTATCTACTTTTTTTCTAAGATAATTGATATATACATCAATATAATTAGTCCCAGTATCAAAGTTTTTTCCCCATACATTTCTGGCGATCTCATCTCTGCTCAATAACGTTTCCTGATGGCGCATAAAGAATACAAGTAGATCAAATTCTTTAGGGGTCAATTTAATGTCCATATGATTGCGTGTCACACTTTTACTCCTCAAATTGACCG
Organism: Sphingobacterium sp. PCS056; assembly: GCF_023273895.1. Lineage (NCBI taxonomy): Bacteria > Pseudomonadati > Bacteroidota > Sphingobacteriia > Sphingobacteriales > Sphingobacteriaceae > Sphingobacterium > Sphingobacterium sp. PCS056. Next base: position 2,096,879 of record NZ_CP096883.1, on the reverse strand, counting down.
ATAGCAAATCATAATCTAAAGTTTCACTATTTTCCCAATCGCCAAACTCTTTGTTTCTTTTTAAAACAGCTGCAATGCGGACATATAATTCGCGAAGATCAAAGGGTTTTACCATATAATCGTCAGCACCGGCATCAAAACCTGCAATCTTTTCATCGATTTGACCAAGAGCTGTCAGCATTATAATCGGTATTTTAGGATAAATAGATTTCATGCGCTTGCTCAATTCGATGCCGCTCATGCGAGGAAGCATAATATCGATAATGAGCATATCATAATCAAGTAACTTCACCTGCTTTAAAGCAGATTCAGCATCAGGGGCAACACTAACTTGATAGTCTTGGCTCTTTAATCCTTTTTGTAATACCGAACTTACACGTTCATTGTCTTCTACGACCAATACCCTCATATAAACAAATGTAGATACTTTTTAAATAAAATAAAATCAACAAGAAATTGCTATGCATACTGTTATATACAGCATGCACAGCAAAATCTATCTTTACTTTGATCATTATACTATTGAAAAAATAGTATTTCTCCTATTGGCATCTCTATTTTTTCGAGTCATAACTGGCGACAAATAAATCATCGGCCCCTTCTTGTAGCGGTATGTATAAACGTTCCCAGCTTTTGGTATGAACCATTTCCCAACTGTGGCCTTTCCCTTTCAAATCTTCTGCGAGTAAGATCACTCCTGGTTTAATCAAAAATGTGGAACCATCACTAACTTTAAAACGGATTTTGCCTTTTAGTGTCACTACATATTGACGTCTGGGAGCAGGGTGAGCATTTTTTTCCCAATCCTCTGTTTTATTGCTAGACCAAAAAGTAGTTGTACTGGCATGTTTCAATGTTGGAATATATCCTTTTTCAAAAGAACAAGTTCCGTCAGGATTATTGATCAAGCGTATCGCGGGCATTTTACCTTCACTTTCTTCCACTTTTACCGATGTGATGTTTCCATGGTTTTCTTGTGCTTTTACTGATTGACCAATAAATGCTAAACTGACAAGCATGATTGCTTTTGAGATAATTTTCATTTTTTATTAATTTTAAGATCTATTATTATTTTTACAAATTTTCATATACACTGTCGTGAACCATCATACGGTCAAAGTAAGGCTTATACTGCGCTACCAAAGCAAGATGCTGCGGTAATTTTCCGTAAGCTTCTAATTCTTCGAGGCTATCAAATTCCATCGAGACATTGTACGTAAAACTATTATCTAAAACAGTACGTGGACTTGAAGCGGCAGGTCTACCATAACGTACATTTTTGACGTAGGGCAATTTTTTGAGTCCTTCAAAAAATTGTTTAAATTCTTCAACTTGCGTTACTGAAAGATCAGGTTTCAGCCAAAAAAGCAGATAATGAAAAAACACGGGTTTTACTTTTTTATGATTTGCTGCTAGTAAATTAGAACTTGTTACGCCCAAGACGCCTACAGTACCTAATGTTTGTATGAAATTTTTTCTTTTCATGTTATTATTAATTAAAATCTATTCTATATTTGAGGATAAAGGCCCATTTATGATCGGTGACCAAACTTTCTTTTGCTGCATTCATACTATAAATTGGTCTATTTTGAGCATCGAAGGTCAAGCGGCTACTATTTCCATGAAATAACATCGATATTCCAGCATCGTATATCGCACTATTATCTTTTAAAGCATTGTAGTTGGCAAGTTGTATGGATACTGCGGGCTGCAGTTGCAGGTTATGATTATTGGGGCTAAAATAGGGCAATGTACCTCCTATTTGAGCATAAAATGTATTACCCGTTCCTGCGGTAGGTAAAGCATTCCCAGCTCCATTTAAACTTGAATTGGCAGCCACTACTCCCGTAGCTGGATTATTTGTTCCAGAAAATCGGACATAATTGGGTCCGTAGTCATTATGCATAGCCATAGCATATGCACTGATAGACGTTCCTTTATCTTTATTGAGAGGCGCATCATAGAAAACATCGAGCGCAACACTTTTCATATCGTCGTTTTGTACTGCTTTATTAGCATCTAAATGCCATAGCGCATGGTTCATATATTCAAAACCTCCACCTACACTTAATACTTTTTTCTTCCCTAGATAGGTACCCGCATTAAATGGCGTTTCAATATTCTCCTTATCAAAAAATGCATATCTAAAGTAACCTGACACATCTTTACGGGCTTCATTTTTACTAAATTTAGCGACATTTAATTCCGGATCAGCATTTGTTGCCGTATAAGGGTCCGCCACCACCAGTCGGTAATCAAAACGTCCAAGTTGACCTTTAATATAAGCACTCATCTCCCGAACAGTCATATCTGTAATACCTGTATTTGAAGTCGCATATAAGGGAAGATCATAGAGTAAAGTTGCCTGAGGTCCTGTTGTAAAACGAGATAGTCCTCTCCAAGTAGAACGTCCAGCACCTACTGCAAGCTTAGGGCTAAAGCTATACTCTGCATATGCATCTAGAAGATCCATATAGGTATTATTTTTACTATTAACATTGACATTTGTGGGTCCCATTTGCAGTACGAAATACAAATTTTCAGTTGGTTTATACGTCATCTTGGCACGAATACGGCGCAATGATAAATCGGATACACTTCCTACTGGTTCATTATTAACAAGGCTTCCTGGATTTAATTGAGTATAACGTGCCCACAGTTCTGCATACCCACTGAAGCTCACATAACGAGTATGCTCCTTATTTAAATAATGGGTAAGTTTGGGATTTCCAAAATCATTTGTTTGTGCCTTACTTATTTGTACTCCAGTAAGACCAATGGTCAATAATAATGACGCAAACAGCGGCTTTTTATTCATGATAATTTGTCTTTAATATGATTCGTTTGTTAAGACAAATTTAGCTTGGAATAGAGAGGCAAATTATTAGAAAACTATTAGAAATATAGCTGTAATAATTTAAAAAGGTTAGCGAAACAAGTATATTTCAAATTTATAAAGATTTTATTTTTTATTGGATTGTTAACAGGAAATACGCCTTTAAACGATAATAGGAGATATTTTACTCGATATATTGGCTTTCTGTAATCGCTTCTTTAAAAGAAGGAGCTCCTTCTTTTAAAGAAGCGATCCAATCTTTCAAACAAGGGACACCCTCTTTCTAAAAAAGATCAGACTACCTACCAAAACGGTTCTATGTTTGTTTAATAACCTTGTACTTAGTGAAAAGAAAAGGATCAACTTTAATAGTTTTGTTTATTATTCTAAAAAAGTGATCATATCCTGAAAACAAACGATCATAGCTTGAAAACAAGCGACGAAAACTTATAAACAAGGAGCTAAACCTTACAAACAAGGGACTGCTTATTAATAAGAAGGGATTGCATATAGAGAAGAAGCACCTCAATGTTTACAAGAAGGGATCCCTTCTTGTAAAGAATCCAAGATAAAACCAAATAATCAGGACAATCTTTTCAAAAAGGGGTTACTTGTTGAAAAGATTGTCTTACTTCTGAATAACATGTGATCCCTTCTTGAGAAGAAGGGATCGCTCCGAACCAAGAAGGGATCCAACTTTTGCATACTATCTTAGGGTCTTGCAGCATGTTGAACATAAAAATTAGCACGCTAACTATTTTAATCACTGCTAATCCCTTCTTCTTACAAGAATACTTCATCATCATAAGAAGATGATGCCTTTATCATTTGTCGTTATGGGATAGAAAGGACGATAGCCCCATTTTGACCAGAAAAAGATCAGATAGGCTCGCTCTTCTCTATTAAATTTTTGTTGCCCGTAGCATTTCCCTTTTTCCTGGTGCACCAGGAGCTTTTTCAATCGTAAATCCTAAAGCCTTCATGCTTCTTTTAAGATTTCCAGTGATCGCATAGGTAACAAATACGCCTCCTGGCTTTATAAATTTAGCGACATGTGCTAATGCTTCATCTGACCACATTTCGGGTTGATGGACCGCAGCAAATGCATCAAAGTACACGATATCAAAAATCTTATTGGAGTTAAAATTCATCAATAAAGTATGATTGATATGTAACTGCGCTTGTTTGTTGATCTGCATGGTTCCAGTTAATGCGTCCTTATAATGCGAGATATAATTTTTCCAATCTTCCTCTGACACAAAAGCATCATAACCAATTTCTTGGATCACTTCTAGAGGTAATGGAAATCCCTCTATTCCAACATAATCTATCTCAACCTGTTTATCAGCAATGTAAGCTAGCGTTTGTGTAAAATTTAAACCTGTTCCAAACCCGACTTCTAAAATTGCAACTTTATCTAACTGATGCTGTTGTATATAATAATCAAGCCCTGTATGAATAAAAACATGTTTACTTTCCTGAACTGCACCATGTTTGGAGTGATAACACTCGCCTATTTGTTCATTGAACAATGTCTTTGAACCATCTCCTGTTGTTACAAATTCCATTTCTTGCATATGGAACAAAAGTAAAATAAATAGATCTTAATCGATACATGTATTCTAGTGTTATTCATCTTTATCTAACCTTAATGATATTAACAAACAAAAGGCTAGGACGATTGCCTAAATTATAATTGAAAGATAGACTTACTATACCCCCAAAAAAATATGGTTGGATAAAATTTGCTCAATCCTATAAGGAAAGATCCATATTCATCTCAATTTATATAAATTTCATATCGAGAATTTGAATATATATTAAGCTATTGATCTAAAATGTTAAGTGAAATATGCTATTAAAACATTTTTAATAAAACATATTAGAAAAAAAACTAATTTAGTCTTCACAATGACATATTCAATCAATTTATTCCTCCAAAATTATGGGAATATCATCCTACTTATTGTAGGTATTCTTCTAGGTAGTATTTTAGGGATATATCTACCCCAAGTGGTGGTTTATATCAAACCTATAGGTGATATTTTTCTTAATTTACTATTTGTAGCGGTTATTCCTTTAGTATTTTTCGCTATTTCTTCCTCAGTAGCCAATATTGAAGGTACAAACCAGTTAGGAAAGATAATTGGTACGATGAGTATGGTATTTTTAATGGGGGTTTTAATTTCCGCTTGCGCAACTATTGCGGTACTTTATTTTTTTCCTTTGGAGGCTCCACATGTAGCCGATGGGGCTCATCTGCTTGACAACAATCCTGATGATACCTGGAGCGATAAAATGGTTCGCTTTATTACGGTTTCAGAATTTGGAAAATTACTCTCCAGGGAAAATATGCTCGCCCTCGTTATATTTTCATTTTTAGTTGGCATTGCCACTCGAAAATCCAGTACCGCTGCACAACCTTTTCTCGCCTTCTTAAATGGTGGAAACGAGGTAATGAAGAATTTACTGATTTTAATCATGAAAATTTCACCCTTAGGTTTAGGCGCATATTTTGCCTATCAAGTGAGTAGCTTAGGTCCACAATTATTTGGTTTCTATGCTAAACCTCTAGGTCTTTACTACCTTTTTGGTACCCTCTATTTCATTTTGGGTTTTAGCGTATTTGCTTTTATTTCTAATGGAAAATACGGTCTAACGTCATTCTGGAAAAACAATATTGTACCCACATTGACTGCGTTAGGTTCATGTAGCAGCTTGGCCACGATGCCCGCGAATTTACTTGCCGCAAAAAATATTGGAATTCCAGATGCGATCGCAAATGTTGTCATCCCATTAGGAACAACCTTGCATAAACAAGGTTCGAGTATATCGTCTATTTTTAAAATATATGTTGCTTTTCTACTAATAGGGAAAGATTTCTTTGATCCTACTACGCTCATCACAGCACTTGGTATTACTGTACTGGTAAGCGTTGTCGCTGGAGGAATTCCAAATGGTGGATATATTGGCGAAATGCTTATGATTTCAGTTCTTGGCCTACCTATTGAAGCTGTTCCTGCAGTTATGATAATCGGAACGTTAGTTGACCCCTTAGCTACCATCTTAAATGCAACAGGAGATACCGTAGCGAGCATGCTTGTAACAAAATTTACGGGCAATAAATTTCAGGTGGCAGCCGTAGATTCCTTAGAATCTTAATCCATAAAATATAGTACCGTATTGATGTGTTTTATAAAGCATCTCTTTTGCCTCCCGCGATTGAAATACATAGGATAGTCCTAAAGATGATCTACCGTTTGCAAGCATAAAACCGATTTTATGGCTATAGATGATTTTTTCAATCTGATATTGTCCTTTGTTGATGTCTTGATGCCCCAACCCACCTTGAATAGTGGCATTATAACCATTAAAATAAACAGCAGGTACGTAGTATAAAAATAATTCGCGATCGTTTCTCCTGCTTTGCACATGCCCCTTTGTAAAAACCGAATGACTGAATGAGCGTAAGCTTCCCCAGCGTATAGGCAACCCTATATGCGCATTGATATGATTCATCCCTAATGTACTGGAGCTCACACCAGATATTTCAAAATTATTGTTTATCGATCTGTAAATTAATTTTTGATATTTCACACCAAGATCAACTCCAAAAGCATTCGATATTTCCTGATCCCAACCTGAAACTTCATACATCTTAAATACTTGATGAATTACTTGTTGGACTTCCTTTCCTTTTGCAAGTGGGCCAACTTGACCTAATTCTACTTTTAAACTTAATACTTGATCATCATTATAAAACTGATTCAATTCTCCGGACAAATATAAATAACCGGCAAAAGGACGATCCCACTGTAAAGACTTTGTCGTATATAAGTTAATCCCATTGTACATTTTTTGTCCAAATTCTATATCCAGTACCCGATTTTTTAGTCGAGAAGTATCCGACCTTAGCCCCAATCGATAGTTGATGTTAATTCCATTTGTATAATAACGATCCTGAGAAGTCAGCAAATAAACATCATTATCATTTTGAATAACAACTTCATGCCGTATATTTTTTGTTTGTGACCATGAATGCTTGACACTACATATTGCTAAACATACATACATGAAAGACAGAATAATTATTTTGATGCTATTCAACTGATTGTAAAAATTAAGATATAAACTAAATTAAAAATATTTAACAAGATTCTAGGTATCTCGTGCAGAATCATTTAAAGATATGTTTTCGACAACAAGTAATTATTTAGAAAGGTTATAAATAAACTATCAGAGTTGCAAATTTAGTTACTTCGCCAATCTATTTGTAATTTTGTAGTCGATAAGGTGTTAAATTTTTTAGAATGAAACCTTCATGAGCTTAAATCAGCTCATCAATAAACATGAATAACTGTTCATAAATGATCATGAACATTAAAAAATTACTCGAATGAAAAAAAGTTCCATTGTTCTAATCGCCATCATTGCTGTTGCTATTGCTATGATTCTTGTTATTTACACAGATTCAAGTACATATTCAACTTTTACTGAAGCGAAAGAGAAAAAGACAGAGCTCTATGTTGTAGGTGTACTTAATAAAGAAAAAGCGTTGCATTACGATCCAAAAACAAATGCCAATCACTTTTCATTTTACATGTATGACAACGATAGTACTGAATGCGTCGTGGTATTCAATGGTTCAAAACCACAAGATATCGAACGTTCAGAACAGATCGTGTTAACAGGAAAAATGGATGGCGATGTATTTCACGCATCAAAAATTTTGATGAAATGCCCTTCAAAATACAACCAAGATCAGGTTGAAGTTATCGAAACGAACGCAGTAGCTTTTAATAAATAATATTTCATAATCACCTCATAAATGGACGTAAACTACGTAGGCGAGAATCTATTGCCTGGAAAAATAGGTCAATTTTTCGTTATTCTCTCATTTGGAACAGCACTACTTTCTTTCATCAGTTATTATTTTGCGACAACTAATACGAATAAAGAGGACAAATCTTGGTTAAAGATCGCTAGGATCTCCTTTTGGATCAATGCCGTTTCAATTCTTGCAATTGGGTCGACATTATTTTACATCATATACAATCATTTATTTGAATATCATTATGCTTGGGCCCATAGTTCGAAAGCACTTCCAACGCATTATATCATTTCCAGTTTTTGGGAAGGTCAAGAAGGTAGTTTTTTGCTTTGGATGTTTTGGCAAAGTGTATTAGGATCAGTCCTACTGTTTAAAGCAAAGGATTGGGAAGGTCCAGTGATGACCTTTATCATGCTGTGTCAAGTATTCTTGGCTTCGATGATAGTAGGGGTTCAAATTTTTGGATTTCACTTCGGTAGTTCGCCTTTTATCTTATTAAGAGAGGCTATTGAAGGACCAATTTTCAGTCAAGCTGATTACCTTTCCTTAATTCCCGATGGTCGAGGCTTAAATCCGTTATTACAAAATTATTGGATGGTGATCCACCCTCCTACCCTATTCCTAGGGTTTGCTTCTATGGTTGTTCCTTTTGCATACGCAGCTGGAGCACTTTGGACCAAACGTTACAAAGAATGGATCACACCTGCATTGCCATGGGCGCTTTTTGCGGTTATGATTTTGGGAGTAGGTATTATTATGGGTTCTTTTTGGGCGTATGAAGCCCTTAACTTTGGTGGTTTTTGGGCTTGGGATCCAGTAGAAAATGCTTCTATTATTCCTTGGTTTACATTAATTGCTGCTGTCCATGTCATGATCGCATACAAAAACTCCGGTCATTCTTATTTCACTGCCACATTTTTAGCATTGGTGAGTTTTGTACTGGTTATCTATGCATCATATCTAACAAGAAGTGGTATTCTTGGAGAAACATCTGTTCACTCCTTTACAGATCTGGGTTTAAACGGACAGTTGATCGCATTTAATGCCACATTCTTTGTCATTATGGTTGTAGCCTTGGTTGTTCGGAAAAAACATATGCCCACAACACAAAAGGAGGAAGATATCTATTCTAGAGAATTTTGGTTGTTCATCGGCGCTTTAGTACTGACTGTAGCCTGTGTTCAAATGATTTCGTCCACATCAATCCCCGTCTTTAATGCTATTTTTGGAACCAAAGTGGCTCCTCCTTTAGATCCTATCCAACATTATAATAAATGGCAATCAGGTTTTGCTGTTATTATTATGATTTTAACATCTATTACTCAGTTTTTAAAATATAAAAAAACAGATCCTAGAAAATTTTTCGCATCTACTATTGCCTCCTTAATCGTTGCGGTTGTATTGACTGCTGTCGTTTCTTATATCACTAAAACATATACAAACCTCATTTTCATATTGATTACTTTCTCTTCTTTATTCTGTATTCTTGCTAATATCCGTGTATTAGCCGATGCTATAAAAGGGAAATGGAAATTAGCGGGTTCGTCTGTAGCACATATTGGCTTTGGACTGTTATTAATTGGAGCTATGGTAGCTGCTTCCACAAACGAAGTCATCTCCATCAATAACACCGGTTATATCGCGGTATCAGGGTTTGATAAAGTGGAGAAACCTGGAGATAACTTGTTTTTAACAGAGGGAGAGCCTGTTCAAATGGGTGATTACCGTATTACCTATATCGGTGATAGTGTTGCTCAACCTAATGTATTTTATAAAATAAAATACGAAAAAATTGATGAAGAAAGTGGAAAAGTCGAAAGTTCATTTGTACTGATGCCATTTGCTCAAAATAATGAAAAAATGGGAGGATTGATTGGTACTCCAGCAACTAAACATTACTTTACTCATGATATTTACACCCTGATCACAGCTGCGGCTTCGGATCAGCAGGCAAAAAATGCGAATATTCCTGCCGAACAAAAAACGGGTTTTGAAGATTATGAAGAACCTGCAACTTATGAGGCTAACGTGGGCGATACACTCCGTTATAGAAATGGATTTTTCGTTATCGAAGGGGTTAATCGAAACGCACACTTAGAGAATATACCAAAAGGAGATAAAGATGTGATCGTCGGGCTGAAAATTAAAGTGGTGGCTTCTGACAACAAAGAGTACCATGTAGAGCCTATATTCTTAATTAAAGACGGTACTTCTTACGATTTTAATAAGGATGTGAACGAACAAGGATTACGCTTCCGTTTTTCGAATATCTTGCCTAAAAAAGATAAGCTAGAAATTATGGTCTATCAAAAACCATTACCAGAGAAAAAATGGATTGTTTTCAAAGCAATTAAATTCCCATATATTAATTTCTTCTGGTGTGGAACAATCGTGATGTCAATCGGATTCTTCATGTCTATATTTAGAAGAAATAGTGAAGCAAAACGATTAGATAAAAAACAAAGCTAATGGATATTGTCATCTTAGGAAGTGGAAATGTAGCAACTCATTTTGGACAAAACTTTCATCATCAAGGTCACAAAATAAAACAAATATTCAGTCGACAAAAGGCCAATGCACAAGCATTGGCCTTTGCTGTACATGCGAACAGCATAAGCGAGATCTCTGAAGTGCAAAGAGATGCAGATTTATATTTGATAGCCATATCAGATCAAGCGATCAGTTCCTTGATCATAGATTTCCCAGCAGATGTATCAGGCATTGTTGTGCACTGCTCTGGAGCAACTGAGATGGACATATTACATCAGTTTAAGCACTACGGAGTCATTTATCCTCCACAATCTATTTCTAAAAATGAAGATTCGGACTTCAGCCACATTCCATTCTGTATCGAGGGGAATACACCCAAAACACAGGACACTTTATTAACACTCATGCATACCATAGCGCCTAAATCTTTTGCATGTAGCACAAGTCAAAGATTAGCGATTCATGTGGCATCGGTATTTGCTAATAATTTTACGAATGCACTTTTCCAGATCAGCTATGAACTTTTGCAAAAGCATGATTTACCCTTTGATTTAGTACGACCAATTATTCTTGAAACAGCAAAAAAAGTACAAACAAAGATTCCAAAAGAGGTTCAAACCGGACCTGCTGTTAGAAATGACAAAATAACGATAAAAAAGCATTTAAATTTTATCAGAGAACAGGATGATTGGAAACAAATCTATCAACTATTATCACAAGAGATTGTGAAAAGAAAAAGCTAAATATCATTTCTTTACCAAGATTTTAAATCTTCTTCATACCTGCCAATAATTTTCGTTTACAACAAGTAACTTAGTACTTTTGCTTTGTCAAAATCGAACATTGGTTCAATATTTGAAAGTATAATAACATTAAAAAATGTATCACGCCAGTCCAACACATTTGATTGGTCAATGATCAAATTTTATTCAAGTAGAGTCTAAATATTATTTAAATTATGACCGTTAGAAAATTAATTCTTGGCACCATGACTGTAATCAATTTGATTATAATCTCCTTTGGTCTTATTTTTACACCACAGTGGTTTTGGTTATTAGTCATTCCAATGCCTCTTTTATTTGTAGCTATATATCATAGTTTCCAACATAAACATGCTATTTTACGCAATTATCCTTTAGTAGGATATTTCCGATATTTCTTTGAGTCTATTCGTCCAGAATTACGTCAATATTTTTGGGAATCTGACACCGATGGCCGTCCCTTTAACAGACGTCAACGTTCAATAGTCTACCAACGTGCAAAAAATCAAAGAGAGACTGTTGCTTTCGGTATGCAAACCGATCCTCAAACTGTAGGAAATGAATGGGCTGCACACTCTGTCTTTCCTTGTCATATTGAAAATCATGATTTACGGACTGTAGTAGGAAATGAATCATGTAAACATCCCTATAACTTAAGCGTCTTTAATATTTCTGCAATGAGTTATGGTGCATTGAGTAAAACAGCCATTACAGCTTTAAACAAAGGTGCTCAACTACAAAATTTCGCACACAATACGGGTGAAGGTGGTATAAGTGAATATCATAACAGTGGTGGTGACTTGATCTGGCAAGTGGGTACAGGTTATTTTGGATGTAGAACCCATGATGGTAAATTTGATCCTGAACTTTTTAGAGAAAAAACAGCTCGTCCAAATATCAAAATGATCGAGTTGAAAATCTCCCAAGGAGCAAAACCTGGCCACGGAGGTATCCTACCTGCAGCTAAAAATACTCCTGAGGTTGCGGCGATACGTCACGTCATTCCGGGGACAGATGTGATGTCTCCACCGGCACATAGTGCATTTTCAAATCCTATTGAAATGATGGAGTTCATTTATAAAATGAAGGAATTAAGTGATTTCAAACCTGTAGGATTCAAAATGTGTATCGGTGACAAACAAGAGTTTATCGAAATCTGCCGTGCTATGCAAACGACACAGATCTTCCCTGATTTCATTGCTATTGATGGCTCTGAAGGTGGGACCGGAGCTGCACCACTTGAATTTACAGATAATCTAGGTATGCCGTTATATGATGCATTAGCATTTGTAACAAAAACTCTTATTGCATTTGGCTTAAAGAAACATATCAAACTACTAGTATCCAGTAGAATTGTGACCGGTTTCGATTTATTAAAAGTCATTGCGCTTGGAGCAGACGCTTGTTATAGTGCAAGAGGTATGATGTTTGCATTAGGCTGTATTCAAGCTTTAAAATGTAACGAAGATACTTGTCCTGTTGGTGTTGCAACACAACAGCCACATCTATACAAAGGATTAGATGTGAATGACAAATATGTGCGTGTTGCACAATTTCACCGCAATACTTTACGTGCAACAGTAGAAATTATGGAAGCTTGTGGTTTCAAAACTTTATCTGATGTCAGTGCCGACAAGTTTTTTAGAAAAGTTGATGCGGTCAATACGTTAAGTTTTCAAGACATCTACTTTGGTAGAGAAGGACGCCTGATCGAAAGTCATACCGATTTTGAAGCAAAAATGTTTTAAATAAAACAGCAAGAGGAAATAAAAACAGCAGGGGTATTATCATAAAACCCCTGCTGTTTTTATTTCCTCAAATTACAAATAACTTGCTGTAAGGTAACTTGTGCAATACTAATAGTCTCAGCACATACACCTTCAAGCGCTTCAGCAATGGTCTTATTGGCTTGTTGCATGCCAACATCTTTTAGTTTGCGTGCTGACTTTGTCAAATAAATCAAATTGGATCTACGATCCTCCTTGTCGTTAACACGGATTACTAGATTTAATTTTTCCAAATTATTAATCAGCCTAGTGATGCTCGGTTTATCTCGGAAAGTTCGTGTGGCTAACTCTTGCTGCGTAAGTCCCTCCTCTTGCCATAAATTGTACAAAATACTCCATTGCTCAGCCGTAATATTGATTCCCACATCTTTTAAATTACGCTGCATTCTACGTGATATGGCAGTAGTCGCTTTTCCCGTTAGAAAATCATAGAATTCTATCTTTCCAATTAAATCTTCATTAAGCATAATAATTAAAGTCTTTTTAGGTTATACTATATCGTACTTTTTAACCAACTGTTACTTATTTCAAAAAAAATTAATGAACTAGAACGCGTTAGTCAAATAGGTTTATATTTATAAATATAAAGTTTTACACGGTATAACAAAAATTAAATTGTTTTTTTTATTATCTTCATGCTATGGAAAAGTTGGTACCCCTATTAATTGCATTAGCAATCTTTGGTTTTAAGTCATATCAAAACTATATGAAAGAACAAGAGGCTGCCTTAAAAAGAAGAAAAGGTATTGCCCCTGATCCTGCGAAAACGAAACAGCAGCCTGCTACGTATAAATCTATTCCGCAAAAAACACCAGCAGTTTCTCCAGCACCATTTTATTCTGAAAAAATTAAAGAAACAAATGAAATCCAACGATTTAAGAAAGAAAGAGAAGAGCATCGTTTGGCAGTAAGCAAAAAAGCTAAAGCGTCAAGCTCTGAACAAAAAGAAAAAACTATCGCGGAAGATTTTGATCTTAGAAAAGCAGTTATTATGTCTGTAATATTGGATAGACCATACAAATAACAACTATTAATCTATATTGAAGCTATCTGCATCTTGCAGAAATGGGAATGATTTTCTGGCTTCTTGAAGATCTCGAGGTTGAATCGTAAATGTATATAAATCCTCATCTTCAGGTTTATAATATACCACATCCCCCAATGGAGAAATACACATTGAGCCTCCAGAGTAATAGATGTCATTGCCATCATGTCCCACGCGATTCACACCAATAACAAATGCTTGATTTTCAATAGCACGCGCCGGAATCAATGTACGCCAATGAGCCGAACGTTTATCTGGCCAATTGGCAGTATACACCAATAAATCATAAGCTCCACCTACATTTCTAGACCAAACTGGGAAACGGATATCATAACAAATCATAGGACAAATATTCCATCCCTTGATATTAACGACAATACGTTCACGCCCTGCTGTAAAGTATTGGTCCTCTCTTGCCATTGCAAACAAATGACGTTTATCGTACTTTACATACGTACCGTCGGGAGACATCCATACAAAACGATTGAAATATTTTCCATTCTCCACAATGATCAAAGAACCTGCAACAACACAGTTTAAAGTCTGAGACATATGGAACATCCATTGCATCGTCTTACCATCAGATGTCTCAGCACACTTATCAACATTGTTGGTAAACCCCGTGTTAAACATCTCTGGTAGGATAATGAGATCCGTTTTTTCTCTCAAATTTGAAAGTTTAAGCGCAAGATTACTCAAGTTTTTTTCTATATTTTCCCAAAAAATATAAGCTTGAAAGATTGTTACTTTTAACGGTTCCATTTTTAGTTGTTTCGTATATTATGATGAACTAAGTCTACAAATTAAGAATTTTTTTACCAAATAAAGATAAAATAGACAAATAATAGCGCTTTCTACTGTTCTCTGATGAGGAGTTGATTTGATAATGTTATTAACGTATTCTTTCTATCATTTGGTATATCGATCGCAGATAATCTTTCAAATGCAAGTTGTGTATAAGATTCTTTCAATTGATCTGCAAGTGATTTTATGCTATATTTTTGATATAATGTCAACATGTCCTTCAATTTCTCTGGATTATCTGCCCAGGTAGAGTTTAATAAGTTTTGTAAGGAGTTTCGATCTTCTTCTTTTATGATTTCCAATAATTTGACCAATAGATAGGTCTTTTTATTGATCAAAATATCGCCACCTACTTGCTTACCAAAAGTTTCTGGATCTCCATAAGCATCTAAAACATCATCTTGAAGTTGAAAAGCAATACCGATATATTCACCAAATTCATAGATCAATTTTTGATCATGAAGACTTGCATCAGCTAAAATTGCACCCATTTGCAATGCTCCTCCTAATAATACAGAGGTTTTCAATCTAATCATTTCAATGTACTCTTCCATGCTGATTGCATCAGCATGTTCATAATCCATATCCATTTGTTGTCCTTCGCAGACCTGCATCGCAACACGATTGAAGGTTTTTAATAGATCTGCAATATAAATTGGGTCGCAATTTGCCAATTCATCATACGCTTTCACTAACAGCCCATCTCCTGAAAGAATGGCTACACTTAAATTCCATTTTTCGTGCACGGTCTGTTTCCCCCTACGTAGCGGTGCCTGATCCATGACATCATCATGTATAAGTGAAAAATTATGGAAGTACTCGATCGATTTTGCAGCAGGTAAGGCATCTGTAATTTCTCGTATACCAAACATTTCAGCAGCCAATAAGGTTAAAGTGGGCCTAATACGTTTACCTCCTAAACTCAAAAAATAACGAATTGGATCGTAAAGATTAGCGGGCTGATTCGGAAATTGACTGTTTTGAATCGAGTCAACGATTAATTGTTGTAAATGCTGCATATTATCTAATCATCATCTCCTTAAGATATGCGAAGATAAGAATTAAAAAAAGAAAGTTTTGAGTTCACTACGATGAAAAGAGTTTAATTATCTAAGTTTGTAAAAAAGCAAGTATTCATGCGCATTTTAATCATCCATACTTTTTATCAAAGCCCTGGTGGTGAAGATACCGTTTTTCAACAGGAGCAAGAATTGCTAGCTGTGGATCATGAGGTGTTATCGCTCACTTTTCAAAATAAAAAGGGATGGAAAGGTGCTTTACAAACAATTTTTTCTTTTTGGAATATAGCTGCTTTATATCGTGTAAAAAGAACTTTAGCCGAATTCAATCCTGACTTAGTTCACATCCACAACACCCACTATGCCAGCGGGCCGCTTATTATCAGAACAATTTATAAATTGGGGGTTCCATTGGTGATGACCCTACACAATTTTCGTCTACTTTGTCCCTCTGCTATTCTTTATCACAACAATCAACTCTTCCTTTCGAGTTTGAGTCAAAATTTTCCATGGACGGCTATCAAAAATAAAGTCATGGACAACTCAGCCATCAAAACATTTATTTTGGCTGCAAACTATTGGTTTCATAGAAAAATAGGAACATGGAATAGGGTCGATCGCTATATCACTTTATCGTGTTTTGCAAAAAATATATTCGTTAATTCAACTTTGCCGGTGGAGGCAAAGAAATTTGTTGTTAAACCCAATTTCACTTTTCCTATTGAAAGTTCCATATCGCCCACAGAAGATTATTTTATATATATTGGTAGACTGACTGAAGAAAAAGGAATTTTAAACTTATTGGAGGTTTTCTCAAAAACTGATATCAAAATACTGATCATTGGAGATGGTATCTTGAAACAAGAGGTCATCGAAGCTGCTCAAAAAAATACCAATATCCATTATTTAGGTTTTAAATCTCGTGCTGAAATAATACCATTGGTTGAAAAAGCGGAAGCATTAATCGTTCCATCTTTGTGGTTTGAAGGTATGCCTATGACCATACTCGAAGCATTCTCAGTCGGAACTCCAGTTATAGGTAGTGATATCGGAGCATTGAGTGAGTTGATAATCCCCAATAAGACGGGCTTATTATTTAATCCACAAGATGTGGATAATATGTTGATAACTTTGCAGCAATGGAAAGATTATAGTCAACAAGAAAAATTTAACATTAGACAAACAACAAAAGCATTCTATTTTAGTAATTTTACTCCTGAGGAGAATAAAAATAAATTGCTATCTATTTACAAGGAGGCAATTCAAGCTAACACTAAACGATCGTCAATATGAGTATTATAATTTTAGATAAGTTAAATATTGCACCTGCTATTCAAGAAGCGTTAGAAACGGTATATGATCCCGAGCTGAAGCCAGCAAATATTGTTGACCTAGGTTTGGTATATGAAATCATAACGAAAGAAGATGGTATTGCAAAGATAGTGATGACTTTAACCGCACCTGGTTGTCCAGTTGCTGGTCAAATAATGGACGAAGTGCAGCAAAAAGTTGCTGCGGTACCAGGAGTAACTGAAGCTCTTGTAGAATTGACATTCGATCCACCTTGGACAAAAGATATGATGAGCGAAGAAGCAAAATTAGAATTGGGCTTCTTGTAAAAAAAAGCGAATCCAATGGATTCGCTTTTTTTATGGTGTTTGACCAGATTCCAAATCACTTAATCTTTTAATTGCCTTAGGCTTAATTTCATCTTTGCCAAATAATTTTGTCCAGATATTCCGAGATTCTTTTGTCAATAATGGTGATACGATGGAAAGTATCAATACGTATACAACAACAAATGACTGTATAACGGGCAATAAACTTCCCGCCTTTCCAATATTAGCCATAATGATCGAAAACTCTCCCCGTGCGGATAATGTAAATCCAATATCAAACGAAGTTTTATTTTTCATCCCTGAAAATTTGGCTGCAAAATAACCTGATGCCAGGTTGCCACAGATCGTAACAGCTGCTGCTATAGAAGCCCATAATACGGCACCTCCAAGGGAAAGCATATCTATTGATAAACCAAAGCTAAAGAAAAACATCGCTCCAAAGAAATCTTTATAAGGCAAAACCATAGCTTCAATCTTCTTGATATACTGGGAATCCGCTAAAACCAATCCAGCCATCAAGGCACCGATTGCTTCTGCAACATGTATAGTTTCGGAAAAACCAGCCGTAATAAATAGCAATGCAAAAATAACAAGGACAAATAATTCGGACGACTTAACCTGTAATAATTTGTCGATCGCAGGAACCAGCTTCCTTCCTAAAATTAAAAATGTCAAGATAAATCCTAATGCCAATAATGAAGTACCAGCTACAGTCCAAAACGAGCTGCTTCCTGTTAAAATCAATCCCGAAAGGAATGAGATATGCATAGCGATAAACAAATCATCAAACATAATCATCCCCATAATTACCTCTGTTTCAGGATTAGCGGTTCGCTTCAAATCGGTTAATACCTTGGCAACAATAGCTGTTGAAGAACTTGTCATAATTCCACACAGTACCATCATCTCTTTGAAGGGAAGATCCATCATCCACCCGATCAGTAAACCCGATATAAAATTGAGCAGTACATAAACAGTACCTCCTGTGACAATTGATTTTCCAGATTTAATTAAACGACCTACAGAAAACTCAAGACCCAAATAAAAGAGAAGAAATAAAACGCCAAGGCGTCCCATAAAATCTATAAAGGGTTTACTCTCGGTAAATGTAAGATCAATAGTACCAATCTGGGGAGCATGTTGGCCCAACACCATACCTATCAATATAAAAAATGGAATAACAGAAAACTTTAGCTTGTTGGCTATCAAGCCTACAAAAGCAACAAGACCAACGGCAATTCCGATTTCTAAAATAAGTGTGTGTGATGGCATATAAATATATTTTGTTTTGAGTATGTTACACTAGTATTTCCTTTAATAACTTAATATTATTCTTCTTCCCTGCGATAACTAAGGTTGTACCTGGACTAATCATATAATCAGGACCTGGATTAATAACGGTATTTTCACCTAGTATCCCCGCAATAATGGATGCCCCTGTTCGCTGACGTACTTCTAGCTCACCAATTGTTTTGTTAGCACCCTCAAATTTGCCTTCCACTTTATACCATTCAATTCTCAAGTCGTCTAATGCAACTTCAATGGTCTCCAAAGCTTTTGGTTTATAAGATAATCCACCGATAATACCTGCGACCTGTCTAGATTCTTCGTCGCTTAAAGTCATCACACAACGAGATTCACTTTCTTCCTCGTCATAACGATATAATTCTCTTCGACCATCGTCATGTATAACCACGACCATATTGTCTCCAGCTTCAGTTTCAATTTGATATTTTTTCCCAATACCAATAAGATCCGACTCTCTTACAACAGACATATTTTTTTGCTTTATTATAAAACTAATTTTTATTTTATTCGCTGAAAGAAAAAGTTATGATCAAACAGCTTCATACAAACTTAGCTAAAAATTCAATCATATCAGCATTTTACCACCTGTTTAGCTGCTAATCATCGGCAAAATGAAACTATAAAACAGCCAGATAAACAAAAAAACTGTTTTATGTTTATAGTAAAATTTTTGTGTTACTTTAGATCTACAATGGTATAACGATCATCTTTTTGTCGTTCAGGTATACCAATTGCCACGGTCTTGGAATGATAAAATAAATAAATCCAACCCTGTGGAGCACCTTCTTTCCAATATTCTTTACGCAACTCCTTTGACAGCCGTCCATCAAAATCGTACTTGGCATTATAATTTTGAAAAATCTCTTGTGGTTATGGCAAAACGTCACCACCGAAAAAATAGTGCTTACTACCTGTTTCAATATGAAAAGTTTGATGGTATTGTGTATGACCACCACTTAAATTATAGCGTATTTCGTCGTTAACAATCCCATCTCCTTCCACTAACTGCAAATTACCGCTGCGTTGCACTACATCAAAAATTTCTGTTCGATAAGATTTATTAATTCCCGAATAGGCATCTTCCCATTCACCACGCTGTACTATATATTCTGCTTCTGGAAATGCAATACGGCCTACTCCTTCCTCAAAACTGACCATTCCGCCAGCATGATCTTTGTGCAGATGTGACATCAGCACATATTTCACATCCTTCGTTTCATATCCAAGTTTTTTAATGTTTTGATGAAGGAATAGTTCACCGTCAGGATTTGTTTGTCCTAATCCGGTATCACATAAAACAAGTCCGTCATTGGTTTCAATGAGAAAAGGGTGAACATGGATAAACATGGAGGAAGGACGATCTATGGCACGATGAATAGTCGGATCAAAAGGAATAAATTTTTTCGAAGCATCGACCGAAAATGAGCCTTCGAATAAGGAATGTGCTAGTGCCATCTTTAATTTATTGGAAACTTGCGTGTTATATACCACACCATGATTAGCCTATTGTATTATTAGGTTAGTCAATAGACAAAACGTATATTTACACATAATTACGATGCAAAGATATGCAAAAAAGGTGGGTACTAAAATCTAAAAGTGAAGTCAAAAAAGTTAATCAATTAAGCAATGAACTTGGTATTAATCCAGTATTAGCAGAATTATTAGTCAGTAGAAATATTGAGACTTTTGATGCTTCTAAACATTTTTTTCGACCGTCTTTAGACCAGCTCCACAACCCATTCTTGATGCAAGATATGGAAAAAGCCATTGCACGAATTACTACTGCAATAGGCCAAAATGAAAAGATCTTAATTTATGGCGATTATGATGTGGATGGTACTACAGCTGTAGCTGTGGTGTACAGTTTTTTCAGGGAATTTCACTCGCGTATCGAATTCTATATTCCAGATCGCTATGCTGAGGGTTATGGTATTTCTACACAAGGCATTGATTACGCTGCCGAAAATGGCTTTTCTTTAATTATTGCATTGGATTGTGGTATAAAAGCAAACGATAAGGTTGAATATGCAAATTCAAAAAATATCGATTTTATTATAGGAGATCATCATCTACCTGGTGATGAACTTCCTCCTGCATTTGCGGTATTGGATCCGAAAAGAAAAGATTGCAATTATCCCTACAAAGAATTATCAGGCTGTGGAATAGGATTTAAACTGATTCAAGCTTTCATCATGAAAAATGATATGTCCTTGGATATCTGTTATCAATATCTAGATTTAGTAGCCGTGAGCATCGCTTCTGATATTGTACCGATCACAGGTGAAAATCGTATTCTGACACATTTTGGATTGATCAAATTAAATACGAATCCGTGCTGTGGATTACAGGCTTTGGTTGATCTTTCCACCAATAAAACAAAGACATTTACTGTCAATGATATTGTCTTCCAGATTGGGCCCCGAATCAATGCTTCTGGAAGAATAGATCATGCAAAAGACGCTGTAAAATTATTGATCTCAAAATCATTGCAAGAAGCGAAGGATTTTAGTATCAATATTGATGATCAAAATAATGTACGTAAGGATTTCGATCTCAGAATAACGGAAGAAGCATTGGCCATTATCGATGACAATGATTCGCTTAAAACTCGAAAATCAACGGTATTATATAAATCAGACTGGCATAAAGGTGTCATTGGGATCGTTGCTTCCAGACTTACAGAAAGATATTACAGACCGACCATTATTCTGACAGAAACCAATGGGCACATTGCTGGGTCATGTCGATCGGTGATCGGCTTTGACTTATATGAGGCTTTAAGTGAATGTAGTGATTTATTGGATCAATTTGGAGGCCATAAATATGCCGCAGGGCTGACCATGCAAATTGAAAACATTAAATTATTTCAAGATCGTTTTGAACAAGTGGTGACTCGACTTATCAAACCTGAAATGTTAACACAAGAAATATTGATCGATACAAAACTCCATCTTCAGGATATCGATGCCAAATTTCACCGTATATTAAGTCAGTTCGAACCCTTCGGACCACAAAATGAAAGTCCCATTTTTTTAAGTCAAAAAGTAAGTCTTATTGGATCGGCCTATCTGGTAGGATCCAATCATTTAAAAATGACTGTTAAACAAGAGCATTCACCTTCGTTTGATTGTATCGGGTTTGGACTTTCTGAACATATTGAAACCATTAATAGTGGCAAACCATTTGATATGTGCTACAGCATAGAAGAAAATGTATGGCGGGGTAAAAAGAATTTACAATTAAATTTAAAAGGAATTCGATATTAAAATATATTTTTAATAATCAGATTGTTATCTTGAGTTAAAATACGACATAAAATGATACTAAGAGCTGAACATCTCATCAAAAAATACAAACAACGTACTGTTGTGAACGATGTTTCTTTCCAAGTAGAGCAAGGCGAAATTGTAGGTCTTTTAGGACCTAATGGAGCAGGAAAGACCACCTCGTTTTATATGATTGTTGGATTGATAAAGCCCAATGAAGGTCATGTATATTTAGATGATCAGGAAATCACGCAGGATGCCATGTACCAACGTGCTCAAAAAGGAATTGGTTATCTTGCCCAAGAAGCTTCTATCTTTAGAAAGCTGTCTGTAGAACACAACATCCTCTCTGTATTGGAAATACACTACCCCAATAAAAAAGAGCGTTTGGAAAAACTGGAAGAACTACTAGCCGAATTTAGTCTTAATCGGGTTCGTAAAAATAGAGGTGATTTATTATCTGGAGGCGAAAGACGTCGTACAGAAATAGCCCGAGCTCTAGCAGCCAATCCTTCTTTCATCCTGTTGGATGAGCCATTTGCGGGTGTGGATCCAATTGCGGTAGAAGAGATTCAAACGATTGTAGCGAAACTCAAAACACGCAATATCGGAATCCTCATCACTGACCATAATGTTCAAGAAACATTGTCCATTACTGACAGAGCTTATTTGCTAACAGAAGGAAAAATTATGTTGACAGGTACTCCCGAGGAAATTGCTAGCAATGAAATGGCGCGTAAATTTTATCTGGGACAACATTTCGAACTCCGTCGCAAAAAGTTAAATACTTAAACTTACTCCACTTGATATGGCAATATTAGATTCACTATTAACTTGGTTCATGAAGAAGCGGATTCATCAGATTGAATTGTTCATGAAATATCCACATGATGTACAAGAAGAATGGTTTCAAAGTTTAATATCATCAGCAGAAGCAACAGAGTGGGGCAAAAAATATGATTATAATAGTATTTTAACTCCAGAAGAATTTAAAAACAGAGTTCCTATACAAGATTACAATTCGTTAAAACCTTATATTGATCGTATGATCAAAGGGGAGCAAAATATATTGTGGCCTTCAGATATCAAGTGGTTTGCTAAATCTTCGGGAACAACATCCGACCGGAGTAAATTTATCCCGGTAAGTGAAGAGTGCCTAACTGAATGTCACTTCCAAGGTGGCAAAGATATGTTGACAATTTACTTCAACAATAAGCCAGAGAGCCAAATTTTCAGCGGTAAATCTGTTGTACTCGGAGGTAGTTCACAAATTAATAGTTTTAGTTCAGATTCATATTATGGCGATCTATCTTCCATATTATTAAGAAATCTCCCTTTTTGGGCTGAGTTCAAAAGAACGCCCAATTTAGAAGTAACTTTGCTTCCTGACTTTGAAGAAAAAATAGAAAAGGTTGCGAATATTACCATTCATGAAAATGTCACTAATCTAGCAGGAGTTCCGACTTGGAATATTGTACTGGCAAAGAAAATATTGGAAATTACAGGAAAGAATAATTTACTGGAGGTATGGCCTAACTTAGAATTTTATACGCATGGAGGTGTAAGTTTTAAACCCTACCGTAAACAATTTAAAAAATTGATTCCTTCCGATAAAATGTATTATTTAGAGAATTACAATGCTTCTGAGGGATACTTTGCCTTACAGGACATGTCCGATTCTGAAGAATTACTATTAATGCTTGACTATGGTATCTATTACGAATTCTTACCTATTGAAAATCTATACGACGAAAATCCGCAAACATTAGGCTTGCATGAAGTAGAATTAAATAAAAACTATGCTTTGATTATTTCGACCAACGCTGGTTTATGGCGATATATGATCGGAGATACCATTAAATTTGTCACCCTATCTCCATACCGTATTCAGATAACAGGACGTACAAAGCAATTTATCAATACCTTTGGAGAGGAACTTATCGTAGACAATGCTGAGGATGCTATAAAGAAAGCGAGTGAAATAACCCATGCTATTGTGAAAGATTATACCGCTGGTCCGATTTACTTCAAGGAAGGTGAAGCTGGAGCTCATGAATGGATTATAGAATTTGAACAACAACCTGATAATTTTGAAACCTTCTGCAAAATATTGGATGAAACGCTCCGAGAGATTAATTCTGATTATGACGCGAAACGTTATAAAAACATGGCACTACAATTTCCCGTGATTCATAATGCCCCTAATTATACATTCTTTGAATGGATGAAATCAAAAGGAAAACTTGGTGGTCAAAATAAAGTTCCGAGGTTATCCAATAACCGTGATTACTTAGAGCCCCTATTAGCGATAATAAAAAAATAGGAGAAATTTTAGATTTCTCCTATTCATTTGTTGAGTACTTGTCTCTACTGAAAAATTAGGAAGTACTTACGGTTTGATAGCTGTTTTATAAAGGAAAACAAAAAAACCTAAAATAAAATTTAGTGAAAATCCATTTTTTTCCACAGCTGTCTTTTGATCAAACTCTAATTCATCCTCTTCCAATGCATTTCTTTTACTGTTTAATTCTTGCATGGCTTTAATCATTTAGTTTGTTGTTATTAATTAATATCTGTTTAAAAAGTGTGAGCTAACTTAAAGTCTACTGTCTTGGACAGTTAACCATTGTGATTGCGTTAAACCAAATAACATGCCACATTATGATTTCTATGTGAATTCATATAAATTTAATATGGAAGAAATTTTAAATTAAGAAATTGCTATAAAACGATGACAAAAAAGTGATTTGCCTTTCATCCCTAATAAGTTAGTGTCCATAAAAAAAAACGCGAATCCTAAAAAAGAGACAATTTTATCTTATTATAATAAAATATATTGTAATAGAACAAAATAGCTTAAACTGTGTATTTATCCTTCAAATTCATAGTTTTTTTCCTACTTTAGCATACGTAATTTAAATACAATGAGCGCGACAGAAAATTATTCAATTCGCGTAGAGCCCACAAAAGAATCGAGACTCTCGCAAGTAGATTTTAACAATCTAAAATTTGGAAAAATATTATCCGACCACATGTTGGTCGCAAACTATCAAGATGGAGCATGGACAGATGTTAGTATTGTGCCTTATGGCGATATTAATATAAGTCCTTCGATGTCAGCATTACATTATGGTCAAGCTATTTTTGAAGGTATCAAAGCGTACAAATTTCAAGATGGTACCATCAGTATTTTCCGTCCTGACAAAAATTGGGAAAGATTTAACAAGTCTGCAGCACGTTTAGAAATGCCTGAAGTACCCGAAGAAATCTTTTTAGGTGGATTAAAGAAACTACTATCGACTGATAGTAATTGGGTACCTAATGCACCTGGCACCTCTTTATATATTCGTCCTTTTATGTTCGCAACAGAGGCGGCATTGGGCGTACACCCCTCTAATTCATACAAATTTATCATCATTACTAGTCCAGTAGGTGCTTATTACAGTAATCCTTTAAAATTAAAGGTAGAAACACACTATACCCGTGCAGCTGAAGGTGGTGTAGGATTTTCAAAAAATGCAGGTAACTATGCATTATCTCTATATCCAACTCGCTTAGCGAATGATGAAGGTTTTGACCAATTGATGTGGACAGATGCTTCGGAACATCAGTACATCGAGGAAGCTGGTACCGCCAACCTCATCTTCCGTATCGGCGATAGTATCATTACACCGCATGGTGATACGATATTGCATGGAGTGACACGCCGTACTATTATGGAACTCGCAGATAAGTGGGGCTATAAAACAGAACAACGCAGAGTGTCCGTAAAAGAGCTTATCGATGGTATTAAAGCAGGTATTGTGACAGATGCATTTGCAGCTGGAACTGCCGCGACATTAACACCAATTGCTACGATCGGATATGAAGGTGAATTATTTCAATTGCCGCCAGTTGAAGGTCGCGATTTTTCTAAAAAAGTATTAACTTATTTAGATGATCTTCGTTATGGCAGAATTACAGATGAATTTGGATGGAATATGATTGTAGAATAGAAAATTATTAGATCCAAAAAAAGCGCTATGTTCATACTCTTAACATAGCGCTTTTTTTTATCTATATTTCTTTATCAACAGAGTTATTAACATAATGTGGATAACTCTGTTGATAAATGCAAAAATTAGGATTGAATATAGTCTATAATCTGATTTTTATCTTGCGGATCAAACCAAGTGGTATCTTTATTCTTCTTGAACCAAGTAATTTGTCTCTTCGCATATCTTCTCGAGTTCTGTTTTATTTTGTCAACAGCTTCCTCCCAAGAAATAGTTCCATCTAAAAAAGCAAATATTTCAGCATATCCGACAGTCATTAACGCTGGCTTATGCTGATAAGGAATCAATGATTTCACCTCTTCCAATAATCCTTCTTGTAACATTAAATCGACCCGTTTATTGATACGTTCATATAAATCAGCTCGATCCATATTTAGTCCAATAGTCACAATATGAAATGGACGCTCCGATTTTGTATGATTTAAAAAATTAGAAAACGGTAATCCTGTAGTCTCAAACACTTCCAGAGCACGAATCACACGTTGGACATTTGAAAGATCAACTTGATTATAATAGATCGGATCTACTTCTTTCAAATACTCTTGCAAGGGTACTATACCAGCAGTTTCAAATCTTTTATTTAATTGTTCACGAACTTCCGGCAAAGCTTTCGGTAAATTGTCAAGACCTTCGCATACTGCTTGCACAAATAAACCCGATCCACCGACCATAATGACGATGTCCTTTTTTTCAAACAAGGAAGTAATTTTATCAAGGGCATCTCTTTCAAAATCACCCGCAGAATAATCTGCTTCAATCGTATGAGAGTTAATAAAATGATGGGGAGCTTGACTTAATTCAAATGGCGTTGGTTTAGCTGTCCCAATATTCATCTCCTGATAGAACTGTCTTGAATCTGCCGATATAATTTCAGTATCAAAATGCTGGGCAAGCTGAATCGCCATAGCAGTCTTACCTACTGCTGTAGGACCTACTATTGAGATTAACGTTTTTTTATGCTTTTGCTTACTATTCAACATTAATATTCGTCAAACGAGCCGCCACTCTCTTTTTCAGATTTATCTTCTTCCTCTTCATCATCTCCGTCAAACAAATCAAATTCTTCGTCGTCATCCACACCATATTGTGTTTCATCAACTAAAACTTCTTCCTCCTCATCATCATCTAGCGGATCTGCGACTGGAAAATTGGCTGCTCCTAAAGATTTAGGGGCTGCTCCTACAGTTTTAAATACTACTGGATAAGTTTTACCTTCCTCTTCTTTCAAAATCTTAATCAATTCCACATGAAATTCATAAGGGTGATCAAAATTATAGATGTAATAAAACTTTTGATGGGGATCATCGATAAACTTACTTAAACGAATATTCTCCATTAATAAAACACCCTCTGATACTTTACGGGCAGTTGGTAAAAAAGCAATTTCAGTTCCTTTTTTCCATTGGTCATTACTGACATAAAAGGAAGATGTACGTTCAGCTTCATAAGCAGTTGTCTTATGGATAGCCTCATGTAATTCTAAAAAAGTTTGTTTTGAAAGCATATCGATTTCTCTATACACATCCTCATAATCTTCAAAAGTGATTCTGAATCTATAAATAGCCATTTTTAATATTCGTTTTGTTTGTTAACAAGATGAGTTTCAATATAAATTGAAACAATTAAAATTACTTTTTTTATTTAACAGTTGTATTCAAATCCCATGCCTTTCTAATAGTCAAGCCTAATTCTTCAGCTCTATTGACCATAAAATGATAAGCATTCATTTTGGCATTAGGTATTTCCCCTTCCAAAATTGCTTCTCTAATGGCATTTTTTATTTTTCCAACTTCACGGCCAGGACCTATTCCAAAGACTTCCATAATATCTTCTCCAGAAATCGGGGGCTGCCAATTTCTAATTTGATCGCGTTCTTCCACATCTTTAAGCTTCTGCTTGACCAATTCAAAATTCTGACGATATTTCTTCTTTTTATATTCGTTTTTTGTTGTTACATCTGCATGGCATAATTGCATCAACGCATCGATATCATCACCAGCCTCGAACAACAAACGACGTACTGCCGAATCAGTAACAATATCTTGAGCCAGTACGATCGGTCGTAGGTGTAACAATACGAGCTTTTGTACAAACTTCATTTTTTCATTCAATGGCAGTTTCAGCTCAGCAAATAACTTAGGAACCATTCTTGCTCCTTTGTCCTCATGCCCATGGAATGTCCATCCTAATTTCTTATCAAATCTCTTTGTAGCAGGCTTTGCTATATCGTGCATGATGGCTGCCCATCTTAACCAAAGATCATCTGTTGTTTCGCACACATTATCCAAAACTTCTAACGTATGGTAAAAATTATCTTTATGTCCCTTACCATCAATAATCTCTACACCATATAAATTTTGCATAGCAGGAAAAACCAATGGTAACAAACCTGTATCAAATAAATATTTAAAACCTATAGAAGGTTTTTTCGATAAAATAATTTTATTGATTTCATCAATAATCCGCTCTTTAGAAATAATACGTATCCGTTCTTTCGTATCAGTAATTGCCCGAACGGCATCCAGATCTATTTTAAAATTCAATTGTGTAGCAAAACGAATTGCACGCAACATGCGTAAAGGATCGTCCGAAAAAGTGACAATAGGATCAAGTGGTGTACGAATAGTCCGCAATTCAATATCTCCTACTCCATTGAATGGATCTAACAATTGTCCATAATTTTCTTTATTCAATGAATAAGCCATGGCATTAATTGTAAAGTCACGACGATTTTGATCATCTTCCAAAGTGCCATCTTCAACAATAGGTTTTCTCGAATTGCTGCGATAAGATTCTTTACGGGCACCGACAAATTCGACATTCAATCCTTCAAAAACCAGCATTGCTGTTCCAAAACTTTTATAAACAGCGACTTTCGTTTTTAAAAGATTCCCGAGAGCAGTAGCAAATTCAATTCCACTTCCGATAACAACAATATCCACATCATTATTAAACTGCCGTTGCATGATTCGATCACGCACATAACCACCAATAACGTAGCATTCCGTGCTCGTTTTTTCGGCTAACTCTTTAATGATTGGGAAAATAGGATGTTGTAAATTATCACTCATAGCATGAATCTAGGTCCTTAAAAAACCACTAGGATGCAAAAGTAAGGAATTTATTATAAAATAGGCATTAGTCTTATGATATAAGCACACAAGACTAATGATATTATTAGCGATTTGCTAGTCACGATCTCGAGAGAGCTTGCGAAAAGCTAATGGGTTTTGGGTAAGCTCAGCTTGCTCACGACGACGGCCAACAATATGGACGGCCTGAAATATCGCTTCCATAAATGATTCATGTGCAGCAATATTTTTTCCTGCAATATCATAACCTGTTCCATGATCGGGAGAAGTCCGCACAATGGGCAAACCAGCAGTGAAATTAACGCCATTACGCTTTGCTATATGCTTAAAGGGAATCAATCCCTGATCATGATACATCGCTAATACAGCATCAAATTTTTCATACGCATGATTAGCAAAAAAACCATCTGCAGGATAAGGTCCAAAACAAAGCATTCCTTTCTCTCGCCCCTTTTCCAAAGTTGGTCTAATGATCGTATCATCTTCCGTACCGATCACACCATTATCTCCTGCATGAGGATTGAGCCCCAATACAGCAATTTTTGGTTTTTGAATCCAAAAGTCTTTTTTGAGACTATCATTCATTAATACCAATTTATTCATGATTGCTTCCTCTGTAATATGCTCGGCAACATCTTTCACCGGAATATGACCTGTCACAACACCAACGCGAAGCTCATCGCAAATCATAAACATCAACACATCATTAGCATTTGTCTTCTCTTGCAAATATTCTGTATGTCCAGGAAAATGAAAGCCTTCCTGTTGAATATTGTGTTTGTTTATAGGAGCTGTCACAACCGCATCTATCTTTCCAGCATTCAGGTCTTCAATAGCTTTTTCTAACGAAATAAAGGCATATTTACCCCCAATTTCATTTTCTTCCCCTAAGGTAATCTTAACATCCTCTTGCCAGCAGTTAATCATGTTAGCACGTTTAGGATTGGCCTGTTCAGGATCGTTGATCACATTAAAACTAAAATCATTGACGCCTAATGCCTTTCTATGAAAAGACGCAACTTTTGTATTACCATAAACAATTGGAGTGAAAAATTCTAATACACGATTGTCCAACAATGATTTTATAATCACTTCCAATCCGATACCATTAATATCGCCTACTGTAATACCTATTTTTAATTTGTCAGCCATAGTAAAAAATGAAATTATTGACTCAAAAGTAATTAAAATTATACGAAATAGTCAAGGTTTGATCGAAATATCAAATTCGTTTAAAAAGCATATGCTGTAAACCATAACGACCATTTTTAAATCGACCACTGTCCTGATAATCTATTTGGCGATATAATTGATACGCATGATGATTTTCAATATTCACCGTCAGCACAATCTCATCAATATCCTCAATTAGACTCTTAACAAAGGAATCTAATAATAACAATGCCTGTCTTGCGATTCCTTTCCCTTGAAAACTAGGATTTAAAGATAATCCTCTCAATAATATTGAATTTGGATTACCCGTAAAGAGCAGGTGATCCACAGTACGATCTAATAGGAAAAAACCAACAGGATTTTCGTGATATAATATAGTAATGGGATATTTATTCTTGATTTTTTGAACTTCGTCAATTACAATATATTGATATACAGTTTTTGTGAAGTGGCGCTGCTTTTCATCTAACACATAGGACAATTGTTCATAATGCGCGTCTTCATAGTTAACTAAAGAAACGGATAATAAATTTTCTATCATTGGGTTTATCATATTACATTCCTACTAGACAAGTTACTGCTTTTTCCATAATAAAATAATGACGTTGTAAGAGCAGAACGAACTTTCGAGCTCAAAGCAATTAAATCGTTAACTTTATTTTTTATTATATGACTTAATTAAAATTGTGAATAAAACAAATTTATCTAAGTTTGTAGCAAATACGAGCATAATATGAGTACAGTAAGAGCCAAGAAACATTTAGGGCAACACTTTTTGAATGATAAAAATGCAGCACAAAAAATAGTTGATGCTTTAAATCCTACGTTAGGATTTACACAAGTACTAGAGGTTGGTCCTGGAATGGGTGTTCTTTCCGATTTCCTACTGCAAAATACGGCATATGAAACATGGATGATTGATGTGGATGATGAGTCTATCGAATTTTTAGCAGACAAATACCCTCAATTAGAACACCGATTGATTCATGGTGATTTTCTGACGCTGGATTTTGCAAAGCATTTTGATGAAAAAATAGCTATTATCGGTAATTTCCCCTATAATATATCCTCTCAGATCTTATTTAAAATATTGGACGAACGCAATCGTGTGGTCCAAATGACGGGTATGTTTCAAAAAGAGGTTGCTGAAAGGTGTACGGCAAAAGCTGGTAGCAAGGAATATGGGATTTTAAGTGTTTTCTTACAAGCATACTATCATGTTGAATATCTTTTTACAGTTAAAGCAGGTGCATTTAATCCCCCACCAAAAGTGCTCTCTGGGGTGATTAGAATGACTAGAAATGAGCGTCAGGAATTAGATTGTGATGAAAAGTTATTCTGGAGAGTGGTAAAATCAGCTTTTAATCAAAGAAGAAAAACATTACGAAATTCATTGTCGGCGGTAGTTACAAAAGATAAAATGTCTGACAATCCATTGTACGAGCTACGTGCAGAAAGACTAACTGTCAATGACTTTATAGTCCTGACTAATGAAATTGCCAGCGAACTGTAAGTTAATATCTTGTTTTTTAACCTGATTTGATTTTTATGAATCTGAAGACCACTTTTATATATATCGCTTTAGGTGAAAAATTTGCATATCACCTTCAGACCATATTCAGCTTGCTCAGTCTTGTGAAATTTAGAAACGAAGCAATTAAATATGTCATTTACACAGACCATCCTGAATATTATAAGTGGTTATCAGCGTTAATTGAGATTCGCCATATCGATCTTCAGACATTCGAGAATTGGATAGGCCCTACTCAATATTTCTATAGGACTAAAATTAAAGCCATGCAAGATGCTGCTTTAAAAGATGATGGTCACCTCATCTTTTTAGATTCAGATACGATGGCAATTGCACCTTTAGATCAACTGATCGGTCAGCTTTCTTCCGGACACAATTTTCTTCATTTAAAAGAGCGGTTCCTGTCGGATAAGCAGATTACCAACGACCATAAGAGGATGTGGAAAATCATTCGAGGTACAAAAATTAATAATATCGTGATGGATGATACGATTCGGATGTGGAATTCTGGCATCATCGCATTAAATCAGCAGGACAAAATCAAATTATTGGATGATGTACTTTTATTCAATGATACACTGTGCGACCAAAAAATTGTTTGTCGTGTAAAAGAACAATTCGCATTCTCGGTTGTGTTAGAAAAACACGGAAATTTAAAAGTTGCTGATTCTTGGATACTGCACTATTGGGGAAATAAAGAGGAGTGGCATCAAAAAATTTTAGATTTTTTAATGCCTTTGCTGCTTGCCGCTCATAAGCCCGAAGATGTAGCTGAGCTAATCGATACCGAAGAATGGATAAAAACACCCTATCATCGACACATTTCTTCCTTTAAAAAACGTCTATTGAAATTTTGCATTAATAAAAAAGATCGTACCTTGACTATTGAATAATTAAATTCGCTGTATGTGAAAAGATTTACGATAATTGGTGGTGGAGTTGCTGGATTAACCGCAGCAATTGGTTTAAATAAGATTGGGATCCAGGTATCAATCTTTGAAAGTGCAAAAATATTAGCAGGTATCGGTGCTGGTTTTGGATTAGCTGCCAATGCCATACAGGCACTGGACTATCTAGATCTCAAAGCTGGTGTCATCCCACTGGGTCATTATTTGGAAAACTACAATATCTTAGATGAACAAGGGAAAATTCTGGCATCTCCTGAGACCAAGAAGATCAGCGTGCAGTATGAACAGGATAACTTTGCTATACACCGCGCCGATTTACATCAATTTCTACTTGAGCAAATAAATATTACGGACTTACATTTAGGAAAAAGAGCATTCAAAGTTGAAGAGGGCCCAGCCGGTATTGCCATTTTATTTGAAGATGGAACTGTACACAAAACTGATTATTTGATTGTTGCCGACGGTGTAAAATCTCAACTCAGGCAGCAATTAATCCCTCATTCAGCTCCTCGATATGCAGGCTATACCTGTTGGCGTGCCACCATTAACAATGCCCATATAAACCTCAAAACTGGTTTCGAGACTTGGGGTAGTAAAGGACGTTTTGGAATGACTCCACTTGTTGGAAACAAGATCTATTGGTATGCTTGCATCAATGCTGAGGCCAATAGTGCACGATATCGCAATTATACCATTCAGGATCTCAAGCTAAATTTTGCTCATTACCATGACCCTATACCAAAGGTGTTAGCCGAAACAAAAGACGAACAACTCATCTGGAATGATATCATTGATATTAAACCTCTA
This sequence comes from Sphingobacterium sp. PCS056, assembly GCF_023273895.1. Classification (NCBI taxonomy): domain Bacteria; kingdom Pseudomonadati; phylum Bacteroidota; class Sphingobacteriia; order Sphingobacteriales; family Sphingobacteriaceae; genus Sphingobacterium; species Sphingobacterium sp. PCS056. Next base: position 2,063,544 of record NZ_CP096883.1, on the reverse strand, counting down.
AAACATCTTGCATTAGGCAATATCTTATTTATTGGAGATGCTGGACATGCAACTACTCCAAACATGGGACAAGGTGCTTGCCAAGCGATAGAAGACGTAGCCGTATTAGTGGACGAATTGAAGAAGACAGAGGATGTCACGCTAGCTTTTAAACATTTCGAACAAAGGAGATTAAAAAGAACGCGGTATATCACAGAAACTTCTTGGACTATAGGAAAGATCGCACAATGGCAAAACCCGATCAGTATCATGGCTCGAAATACGCTGATGACCATACTTCCAGAGAAAATCAAACAACATCAATTGAAAACACTTTTAAGTGTTGATTTTATGAAATAAAAAATCAAATGAAAACAAAAGTATTAATCGTAGATGATGCGCATACCGTACTTCTTCAAAAATTGGAGCAAGCTGGTATTGCTTATGATTACAAACCAGACTTTTCCAGAACTGATGCTGAAAATGCAATCGTAGCTTATACCGGATTAGTCATCAGATCGAAATTTCAAGTTGACAAACAGTTTATAGATTTAGCAAGTAATCTGCAATTTATCGCACGCTGTGGAGCGGGTATGGACAACATCGATGAAGCTTATGCTGTATCGAAAGGAATTAAACTCATCAGTGCAAATGAGGGAAATCGAGACGCTGTTGGAGAGCATATGATCGGCATGTTACTTTCTTTAATGAATCATCTCAACAACGGAAATCAAGAAATTAAAAATGGTCTATGGCGTCGAGAACCCAATCGAGGCTATGAATTAAAAGGAAGAACTGTTGCACTCATTGGCTATGGTCATAATGGACAAGCGATGGCAAAAAAGCTTTCAGGATTTGATGTTAACGTGATTGCCTATGATAAATATAAGACGGGATTTACAGATCAATTTGCCAAAGAAGTTGCTATGGAAGAAGTGGTCAAACAGGCGGATGTACTCAGTTTTCACATCCCGCTAACTCCAGAAACTAAAGGGTTGATAAATCAAGAATATCTGTTTCATTTTAAGAAACCATTTTTTTTATTGCTGGGAGCTCGCGGGGGCATTGTTGAAGTTCCAGCTGTTTTAAAAGCGATGGATGAAGGTAAAATCATAGGAGCAGCTTTTGATGTGCTACCTGTTGAAAAATTTCCTACCCTTGCAGAGCAATCCTGGTTTTCTGATTTAGCCAGTAGAGACAATGTATTATTAAGTCCACATGTAGCAGGCTGGACATTTGAGAGTTATTATAAACTATCTGATGTTGTTGCTGAAAAGATTATTGCACTTTTTAATAAATAAGCATTTACATTGCGGTCAGGCAAAATATTGGACAAAGACAACCACTACAAATTGAAGAACCAAACTTACGTCTAATAAATAAGCATAATGATAATGGTCGTTCCTCTTGAAAACAATCAACCTCAATAAAAGTACAATGATTACATTAGTGAGTAAAAGCCCCATTTTGAGCACGAGATCATAAGGAGCACCTAAAATCAAGAGACTATGTAAGCTTAGCAATAAATAGCATAGGCTCTTTGCTCTACTTTCTCCGAGCATATTAGGCAATGTTCGGAGATGATAGTACGAATCTTGTTTGATATCTCGAATATCGAAAGGCAATGTACAGATAATCAAGAAAATAAACTTCAATCCAGCGAGATAATATAATAAATTGAGATTTACCAAAATATTATTGCTGTACAACTCGACATAAGGTAAAAATATACTACTCAACACCCAGACAAAAGCAATATGGAAAATTTTCATTGCTGGAATCTGTCTTAATCCCCCCCATCGTCCTCTTAAAGGAATGATAGGAAGACTATACAATACACTCACAAGCCCGATGATACCTAAGAAAAAGATCGCATAAAGATGGATATGAAAAAGACACCATATACATATACATGCTGCAATACCGGTATTGATCAATAAAAATCGTTCGTATTTAAAAACCCATCTTGTTCGGGCATATATGGATCTTTCGGGATGTTGAGGTTTGGATAAGATTAAACTAAAATTATAAAGAGCAAGTGTCGCCGCCCCTTCAATTAGTGCGATATAAACATTGATCTCCTGATCCAAGATCACATATGTCAATACGCATTGTGAAGCCGCTGCAAGAGCAATTAGTATATTGCTAAAAATCAAAAAATAATATACTTTTTTTAGTACATCCATACAGATCAATCTATTATATCATGAGCAATATAACAATAGTGTTATAAAAAAGTTAAATTTCAAATTATAAATTTTATAAATTGCCTTTTGTCGCAAAAAAAACTAAATTAGCTGATTCCTAATGAACTTGTTTAATCAACCAAATTGCGTTTTTAGGGATTGAAATTAATAAAACCAAAATATGAGTCTACAAATCAAATCATTTGAAGAATATCAAGAAGTTTATAAAAAAAGTGTAGAAGACCCGGAAGCTTTCTGGGGAGAGATAGCGGAAAACTTTTTTTGGAAAAGAAAATGGACAAATGTTCTGAATTGGAATTTCACGGAACCTAATGTAAAATGGTTCGAAGGTGGTAAATTAAATATTACAGAAAATTGTCTAGATCGTCACATTTATAATTTAGGAGATAAACCAGCTATTATTTGGGAACCCAATGATCCAAATGAAGCACATCGTATTTTATCTTACAAACAACTTTTACAGAAGGTTGAGCAATTTGCCAATGTTCTAAAAAATAACAATATCCGCAAAGGGGACCGTGTGTGTATTTATTTACCTATGGTACCTGAATTGGTCATTGCAACTCTGGCATGTGCACGTATCGGCGCTATCCACAATGTCGTATTTGGAGGTTTTTCAGCACAATCTATTGCTGACCGTATTAATGATGCAGCATGTAAAGTAGTGGTTACGTCCGATGGTAGCTATCGCGGACCAAAAGTATTGGAATTAAAAAGCATTGTAGATGATGCGCTGATGCAATGTGATACCGTTGAAAAAGTAATTGTATTGACCAGAACACGTACACCTGTATCCATGATCAAAGGCCGTGATGTCTGGTGGGAAGATGAGATCAAGAAAGTAGAAACACAAGGAAATCCAGCTTGTCCTGCTGAAGAGATGGATTCGGAAGATACGTTATTTATCCTTTACACCTCTGGATCTACAGGGAAACCAAAAGGAGTCGTACATACCACAGGTGGTTACATGGTCTACACGGGTTATACTTTCTCAAATGTATTTCAATATCAGCAAGGAGAAGTATATTTCTGTACCGCAGATATTGGTTGGATTACAGGCCACTCTTATATTGTTTATGGTCCACTCTCGCAGGGAGCTACTTCATTGATGTTTGAGGGAACACCAACGTTTCCTGACGCTGGTCGCCTCTGGGATATCGTTGAAAAGTATAAAGTCAATATTTTATATACAGCACCAACAGCGATCCGTTCGTTGATGGCCTTTGGCGATTCGTTTATTGACGGTAAAGATCTGAGCAGCATCCGCAAACTGGGATCTGTTGGAGAGCCTATCAATGAAGAAGCATGGCACTGGTACAATAGCAAAGTGGGTAAAGAAAAAGCACCAATTGTTGATACCTGGTGGCAGACTGAAAATGGCGGTATCTTAATCGCTCCTATGGCTGGGATTTCACCCACTATACCGGGATATGCGATGTTGCCATTACCAGGGGTGCAACCAGCCCTTATGGACGAAAATGGAAAAGAGATTGAAGGAAATGATGTCTCTGGCAATCTATGTATCAAGTTCCCATGGCCAGGTATGTTACGTACCACTTGGGGGGATCATGAGCGTTGTCGTCAAACCTATTTTGCAACCTATGAAAACATGTACTTCACCGGTGATGGTTGCTATAGAAACCCTGAAGGATACTACAAAATCACTGGCCGTGTAGATGATGTTTTAAATGTTTCAGGACACCGTATCGGTACTGCCGAAGTAGAGAATGCGATCAATATGCACTCTGATGTTGTCGAATCGGCAATAGTGGGTTATCCACACCCTGTCAAAGGACAAGGTATTTATGCCTACGTAATCGCACACCATCATATCGATGATGAAAGCACGCGTAAAGATATTATGCAGACGATTACGAGATTGATTGGTGCCATTGCGAAACCAGATATTATCCAATTTGTATCTGATCTTCCAAAAACTCGCTCTGGAAAAATCATGCGCCGCATCCTTAGAAAAATTGCAGAAGGGGAAAGATCAAATTTAGGAGATACTTCTACCTTACAAGATCCTGCTGTTGTTGACGCTATCATCGAAGGAGCTGATAACTTGAAGAAATAAAAGAATTTAATATTTTTATAAAAACAGAAGCCACCTCATCAGGTGGCTTCTGTTTTTATAGAACAATACATCATATTTATTGAAAAATATTCTATTTAAATTGATTTTTTAGAAAAATAAACAAAAAAAAGCATATTAATATTAAAAATTAAACAAAATTCTTTAAAAAATTAATTTTAAAACATTTCACAACAGCAAATTCTCTAAAAATTCAGTGAAAAAAAATAAAAAAATCATAATTTGATGGATAAATAAAAAAAATAACCATCACTTTCAATAAAATTCAAAAAAAATAATAAAAAAAACAAAAATAACATTGGTAATCATGAAAAAAAACTATATATTTACAACACCTTAATAGGTTTATAATTGGTTATAAAAGGTTTTCATTCTCCCCGTCTGAAAACCTTTTTTTATTTTCAACAATTTAATCAAATTTTGTATTAACAAGGAGAAATTTATCGATGCAACAATAGAATGTAACCCTATATTTTATTAAACTTGCAACTGTCGGATTTTTTTTAATCACACTTTCTCTCCAATAGATCAAAAAATGAATTTGTCAAAATACCATCAGGGCTAAAAATTAACTTACATCAGCAAACATATAATAATACACCTATGATTATTATGACAATGTACAATCATACTACTGGATCTGATATCGTGATGCTATTGATTACTTATGAACCCTTTATCGTCAAATCGAAGCGTATAAATAGACTTAAAAATATGCGATTTTCATTTTTGACTCGGACTCGCTGATGCATTGTTATACGATCACACGTAAATCAAGCTTATACCAATCCACCCCTTGAGGATGTTGATAACATTTTATTAAATATCTAAAAAAACAATGTTTAAAGTGGCATAAACCTAATTTTCATTGTTATAAGCTTATGAACAAGTATAACGAATCTAAGCTGAATATTCGAGTTTTCTTCACCCATTGTACATACTATATTCTTACGATTTACAACATAAATCCTGCAAGAATCCGTGTTAAGTACGTGGTGAGTCCGTGTTAAGTCCGTGTTTATAGTATTTTCACCATGATATCACTATTTTCAGACCATGGTTACAGGTTTAAGATATATTGCACTCCTTTCCTATTTGTATTGCAGCGTAGTGCAATACATTACGCACAAAAGAACCCATATCTTTATAGACGTGTATATCAGATCTAAAGCAATCCTTTCACTATATTACTAAATGATGAAAGTGGAGTTGCAACAATAAAGTGAACATTTAGTTAAGCTGCAATCTTTCGTTTCATTAATTTTCTTCCAAATTCTTCTGGGGACATGTATCCCAGCGCAGAATGTAATCTTTTGCGGTTATACCAAGTCTCTCTATATATTCAAAAACTATAAGTGCGGCCTGCTCTTTATCAGTAAATCTATATTGGTATACACACTCGGTTTTCAACGTTTTAAAAAAGCTTTCTGCAACACTATTATCCCAGCAATTTCCTTTCCTGCTCATACTTCTAATTATCATCGGGTTTCTATCCAATAGACATTTGAATTCATCGCATGAGTATTGTACTCCGCGATCAGAATGAAAGATTAGTTCTTATATGATCGGACGATTGCTTTGTGCCATCTTAAAAGCAGGGATTATAGTATCAGCAGCCCTCATTGTGACACTTAATGCCCAGCCTATAATTTTGCGATCACCAAGGTCTATAACTGTAGTCAAGCACAGCCAGCCTTTCTTGGCTCTGATATAGGTGATATCAGATACCCAGGCCGATCCCAATACCCCCGTTTAAAATCACGGTCCAGTAAATTTTCTGGTATCGGAAATTTATGTTGGGAGTCAGTGGTGACTTTAAATCTTTTTTCACAATGCTTCTCAGCTTTGCTTTTTGCATCATTCTAGCTATTCTTGGTCGTGATACTTTGATATTGTTTTTATTAAGCTCAATAGTGATCCGGGGGCTGCCATATGTTTTTTTACTCTTTTCAAAAATCTGCATCATCTCACATTCAATCAACTCATTTTCAATACTTCTTTTTGAGGCACCGCTTTTCAACCACCTATAAAATCCGCTCCTGCTTACCTTAAATACTGAACACATCTTCTCAACAACAAATATTTTATTGTGGGCCTTTATGAACCCGAATATTTGTTGTCGCCCCTTGAGAAAATGCTGATAGCCTTTTTTAAAATATCGCGCTCCATTTGCGTTTCCCGAAGCTCTTTTTTCAATTGAGCCAGTTCTTGTTCCGCTGCGCTCAAAATTACTTTTCCGTTATCCGGGAAGCTGGAGGTCTGCTTTTCAGAAAACTCTTTCCGCCACCGGTACAATAATGAGGGCTTAACATCTAATTCATTGGCTAACTCAGCCAGATCTGTACGTTTATTACTCAGTTCAACAAGCATAAGCTTGAACTCTTTTGGATACGTTTTTCTTTCTCGTGACATAATTTCTGTTAAGGTATAGAATTACTTTAACTTAATGTCTACTCAAATATAGCAACTCCATTAGGTAAATTTTAACCATAAATAATTATATTCTAATGATACATAATTACTATTTCAATAAAAAAGATAGCTTAATAGTAAAAGTATACCATGACAGAAATATCAAAACTAATAAAGACAGGACAAATAGTAATAAATCAAACAAATGATTCTCTAACCTCAATTTATCTTTTATTAGCGCCTCAGTTTTATCTTTGCTCCAAAATTGATCTAGATTTAAATTGAGTGATTTAGTTGCCATGGATAGAAACGGCTGAACTAATAATATGTAACATAAAACTATAATATATGGTTCGTTACTTTTTCTTAAAATAAATATAACTAGACCGTAAAATATAACTACGAGAGTATTCTTAATTTTCATCCAACTAAATTATAAATGTTCAAAACATATTAATAACCTATGGCCACTAAAGTATCAATTTAAATCCTGTAATAATTATCTAATTTTCGATAAGCTCAACTAAAGGTTCGTCAGGAATAGCCCATTCTGTCGTATCAAGTGCAGGTACAGGCATTTCTTCATCTCCAAAAATTATTTCAGCAGCAATACAAACTCCAAATGTAATTGCCATACCAGCTGCATTACTACCCGCAAAAGTCCTAAATGCAGACGTTGCAACATTCACAATAGCTGAATACCCTAAATTATACCCTGTTATAACACCGTGCAGTTGTTTAAACAATTTTGTAGAGCCAGCAATAGCACCTCCAACGGAAGTTAAGGCGCAAGATCCTACTTGTTGCCAAGATAGACTGCTTTCAGGGACTTTCGGATCATCTGGAGTAGTAGGCTCATTGTTTGAAGCAGACAATGATGATTGTATTTTATTCTTGAACGGGTTTAATTTTTTGTTTGCATACTTGCGAATTTTCGTATTAGAAATGTAGCTAGTAGATTTTAAATTTTCCGCAATATTATAAAATACATTAGACTGTGTTTCACCATCTTTCGATGATAACTCAGGATGATTTTCTATAATTACTAAAACATTTGCAAGATTTTTAGCATTTAAAAATAGAAGTTTTTCAGTATCAAGATTATTATTGGAATAAAATTTTGAAAGCTGATTGTAAGATGGATTTTTAGAAGATAATGTTAAATATTCTTTTACTAGTTTTTTACCTCCTGCACTATTGATCTCCTGTAAAATCGTCATCGTATTATTAATAATACTATCTAATGAACTAGAGAAAATTTCACTATTCATTAATTTAGATGAAATTTTTTCAATTTCATTATCTGGTGAAATTTGGACAGATTCTTTGTTACAATTGCTAAATAAAGCAATGATGATAAAAAAAACAAAAATTTTGAGTTTCATAATAAAAAAGTTCAATTTTAAAATTGATTAAATGTATATATAGTTCTAAAACTGAATTATTTTTTTTCTTTCTGATATAAAAAAATAACTTCTAGAATTATATAATACCAAGATATTTTATCTAAATATGAGAATTATATGTTTCAATTTCTGAATACAAGAATGCTAAGATACACCCTAGAAATGCTCAGAAAACAAATATTAATTGTAAAAAGCCTGTTTAGAGAATTTCGTAACATGGCCTTTTACAATATTATTAATTATATTTAAACCTATCTAGGTCTCCAGCTTATCCAAGCCTGAGCGTCAGATACTCTAACCATATCATATTTTTTTCCGTCCTCAGAGGTTGGTATTAAATACCATTCTTCAGAACTACCAGCTGTCGCGGCACCATACAATATTTTTCTAGCGGCTGACATAGCCTGCGCTATAGGTGATGTTCCAGTAAATGTCCCAGCACTTGCAAATAATGTGAATTTTGCTTTGCCCTCATGAATATCTATTGGGGTATTTGAGAAAGTGTATGGAGCGGCCAATCCAGTAGTAAAGGTGATCATTCCATCGTATGGACCACCAAAAACTGATGCACCTGCATACCATAATGTTTGAAAATTTGGTACATCTCTAAACTTACAAAAATCATCGACTCCATTCGCATGAAATGCATAGTCTGAAACCCAACAATCATTAAAATTTGCAGCTCTCTGATTATACCACCTTTGTGCTGCGCCCATATCCATTTTTAAAGGCGAAACTGCTTCTTTTATTTGAATAGAATTTCCATTAAAATTAGCATTTATAAAACCAGTTGGAACATCAAAACTTAGGTCGGTCAACTGTGTAATCGTTTCCTTGCCAATAATTAGAGGGCTATGCAAAATAAGGTCATTACCAGAAACATAATAGTTTGACTTCAATGTTTTTAGTATTTCTCCGTCTAAATAAGAAAATGCTAAAATCTGAGCTACTCCATCTAACTTTACTTCACATTCTAATCCTCCAATCGTTGTTCTTTTAAAATATGTTTTTAATTTTGAAACAACATTACTAATCTCCTGTAGTGAAGTAAATACAGCATTACTTTCTTCTGCAGATTTTGATTTTATCAATATCAGTTTACTTTTATTGAAAGTACCTTCTAATTTTATGGTATCAGCATTCGCTGATAAAAAGGCGAATTCAAAATCAGAAAAATAACCATTTGCTGTCTCACCTCCAAAAACACTCGATGTTGGATCCGCAATTAAATGTAATGTTGAATAGGAATCAAACATTAGTGTTGGTCTTTGCAAAGCTTTTAGACGATATGAACTTTCTACCTCAGTAGGCTCATAGTCTGCTGACATTAGTGTTCTGTTTTTGTCATTAAATTTGAACAAAAAAGTTGCTGGAGTTTCATTGTCAGTCAACAAATAACCCTTCCATCCAAATTCAGCAGAAATTAACTGATCTTGATACGAAGCTAGAACCTCTGACAACCTTTCATCGACATCCCCTATAATAGGTTCTGTACTTTCTTTTTTACATGAGCTTAATGCCATTGCAAAAAAGAAAAAATATAATAAATGTTTTTTCATCTTGTTATTTTTAAATATTACAATGTTCCAAATAAATAAGAATTAGGATTAGTTGTTTTCACAAGACCTCCAAATATACTTTTAGATTGCGGAATAATATCTTCCACCCAACGTACATGAAAAGTTTGATTATTGAAATATGCCAATAAAGAGGGAATTGAAGCTTCAATTGCTCTTGCATTACCATTTGTTGGTTGCGGATTTGTATACGCTAATGAAAGTACTCCATTATTATTTGTAGTGGTAAAGTTAAAATCAGCATTATAACCTGTACCTAATGCAATTGTAGGATCCATAAAGTTAACACGGAGTATCATTCTGTTTGCTGAGGTAAAAAGCAACGAAATATTATCGATGTATAATCCCATTCCATTTTGCAAACCAGTATTTGCATTATCATATGCAGTTAAAAAGCTGGAAGATAATCCTGTTAATTTCTGAGGATTAATGTCGATTCTACTATACGTTTTTCCTGGACCTAATAAACTATTGAAATCTGCAACAGGAGAGCTTAAGTCAATTGCTTCTTGGGTCTTTATTTGTAAATCAGTTAGATTAATACCCCAACTATCTTTCATATAAGCTACTACTATTGCTTTCTTCTTTAATAATTTAGATCGGGCATCACTGTTTTGCTCATAAACACCTTTACCATTACGCTTTATATACAAACCATCATAGATAAAAAGATTATTGATGATATTATTAAAATTAGCTTCTCCACCTTCTAGAAGAGTTGCCAACATTTCTACAAAATCATCATCTTTATTAGATCTAGAATATGGGGTTATGTAACCTTTACCCCAAAAATCTGCTTCATATAAAATTTTATCTTCTACTGAATTTGCTGAATAAGCACCTCTAAAAATATTGAACCAAGTAGCGGTATAGTCAGCTGGAGTTATTCGTTGATAATCGGCCGTTACAGCAATATTTTGATTCAAAATATGACCAAACTCATGATGCATAGTATGCAAAATCTGCTTAACAGCGGCCTTATTTTTTGTATCAAATGTATTCAAATCTAATAAAACAATCTTACGCCCTGCTTCTGCCGTACCCAAAGTAATCGTACCGTTGCTATTATAAGAAGGGCTACCTGCCAGATAAAACTGTTTCTGACTATATGTTTTTATAAAATCTTCTCCTTTTATAGCAATATATGGATCTATCCAAGTTTTCTTTATAATATCCATTACGGGTATCACAAGTTCTTCTTTTACTGGTACAACGTTCTTATAGATTTCTCCTAATTCAGAACGATCCCATTTATATTTAACCTCGATATTATACGGATTGGTGTAATTGGTACTTATCCACTCATCAATAGGTCCTTTTTCCCATGTATCACCTCCAAGCCCAACGATATCAGATGTTAATTTTTCATCTTTACTGCATCCCGTTAGAAAAATAACAATGCAAGCAAATAATGATATTTTAAATAATGTCTTTTTCATAATTTTATTTTTAGAATTAACGAGGATTTGCTTCTAGCCCTGCAGCAATTGCATCTTGAGGAATCTGGATTTGTCTACGCGGATCATCGGCTCCTAAAACAATCTTATCTTTTCCATTTATATTTACATGCTCAACAACGATTTTATTTCTAAGAATATCCAGCCATCTTAATCCTTCGTGCATATATTCCATTCGTTTAAAATTTAAAACTGTACCTACTAAAGCTTCTTTAATAGATAATGTTGGAAAAAATGCCATAGCTTTAGCTTCTGTAAATTTATCTACTGCTGAAGAATAGCCCACAATTCTTTTCGACAAATACAAATCTAGATCTGCTATTGCCTGTGTACTATTTCCTAGCAGTGCATTAGCCTCCGCTCTATTAAATAAGACCTCTTCACTTGTTAACAAAGGGACCATATTATAACCATCACCTGAGGTAGCATTGATTGTTTGTTTTACAAAATGCTCTTTAAATTTCGGAATATTATAAACCGTTTCCGTTCCTCCAAAAACCTTAGTACTCATGGCCAAAGCTTTTCGTGAAGGATTATTCGAAGCATTAAAGACAGTTGCTCTAACATCTGAACTTAACCCATAATTATAGCTAGCGAAGCTCCTGCCCCAATATGATGCTGCTTCTTGCAATAATAAATTCGCTGGTTCAGTCGAATTCGTATATAATGCTTGTAGCTCATAATACCCCAGTCCGGTATATGTTGTATTCCAATCTCTCAAATTATTAACAACAGTAGACCCTGGAAAAACCAAATTTGCGTGATCGACAACTTTTTGATAATCTTGCTTAAATAAGTAAAAACGTGTAGCAAACGCATGAGCCGCTTGTGTAGTAAAATGATATTTCGGGATTCTATATTTGTTATTTTGAATCAATGGTATTCCCTCAACTAAATCCTTTTCAATCTGCTCATAAACAGAAGCCACAGTACCTCTGTTATAGTCACCTTCTACGGTTCTTTGCGGTAATATTACATAAGGAATTCCTGGAGATGATGAAGCTGTCGCCGGATCATATGGTTTCGCAAAGAAGGTTACCAACATAAAGTGTGCATACGCACGCGCAACTAAAGCCTCGCCTTTGCTCGAAGAATATTCAGCAGTATTACCAGCTTTCTCTATAGCTTCCAAAGCATAATTTGCAGCGGCAATAGCTTTGTAGCATGCATTCCAATAAAATGAGGGGGTGTCTTCAGATTCCGCATCGATCTGATCAATATAATTCCATGGTGATGAATTCGGCAAAAGACGCTCTTTTATTCCCTTATCTCCTGCATTATCACTCATTGCTTCTGCAAAAGCAATATAATTTCCATGAGGATATGCATTTGCTAACAGTTCCGCTACCTTGACTGGGCTTGTTAACTCTGTTCGATCATCTGGTTGGTGTTCTAAAAATTTATTACAACTGACAGACAGAAATAAACTTGGCGCTATTATATATATAAATATTTTATATGTTTTCATTTTCTTTCAATTTAAACTAGAATCCAACTTTTAAAGAGACCGTATATTGTTTAGGGATAGGTAAAGCCACCCCTCCCGAAGCAAAAAATTCTGGATCTTGACCCTTTAATTTTTTATCGGAATAGATCAACCAAAAATTATTCGCAACTAAACTTAAAGAAACATTATTCGCTCCAAAAGATTTCAATGTTGAAGCCGGCAATGCGTAAGAAAGTGCTAATTGCTTCAATCTGATAAAACCACCATCGGCAACACGAACATTTGAATAATTGTAGGTATTGTAAGGGTATGTTCCTGCAATGTTGTTTGCGGCTTCGACATCCAAAATTGATGGAACATTGGTGATAAGCTCATCACCAGGTAACGTCCATCGATCTTTAAATTCATTTGGCATAGCATCCAAATCTGAATATTGAGTTGCAAAAGCAGGATTTAATCTAATCTTATTACCCGCAGAGAATGTCAATAAAGCATTAAAAGTAAAACCTTTATAACTCAAAGTATTATAAAAACCTCCTGTCAATTTTGGATCTGTCGGACCTTCATACTTCAAATAACTTGCATTCAAACTTTGCATATAAACATCCATACTCTTCTCTCCCTTTTCATTTATAAATTCAGGTATTCCTGTCGTCGGGTTTAAACCGGTAAAGTCCACTGAATATAACCCTCGGTAAGGAAAACCTTCTTGAGGTCCACCATCAGCTGTTACTAAATTGAAGATAGTTTGTGGACTGGAAAGCTTTGTTACTTTATTTTTATTATATCCAAAATTGAAATTACTTCTCCAACTGAATTCATCATTTTTAATGATTGGACCACTCAACGTAACCTCAATACCTTTAGAGTTCATGTCCGCATAATTGGCAGTGGTCAAAAATTGTCCACCGATACCTGACGTTCTTAAAGGACTTATTAAATCAAAACCATTTCGATTATATAAATCAACTGTCAAATTTAACCTACTTTTAAAGAAACTAAGATCGAAACCAATATTCGTTTCATACTGTTTTTCCCATGTTAGGTCCTTATTTTCAATATACTCGATATTCATTACAGATTCTGTCTCGTATATGTAAGGGCGTAAGGCGCTTCCGTTTCTTAGCACTAACGCAGAATTTGTTGCATTTCCCAAACTTGCAGTCAAACCATAAGTTGCTCGCACAGTGAATCTGTTCACAATATCTTGATGTTTCATGAAGTCTTCTTCATCCACATTCCAAGCTCCTGATATATTCCAAGTTGGTAACCATCTAGCTGTTGCCGAACTGCCCAATTGATTGGAACCATCATAACGACCCGTGGCATTGAAAGAATATTTACCATCGAAGGAATATGCAACTCTGGTCATAAAGGCAGAAAACCGGTCATACTTATTATTCATTGAAAAATAAGGAAGGTTGCTTAATACAGATTGCTTAACAATATTAGGATCTATAAAAGGAACACCACCCTTGTCAAATTGGTAGCCATATCCGATCATACTTCGTGCCTGTCGATTTGCTATTCGTGTCTCCTGAAATGCATAAACATTAAATAAATGCTTTTCATTGAAAGTATTATCATATTCAAATGAATTTCGAACCATATAAGATTTTAAGAAATCATCTGTGGTATTGTAGAATCCTCCATATGGAAGTACAACTACAGGCTGTAACTCTGGATGTTCTGGATCACGGAATAAGAAACGATTATTATCTTGAATATATGAATCTCCATTTGCTCTATAAGCATTGGCCATATTCGAGTTTTCTCTTACTTTATGTTCATTACCACTTTTAACATATCGCATCGAAGCCAATAGATCATATTTAAAGTGCTTAGAGAATTTATAACCTCCTCCTCCTTGCAATTTAAAATCCAACATACTTAGATCGAGCGTATTATTATCTAACTCATTAAGAATATTAAAGTCAGCAAAATTTCTTGTAAAATTTTCTCGATTACCATTTTCGTCAAATGCGGTTAAAGTACGGCTTGTATTAAGCGCGTAACTAAACGGATTAATATCGAAATCTCTAGAATAAGTTCCCTCTACAGGATTACTAACACGTCCAATTGTGCCCGGAGTTTGTTGATTTCGAATAGAACCCGTGGTAATAAAGTTCAGAGAAAGTTTATCTGTCAAATTAAATATAGCATTGACATTAGATGTATACCGCTCTACTTTATTTCCTTTTGCCCATCCGTTATCGTTTAAATAACTTGTTGAAAAATACAATTGTGATTTTTCTGATCCTGAAGAAACACTAATACCATGTTCTTGAATAAGTGAATTTTTAAAAAGAACATCAAACCAGTCTGTATTTGTTGTAGCATAACGCGATAAAAATTTATTACGAGCTTCGGGAGTATTAGCTAGTCCAAATTGTCCACTGCTTGCATCATATGTATTAATAAGCTGATACATTTTGGTAAAAACCCCGCCGTCTGTGGCTCTAGATGCGCTAGAATGATTCAACCATCCTTTACGCGCCAACTCTGAATAGACTGACATTTGATCCGAGGAATTCATAATATTGAAATTGTCGTAGCTCGGCTTTAAATAAGTTGAAAAATTTCCAGTATATGAAACTAACGGTTTACCGATCCTTCCTTTTTTTGTCGTAATTACAACTACACCATTCATGGCACGTGCTCCATACTGAGCAGTTGCCGCGGCATCTTTTAAAATATTAAAACTCTCAATATCATCGGCATTAATTCCAGCAACGGATGATCCAATTAAAGTACTCACATCCCCAGATGATAATTGCTCATTAGATATGTTAACAACATCCTCCAAGATTACACCATCAACAACCCATAAAGGTTTATTATCTCCAGTTATAGAGGTCGCCCCCCTCACCCGTATCTTTGGTGCTGCTCCAAAAGTACCTGAAACATTTTGTACTGACACACCCGCAACTCGCCCTTCAAGCATACGACTTACATCTGTTATACCATCTTGCTTAACATCTGCTCCTTTTAATGCTGTAGCTGCGCCAGTGAAGAGCTTACGATTAATATTTTGATAACCTGTGGATACAACATCGACAATATCCAATTGATTATCTAAGGATTCTAAAGTAATACTGATCGTCGATCTTGATGATATCGATACTTCCTCAACTTTATATCCTACATAGCGAATTATTAAAACAGCATTTTCTGAAGCATTAATTCTAAAATTACCTCTTTCGTCTGTTTGAGTGGCGACAGAAGTTCCCTTTACAGTTATACTAGCCCCACTTAATAATTTACCATCCTTATCTCTGACTGTACCTGTAACAGCATTTTGATATAAATCTTCAGATGATTTATCACTATTCTTTACAATATTATTGATTGTAATCGTATTGGCAATTACTTTATACGAGTAATTATTTTCATTTAAAACTTGTTGAAGTGCGTCTTCTAGACTCACATTTTTCAAGTTCAAATTAATAAGTTTTGCTCCTTTTGTGACATCATTGCTGTAAAGGAAGCGATGCTTTGTTTGTTTCCCAATAGCTGACAAAGCATCTTCAATTTTAACATTTTTAAGGTTAAGATTGACCTTCTGTGCGATACCTTTAGCCTGAACACCGGTAACAAAAGCAAACATTAAAAAGGTACTAATTTTCATAATACGTATAGGTTTGCAAAATAACGAGTCTTGAGAATCCCAAGGTCGCTTTTTGCCAAATGGTAAGTTATTCATACATTTACATTTGGTTAAAGAGTTAATTTTTTCTGGTTAGCTTCTTAATTAAGAATGGATACAGGGATGCTGCAACATCTCTGTATTTTTTTGTTTTAGATTTAAGTATTCGTTTTACATATATTATTACTTATTGTTAACAATTAATTGATTTCCGCTTATTTTAAATTTAATATCACCAACATATTCTAACATCTCTAATACCTGAGAAAGTGGCACATTGCGATCAATAGAGCCTGTAAGTACTTTATTTCTATTAACGGCTCTATTAAACTTTACTTCTACATTATACCAATTGGACAATTGATTTAGAATATAGTGGATATTATCCTTCTTAAAATAAAACTCATTATTATACCAAGCTAAATCGCGATCTAAATCTGCTAAGCCTGTTTTCATAACCATTTCTGAAGATTCACAAAATTCGCCTGGCTTCAATATTGCAGACCTATTCGCATTGACAACTTGAACACTGCCTTCTTTTAATGTTGTTCTCACTAAACCTTCATATGCATCTACATTAAAATGTGTACCTAAAACTTTTATGTCTGTACCATTAGCTTGAACAATGAAGGGACGATCTGCATCTTTTGAAATCTCAAAATAAGCTTCGCCCTGCAGATCAACACGACGTTCCTCCTTGGCAAATAATTCGGGAAACTTCAATTTTGACATCGCATTTACCCATACTTTACTACCATCTGAAAGTTCAATTTTATAATATCCTCCTTTTGGAACAATCAAGGTATTGTATTTCAATGCTACTGCATTGCTTGTTCCCTTGACATACTCCAGTTGGTCATCTTTTAGCTTGATGTTGGCTTGAATGGAGTCATTCTGAATGGTTGTTAAATCTAAAGTTTCTCCATTATCTAAAACTAGAACAGCTTCGCTAGATGCAGGTTTAACATCATTTTTATGTATCGACGACTGTATGGCTACAATTTTGGTATCATGATGAGGTGGCTTGTCCTGGAAATAGAAAATATAAAAACATAGCGCAAAACAAGAAGCAATTAAAGGAATCCAAATTTTTAAATTCCAGCCATGGTTCGAATTTTTTAAATCATTACCCTTTTTTTCTAAACTATTCCAAGCTTGGTTAAGATCAATACGGTTTATGATAGTTAAATCCTCTTCTATAGAATGAGATTTCTTAAAACTATCATATAATTGTTTATTTTCCTCTTTTGAGTTTATCCAAAACTCAAGCATAGCAATTTCATCTCCTGTAAGTTCTTCAACAAGTGATTTTTTAATAATTTCAGCTATAACAAAGGGTTTACTTTTCATAATATATCATAAAGAAACGTTATCGAACCAAATGGGTGACAACAAGTAAAAAAAAATGAAATTAAATCTAATTTCTAGGAACAATTCAGATTAGCAGATTTGCTAAATGAAAAAATACACAGGTAACTATAAAGTTTTCAGGAATTTAGTGACGGTCTGATATGATTGTAGCATAAGAATGCGAGTACTGACTACAAATAAATATTACTTCAATATATTTTTGTACAAATTATCGAATTATGGTAAACCAGAGAAGCACAATAGGCAAAAATTCAGGATTCAACTTTTTCATAATTGTTTTTAATGCGCGCTGTTTCTGAGTTTTTATCGTATTTATACTTAAATTCAATTCTTTAGCAATTTCTTGGTTACTCAAACCTTCAAAATACCCCATCTTAAATACAATCTGGCAGCCAGGCGGCATGCTTTCCATGATTTTATGTACTTCTGCAATAACTTCCGAATGGATGATATTTAATTCTAAAGATTCCTGACTATACTCGCTAAATGGTGTGGTTAACCAATATTTTTCAACAACTTTTTCTCTACGCTTACTATTTAAAAAAGCATATCTTACCGAGGTATATAGGAAATTCTTTACTGCTGCTTCATTTGTAGAAACATGATCTTCATGGTTAAAATAGGCAATAAAAGCATCTTGTACCAGATCTTCCGCTTCGGCAAGATCTCCACAGAGCTTCCAAGCAAAATGACATAAGCTTTTATAGTGTTGCTCAAATAATTCTTTATTAACGATACTGCTCATTTAAACATAAATCTGGTAAAGGAAGAAAATACTTATTAGTTAGTCAGTTAGCGGCTCGGCGTGTTAGTTTAAAACGAAGTTAATGTTAAATTTTGTTAAATACTATAGCTCCTCGAAATTATTTTCATTAGTAATTTTTTTAACAATCTATTTTCTTCATTATCACACATACGATGATGCTTTTTAAATATGGACTCATTCCTCTCATATTACTAACATTTTTCTATTGCATAGATTAATTCAACCAATATATTTCCACAAAGACTCTCAATAAAAAATAATAATTTAGCATCATTTTTTCTACTATTCGTATCGGAAAGAAAAGACGTCACAGCAATATTCAAAACCCTCTCTCTAATTTGAAAACTCACTTTCATAGAACAACATGACCAACCATAGTAATGCTGAAAACAGGATCTTTTTTATGTTTTTTTTACCAATATTGATCAAAAAACCTATAAAAACCGTGAAATTTGCTTATATTGTAGCGTTTCACAAATATTTAAACAAAGACTAAATGCTATTTACTGTTCTATTAGGACTAATAACATCGAGCCTTATTGTTCCATTTGGCAGATTTGTTAAAACCAAGTGGGGGATTATTCTCGCATTCATACCGCTACTT
This sequence comes from Sphingobacterium sp. PCS056, assembly GCF_023273895.1. NCBI lineage: Bacteria > Pseudomonadati > Bacteroidota > Sphingobacteriia > Sphingobacteriales > Sphingobacteriaceae > Sphingobacterium > Sphingobacterium sp. PCS056. The sequence continues at coordinate 2,044,577 of NZ_CP096883.1, read as the reverse complement.
TTATTTCTTTATTACCTACAATATATTCCGTTGATCAGTTGGGATAAATCATACGTTCAACATATCGATTGGATCCCATCATTAGGTATAAATTTCGACTTTAGGTTAGATGGTTTGTCACTCCTATTTTCGTTATTAATCACAGGAATTGGAACATGTATCTTTTTTTATGCGAAATCATATTTAAAAAATGATCCTTACATCGATCGTTTCTTTGGTTATCTGTGCATGTTCATGTCTGCCATGCTTGGGTTGGTGCTATCCGATAATATTTTTTTATTATTTACTTTTTGGGAACTGACCAGTATTAGCTCATTTTTCCTGATCGGTTTCAATAATGACCATGCAGTTTCTAGAAAAAGTGCACTAACAGCCTTAAGTGTCACCGGACTAGGTGGATTTTTTCTACTAGCTGGATTTGTGCTCATGGGTAATATTGCTCAGACTTACTCGATTTCTGAATTAGCAGAAAAAGCACAGCTTATTCAAGATCATGAATTATTTCCCTATATATTAGGGTTGATCATCTTAGGTGCCATGACCAAATCGGCACAATTTCCATTTCACTTTTGGTTACCTGGAGCAATGAAAGCCCCAACACCAGTTTCCGCATATCTACACTCCGCAACTATGGTGAAAGCGGGAATATATCTCCTTGCGAGATTTTTCCCAATTTTGGGCAGCAACCCTGCATGGACCTATAGTTTAATGATTATTGGAGGTGTTACCATGCTGTATGGCGCTTTTCATTCACTCTTTAGAACCGATATGAAAGGAGTGCTCGCTTACTCCACAATTTCTGCTTTGGGGATTCTAGTTTTTTTATTAGGAATTGGAACTCCAGATGCGATCATCGCTGCTGCGGTTTTTATTGTTGTCCATGCGCTATACAAAGCAACTTTATTTTTAATTACAGGCATCATTGATCATGCTACTCATACCAGAGATCTCTCTATATTACAGGGTTTGAGAAAAGTTTTACTACCTGTAGCAATAGCCGGATTTTTAGCAGCCTTATCCAGTGCTGGTGTGCCTTTGACTTTGGGGTTTATTGGTAAAGATTTAATCTATGAAGCAACCCTACACAGTGAGCAACATGTAGCCATATATCTGACCGTTGCAGCAGTAATAACCAATATCTTATTGGTTTCAGCGGGATTCATGGCTGGTATCAAACCTTTTATGGGTACTCTTCCTGAAAAGTTTGAAAAGATCAATATGCCAGCGAAGTCCCTATGGATACCACCTTTATTACTTGCTCTGTTAGGTGGGCTATTCGGTTGTTTTCCCCATATCATTGGAGACTGGATCGCTCAACCCACAGTCAATAGTATCATGAAAGTGAAAACAGATTTTCATCTTCAAATTTGGCATGGCTTTAATTTAGTATTACTATTAAGTGCCCTAACTATTATTTTAGGGACTATCCTTTATTTCATAAATAAACCACATCCACGAAAATTGCAGTGGATTGAAAGATTAAATTTTATTGCGCCACTGACTATTTTTCAAAAAACATATCAGCGCATTTATCAATTTTCAACCAGTTATTCCAACTACTTTCATAATGGATACTTACGTTCCTATCTTTTAAAAATTATCATATTCGCAGAAGTACTATTAGCTTATCAACTCTACCTTGGTGGTCCACTTCATATCAACTGGGATCTATTATCTGCCATTAGTGTATATGAGGTGGTTACCGTTTTGATTGTTTTTGGTGCTGTTGCACTCACACTAAGCACTGCCTCGCGACTTACAGCTGTCGTAGCGACAAGTGTCATCGGCTACGGTATCTGTTTATTGTTTGTCTTTTATAGTGCCCCAGATTTGGCTATGACACAATTTACGATCGACACACTCACAGTTGTTCTATTTGTGCTTGTACTCTTTAAATTACCTCCATTTCTTAATCTCGCAAAAAAAAGAATATTAATCAGAGATGTCGTCGTTGCTATCGTATTTGGTATTATCTTATCCATGGTGGCCATACGCGTACTCCATGTACCTACCAATATTGCCATCAGTGAGTTTTACGGTAAAAATGCTTACTTACTGGCTAAAGGAAGAAATGTTGTTAATGTATTGCTCGTTGACTTCAGGGGTTTTGACACCATGTTTGAAATTGTTGTGCTCAGTATCGCTGCTCTCGGAGTCTATAGTTTATTAAAATTACGTTTAAAATCATCGGAGAAGGAATAATATGAAAAGTACAATTTTACAGACAGCTTCACGCTACCTACTTCCTATACTGCTTTTATTCTCATTCTTCTTATTACTAAGAGGACATTATTTTCCTGGAGGAGGTTTTGTTGGTGGACTAGTTGCTTCGATCGCATTTGTACTACATAGTTTTGCTCATGGTACCAATGAAACGATGAAAATATTACGATATAAACCACTTTCTCTAATACCTATTGGATTGGGAATATCTGCTTTTAGCATGTTTATGCCCGCAATTTTTGGTCTACCAGTGATGACAGGACTTTGGTTAGAGCACCCCATTCCCGTTATTGGTATGATCGGTACTGCCCTCCTTTTTGATATAGGAATTTATCTGGTGGTCATTGGAGTGGTCTTAACTATTTTATTTACTATTTCATTAAGTTCAGATTAACAAAACTATGGAATTACTACTTATTTTACTCATAGGCGTACTCTACGCAACAGGCATATATCTGATTTTAAGAAGAAGTATGGTAAAATTACTTCTAGGAATCATGCTTTTAGGCAACGGAACAAATATGCTGATATTTCTACTAGGCAATATCACAAAAGGAAAACCGCCACTTATCAGTGATGGATTGAAAGTCTTTCAAGATATATATGCTGATCCTATACCTCAAGCGTTGATTTTAACCGCGATTGTCATCAGTTTTGGACTGACTTCCTTTGCCATTGTACTATTAAAACGTGTGTATGCATTAATTAACACGGATGATCTAGATAACTTAAACACACCCGAAGACGAAGATATATGATTGACAATCAAATTATAGCAACAGTACTTGTACATTTATTTACAGCAATCATACAGCTTGGTTTTTGGAGAAAAACAGTTCCACAACGCGTACTCAGCATAGGTGGTAGCTTTATCAGCTTAATATTTGCTGTCAAATTGTTTACAAAAGTATTCAATGGGGATATTCTCATTATGCATGCTGCAAATTGGGAAGCTCCTTTCGGAATTGTATTCGTAGCCGATTTATTAAGCTCAACTCTAGTCCTATTGACCGCTATAGCTGCTCTTGCAGTATCTATTTTCTCAGCAACAGGTATCGGACGCCAACGTATACTGTACGGTTATTTTCCCATTTTTCACTTTTTAGTAATGGGATTAAACGGTGCATTTTTAACCGGTGATATTTTCAATCTTTATGTATTTTTTGAAGTTATTATTATATCCTCTTTTGTTCTGATGACATTAGGTGGCCGGAAAGCTCAATTAGAAGGTGCTGTCAAATATATGGCCATGAATATACTTGCCTCAACGTTCTTCTTAACAGGAATTGGGCTTCTTTATGGTATATCAGGATCATTAAATATGGCTGATTTGGCTTTAATAGTGCCCAAAATTGAAAACCGGGCAATAGTTGATATTACAGCCACTTTCTTTTTGATTGGGTTTGGTATTAAATCTGCTATTTTCCCCCTTTATTTTTGGCTCCCCTCTTCTTATCACACGCCTCCATCGGCAGTTGCAGCAATTTTTGGCGGTCTGCTTACCAAAGTAGGCATCTATGCCCTGTTTCGGGTTTTTACGCTGATTTTTATTCCGAATGAATTTATTCGTGATTTACTACTAGTTCTCTCTATATTGACGATTTTAACTGGTGCATTTGGCGCATTGATTAAAACAAATGTAAGAAGGCTTTTTTCCTACCTGATTGTTTGTCATATTGGATTTATGATCGGTGGATTAGGTATGTATAGCAAATTAGCTATTTTGGGAGCGGTATTTTATTTGATTCATGATATCATGGTCAAAACGAATCTCTTTCTAATTGCAGGATTAATTCGTCAGATGCGCGGTTCTATGGACATGAAAAAATTAGGGGGGCTTTATGCTGAATATCCTAAAATTTCGTTATTAATGGCCATCGTTTTATTTTCACTGGCGGGTATTCCACCGTTGTCTGGTTTTTGGCCAAAAATATATTTGTTGCAAGGAGCCTTTGAAAACGCCCACTACTTTTATGCAGGAGCACTTATACTGGGTAGCTTCATCACGCTATTCGTCATTGCAAAATTTTGGTCAGAAGTATTCTGGAAAAAATCACCGGATCCAGATACCATTGAAGATAAGTTTAAGGATCTAATCGGTATTCGAAAAATAGCTTTAATCCTACCCATTTGTATCTTGGCAGCAAGCTCCTTATATATTGGCTTAAATGCAGAAATTATTATTCAAGTAGCTGATCGCATATCATCTGAAATGTTAAACACAACACCTTATATACAAGCAGTATTAGGTAAATAAAAAGAACATATGATAAAACAGTTTTTAATGAATCTGCTGCTATCTTTTATTTGGGTAGCATTAACAGGTTCAATGTACTATACTAATTTTCTTTTTGGATTCTTACTGGGTTTCTTTATCCTTTGGGTGATGAATCGCAATGAGGTGGATCAACGTTATTTTTATCGTGTACCAAAAACGATTAGTTTTCTCTTTTTCTTCTTTTATCAAATGATTATCGCTAATCTACAAGTAGCTTATGATGTCATTACTCCTAAATACTTTTTCAAACCTGGAATTGTAAAATACCGGATGGATGCAAAATCTGATTTTGAGATCAATCTCTTATCGACATTCATTTCATTGACACCAGGAACATTGATTCTTGATGTTAGTGATGATAAAAAGATTTTATATATCCATGTCATGTACCTTCATGATAAACAAAAATTCATGACAGAGTTGAAAAACAATGTTGAACGTAAACTATTAGAAATTCTACGATGAGCTTAACTGAATATTTGGATTATGTGATTCTACCGATTTTAATTCTTTCTACAGTAATCACATTTATTCGTCTTTTTAAAGGTCCTGATGTGGCAGACCGTGTGATTGCATTAGACCTAATCATTACTACAGGTATTGGTATCATCACGGTGTACAGTATCACTACCGCTCAAGCAATTTTTCTTGATGTAGCGATGATTCTCGCATTAATTGCATTTTTAGGAACAATAGCCTTTGCATTTTATTTAGAAAAACAAGATCACCATGACTGATATTATTATTGCCGTGCTGAGCACCATTGGTGCACTAGCCATTCTCTTTGCCTCCATTGGTATTCTAAGAATGCCTGATTTTTATTTACGGCTATCCGTAACCGTTAAAGCTGCAACCTTAGGTGTAGGATTATTATTACTTTGTGCCGCCATTGTGTTTCCGGATGTCTCCGTAACAACCAAAACAATTGCTATTGCATTTTTCCTCATGTTAACTGCCCCTGTAGCTGCACACATGATTGGAAGAGTTGCCTATATCACCGGTATAAAAGTATGGAAGGGCACCATTATGGATGAGTTGGAGGGTATGTATGATGAAGAGACGCATGAGCTTAAAGGCACAGGTACGCATGACGACTCTTCATCACAGGATGAACCCCTTAAAAAATAATACAGACTGGGGCTGGAACATGAACACGATTTCCAGTCTCTTTTAATAGTCCTGTTTTTTCATCTCGACTAAAAGTAACGATTTCGTTGGTCGTCTGGTTAGCCACCAAAAGAAACTTACCATCTGGACTGATATTAAAATTACGTGGTCCCTTGCCCATCGTACTTTGATTTGCAACCTTTACTAACTTGCCATCTTTGGCAATTGAAAAAATACCTATGGTATTTGCATCTCCTCGATTTGTTGCGTAAAGAAATTTACCATCTGGAGATGTTTTAATATCTGCGGCACCATTTGCCCCCTTAAATCCGTCAGGATTAATATTAATAGACTGATCAAATAACCAATCTTGGCCGTCTCGTTTATATACGGCAATATCGGCTGTCATTTCCAACACCACGTACATATATTTCTCTTTCTTATCAAAAGCGATATGTCTTGGACCACCGCCGGCCGAAGAAAATACTTCTGCAGGATCTTCAGCCAATTTGACATCAGGTTTTTTAGGGTTGATAAACTTATAAATCGAGATTTGATCTAGTCCTAAATCTTGAACAAAAAGTTCATTTCCCTTTTTGGAGAAAAAAGCAGAATGAACATGTGGACCTTCTTGCCTTACTTTATCGACACCTTTACCTTCATGTTGTATAAATTCCTTTAAATTGCCAATTACACCATTTGGTTCTAATCCATAAAGTACAAATGAGCCTCCTGAATAATTAGATACTGCAATCAAATTTTTATAGGGACTCACCGCAACATGACAGGGAGCATCACCCTTTGTCGGTACGACATTCAATAAGGTAAATTGACCATTATTATAAGAGTATGAAGCTAAATTTCCTTTATTTTTACCTTGCTCACTTACTGCATATATAATATTATCTTTACGGGCTAGAAAAGACGGATCAATCATTGGCGTGGTAGAAATCAACTCCATTGCACCTGTTTTAGCATTGAAGTCAAAAGCATATATACCTTTACTCGCTGTATTAGACGTGTAGGTACCGACAAACATCGTCATGTTTTGGGACCAACCTAAAAAAGGGAAACAGGTCAAAATAAAAAGCAGAATTTTTTTCATGTTTTCAAAATTAAAACTTTGTGTTAAAAAGTAGTGTTAAAATTGGTTAAAACTACTTTTGATACGGTGTAAATACTTATTTTAGCTGTTCCATGGATGTTACGTATTTCTTTGTCATTATGGAACAGAAAAAGGCAAAGATACCTTGGAAATATTATTGAAATAAAATTAAGAATAATTAATATATTCTAATAATTTTGTGCAGGCTTTCAAAACTTTAAGTTTGAACAGTTTATTTATTAAAAGTATTTAATTTACATTCCTCGAATGAAAACATCATGAGCTTAAATAGCTTAAAAAAGAAAGTCATAACTGCTCATGATAGCTTCATCACCATTAAAAGACATATTATTCTAATGAAAAAAAACATATATACGTTGCTATTATTGGTATTTGTGACAGCACAAACAGTATTTGCTCAAAAACAAGTAATCGATCGGGTAGTTGCGACAGTAGGCTCTGGTATTATCTTACAGTCAGATGTTGATATGCAATATGCACAATATCTTTCGAGCGGTAATAAAGCAAATGAAAATTTCAAATGTGAAATGCTTCAACAATTGTTGACGCAAAAGTTACTTTCACAACAAGCTGTAATCGATTCCATTGAAGTTGGTGAAACAGAGGTAGATGATAATTTGAACAGCCGCTTACGTTATATGTCGCAACAAGCTGGCGGACAGGAACGACTGGAAAAATTCTTAAACAGATCTTTACTGCAATATAAAGAAGATATGCGTCCTAGCATTTTTGAACAATTGAAAGCGAATAAAATGCGTCAAAATATTGTTCAGAAAGTTGATGTAACTCCTATCGAAGTAAAACGTTATTTTGAAGCCCTAAATACAGACAGTTTACCATACTTCAACACAGAAGTTGAAATTGGTGAGATTGTGATGTTTCCTAAACTAACTGTAGAAGAGAAAGCTGAGTTTAAAACAAAAGCAGAAGGGCTTCGCAAGCAAGTTATGGATGGTTCTGAATTTGGAACAGTCGCTCGTCTATATTCTGAAGATGGCTCTGCCCCCTATGGTGGAGATTTAGGATTCAACACGCGTGACAACTGGGTAAAAGAATTTGCTGCTATGGCTTTTAAATTAAAAGCTGGCGAGATCTCGCCCGTATTTGAAACCAAATATGGATTTCACTTTCTACAAGTCTTGGAAAGACGTGGTGAAGAAGTACATGTGAGACATATCTTGATCAAATTTAAACCAACGACAGCTAGTATTGAACGGACGCAAGCAAAAATGGACAGTATCTACAACTTAGTAACAACAGGTAAATTGGATTTCTATCATGCTGCTACAACAAATTCGGACAGTGAAGAAACCAAATTTAATGGCGGTATGGTACTTAACCAAGAAGGTGAAACACGTTCTACACTAATACCAGTAGATAAGTTAGAGGCATCTGTATTCCAAGCTATCGATCCATTAAAACCAGGAGAGTATTCTAAACCAGCTCAATTTACAGATCGCACTGGTGAAGTTGGCCTACGTTTCAATTATCTAAAATCCCGTGTAGCTCCTCACAAAGCTAATTTGGATGAAGATTATGTAAAAATAAAAGAAGCAGCAAGACAAGATAAGGTTAATCGCAAACTAAACACTTGGTTTGAATCCAAAAGAGAAAGTACTTACATCGATATTGCTGATGACTTTCAAGAATGTGACGAACTTAAAGTTTGGATTTCCAAAAAATAAGATCAAATATCATAAAACGAGAAAGGGCTTCAAATTTGATTTGAAGCCCTTTCTCGTTTTATGTATAAATTTATATAGGTCGACTATCGCTCGAACATCATTTCAACCAAGACATTCCAGTTTGCTTTTGACACATCATCTTTAGCAAGTTCACTTAACTTCCAGATTCGAATATAATTATATTTAACAACCTTATCTTGCACATTTACAGTAGCCGTTCCGAAAGAATAGGCATATTCACCACTATAAGCTCTACCCACTTTTTCAGGAGTTGTGACAATATTTATTCGAGACTTTTTCAAATATGCCAGTATATTCTTTTTGCCTTCTATCGGTTGAATCCAAGGAAAAAGCAAACGCGAGTCCTCATGTAAAAACTCTTTATAACCAGCTTGGTTATCTGCTTTTAATACGGTCGACAAAAGCTTGTCCGTCTCAAAAACAATCTCTTTACGTTGATCTAATCGTACTTGTGAACGATGCTTTAAATACCATGCTTCGCTTGGCTCATAAAATTCCAATTCAGAATTTTCCTTATTGCCAAAATTTTCGACTTCAGCTCGAATATCGACTAACCATTTTCCTTTTTTATTTCTTTTCCAGACCGTCAAATATTGCCCAAAACGTTTTCTGGCTCCGACTTTTTGAAATTCCATCGGCCCCGTAGTGACACCAAATTCTTGACTTTTTGAAACCATCGCTAATGCAGGTTCCCAAGTTAATACATCTGGTATATTGGGTCTATTATTCAGGTAATCTAAAGCATTGACCTCTGAAGGAACAAAAAATTTAGACTCTTTATCGACAATGGACAGAAGTGCCTGATGCGGTGTAGTTGTTTTAGAAATCAATGCAGCTTCTTTATCTGCACGGATTAAACTACCTACTTTATCGGGAATCTGCGCATACACTTGTGCTGAAAAAGCACTCATGAAAACTATTGCCGACATTTTATTCCATATATTCATGTAATGTTTTGATATTAATTCGACACTAACTATCAAATCTTATTCCAAAGCGTCCCATCTTTGCTATCTTTCAGTTGTATACCGATGGCATTGAGTTCCTCACGAATACGATCCGATGTTGCAAAATCTTTATTTTGCTTAGCACCATCGCGTAATTTGATGACAATAGACATAATCTCATCGATACTATCATTGCTGGATATTTGATCATTTTGCAGTCCGAGAATATCAAAAACAAAATGTTGTAATAATGTTTTCAATTCCTCTAGATCAGGAGCGCTGATAGCTGCTTTTCCGTCATAAATTGAATTAATCAACCGAACGACCTCAAATAACTCCGCAATTAAAATAGGGCTATTGAAATCATCATCCATTGCAGCATAGCATTTTGCACGTAAATCGGCGATATTCAATGCTGACTTACCTTTTGAAGGCTTCAATTTATCCAATAGATTAATAGCTGTCATCAAACGTTTAAAGCCCTTATCAGCTGCATCTAATGCTTCATTAGAAAAATCCAATGTACTTCTATAATGAGCCTGCAACATAAAGAAACGCACGGCCATAGGTGTATAACCCCGTTCTAATAAAGGATGATCTCCCGTAAACAATTGATGTGGCAAAAATCCATTTCCTGATGATTTTGACATGCGCGCACCATTGACCGTCAACATATTGGTATGCATCCAATATTTAGCCGGAGCAGTATGATTACATGCTTCTGACTGTGCTATTTCATTGGTATGGTGAGTTGCTGCCAAATCCATTCCTCCACCGTGTATATCAAACTGGTCACCCAAATATTTACGGCTCATAGCAGAACACTCAATATGCCAGCCCGGAAAACCTACACTCCAGGGCGAAGGCCAACGCATAATATGTTCTGGTTTAGCTTTGATCCATAGGGCAAAGTCCAAACGACCATGTTTCTCATCCTGACCACCGAGTTCACGTGTATTATTCAACATATCATCAAGCTTACGATTAGTCAAAACGGTATAATCGTAGTCCTTCACATATTTTTCAACGTCAAAATACACGGTTCCATTGACCTCATAAGCATATCCATTAGCAATGATTTGTTGAACCATTTCGATCTGTTCTGAAATATGACCGGTAGCTGTAGGCTCGATGCTAGGAGGTAAGGTATTGAAAAGACGTAAAACATCATGGAAACCAAGTGTATATTTTTGCACAATCTCCATCGGCTCCAGCTGCTCCAGTTTTGCCTTTTTAGCAAATTTGTCATCACCTTCGTCATTATCCCCTTCCAGATGGCCAGCATCTGTTATATTACGTACATAACGGACTTTAAATCCAAGATGCTTTAAATATCGAAATATCAAATCAAACGACACGAAAGTGCGACAATTCCCCAAGTGAACATCACTGTATACGGTAGGCCCACAAACATACATCCCTACTAAAGAGGGATGTAATGGTTGGAATTTTTCTTTTTTACGTGTTAACGTATTGTATAAATAAAGATTGTTTTCCATGTCTAGAAAAATATCAGTTTCTATTTTTGTCTAAAATATATTTGAATTGGAACCCCTTCGAAATCGAAGTGCTCACGCAGTTTATTTTCAATATAACGTTTGTATGGATCTTTTACATACTGTGGTAAGTTACAAAAGAATGCAAACATGGGTGTACGTCCAGGAAGCTGGGTAACATACTTCACTTTGATATATTTACCTTTTAGAGCTGGTGGCGGATAATTTTCGATCACCTGCAACATCACTTCATTTAATTTTGAAGTAGGAATCTTCTTTGTTTTATTTTCGTAAACCTTTGCCGCAACTTCCAAAGTTTTGAAAATACGCTGTTTCTCAGTAACGGAAGTAAAAACAATAGGAATATCTGTAAAAGGAGCGATTTTCTCTTTGATACGCGCCTCAAACTCTTTCATTGTTTTATTATCTTTATCAATGGTATCCCATTTGTTGACAACGATTACAATCCCTTTTCTATTTTTCTCTGCAAGATGGAAAATATTAATATCCTGCGCTTCAATACCGTCATTGGCATCCAACATCAACAGAACAACATCCGAATCCTCCAAAGCTTTGATCGTACGCATGACAGAGTAAAACTCAATATCTTCGTTCACTTTAGACTTACGTCTCAATCCAGCGGTATCGATCAATAAGAATTCATGACCGAACTGTTTGTAATGGATACGAATCGAATCACGAGTAGTACCGGCTACTGGAGTGACGATATTACGATCTACACCTAACAATGCATTTGTTAAAGAAGATTTCCCCACATTAGGGCGACCTACAATCGTATATTTTGGTAATGTCGTATCGTCTTCGGGTTCATCTTCAAAAGTGGAAACTACTGCATCTAATAACTCTCCTGTACCAGATCCTGTAGCTGAAGAAACATTATAGATCTCACCTAAACCAAATGCATAAAACTCAGCCGAATCATGATGTAATTTAGCATGATCAACTTTATTTGCTGCCACATATACAGGCTTAGAACTTCTTCTTAAAATATCAGCAATCTCATCATCTAAATCAGTGATTCCTGTGGTTACATCTACCATAAATATAATAGCAGATGCTTCTTCTATTGCGATATGAACTTGGTCACGAATTGCTTCTTCAAAAACATCATCCGATCCATGTACAAACCCACCAGTATCAATAACTGTAAAATTCTTCCCTATCCATTCTGCCGTTTCATAGTGACGGTCGCGCGTCACTCCACTAAAGTCATCAACAATAGCTTTTCTACTCTCCGTCAGACGATTAAAAAGCGTGGATTTCCCAACATTTGGACGACCTACAATTGCAACAATATTTGCCATATTTTTACTATATATTATTCTCGTTACCTCACGGCAACTTATTTAAATACAATTTAACTCAGTGGGCAAAGTTACACATTATACCTGGTATTTTTGAAAATCAATCTAATCTTATCGTAATCTCTACCATTTTTCTAATCCATGACAACAATCAGGTATAACACGATTAAACAGAGCGATTATCCGCTTATAAAAATTTTATAGTCAGAATCCGATTTTGACTGCAATTAGCTGGTTCCGATCAGCCAAAGGAGTTACTAAAAAGAAAGCCTCAGTGAACATACTGAGACTTTCCAACAATACTAAATAGCATACAACCTATTGCAGTACAAGTTCAAATTTATGGATCTTAATTTCAACAATATGGTCTGCGCTATTGATTAATCGGGCAGCTTTAGATTTGGACGTTTTAGTTGCTGACCAAGTCTCCCCATCATCGCTAAATTCTAATTTCAGCAACTCTTGTTTTGGCAAAACTTCAAAAAGCACGTCTTTTATAAACTGGGAAGAGGTGACCTCCAGACCAATATTATCTTTAGGATTTAATTTAACAACCTCCAACATAGGACTTAATTTCAGTATCTGTTGTGGTCTATTTCCTGTAATCACATCATTCAATACAGGTAAAGCCTTTAATGGAGCCAAACTCGTTATTACATGGCCACTAGCCTGATCAATGGATTGAGGTACTGCAAAACCTTTTTCTCGAAATAATTGTGCAAAATGAAAATACGATTTCTCCACCCAGGGTAATATATGACGGCTACCCGTTACAATACCGGGCTGATAGGGATTCCGATTATTATTTCGATCAATATCAACCAACTTATTACGCTCCGTCTGCAGTTCAAGAAAATGTCGGTAAGCTTCCTGATCATCTTTCGAAGTTAAAAGATCCAGTAGCGATAAACTTGCTTGGCCCAAGCTTGCGAAGTGAAATAACCAAGGTTTTAATTCGCTTACTAACTTTTGATTACGCGAACGTTCAACAATATGCTGGACAGCAGGAGCAAATTTTGAAAACTCAGCTTGGAGTAAAATATAATGATCAGATTTTAATGCAATGGGAAAAGTTTTAAATTTCGGTGTAACATGTAATAAACTATCTAGTAATGGACCAAAACCTTCCGATTCTATACGTCGATACTGATGATAACTTGGACCAGGATCTGTATTATGTTTTGAAAATAAAGCATATGATGTTTCAATCTCAGGCATTACTTCGTGTATACCTCGGAGCCAAGAGTTATTTGAATCAAAAGATTTCAAATTCCAAGAATAGTCCGCAACTGAAAAAATAGCGACTTTAGAAGCTTCGGCCTTATCCATTGGGTTAGTTACAAAACCTGACATATCTGATTTAATATCGCGACTTAAACCATAGACAGGTCCTAACAAAAGATGATTTCGAACATAATCACTCACTGGAAAATTCCACCAAACAAATGAAGGTCTTTTAATACGATTATTGACCCAAACTTGTCCTTCTTTCGTGATATCATGGATAACTGAATTGCCCGTCCACATGATTTCAATCTTGTTATCCAACTGATCTCCCAATAGATCTAAATAAGTATTTGGCTTTAAATTGGACCATAATTTATTGTACTCCGTCGGGCACATGATCAATGCCCCTACATGTTGCTTTTTATCGACAAATTCCTTTTGTAAGTAATTCAACAAACCTGCCTGTTTCTCTGCTTTTGTTCCTTCACCAGAAATATCATCAAAAAATACAGCAAAGTGTCTTACTCCCAAATCATACATTAAATCAAACTTATGCAATACGGCCAGACTATCTGCCTTATTCCATTTAATATCTTTCCCTGGATGAATCGCCCAATAAAAATCTACTTCATTATCTTTGGCAACCTGCACTAATTCCTGTATGCGCTTTGCTTCTTCTTGAGGATATGGTTCACGCCAATTGGGTGATGAATGATAAGGGTCATCTTTAGGACCATACAAGTAGGTATTCATTTTCCATTGCCCATAAAACTTCAACTGTGCAATGCGATCTTCGAAACTCCATGGCTCGCCGTAAAAACCCTCGACTGTCCCTCGAAAGGCAACGTCAGGAAAATCATGTATAAGCTGCTCTTGTAAAAAGGAGGTTTGTTTAGCAGTATCTAAAAGTTGTTTTAAACTTTGAGCAGCATAAAAAGCACCTCGTTGAGTTTTATAAGTTACTTCAATGCTCTTTGGACCAATAGATAAATCATATCCTTCCTGATTTGTCACCGTTTTTGACATTTTAAATCGAACAGGAATACCTGACTTAGCCCAATAGGGTGTCAATATAGAGGAGATCTGCTGATCTATATTCCCCTTTAGTACGATACCTGCATAAGGAATATGTTCTTTCTTTAGAATTGTTTTTTGAGGGATGGGGTAAATGTGCTGGGCTCGACTATTTGCAAATAACGTACAAATAACAAAACATAAAATTAAAAATCTGGATAACATAATGATTGTAGAAATTGAATTAGGTTAAAGTAAAACAAGTATAATGGTATAAGATGAATGTCACAAATTCGAAAGGCATGAAATCGTTTGCGTGAAAACAAGAGAGGAAATACGATAAAAAAAATGGCCTTGCAAATCTGCAAAGCCATTTTTTAAAAATGATCAACTTAATCTATTGTGTTGGATTTTGAGTCAACACTCCAGGGTATGAATTAATCGCACTCTGCGGGATATAGTATACGACACGAAAGTCCGTTGGCGCTATAACCTCAGATTGATTATGCGGTCCTGGATATTGACGCGTCAATGCTTTACCATTACGAAATACATCATAGCTACGTTCTGCTTGAAATGCCAATTCCAATTCACGCTCTTTATCAATTAATGTACTTGCATTTGAAGCATTTAAGGATGAATACGCACCATTTGTAATCGAGCGGGTTCTTATTTTATTTAAATCCGCTAATGCTGCACCGTAATTACCCAATTTTGCTTGTGCTTCTGCTCTATTGAGATAAACCTCTCCTAATCTGCTGATGACTGGTGAATGTAATTGCGAATTTTCACCTTCTTTAGAACATTTCGTAATATAGAACTGAGGATATACACGATTTAATGAAATATAATAATCCAATACCCCATTATACGTTTTACCATCCTTGTATTTTATACTATAGGTTCCTTCATTGGCGTTGATCACTGTTAATGCATAAGGTATTCTTTGTTCGGCAGTAGTCGCCGTTTTTGGAATTACCTCTATAGCAGTAACGGTGTTACCTGTTCGCTCAATAATAAATTGGGCATAATTTAATGTATTTGCAGCGTCTTCTTTTATAAAGCGAAAGACCTCGGTATACTTCCCTGTCTTTTCATCTTCGGAATAAGTGGGTTCTATAAAGGAAGCACGCGCATCTACGATACGGTAGTTGTCTGGGCGCCAGTCGTTACGACCTGTTTCATTTAGCAAATCGATGTATTTTGCACTTGCATACATCTCACCCCAGCCCATACCGCCAATATTTGAATACATACCACCAATACCATAATAATGATCATAACCCGAAAATTCAGATGCCACTCTTTTAATAGCAAAGATCGTCTCAGCATTATTCTCTGGTGTAAAGGTATTATATTTCATAAATTTGTCTCGATCCAACAACGTATAGTCTCCAGAGTTGATCACTTTATCCGCATATTCTACCGACAATCTCGCGTATTCAGCATTTGGAGACTGGTATGTACCGCTCATATACAGGTAAACTCGAGATAACATGGCTTGAGCTGCTCCCTTAGAAGCATAGATATTGCCTTTTTTAATTGTCAATAACGATTCTGCCTTCTTCAAATCACTGATCGCCTGTTCATACGTTGCTTTAACGGTAGCACGATCTGGTAAACGTAGATCATTAAATACATCATCAGGGGTACCATTTACAATAGGTAATCCAAGATTGGTTTCAGGACTTTGATAATAAGGACGTCCATAGGCACGAACCAAGTAGAAATACATCATGCCGCGAATGTAATAACACTCTCCTAGTTGGTTGTCTTTTTCAGGACTTTCACCTTCAGTAATGATTTTCATTACATTAGATGACTGCGCAATAGCCTTATATCCTGCATCCCAAAAACTAGACAAACGCCCGTTATTTGGCGTACGTGCATACGAAATAAACTCATAAAATGCATCCGTCGAAGCTCCGCGAATCATCATATTATCACCAGCATACTCGCCAGCGCGATGCATCGGATCCGACCAGGCTTTCAATTGTGCATAAGTACCATTTATCATGGCATCTGGATTAGCAGCAATATTCTCAGAATCCATCGAGCCGTAAGGTAAGCGATCGATATTACATGATGTAATCGTAGCAGCTACTAATAGTACAGATAGTATCTTTTTCATAAAATTTTTCTCTCTTTTAACTAAAATGTCACATTAAGACCAAACATAAATTTGCGTGTAGCAGGATATATAGCAGGACCTGCCGAACCTAAGATAGCGCCTGTATCTTCATTGATCGAAATCTCAGGATCTACACCTGAATAGTTCGTAATGGTAAACAAGTTCTCCCCCGTAAAGAATACACGGACATTTTTCAATTTATATTGTTCCAATTTCAGGTTATAGCCCAAGGTCAATGAACGTAATCTTAAAAAATCACTATCTTCTAAATAACGAGTTGATGTAGAATTTCCTTTATCGTTATTATTGTATTTAGCGATTGGATGTGTAGCAATATCTCCTGGTTTTTCCCATCGACTCCAGCCGTCTTGCAATTTCATCTGGTTCCTATCGGTATAAGTTCCATCAGAATCATATTCTTGACGAGAATAATTATAGATCTTCCCACCAATGGAGTAGCCAAATGATGCATTGAGATCAAACTGTTTGTAAGTGATTCCTGTATTGAATCCACCAAATAGATCTGGGGATGCTTTTCCTGCCTTCTGCAAGGTAGCTGCTGAGTAATTAGAAGTTTTTACTTGAGTTTGATTACCATCCTGATCGGTTTCAACTTTATACCATTCAGGAGCACCAGTCTCGACATTGACCCCAGCCCATATCGGCATATAATAAGTATCAACTGGTAATCCAGGTTCCAAAACTCGACTAGCAGAACCAGCGATTCCTAAACCGTCACCGATGATAAGAGGTCTTATCACATCGTTGCCATTAGCATCTTTGCTCTTAATCAATTCGGTTAACTTATTTTTGTTATGGCCGATATTGATATCTAAGCTCCAAGTGAAATCATTTTTACGAATGATATCACCGCCTAAAGTAAGCTCAATACCTCTATTTTGCATTTTACCAATATTCTTCCAAACACTAGTAACACCTGTCAAACCACTAATAGGTACTTGATATAAGATATTGTCCGTTTTCTTATCATAGTAATCAAAACTGACACGAGCACGATTGTTAAACATCGTTGCATCAAATCCTGCACCTGTTGTAAAGGTGCGTTCCCACGTCAGGTCCTTGTTTCCAATTTGACTAATTAATGCCCCAGAATATTCATTATACCCCGAAGAAGAGGACACAGAATATAAACTATACTGTGGATATAAAGAACTTGGACGATTTCCAACAGATCCATATGAAGCACGGACTTTCAAATTATCAATCCAGGCGGCATTGAACCAACTCTCGCGATTGATATTCCATCCTCCACTCACGGAGAAAAAATTACCATATTTAGCGTTATCTCCAAAATTGGAAGCACCATCACGACGGAAAGATACCTGTCCCAAATATTTACCATCGTAAGCATAATTTGCATTCGATAATAAAGATTGGACTGCCCATTCATTAATATTTCCTCTAGTACGTTCTGGTTTAGCAACAACATTTAACACTTCGAAGCCAGGAATAAAACCTGTACCATAAACATCCAATGTCTTGTCCCAATAATCATTGAATTCATAAGCTGCTAATGCATTCACAGCATGTTTACCCCAAGATTTATTAAAACGCAATATCTGACTGGTATAACGACGCGCATATTCTGAGCGGTAATCTGTTAAACGTCCTTTTACACTTTCTCCTCCACTAGAACGAGGATCTGTATACCCCGCAGCACTATAAGTATTATAGCGGTAGTTATTGACGGATGAAAAAGTCAACCAATTGGTGAATTTGATATCAAAGTCCATATTACCGCTGAACTCATAATTGGTATTGGCACTATGGTCCCATTGTAAATCATACAGGTAGTTTGTGTTCGCACTATTTACCCACCCGCTATAACGATGAGGAACCGGCTTGCCATCTGCATCAAATGGGTTATCCCAAGGGAAATTTGAATACATCGCTGTTGTAGAATATTGTCTATCCTCTACTCCTCTACGTGCTCCAACTAAAGTTGGTTTAACGGTCAACCATTTCGTCGGTTTATAAACCGTATTCATACGGAAATTATAACGATCGTAATCATAGCCTTTCACAGCACCTACTTCATTGTAGTAACCCAATGATAGATAAGATTGTAGCTTTTCAGTACCCGATTGGATAGAAATATTATGATTTTGGGTAAAACCATGTTGTGTAGCCACTTTCCACCAATCGAAATCACTATTTCTCAAATCAGCATTCCAACGGGGAAATTTAATTGCCGCTTGGTTTGCAAAAGAAGCATAATAATCATAAAGTTCAGCACCATTCATCATTTTCAAATTACCAGTGGTAAGTTGATTAAATCCGATTTTTGAAGAGAAATTGATTGAAGTGCTATTTGCAGTTGGATTTTTTGTGGTGACGACAACCACACCATTTGCTCCCTGTGAACCATATATAGCCGTTGAAGCTGCATCTTTTAATACCGTTAAGGTAGCAATATCATCTGGATTTAAATCACCAGCACTAGATCCGAGAATAACACCATCGACAACCCATAGTGGACTTGTCGTACCACTTAAAGTGGCTTGACCGCGAATGACTACACCACCTTTTGCGCCTGGTCTTCCCGTTCCCGGAGCGACATATACACCCGCAGCTTTACCATTTAACATGTTTTCAACTGAAGGAGAAGTAATATCGCGCAATTTATCACCTTTTACAGTCTGCAATGAACCAGTTAAGTTTTCCTTTTTTTGGCTCCCATAACCAACAACAACCACTTCTTCTAATGCCTCATTTGATGCTACAAGTACGACATTCACTGTTGCGCCCTGCACAGGTTTTTCAACCTTGTCAAATCCGACAGCTGAAAACACTAAAGTCTGACCATTTGCTACCTGAATAGAATAGCGTCCATTGCTATCTGTTGAAGTCGCAATCGTGGAATTCTCTTTCACATAAATCGTCACGCCACTTAATGGACCTGAACTAGAAGTAACAGTACCAGAAATTTTCTGCTGCGAACTGCTGATTGTTGAGCTAATTAAATCACCATCATCATGTGCTTCAGCTATGCTTGGAGCAATTAGCGCCAACATCAAAGCTGACGTAATGGGATAAAATTTAGTCACAAAAAAAGGTTTTGTAAATCTCTTATTCATAAACTTAATTTCAAGATAATCAGTAAATTAGTTAATTATCATAATTTATCTTCTGCAAAATAGTGTAAAGATTACTTAATATAAATTTAATATGAAACGAAATCGATTGCATAAAATAACGCAATCGTTTGTTTAGCTAACTAATACATAGTTCAATTTGAAATTAAAAATCATACTGTTCTTTTATCTCTTGATATATCGATCTAGCGTATCCGTAGACACAATAAAAACTCAAAAATACAGACACTATAAAAAAAGCAGGTATCCATAGGAGATAGCTGCTTTTGTATGCCTTTTTGCAATTCTTTGAATAAGAAAATCAATTAATTTCTTTTTTATTATACGAGCAATTATACACTCTTCTTCAGTCAATACCTCAGTGACTCAGGAATATCACCAATTTCTCTAACTTCAGGATATAGAGACGGTACGAATTAAGCGACCTTCAGTTTCACAACCTACTTTTAACCTGTTACGATCATAGCTTTAGTAACATGTTCTCTAAAAAACAGGCAAAAAGAAACCCCTTAGCTTTTGACTAAGGGGTTCTTTATAGTAGCGGGAATCAGACTCGAACTGATGACCTTCGGGTTATGAGCCCGACGAGCTACCAACTGCTCCATCCCGCAATGTATTTTCAATGTCTTCGAATCCGTGTCTTTCAACGGACTCTTTAGTAGCGGGAATCAGACTCGAACTGATGACCTTCGGGTTATGAGCCCGACGAGCTACCAACTGCTCCATCCCGCAATGTATTTTCAATGTCTTCGAATCCGTGTCTTTCAACGGACTCTTATAGTAGCGGGAATCAGACTCGAACTGATGACCTTCGGGTTATGAGCCCGACGAGCTACCAACTGCTCCATCCCGCAATGTGTTTTCAATGTCTTCGAATCCGTGTCTTCCAACGGACTCTTTAGTAGCGGGAATCAGACTCGAACTGATGACCTTCGGGTTATGAGCCCGACGAGCTACCAACTGCTCCATCCCGCAATGTATTTTTAATGTCTTCGAATCCGTGTCTTGCAACGGACTCTTTAGTAGCGGGAATCAGACTCGAACTGATGACCTTCGGGTTATGAGCCCGACGAGCTACCAACTGCTCCATCCCGCAATATATTTTTTGGTCAATCTTACTTTTAAATACAAAAAAGCAAGATATCTTTACCTCCGAATTGGAGCACAAAGATATATTTTGTTTCTTTGTAATCCTAATTAAATTAAAAAAAATGTCGCATAAAGCAGGATTCGTAAGCATCATCGGTAAACCTAATGCAGGTAAGTCTACGCTAATGAACGCTTTAGTGGGTGAAAAGATGTCTATCATCACTCCTAAAGCTCAAACAACAAGACACCGCATTATTGGAATAGTGAATGATGAGGAGCACCAAATTGTCTTTTCAGACACACCAGGTATCATCAAACCAAACTATTCGCTACAAGAATCAATGATGAATTTTGTCCAAGGATCGCTAATCGATGCGGACATTATTTTATTTGTTACAGATATCAATGAAAAATATGATGAAAATGATGTTATCGAGAAATTGAAAAAAACAAGTTCTCCGGTAGCCGTTCTGATTAATAAAATTGATAAATCTAACGAAGCAGAAGTGATGGCTAAAGTAGAATTCTGGAAAGAAACCATCAATCCGGAAGTTATTTTTGCTGTATCAGCACTGCTTAACCACAATGTAACTGGTGTCATGGACTATATCAAGGAAAAACTTCCGGTACATGCCCCTTACTATGAAAAGGATGAACTGACAGACAAGTCAATGCGTTTCTTTGTCTCGGAAATGATTCGTGAAAAAATATTCAAACTGTACGACAAGGAAATTCCATACAGTTCTGAGGTCATTGTCACTTCTTATAAAGAAGAACCTAAGATCACACGGATTGCTGCAGAGATCATCGTAGAACGAGATTCGCAAAAAAATATTATCATCGGTACAGGAGGTTCCATGATTAAAAAAGTAGGTACCTATGCTCGTCAAGATATTGAAGAATTTATTGGCAAGAAAGTATTCTTAGAAGTTTTTGTTAAGGTAATCCCAGATTGGAGAAGTAAAAAGAATTACTTAAAAAGATTCGGTTACGACGACTAATTCTAGATTATATTTTTTGATCAATTACAATTAAGAAGAAAAGCCTCTAAAATTTAGAGGCTTTTCTATAGTATAAATTTTAGTTCTGATCAATGCGATTAAAATAAGTTAAAAGAGCATGCAACTGTTTGAGGTTTAATATTTTTTTTAGCTCTTCTTCAGGCGCCTCTTTAATCTTCTTGACAGACTTAAAGGTCGTCAACAGTTTCTCCACTGTGGTTTTTCCTATTCCAGGGATATCCTCCAATTCAGAAACAAAAGTCTTTCGACTACGTTGGTTCCTATGGAAAGTAATTCCGAATCGATGGGCTTCATCACGAAGGTGTTGTATAATTTTTAGTGTTTCCGATTTTTTATCCAAATATAGGGGATATTGATCACCTGGATAATACAACTCCTCTAATCTTTTGGCAATACCGATCACCGTCACCTGTTTTTCTATCCCCAATAACTTTAAGCTTTTCAACGCAGCGCTTAACTGCCCCTTACCGCCATCAATAATAATCAACTGAGGCAATCCGGTCCCTTCATCTAAAACACGCTTATATCGCCTATATACCGCCTCTTCCATCGTAGCGAAATCATTAGGCCCAACCACTGTCTTCACATTGAAGTGTCGATAATCTTTTTTTGATGGTTTTGCATCTTTAAATACCACTATGGCCGATACAGGATAACTTCCCTGTATATTGGAATTATCAAAACATTCGATATGTTGGGGCAACACATTCAACCGCAGATCTTTCTTCATCTGCGTCAAGATACGATCAACTCTTACATCAGGATTTAGTTTCTCATAATGCAACAAGCGTTCTTTCTTAAAAAAAGCCACATTCTTCAGCGATAGATCCAATAATTTTCTCTTCTCGCCTAATTTTGGAACTGTAAATTTGATTTGATCATTTTCTTGAATGTCCAATTCAAAAGGAACGATGATCTCTCGTGATAAACTTTTGAATCGATCTCGAATTTCAGGAATAGCCAAAGCTAGAAGTTCTTGTTCGGTCTCATCCAGGCGTCGCTTCATCTCAACGGTCTGTGTCTGGATAATAACACCATTCATTACTTTTAAGTAATTGACAAAAGCATAGCTCTCGTCCGATGCAATGCTGAAGACATCTACATTCGTGATGGATGAATTGACAACGGTGGATTTACTTTGATAAAAATCCAATTTGTCTAATTTCATCTTGTAAGCATGTGCTTTTTCAAAATTCATTTCTGAAACAGCTGTTTGCATTTGCTCTTTAATCCGATTGGTGACAACCGAAATTTTACCATTCAAAATATCTTTTATATCGCTCAGATTTTGGTCATAATCCTCTTCAGACTGATAACCTTCACACGGTCCTTTACAATTTCCGATCTGATATTCGAGACAGATCTTAAACTTACCTCGAGCAATATTCTCTTGAGTCAATGCCAGATTACAAGTACGTAACGGGAATAAATCCCGGATGACATCCAGCACGATGTGCATCATCCCTATAGACGCATAAGGGCCATAATAGCGGGAACCATCTTTAATATGCTTGCGTGTCCAAAAAACTCGAGGAAAACGTTCATTTTTAATAACGATCCACGGATAGGTCTTATCATCTTTTAATAATACATTATACTTAGGCTTATGCTTCTTAATCAATGAATTCTCCAACAACCAAGCATCAATCTCTGTATCTACAATTGTAAAAGCAATACGGTTGATCTGACGCACTAATACCCTTGTCTTACCGTTGTGTTGCGTTTCATTTACAAAATAAGAACCTACCCGATTTCTGAGATCTTTGGCCTTACCGATATAAATCAGTATATCCTGCTTATCAAAATACTGATAAACACCCGGTTTATGTGGAATTCTTTTGAGCTCTTCTTTATAATCAAACACGTTCATCTTCAATAAAACAAGCCAGATAACAAATTTCGAAAAACTCTATTACCTGGCTTTATACCTATATTTAATATTATTTAAAAACCTAAACGATCATCATTTAAGCTTGATTCAGAACCCGTACTATCACTACCGGCACTTCCGCCCCCACTCCAGTATTTGGAACAATCTACCACTCGGGTCAATCCTCCTTCAGGAAGTTCAAAATCACCTTTCGTATAATTTAGGTTCTTATCAGCGTATATCTTCTGCATATATAGTGCAAATACCGGCATCGCAGCTGCCGCACCTTGTCCATCTTGCATATTCGCAAAGCTGATACCTCGATCTTCAGCACCAGTCCATACACCCGAAACCAATTCAGGTGTTATTCCGATAAACCAAGCATCTGAGTTATCATTTGTAGTACCTGTCTTACCTCCAATCGGATTCGTTAAATGATATTTCCATTGAATTCTTCTTGCTGTACCTTTGGAAACAACAGATTTTAACATATCCACGATAATGTAGGCAGATTCACTATTCAATGCTTTGACCACTTTAGGAGCTTTTTCATAAATAGGTGTTCCATTTTTATCCTCAATTCTTAAAATTGCATTTGGCTCTATCCAAGTACCGTGATTGACAAAAGCAGAATAAGCGCCTACCATATCAAATACAGAAGCTTCATAAGCTCCAAGTGAAATGGAAGGATAATTAGGAACATCACTTGTGATACCCATGCGCTTGGTCAAAGCTGCAACTGCCTCTGGCGTTACCTGATTTACAAGATATGCTGTCGCATAGTTTTGAGATAAAGCTAGCGCATTTGCTAATGTGATTGGGTTTCCACCTTCAGCTGTCCCGCGAGGTGTCCAATTACCATAAGTTTGCTGATAATTGGGAATACTGTAACATGGAGAATAGCCATTATCAATTGCAACGGCATAAGTAAAAGGTTTTGCTGTCGATCCTACTTGACGAGTACCCATTTTTACTTGATCATATTTATAGTGTTCGAAATTAATGCCACCAACCCATGCTTTAATATGTCCCGTTTTCGGTTCCATAGACATCATCGCATTACGCAACATCAATTTATTATATCGAATAGAGTCTAATGGAGTCATAACTGTATCAACAGAGCCCTTCCAAGTAAAAATTGACATCGGTACTTTTACCTTAAATGCTTTTTTAATTTCATCTTCAGAAAGTCCATTCTCTTTAAGGATACGATAACGTTCAGAACGTCGCATACCTGTAGTCAATAATTTGGCATTAGCTCCTTTAAATGCATCTCTACTTTTCCATTGCGCATTGAATTTTACTTGCAATGATTTCATCCATTCTTTTTGAGCATCCTCCGCATATTGTTGCATCGTCATATTGATCGTTGTATAAATCTTCAATCCATCACGATCCAAGTCATAAGGAGTACCGTCAGATTTGGTGATCGAAAGTCTTGAAAACTCCTTTTTGATCTCTTCTTTCAATACTGCACGAAAATATGGTGCTAGACCTTCACCATAGTTTGCAATTTTCAACTGTAATCCAAGCGGTTTTGCCTGAGCGGCAGCTTCTTCCTCCAAAGAAATAAAGTTAGCCTTATTCATATTATCTAAAACTGTATTTCTACGTGATAATGCATTTTTAGGATATCTTACTGGAGAATAAACACCGGGACCTTTAAGCATCCCGACTAATAATGCTGCTTGATCAGCGGTAAGTTTATCTGGAGTCGTATTAAAATAGGTACGTGCAGCAGACTTAATACCAAAAGTATTATAGGCTCCAAAATCTACCGTATTAAAATACATTGTTATAATCTCTTCTTTTGTATAATTACGTTCTAATCGAACAGCAGTAATCCATTCTTGAAATTTTTGAATGATACGTTTGGGAGCACTTTTAGCTCGGCCATCCGAAAATAAATTGAGTGCCAATTGTTGGGTAATGGTACTACCACCTTGTTTATTCCCTGTCAGTGTGTGGAAAATAACTGTAAATGTGCGCGTATAATCAATCCCTGAGTGATCATAGAAACGTTTATCTTCTGTTGAAATCAGTGCTTGCACCAAATAAGGAGATAATTCACTATATTTTACATTAGATCTATTCTGAATATAATAAGTACCTAAAACCTTATTATCTTCGGTAATAACTTCAGAAGCTAAATTACTTTTAGGATTTTCTAAATCGCTAAAAGATGGCAATTTGCCAAATAACCCCATGCGTACACTAAATATAAATAGAAATCCAAAAGCTATTATTCCAATAATAAATTTCCAGAAATTACGTGTATACCGCTTGACATCCTCTGGTTGCAGTTTTTTTTGATTCTCTCTTCATTGAACCTTATTCTTTCTCGATTTGATCGTTATAAATATGTTAACATAATTCTTCGCTACAACATCAGATAATGTGCCAAAGATTATATGCATGACAACAAAGATATTACAAATATTTTGAGGAATCTCCATTCCATACAACATCCGTAAAAAAAAACCTAAAAAAGAATCATTCACAACTTAAAAACAAGTTAAAATCAATAAAAATTATTACCTGTTCAGGTCCATATCTCACAATTAATCAAATCTATTGGGTTAAACCCAAACTATGGAAGCGATCGAATTACAATTTTGAATATCACTGAAGCTTGGTATTTCAGAAATTTAGTTTAGATTTAAACTCAAATATCTTGGCCATCTATACTTGGATGCGTCCACCTGATGATTAATTTTATTATCGCTTCATTGATATTTTACGTGATTAAAACAAAACGCAGTATATATGTCCGTTAGTACCTCAAAAAGTTTATTCTTCATTTTTTTGACTGTCTTAATTGATGTCATCGGATTGGGTATTATCATTCCGGTCATGCCCAAATTAATAGAAGAATTAATTGGTGGAACATTGAGTGATGCATCTCGTTATGGCGGACTGCTTATGTTTTGCTATGCCCTTACGCAGTTCTTTTTTGCATCTGTATTAGGCAACTTAAGTGATCGCTTTGGAAGAAGACCTATTTTATTGATTTCACTACTAGGTTTCTCCATCAATTACCTTTTAATGGGCTTAGCACCGACTATTCTTTGGTTATTTATAGGTCGATTTATTGCCGGCATTACTGGCGCAAGTTATACCGTTGCTGCTGCATTTATAGCAGACATCAGCTCACAGGAAAAGAAAGCTCAGAATTTCGGTTTATTAGGAGCTGCCTTTGGTTTAGGATTTATTGTAGGGCCATTATTAGGCGGACTGTTGGGGCATTATGGTGCGCGAATTCCATTTTATGCTGCAGCGATATTGAGTTTTCTCAACTTTTTATACGGGTATTTTCTAATTCCTGAATCCCTTCAAAAAGATAATCGGAGACCATTTAAGTGGAGAAATGCCAATCCAGTAGGCGCTTTCAAGCAACTGGCCAAATATCCTCACTTAAAACAACTCTTTTTCTGTATTTTTTTAATCAATGTTTCAGCGCATGCAGTACAAAGTACCTGGTCTTACTACACCATGGAAAGATATCAGTGGGATGAAAGGATGGTCGGTATATCTTTAGGCTTTGTTGGGGCATTAGTAGCTGTCGTTCAAGCGGGTCTTATTCGTATTATTATTCCCAAACTAGGTTTAGAAAAAAGTATTTTAATCGGTTGCGGCCTTTATATGATCTCTATGCCTTTAATGGGGATGGCCTTTGCTCCTTGGTTGATTTTTTTAGCTATTGTACCCTATGTATTTGCTGGAATAGCCGGTCCTGCGATCCAAAGTCTGATATCCAACGAAACACCATCCAATGAACAAGGTCAGATACAGGGTGGGTTGACGAGTATCATCAGTCTAACAGCCATCATTGGCCCACCGGTGATGAGCTGGCTATTTGCCCATTTTACAGACAAAAAAGAAGCTCTCTATTTACCAGGAGCTCCTTTCTATCTCGGATTTGTACTGACTGCGGTCAGTTTTATCATCGCTTGTTTCTTTTTTAGAAGCAAAAAGAAACGTTAAGCTTTTTCAATCAAACAAACTGCATAAGCGACTACGCCCTCTTGTCTCCCAATAAAACCCATCGTTTCATTGGTCGTTGCTTTAATAGAGATATCCTCCACATCAAGACCTGATGCGGCTGCGATTTTTTCTTTCATCTGACTAATATAGGGTTTGATCTTAGGAGCTTCTAAGCATAACATGGCATCAATATTTCCTAAAGTATATCCCTTATCTGCAATCAATTTAATACAATGCTGTAATAAAACCAGACTATTAATACCTTTCCACTGATCATCAGTATTGGGAAAATGGTAGCCAATATCCTCTAAATTAGCCGCACCTAACAATGCGTCACAAATTGCATGTACCAAAACATCTGCATCAGAGTGTCCAAATGCACCTGCATGATGATCCAATTCAACTCCACCTACTATAAATGGATGTCCTTCCTTTAATTGATGGACATCAAAGCCAAAGCCAACTTTAATTTTCATAATATAGCTAAGGTAACATTTTAAATGATCATCCCTGCCATTAATTCCATCATAAAACAATTAGCAACCACAGGATAGATTTGATCATTTCATATAACCCATTCTATCCCAAATCAGACCATCCTTTTTTAGCTCTGGTAGATGGAACAAAAAAAAGCGCCTAATTACTTAGACGCTTTTGTTCTTACCTATCTTTTCCTTAGACCGTTGACTCTTCTTCTACCGGAGCGAATTGATCAAACAGATCACTAAAAGCTTCATAGTCTTCATCACCATTCGGCTCAAATACCTGAACGCCTTTTTCTTTTGCGTATGCTAGAATTTCAGGATTCACACCTTCCTCAGCTACAACAGCTACATCTGTAAAATCCAATGCACCTTTATAGATGTTGACATAACTTCCGTCACCATAAGTAGCAACATCTTCTTGCGTCAATGCACCTTCAGGAGCAATCTCTCTGTATTTATCTCCTAAAGTACCTGAGAATTCTTCGTTATATAACGAATACATCACTTTGGCTCCCTTAAAAGTAGGATCATCTTTATATGTCGTCTTCAAATAAGCCGGCACCAATGCTGAAAACCATCCATGGCAATGTACCACATCAGGCGACCAGCCTAATTTTTTAACCGTCTCCAATGCTCCTTTACAGAAGAACACCGAACGCTCATTGTTGTCATTAAAAAATTCTCCATTCTCGTCACGAAAAACTTTTTTCCGCTGAAAATAGTCTTCATTATCCAAGAAGTAAACCTGCATACGTGCCGCAGGCAATGAAGCTACCTTAATGATTAGCGGATTGTCATTGTTATCCACCACAATGTTTAAGCCTGACAAACGAATCACCTCATGCAATCTATTTCTACGCTCATTGATATTACCAAAACGAGGCATAAGAATTCGGATTTCAAATCCTTTTTCTTGCATAGCCTGTGGCAATTGACGCGTAATTTCAGAAATTTTAGTTAATTCGAGGAAAGGCGACATCTCGTGGGTTATAAACAATATCTTCGTTTTTGCCATCTCCAGTTTTTATTTATTTTATTTTTATTAGAACAGTAAAATCGGTCTACAAAGATACGTAAAATATCCCGACAATACAATTCCTTACAAATCATCGTTTTATATTCACAAATATATTCCTCACATTTGCCCTGCATTAAAATTTCTAAAAGTGAGAATTTTCAAGACTAAAAAAGAGCTTCAAGATTACCTGGAAACAGCGCGAGTCAACCAGCAAAAAATAGCTCTTATCCCAACAATGGGTGCATTACATGCAGGACATATCTCGTTATTGAATTACGCTAAACCGTTGTCAGATATAACCGTTTGCAGTATTTTTGTCAACCCCACACAATTCAATGATCCTAAAGATTTAGAAAAATATCCCAGACCAATTGAGCAGGATATTGCCTTATTGGAAGCCGCTAATTGTACGATTCTATTTTTACCTACAGTGGAAGAAATGTATCCTGATCAAGATGAAAAATGGCATATCAACCTTCATGGATTGGATGAAATATGGGAAGGTAAAATGAGACCTGGACATTTTCAAGGAGTTACACAAGTCGTATATAAATTATTCAATTTAGTTCAACCTGATATCGCTTGTTTCGGCCAAAAAGATTTTCAGCAAGTGATGGTTATTGAACAGATGATCAAAGAAAAAGCTTTACCGATCACCATTGCACTCTGTCCAATCATCAGAGATGACAATGGTCTTGCCTTAAGTTCTAGAAATATGCGCCTTTCTGAACAGGGAAAGCAACAGGCGCTGGCCTTGTTCAGGACACTTCAATTTATTAAGAATAATGTTCAGAACATCGATTTGCCTGAATTGAAAAAAATGGCCACCAATCGGTTAGAAACGAGCGATGGTATTGCTTTAGAATATCTAGCTATCTGCGAAACAACCACATTACAGGAAGCTATCGTTATTGAAAACGGTAAACAATATGTCGCTCTGGTTACCGCCAGAGTGGAAGATGTGCGCCTAATTGATAATATGATTTTGAATTAATTGTCACATTATACTTAATAGCTTTACATTTTTACAAGAAAAATCTAACTTTGCCACATGTTTATAGAGGTAATGAAATCTAAAATCCACCGTGTTCGGGTTACACAGGCCGAATTGAATTACGTTGGTAGTATTACAATTGATGAGGATTTAATGGATGCAGCAAATATTATTGCAAACGAAAAAGTTCAAATCGTTAACAATAACAATGGTGCACGTTTAGAAACATATGTTATTCCTGGCAAAAGAGCCTCTGGTACTATTTGTCTAAATGGAGCAGCAGCAAGACTGGTTCAGGTAGGTGATATTGTGATCATCATATCCTACGCACAAATGGAGATGGAAGAGGCGAAGAAACATATTCCAAGCTTAGTTTTTCC
This sequence comes from Sphingobacterium sp. PCS056, assembly GCF_023273895.1. Classification (NCBI taxonomy): domain Bacteria; kingdom Pseudomonadati; phylum Bacteroidota; class Sphingobacteriia; order Sphingobacteriales; family Sphingobacteriaceae; genus Sphingobacterium; species Sphingobacterium sp. PCS056. The sequence continues at coordinate 2,014,039 of NZ_CP096883.1, read as the reverse complement.
AGATGATAACAATCAACTTATAAAATAATCTGATAAAAATAAACTTTCCATAGAAAGCTACGTTTATTTTCAATAATTTAGCACTCGTATAAATCGAGTGCTTTTTTTTATTAGCGACATGTCATATAAAATAAATATCAGAAAGGTCTTAGCATCCATGCAACTTGCATTGATCAGCTTGATCATTATTTCTGGTGTTATTTTTATGCACAAAGAAGTCAAGTCAAACGGCGAGATTGTCATGCACAATCACCCGTATGATTTTACAGACGATCAACCCCGACAGCAAGAATCCGATGATCAAATTGATTTTCTAAATGTTGTCTATTATCAAAATTTTGTTCAAAGTGAATTTATAGTTTTTGAAGATCCCATTCGGACTATCTTTCACGTTTACAGTTACCAGGTCTACACACCTCTTTTCACAAATTGTGTCGTCGACCATGCTTTCCTTAGAGGTCCTCCCCCGTTAGTTTAAAATATCATCATCTTTTGCATTCGTCTAAGTCAGAGAAGAATGCTATTCGTCGTGCAGTCGCAAGTCACATCGCGATCAACTGTGCTATATTAATTATTTTAAACAAAAAAAAGTGAAAGTATCATGAGCCTTTTGCTCAAATTGACATTTATGATAGCCGTGTTCCATATGGCAACACCCTTATTATGACTAGTCCAGCTCATGATCGATCTGTAACTATAAAAGACAAATATCCTAATGAAAAATATACAACTGTTGATTTGCTTTATGCTAATCAGTATACATACCTATGCACAACACACATTAAAAGGAAAAATCAGCAATCATGAAGGGAAAGCTATTTCTGGAGCAACCATCAGTCTGGAAAACGGAACTCATACAACTGTATCTGATACAAGCGGAAATTTTGAATTACAGAAAATAACGGGCCAAAAACAAAGTATACAAATAAGTGCTATAGGATACCAAACCTTAAAACAAACGGTACTTCCTTCTGATACAATCATACCATTTAAATTAAATACGGACAATCTACATCTCCATGAAGTTGTTGTCAGCGCCACCCGCTATGGAGTAAGTAAAAAAGAAGCTCCGGTTATCGTACAAGTCTTAGGTCCTAAACTTTTTCAGGCAACACAGTCTGTCGCTATGTCTGAGACTTTAAACTATCAACCGGGAGTGCGCGTAGAGAACAACTGTCAAAACTGTGGCTTTTCACAGGTTCGCCTCAATGGTCTCGAAGGTGCTTATTCACAAATTTTGATCAACAGTCGTTCCGTATTCAGCGCTTTAAATAGTGTATATGGACTAGACCAACTTCCCACAAGTATGATCGACCGTATTGAAGTCGTTCGTAGTGGTGGTTCTGCCCTATTTGGAGCAAACGCAATTGCCGGAACCATTAATATCATTACCAAGGATCCTGTTGAAAACGATTGGCAAATTAAATCCACCAATTCTTTAATCGGTGGCAGCAGTTGGGATAATACAGTAGATTTCAACACCTCATATGTAGATGAAGACCTGAAAACCGGTGTTACCTTTTATGGTATGCATCGTAATCGTCAACCTTTTGACAAAAATAAAGATGGATTTTCAGAAATTACAAAACTAAAGAATACGACTTTTGGTACTAAAGCATTTTTTAAGCCTTCCGATTTCAATAAAATAACCGTAGATTTTAGTACCATTCAGGAATTCAGAAGAGGAGGAGATCAATTTAACAAAGCACCTCATTTTACAGCTATCACCGAACAGCTGGAAACAAGCTCCCTTATTGGAGGGATCACCTATGATCACTATCTGTCAGATTACAAACAGAAAATATCTGTTTACGCCTCGGGACAGAAAACAACACGTAAAAGTTTTTATGGTGGACTGGGCGAAGCTCCAACAGCAACGGATAGTTTAAGAGCGGCAAACTCATATGGTGATACTGACGATGTATCTTTCGTAACGGGCACACAATACACCAATAATTTTGATGAAGATGTGTTCACAGGTGGTATTGAGTTCAATTATAATAAAACAAATGATCAGATTCCAGGTTATCAACGCATTATTGACCAAGAAACAAAAGGAATAGGTACCTATGCTCAATACGAGTGGAAACCAATATCCTCTTTTAAAGCATTGATCGGTATGCGATATGACTATATTTTTGTAGATGGCAACTATCAATTGCAGCAGGTGGAACGGAGTAGTCAGAAAAATTTCGGATCATGGAATCCCCGTCTAACTATTTTGTACGATATCAATAACAATATTCAGTTTCGCGGAGGTTATGCACGTGGATTTCGTGCTCCACAAGCCTTTAATGAAGATATGCACGTCACTTCAATTGGTGGAAAACAGGTATTTGTATTAATAGGAGAAGATTTAAAAACGGAATATTCCAATGCCTATACAGGCTCATTTAATTTAAGCAGAAACTTTGGAAATACACAGACCAGTCTTTTAGTGGAAGGTTTCTACACGCAATTGAATAATCCTTTTACAACTGTTTTGAAATCCGAATCTAACGATATCATGATTGAAGAAATGCGAAACGGTACAGATGCTTATGTATTTGGAACAAACGTGGAACTAAACATTGCCCCCTCAAGTATATTCAGTTTACAAGCAGGAGGAACAATCCAACGATCCAGATTCCAATCTGAACAATTGATCGCAGAGGCCAAACCAGGCCAAGAAGCCATCATGTCTAAAGATTTTTTACGTACTCCGAATGTTTATGGCTACTTAAATGTCAATTGGAAAGCAACAGAGAGATTCGCCGTCGATGTTACTGGTGTATATACCGGAGATATGAAAATTTCGCATATCCAACAAGAGATCATGACACTGAAAAATACGCATGATTTTATGGAATTAAATTTAAGATTAGGTTACACTTTTGCTATTCACAAAGATTTTAATCTCGAATTATTTGGAGGCGTACAAAATATGTTCAATGCCTTCCAAAAAGATTTTGACCGAGGGGCTAATCGTGATTCAAATTATATCTACGGTCCCACAAAACCACGTACAATAACTTTTGGTATTAAAATTGGTCATTTTCACTAATCCTCTTGATTAAAGAAAGATGAAATATTTAAACCAAATTATTTTATTGACGATAATTATCCTTTATCCGCTCAGCCATTATGGACAAGAGCGGATAATTTATACCTCTTTTCAACAATTAGATTCTTTATTAAGCGTAGCCCCAAGAGAAACGATCATTTTTATTCATACTGATTGGTGTAGCTATTGTAGAAAGATGGAAAAAGAGGTATTTACAAAAAAAGAAATCGCTAAATTGATTAATGATAATTACTACCTGATTAAACTAGATGCTGAATCAGTCGAAGAAATTAATTTTGATCAACATACATGGAAACCTCAATCTTTCAAAAAGCAGACAGGAGTATATCATCCTTTAGCATCCATATTGTTAACCAATCAAAAGATGATTTTTCCCACACTCCTTCGTTATGACAAAACATTTAAGCTAAAAGCTGTACAACAAAAATATCTTAGTTCAAAAGAGTTGGCTAGTTTTTTAAGATAGTTGATTTGAAAATTTCATAAAAATAACACACTTTTTAATTAGTGTAATTGGAATTCGATTATTAAGTCTTGAATAAAATAGTTAAAGTTAAATAGCTGTTATTTTCATAGACATAGTCTACGCCTTAATTAATATAAACAATTTTCCTGCCATTTTAATTACAAAACAACATCTACAACATAAAAGAATTTTTAAAGAAAAAGGTCTTTAAAAGGAATTAAATAGCCAATAAAAAAAACACTAAACTATACAAACCACTGATGAAATAATTTTTTTACATCAAATTTAAAATTAATCGAACAAAATTACAATAATTGAATAAATTAACAAATTACATTCATTTCCTAAATGAAAAATAGTGATTTTTTTGTAAAAAAATCATTTCAAGGATTTACACCCTAAATTATATAAACAACTGTAAAACTGATTTTTAGAAAAAAAATTACTCCCAATATTTAACCCCAAAATAAAAAGATAACAATAATAATCGAAAGTAAATAATAAACCAACACTTTATTACATATAATAATAAATAATTTTCATAAAAAACATTTCTTTAATAATTTTATTCATACCTTTGAGGCACTAGCTAGTTTCTTTAAGAAAAATTACAATTTAATAAATTAAAAATATTATGAAAAAAAGTATTTTATTGTTTTGCTCAATGTTATTTACCGGAGCAACGTTATTTGCACAAAGCTCATTACCTGCTGGACCGCTACCTGCAGGTGTACAGCCCCACCCTTATTCTTCCCCACAGGATAATTTTAAAGCAACAAAAATTGTAGAAGCAAAAAAAGATAATAATGGCATTTGGTATTGTTTAGTAAAATTAGAAGCACTAGCAATCAAGAATCATGCACCCAACATTAAATTTTATGATGCACCCTCATTTATTGATGCGGTATATTTTTCAAATTACGACGGTACATATATTCACTCTCGACCATTCAATAATGGAGGATATTCTCCTAATACTCCAGGTCAAAATGAAGTGTCGAAATATAAGAGTTATAATCAATATATGCCAACAGGTGAGAAGGGATTTTTCGTTTGGTTAAAAGCAAATTATGCTACTGACTATCAAATTGGTATTATTCCAAACCCAGGTGCCAATAGTCTACCTACACCAAATATTATTGGTGGCGACACATTTGATCTATGTTATCAGATAGGCTATACCTATAAAAGTGGATTTCCATCAAACATACGTTTTGGTGGCTGGCTTGTGAGCTTGGAATGGTTTTTACTTCCTTTTCCAATTGGCCTAACAGGCGAACCATTAAAGATAGACTTAGTCATCGCAAGACCTAATAATTAGAAAAGCTAAGTGGTAAAAGAATGTTTTATAAAATAGTCTTTTACCACTTTGATAAATAACCTATCTACTTGCCACAAGTATGAAGATTGCAACATTTAATATTTTCCTGTTTCTATTTTTGGTATCCGCGAGTACATGGGGGAGTATTCATTCCTCAAAATTTCATGGACACAGCAAAATTACACATATAAAAGACACCTTAAAAAATAACATTTTAGATACCGTAGATATTAATTGGAATCAACATACAATTGTCGTCGATTCATTAAAAAGGAAAATGTTTCCAACGGCATATGATTTGTTGAAGAGCAATACAGATTTCAGATTTGAGGATGATGGCGTTTATTATCGGGGTAAACTAATAACGATAATAAAAATAAATGGTCAAGTTTTTAATTTCATTTCAGTAATGGAGTTATTAAAGATATTTCCATCAAGTATACTATCTGCATATAATTTAGATGCCTATACAGATTCAATGAATAAATTTTGGGGTAATGAAAATAAAGATATTAATTCAATTAATTTAAGAACACCAAATGGTAAAATAACAGGATTGATTGGAAATTCTTCTCTCAGATACAATTTTAAGAGCAAATATGATCTCAATGGAAACATCATTTATTTTAAAAATAACAACAACACTTTAATAGATATAAATCTTAATAATAATTCTTGGAATTGGGCTGCTGACATTGGTAATAATTCCGATAAAGCTATAAATAGCAAAATATCAATTCAGAATAACACAAAGTTAAAAAATGGAGAATTCAGTTTTAAAATATTGCATAGTGAAAATAACACCATTTCTAAAGATCAGATTATTGACAGTTTTTCTGTAGTTAAAGATACTATCACTAATAAAAATATTGATAGAACTCAAGAAAATCTTAGTCGAAGTTTTCATATAAATTCCTCATTAAACAAAACATTTAATAAGTTCTATTTTGATGCATCTCTAAATGTTCAAAAAGAATATTTTGACATGATGAAAAAAAATTCAAATATTAATAGTATAAATAAATTTATTTCAAATAATACTTCGCAAACAGAGGGATATAGAGCAAGTTTCAACATTATATATAAACTCTATAAAAAGAATTTATTTTTAAGTACAAATACATCGATAGGGGAAAACAGATCACAGAAGCAAAACTTTTATGAGAATGACACCATCTTTAATAAACTGCTGAGCCAAGACAAAAATATTTTTTTTCAATCAAGAACATCATTAAAATTCAATTTTAAAAAAGTTTTTTTAGGTGACATTTACTATAGCTTATCTAACTCAAATTCAATTTCAAATAATATTATAAATGTTATAAAAAATGTTGATTCAAAATTGAAACAACATAATCAAAATATTGGAACAACAATTAGATTTTCTAAATCTATAATAGATTTTAGTTCGAATATTTATTTTGAGAAAGCATTCGATACATTTAAAAGTGATTCAAATAATAATTTTTCAAATAATAATAAGGGACTATTATATAACTCATCCCTGACTTTAAGATCAATAAATTCAAGATTAAATAATGTATTTACATTTCAAAAATCTCTAATTTACACAACCTTATCTCAAAGAGATCAAACAAATGTGATTATATCCGACAATTATTCCAGTATGGGTAATCCAAATTTGACTAACCAATCTGTATATAATTTTAATTTAAATACGAATTATCAAATGAAAAATTCAGATAATGTGAATTTAACGATCTCAACCTCTTTAAATAAAGATAAAATTATAGAAAATCTATTTGTATTAAAGAATGACACTATTATTTCTGGAATAAAATTAAATGAAGGTACTAAAATGCTAACATACTCCAATTCTAACAATAGCAATAGTCCTAATTCAACTTTATCATTATCATATACAAAAGCTAATTTTATTATTACTAATTTAAATCTACAAAATAGTATATCTTATTCAAGTGCAAAAACAGAAAGAGAAATAAATGACAAAGAATTTTCAGACAAGTCAGATAATTACTCAGCTAACATAAATGCTATTTATTATAAAGATAATTTTTCCATCAATTTAAACTATGGAATATCGTTTAACAATTACAAATTTACAAATATTGAACAACCTTCCTTAAATAGTATTATTAAAAATGTTAATCAGACAATATCATCAAATATTAAAACTAATTATTTTAAAATATTCAATTTTGAAGTTAGTAATCAATATAATACAACAAATTCTACTGGGATTACAATAAAAAATAATCGAACAGATATGATTTTATCTCAGAATTACTTAAAAAAGAACCTTGAAATAAGTTTAAACATTATTGATATTTTCAATCAAATGAAACAAGATAAAATTATAAAAAATGATTTCTTAGTCACAAGAGAATCAAAAACAAACATGATAGGTAGGTATTTCTTATTAACTCTAGCATATAAATTTCAGAGATTAAAATCTTAATCTTATAAACGGATAAATTATTATATTTCTAATTCTTAAAACCATCTCTAAAAATAAAATTAAAATTATTACATTGGATAAGTAATTAAAACACTGTAATCATATAAAAATAGGTATTAAGAATTTCAAATATAAACTGATAACACTGTGGAGTCAGAAGACTAGATATTATTACATAAAATTAGAATGGAACAGTTAATGATAAATAATTTTCAATAATTAAAATTTCATTATATTTCACTTGAGTAAATAAAGTACCTCCAGATTTCAAATATGCTTTATCAACACCTTTATATCCAATTGAGTATAATAACTTATTTATTAAAGAAATAGAATATTTTTCATTAAAACTATAACTCAAAGAATTTAAAGTACTAAAACCATAATTAAATTTTACAATTTGATCAAAACTAGTAGGATGCTTTAAATCATTTCTTAATCTCCAATCTGCTTTTGCATAATATCTACTAAATAGTAAATCAGCACCTACATTGTAATTAAATTCCCGAAACAATTTCATATTGTACTTAAATCCAATTTGCAATCCATTTACATACCATTTATAAGTACTATTTACTGAAGAATTATGGTTTATAATATTATTTGAGGAAATATGATTATAACCAACATTTACGAAAAGCTTATTTTTATAAAGTTCATATTGGGGTAAAAGTTGAATAATTCTAAAGTTACTATTATTAGAAGAGAATTGCTCATGATAATTTATTCCAGTTCTACCATTAGCAGTATAGTCTATGTCACTAACAATCCCCTTAAACGTTCTCGAAGATGAAATAGACATATTTAAACTCAAATTTTCCAAGGTAATAGAAGCCTGTAATCCGTAAGAAAAATTCACGTTCCTCCATACAAGTTCAGATAAGTAGTCTGGATTATTTCCATTTAAATCTCCAGAAATTGACCACGATGTTTTATTATTACTAATTCCTATGCTTGGAGATAATCGGAACTCTATTTTTTTTTGAGATATTGATTTAATAGATTGTAAAAAAAGTAATAAACTTAGAACATATTTCATAAAAATGATGTTAGCTATAGAACAATTTAATAGAACCACTTTTAATAAAAGTGATTCTATTCTGAAGGTCAATTTATCATATATCTAAAGGCAGGGATAATTAAGTGATAACTGATTTAAGAACAAACTTAATTGTCATTTTAGTAAGATGTAACTGCTCCCGCGACAAACCATAATGCTTTTTTATCGGCTGTTGTGAATCCAGACCAATTATTTCCACAAGTATTCATATTAAAAACTGAATTATTATCAGGATTATTTGAGTTATTAGAAGTCCCAGGAACACTATATGCACCTACACCAAGACCTCCTACATAAACATATTCAGGTTCACTACCCCTCCAATTAGTATGCCGCAAACCAAGACTATGTCCCAGTTCATGAGCAACTAAAAATTTTCTTTGAGATGAACTTAGAGTATTCCAGTGAAACAAATTTAATCTTATGTTTTTACCAATTTTTAATTGAGCAATTGCTACAATAGGTAAATTAGGAACAACAGTTGGTGCATCAGCACTACCACAAGTCTTCGATTGCTCATTAAATGCCACAAATATCAAATCTGCTTCAGCTGGTGTATTAACCTTTGTAAAGCCAAGGCTAAGATACTCAGAAGCAAGTGGAGGAACTTTAAATTCTGGAGGTCTCTCAACACTACTAATCGCTTCCATTGCTGATACGATTGATGCTTCATCTGTTATAATTGGTGGAATATAATATTTTATTGGTCTAACAGCAGTATAGGAACGAGGAAACATCGAGGCTTGCCTAGGAGTGGTATTGCTTAAATTAGATTTATACAAAATTATATCTCCTTCTACTGTAATAGTATCACCTCTGTAGCTAATTCCTGTAGTATCATAACCCAATTGATGAATAATTGATGAAAGATTTGACAGAGTTGACTCATCAATGATAACTTCTTGCTTAGAACAATTTGAAAAACAAAACATAGTAATTAACATTACTATAATTCGATTAAATGATTTAAAATTTATCATACGTTAAATATATTGATTCAGATATCCAAATATACAACAATACCATATCAATAGGAAAAAATATCGCTTCATAGTATTTTATATAAAAATTAATATCTGAATTCTTATTAAGTTCATTTTATAAATGAATATTATAAATAACATAAATGATCAATTAAAGATTCAAAACTTTAATTAAGATTAGTTTTGATAACATTCTTTAAAAGTGGTAATTTTTTTTTATTCCTTTGTAGCGTATATTGATAACAACTCGTTTTAACACTATAATCAAATAAATAAGTTAAGAATTTTATGAAAAATTTTACAAAAACCCTTTGTGCAATGTTAGCTATGATTATTGCTTTAGCATCTTGCAGTAAATCAGATGACTTTTCAAAATTAGCTGAAGAACAAAGAATTAAAGATTCTATCGAAAATGAGAGAATTCAAAATATCCTTAAAACACAAGCTCCTCAATTAAAATCATTCGCACTGAAAAATTTCACTAATCCAAAATTAGATACAGCTAAAGGTATTTGGTACGATTTGATTACAGAAGGAGAAGACGCTTCTTACAGCTATCAGTTCCAATCTAATGGTGCTCTAGTATTCCCAACCGCAGTAACAAAATACAAAGTTACTTTGTTGAATGGAGAGAATCAGGGAACATTGGTGGATGAATCTAAAGATGGAACTCCTGCAACTTTTACATTAGATCGAGTTATTGCGGCTTGGCAAATTGCCTTCTTTCCTAAAAAGATGGCATTCCAAGGCAAAGAGGTCAACGTAGGAGGATTAACAATTAAAGGCTTAAAAAAAGGAAGTAAAATTAAAATTGTAGCACCTTCTTATTTTGGATATGATCAAACTGTAAAGGATAAAGTACCTGCAAATTCACCTTTATATTCTGAAATTGAAGTTGTTTCAATTAGCAATTAAATCAATATCAAAAAGTTAGTTTTTCAACTTTTGGAATACATGTATGATTAAAGGATAAAAATTAAATAAGTACAATTTATACATAAAAAAGGATCTTTATTATTGTAAAGATCCTTTTTTTTATACCAACTCAAAATTGAAACAACATATTTCAATCAGAATGTACCCGTAAACACCTATTATCTTTCTCTCATATTAGTTTAATACATTATTATAATAAAATAGTTTTTGAACAGCTAAACTATCATATAGAAAAAGTTAATTACTTAAATTTTTACCTTGATCAAATTATACCAGCATTTTGATTCGATGGTTAATGAAAAGATCGGCCAGCAAATAGTGAAAGAAAGTTTGAAAAATACAACATCAAAAATTGTTTGCTAATGTATTAATACAGCCTTTGTCGTATAATTCTGATTCAATTACGAATTGATAATAAGATACATAAAGTTATTCATCAAGATTTTTTTTATTTTTTCATTTTCAAAAACTCTAAATTGATAATGTTGCATAACATTATCATCGGTTATTGTTATAAGTTAGAGTAGTAATTATAAAATATGCTTAAACAATCTTAGATTTTCCCCTTCCACATATTATATATAAATTTTTACATCAATGATAATATACTATTAATTCAAAAACGACAAAGTCTTTTTATATAAAAAAAGACTTTGTCGTTTTTGAATTTACTGTGGTTTTGTTGTTAAAAGCTCTACTACAAGATTTTGACCTCTTCCTCCACCTATACCGTTAGGAAAAGCATCCATTGATACATACCAATGACCAGTTTTGGGTGGTAATAAACCATTTTTATAAAAATATGTAAGATTATAAATTACATCAAAAACATTTTCTCCCGAATAGAATGGAGGAATACCGTTTGAACCAGGATTATCAACAATCCCAACCTGCGTATTTGACAAATAATTTGCTTTCAACCAAATAAAATAACCATTTTCTCCCGTTGGTTTATATTGGTTATAGGATTTATATAAAGATACTTCGTTTTGACCAGGGGTATTCGGGTCATAAAACCCAGCAGTATTACATTTGAAATACATAGGAGTTCCACCAATTACATTTGGATTTTTTATATAAAGTCCATTACTAAATTCTGGATATGAAATATAGGTTAGAGAACCCCCATTTGCGTCTCTGTAACCCAAAGCTTCCATTTTAACTAAACAATACCAACGACCATCATTTCCTATTTTTGCTTCAACAATTTTTGTTGCTCGAAAATTATCTGGTGAAGTATACTTAAATATTGGCTTATCTGTTGGAGCAGGCACAAGCGGCATTGTGCTTTGAGCATATGTTGTAAAAGCTGTCAACAAGATAAAATAAATTAAAATAATGTTCTTTTTCATAATATAAAAATTTATTTTTTTTAAAATTTGCTAGCAACAACAAATATAACAATCTAAAATTAAAAAAAAGATTTTTTTTGCATAAATATGAATTTTACATTAATATAAAACTAATGGGAGGTAAAAATTTTCATACAAAATATTAATAACACAAAAAGATTAAAAAGGTAATTGATCATTACAATTAAATATCCGAAGCAAAAAAAACTTCTTATCTTGCTCTCATATTCTTTTAGTACATTACATAACATCGTAAAATGAAAATAGCTTTAGCACAGTTAAACTATCATATCGGTAATTTCAGTTCCAATACTTCAAAAATTATTGCTGCTATTGAAAAGGCAAAAGCACAACAAGCTCAGATTATTGTTTTTTCGGAATTAGCAATTGGAGGATATCCTGCAAAAGATTTGTTGCAAAACGCAGCATTTTTAAATAACTGCCATGATTCTTTAACTGTTATCGCCTCGCATTGTCAAGATATTTTATGCATTATCGGAGCTCCTATACCCAATACCGATTCTGAAGGGAAAGCACTCTATAATGCTGCCGTTTGTTTGGAAAATGGTAAAATTATCCATGTCAGTAAAAAAGGGCTTTTACCAGACTACGATGTTTTTGATGAATATCGTTATTTTGAACCCAATCGTCAATTCACTTGTTTGACGTATAAAAATACAAAAATAGCATTGACCATCTGTGAAGACTTGTGGGATGATGACCAAGGGAATAATTCATATGTAGGTGATCCTATGCAGGAGCTACTCCAAGAAAATCCCGATCTATTGATCAACATTGCTGCCTCACCATTTTCATATAGCCATTATCAAGATCGACTTGCCGTTTTAAGATCGCAGGTAGCCAAAGCTCAACGTCCACTGATTTATGTCAACCAAGTTGGCGCTCATATGGATATCATTTTTGATGGAAGATCATTGGCTATGGATGAAAACGGAGCAATTTGTTGTGAATTAAAAAAGTTTGAAGAAGATTTGCAGATCGTAGATTACAGCAATCAAACCATACAATCGACGATAACATATACCGCACCTCAAGATCTAGAAATAGCACTGATCCATGAAGCGCTATTATTAGGACTTCGCGATTATTTTCGTAAATCAGGTTTTAAGAAAGCGGTATTAGGTCTTTCTGGTGGTTTAGATTCTGCTTTAGTAGCGGCACTTGCTTGCGAAGCATTGGGAGCTGAAAATGTATTAGCAATATTACTTCCATCAATCTATTCTTCTGACCACTCCATTCAAGATGCATTAGATCTCGTTAAAAACACGAATTGTGCACATCATATAATTCCGATCAAAGATATTACGCAAGCTTTCGAAACGACTTTAGCTCCGTTTTTTGAAGGACAGCAACCCGGTATAGCAGAAGAAAATATTCAGGCCCGAACAAGAGGTACATTGCTGATGGCGATTTCAAATAAATTTGGACACATTGTTTTGAATACATCCAATAAAAGTGAGGCGGCTGTTGGATATGGCACTTTGTACGGAGATATGGCGGGATCCATTTCTGTCATCGGGGATGTATATAAATCTAAAGCCTATGAACTTGCGCGTTATATCAATCGCAATCAAGAAATAATTCCTGTCAATACAATCGATAAAGCGCCATCTGCAGAACTGAGACCTGACCAAAAAGATTCAGACTCATTGCCGCCCTATGATTTACTCGATCAAATACTCTTTCAATACATTGAGAAACAGAAATCAAAGGAAGAAATAATCGCATTGGGATTTGATGAAAGTACAGTAGAAAGAATCACCAAATTGGTCAATAATGCAGAATTTAAACGGTTTCAAGCCCCTCCCATTTTGCGTATAAGTCCTAAAGCTTTTGGTCCTGGTCGTTCTATGCCACTGGTTGCTGTTTATCAATAATTTTTTTTAAACATTTTATTAAACCTTTAATAGATCTATTTGTCTAATTAAAAGAAAATTAACCCTATTGGTCATGAAAAAAATAATTTATTTCTTATTTGCAAGTCTAATTCTTGCTTCTTGCGCCTCTTATCAATACAATACGATGCGCGATGAGAAAATTGACTTCTCACAATATCGTACTTATGGGTGGCTACCACCTGTAGACTCACTATCAAAGTCATATTTTGATAATGATATTGCCCGCACAAATATTTTAGATGCAAGTAATAGCGAACTAAATGCAAAAGGACTTACCTACAGTAAGGACAATCCAGATTTGTTGTTTCGCTATATAACAATTGTCAATAACAAAAGCCGTTTGGTATACGGTACTTCTTACGCGTGGGGTGGTCCTTGGAACTGGTACAGACCTTGGTTTTCACCTTACTACGGATATGCGAGCTACCCTGTTGCTAAAGAGCGCTACCGCTATGCTCACTTAATCGTAGAAGCCGTAGATCGTAAAACAAATAAAGTCGTATGGCAAGCACGTGGCTCAGGTGAAGTGAATAGTCCTGAAAAGGCAACGACGAATATTGCTAAAGTCGTGAAAGGAATATTCAAACAATACCCGACCTCTTCAAAAAAATAAGAGGATGATCATCATATTAAAAAGCCATGATATCCATCATGGCTTTTTTTTAAAAAAAGGGTTAACTTAGATAGATGCCCTTATTTTAATATGAAAAGGTACTTCCACCCTTTCCTTTGATTTATTCTTAATCAGATCTGCCGCCATTCTTCCCATCATTTCAAAATCCGTAGATATTGTCGTGATACCATTTAATATAAATTTCTTTAGCGGAGTTTCATTATAGGAAATGATACCTACATCTTCGCCAATGATGAGCTTTTTTTGTAATACTTTATTCAGTAATTTGACCAAGTCATCTTCAATGATATTGATGTAACAGGTACCCACTGTTATTTTTTCTTTATTGAGTTCGGATACCAATTCATGTTCAAAAGCATATTGCTGGCAAAATTTATAGAAACCTTTTATAATGGCTTTTGGAAAATCACTATAATCCGGGAATACCAATTTCAGCATCTTATATTTACTCAAGGCTTCATTCGCCTCTTCCAATGCTAGGTAAATATCTTGCTCATAATTTTCGTAAACAGCGGGAAAGTCTCCAGGGACATCATCGATAAATTTCCCTAATAACATCAATTTATCCGTTGGAATCCGACGGATAATTTCTGGAGCTTTATCTCGTCCTTCTTTAAAATGTGGAAAAAGCACATAATAGTCATAGGTCTTAGTCAGATTTGCTAACAAATTCTTCAAATACGAAAGGTCTGAATTGTACACAAACAAATCCAAATTGGCGAAGTCGCCAAGCTCTCTGGCAAATGAATCATAAACTATTTTTTTATGAACACTGAGTTTGTTTAAGAATAATGCAATTTTACATTTGGATTGAACATCAATTTTATTGACATAATATCCTTTCCCAGGATTAGATGCAATAATTTCATTCTTTTTTAAATAGCGATACGCTTTTTCAACCGTATCTCTAGATATTTCAAGATAAGCACTACATTCATTGATGGATGGTAGCATTTCATGCTTCTTGAGTACCTCATTCTTTACCGCATCAATGATGGTATTCGCAAGTTGTAGATATTTGGGAGTAGCTGAAAAATCACTAATTTCAAGTGTCTTTAAAAATTGAGAGGTTGAATTGGTCATTTTATAATTAAGATTAATGCCTAAAATAACGATTAATGAGCACAGATTTAAAAGAATATATCTTAAATCTTAAAAAGTAGATACTATACGATACCTCTAGACCTTAAAAGGTGAAAACAAAGAGACCTATCTTGATATCGATAGGTCTCTTGATTATAGTCACTATTAATATCCAGGGTTTTGCATAGCTTGTTTTTCAGCAGGTGAAAGTGCAGCTCCTGACTCATTGGTAATTGCATCCAAAAATGATTGCGGAATAGGTCTATAGTAATGGGTACTAGGATTGAAAGCCGTATTGCCTCTCACAAAACCGTCGTTAAATGCTTTCCATCGAGATTCCAATGTTTTGGTACGAGCCAGATCCTCCCAACGATAAAGTTCACCACAAAGCTCACGCGTGCGTTCATTGAGTAAAAAACTCATCATTTTTTGTGCATTGGAGGTCGCTCCAATCTTTTCATATATAGGCTTATCAACAACAGAATTATAAATATCATTCACCGAATTAATCAATAGGTTAGAAGCTGTTTCACTTGTTGATACAGCCATATCATTATTCGATTCATAATAGGAGTTTCTCTCCCAATAAATTGCTCCATCAGCAGAAAAACCACCTCCTTTTCCAACTGCATATGAATTATTTTTGTATGCTTGTCCACCATCTACATTTTTCGCACGATCTTCACCAGCTTTATAGCCAGCTCGAGCTCGAAGTTTATTTATCCATTGGATTGCATTAGCATAATCCTCTTTACGGATATAAGCTTCAGCCACCATCAATACATCTTCTGCCGAGCGCGCCATGATCGCATCACGGGTTCCAAATTGTGATGCAATATTTATCCGATAGCCATCTCTAAATTTAGATAAGGCGACCGATCTGGACTGCACCCCAAAATACCCATTATTACCATGAACACCTACCCATGCCTGAGGCTGCCCCTCAAAATAGCGAACAAAAGTATGCGTATTTTGCATCACACCATTTTTTAATACTCCTGTTGCATCACTAGCAACAGCCTTATAACGCCCATCCCCTGCGTTATTGACAATATATTTAATCGCCAATTCTCCACCTTTAAATCTTTTAGTTCCTGCCACAGTTCCTGCTGGACCTAAAGCGGCATTATTAGCGTTCCACGATGGAGCTCCATTGGTGTTGTTACTACCATACATGGTGATAAACGATTTCCAAAAACGCGAATCGTTTACACGGTCAAATACATCCATGGTGTAGTTTGTAGCTCGGGCATAAGAAAACTCACGTCCACCAGATATATCACGAGATGTCCCAGCTAAATCCTGATAAACAGCAGGATAGTACAGATGCATTTGATTACCATATCGACCCCAAGTCGCCTGATCGTCCGAAAACTGTGCAGACAACACCACCTCTGAAACTTTCTCATTGGCGCCATTTGCCCTCTGATAATCCCAAAGTTTGACATAATCATCTACTAAAGGATGTGCATTAACCACCTCTGAACTGTACTTGATAACCGCATCCAAATCAGCAGCAACAAATGAAGCATTCCAACCCGCATATAATTCGCTAGCACGTGTTAATTGTGCTTTTGATAAGTAATGCGCCGCAGCCCATTTGGTCACACGACCAAATTCAGTCGCAGATGGCGGTAGTAAATCATACGCTTGTTTCAAATCTGAAACAATTTGTAAAAAACACTCTTCTTCTGTAGCACGTTTGAAAAAAGTTTGAACTCCCTGAGATGGTGTCAATTTTAACGGAACAGCACCAAACTGTACAAGCAATTGTAAATAAAAATAACCACGCATAAAATAACCTTCTCCCAAACGCGTATTATAGTTAGAACTGGACTTATCGTAATAAAGTGGAACATTTTGAATCAACGTATTGGCAGATTCAATGCCACTGTACATATTGTCAAAGACAGGAGCAATATTACTTCCTCCATAAGTTGATTCCGCAGGATTCAGATCCATACTATAACTATTGAAACTTGGCGAGGGATTGTTGGCATCTGTAAATTCGTCAACACCCAAATTAAAAAGTCCCATAGCCCATGTATAATTAAACTTAAACTTCAGTTTAGAATAAACACCAATGGACAAATCATCAAGTCCTTTTTCGGTCTTAAAATAATCCGTATCTGGAATAGTGATCTGTTCTTCATTCAGAAATTTCTTACTGCAGCTATTCAAAACGAATAATCCAGCAGCTCCCAACAGGGAAGCAAGTAATATCTTATAATTTTTCATTTTCTTTTTTTCTATAAAATGTAATACTTTCATATCATCAGAAGCCAATATTAACACCTATTACTGCTCCTCTTGTGGTAATAGCAGATCCAGCCTGCACCGTATTGTTATTGTACGTCGATAAATCAGGATCTAAAAAATCAATTTTTGAATATAACATGGCTGGATTCATCACTTGACCATACACCTTAAAATTACTGATCCCTAATTTTTTCAATTTTTCAGCTGGGAAATTATAACCAAAACTTATATTTCTCAATTTGACAAATGAGCCATCGCGGTAGTTCATGGACGAATTGTTCGGATCTGCAGCCTCACCATTGATACCGGGTTGATAATATTCAGCATCTTCATTGATTTGAGGAATAAAATAATCGAGTTTTCGCATCATGAAACGTCCTCCCAATGTTTCTGCTCCTGCGTTGATGGTCTGCCCCCAACGTGAATAAATAAAGAATGACAATTCAAAGTTTTTGTAATTGAAGGTATTGGAGATTCCACCAGACCATTTGGGACGATAAGATCCTAAAACCTGACGATCATAATTACGATCGATTTTACCATCTGGCACACCATCTGGGCCACTTAGATCCTTCACCCGAATTTGTCCCGGTTTTGCACCATACTTTTTAGCCTCTTCCTCTTGATCCGTCTTCCAAATCCCATCATATACGAGATCATAGGGTACTGAAATCTCTTGTCCCACGATCCAATTATTATTAAGATCTTCGCTTCTTCCATTGGCCAATTCCACCACTTTGTTTTTATCCTTGGACCAGGTAATCGATGTCATCCATTGAAAATTTTCTTTTTTAATATTCACCGTATTAACCTGTAGATCGATACCCCAACCCTCAGTTTTACCAACATTCGCAAAAGTTGTCGTATATCCCAAAATGGAAGGTATACTCATGACTTGCAATAAATCGTTTGTTTTTGTCTTATAGATGTCAAATGCTCCACTAATCCGATTTTGGAAGAAACCATAATCTAAGCCTAGATTATATTGTGTGGTACGCTCCCATCCTAGCTCTGGATTCGCCATTTTCTGAGGATTAGCTGCTGATGGATCCGAAGCAATATATCCTGGGGTAGAGTTTGTCGAACTCCAATTATAAAAATTCTGAGTTAATAAACCTTTTGTCTGGTAAGGACCTATTGCGGAGTTTCCCACAACACCAATTCCCAAACGTACTTTTAACGTGTTGACAAAAGAGACATCCTTCATAAACTGCTCTTGATCGATACGCCATGAAGCTGCAACTGAAGGAAAGGATTGCCACTGATGGCCTGGAGCCAAGACAGATGCGCCATCCCAACGAACAAATGCGCTTAACATATAGCGGTCTTTATAAGAATAATTCAGACGAGCCATATAAGAATTCATCTGCTCTTCCGATAAGCCAGTACCATATGACCCAATAAAACCTCCAGAAGATATATTGTACCACAATTCTTCTGCACTATATACATCTGTAGCTTTCATATTTGAATTTTCAGTATTGCGAGCCGTGGAGGATTGCAATAAAGTAACGCCCAAGTGATGATCCGTTCCAAAATCACGGTCATAATAAATTAAATTATCTAATGTCCAAGCCAGATTCCGGTTAGTAGAATAAGTAACCGCATTATTGCCATCACCGTTTATTCCATCTGCAGCATTGGCCAAACCAAGACGATAATAGCGAAACTCGGGACCAAATTGCATCCTGTAGCGTAATCCTTTTAATGGAGCATAGATCTGACCGAGATCAAGTTGACCGAAGAAACTTCCATTAGCTCCAAAAGTTTGTCGCTGATTAGTATTATATTCTAATTCGTTAATTGGATTAATGATATTAATATCACCTGCAGCAGGATTACGCAGATATTTACCATTCTCATCATAGGGTACTGTCCAAGGTAACATGCCACGTAGAGCACTGTAGTAGTCCCCCGCTCCTGTCACAGATTTTGAAAAGTTATACCCATAATCTTGATCAGAGAAAAATGTATTGATGGATGCGCCCATCGTAAACCACTTGGTCGGAGTCGCTTCAAAACTTACTTTAGACGTATACCGATCAAATTTTTGTCCCGGCTGAGTGGCATCCTGTTTCAAATAACCAAAAGATCCATAACCCCTAGAATTTTCTCCACCACCAGCAATACTTAACGTATGTTCTGTGGACAAGGCATTTTTTCTACCCGCATCAGCCCAATCGTAGTTTCCAACGAGGTCCGGATTCCATACCGTATTATTATTGGTCCATCCTTTGGCAATATTTTGCCATGAGGCCGCGACAGAACCCCATAAAGAAAAATCCTTGCTATAATCAGGAGTCGTCGTTTTGTTTTTTGCCAAACGTGCATAATCTAACCATTCTGCTGCATTCATATACTCGGTGACATCATACATTTTTTCCAAAGTAGCCGTTCCTGCATAGTTTAATGTCAGTCTGCCTTTTTTTCCTTGTTTTGTCGTCACTAGCACCACACCATTCGCACCACGAGCTCCATATACCGCT
Source organism: Sphingobacterium sp. PCS056 (assembly GCF_023273895.1). Taxonomy (NCBI): domain Bacteria; kingdom Pseudomonadati; phylum Bacteroidota; class Sphingobacteriia; order Sphingobacteriales; family Sphingobacteriaceae; genus Sphingobacterium; species Sphingobacterium sp. PCS056. The sequence continues at coordinate 1,994,036 of NZ_CP096883.1, read as the reverse complement.
GTTGAAGAGGCATCCTTTAAGACATCAATGGATTCAATATCGCTTGGGTTGATATTGTCAATACCACTTGCCTGCAACACCATACCATCCACCACATATAATGGACTTTGATTTGCACTTAATGAACGAACACCTCGGATTTGAATACTACCAGTTGTGCCAGGTCTTTGATTAGAAGTAATATCAACACCTGCCACTTTACCCTGCATGGCTTGTAAAGCATCTTTTACAGGCATTGCCTTTAATTCTTTTTCCCCAATACTCGCAATAGCTCCAGTTAGATCCTTTTTTTTCATGGTTCCATAGCCGACGACAACCACCTCATCCATGACATCAATTTTAGGTACTAAAATAATGTTAAATCGTGTTTGACTTCTCACAGCTATTTCTTGTGACTCATAACCCACGCTTGAAACCACCAATAGATCTACAGGTGCGCCTGTGATCGTAAAATTTCCTTCAGCATTTGTTTTTGTTACAGCGGATTTTCCTTTTACCTGAATGGTAACTCCTTCAACGGGTGATCCTTTCTCATCATGGACTCTTCCGCTTAATGTTGTTTGAGCATACAATTGAACAGTACTGTAGATGGATATCACGACCAGCAACAAGTACTTTTTTAAAACATGTTCAAACTCAATTTTGAAACTGCTTCTCATTTGGTTATAATTTAGATGTAATTAGATATTATTTCTATCGATTTTTTTTTATAAAAAATCAGTATTAAGCAATGGTTACATAGAAAGCTAAAGTGATTATTCTCTTGTCAACTACTGGTTACAGTTTCAACCAAGACCTTTCTAGATTTATAATGATGTATAAATGTAGAACGATAAGATAAATTATCCATCCTGCTCAATCCTGCCAATTCTGTTCAGGATTATAAAAAAAGAGCCACCTTTTGCTTAAAAGGTGGCTCCCACATCAACAAGAGGGGGTAATAATCAATAAACCAAGTAATTAACACTAAACAAAATGATGATAATACCTGACCTATACTAAAAATTAGAGCCTCGCCAATACGAAACTCTTAGTCAGATATAAAACTTTATTTTCAATAACTAAAAAGCTCAACAGGCCCGATCAACCCACTATCCATAGGTTCCCAATCACTAGCATCAAATTCTTTATAATTGATATTGACAAAATTGATTTCATGATAGTTTCGCCATGACACTTTATTTTTGTCTAAATAACGCATCCGGTTAGCCATTAAATTAGCAACCTCAACACGTATATTATTTTCACCATCAACCAAAAATTGTTCGATATTGGTCTGAAAAGGAATGGACCACAAAATCCCAGCATCTTGACCGTTAATAAATACCCGAGCACTTTCAGCCACTCTTCCCAATTTCAATAGATAGCGCTTTCCATCATTTTTTTTCAGAGAAAACCTGGTTTCATAAGCAGCTGTACCCGAAAAATCAACAGCTTCTTGATCATCCCACTTGGTCCAAGAGGTTAAGGTTTTCACGTTTCTTGAATGAGGTAAAGTTGGCCCCCCCGCAATAAAGTTAACTTTCCATGGCGCAGTCAGCTGTACTTCCGCATGTAAGTGATCCATATAAACATATGCCTGATCGGCCCTTTGATTTGGAGAAACTAAAACGATCCAAGAATACCCAGGTTGGATCTGCACACGAATTTTTCCCGCTGTAGGTGTCAATGCATAGATCTTACCAGTTTGTGGATCAAGTAGAGAATAATAATTACTTTTTGCATTAAGCTCAATAGTTTTATCGACAGTTTCTGAACCATGATTTACTAAATAATAATAAATCTGATCCCCTGAAATACGACGCGTAAACTTTAATCCAGTTTGACTGACCCTTTCAGGAAAAATATGTTCTGTTTCTAAAGCAGTATGGATATCCGTAGTCAAATAAATTTTTCCTTTTCCATAAGCAGTATATTGGTTTTTATTTTCCTGATCAAATCCTAACGAACCGATATATTGCTGAAGCATAGCAGTACGTTGCTCCAATTGACTAAAACCTGGAACTTCCTTAGGCATGGCTTGAAAAATTATCGTAGCACCATCTTCGGCTAACTGCAATATTTTCTTCATTGTGTTTTCCGAAAAATAATGACAAGCTGGAATATAGATCGCTTGATAAGGATGAGCCTCCTTAGAAGTTAAAATATGATTTCCCTTGATTATGGATTGATTCAAAATATGATCACTTGCAAAATCGAAACTATAACCGCGGCGTTGCAATTTTATGCTTTCCTTATAAAAAGCTGTTGGGTGTAACCAGTCATCAACATCATGGACTTTCAAAGCTTTATCCCATACTTCTTTCCCATCATCACTATGCGATGCATGCTGCAATTTCTCTGCATCATTCCACAGATCATATACAGGCCAGTAAACCAATAATTCATGATTTGCCTTCGTCGACTGTAACACAGACTGCACACGTGTAATGTATTGGTTTAAGCCGGAAAGATGATCCCAAAAAGAGTTGTGAGGAACAAAATTAACAGAAGCATAAAACAACCAGCCTGGATAAGGTACTTCTTGAGGTGAATAGGTCGTACCGTGATAGAATATATGATTGACACCGGCAAGAAATAATTGTTCGACCTCAGGTTTGGTTTGAGATAAAGAGGTCTTAAAATGCTCGGTTAACCAAGTAAATGTTTCCGAAGAGGTATATTTTTTTCCATATACATTTGTTGCCGAAGTAGCAAATTTTGCCATCATTGGATCGGGATCTACATTTCTGACATCCGCCGAATCCCTTCTTAAACCAGGAATTTGAAAATAACTAGAACCAAATGTTTCGCATTCAGCAATATCGGTAGCTGCATATAGATCAATCAAATTACCCGGTGAACCGTGTGCTTGATTTTTAGATAGTGCTCCATTTTGCTGTGCAAATGCTGTAAAAGGGGTTAAAAAATTTTTAGTTAACAACATATCGACCACCTCTCTGTAATCAGATTTAATTCTTGCCATCTTATTGACATCTCCACCCTTCCCCGCAAAATCCAACAGGTGGTCTTGTAATTTATATCCCTTCATCCGATCAAATTCCAATAAGAAAGTATCCGTCCAGTTTGCACCATAAACTTCATAACTATCATTAAAGAAAGCTCTGACTTTTAAATTTTTATGATCAAATGCATGGTCAAATCTATTTAAATAGTTTTTTACGGATTGACTCCCTAGATGGTCAAGCGTATAGCCTTCACCACCAGGAGCTGCCCTCTTTACTTTTTGATAGGTTCTTGCAGTAAATAATGCCCATATTCTAACATCTTCAGGAGCTGTCCAATAGCCAGAAATACGATCTATATTCACGTCAAGATTGATTTCCTTATTGCCTGCTGCATAAGCTCGTAGCGCTTGCAATGCAGCATATTTATGTTTGGAATCTTGTGGTTTTAAAGGAAATGTGAGTTGCTCTCCCTTTTTCAAAACGATTTCTTCCAATATCAATTTCGTAGCAGCATCCTTTTCTTGGATTTGCGGACCACCAAATGGCCAGCCTGTACCCAAATTCATGTCGACCCCCATACCGAGTTTAGTCGCTTTATCTGTTGTTGCGTTCAGTATATCCATCCATTTAGGAGAAAGGAAATTGATGTATTTATTTTCGAAGCCCTTCGCCCCATAAATAGGCGTAATTTCTACTCCACCAAATCCACTTTTTTCCAGCAATGTCAATTCACGTGCTATGTTTTCCTTATCTACAGCAGATCCCAGCCACCACCATCTTGTCCAAGGTTTCATCTCCTTAGTAACTTGGGGCCAAAGATTTTGACCATAACATTGACCACCCATATTCATAGCACATGCAATCAACAAAAACACATATATTTTTTTCATATTGTTTTCTTTATCTCCAGTTCATTAATCCATATGAAATACATGTTGTAGATTTTTTGATATGGGTGAATTATCCGGATTCACTTCCATCAGATCGCGCATATATAGCCACCACTTCTGAACAATGACTTCATTACCTAAATCTTGAGAAGAATGACCAGAAAGACGTTGCACAGCAAAAAGTGTATCCGTTTCTTCATCTAGAAAAATAGTATAATCAGAAATCCCATTATAATGAAGTAAATCAACCAATTCTGGCCAGATCTCATGATGTCTTTTTTTATATTCTTCCAGCATTCCTGGCTTTAGTTTCATTTTAAAAGCTACTTTTTCCATTATACTTTATTTTTTTCAATACTAATTTTGCTCATGCATCTTCTACCATGAGCATGATCCAATAGTAGACTTGCATCTCACTTTATATTTTCATTATTCTCCTCTTATCATCAGATTCCACCTCAAATTGGGTATCTTAAGATATGTTATTTATTCAGCATCTTATAAACCTCTGTTCCCCCCAACAAGAAACACCCCAAACCATAATCTTCAAAATCGGGCATACTTGAAAAACTTACGGGTTGTCCATCCTTTGGTTCCTTACCGGTCCCTTGCATAAAGCCTAGAAAACCAGAAGGATGAATGGCTTCATTAGACATGGCTATCCAAGCTTTTTCAACAACTGGTCGATATGTTTTTTCATCTAAAAGACCTTTATTAATTCCCCAAGCCATACCATATACAAATAAAGCGGTGCCTGAGGTTTCTCTTCCTCCAAAATGATTAGCATCATGTAAACTCACATTCCAAAAGCCATCTGCTCGCTGTATAGGCAATAGAGCTTCCATTAAATCCTTATAATCTTGAAGATACTCGGCCCGATGAGCCTCGTCTTGAGGAATCAAATCCAACACACGAACCAAGGCGGCTACTACCCAACCATTCCCTCTTGACCAATAACAATCTTGTCCATTAGGCTCCTGATAGGGTGGAACAAAATCTTTGTCTCGCCACCATAATTTATCGGCCTTATTATACAGTCCTCCACCCTCAATAACTTTTGAATGCTGGTACATTTTATACATATACTCAAAATAGGTCTTATCGTTATTCATGACACCTAATTTTGCAAAAACAGGCATACCCATCTGAATCGCATCTATCCATGTCCAATCATCGACTTTACCCGATTGTATGATAAAATCAATATTGGCTTTAATATCCTTAATACGCTGCGGTTGTGGGTCGATTTCATAAAGGTCCAAATACGTTTGACCACAAGCCTGATCATCTGCATTTCGTGTTTCGACACCATTGCGCATGCCCCATTTATGTTTATTTCCCCAATCTACAGCATAATTATAATAGCTCTGATCAGGATCGATTTGATATAATGCCATCAACCCTTCATAATAAACAGCTCTTGTCCAGATATTACTGGGGCGCCACCTGTTCGTATAAATAGGCTTTCCCGTATCGGGCCATTTATCCATAAAATAACGATTTGTCAATCTCAGCGACTGCAACACCTGATTGGAAGATATGTGCTGAGATGGAGCTTTCACCTGCTTAGCGCTAGCACAACCTGCTATGGTGACGATAGTAAGTAGCACAAGCATATAACACCAGTGTTTTGTTTTTTTCATATTTATAATGGAATAGTTTTATAATAATATCCTCCGAAATACTAAAATAGAAGTACAGCATTTATTCTTCGTTACGTTATTTTGTCATTTAAGATCATAAAATAGTAAGGAATAAGAATATGGATCAACGATATTCAGATTTAGTACCGGTTTTCAAATAGCTAGTATACACTTATTTTAGGATTTGCGCATCCTGAGGTATCCTGATGGATCAACTAAAAGCACAAAAAAATGGGCTAGATAGCCCATTTCTAACATCATTTATTTCATAAATTTTTTAATACCGATGCGGGATTGAAGTTTTAGCTGTTGCGCAACGAGCTTTGCATTCAATAGAGCACCAGCTTGTAGGGTATGAGTTGCATCTTTAGTATCAAAATAGGTGGTTTCAACTTTTTCTTTTCCTAGTTTCTCATATTCAGCAATGACCAAATCCTGTAATGGGATAAAAAAGCTACCCGAATTTTGAGCTGCTTCAGCAGCCCAAATCGCGTACTCAGATGATTTAACGTACTGACCATTCCAGCTATTACGAGGAACAGGAGAACAAATAATAGCCGTAGCCCCCTTATCCTTTATATTTTTCACAAAACGTCGCAGATAAAAACCATAACTATAAACAACCTCATGTTGCTTCAATAAGGGATTATATACCTCTTGATACTCATTACCATTACCTTTAATTGTTCCTCTTGAACGTAAGGTATCGACAATGGGACTTGAGTCATTATGTCCAAATTGCATGATCACAAAATCTCCTGGTCGAATACGATCTAACACCTGTTGCCATAATTTTGGATTATTATAAAAAGTTCTTGTACTTGTACCTCCTAACGCTTCATTTTTCACATGAATCTGAGAAAGATCAAAATAGGGATCCATAAAACTTCCCCATCCCCACTGACCATTAGATCCATTACCTTGTCCATTTTTTACCGTAGAGTCTCCGATTATAAAAAAAGTTGGTTTATTTTCCTTTAGTAAAAATGACATACTAAAAAATGCAAATAGCAGTCCAACAAGATTTAATAATTTTAATTTATTCCCAATATTCATTTCAATATGTTTTAAAAATCATAGATGAAGACTTTATTTTGCTTCAAGAATCTACATCTGTTTTCTTATCCTGCTACTTGTACAAAAAGTATATGCACTTCAACAACTTCCGGCAATTCATCAAACATTCACAACTCGTCTTCCAATCCGCAACTGATCCTTGGTCAATACCCTTATCCATCCCAAGAGTTTATACTGACAGCAAATTGCTCGTCATCATTAAGCCTATTTTAAATAATTGATCAATGAGCTCTGGATTTCTTTAAGACCTTGAACAACAGAGGCCGCGTTTTCCATAGCACCTTCTCTATTGGTATGTGTATGATCGCCAGGGAAAAATCTTTTCTTCACCAACTCAGCTCCAAGTTGATCATATTTATCAGCAGTAATACGATTCAGATCCAGAAATGCGATTTCTTGTTCTTCTGCAATTTGCCTCGCCCATAGACCATAATCCCGATCAGCACGTTTTACTTTACCTGTACCATCCCATTGATTGCGTGGGATCATAGATATCAATATTGGGGTCACGCCCTTATTCTTTGCCGCAATAACAAAACGACGTAAATTTTGACCATAAGAGTATACTACTTCTTTGCCCTTACTTCCCCAATCCAAAACCACTGAATCTGTTCCTATCCCAGGCAATACACCACGGTATCCTTGTTTACTCGTGTCAGGCTTGCTCCCTTCATTATGTCCAAACTGGATTAACAGGTAGTCCCCAGGTCGCAACATCGAATCAACTTTAGCCCACCGGCCCTCTTTAACAAAAGTACGTGTACTCCGCCCCGCCATAGCCTGATTATTGACACTTACTTGATTACTATCCAGAAATTCAGGCAGCAAAGTTCCCCATCCCCAATATTCTTGATTACTATTGCGTACCGTAGAATCTCCTATTAAATACACGGTAGGTCGATATTGATCCGCAACAAAAGAAATAAATACGAAAGCTAGTAAAACTAGAATTATCCATCTGGCGTTTAACATATTACTTATATTTAAATAATCACGATGTCTGCTAACTACTTTTATGAATTTCCTCATCTTCGGATTACTTCTCTATTTGGTTTTACAATTTTTAGAATAGGTTTCACTGGAGTTTGCATACCAGTGCCAAGATAATAACCTGTATGTGGGGGTTGATTATAAGCTACATTTTGCCAAGCAATACTCAAACGATACTGCGGGTCGTGCATTAAAGTATAGATACGATGATCGGTAGGAATAATTGTCGTATAGATCCGCAGATTTTGATTGTCATTTGTCCTTAAAATAAGTTCTTCGCGCCAATCCCCTAGAATATCTGCAGATAAATTAGGCGTTTTTTTGGTACCATTAATAGAAGAAGCGCCTTCGGCAGTAAAAATAATGCCTGTATTATATTTTTCAATATAATTGCTATTAAGCAATTCCCGACTTAGATCCTCATCCCACCAAATCAGAAAATTAGTTGAACCAGGTGCAACACCCACCATGTTTCCTTTCGCGTCATACATATCCTTAGAACCCAACCACCACAAGTAAGCCCCACGGTGGTTTGGATCAATATTTTCAGCTACTCCACGTGGGACATCTTGATCGATCGCATTTTTAAATAAAAGCTCACCATTCTTTGCATCTAATAAACTAACACCAATCCCTTTTCTACCTCCTTTTAGTTCATGGATACCAAAGATTTCTAGGCCTGGTCTATCTGGATCAAGATCACCAACATGCAAAGCATCACCATGTCCCAAACCTGTACTATACAAACCCTTACCCTGATCATCGATTACCATAGACCCAAAAACAATTTCATCCCGACCATCTTGATCGACATCTGCTACCGACAAACTATGATAACCCTGTCCCGAATAAGGATGTTTACGCCCTTTGGTATCAAAAACCCAACGACTCACTAATTTTTTATCTTTAAAATCCCAAGCAGCTAAGGCGGTTCTTTCATAATAACCTCTAGTCATGATCACACTCGGGTTCTCCCCATCCAAGTAGGCAACAGCAGCTAAGTAGCGATCGCCACGATTTCCGTTGGTATCACCCCAAGAACGAAGATCTTCCCGACCTGGAAGATAATCAACCGTACTCACCGCTTCTCCAGTCAGACCATCAAAAACCGTTAAAAATTCGGGACCAGTCAAAATCCTTCCAAAATTTATAGAAGTTCTTACCGTATCGCGCCAGTCTGCTAAAGGATTCCCAATGATCTTACCCAGCCCATCTCTTGTTCCATCTGCAGTTTTACAAACCAATTCTGCACGTCCATCATTATCCAGATCATAGACCATAAATTGTGTATAATGTGCCCCTTCCCGAATATTTTTACCTAGATTGATTTCCCATAAAAAAGTACCATCCAATTGATAAGCTTGAAAAATAGGTTCAGATGTAATGCCATTATGCGCATTATCATGAGCAATTCCAGTTTGGTGGACAATCAATTCGTAACTGCCATCACCATCCAGATCTCCAACAGAAACATCTCCGGGTGTATATCCAGCTGGAGTTCGCAAAGGAATATTTAGGTATTGTTGGATTTGCTGATCTTTAGTCAACGTGATTTTATCCACTTCTACTTCTTTCCCAGCTTGGACAAGAGCCAATGTATAGATCACCTCTTGCTTCAGGTCAACAGTTTGATCCAAAAAATTAGTTCCTTTAATCAAAGGAGTTCTATTTAATTTTTGTTTAGGACCATCCCCTTGTTGCCTATAAAGCGTAAAAGCGGTTTCATAATCATCCGTACCTAACAATCTCCAGCTCAAAAAAACCGATTTATCCGTTGTTTTCAGACCTACCATACCTCTGTTGAGAAACTCCATGTTTCTCTGTGCTGATAAATCAAAATAACTGATCAGCACAACCATGATCCATAAAAGTTTAATTTTCATCATTTAGGTATGAAACTTTTGAGGTTAGCAAATTATAGTTTTTTATGATTGACAGTGACATTTTTAAGCGTAAAATCCTGAATATATTCTTGATGAATAACTGGATCTTTTGAAGCACGAATATTCATATTTTCAAATGTAAAATTGGATAACACATATTGTTGTGAATTCAATACGTCAAATACGATAGCACAGTCAAGATCGATATTACGCAATAACATATTTTTTGCATAGGACATTTTAATTTGATTTTCACCCTTTAAATCGAAAAATTGAGTCCAGGGTTTGATATACAACATGCTTTGTACATTTCCTTTAATATTTTCAATCAGGATATTTTCATATTCCTGCGGAGTATCTGGCCTCATCTTTAATTGAAGAAGCTTCTGTGCTTGATCTAAAGTATTATTTCTAAATATAATATTATAGCTATGCACGGATTCGCTACCAAAGGTCAAAGCACTATGACAGAAACCAAAAAAACAATTTTCAATGATCACATTATAATTTGGTCCATTATTTGGATCCAGATTAGACTTTGGCCCTTTACCACCTTTCAAAGCAATAGCATCATCGTTGACCGACATATAACAATCTTTTATCAATACTTGATGACATACATCCAGATCAATAGCATCTGAACTGGGGGCTTTTACTGGCGCTTTTGGTGCCGTAATATGTAATCCGATTAATTTCAGATTTTCACATTTATAGTAATGAGAAGTCCAAAAAGGAGAGTTTACCAATCGAATGCCCGAAATCTGTACATCTTTACTATTGGAAACATACAATAATCTAGGTCTCATTTCGTCCATATTGGTACAGTTGGGATTAAATTGACGTCTCAGCCAAAAAGATTTCCAATAACGAAGACCATTTCCATCTAAAGTCCCTTTACCCGAAATCGTAAAACCATCAACTTGATCGGCATTCACTAAAGCCAAAAAATAGGTTAAGGTCTGTCCCTCCATACGTGTCTCTGCCAATGCAAAGTCTGCAATGTCATCACTCCCTTTCAATACAGCACCTTCCTCCAGATGTAAATGTGTTTTTGGTTTAAAGAACAACGATCCACTGAGGTAAACACCTCGAGGTATAACCACTACACCACCCCCACTTTCGTACGCCTTATCTATGGCGCGTTGGATCTTGGCTGTTTGTATGATCGTGCTATCTTGTATAACATCAAAATCTGTTATGCTATATTTTTGTCCTAAACTTTCAATAGCAGTAGGTACTACCGTTTCAAACCAATCTGATATGGGCGCTCCATTTGGAAATTTATGTTGTCCATTTACATGGGAGAACACAACAAAAGCTAGGAGTACAAGTAAAGAGCAACAAGTTTTTCTCATTATATTAGATTTTTATTGATGGTTTATAGTTGTACTGATTCTGGTCAGCATATGTATATTTCTCTGTTTCCTGTACTACCTCTATGAATCAGGTCATATAAGCTTATCATCTCAACAGTAAAAGATCTTAAAGGTATGAACATTTTCACCAAGAGCTGTCCTGTAGTATCCTGAATACCAATTTTTTCAAAGCTCCTTCTCTATATCCATAAAAAATAAGTTGGTATGAACGTAATAATCAATTAATCAGTTAACACATTTATTTTTGGCATCACGAACTGTGTATTTTCCTTTTCTCCTTTAGGTATTCCAAAGTAAAAATATAAGGTTCTGGTGGTTTCTCCATGTAGTTGATTCAACTCACCCGCAGGACCGTTAACTGCAGCATTATTGTTGATTCCCAATGCTAATTTAGTTCCTATTGGCGGAATAGCGTCTAAAAAAGATATATCTCCTGAAGGCAATTGAGGATAACCTTTGGGGCCAGAGATCCCATAAAATTCGAACAACCGTAAAAACATATTATCCTGTTCTGTTGCGACCAAGAATTTACCTTGCACTGTATTAAATTGCACCCAACTTACATCTGAAAAATATCCCTTAAATTCAGGAAATATCCATGGTCCGATACCCGCATGCCCATCGTTATACATTTTTTCCCAAGTATTCAACGTTACCCCCTGCATCCTATTTTTCCAGACGCGATAAGGACCATTCCCCAACCATTTAGCACTAATGATATAATTCTCAGGAAAACTGAAACTAACACCGGCGTATAAAGTTGGTTTATTTATGTGATAGGCATAATCCAGCTTCAGCCAACCATCAGGATGCATAGTCCAACGAATGAGACTCAAACCACCTTCCAATATAAATTCGACAATCTGATTTTGACCGTCTTTCCAGGTTTTAGCTGTTTTGACATGCGATTGTCCATCCGTTAATATAGGTCCATTATTGAATGCCAATTTCATACTGTAATCATTCGCTAGATCTACAAGAAGTCCTGTTTTCTTTGCAATGAAAGCCGTTATTCCATTTGCTTTCAAGATATAATTGGTACTATCATCCGTTAATGTTACAGCACTAGCAGATTTTATGGGCAAAATTTCGGCAGTGATCCGTTTATTATCCTTTATTCGCCATGTCCATGTATAAATTTCTTCTCCATGCGAATCTACAGCGGTTAATAAGAGTGCATCATACTGGTTCCAATCGTTAGGAAGCTGTAGTTGGAGCACACCTTTCTCTGTAGGGGCTATTGCTGGGCTATTGATCACCTGTCCACCAATAGCATCCATGCCAGCCCGATCTGCATCAGGTCGTTGATAAGTCACCAGTTTATACGCAAAAGAACATTCTTTTAAATTCGTATGATGATAGCGATTCTCAACTTCAATCGCACCATCAAAATTTGCTGGTAATTGTTTTAAGGTAATATGAACGGGTGAAAAAATTTCTTTTATCGCATAGAAACTACCTTCTTTTTCACGATATGGACCGAGAATACCATCCGGCGCATTCACTTTATTGACATCGATCTGTCCATTAAAATCTGTTCGCACTAAACCTTCATCGGCAAAATCCCAAATAAAACCTCCTGCACCAAGTTTTGCATTCCAATGCAACTCCCAAATATCGGCAAGACCAGCCGCTGCGCCTCCATCGTCCTGAGCATGCAAAAATTCGGTAGGCATATAAATATGCGGTCCCTCTAAAATCTTTTTGGTGGAATAGAAATCTTCGTAATGATTACAATCAATACCATTGATCTCGTTTCCAGGTCGGTGATGCGCATGGATCACCGTACGTCCAGAAAGATCATATTTTTTATACTCATCGATCAGTTCTTTGTTATGTCCCCCTTCATTCCCATTACTCCAAAGAATGATCGATGGATGATTCACATCACGAATAACCATTTCTTTAACCAATTTTTTTCCTACAGGCGTTTGGTACGCTTTCTGCCAACCAGCTAACTCGTCCAATACATAAAGACCCAAAGAATCACAGATTTCTAAAAAAGATTTGTCTGGTGGATAATGGGAACAACGCACAGCATTCATATTCATTTCCTTAATCAGCTTGACATCATTCAAATCGATATCGCGATTCACTGATCGTCCTGTTTCAGGCCACCAAACATGCCTATTCACACCTTTCATTTTGACTTTCACACCATTTACAAAAATGCCATCGCCTTCCCGAACCTCTATTGTTCTAAACCCAAAACGTTCTTGATGTTCGTAAACCTCTTCATTCTTTTTTCCCAATGTAAAAACAGCATGATATAAGTGAGGTGTTTCTGCTGTCCATAACAAAGGTTTATCTACAGACAGTTCAATTAATTTAACAGAATCTGATGGCTGTACAGTAAACTTTTTAACAGCAATAGTCTTATCCAAACGATCTTTGATCTCAAGTAATAGCTCTTCTTTCTGGGTCAATCCTTCCAAGTAAACATGACTACGAAAACTCCCATCAGCCTGAGCATCTATGGCTGTCCAACTGATATGCTTCTGTGGCGTTGCTTCCAGATAAACGGGCCTGTAGATACCGCCCAAAATCCAATAATCAGCTAAACGCTCCGCGTTGTTTACCGTTTTTTCATCTGACATTTTTGATACCATTACTTCTAATGAATTGGGTTTTCCAAACCGAATTTTATCCGTAATATCATATTTAAATCTATAAAAAGCACCTTGGTGGACCTCTCCTGCCAACTGACCATTAATTTTTACTTCCGTATCGGTCATAGATCCCTCAAATACAATAGCCACTTTTTTTCCTTTCCATTGTGCTGGTATTTCAAAATGATGACGGTATAAACCTTTCTCATCATTAAATTGAAAATTTTTACCATAGGTAACATAGTCGCGACCATAATTGTACGCTCCAAACCCCTGCTGTTCCCAATGGCTTGGCACAGCAATCTGAGTCCATTTACCTGCATTTCGGCCACCAGTGACCCAAAAATCCCACGCTACCGTATGCGCATTATCTGTTCCAGAAAGATATTGAATTTGTTTTTTAGACTGTCCCTCAACGAGGGTCGCTAACAATAAATAAAATAGGATAGAAATTGTAATGCGGATATTTAACATAGGTCGATTCTTTGTATGAAAGTATCTAAAGTATAGAATTTTATATGCAAAAGTATCCTGAACTTACCTGCTATGTCCATCAAATCATTGAAAGCAGTTGATCTACTTTCCAAAGAATCATCAGATAGCAAAGATGCCCCATCAAGATCAAATCATGCCTACATAGCATAATGAATGATAGGATTAAAAAATAGGGATATCACTTTCACATCATGACAGCACAGGACAATCCATTCATTTTGTTTCTTTAGTATTGTAAAGTAAGATTTCAGGCACATGTTAATGTGTACGATTACAGTCTTCTTCCTCATAAAAGTTAGTATACTTGATAGCAACATAACTAAAATGATCAAAGAAGTCCATAAATTTTTATCATAATAAGTGAATTGGTTTTTTTACAAAGGTTTTCATTCTCCCTGTCTGAAAACCTTTTTTTTATGTCACCTATTCCTTTTATAAGAAGTTAATATCGAAACTATAATGCTAAAATTTATGAGTACAATTACTCACTGGCTCTCCATATATTTTCCAATATCGTTCGATCTACCTTAAAAGCAGTACCATGCCTTGTCCCTTTTGGAAAACTAACCTGATCCGAAACATCCTCCCAATCTACACCATCTTTACTACGGACTGCACCATACTGATGGTCACGATATTTATCGAAATAGACATAGATATATTCGCCTACTAGAAGAGGAGCAGGTCCTTCAGCCCAATAGCTACCGGTGATCGGTTTAGAAACTTCTGTAGGAAACCCATTTTTTAAACTTTTACTGACCGTAAATCGGATATTTTTTTCTGGTGGATTAGAGTTTTCATTTTTCAGAAACATCATATACTCGTCGTTATGTTTCTGAAAAATAGCCGCATCGATCACGCTAAAATCTGGATTGAAAAATAAACTGGTTTTAGAAAAAACAGTAAAATCTCGTGTGGAAACACTATACATACGATGATTTAATCCTTTCTCACTCGCACTTGTATTCACTTCCAGATGACGTCCAGGTATCGTACTTGCCCACATGACATGGTACTGTTGCTCAGCTTTGTCATAAAAGACCTCAGGAGCCCAAGCATTTTTTGCTTCAGACTCCTCCTCCATGACAGGAATAGACTTTTGTGCTGTCCACTGCATAAGATCTTTAGAAGACGAATAACCAATACTCTTATCCCACCATCCAGTTGTCCATACCAAATGAAAATTTCCATCTGGACCTAAACAAATACTAGGATCACGCATCAGTTTATCTTTCCCGATCATAGGCTTGAGAAATGATTTACCATGGTGTAGGGGTTCCCATTTTAGACCATCCAAACTGTAAGCAAGATGCAATCCATCAGCGCCATTATCTACAAAATAGGAAAAGAGATAAACAGAAGATTGTCCCTTGACACAAAATCCCAATAACAACAATAGTGGGAAAAGAAATAGTTTTTTCATCATCATCCTTTCAAATTATGCATAATTACTTTAAACTGATCGCTATATCCAAAAATTAAAACTGTACCGAACTATCGTTGATCACGTACTTATTATTATTAATCAATTCATATATTTCAGCACCAGCAAGTAAAACAGGACCATAACCATGAGCCGCAAATTTATTGACAGGCCTAAAATAATAAAAAGCAGGATCAAACCCCATACCTGTACCTACACAAGTACCCATAACTTGCCCCTCATGATTGACTTGAGAATCAACGGCATTCCAGGCTTGAAGAACCATAGGTCCATAAGCTTTTTTATCCAACCAGCCCGCATTGATGCCCCTAGCTATACAATACGCATAAATTGCTGTTGCCGATGTTTCTAAATAAGAGTTATTTCGATCCAGCAACTGATGCCAAAAACCTGTACCATCTTGAAGGGATGCCAAACCCTGCACATGTTTTTTATACTGTGCTAATAATGCACCCTTAGCGGCATGTTTATCTGATAATACATTCAAAAGTTCGACCATAGTCAATAATGCCCACCCGTTGGCTCTGGCCCAATGAAATGCAGGATGCGGATCCATATCCTGCACCCAGCCATGCCGATATAAACCCTTCTCTGGTAAAAACATTTTATCAGTAAATAACCAAAATTGCCGGATCGCTTCATCCATATATTGAGGATCTTCACTATACATAGACATCTGTGCCAAAGCAGGCAAACTCATATACAGATCATCTAACCAAAGTGTATTCGGTAGAGGCCTATTTCGTGCCAGAGTGCCATCGCTCAAGCGAAATTCTTTATTTAAAATATAGTCAATGTAATGATGAGTAATGCCATTAATATCCTTTTTTAGGGCATTGGATCGCTGTGCCTTGATCATAGCTGCGCACATCGCCCCAGCATCGTCCAAAGCATGTGGTTGCAATACCGAATGTACAGGCGAGCGGTAACCCGGATATTGTTCTTCCAAAGCACGAAATTGAGGGAGAACATCTGCAATCAATTCTAATCGACGATGTGTATAATCAGCATATTTTTGATCATGAGTGGTTTCCGTGACACGAAGCATAGCACCATAAGTCACCCCCCATTCATAACTGATCAATCGAAAATCACCTTTTTTAAAAATACTGTTCGTATCGATCAGATGAATATCTTTTATTGGCTTATGGCTTTGCGCATGCTCCAACATCACAGGAGTGACATTATTCAAATAAGCATATACGCGATCTATTGTTTTTTTAATACCCGATGTTGTCACTTCACCATAACGAACAGGATAATCCGGCTGTAGTAAATGTAAAGGCGTATTTGAATCATTGGATTCGATGGTACTCCCCACCTGCTGTCCAAAGGAATGACTTCCTAATAGTAACAACAAAAAAGATAGACTGTAAATCCTTTTTTTTAAAATCATCGTTCTAGGTTTAATATTTTTATAATTGATTGTCCCTAAAATTGATATTTAGAAACAAGATTCCGTTTCAACTTTCCTCCTTAATTCAGAATTTTATGGCGTCACATTGACTTCATTTAATTACCATCAGGTTTTGTGGCACCAGTGATCATACTGGGGGGCCAATTCCATTTCTTCCAATCATTTGGATGAATGGAGTCATACCCATCAAAATTTTGAATATGTTTGGCAAGTGGCAATTTGCTTTTCTCAATACCTTGTAAAACCATCAATGCTATTTCATGAGCACCGTAAGTGTTAAAATGAGTATTGTCAGCTAGTGGCTCAGGTTGATTAGGAAAAGTTCCTGCAGCATAATGAACAAGAGCTTTTTTTGAACCTTCAACTCCCAATGCCTGATAGAATTGAGTTGTCATCAAGTTGAGATCAATGACAGGAACATTCAATTCATCGGCAACCATTCGAGCCGCTTCTGGAAAATCACCTAAAGTATTGACAACATTTCCATCATCATCAAAAGCTCTTCGTGCTGTAGAAGTGACAATAATAGGAGTACCTCCTTTTTTCCTAAACTCCCTTACAAATAGTCTCAACCTATCCGAATACGATAAAAATGCACCTGCATATTCGCCTTTTTCTTTTTGATCATTATGTCCAAATTCTACAAATAGATAATCACCAGGTTGAGCATCTGTCAATATTTTATTGAATCGATAAGCAGAAAGAAATGATCCTAGCGAGAGACCAGACTCCGCCTGGTTGACCACAACGACTTGATCGTCAAAATATGCGGGTATCATTTGTCCCCAAGATGCCCATGGCTCTTCTTCTTGATTCACAACAGTAGAGTTTCCAGCTAAAAAGATAGACGTTATATCCTTTGCGCTTTCAATTCGAATAGATTCAATAAAATTTTGCCCCTGAAACTCTAATGTCAATTTATCATCCCAATCCAATTTATGACGTTCTCTTTCCTTTAATTTTATGGTTTCTGTTGTACTAATTTTTGCATCTTTTACCTGAACCACAAATGTTTGTTCAGGCATTCCGGTTGAATGGACCACATACTGATTTAAATAATTGCGTCTTGACTCAGCACGTATGGTACTCGTAAAACTATTTTTTTGAGGAGCATATCGAACTGTTATTTTATATGCACCTTCTGATAATTTAAAAGAGAAATAAAAAGGCTTGTCGCTGATCAAACAGTTATTTTTAAGAAAAATATTTTTTTCTGTCCCAAAATCAAATCCAAAACCGCTCTGCGAATCATAACGGATCGCATCATTGATATTTATTTCATTTTTCTCCTTTTTTATTTTGGAACCAAAACTGTAAATATATTGCTCCTGAGCATACGTGCAAGTGAATATCGTCATACAAAAAATACCCCCCAATATGGTGCTTAAAATTCGATGAAATATTTTTTCCATGTGCAAGAAGATTAATAATTTGCTCTATAATAACGTAACTCAATAATATCATTAGGGATAGATTGAGTATTCCAATGTTCATGGATCACCAGAGCTGCTCCCAATGCCGTCGCTTGCGCCATAGAGGCTGCAAAAACCTCCACTTCAGAAAATTCCTTTGCTAATAAATTCATATAAATATGATTTTTACTAAACCCGCCATCGACAAATATTCTAGATACCTGATTGGTGTCTAAAATAAGCTTAGTTGATTGAACCTGCGCCTTGATTAAATACAAGACTAAACTATGATAAGCCTCTTCGTAATTTTGAAATCTTTCTAATGGTATTGTTGAAAAAGCCTTTAAATCACTGTCAATTTCCGACAATGATAATTGATCAACAATCGACCAATTAATTTGTAGATTACGAAATTTAGCAGTCGTCACCTGAAAGAAATCAGCGATTCGTTTCGATTGCAACTCATGTTCATAACCTGCAAATAATCGAGAAGCCTTCACAGGAGTTCCTGCATAGGATTGATAAAATAAGCAATCCTGTTTTAACTCATCAACGGTTAAAGCACGATGATTAAAAGGGTTGAAAGCAATACACCAAGTACCTGTAGAGATTAAAATAAAGGGTTCATGAAAATTCAACAAATAAGGTATCAAGGCTGATGAACTATCATGTAAACCAGGTCCAACACGATAAGGGCTACCTGGAAATGCGCCATCAAATACCTCGTTTCCCTGTACAATAGGAGCCAATTTTTCCTGTATACCTTCCTCTTTCACCCAATCGTGATAATCACCTTTCTCAAAATCCCAAAGACCCGTATGACAGCCAATGCTGGTCATATCCGAATATGTTTTTCCAGAAACCAGAAAGCTTAAGTATTGCGGCAAGTGCAGCGCAAACTTAACCTGTTTAAATATAGCTGGTTTTTCCTTTTTCAACCGCAAGAGTTGGAAGCCTGAATTTAGGCTTCCCAAAGCTGGCGAAGAGGTAATCATCGAAAATGATTCTTTGCCACCATTTTTTGCATATACATCCTCTTGAATAGCAGTTGGAAATTCTTTGAGATAATTGTATAGCGGTGTCAATGGGCGTCCATGCTCATCAATGTAAACAAAACTAGCCCCATAAGAAGTGAAATTTATTGCTTTGATTTCAAATTCATTTTTTCGAAATATCTCATGAAGAGAATCAAATACAGACAAACGAAGGCTTTCTAGATTCTCACATGGATCACCATCTTCATCTGTTGTTTCTAAAAACCGAGCCGAACGTTCGAATACGATGTGATAATGCTCATCAAAAAGAAACAGCTTCTTATTTGTTTTACCAACATCAAAAATAGCAACAACTGGAATTTTCTTATCATTCATGCTTTCGCTCTTATAATCCCGTTGCCACAGTATTTAAACCTCTCTCCGCGATTAATTGACTTCTGATTTCATTTTCTTGAAAAAGCTGGACAGGATCAATTGCCCCTCCCATCCGCAATCTTGCCTCCGCCACTAGCGCTCTAACATCTGTTCGGAAAGCATCTTGCAATAGTTCTTGGGCCTTCACAATATCATTGCTTTGCTGTGCCTTTTTTAAAGCTTCACGATCAACCAACAACGCCTGTGCATAAGCAATTTTAATGGCTTCTACAGATTGCAATAAATCAATCAACGGATCTTTTAAATTGTGTGAAGCATCAATCATCCATCCTAAACCAGAAGCGTGATCCATACCGTGAAGGTCCATCCCATCGATTAATTCATTAAAGATCAAAAAGAGTTGATAAGGCTTGATACTCCCTGCCGTAAGATCATCATCGGCATATTTACTATCATTAAAATGAAAACCACCCAATTTTTTTTCCATCAACAATAAAGACACGATCTGCTCAATATTTGCATTCGGCAAGTGATGCCCCAGATCAACCAAGGTATACGCTTTGGGACCTAGCTTATTGGCCAGCAATAATGATTGTCCCCAATCTCCAATTGTGGTGGAATAAAAATGAGGTTCAAATGCTTTATACTCAACAAATAATTTCCAATCTTCTGGAAGGTGATGATAGATTTCTTGTAAGCTAGCAAGCGTATTTTGGAATGCTTCACGAAAATTCAATTGACCCGGAAAAGACGATCCATCAGCCAGCCAAACTGTTAACGCTTTAGAGCCAAGTGATTTTCCATAATTAATCACCTCAATATTATGATCAACAGCCTGCTTACGCACTCTTTGATCGACATGATGCAATGAACCATGTTTATAGCTGTAGGCTTGATGGGGTTGATCTTGAAAGGTGTTCGAATTCACTGCGTCAAATGCGATCCCTAAAGAATCTGCCAATTCCTTTATTTTGTTAGCGTCTGTAGGGATATCCCAAGGTATATGCAAAGAAATCGCTCCGCTGGATTTATTTAAAGCATGCAATAATCCGACATCTTCTAATTTTTGCTCCAAATTTCCTGGCTCTCCGGCACCAGAAAATCGTCCAAAACGGGTACCACCAGTACCAAGAGCCCAGCTAGGTATTGCAATTTGAAATTGCTGAAGCTTTTCTAAAATGTAGTCTAGATGGGTAATATCCGAAGAGAGATGAGTAAAATTTCTTTTATGTTTATCGAGTAATTGATTATTATGTTGATCTACGACCTGTTTGTTTAGTATCATAATTAAATGGGTTAATGATTAATAATTTAAAGAAATATCGAGTGAATTTCCTCCACTCGATATCTAATTGCTTTTAATTAGCGTACAAATGCCATTGCAACCCCGCCATCGACGTTCAGAACATTTCCTGTAGATTTATTTAACAAACCGCTTACATAAACAAAACAAGCATTTGCAATATCCTCAGGAAGAATAATCTCGTTCAATAAAGTACGTTTAGCATAATAAGCTGGCAATTCCTCAACACTTACACCATATGCTAGTGCGCGGCCTTCTGCCCATCCACCGGCCCAAATATTACTATCAGAAATAACCGCATCAGGATTAACCACATTTACGCGTATTTTTGATAGACCTAATTCCGCAGCACACAAACGGCTTAAATGTAACTGTGCTCCTTTAGCACTGCCATAAGCCGCATTGTTAGGACCACTGACCAACGCATTTTTACTAACAATATTAAGAATGTCACCCCCTATATTTTGTCCCTTCAAGATTGGAGTAACTGCTTGAGTAACTAAAAACTGACCTTTTACCAATACATTGTACAGTAAGTCCCAGTCCTTTTGAGTATGATCTTCAATCGTTTTAGAAATGGATAATCCTGCGTTATTGACAATGATATCAACACCTCCAAATGCCAATGCGGCATCATTAAGTGCCTGTTTAATCTGCGCTTCATTGGTTACATCGAGGATCGTGGTAATAACGGCATCTCTACCAAATTCCGATACAAAATCTTGCTCACAAGCTGCAAGTCGTTCGGCATTGATATCATTTAACACAATAACAGCTCCTTCTTGTGCCATTTTCTTTGCTATAGCTTTACCAATACCCCCACCACTTCCGGTCACTAGCGCAATTTTACCTGAAAGAGCCTTAGGTCGCGGCATACGTTGCAATTTGGCTTCTTCCAACAACCAATATTCAATATCAAAAGCCTCTTGCCTTGGCAGCGCTGTATACGCACTAACAGCTTCTGCACCTTTCATCACATTGATGGCATTGGTATAAAACTCGGCAGCCACACGAGCAGTTTGTTTATCTTTTGCAAATGAAAACAGACCTACTCCAGGATATAAAACAATGACTGGATTTTTATCTCGAATAAGGGGACTATTATCATGCTTACAATTTTCATAGTACTTCTCGTACATCAAACGATAGTCTTCAAATAAGGGTTCCAATTTTGTTTTCAGTTCTTCCACATCATCCAAATTCTCTGACTTATCCAAGTGGAGTACCAAAGGCTGAATTTTAGTTCTTAAAAAATGATCGGGACAACTTGTTCCCAGAGGAGCTAATCGCTCCAGATCATGAGAATTAATGAATTCCAATACGCGTTCATCGTCTGTAAAATGTCCGATCATATGACGTTCGCTTGAACAAAATCCTCTTAATATAGGAGCTAATTTTGAAGCTTGAGCATTCCGGTCTTCCTTTTGGAGGCTTTCGATCTTTTGTCCGCCAAATACAGGACCTCTTTGACCATAATTCTTTTCCAGATATGCGGCACAGGTTTCAATTATATCCAGTGAATTGATATAGCAATCGTAAGCAGTATCCCCCCAGGTAAATAAACCGTGAGATCCCAACATAATACCGCGGATATCTGGATTTGCATGAAGACAAGCCTGCAGTTGTAATCCTAAATCAAATCCGGGACGTTGCCAATCCACCCAACCAATGGCACCATTAAACAGTTCTTCCGTAATTTTCTTTCCATCTTTTGCTGCGGCTATTGCGATTGCAGCATCAGGATGTAAGTGATCAATATGTTTGAAAGGTAGAAAACCATGCAATGGCGTATCAATCGAAGGAGCCTTAGAACTTAAATCAAAAATACAGTGATTGAATAATTCCACCATTTCATCTTCATAATCGATCCCTCTATAGACATTTGCTAGATGACGTAAACGCTGCAGATATAATGCTGCAAGTCCTGATTTTTTCAAAGTACCAATATCGCCTCCAGATCCTTTTATCCACATCACTTCAACATCTTCATCTGTGAGTGGATCTTTCTCCCAGACTTTACAAGAAGTATTACCTCCTCCATAATTGGTAATTCTTAGATCTGCGCCTAAAATATTTGAACGATATAATAATAAAGCAACTTCATCGCCTTCCAATGATTTCGCTTTTTGATCGTCCCACAAGTAATTGACATTTTTGTACGTTTTCACTGCTATATATATTAAATTAATTTTCTAAAGTTCTTGCAAATCCGACGACACAGATTGAAATAATAATTGTCACTATTCCAGCTATTATGGATCGATATGTTTTTTTATTCACTCCCTTCCATTCCTTTAGTACCACCCCCCAAGCATTTGAAATCAAAATAATAAATGCCATATGAAGAATCCAAGAACTGGCACCATTACCCAAGCGACTCTCACCCATTCCATAAAAGAAAAATTGCAAGTACCAGGTTGTACCCGCTAACGCACACAACAATAAATTTTTACCTTTCGGAGCATCTGCTTTGGTATAATCTGAAAAGGTATTATTTTTAAACAACAGATAGACACACCAGATAAAATTTGTCGTAAAACCACCCCAAAGAATAATGATATAGGTAACGTTATTTTGATAAAGAAACTCTCCATGGTTAGGATGATTCGTTTTCCATAATTCATTGGCGACATCGGCCAAGGGTTTACCAGACTCGATTCCAAAATTAAAACACGCACTGAGCACACCCGAAATAATAGCGACCACAATGCCTAAACCAAAATTATAATCAGATTTAGTTTCCGTGGAAAGTGACGTGAGGTCTTTTTCTTTTGATATACCAGCTTGACCACATAAACAAACACCAATGACACAAATCAATAAGCCGATCAAAATGCAGATACCTGACTGAGTAGTAAAAAAATAATCAATACCATGTTTGCCTGCCGTTTCGTTAAAGAAATAATAGATGCTCGGCATCAATGATCCAAAAACCATACTTAAACCAAGAATAATACTACTACCCAAAGAAACACCCAGGTACCGAACCCCCAAACCATAGGTTAGTCCGCCTATGCCCCACAAAAGACCAAATATAAACGTGTAACTCAATGTAGAATAACTGGCTAATCGGATGATGTTTACAAAATCTGGAATGGTTAACCAGGCAGCTATAGGTGGTACGATAATCCAAGAAAATAACCCTCCCAAGATCCACATAGATTCCCATGACCATCCCTTTATTTTCTTGTAGGGCACATAAAAACTTCCTGACGCAAACCCGCCAATGAAATGGAATAATACTCCGAAAACAGCATTCATATGATATATTTTAGGTATTTGACATCAACTAAATTAAAAGATTTCTGCACGTAAACTGTTATGCACTGTTATGTACAGCCGCACCAAACTCACCGCTAAAAGCATCAAGGCGTGTCTAACAAAAAAGGTCAATTTTCAATATGCTGAAAATTGACCTTTTTAAAGTTATCACAATGGCATAAAGCAGATTATTTATAACCTAAATTTTGTTTAAGACCCTCTCCCTCTTTATTATTTAATTGAATTTCACTCAAAGGAATAGGAAGTAAAGCATTATAATCTTGGAAACCACTGATGATTTTATTCGCAGGTCCTTGATCACCATTTAATCCAATACGTTCTTTAAGTTTATTCGTTCTCACTAAGGTCATCCTACGATTTTCTTCTGATATCAATTCACGGGCACGTTCATCAAGGATAAAATCAATGGTCATGTTTGATGCTAGAACCCTTCCTAGAGCTGTATTTCCAGTTTGACTACGAGCTTCTTTAAAAGAACGGTCTCTCAACTTATTGATATCATCAGCCGCACCAGCTAGGTTATTTTGTCTCAGACGTGCCTCTGCCCTTAATAGATACGTTTCTCCAAACCGCATAACTGGCCAATCTTTGACCAATGCGTAACCAAAATCATCCAAAGGATCATAACCACCCCATTTAGTTGGGAAAGGATACCATACTTCCAGACTGTCTGTACGAAAAGGAATCACTTTATCACCAGTTTTTATCGTCACATTTCTAACCCCTGCACCTTTAGCAACACGATAACCATCGGCATCCAGACCGATTTCTGTACTCCATGGTGTTACTACAACATTGTTGACGGTCATATTAGGTCGATTATAATTCGTAGTCCTTCGGATATTATAATTGCTATTCCGAATATCACCTTGAAGTCCTTTCCAGACTGTATACTTCATAAAATTGCTTAATCTCAAACGTCCATTACCCCTTCCACCTAGAGAATCAGCATTTAACATTCCATCCCACTTATGATAGGAAGGTTGCCATACACGACGATGCTGCGGATTATCGATGGTTCCACCATTCACTTCGCGATTAAATTCAACTTCAAAAGTCCATATGGCTTCGGTATTTCCTTGAGCGCGGCGCATATTACCCTGTCTAAACATATCTCGAAAAGCATCCCCTCCCTCATTTAAGTATTTGCCGTAACGACTGTCAATTAATTTATAACTGCCACTTTCAATGATGGCTGTTGCCATGGCTTCTGCTTTAGCAAAATAAGCAGGATCTCTCATGCCCATTCGAAGATAAACTTCAGCGGCCAATTGTCTTGCCATATCTTTATTGATCCGGCTTGGTGCAGCAGCTTCTCCAACATTAGCCAATTCCTTAGCCGCATATTCCAGATCTTCAACAATCACTTTGTCCACTTCTACAGTAGAATTTCGTACATAGTTGAACGTTGGAACTTTAATAGAAGTAGTCAACAAAGGCACATCGCCCCATAGCGTGACCAACATATGATAAGCATAAGCTCTAAAGAATCTTGCTTCTGCTGCTGCCTTTGGATTAGTACCTCCTACAGCTTCGATAATGCTATTTGCATTGTTAATAAACTCGTAACAGCGTTGCCATAAGTAACTTACTCCACCATTTTCTGGATTGAGATCGGCATATTGAAAAAAAGGATTTTCCACACCTTCCGTAGAACCAGCATTTGCGATATCAGTACCGATCTGCCAACACGACAAAAATCCTTGACGCCCACTGTAACCCCACAATTGACCAAAAGTCGCATGCAAACCTAAAACCCTATTTTCTATTGTTGATGGATCACTATTTCCAGCTTCGTAATTAGAATAGGGTTTCTCTTCCAGAAAATTCTTACTACAAGATGCAGAACCTAACAAAAAGATCGCAAAGACAGGTAATAACTTATTTTGAATATTTATTGATTTTTTCATCAGTATATATTGTTTTTTATCGGTGATGAAGCTATCATGAGCGTTTACTCATGATGGTTTCATGATTTCATTAAAAGGTTAAATTAACTCCAAGTACATAGGTGCGAACCATTGGATAGTTTAGGTTATCATTTGCAGATCCACGAGTGATATCTCGAGCTTCAGGATCCCAGCCAATCCAATTGGTCCATGTATATAGGTTTCGGCCACTGACATAAACCGTAGCCCCATTGATACCCAATTTATTCAAGGTATTTTGTGGCATATTGTAACTTAAGGTCACATCTTTCAACCGTGTAAAACTTGCATTTGATGGAAACCCATAACCATATACATTGGAACGATTACTCAATGAACGCCATTCGTTACTTTTATTTTCAGGAGTCCAATAGCCCAACTCTGCTGGCGTGCTTTTGCGACCCATTTCATCTGCAGCCGAACCGATCTGCGGGTTATTGCGTAGTGCTCCTTGCACCGTATTGATAAAAATATTTAATGAAAATGCTTTATAGCTAAATGTATTGGTAAGTCCAGCAGTCCATTTCGGAGCAGTTTGTCCCAATACTGATCGGTCGCTTTCGTTGATCAGACCATCACCATTTAGATCCGCTAATTTTACACTTCCTGCTTCGGCACGTTCATCCCATCCTTTATTAGCTCCAGCTTTTATTTCCTCTTCCTGCCATATCCCCACTTTCGTAAAATCATAGATGACACCAACTGGATGTCCGATAAACCATCTATTGCCAACATCATCCTTACCGTCACCATATACCTCTACAATCTTGTTTTTATTGCGAGAGAATACAACCGTACTGGACCAATTAAAATCATCCTTCACGATATTTTTGGTATTCAACGTGAACTCTATACCTGTATTGGAAACTTTTCCAATATTAGACCATACGTTTTCAAAACCAGTAAGCCTTGGAAGGCGTTGTAATAAAAGCATGTCATAAGAATTGGTTTTATACACATCGATGCTTCCACTTAACCTATTTTTGAATAACCCAAAGTCAATCCCCGTATTTAATCCTTTTGTTTTTTCCCATTCCAAATTATCATTTCCCATCCGTGTACGTATATTCAATGCCGTATTGGATAAGCCTTTCATCGCGATGGTACTGGCATTCATCAACGAAAGCGTTTCATAAATTCCAATAGCTTCATTTCCAGAAATACCGTAAGATATTCTCCATTTTAGATTGTCCACCACATCTTTAGTGCTATTCATGAACGATTCATTATGTATATTCCACGCTGCAGCGGCAGATGGAAATACGCCATACTTATTGTTCCTACCAAAAATTGAGGCTCCATCTCGACGTACAGTTGCTGTAAATAAATAACGGCTATCGTAAGAGTAATTTAATCTACCCATTTGAGAAATAGAACGGTACAAATCGGCTTGAGAAGACACTTTCTGTGTAGCAGCAGCACCTAGATTACCCCATTCCAAGGCATCATTAGGGAATACCTCTCCTGTAGCAATAGCTTGTTGCCAATATTTACTTTTGGAGGCATATAATCCTGTGAAATCAAGATGATGCTTACCAAAATCCTTGTTATATGTTAATATATTCTCTACTGTATACGACTGAGATTCACTGTTTGTGATACGACCCATCCCGGCAAAATTATAAACACTCTCCCCTTCATATTCATTAGTACGACCAGGGACATAAGAATATCCTGCATTTAGTTTGTATTTCAGACCAGCCAGCGGTTTGTAAAGCTCCCCAAAATTAAGATCTGCATAACCATTGAGGGTGATATTAAATTGACGACGCTCTGGATTTAATGTCGTTGGCAAAAGTGGATTGGTCCAAAGCTGTTCCGAATACATGGGATGCTGTGTTAAAGTGCCGTCATCGTTATACATTTTGGCATAAGGGCTCATTGCAGCAGCCTGTAGAAGACTCGCGCGTCCACCATCTCTATTATGCGCTATGATATAAGATGATGTACCTACCGATAAATATTTAGTTGGTTTAAAATCTGTATTCGTTCTAAATGAATACCTTTTATAGTTGTATCCTAATAAAACTCCTTTTTGATCCAGATAATCTCCAGAGACATAGTATTTGGCATTCTCACTTCCTCCTGATAAACTGACATTGTGATTCTGGATCACACCTGTCTGCATCACCGCATCTAACCAGTCTGTGGTCACACCATTGGTGTAATTATCAAACTCATACTGATTGCGAACCGGACCACCATTATATAGCGGACTATTATTAATGCGGGAATATTCAGCATAACGCTTTAAAAGCTCTTCTCCCGAAACGGGCTTAAGAATATGTGCAACATTTTCTACACCGCCATAACCACTGTAACGAATACGCGGGGTTCCGGATGTACCGCGCTTTGTGGTGATCAAAATAACACCATTAGAACCATTCACACCATAAATCGCAACAGCTGATGGATCTTTTAAGATCTCGACAGACTCAATATCATTGGGATTGATATCATTAATAGAACCATCTGTACGCGATAGCGGAATTCCATCAACGACAATATACGGTTCTGAAGATGCATTGATCGAGTTCTTACCTCTAACTTGAGTAGAAGGTGCATCTCCAGGTATAGAGGATGCCTGCGAAACAGTCACATTGGATACGGCACCTTGGATAGCCTGCATCACATTCGTAACCGGAATTTTTGACAATCGATCCTTTGGTACTGATGCCACAGACCCCGTAACATCCGATCTCTTTTGTGTTCCATATCCGACCACAACTAATTCCTCAAGTACATTTTCAGATGGAATAAGCGTAACATCGACAACACCCCCCTGAGGCACGATCACTTCCTTTTCCTGATATCCTACTGAAGAAATAATTAAGGTATTTCCGATATTTGCCTGAATGGTAAAACTACCGCCCGTATTTGATTGTGTACTTGCAGAACTTCCTTTTACCTTTACGGTGACATTACTTATATTTCTTCCTGTAGAAGCGTCTCGAATAGTTCCTTTTATGGAAGTTCCTTGACCATAAGTAGTCATCGCTATTAAAAATAAACTATTTAATAGCAATGTGTTTTTTGCGTATTTATTGCAATAGTGGGTTAACATAATTTACAATTGGTTTTTAGATTAGAATTACTATTTTATTCAATTTATTATAGGACCATACCATTATCCTATAATCCCCCTACAGGTTGATTTCAACTTGATCCCATCGTCGTATTGTTTATATTTTTGTTTATAATTGGTTCTTATCAAACTCAAGAAAATCGCTCGATACAGTTCCATTGTTAAGAAAAAGAAACACGCTGCTGAGCTATTTTCGAATTCCTTATAAGGTCAAAATTATAGCGGATTCGCTTATAAACGGTTTGAAATCGATTCAATAAGGTTCAAAATCTATTCAGGAGAGGAAATTATTCACTAAAAATCAATAAAAAGTAAAAACCATTTTATGTAAAGGGTGCCTTCGCTACCTATTACATAAAATGGTTTTTAAATTTTGTTGCGGTATCTGCTAGTTCTTAATCATCAGCATGCACGCTTGCATTTAAGTTTCACAATTCAAAAACTAGGGCTTTATCGTATTCAAGTCTATTTCAAATCATCTTTCACGGGACTATGACCATTTAGAAAATAATTATTTAAGGTAATATCAGAGTTGATCTTTGGCTGTCAAACTCACGGTTTGATAACGACCATTTTTCCAACTGATTTTTACTTGATCCAAGTTTAGTTCCCATTTTTTTACAGGGAACAATTCTTCATTTTTCCACTGCTCACCCGATTTTTTCCATAACATCAACGTCGCGAACAAACGCTTTTGATTTGCACTGGTATTTCCAATTACATTCAAGACTTTACTGTTAGCAGTAACTGGATTTAAACCTTGAGCACTTACGATTTCAACATTTCCCCAGTTCTCAAGAGGAATAATAGCCAACTGATACTGTCCATTGTCGATGATCGTTGCTGTCCATTTTTTATATTTAATTTGATGCTCAACAATTGCCCTACCCTCATATTGAGGCAAAGCATAGTGTCCCAAACGCAGCGCAGCAGTTTGTTGACTATACACCTGATCCACACGCAAGATCCCATTAGGAAGTATCACATCTGCAAGTTGCAATCTGATCGTCGAATCCGAAGCTAATACCGCATCCCTGTAGTAAATTCCATTCTGATAGCCTTTGAATTTATAGCGGCGAAGTGCCTCCCATTTTGTCCCATCGATATGAAACATATAGTTCATCGATACTTCACCATTCTTTCCATCCGCCTGCCAAGGAAATGCGCTATTATAAGCCAGCTTATTATAATTTTCAGTTCCCTGATAATAACCCACTGTCTTACTATCACACCAAGCCCTGATCTCTGCTGCGCCAATTTCTGCATAATCAGTAATCAATATTTCAGCATCAGGAGCAAAAGAATTCAAGACATTCACTTTTGGAATCTCCCTTTCCCAAGCACCTAAATTTTCATTCGCTGTCCAAAATATATTATCATCCGGAATAAGCAATCCTAAAAATATTTTACCTAGCCAAAAAGCACTCCCTCTACAGCTATATTCCTGCACAGCAGGTTCAAACGCTCCATAAAAACCAAGTGTAGGAATACCTTCAGATAAAAAATCAGGCTGTTTGAGAAATTGTAGCAGTGTTCCTGATGCAATTCGTCGCATCCATCCATAATTGATGCTTTTGTCCTCTAGAAAACCCATCAGAGGAAAGGGCACAGCAGCTCCCATTCGATAGGCAATACTTCTCCCCCACATAATCATCTCCCCGTCCTTACTGAACATATAAGGGTAATGACCAACCATTTCTCGAAAATGAGTCCTGAACCTCTTCGCATAATCTGGATACATCTGGTCTCCATAATAGGTAGCCCATAATGTTCCGTACATCTGATACCCCCACATACTATAATAATCATAATAGGGCTGATCATTATACCAGCCATCCCCCCTATAATCAGATAAACACTTCTCCAGCAATTCTTTTAAATAATCTTCACGTATCGGGTAACCTTTACTCTTAAAAAAGCTTAAAATCATGACATTAAAAAAACGCCAATTCATATCAATAGTAGGTCCGTTGCCATAACTTAAGAGGGTATGCGCTAAAATATCCTTTTTCTCTTGGGATAATGGATCCCATAAAATTTCGGGAGCAGCCATAAGCGATACTGCCAAACCACCGAATTCAACAAGCTTTTGACTTGGTCCTCCTTTTTTGGGTAAAGGTGGTATGAAACTCGCAGATTGTGGATTCACTAGCTGCGTAATCTGATGCCGATAATAATCGGCAATCTTTAGACCTCCAATTTCATAATCTGGATTTTCCTTCATCAAAGGCAAAGCAATAAACAAGGTCCTACAAAGTCCCTCCAATCGTTCTGTTTCCGTATGAATACCATCTCTCGGATAGCTTCTTCCTGGTTGTTTAGGAAACTCCATTGGGCTATCCAGATTACTGACATAACTAAACGCGCCCTTTAAAAGATATTCGGCTGCATCTAACCAATGTTGACGGTTCATGCCGGTATAGGGACTGAGATTCAGATCTGGATTTCTAACATTAAAAACAGTATCTCTTGTCCCTTGTCCGAACATATCCATGGGATAAGATAAAATGAGTATGAAGCAGGATATCATCCTAAAGAGGTATTTTTTCATAATTAATGTTTGATTGTATTTTTTATTGGTTTGAGACTAGGCGTCCATTCAATAACCCTAACTTTGCTTGGACCAGACTCCAAAAGTCCTTCACCATCCTTTTGATCAGTAGCTTGAACAAACAGCGATAATCTCCTCTTGTTTCGCCACATTTCAGTATCATAACTGGGTTCCCATGCTCCTAATGATTCGTCATTCAAATCAAATAGTTGATAATCATCATCCGTCAACTTATTTAAGGTCAATACAGAAGCTCGACTTAATCTTTCCTTATCTCGGAACAAGAGCATGACAGCAACATTGTCTCTTTTACCTTTGACCATTAATTGGGGTCTCGCTATAGGTATTTCTTTTGTTCCATGTCCACTCAAACTGAAAGACATTTTTCTAAAATCAAAAGAACGGACTTGCCAAGCACCTTTCCTATAATAAATAAGCTTATATTGAGGAATAGTAGAACCTTTTGCGCGCCAATAAGTCGCAATAAATGGATGACCATCATCATCTGCAGCCATCGATGTTTGATTGATCAGCTCACTGTTTTGAGGAATACGCACCGCATATTCCGCGGTTGATTCGTTTATGGGTAATGTATATTGAACTCCAGCAGTAGACTCCCAAGTGAGCCCTCCATCCTTTGAACAAGCATATGCCATATCATGATTACTGGCTACATCAGGACTTTCTCGCCATACCCAAGACAGATGTATCGTTCCTTGGTTATCGACATAAGCCTGCCAATAAGCATTTCGTTTCCCTTCTCCATCGATTAAATTACGATGCAGTCTAGTCCATTTTCCATTTTTGGGATCATAACTGTTCATCACAAGATTTCCTGACCCAGAACCGCCATCACGATAAAGAAACAATAGTGAGCCATCAGGCATTTTGAAAAATTCAGGATAGGTCACATACTGTTCATCTTTCCCGATCATAGACCGCTCAGGCCCTAAATCCAAAGTATATGGCTGTTTTGCCCTAGCATATCGTAACTGACCATTATGATGATCCCAACAAACATGTAAATATCCCTCTCCATCAATCATGATACTGATAATATTATGTGCATCCTGAGCTCTGCCCGAATATTCAGTAACCTGTAGCTGCCAGCTCTTCTCGCTCAACTTTCTTTTTCCTAATACAACTTTTCCCTTCTCGTTGTAGTAGGCTATGTATTGAAACTTCGCATCACTGACGAGAGAGTTTTTTCGAAAAACAGCTGTATTGACCGTATTCTTGGCCCAACCGTCTCCAACGTCCATGGTCTGAACCTGTGGGTTTTGCGAAAAACAGAAATTTAAGGAAAGGATCATATAAAAATGAACCCATAAAACCCTATAAAATGTACTTAACCTCATGACTAATAGCTTTTATTGAATGGCCTTACTTTGATCTTTTTTCCAATCCTGTCCAGACCAAACACGCTTAGAACTCCATTCTTCTTCTTTTGAAGTCCAAAAACTATCTTGTTCAGATAGTCCAAGCGGTAAAAAAATCGTACTGCATAAATATGGACTTCCTTGATTGTTATAAAAATCTCCTAATCCGGGCTGATCTCCATATAGACCAATCGTTAACCAGTTTTGATGATAAGTAGATGGACTTTCAAATGTTTTCTTCAAAACCGCAGATAAAGCAGCGCGGACTTGTCCCTCCGTCAGCTCTTTGGGCAATCGTTTTTTCAGGGCCATGTCTGCCAAATGGTGAAAGGCTGCTCCACGATAAATGACTGATCTTCCGGATGGTGGAAAAGTACCATCTGTATTAATCAACCTTTCCAATATTATGGCATATCGTTGGTTGCGTAGTTTGATTTTCGCAAACATGCCATCATAGTTTTTAGTTTTTTGCTCGATGACATCCATAATTCCAGATAAAAAAGGATGAATAACATAACTATTATAATAATCATATGCATAATGAGGACCATCCATATACATCCCGTCCCCAACATACCATTGCTCCAATTGTTGCAAGGCATAATCTACTCTCATAACATCCCATTCTTTACTGTACTGGGCTAGAAAAGCTTCATTCATGGCAGAAAAAAGTAACCAATTGGAAAACACGGGTCTAAATTGACGTGTCGTTTTGATTGCCTGGACCAAATGGCCTTGAGTTACAGG
The DNA here is from genome assembly GCF_023273895.1 of Sphingobacterium sp. PCS056. Taxonomy (NCBI): domain Bacteria; kingdom Pseudomonadati; phylum Bacteroidota; class Sphingobacteriia; order Sphingobacteriales; family Sphingobacteriaceae; genus Sphingobacterium; species Sphingobacterium sp. PCS056. The sequence goes on along the minus strand of NZ_CP096883.1, from coordinate 1,960,207 downwards.
ATCCAGCTGATCCCATAACCAAGGACAACGCAAAAAAGCAACTGAAATAAATGAGGCATCCACTAATTGCTGCCCACCTAGATCAAAACGCATAAAATCATTTGCATTACTATCCAAGGCATTTTTTAATGCTTGAATAGTCCAATTGCGATATTGTTTTCTCAATATTTGCTCTTCTTCCGAACCGTCATTCAAAGCCAACCAAGGCGATATTCCACTTAAAACTCGACCTAATACTTCTACATATTGCACTTGAATGCGATGTTCTTTATTGTCAACCGCTATAGAAGTAATTTGAGGCATATTGATCTTTAGACTGTCATGAGCCAAACTACGCATAACCGGTCTTGCCATACGATCCATCTCCTTTAACCAAAAGGCTCTTGAAGTTTCTTTCCATGCTATAGTATTTTTCTTCTGCCCATAAGTCACATTGGCGAAGCATATCAATACCCATAATGTCCATACATTTTTCATCATCATTTGCTTAAATATCTGTACATTTCAACACCCGCCAATAAAAATGCTCCCACACCGAATGGTGATGTAGAATGGGCATCAACGACTTGACCTGGTATGGCCTTTTCTCCGATAGGCTGAATATAACCTACTTTGCCATCAGGCTGTAAAGCAATATTACTTAAATAATGCCATCCTTTTTTTGCGGCACCATCAAATTCTTCACGATTCAAAATCCCGTTGTTAATTCCCCAAAGAAGTCCATAAGTGAAGAAAGACGTTCCACTGGATTCCTTACCTGGTGCATGTTCTGGATCTAGCATACTTCTCGTCCAGAAACCCTCCTTCTGTTGACACGCTACAATAGCATCGGCCATATCTTGAAAACGTTTTACATAATGTCTATAATATGCATTGTCTTTGGGCAGATCTTGTAGCACTTTTGCTAATCCCGCGAATACCCAACCATCACCCCTTGCCCAAAAGTCTTTTTTCCCATGAGCGGTCTTATGTTTTGGATAGACATATTTAGCATCCCTATAATACAGTTTTTCATCTTGATCATACATGATACCATCTGCATACTCCAAATATTCATGTAGCTTTTCTAAATAGAGCGGATTTTTAGTTAAATTGTACATCTTGGTCATCACGGGCATCACCATATATAGTCCATCGGCCCACCACCAGTAATCATGCTGTTTGGTATGAATTTGGTAATCCATCACTTCTTGAGCTCGGGCTATTTTGTAAGCTTGGGGGTCGATATGATAAAGATCAATATAGGTTTGAAAACAGATCTGCCAATCGCCAAACAGCACATAATCATCAGTCTCCCCATAACTATATTTCCAATTCGCTTTATCGGTTGATTTTGCACCCTGCCATTCATTAAAATTCGCCCAATCTTCCGTATATTTTAAGAAGGTTTTATTTTTAAACTCTTTATAAAATTCCATATTTCCACTGTGATAAGCTGCTTGATCCCAAAATGCCCAAACTTGAGGCTTATGGTTGGACTGCCAATAGTGATTCGCCAGATTCAATTGAGCCAAAACATCACTCTTTTTAAGATCTTGTCCAAAGACAGAATAAGTAATCAGAAGAAAATATACAATAAAGTATTTGCGCATATCTTAAGGTTTTAAGGTTAAAAAAATCCAATCAACAGCGTTTAGCAGATCTAAATATTATTGAAGATTGGTCAAATCAAATCTAGCTAAAATGCATATATCTGATGTTTAATTTGGGTTTATTCAACATACAAAATTGGATCATTTAATAGTTTGAGTAATCCACTATAGAGCAATAGTGCTCGGAAAACGACATTTAACCCATTTTTTTTAAAATAAGTGTTTATTTTACATTTATTTTAAATAACATTCTATATCTTTAAAAAAGATACCAATTTGAATCGGACTTTTGAACCAGTTAGATACTCAATTAAGACGCAAGGAATAGCAATTTAGCGCTAACCATTATTAAGGAATTAAATGATGTCTCCCTTTCTTCTTATGTTAATTAATTCACCGGCTTTATTGAGTAAGGCGATAAAAACAGCTAGAAGTGAAGGACAAATTGTAGATCTGATTAGATTAAACCAATTGATTATGAAAAATACATATCAAATCTTCTTCTTCATCATATATTTACTTTTTCATATCCAAGTTAATGGCCAACAAATGGGATTGAATCCCATTGCTAAAAATAATGAATTACCCTCCCTCACCATCAATCAAACTTGTCAGGATAAGGATGGCTATATCTGGTTTGCTTCTACACAGGGATTAAGTAGGTATGATGCGTATAATATCCTTAATTTTAAATTAAAGACCATAGAGGGCAAAACAGCAACAAATCAAAACATTAAAACATTAGTAGAATATCAAAATTACCTCATTCTAGGTACAGAGAAAGGGTTATATACGCTAGAAAAAGAAAGTTATGTGATCAAACCATTCAAAAACAAACTACAATCCACAACACGTATAACAACATTATTAATTGATAAAAAAAATAGATTATGGGTAGGATCTGACAACGGTATTGTGGTATATAACAAAGACTTATCCATCATCCAAAATTATCAGGATGATCATAATTCTATTTATAAATTACCATCAGGAACTGTTAATACCATATTTGAAGACAAAAAAGGCAATATTTGGGTAGGAATTTGGGAACAAGGCTTATTTAAGTTAGATATACAGAAAAATCAATTCATTGATTATCCAAAAGTTGGAACACGTAATAATCCCTTCAAGCTATTTGAAGATCATAACAAACAACTCTGGGTATGTACCTGGGGAGATGGAGTTTACTTATTTAATCCGGACAATAAGAAGAACTTATACCAAGAAATAGCAATAAAAAACAAGCGTCGAAACATTGGAAAGGAAGATTTATTCTATAACATCGTGCAAGATCGGCATCGCAATTATATTTGGATCCTTTCGTTTTCTGGTATATCGACCTTTCAATATATAAACGGAGCACTCAAAGAAGTCAATATGGCTCCCTATTTTGATCATACCACCAATATTTTCAATGATATATATCAAGATCGATTAGGGACATTGTGGCTTTCTATCGGTGGAAAAGGGATCTCAACGATTAGTTTTGATAAGCCCCTGATTCAAAATTACACCTTTAAAGAAATTAAAAGTAGATATAGCATCGCGCCCAATGTGAATATGTTATACCGTGATGAAAAGGGTATATTTTGGTTCAATCTGGAGCGCTTTGGCTTTGGAAGTTTAAACCCAAACGATGGTTTATTAAACACATATAGTAATGCCAATTTACGAGAATTGATCTCCATTAGAGCAGCTAGCTGTGCCATTGATGTACAGCAGGAACTGTGGGTCGGTTCTGCTTATGAAGCCACTATAAATGTTTTCGAAAAGCAGCATAACAATATCAAGTTAAATCATAAGATAGATCTAAAGCGTGAAGCAAACCACTCCGGGGTTCCCATCTTCTTTTTCCAAGATAGTCAGTCGAGAACTTGGATCGCAACAAGTCAAGGTGTATTATATAGAGATGCTAGCAGCAAGAAAATAAAGCTGATCACAAAGATAAAAGATCAAGCGGTTAGCATAGCTGAAGATAAAAAATCAAATATTTGGATAGCCACCAAGGGAAGCGGCATTTATTATATCAATAAAAATGATCCAGATCAGATCTTACAACATATTGGTCAATCGACGGCAATTCTTAAAACGAATCAAATTGAATCCTTAGATATTGATAAAAATGACAACCTATGGATCGGAACCAAAGATAATCGCTTACTGTATTATCAAACTGGTATAAAGAAAATGGAGGAATTAGCAAATTCGGCTTTATTTGGAAAAAACCAACTACTGGATATCGTTTGCCTAGATAATACCGTATGGCTTTCTAGTACCAGAAATATATTTAAAATAAATGCACTCAATAAAGACATCTTAGAATTTACATCGACTGACAGTCTGCAAGTCAATATGTTTTCCAAAAGAGCATTTACGATTGATAAAAAATCAAACTCGGTCTACTTTGGAGGATATAACGGAATGGTTAGATTGGATGATAATAGTAATATTCCAAATTATAGAGCTAAAGTCCAAGTAACAGATATCAAGATTAATAATAAGTCCATTGTCCTTGAATCCAATCAAAAAAAATTTAATTTCAATCAACAGATACTGACATTGGAACCCGACGATCAAAATATAGAATTTTCTTTTTCATCACTTGGCTATACCCAGGATAATAAACTTCGCTATGCCTATAAGTTAGAAGGTATTGATCAGGATTGGGTCAATGCATCCCGAGATCGGGTATTCGCAGCATATAATAATCTAGGAAAAGGATCTTATCGATTTTTAATAAAATCGACTGATTTAAATAATAAATGGAATACGACAATTACCGAAATTAATATTTACAAAAAAGCTGCATTTTATGAGAGCAATTTAGCCTATTTTTTATATGCATGCCTACTGATCGGTATATTTTACTATTTTATTAATTTTACTTTACACCGTTTAAAATTAAGAAGTGATCTAAAAATTGCGCAAATAGAAAAAGAAAATGCACACGCACTGGCGCAATCCAAACTCAGTTATTTCACAAGTATTTCGCATGACCTGTTGACACCATTAACCATTATTTCTTGCTTAGTAGACGACGTCCAAATGACAACAAAGCATCATTTAAGCCAGTTCGAAAAAATGAGATTAAATCTAGATCGCTTAAAACGTTTATTACAACAAATTTTGGATTTCAGAAGAATAGAAAATAATTTGATGGAATTGAAAGTTAGTCAAGAACATTTGCCCGCATTTATAAATCAATTGAGCCATGTTTTTTTTAGCCCGTTAGCCGTTCGAAAAAATATTGAATTTGAAATCAATCATGGAGAATGTACAACCGATGTTTATTATGATGCGGATAAAATGGATAAAATCCTTTTCAATTTACTCTCTAATGCCTTTAAATACACACCTAAAGATGGTAAAATCACCCTGTCATACTATATAAAAGAAGACAATAGACAAAAACTGCTCTATCTTTTTGTACGTGATAACGGCATGGGAATCGATAAAGATGAATTAGATAAAATATTTAAACCATTTTATACCAATAAATCATTTGTCAATCAAGAAAGCAATGGTATTGGTCTGTCAGTAACCAAAGAATTAGTAGACATTCACTTTGGGAAAATCAGTGTCGAGAGTTTACCTGACCAAGGAACTTGCTTCCAGATCATACTACCTGTTGATAAGGAATTTTACCTTAACAAAGGATATCAAATATGGGATGAGTCCTTTCCTAAAAAAGATCAACTGATCTATGAAATCAATGATGTCGAAACAGTCATCCATGAAATCACTTCTGGAGAGCTCCATAAACTGCATATTTTACTGGTAGAAGATAACGAAGATCTGCAGCAGACTATGTCAAGTATTTTATCAAAGAAATACCATGTCCATGTCGCTTCTGACGGAAAACAAGGTCTAGACCTTTTAAACAAAGTCGATATTGATATTATTGTCAGTGATATTATGATGCCCGAAATGGATGGACTTAGCCTATGTACAGCTGTCAAGCAGCATACGGAAATTAACCATATTCCAGTATTATTGCTTACAGCAAAGAATAGTATAGAAGATCGAATTGAATGTTATCAAGCTGGAGCCGACGGCTATATCAGTAAGCCTTTCGATATTAAAGTACTGGAAGCCAAAATTCAGAGCTTTATCATCAATAAAAGAACGAAGCAGATCAACTTCAATAACAATACACAAATTAATATCGCAACTTTGGATTACACTCCTGTAGATGAACAGTTCTTACAACGAATGATCAAGGTTGTTGAAGAAAACTTAGGTGACGATCAATTTGATATTATTAAGCTTGGGGAGATACTCGCACTATCCAAATCGACACTATACCGTAAAACCAAAGTACTGCTTGATTTATCACCGAGTGAGTTTATAAAAAATATTCGCTTAAAACATGCCTGTCAGATGATGGAAAAAGATAAATCTATTACGGTTAGCGAAGTGGCATTTGCAACCGGATTTTCTGATCCACGTTATTTTGCGACTTGCTTCAAAGCGTCTTTTGGAATCACACCTACCGAGTTTCAAAAAAACACAACTGTACAACATGTGTAGCCGATCCGTTTTTTTTACCTGTTGGCTTTCCATATGATCGATAATTTACTTATTTTTAATAACAAATAGCATAGCGACACACTTTTTGAAAAAGTATATATTATTTCTGGATACAGAAACCTCCGATCTTCCTAAAAAATGGGATAAAAAATACAGCGATATTCAAAATTGGCCTCATGTATTGCAATTAGCATGGATCATATTTGACATGGAGATTAATGAAATCAAACGCACAAACAAATACATCTATGAACCACTGATCCCTATAAGTCGAGAATCAGAAAAAATTCATGGTTTAACACCCCATTTTTTGAGAGAGCATGGTGACAACAAAAAAAACGTACTTCGAAAATTAGCACATGATCTAAAAAAATATAACCCTTTAATTGTTGGTCATTTCTTATCATTTGATTTACAAGTCTTGTGCGCTGAATTTGTTAGAGTAAAACTGCCTATCCCATTTGAACAATTCCGCTATTTTTGTACCTTATGGCATAGCAAAAAGTATGTACGAAATCCCAATATGGTCTATATGAATCTAGCACTCCTACATGAAGCGTTATTTACAACATTGCCCGAAAATATGCATCATGCTGAAAAAGATGCCGAAATAACTGCAAAATGCTATTTTGAAATGATACGCAGAAATGAACTTTCAATAGCAGATGTTGAAAACCAACAAGCTCAATTTCTACCTATATTTCAACCTTAAATCCGCTTATATGAATAATTCTGAGGTTATTTTATCGTTATTAAAAACAACTCAACCTTTTCAACTCTTGCCCGATTCCGTGCAAAAAAGTTTAGTAGACCTGATGACGAAATATACATTTACAAAAGAAGAGCTGCTTTACCGACAGAATGTGACAGATATTGAAGGAATAGATCTCATTTATAAAGGTGAATACGAAACTTTTTTCTTAGATACTAGTGAAAATAAACATTCTATTGAGATCCATCATCATCCTTATTGCTTTGGAGGAATATCTATTCTGCTAAACCGTAAAAAGGCATTAAAATCTGTCATGGTCAAAAAAGGAACAACCATATACCGATTGCCCCGTAAAGACTTTATTGAACTCTGTCATGTCAATGAGGATTTTTTTCATTTCTTTACAAATTCATTTGGACGCAAAATGCTAGAAGAAGATTTTTCGCATTTCGTAAAATCGCCAGCACCATTTGAAGAAAGTTATTACGCAGCTGATCAGTTATATTCTCGAAAGATTGATAACATCATCTATAAAGATATTATATCCGTTCCCTACCATACGCCTATTTTCGAAGTAGCACAAAAAATGTCAAGACATAAAATTAGCTGCATCTTTATAACGGAAAAAGAAGAAATCATCGGATACGCAACAGATATAACATTACGCGACAATGTATTAGGGAAGCAAATAGAAGCTACACAACCGATCGGGTCGGTGATGGACAATCCGATTGTCAGCATCTCTCATCAAGCCTTTCTATATGAAGCCGTTCTCATGATGTTCCGAACGAAAACCAAATATCTTTTAGTCGAAAAAGAAGGTAAATATGTTGGTTTTTTAAGCCGAAATCGCTTACTAAGTGAGCAAGGGCAATCTCCCTTAGTTTTTATACAATCTGTAAAATTAGCTGAATCTATAGATGAGCTCGGAGATAAATGGAATAATGTACCTAAAATTATAAACCAATTGTTAGAGCGCGGTGTCCATGCAGAAATTGCCAACCAAGTGATCACCACAATTGCCGATACCATTTCAATCAAAGTGATTGAAAAAGTGATCCAAGAAATTGGAGAACCTCCCGCAAAATTTGTTTTTATGGTAACAGGAAGTGAAGGCAGGAAGGAACAAACACTCAAAACCGATCAAGATAATGCCATTATATATGAAGATAAAGCGAATGAACATCGTGAACTTGTTAGAAGTTATTTTTTAACTTTTGCAAAGAAAGTCTCTGATTATTTAAATAAAATTGGATTTGTATACTGCACAGGTGAATTTATGGCGAGCAATCCTAAATGGACACATTCTTTATCCCATTGGAAAAATAATTATAAAAATTGGATAGAAGATACCATGCCCGAGAATGCGATTAAATTTTCAACGTTCTTTGATTGTAGGCGACTCTATGGAAATCAAGAAATCATCGATGAACTTAAATTATTTTTAAATATAGAATTACAAAAACCAAATGAACGCTTCTTCTCCTTCATCGCAAAGAATGCTTTGCAATATCAACCACCATTAACATTTTTTAATGCCATAAAAACACAAACCATTGGAACTGCTGAATTTTTAAATATCAAAAAAGCGATGACTCCAATTGTGGATCTGGTGCGTGTATATGCATTAAAAAATAGAATTTATGAAGAAAATACTGGCGAAAGGCTTAAAAAATTGGTTAAGCTCGGGATCTTCAATCAGACACAATACGAAGAATTATATCAATCATACTATTATATGATGGCCCTGAGATTAAAAAATCAAACTAATGAGATTTTAACCTCAAAATCTGAACCCAGTAATTATATTCGAATCGATAGTCTAACTAAAATTGAAAAAGCAACTTTGAAAGAAATATTTAAGACCATTAGCAATTTTCAATTGGGTATCAAATTTAAATTTACGAGCAGCCTCTAGCTAAAAAACGATTGATCTGTACATAAAATAATCGATCAAGAACTTGTGAAAAAAGTGCTCATCTAAGCGTATTTTTTAAAACAATAAATAGGATGAACACCTAAACGATTAGGATTGCATATTCTTTATTTATCTTGCAGAAATACACATTTAATAAAAATATTTCAACATTTAAACTTAAAATCTTAACTTTTTAGTATATATTAGAAGCAATCATTAATTTTGTAAAAAATTTGTAACGTTAATTCATCTATGCATATTTTAAAATCACTAGTTATAACTGTATCTCTTCTGTGCGCTCATCACCAATTCGCTTCGGCCCAAGCTCCAGTAGCTCAACCAACAACAGCAACTGCTAACAAATTTGGCCCTGAAGGTTTGAGTAAAGGTAGTCTTGCAAATCAGTTTGACCATTTGAACTACATTTCAAAAAATAATTATGATTTCAAGATGGTACGTAAATCAAATCTGGAGATCATCAGAAAAAATGTAGTAGATACTGTCAGCAAACTTCAAAAAGAAATTACTGCATTAAAATCTGCAAGCTCAAATTACGGATCGACAACCAAAGGATTACAAGATAGTGTTCAGATATTAAAAGACCAATTGGCTCAGGAACAAGAAAAAGCCGATAGTTTCTCTTTTTTAGGAATCAATACTACCAAATCAGCTTATAGCAGTATCGTTTGGTTAATCATTGCCGTACTCTTGATCAGTACAATAACCTTTCTATTCTCTTACCGTAAAGCGAAAGTAAATACTGATGAATATCAAAAAACGGCAGATCAAGCACAAGAAGAGCTTGCGTTATTCCGAAAAAAGGCACTTGAAAAAGAACAAGCATTAAAACGTCAACTTCAAGATGAGTTAAACAAAAGATCGTAACGATTTTTTAATACATTTAAAATAAGGGCAATTGCATCGTGCAATTGCCCTTATTTTATTCGAGATAAAGAGTGAGAATAGGATTTGTTTATAAATAATTCAATATGTTTTCGAATAATCAGCGTCATGATACAGCAAATATGTAACGATCGGAGTTGTATTTGATTCAAACTCGTTCTATATTTGAATTAAAATCAGGATTTTTTATCGTTTGTCCAATGATGACAAAAAAAGATGAATAGTGTCTTTAAAATGGATAAAGCCGTCATATTAAGCTGAAATTATCTTTTTTCGAGAACATATATTATTAGAATGAATAACAAATTGACATATTTCAATAAAAAAGAATTTAATTGAAATTTCTATTTGTTTTTCAGCGACAATAATCTTATTTTTGCTGACCAAAAAGAGGCGGTTTATATTGCCTTTATAAAATTGATTAATAAATATTTAGTCCCCATAATATGCCCAATATTGGTAAAATAGCGCAGATTATCGGCCCAGTGGTTGACGTCAACTTCGCCGACAATGAAAATCTACCTAAAATTTACGATGCCTTGATTATCGAAAGAGAAAATGGTCAACGTGTCGTTTTAGAGGTTCAACAACACTTAGGTGAGGAACGTGTTCGTACAATTTCTATGGATGCAACCGAAGGTTTGGTTCGTGGAATGAAAGTTGTCGACACAGGTGCTCCAATCAAAATGCCTATTGGTGAAGAAATTAAAGGTCGTGTATTCAACGTTGTGGGTGATGCCATTGACGGGATCAAAAATTTAGATAAAACTAATGGTCGTTCAATCCATAATGTTCCACCTAAATTTGAAGATCTATCGACTGAAACTGAAGTACTTTTCACAGGTATTAAAGTAATCGATTTATTAGAGCCATATTCTAAAGGTGGTAAAATTGGATTATTTGGTGGTGCCGGTGTAGGTAAAACTGTATTAATTCAAGAGTTAATCAACAATATAGCAAAAGGACACGGTGGTTTATCTGTATTTGCTGGTGTTGGTGAGCGTACACGTGAAGGTAATGACTTATTGCGTGAGATGTTGGAATCAGGCATTATCAAATATGGTGAGCACTTCATGGAAGAGATGGAAAAAGGTCAATGGCCTTTAGATGCTATCGATACCGAATTGATGAAAGAATCGAAATGTACTTTCGTATTCGGTCAAATGAATGAGCCTCCAGGTGCACGTGCACGTGTTGCTTTATCAGGCTTAACGATTGCTGAATATTTCCGTGATGGTGAAGAAGATGGTAAAGGTAAAGACGTATTATTCTTTATTGATAATATCTTCCGTTTTACACAAGCGGGTTCTGAAGTATCTGCTTTATTAGGCCGTATGCCTTCTGCAGTAGGTTACCAACCGACGTTAGCAACAGAGATGGGTTTAATGCAAGAGCGTATTACCTCTACTAAAAACGGATCAATTACTTCAGTTCAAGCGGTATACGTACCTGCGGATGATTTAACCGACCCTGCTCCAGCGACAACATTTGCCCACTTAGATGCAACGACTGTATTATCACGTAAAATTGCAGAGTTAGGTATTTATCCTGCAGTAGATCCATTAGATTCGACTTCTCGCATCTTAAGCCCTGCTGTTTTAGGTAACGAGCACTACGATACAGCACAGCGCGTAAAAGAAATCTTACAACGTTACAAAGAATTACAAGATATCATCGCCATCTTAGGTATGGATGAGTTATCAGAAGAAGATAAATTAACCGTACAACGCGCACGTCGTGTTCAACGTTTCTTATCACAACCTTTCCACGTGGCTGAGCAATTTACAGGTTTAAAAGGTGTATTGGTAGACATCAAAGATACAATCAAAGGGTTTAATATGATCCTTGATGGTGCTGTTGATGAGTATCCTGAGGCAGCTTTCAACTTAGTAGGTAGCATCGAAGAAGCAATCGAAAAAGGTAAAAAATTATTAGCTGAAGCAGTTTAAGTTAGTTGTTAGTATTTAGTAGCTTGTATTTAGATCTCGAAAACTTAATATGAAGGTTTTAGATGCTAATCGATAGAAAAAGTCTAAATACTCCATACTAAATACAGTGTAAAAGTCTAAGTACTTAATACGAACTACTAAATACTATTATATAAAATGAAATTATCTATAATCACTCCTGACAAAATAGTATTTGAAGGTGATGCAACTGCGGTAACTGTTCCAGGTACTGCAGGATCTTTTCAAATCTTAAAAGATCACGCTGCTATCATTTCTACTTTAGAAGATGGAAAAGTAATTATTCAGCAAGGTAAAGACGAGCAAACCTTAAGCATCAAAGGTGGTGTGGTAGAAGCTAAAAACAATGTCGTTACGATATTAGCTGAAGGAATTATTGAAGCATAACTCATCTCTTGATGATATCTAAAAGCCTCTTACTTAAAAATAAGAGGCTTTTGTATTTTTATCCACTTGTCCCAAATAGATATCCACATCTTGTTTATAAATGAATGGAAAAATTCATTCCAGTTAAATGGTCACTTATAGACCTATCTCAAATCATAACTTGTTATACGTCGTATATCGTTTTCTTAACACTTGTCAACAAGATGTCTACAACATGTTTATAACCTCCTAGAAAATGGAAGAACTTCACACTTTATATACCTTTATCAACATGATGTTTATAAAACCAAGATAAACTGTTCTTCATCATACGTCAGGGCTCAAAGGTCTACATCAGATCATAACTGACTACACTTATTATATACATTTCTTAACAAATGCCAATAAGATGTCTATAACTTTCCATAGGTTTAAAAAGTAGATGCTATTTATCCACTTTTACCAATAGATATTAACATCATGGTAGCAAAGCAGATAAAATATAACAGTACATTTTTATTTTTGACATGATTATAAACCAATTATTCCCATTAGTTTATAAGAATTTTACACCTAGCATTCATGACCAAAAATCTAATTATTAAGCCAATAAAAGGATTCGAAAACCGATACTCCAGCGTGTATAAAAAAATCAAATAAATTCACAATTATCCTTTTTTAAGAAGAATTTCACACAAAAATCAAAAAAAAGTTTTCAGACCAAGTAGACCGATTTTAAATACGGTCTACTTAACGCACTTTAAAATATCAATATTATTTAAATTTTTAAAATTAAATTTTGTAAAAACCCATAATTCAAAATTATATACTTAATCAAAAAAGTCAAATATAGCTATTGCCAATTATTTTTATTCGGAGTAACTTAAAGAAATAATTTTAGCACCAAAGTTTACGGTTAAAATTACATTTACCCAAGGGAAACAAAAACAAGTTATTTTTTAATATTTACTAGAGGGGGTAGATCATAGGCTATGAAGTATTACGACGAGAACACATTAATTTACTTAGACGGATCATACGTCAAAGCTTTTGCGACAGGTCTTGACTTGTATACGCAAGCATTACACTATGGTTATGGAGCGTTCGAAGGCCTTCGGGCATATAACACCCATAATGGACCTCGTATTTTTAAGGCACTCGAACATTTCGAGCGTTTACAAAAATCTTGTGAAGCGATTAACATTCCTTATTCCTGGGACAATCGTGAGTTGATCGACCGTGCTTATGAATTACTTGCTATTAACAACTTACGTTCAGCCTATATTCGACCATTGGTATTTTCAGGATCTAATATGCACTTGACCTCATCAACCGAAGCTAGAATCATGATGGCCGCTTGGGAATGGGGACCATATTTAGGTCAGAATTTATTGAAAGTGGAAATTTCAGATATCGAACGTCCGAGTTCAAAATCATTTCCGATTTCATCTAAAATATCAGGGCAATATATTAATTCAATCCTAGCTAGCAGCAAAGCAATCCAGCATGGATTTGATGAAGCTTTATTATTGGATCAAGATGGTTATGTAGCGCAAGCTTCAAGTGAAAACTTATTCATAGAAAAAGATTTCAAAATCTACACCCCCCCTATCCAGAATATTTTCCCTGGGATAACACGAAAAAATGTCATCCTTATTTGCAAAAAATTAGGAATTGACTTAATTGAGAAACGACTAACTATTCAAGATATCCATGAAGCTGATTCAGCCTTTTTATCCGGAACGGCAGCAGAGATCATAGGAATAAAACAAGTCGATCATATTATATATAAAGAAAACTGGGAGCATACAATAGGTGCTTCTATTCAAAGAAGATATAAAAATTTAGTATTAGAGAACGAGAACTATGAAGTCATCATCTGATAAGGAAAACATATTGAATAAATACAGCCGTACATTCACACAAGATGAAACACAACCAGCAGCAAAAGCGATGCTGTATGGTATTGGTCTGACGGATGCGGACATGGAAAAAGCGCAGGTAGGTATTGCAAGCATGGGATACGATGGTAATACCTGCAATATGCATCTAAATGATTTAGCACAAGTTGTTAAAAAAGGAGTTTGGTCAAATGATTTAGTAGGTCTTACGTTTGGTACTATTGGTGTAAGTGATGGGATGAGCAACGGTACAGCAGGTATGCGCTACTCGTTGGTGAGTAGAGATGTTATCGCTGATAGTATTGAGACCATCTGTGGTGGACAATATTACGATGGATTGATTGCGATACCAGGATGCGATAAAAATATGCCTGGAGCTATTATCGCAATGGGCCGTCTGGATCGTCCAGCGATTATGGTCTATGGCGGAACTATTGCCCCAGGCCATTATAAAGGTGAAGATTTAAATATTGTTTCTGCATTTGAAGCTTTAGGGCAAAAAATATGTGGTAATATATCCGACGAAGATTATGACGGTGTGATCCGTAATACTTGCCCTGGAGCAGGTGCTTGTGGCGGAATGTATACCGCAAACACCATGGCTGCTGCCATAGAAGCATTAGGTATGAGTTTACCTTATTCATCTTCTAACCCAGCTGTTTCACAAGATAAAAAAGATGAATGTCTAGAAGCAGGTAAATATATCCGTATCTTATTAGAAAAAGATATCAAACCTTCGGATATCATGACACGTAAAGCATTTGAAAATGCCATTCGTGCGATCATCATCTTAGGAGGAAGTACCAATGCTGTGTTGCACTTTATTGCAATTGGTAAATCTATAGGAGTAGACATCACTCAAGACGATTTTCAACGCATGTCGGATGAGACACCGGTCTTAGCAGATTTTAAACCTTCCGGAAAATACTTAATGCAAGATTTACATCAATATGGTGGTATCCCTGCTGTTTTAAAGTATCTATTGAACGAAGGCTTATTGCATGGTGATTGTTTGACTGTAACAGGTAAGACACTGGCAGAGAATTTGGCAGATGTGAAATCCGTCATCGATTATGATCAGAAGATCATACATAAATTGAGTGATCCCATTAAAGCAAATGGTCACTTACAGATCCTTTATGGTAATTTAGCAGAGAAAGGTTCTGTTGCTAAAATTTCAGGAAAAGAGGGGGAGAAATTTGTCGGTCCAGCTCGTGTGTTTGATGGCGAACAAGATCTTATCGTAGGTATTTCATCAGGACGTGTTAAAAAAGGTGATGTAGTGGTTATTAAAAACGAAGGACCTGTTGGAGCACCGGGAATGCCTGAAATGTTAAAACCTACTTCGGCTATCATTGGTGCAGGATTAGGAAAATCGGTTGCATTGATCACTGATGGAAGATTCTCTGGAGGAACGCATGGTTTTGTCGTGGGACACATTACCCCTGAAGCATACAAAGGAGGTTTAATTGGATTGGTAGAAGATGATGATATCATTGAAATCGATTCGGTCAACAATACTTTAAACTTAAAAGTAGATGAAGCAACAATTGCAGCTCGACGTGCACAATGGAAACAACCAGCACTAAAAGTAACTAAGGGAGTGCTTTACAAATACGCAAAAACCGTTTCCGACGCTTCAGATGGCTGTGTAACAGATCTATAAAGCAAAAGACCGAATAATCAACAAAAACAAAAGAATTACAAATCGAATAAATTAAAAATAATGAGTACGCTGGAAAAAACTGAAAGTAAGGAATGTACGAAGCAGCCTCAACCTATTAATCAATTGACAGGTTCGCAGGCGGTATTAGAAGCCTTATTGTGTGAAGGTGTTGATACCGTATTTGGATATCCTGGAGGAGCGATCATGCCGATCTATGATGCATTATATGATTACAATGAAAAATTGACTCATATTCTTGTCCGTCATGAGCAAGGTGGTATCCATGCAGCACAAGGCTTTGCAAGAACCTCTGGCCGTACCGGTGTTGTATTTGCGACATCTGGTCCTGGAGCAACAAATTTAGTAACTGGTTTGGCTGATGCTATGATCGATAGTAATCCTATCGTCTGTATCACTGGACAAGTATTCGCTAGTTTATTGGGTACAGATGCTTTTCAAGAAACAGACGTCATTAATATTACCGCACCTGTCACCAAATGGAGTTACCAAGTGACAGAAGCATCAGAAATTCCTACAGCAATAGCCAAAGCATTTCATATTGCTAGTACGGGTCGTCCTGGTCCCGTATTGATCGATATTACAAAAAATGCTCAAATGGAGTTATTCGATTATTTAGGATATGAAAAGTGTACACACATACGCTCATACCGTCCTTCTCCAATCGTCAGAAAAGAATATGTACAAGAAGCTGCAGCTTTAATCAATAGTGCTCAAAAACCATTTATCTTATTTGGTCAAGGTATCATCCTAGGGAGAGCTGAACAAGAATTTAAAGCTTTCTTAGAAAAGTCAGGAATACCTGCCGCGGCAACCGTAATGGGACTGAGCGCACTAGAAACAGATCATCCACAACATGTTGGAATGCTAGGTATGCATGGCAACTATGCGCCAAATGTGATGACAAATGAATGTGACGTCTTAATCGCTATTGGTATGCGTTTCGATGACCGTGTAACTGGACGTCTTGACAAATATGCGAAACAGGCAAAGGTAGTTCATCTTGATATTGACCCTGCAGAAATTGATAAAAATGTACAAACAACAGTTGCCGTTTGGGGAGATTGTAAAGAAACATTGCCACAACTGACTGAATTGATTGACAAAAAAGACCATACCGATTGGTTGGCACAATTCAGAACGTTAGAAAAAGAAGAAATTAAAGAAGTCATCCAAAACGAGCTTCATCCAACTGGTGATGTACTAACCATGGGTGAAGTGATCAATTTACTAAACGAATTGACAGAAGGTAATGCGATCATCACCACAGATGTGGGTCAACATCAAATGGTCGCATGCCGCTACTCAAAATTCAAACAATCAAAATCGAATGTCACTTCAGGCGGACTGGGAACAATGGGGTTTGGTCTACCTGCAGCTATAGGGGCTTGGTATGGTGCACCTCATCGTGATGTTATTGCGATTATCGGTGATGGAGGTTTCCAAATGACATTACAAGAATTGGGCACTATTATGCAATTTGGTGCTAAAGTAAAAATCTTGATCTTAAACAATCAATTCTTGGGAATGGTACGCCAATGGCAACAGCTTTTCAATGAAAAAAGATACTCATTTGTCAATATTACAAGTCCAGATTTTGTTGCACTAGCAAAATCATACTACATCGATGGCCAAAAAGTATCTGAAAGAGATCAATTGAAAACAGCGTTAAAAACCATGTTGGATCACGATAGCGCATATTTACTAGAGGTAATGGTGGGCAAAGAGAACAATGTATTCCCTATGGTTGCCCAAGGAACTAGTGTTTCAGAAATTAGATTGAAGTAAAAATGGAAAAACAAGAATATACAATTACGATATATACGGAAAATTCTATCGGTATGATCGGTAGAATATCAACCATATTCTCAAGAAGAAAAATCAATATCGAAAGCTTAAACACTTCACCTTCCGAAGTCGAAGGCATTCACCGCTTCACAATCTTAATCGCGGAAGCTGAGGAAGTAGTCCGCAAATTGTGTCGTCAAATTGAAAAACAGGTAGAAGTACTGAAAGCCTATTATAATACGAATGATGAAGTCATCTGGCAAGAACAGGCTTTATATAAAGTCCCAACAGATATCATTACCGAAAAAGTATATGTAGAAAGACTATTGCGTCAATATGGCGCATCTGCAGTTGTAATCCGCAAAGATTACACCGTATTTGAAACTGCTGGACATCGAGAGGAAATTGATAAACTAACAGAAGAGTTGACTAAGTATAACTTAATCGAATTTGTACGCGGTGCACGTATTGCTATCATTAAAGAAAGTGCAGGATTTCATGCTAAGCTAAAAGAATTTGAGCGAAGAGAGCCTTCTGAAGAAGTTGTTGAAAACGAATATCTTGAAAAAGGAGATAATGTGTTTACCATGTAACCACACTTTGGCTTAGCTTCAATCTAGAGTAATGAAATAAATCGATTAAAAAAGAGTAAAAAATGACACAACATATATTTGAATTTATCATCAATAGTCGCAAAGCCTTCATCCGCTTGATCGATGATTTAACAATAGACGAATTAAACCAAATACCAGAAGGATTCAATAATAATATCTTTTGGAATTTTGCACATATCGTTGTTTCCACTCAAACTTTGAGCTACGTTCGTACTGGCATCCTAGCAGATGCTTCAACGGTAAAGTACAATGACGATTATAAAAAAGACACAAAACCAACACGCGAGGTGACGCAAGCAGAAGTGGATGAATTTAAATCTTTAGCGCTAACAACGATCGATCAGATTCAAAGCGACTATGCAAAGGGAACTTTCAAATCCATCACACCGTATGCGACCGCAACGTATGGTTCTGAGATGAAAACAATCGAAGAAGTACTAATCGCGACATTATCGCACGATAATTTGCACTGGGGATATGCCCAAGCACAACGCAGAGTAATTAAAAATAATAAATAGAATAATCAACAAACCATCAATAAGAAATTAATAATAACAATGGCAAATTATTTCAACACACTACCACTTAGAGATCAATTACATCAATTAGGTCAAGCAGAGTTTATGAACAATAGTGAGTTCGCAGACGGTGTGGATGCTTTAAAAGGTAAAAAAATCGTAATCGTAGGCTGTGGTGCACAAGGATTAAATCAAGGTCTAAATTTAAGAGATAGCGGTTTAGATGTATCATATACATTGCGTAAAGAAGCTATTGAGCAAAAAAGAGATTCTTGGAAAAATGCTACGGACAACAATTTTAATGTTGGCACTTACGAAGAGTTGATCCCAACAGCAGATTTAGTGATCAACTTAACACCTGATAAACAACATACAGCTGTGATCAACGCCGTAATGCCGCTGATGAAAGAAGGAGCTACATTGTCATATTCTCACGGTTTCAATATTGTTGAAGAAGGCATGCAAATCCGTAAAGATATTACGGTTATCATGGTCGCACCAAAATGCCCAGGATCTGAAGTTCGTGCAGAATATGTACGTGGTTTTGGTGTTCCTACTTTAATTGCTGTTCACCCAGAAAATGATCCTCAAGGAAAGGGATGGGCTGAAGCAAAAGCATATTGCGTAGGTACAGGTGGCCATAGAGCTGGTGTATTGAAATCGTCATTTGTTGCTGAAGTAAAATCTGATTTAATGGGTGAGCAAACCATCTTATGTGGTTTACTGCAGACAGGTTCTATTTTGTCTTTCGACAAAATGGTGGAGCAAGGCATTGATGCAGGGTATGCTTCCAAATTAGTTCAATATGGTGTAGAAGTAATCACTGAAGCATTAAAGCACGGTGGTGTAAGTGGCATGATGGATCGTCTAAGCAATCCTGCTAAAATTAAAGCTTTTGAATTATCAGAAGAATTAAAAGATATCATGCGTCCATTATTCCAAAAACACCAAGATGATATTATCTCAGGTGAGTTTAGTAAAACCATGATGGAAGACTGGGCTAACGGTGATGCCAATCTTTTAAAATGGAGAGCTGAAACAGGTGAGACAGCATTTGAAAAAACACCAGCAGGTGATGTCAAAATTGCAGAGCAAGAGTATTTTGACAATTATACATTAATGGTTGCTTTCATCAGAGCTGGTGTTGAATTAGCTTTCGAAACGATGGTAGAAGCTGGTATTAAACCAGAATCTGCGTATTACGAGTCGTTACACGAAACTCCATTAATCGCAAATACAATTGCTCGTAAAAAATTATTCGAGATGAATCGTGTTATTTCAGATACGGCTGAATATGGTTGTTATTTATTTGATCAAGCTTGTAAACCATTATTAGCTGATTTCATGAAAACAGTACAAACTGATTTAGTAGGAAAGAATTACAATACGGGTAAAGACGGCTCCGTAGATAATGCTCAATTAGTGGAGATTAATGAGATTTTACGTAATCATGAAGTAGAAATTGTTGGTCGTAAATTACGTCAAGCAATGACTGCAATGAAAGCTATAAAAACTGTTTAAATTTTCGTAATTTAGACTGCAAAAATTCGGCTGTTTTTAGGAAGTTCCTAAAAACAGCCGAATTAAATTGAAAAAAAATTAACATTAGAGAAGAAAATGTCAAAAACATTAGTAGAAAAAATTTGGGATGCGCATGTCGTCAAACGTGAAGAAGGATTTCCAGATATTATTTATATAGACACACACCTTATCCATGAGGTAACTTCACCACAAGCATTCGACGGTTTACGAAAAAGAGGCTTACCGGTATTTCGTCCCAACCAAACTGTCGCCACGGCAGATCATAATGTTCCCACTTTAAATCAGCATCTTCCGATTAAAGAAGAATTATCACGTTACCAAGTCGATATGTTGACTAAAAACTGTGCTGAATTTGGAATTAATTTATACGGTCTCGGTCACCCCTATCAAGGCATTGTACACGTTATCGGCCCAGAGCTAGGTATTACCCTTCCCGGTAAAACCATGGTATGTGGAGATAGCCATACCTCTACCCACGGTGCATTTGGTGCTATTGCTTTTGGAATAGGCACTTCTCAAGTGGAACAAGTTTTTGCAACACAATGCTTATTGCAACAAAAACCCAAAACGATGAAAATCGAAGTAAATGGTGATTTGCAAAAAGGAGTAGGCGCAAAAGATATTATCTTATACATTATTGCAAAAATCTCTGCCGCAGGTGGGACAGGCTATTTCATTGAATATGCTGGCTCTGCGATCCGTTCTTTAAGTATGGAAGCAAGAATGACCATCTGTAACATGAGTATTGAAATGGGAGCTCGAGGTGGATTAATTGCACCGGATCAAACAACATTTGATTATGTAAAAGGACGTGAATTTGCCCCTAAAGGTGAAGAATGGGATCAAGCACTAGCATACTGGAAAACATTATATTCGGATGATGACGCACAATTTGATGCGGTATTAGAATTTGATGCAGCAGATATCGCACCGATGATCACCTATGGTACCAACCCAGGAATGGGAATGGGTATCACCGAACATATTCCTGCTACACAATCGCAACCAGAATCTGAACAACCATCTTATCAAAAAGCACTCAACTACATGGGCTTTACTGATGATGCGCCGATCTTGGGGAAACCTGTAGACTATGTCTTTATTGGAAGCTGTACTAACTCTCGCATCGAAGATTTACGTGAAGTAGCTGCCTTTGTTCAAGGAAAACAAAAAGCAGAACAAGTAGAGGTATGGATCGTGCCAGGCTCTAAGCAAGTAGAAAAACAGGCCATCGAAGAAGGATTAGACAAGATTTTCGAAGCCGCAGGTTTCCAATTACGTGAACCTGGATGTTCAGCTTGTCTAGGAATGAATGAAGATAAAATTCCTGCAGGGAAATACTGTGTTTCAACTTCAAATAGAAATTTTGAAGGACGTCAAGGTCCTAATGCCCGTACCATGCTTGTATCACCATTAACTGCCGCTGCCGCAGCTGTTACAGGTATTATTACGGATGTACGGGAATTGATATAAATTAAATATGAATAGTACTGTTCTTTAATCACTTCACTTATGTGCCAAATTTGTCAGACCGTAGCAGTCACTGAAAATAAAGTCATCCATAGAGAATCGCAGAGCTCCGCTACCACCTTTAACCAAAGAACTTTGGATCAGGATTATCGTACGTTAAAGTCTGCTTTAAAACCTGGAATGCGTATTTTGGACATTGGATGTGGAACAGGTGCCATCACCAAAGACATCGCTACAATTGTAGGGCCATCTGGTTATGTTATTGGAATTGATAATACTGCCTCATTTATTACCGAAGGAAAAAGTTTATTCAAAAACATAACCAATCTAGAATTGGTGCATTGCGATTTGTTAGATTTTGAAAGTATTGAAAAATTTGATTTAATCGTATCAGCAAGAACCTTCCAGTGGATTTCAACACTAGATAAAGCGATTGATAAATTGAAAACGTTATTAAAGCCCAATGGGCAAGTATCGATTTTAGATTATAATCATGAAGCGATAGATTGGAATCCAAAAATACCAAGAAGCATGCAACATTTTTATCACATGTTTCTCATGTGGCGAAATGATGCTGGTATGAACAATAGAATAGGCTATGATCTGGAGGAAATATTTGAAGAGCATGGATTTGATCAAATAGAAGTGTTCAATGCAGATGAACATTATGAGCGTAGTAATCCATTACATCTAGAGAAACTAAAAATATGGTCAAAGGTGGCCAACTCTAAACAGATGGTAGAAGAGGGATATTTGAGTGATCAGGAACGTTTAGATGCTATTCAAGATTATAATAATTGGGCTGATCAGGAAGCGGTAAGTATGACCATGAAACTACGAGAAGTGAGGGCAGTTTTAAAATAAAAAACATTAGTATCAATAAATTATTTGGATGAAACCATCATGAGTATATCGAGGCACGCACATAAAGATAAATATGCTTCTCATGATAGCTTCATCACTATTAAGTAACAAACCGAGTTTATTTATACATTTGAAGACAGAGACTCGTAAATAATGAATTGGATGAAACCATCATGAGCTTAAAGCAGCTCACAAACCGAGATAAATACTCGGCTCATGATAGCTTCATCACCATTAAAAAACACACCGAGTGAAACGAGTTCATTTATACAGTTAAGAACAGACACTCGTAAATAATTATTTGGATGAAAAAATTTGAAACATTAACAACAACGGTAGTTCCTTTACCGATTGAAAATATAGATACCGATCAGATCATTCCAGCTCGCTTTCTAAAAGCGACTACACGTGAAGGATTTGGTGATAACTTATTCCGTGACTGGCGTTACGACAGCAACAATCAACCAAAAACTGATTTTGTGATGAACGATGCTACTTATCAAGGAAAAGTATTAGTCGCAGGTAAAAATTTTGGTTGCGGTTCTAGCCGAGAACATGCCGCTTGGGCTATCCAAGATTATGGATTTGATGCGGTTATCAGTAGTTTTTTTGCCGATATCTTTAAAGGAAATGCGTTGAATAATGGCGTATTGCCTATTCAGGTTACAGATGAGTTCTTAGAAACAATCTTTGATACCGTTTTTAAAAATCCTGCTACCGAAATCATTATTAATCTTGAAAACCAAACGGTTACTTTATCTGAAACAGGAGCTCAACAATCTTTTGAAATCAATCCTTACAAAAAATCATGCCTGATCAATGGTTATGATGATATTGATTTCATCTTAAACAACAAAGCTGCAATCGAAACCTTCGAACAAACAAGATAATGATAGAACCTGTCGTCCATATTGCCAATTTAACTGTTCAATACCAATATCATGTGGTATTGCAAGACTTGAATTGGCAAATTGAACCAGGTCAACACTGGTTAATCGGTGGTAAAAGCGGGACGGGAAAGACCACTTTGGCACAAGCTATTGCGAGGCATGTGTCATATCATGGAATTGTAAATGTCAACTTTGATAACAGCTCACCTCTTCCCCCAGAAGTGTTATATGTCTCCAATTGGTACCAATTCACCAATCTAGAAGGTGATAAAAATTTTTATTATCAGCAACGATACAATAAGCATCAAACCAACGATACGTTAACAGTACAGGCCGAATTTCAACATTTTGGAAAAGAAAAACATTTGCAATTCGATGACGTAAAACCATACCTCGAAACTTTTGGATTTGAAAATGTTCAACATACACAACTCATCGAATTGTCCAGTGGAGAACATAAAAAACTACAGCTGATCAAAGCATTATGGCTGAAGCCACAGGTTTTGATTATTGATCAACCTTATACTGGCCTGGATCGCCAATCGCGACAGGAACTCAATCATGCATTTGACGGCTTAGCACAAGCGGGTGTGACCTTGATCTTAATCAGTAATGATCAAACACTACCAACCTGTATCAATCATTTTGCGGAAATACAACAAGGGCAATTAAAGGAGGTTTCTTCACCAGCAGCATTGTCACGAGAAAAAGAGCGTGCAAGAAAACCACTTCCACATTTTTTACAAAAATCTCCCCGTATAACTTCCCAAACTATGGTAAAAATGTCCAATGTGGATGTTAGATATGGGGAAAAAGAAGTATTAAAAAAGATCAATTGGGAAGTAAAAGCGGGTGAAAAATGGTTGTTACAAGGCCATAATGGATCAGGAAAGTCGACGTTATTAAGTTTAATCAATGGAGATCATCCGCAAGCATATGCCAATGATATCGTTCTGTTCGGTAAGCAAAGAGGCTCTGGAGAAAGTATATGGGACATCAAAGCTCATTTAGGAATTATTTCACCTGAGATGCATTGGTACTTTGATCAGACAGCTAAAGTTTGGCAAAGTGTCGCTTCCGGATTTTTTGATTCTGTTGGATTATTCCGTAACCTCAGCTTTGAAAAACAACAATTATTAGATCAAATATTGGATTTTTTTGATTTAAAAGAAGATAAAAATAAATTATTGAATACCCTACCCTTAGGCAAACAGCGCCTTGCTTTATTAGCAAGGACTGTCATAAAGAATCCAGAATTGTTGATTTTGGATGAACCCTGCCAAGGTCTTGATTACGAACAAACACAACATTTCAATGCCGTAGTAGATGAATTGTGTACCTATGGCAAGACATTAATTTATGTCGGCCATTTTGAAACACAACTCCCGTCATGCCTGGAAAAGAAAATCATATTAGATAAAGGAATGGTTCAGTCCATTGAAGATATTTTACAATACGCATAGCATGAAACCATCCTCAGCACACTACTCCCAACATCATGTAGATCTGCTGATGATCGTTTCATCACAAACATAAAAAACGAGTGATATGAGTTCATGAATACCGTTGAAATCCTACACTCAAAAATAATTAATCTGATGAAAAAAAATATACTCGTTATTCCTGGTGATGGAATAGGACAAGAAGTTACAATTTGGGGTAAAAAAGTTCTTGAGACAATCGGACAAAAATATGGTCATGAATTTAGTTTCGATGAAGCCATCATGGGGCATGTTGCTATTGAAGCAACTGGAAATCCATTGCCTGACGAAACTTTAGAAAAAGCAAAGTCAAGCGATGCCATCTTATTTGGAGCAATAGGGCATGCTAAATATGACAATGATCCCTCAGCAAAAGTTCGTCCGGAGCAAGGATTGTTAAAAATCCGAAAAGAGCTTGGACTTTACGCAAACTTACGTCCAATTTTGTTATTTGATGAACTTTTAGATGCTTCAAGCCTTAAGCCAGAAGTATTAAAAGGAACAGATATATTATTTTTCCGCGAGTTAACCGGTGATGTCTATTTTGGTGAAAAGAATCGTTCTGAAGACAATAATTTCGCTTCAGATTTAATGAATTACAATCGATATGAAGTAGAGCGCATTGCGCACAAGGCTTTTGAAGCTGCCCGTACACGTTCCAAAAAATTATGCTCAGTGGATAAAGCAAATGTCTTGGAAACATCTCGCCTATGGAGAGAAGTTGTTCAAGAGATTGCAAAACAATATCCTGATGTAGAAACAGAACATATGTTCATCGACAATGCTGCCATGCAATTAGTTAAAAATCCAAAGAAATTTGATGTTGTATTGACCGCTAATTTATTTGGAGATATCCTGACAGATGAAGCTTCACAAATCGCAGGCTCTATGGGTATGCTGGCTTCTGCTTCCATCGGTGATGGTACTGGATTCTTTGAACCTATTCATGGGTCAGCACACGATATCGCAGGACAGAATAAAGCCAATCCGTTAGCATCGATCCTATCTGCTGCGTTGATGTTAGATATTAGTTTCGGTTTACAGGCCGAAGCAAAAGAAGTTACCGAAGCCGTTGCTGCAACATTAAAAGCGGGCTGGAGAACAGGCGATATCGCAAATGCAAACACACCTGCAGATAAAATATTAGGCACACAAGAAATGGGTGCACGAGTATTAGAATTTATTAAATAGACTGAACAGAGTTTCTAAAATAAAAACGTAAAGCTATGTTACACGATCCAAATCATCTATACATCTTCGATACAACTCTTCGCGATGGCGAACAAGTACCAGGATGTCAATTAACTACTCCTGAAAAAATCGATATTGCAAAAGATTTGGAGAAACTGGGAGTCGATGTTATTGAAGCTGGTTTCCCAGTTTCTAGCCCTGGAGACTTCCAATCCGTTGTTGAATTATCAAAAGCGGTAAATGATGTTATCATCTGTGCATTAACACGTGCCAATCAGAATGATATTAAAGTCGCTGCAGAAGCCCTAAAATATGCAAAAAGACCACGTATTCATACAGGTATCGGAGCTTCTGATATGCATATCAAATATAAATTCAACTCCACGCGCGAAGAGATATTAGAACGTGCTGTGGCTGCAGTAAAATATGCAAAATCGCATGTCGAAGATGTAGAATTTTACGCCGAGGACGCAGGTCGTGCAGATTTAGTTTATTTAGCGCAGATGGTTGAAGCAGTGATTGCTGCAGGTGCTACTGTAGTCAATATTCCAGATACAAACGGATATTGTTTACCAGACCAATATGGTGCAAAAATCAAGTTTTTAAAAGAAAATGTTAAAAACATTGATCAAGCTATTATTTCTGCACATTGCCACAATGACTTAGGATTAGCAACCGCTAACTCTATTGCGGCAATCCAAAATGGTGCCCGTCAGGTGGAGTGTACCATCAATGGTATCGGTGAACGAGCAGGAAATACTTCATTGGAAGAAGTGGCAATGATTCTAAAAGTACATAATCAATCTTTCGGTAATTTAACCTCAAATATTGATAGTAAGATGTTCACTTATCTATCACGTAAAGTGAGCGAAATGATGAATATGCCCGTTCAGCCAAACAAAGCAATTGTTGGACGAAATGCATTCGCACATAGTTCTGGAATCCATCAAGATGGATTTCTAAAACACCGTGAGACTTATGAAATTATTCGTCCAGAAGATGTAGGATTAGAAGAAGCAGGTATTATCTTAACCGCTCGCTCTGGTCGCCATGCTTTAAAACATCACTTGGAACGCCTAGGCTATACCTTAGAGAAAGAAGCCCTCTCACAAACATATGAGCGCTTTCTAATTCTTGCAGATGCAAAAAAAGATATTTGCGACGATGATCTCAGAAGTTTATTCGCAGAAAGCGTTTAATAAAACAAAAACTTATTAAAGCGTCATTTTGACAAAGAATAACTTTACAAGTAAAAAGTCAAAAAACTTAATTACTTTTATTCTAAGTCGAAATGGCGTTTTTTTATAACAAACAATCACCTAATCATAATAAAACAAAATGAGTTTAGATTTTTCTAATTTACAAATCGACTCAGAAAGCACTTACCACCGTATCAAAGATGTCGTCAATCGCACTGCTTTGCAATACAATACTTATCTTTCTGAGAAATATGGCGCAGATGTCTATCTGAAAAGAGAAGACTTACAAATCGTCAGATCATACAAATTAAGAGGTGCTTATAACAAAATTATTTCCCTAAGTGAAGAGCAGCAACAACGAGGTGTCGTATGTGCCAGTGCTGGCAATCATGCACAGGGAGTAGCTTTTTCTTGCAAAAAGCTCGATATCAAAGGCGTTATCTTTATGCCTGGACCAACACCAAAACAAAAAATAACACAAACAGAAATGTGGGGAAATGGTAATATTGAAATTATATTGACCGGAGACACATTTGATGATTGTCAGAAAGCTGCCCGCATTTATACCGAAGAAAATAACATGACTTTTATCCCTCCTTTTGATGATCCCAAGATTATTGAAGGACAGGGAACAGTAGCCGTAGAAATCTTACAAGACTTGCCAGATGTTGATGCTGTTTTTATTCCGATTGGTGGCGGAGGCCTTTCTGCAGGTACGAGTTACTATTTGAAGAACAAAAATCAAAATATCAAATGCTACGGTGTAGAGCCACAAGGAGCCGCTTCCATGCAAGCTGCATTTACAGTCGGAAAACCCGTAGAACTAGAAAAGATTAATAAATTTGTTGATGGTGCTGCTGTACAAAAAGTTGGCGAACTGACATTCGAGATCAGCCGTCAGTATTTAGATGATATTCGATCCATACCTGAAGGAAAAATATGTACATGCATATTAGAACTTTACAATAAAGATGCAATCGTTGTGGAGCCTGCAGGTGCCCTATCCGTGGCAGCCTTAGAATTCCATAAAGAAGAGATTAAAGGAAAAAAAGTAGTATGTATCATTTCAGGTGGAAACAATGATATCAACCGTATGAGTGAAATTCAAGAATTATCACTCCTTTATGAAGGATACAAACATTACTTTATTGTACGTTTCCCGAACCGTCCAGGGGCTTTAAAACTATTTGTATCCGAAGTACTAAGTCCAAAAGATGACATCACCCGATTTGAATTTATCAAAAAAACGGAACGCGAACGTGGGCCAGCTTTGATCGGTATTGAATTGAATAATCCGGCAGATTATCAATCTTTGTTACAAAGAATGACGGACAATAAATTTGAATATATTGAATTAAATAAAGATCAAACATTATTTGAATATTTAGTATAAGAGCTTCAAATGCAAAATCTAAAAAAGGGAAATATGAAATAAAAGCATATTTCCCTTTTTTCATTATCCACATCCAATACCTATTTTAAACCTTATCGATCTAATTTTAATCATAATTTACAAACAAGTTTACTTGCATACACTTATTTTTTACATTTTCTAAGAATGTGACAAATCACATGATGATCACTACTTTTGATCAATAAAGATCTCGGAACGAATACCATATCCAAAAACAAATTGAGAATAGAACAGCCTATTAATAAGATAAATATATTTTTTTTACATATATTTAAACTAAAAAATATTATGAAAACAACAGCTATTCTATTCATGTTAAGCATCATCTGCACCACGGTATTTGGACAGACAGACAAAAGCAAAAGAGCAAGCCCTCCTGATAGTGTTAAAGTCACTACAAATGATGGGGTAACAATTGATATACACTATAGCCGCCCTTCTTTAAAAGGACGACAAATTGGAGTTGACATCGTTAAAATAGGAGAAGTATGGCGTACCGGAGCAAATGAAGCAACCACAGTAGCTTTTGATCACGACGTCCTTGTCGAAGGTGAAAAGTTGCCGAAAGGAAAATATAGTTTATATACGATTCCAGGAGAACAGGAAACCATTGTGATTTTCAATAAAACATGGGATCAATGGGGTACAAAATATGATAAAAATCAAGACGCCCTGCGCGTTAATGTATCCAGTGAAACTAATAATCTAACACAAGAACAATTTAAAATTGATGTTGATAAATCGGGTAAAATAGGTCTTTTATGGGGCGATTATGTACTTCCTATACAAGTCAAATCTGCGCTTTAACTGACCAAAAGAATTGATAGCAAAGGATAAACAAAACCAATTAAATTTGGCACTGGATTTTTGAAAAATTGATACAAGTATTTGCATCATCAAAATAGTCGCCATCATAATGAGAAGTCGAGCATATGCCGATAAACTTCATTGATCATGTGGAGGAGAAATCTAAAAAGGCCAGATGAATGTACAACATCTGGCCTCTTCCTTTAATTTTTAAAATTCTTAATTCTTCAAGTATTTTTCAAGAAACTGATCCTGCTCCCATAATAAATGAAAAATATTCTCCTTAGCCACATATCCATGTGCCTCTCGAGGAAGAATAACCATCCGCACAGGAGCACCAAGATTTTTCAATGCCTGAAAATAACGTTCAGTTTGTAAGGTAAATGTCCCCGGATTATTATCTGCTCCCCCATGTACAAGCAATAAAGGTGTTTTCATTTTATCGGCGCTCACAAATGGAGACATGGTCATATACAATTGGGGATCGTCCCAGAAATTACGTTGTTCACTTTGAAATCCAAAAGGCGTCAATGTACGGTTGTAAGCACCAGAGCGCGCTATTCCGGCTGCAAATAAATTTGAATTAGATAAAAGATGTGCCGTCATAAAAGCTCCATAAGAATGGCCTCCCACAGCAACTTTCTTACGGTCAATATAGCCCAAGTTATCCACAGCATCGATCGCAGCAGTACCATTAGCGACTAATTGTTCGATAAAAGTATCATTTGGTTCTTGTGTTCCCTCTCCAACGATTGGGAATGCCGCATTATCCAATACAGCGTAACCTTTAGATACCCAGTAAATAAAAGATCCATAGCTAGGATAAGTAAATTCTTTTGGATTTGCCGTAGTCTGTCCTGCAGTATTTTTATCCTTATATTCTCTTGGATAAGCCCAAATTAATAAAGGAAGTTTCTTTTTATTTTTGAAATCATAACCAGCAGGTAGATATAATGTTCCCGAAAGATCAACACCATCCTTACGCTTGTAATTCAAAATCTCCTTATGCACTTTTTCTAAACTTTTAAATGGATTTTCCAAATGAGTCAGTGCTTTTTGCTTCCCTGATTTCATATTTTTTGTAAAATAGTTCGGAAAAACAGAAGCTGATTGCAAAGAAATCAACATGTCCCCTGTTTTGGGATCAATAAGTTGTACGATGCGTTCTTGAAGATCCGAGTTTTTAGCTATATAAAGACGTTTCTTTTTTAAAGTTTTGAGATCCAATTCATCAATAAAAGGAAACTCACCTTCTTTGGTGAAACCTTTTCCAACCAACAAGGTTTTTCCATTTTGAATGTACATCGGATAAGTTCCAAAGTTATTACGATCTCTAAAGACATCTCCTGGATCATTATACACATCTTGGCTATTACGATCATTGACCAATCTCGAATTTCCAGAAGTAGGATCAACCAAAAAAGTTTTCACATTACGTGTATCGTACCATTGTGAGTTGACCAAAGCATACTGATCATTACCCCAAGTAACACCAGCAAATCGATCTTTAGTTTTTGTGATGAGCTTTGGCTGACCTGTAAAAGGAAAGTCCAATGTATATAGCGCATCGCGGTACTCCACCTGTTTACTTGGATTTCCTTCATCTAGCGCTTCAACAAAAGCCAAAGTTGCAGGCTTATCATCTCTCCAATGCAGATTGCGTCTACCCGTACGTGTCGCGGAAAATCCTTTAGGCATTACTTCAATCAAAGGAACATCACTGACCTGCGTGATTAATTTTCCTGCTAGATCGTAAATAGCTGTCTCCTGTGGAAATCTAGAATAGGGAACAATATAAGAATAGGGCTTCTTAATTGTAGTAACCATGATATATTCACCATTTGGAGAAAATGAAGTTCCTGCAAAAATAGATTTTTCCCTAAACTTTTCTATTCCACCCTTTAGATCTACGATCTTTAACTCAGATTGTACCAATGTTTCAAAATTTGCTTCATCTTGTGGGTTTTTCAACAAATCTTGATAAGTTCTCAATTGCGAAACCTGGCCATCACTTGTCGAAACAATTGGTCCTGCCGGTAGATCCTTAGTTTGATCAATTAACTTGGATCTATTTGCCGGCAATGTTGAAATTAAAAGACGATCCGAACTTCTGAACCACTTAAATGGCGCATCCATAGTAGCATTTAATACATATGATGTTAATTGTGTGACCTGCATCGTGGTTAAATCCAATACAAATAATGCAGTACCTGTAGCATCTGTCTGGGTAAACGCCAATTTCTTATTATCTGGAGAAAAAGTTACATTTGACAATGCTGGATTTTCAGGCATTCCTTTAAAATCGGTAAACTCTTTATCATCAGCAATTTTCTTTAATGATATTTTATTAAAGAAATTTTCTGCACTTAAAACATTTGTGACTGGATTAATCCGAAGACCAGCTAATTTCATCTCTTCCTGCCCCAGTTCTGTCAGTGATTTATACGTAGGACGATACATAAACAAAATCCAATTACGATCACTTGATATACGCATTTGAGGAGGACGAACAAAATCAGCTAAAGCTAAAATTTCAGAAGAAGGTTGCTGGAAGGTAATATTCTCTTGTGCAGAGGCTTCCAGAGATAACAAAAATAATAAACCGTAAAATAATTTTTTCATATATATTGTAATATAATAAGCTGTCAAAATATAGTAAAAAATTAAATAAAAGCTAGAAGATGTAGTCACTTTATGACACTAATATTAGACAGAAAAAACATTCTTAAAATACATATATTTTAGAGGTTCTAAAGTTATCAACATTAATTTAATACTGATAACCAATCGAATACAAATATTGCGCATGCGCAAAGGCATATATCACTCACTTTTTTCCACCAATGTGGAAAAGTCAAATTACAGCTTCGAATTAAATTTATGATATTTGTTAGAGTTGAGAAATTAGGCTTCTCAAACTTGTTAAAATCATTCAACTCAACTCGCCTTCTTTTAGGAAGCGCGATTTTAAATTTAAGTAAAAATCATGGCAAGAATCATCAAATTCGAGAAAAACGATTGTGCACCTTGTGCTCAAGTATCTGCATATCTAGATCAAAAAGGTATCAAATATGAGTCTATCAACCCATTTGATCAACCTGATTTAGCTGCAAAATTTAAAGTACGCACTGTTCCGACCGTTATCGTTTTGGAAAATGACGAAATTCAACACCGAATTATCGGTTTCAAGCCTGAAGAATTAGGAGCAATCGCATTATAATAATAATCTGGTATCAAATTTTTATAATCCATGATACATATTTATTACGATAGCAAAACAGGAAATGTACAACGTTTTATGGATAAGGTCACGCAAATCACAGGCTGGCAAGGACATAAAATAACCGCAGATCTTGTTGCTGAAGAATCGGGGCATCTCGTGACTTTTACAACTAATTTCGGACAAGTACCCGAAGCGACCTCAGTTTTTATGAAAGCAAATGCTTCAAAAATCTATTCGGTCACTTCGAGTGGTAACCGCAATTGGGGGCAAAACTTCGGATTAGCAGCTGACAAAATTTCAGCGGATTTTGACATCCCATTGGCTTTCAAATTTGAATTGTCTGGTACAATGGAGGATATTAACCAATTTATTGACATCATAAAGAACAACTGCGATGGTAGCAAACGAGGTAGCAAAAAACTGGATATTGCTTAACAACGAAATCATGATCAAACATGAGGACGAGTTTAGCTTACATAAAGATAAAGAGGCAGTTCGTGCCTATTTTTTAGAGTATGTAAATAAGAATACCGTATTCTTTTATACACTAAAAGAAAAAATCGATTATTTAATTGAACAAAATTACTATATCAATTTCTACGAATGGTTTACATACGAAGAAATGGAAACCGTTTATAATTTTGTTTTTGCAAAAAAATTCCGCTTTGCATCCTTTATGGCTGCATTTAAATTTTTCCAGAGCTATGCGTTAAGAGACGACTCAGGGGAGAAATTTTTGGAACGCTATGAAGACCGCGTAGTAGCAGTAGCTTTATTTTTAGCACGTCAAGAAGGTGTGGAAAAAGCGATTGCTTATGCCGAATTATTTATCAATCAAGAATATCAACCAGCAACACCAACATTCTTAAATGCAGGTAAAAAACGTTCTGGTGAATTGGTATCTTGTTTCTTAGATGAGATTGGAGACAATTTGAATGGCATTGGTTATGCTGTTGATTCAGCAATGAAGCTATCTTCTATAGGAGGAGGTGTTTCATTCAATATTTCAAAAATTCGTGCTCGAGGTGAAGCTATCAAAGGAGTGGAAGGTCGTGCTGGAGGTGTTCTTCCCATCATGAAAATCATGGAAGATACGTTTTCATACGCCAACCAATTGGGTCAACGCCCTGGTGCTGGTGCGGTATATTTGAATATATTCCATGCCGACGTTGAAGAGTTTCTTGACTGTAAAAAAATCAACGTTGATGAGAAAGTGCGTATCAAATCACTTTCTATCGGTATCATTATTCCTGA
The DNA here is from genome assembly GCF_023273895.1 of Sphingobacterium sp. PCS056. Taxonomy (NCBI): domain Bacteria; kingdom Pseudomonadati; phylum Bacteroidota; class Sphingobacteriia; order Sphingobacteriales; family Sphingobacteriaceae; genus Sphingobacterium; species Sphingobacterium sp. PCS056. The sequence goes on along the minus strand of NZ_CP096883.1, from coordinate 1,926,379 downwards.
TAAATTCATGGAATTAGCGGAAAAAGATGAAGCTTGTTATTTAATCTATCCACATACTGTGATGCTAGAATATGGTATACCATTGGACGAGATGGATATGGACCAGATGTACGAAGAGCTGATTACGAATCCAAATATCAAGAAGAAAAAAATAAACGCACGTCACCTTTTGGTAAAAGTGGCTCAAACACAAAAAGAGTCAGGTTACCCATATATTTTCTATAAAGAAAACACCAACCGTGTTCATGCATTGAATGGTATTGGTAAAGTAAAATTCTCTAACTTATGTACCGAAATCATGCAGGTATCAGAAGTTTCAGAAATCAATATTTATGGAGAAGAAGATCAAATCAAATACGGTATCTCCTGTAACTTAGGTTCATTGAATATTGCAACCGTAATGGACAATAAACGCGTGAAAGAATCTGTTAAATTGGCGATGCGTGCATTGACAATGGTATCTGATGTTACCGATATCAAAATGGTTCCATCCATCGCTAAAGCAAACAAAGAACTTCACTCAGTCGGGCTTGGTGCGATGAACCTACATGGTTACTTAGCTAAAAGCTTTATCATGTACGAATCGGAAGAAGCATTAGATTTTGCCAACGCATTTTTTATGATGATGAACTTCTACTCTTTGGAGGCATCTATGGAAATCGCACGTGACCGCAAAAGAACATTTGTAGGATTTGAAAAATCAGCTTATGCAGATGGATCATATTTCAACATGTATACAGAACGCGATTATTTACCAAAAACAAATAAGGTTAAAGAATTATTTGAAGGGGTACATATTCCAACAATTGAAGATTGGGAAAAATTGAAAGCAGAAGTTCAAGAGCATGGTATATATCACGCTTATCGATTGGCTATTGCACCGAACCAATCCACCTCTTATATCATGAATGCAACGGCATCAGTAATGCCAATTGTAGATATCATCGAAGTTCGTGAGTATGGAGATAGTACAACATATTATCCAATGCCTTATTTGACAAATGATAATTACTTCTACTTCAAATCAGCATACGACATGGATCAATTCAAGGTGCTTAAATTAGTATCCGTTATCCAACGCCACATAGATCAAGGGGTAAGTACAATTTTGCACACCAATTCGAAGGATAATACACGTGACCTATCTAGATATTATATTTATGCACATAAATTAGGCCTTAAGTCATTGTATTATACACGTACACGTAAATCATCTATTGAAGATTGTGTTTCTTGTTCTGCATAATTCTTCATTCAAAGATAAAACCCATAAGCTATTCAAAAGCTAATAAAACTTTTGAATAGCTTTATTAACAGATACATTCAATAATTCTCGCTGTAAAAATAATGAGTAAACAATATACTGCTGTAAACTGGAATACGCCAGATAATGATTATGCCTTGATGTTTTGGGAGCAAAATATTAGACAATTCTGGATTGATACCGAATATATCCCTTCAAAAGATATCGATAGTTGGAAAGGATTAAGCTGGGAAATGAAAGAATGCTATAAAAAAGCATTGGGCGGATTGACTTTGTTAGATACATTACAAAGCCATACAGGTATGCCAAAAATCATTGACCACACGGAGTCTTTACAAAATAAGGCTGTATTATCCTATATGTGTATGATGGAGGCTATTCACGCAAAATCGTATTCAACTATTTTTACAACAGTATCTACGACAAACGAAATCAATGATATTTTCGGTTGGGTAGAACAAAATAAATTTTTGCAATTCAAAGCCTCTACCATTGATTCTTACTATCGCGTATTAGATAAGGAAAATCCAACAAACGAAGAATTATTTATGACCTTAGCTGCATCTGTGCTTCTAGAGTCATTTTTATTCTATTCAGGATTCTTCTTGCCTTTATGGTTATGTGGACAAGGACAAATGGTGGCATCTGCAGACATCATCAAAAAGATCATTGCTGACGAGTCTATCCACGGTGTTTTTGTTGGATTAATGGCACAAGAAGTCTTCAAAAAAATAAAAAATCAGGAAGAGGTAAAACAAAAATTTATTACTTTGCTGAACCAGTTGTATGACAACGAAATGAAATATACAGAAGAAATCTATACAGAAGTTGGTTTAACAGCAGAAGTAAAAGAGTATGTACGTTACAACGGAAATAAGGCATTAATGAATCTTGGATTTGATCCAATTTTTGAAGTAAAACAAGTAAATCCAATTGTTTTAAACGGCTTAAACACCGAAACAACACAACATGACTTCTTCTCTAAAAAATCAACTAACTACGAAAAGTCAATGGAAATCGTACATCTTAAAGATGATGATTTTAAAATGGATGCTACAGTAAACGTATAAGGATATATTTAATCCGATATAGATTCCCTTTACTGAATAAGTAAAGGGAATTTTTATTTTAAACGAATCCATGATTTGATGGATTTGTAGAGTTAAATAATCAGATACATGAATACATCCAATATTCATATGATAAATCGCCATAAGAAATAACGAATATCTTGTTTTACTCCAAAACAGTAAAAGACAAACATATCAACTTGAAATACAAACTTTCACACTCGTTATCAATAATTGAAGAAACAGAGCAAAAACTATAAAACGTAAAACCTCTATTACACAAACGTTTGTCTGAAATCGAAGCAATACAGAGGAAGCTCTTTTGAACTATATTTGGTGTTACCAACAAACCAATTCGACTAAGATGAATAAATTATTTACATTTTTATTATTATCTGCTATCAGTATACAATCCTATGCACAGCAGGAGTATAGCCACCTATTTGCAAAAAACGATTACAGTCAAATAAAAAAGAATGTCAACGATGAAGATATTGCGCGTATCAGCAACCCAACTTTGCAGAGAGCCGCAAGACAATTAAAAGATGGATCCTATCCTCTTCAAAAACGTTTACGTGCCTATACAAACTACCTCTCTCCCATCATCTTGAGCAAACAGCTCAAAACAAGTCCATACTCTCAATATGAAAACCCAACAGGTATCTATTTCTCTGCAGGAGACGATGCAATTGTATGGGTCGGAAAGACCAATGGAGCAATACTTGCTCTTCGTGTAACGAATTGGGATGATAAAAATTTTGAACAAAAAGATTACCAGCTCAAAGAAGGATATAATGCTTTCAAGATTGAAAATAAAGGAAATGCATACATTCAATATTTTTCAGAAGACAAAGTTTCGTCAAAAAAGATCAATATCCACATACTCGGTGGGAAAGTGAATGATGTATTTGAACGAGGTAAGCATACCAATAAAGATTGGGATGATATGCTGGCAAATGCCTCGGGTCCAATTTTAGACATTGTTGGAAAACAAGTACAACTGGCATATTCGGTCAAATCATTACAGCAAAATGCACCTCACCAAGGCGTAGAACTGATCCAGCTATATGATTCTATTATCGGTATTCAACACCAAATTATGGGATTAGCGCAAACTAAAAGAGTTCCTAAAAATAGGATGTTTGGTCGTGTGATCTGGCAAGGGTTTATGCATGCCGATGGTATCGGAGCTGCATTTCACGATAATACCATGAAAGATGTCGCTAACGTCGCTAATCTTAGAAAAAATTCTTGGGGAGTAGCCCATGAATTTGGTCATGTCAATCAAGTACGACCAAATATGAAATGGGTCGGTACAACAGAAGTAACCAACAACATTTATTCGGTATGGACACAATATGTCTACAATAGTCATAGTCCAAAATTAGAAAGAGAGCGCTTAAAAGATTACGATGAACCTAAAATTGGAGGTCGAATCACCTCTTATATGGAATCTGCATTTGTACACCGTCAACCTTGGTTAACACAGGCAGGTCCAGACCGATGGGATCGTCAACGTCCACGTGATTGGGGCGGAGATCACTTCGTAAAATTAGTTCCCCTTTGGCAATTACAGCTGTACTTTACTGTTGCGGGAAAAGGAAATCCATGGGAGAACAAAAACTTTTATGGTGATATCTTTACGAAAGCAATTAATACTCCAGCAACAGCGGATAAACAAGACGCATACTACCAGCTCGAGTTTATCAAAAACGCATGTGATGCATCAAAATTAGATCTGACAGATTTCTTTGAACAGTCTGGTATGCTCATACCAATAGATCTGTGGGTAGATGATTATACCTGCGCACAAATGACAATCACCGCTTCAGATATTGCTGAAATAAAACAGTATGCTGCAAAATATTCTAAACCCTCAACACCAGTATTACATTATATCACCGCAAATAGTGCTGACATCTATAAAAACAAATCACCCCTAAGTGGAAACACAGGAGCTGGTTTTGAAAAAAAGGAAGGTAAAATCATTATTCAAAATAATGCGTGGAAAAATGCAGTAGCATTTGAAACATACACAGGCGAAAAATTGGTAAAGGTAGCCTTCGTTGGTGCTGGTTCAAACGATGCGTCCAATACAATTGTACACACTCCAGCAGGCACGACACAGGTCAAAGCTGTCGGATGGGATGGAACAAGGATGAATGTATTATAGTAATTAATAAAAGAGGCTGGTTTTTATATGATCAACAAAAAATCAGCCTCTTTTGCTAATAACTAAGCTTTGCCAATCGAGCATACATTTCTACAAATGCACATTGATCAAGTAAATCTTTTTTCTCTTTTCGATTCTTAAGCGTCCAATCGGCATAGAACAATCCCTTCTCATCGCGCATATTCCGCCACGCATAGTGCAAATTTTTAGCGAATACAGTGATATATTTCGGGTTTTGGTCTTGTTCAAATAAACTAATGAAACCCCGCATCATCACAGCATGAAACCAAAGGTTACTATTTTTCAGCAGCTTAAAGTCTTGTCCTGTGACATCTTGAAAAAAATAAGAATAACAGGCTTCAGCTATTTTTTGAGCATCAATCAAATAGTGCTTCTCTTTGGTCAATCGATATAATAAAGCGGCAGCTTGCAACATTTGACCTGAATTATACGAATATTTTGCTTTATCCAAATGACCATTTAAGCCCATATTATCCCAATAAAGTCCATCAGTAGGGTCTTCCAGGTTTTCTTTTGTCCAATGGTAAAGCCGTTTTCCTTCTAGAAAATATACACTATCTTTTGTTGCTTCAAAGAGTTTTAGTGCAAATACACTAGCAGGAGCATTGGAACAGGTATTTTTTGATTCCTTTTTTTGCTCGCACCAATAGATTCCTCCTCCTAGCAGGCTATCTTCACCACTTTTTACAAAATTCCATATCTCCTTAGCTTTTGTAAGATATACATCCTTTTTAGTATACAAATAACTATCAGTGAAATCAATACCCAACCAAATATTATCATCATAAAAACGATCAGAGGCAGCTGCTGTGTTCAAATAAGAAGCATAACCTACTGGTAGACGTTTTTCATCGCGATAGACATGAAGACCTATCAACACCTTTTTATCCAGAATTTTTTGATATTCTTTTTTTTGCTTTGGCAACTCCATCAACGCATTCACTGCCGAAAAACTACCCGAAAAAGGCCATAGATAAGCATATTTTTTCTGATGCGCCGCTTGTTCATTATTGTTTAAATAATCAGCTTTAAAATTTTCATCAAAAGGATATTTCTCCAATAACAACCGATTATCCGAATTTCCAAAAAACTGATAAATCCGCTTCATGGTTTGTGAAGCTGCCAAATCAAATGGCACCTTTTCCTGTGCACACAACGGAATTATATACAATTGAATCATTAAAACTGCACAAAAACTAAATAATTTCATATTTGCGATGAGATCTAAAAAAGGCTGTTCCGAGTACGGGACAGCCTTTCGATTTTAATTGTAACCTTCGTTTTGCGTTAGTTTATTGTTTCTTTGAATTTCATCTGGTGAAATTGGCCATAAAAGATCTGATTCTTTAAAGATTGCACCTGATCCATTTTTAGCTCCAATAAGAGGAACGAAATCAATTTTACCCGCTTCTGTCGTAGATATAACAGGAAACATTTTTGTTCTTAAAATATCATCCCACATTTTAAACTCCAATGGGAACTCTCTCAACCGTTCAATCCAACATTCTTTCACAAAATTATCAACAGATAAACCTTGAAGTTCAGATGTAAAATCAGCCACAGTTTTGTTCTCGGTATTAGCACGAGCTTTAACCTGAGCTAAGTAACCGGCAGCCTCAGCAGTCACACTACCACTTTTAGCAATAGCTTCCGCAGCAATCAACAAAGCTTCAGGATAACGATAAAAATTCCAATCTTTCGTTGCCTTTCCCGTTGTCAGTAATGCCTGTTCATCAAAATAATACCAAACACCTGCTTCAGTTGACTCCCAAACCTTACCCGTATTCGGATTTGTATATTTCCAATGAAAGAATTGGTTGGGTTGAATACGAAGATCTTTGGTATCATACACATTTAAAAACTGCTTTGTTGGACCAAATACACGTTCAAAGATCGCATACTTATCAAACACCGATACAGCAGAAGAATTAAAAGCATAAGTTGGCCACCAACTGCCACTATTAATTGTTGCATCATATTCTTGAGCATAAATCACTTCATCCAGATCATCGGTACTACGTAAACGATTGTAGGCACTGTTCATTCCTAAGTCTGAGTTGGTGGTCATGCTATGACCTGAATTAACCACAATTTTAGCTGCGACGGCTGCATCTGCAAATTTTCCTTGTTGCAAATAAACATTTGCTAAAGTCATTGCGGCTGCATATTTGGTAATACGATGACCATTTTGGGCAAATTTAGTTGCCGGTAATAATTCAACAGCTTCTTTCAGATCAGCCTCAATTAATGCATATACTGTCGCAGCATCTGTTCTTTCTAAATAAAGATCATCCTTTAAAGTCTCATTAGGAGTTGTAGATAGAGGTATTGCTCCAAATGTTTTTACTAAATAGAAGTAGTTAAAGGCTCTAAAAAATTTAGTTTCGCCAAGAAGTCGATTTTTCACATTTTCAGCCATATTAATTTCAGGAATATATTTCAAACCTGCATTGGCTATATTAATTGCTTTATAACTATCATCCCAAATGGTATTCATCGTCCCAGAAATCAAATTTGTATTATTTTGACGAGTCAACTCACGTGAAAATAAGCAGACTCTTTCCTGTCCTTCGTAGCTATTGGTAAAGTATCCAGTCAACATCGTATTCACAGAGGCTGTAGGTCCAATATAAGCACTACTGGCAAATGAAATGCGCTGTGGAGCCCCACGTCGATAAAGAGAATTTACTGTTGCTTCGGCTTGTCCAGCATTTTTGTAATAATATTCTAATGATAAATTTGATTGTGGATCTTCTTCCAAAAATTTTTTACAGGAAGTTGTCATTGCCAATCCGGCCAGTAACAATATAATTAATTTATTTTTCATGTATTCAGTTCTAAAAATTAAAATGTAACATTAAGACCTAAAGAGAAAGTCTTCGCTCTTGGATAAGCAAAGAATGTCATATTTTGTCCAAAATTACCTGTTCCTTGAGAAGTACTTTCGGGATCATATCCTTTGAAATCACTCGATGTAAATAAGAATGGATTATTAGCATTTGCATAGATCCTTAAATTAGACATCCCCACCCGTTTCAACACTTCTGGCTTAAACGTGTAGCCCAATTGAATTAAATTCACTCGAATATAGGAGCCATCTGCTACCCATGAATCGTCAACGTTACTATCTTGACCGGCATGTCCTCCATTAGTGAGGTAGATCGCTTGCTCCATGGTATTGGGATTTGTACCGTTATAAGCATCGGTTAAAATCTCTTTTAAGCCATTGGTAATACCAAAACGGTCATAAGTAGAATGAAAAAATTGTTGCATTACTTCTACTCCTTTAACAAATTGAAGATCTAAAGTAAAATCAAAGTTTTTATATCTTAAATTATTAATAAAACTACCCGTCCAATCCGGTATTCCCTTTCCAATAATCTCTTTTTCTGTTGTACGTTTTGGTCTACCTATTTGATTTAAGGTAGCATTACCCGCGTCCACATCTGCTTGTGTATAAATTCCCAATCTACGATAACCGAAAAAACTATTTAAATTTTCTCCCACGCGAATCACACTATTAGGTCCACCAACCCAACTATTCATTAAAATATCGGCATTATTTTCACCCAATTTCAATACTTCGTTTTTATTGTAATTCATATTTAGAGATGATTTCCAGTTGAAATTCTCGTTATTTACAAGAGTACCTGTGATCATCATATCTAAACCTTTATTTTGTACAGAACCAATATTCTTCATTACCGTACTAAATCCTGACGCTGTTGGCACAGGCGCATCTAACAATAAATCAGTAGTTTTTTTATGATAGTAAGAAATATCAAAATTTAAACGATTTTGAAATAATCCCAACTCAACTCCGAAATCAAACTGAGCTGTTTTCTCCCATTTTAAATCAGGATTGGCAATGGTACTCACAAAAGAATATGGAGCTCTATTATTGTTCAATAATATAGTTCCAGCTTCAACAATAGCTAAAGATTTATATGGATCTATCTCAGAATTACCCGTCATTCCATAACTACTATGTAGTTTTAGGTTACTTATAGATTCATTTCCTTTTAAGAAATCTTCGTTAGAAACATTCCATGCTAAACCAGCTGACGGGAAAAAAGCATATTTATTATTTTTTCCAAATTTGGATGAACCATCATAACGACTCGTAACAGTCGCTGAATAACGATTATCATACGAATAAGAAGCTCTTAAAAAATACGAGTTCATTGCCCATTTATTCCAGTTTGATCCTGGAGGAGCCGGTAAAATTCCGATACCCATATTATTGAATTCATAAAAATCATCAAAGAAACCTTCCGTTCTTGAATTATCGAAATCATAGGTACGAGCTTGCCACGACAAACCAGCCATTGCATTAATACGGTGTTTATCAAACTGCTTATTATAAGTCAAATAAGTCTCTTCCTGCCAATAGAAAGTATTGGTATGATTTCTTTCAGCCCAACCATTTGGTTTAGAGATATTATTCAATGATATAGATGAGTAACCCTGATATTTTTTATCATGATTATCAATACCAAATTGTGTTTTCAGATCTAATCCATCAGCAAGATGAAACGTCAAAGCAGCATTACCAAAAATCTGCGTATTATACCGCATACGCTTTTGCAGTTCTAAAATTGAAACTGGATTGGCCATACCTTCAAAACCAAGAACATCAGCGATTGATGAAGAAGCAGAATTTGTATATTCACCGAGTTTATCTCTTACCGGAAGCCAAGGAAGCATTTCAATCATTGTACGACGCGCATCTTGACCTCCCCCATCCTCAGGCGTATAGCGTCCCCAAGTATGATTCACACTTAAGTTGACAGCTGTTGATAACCAAGATGTGGGTTTAGAATCATAAGCCAACTTACCATTCAAACGTTTATTATACGTGTTATTAACGATACCTTGTTGATCCGTATAATTAATAAAAGCACCAACTGAGGATTTATCATCACCTTGTTGAATACTGAGTTGATGATTTTGTGAAATAGCTGTTCGAGTTGCTTCACGCTGCCAATCGGTATCATACAAAGGTTTACCCGTAGCATCAAAGTAATCAGGATCATTAAACCATGTTGAACGATCTAAATTCCAAGTTTTTCCTTGGTATTTATTTTCATTTTCCAAGCCAATCATAAATGCATCTGTCCATTCTTGTGCATTTAAAAGATCCATATAACGCTGCGGAGAACTTACACCAAGTGATCCCTGATAACTAATGGTTCGTCTTCCATCTTTATTACCACGCTTGGTCGTAACTAGAATTACTCCATTTGCACCCCGAGCACCATAAATAGCAGCAGAAGATGCATCTTTTAGTACTTCAATATTTTCAATATCATTGGGATTCAACAATTGAAAATCTTCCATGACAACTCCATCGACAACATATAATGGGCTAGATGAAGAATTGATCGTTGCCATTCCTCGGATGATTACCTTATTACCGTAGGCTCCAGGCTGGCTGGAATTGGAAAAGATGTTAACCCCAGATGCTTTACCTCTTAGGTTGTCCAATGGACTAAAATTCTGATCTTTGATCATGTCTGCACCTTTTACCATAGCTATAGATCCGGTCACATCAGACTTACGCATCGTACCATAACCGACTACAACGACCTCATCCAATTGATCTGCAGTTGATTCGAGACGAATCGTTAAACCGGTGGTACTTGTCACTTTTGTTTCTGAGGTCTTATACCCTACAGACGATACAACGAGTACATCTCCGACTTTAGCATTGATACTGAAACTACCATCTTGTCCTGTCTGAGTTCCTCCAGGAGATCCTTTTACCGAGATAGTCACACCTGGTACTGGATTGCCTGTACCATCCAATACCTTTCCACTTACTTGACCTTGTTTAGCAACAAGGTTTTTTGCTTCTGATACTTCCACGTATCCTAACGAAGTAACTGACGATGCATAGACATGTTGCATAGATCCAGCAATAACAGCTAATGAAAAAAACAATTTTGATTTTTTCTTTAACTGCAATAATGTTCTTGCGTCAAATTTGTTCATAATTTTTAAAATGATTTAGATTTGTTTAATCGTTTTAGCCATTTTTAGGAAAAAAAATGAATCCATAAGTTTCCCTCAAAATGTTAACACATGTTTGTTTGTTGGTTATAATCTATTAAAAAAGCATATTTTATGCCTTAAGAAAAGTTTTGGTCATAGTTGATTTTAATATCATAATTTGTTTAATCGTTTTAGCTTATTAGAAAAATAAAGATTGTAATAGAATTCCCTTTCAAAGACACTATAACAATTTTTTTAATTCAGTATGGTTATTATTTTTTTAACTCGATTTATATTTCAAGAGAGAACTTCCATTATAATTGGTCATGATATCATAATTTCTTCTTCAAGCTTGAGTCTATAAATTGCACAATAATCTTAAATACACCGCATCACCAGTGCTGTTTCAAGGATTTTCTAGACTATTGTAACTTGATTAAATCAGATAATCATTAATCAAGATTGGTTTAAATTAGCATTTTAATTTTAAAGATTAAGCTTTTTTCTAAAAAAAGCTTAATCTTTAATAAATCTTATAGATTTCCTTTTTTCATTTCTGCTATCGCATAATCCACTGCACGAGCAGAAAAAGCCATATAAGTTAGAGAAGGATTTTGAGTAGAAGTTGATGTCATTGCTGCACCATCTGTAACAAAAACATTGGGTACCGAATGCATTTGATTCCACTTATTTAGTATAGACGTTTTGGGGTCCAAGCCCATACGCGCTCCCCCCATTTCATGAATGTCCAGGCCTGGAGCCTGACTACCATCATCACGTCGAATATTGGTAAATCCGGCAGTCTTAAACATATCCTCCATCGTATCGAGATAATCTTTCTTCATCTTTGCGTCATTATCATCGTAATCGACAGCAATATGAAGTAAAGGAACTCCCCAATCATCTGTTTTCTTTGTATCCAATGTTACTTGGCCAGATTCTTTTGGAATCGTTTCTCCCATCATATGGGAACCGACTTGCCAATTGCCTAATTTCGGATTTAATAAATTATTTTTCAAGGATTCCCCAGCACCTGAGCGATCAGCAGAGGTACCACGATAAGCACCAAAACCTGCCGCATATCCACGAAGAAAGTTCGTTTCTTGTTTATGTAAATTTCTAAATCGAGGAATATATCCCCCACCCGCTGGGTTTCTTCCTTCAGTAGTATAATCTTGTAGTCCTTCATACTCTGCATAAATCCGGGCACTATAGTTATGAAAAGCAACATATTTTCCCAGTACACCCGAGTCGTTACCTAGACCATTAGGAAAACGATTGGATTTCGAATTCAACAAAATTAAATTTGTATTGATTGCTGCTGCATTGACAAAGATAATACGCGCATAAAAATCGATTTCCTCCTTGGTATTGGTGTCGATCACGCGAACACCTACAGCTTTACCTTTTTGTTCATCATATAAAATAGAATGAACTACAGAAAAAGGACGGAGAGTCATATTTCCTGTTTTTGCAGCCCAAGGCAACGTTACGGCATTGGAGCTAAAGTAACCTCCAAATGGACAACCTCGTTGACATAAAGTACGATTTTGACATTGTACACGTCCTTGATCAAAATGAATTTGATTCGGTTTGGAAAGGTGTGCACAGCGTGCTGAAATTACTTTCCGCTCTGGATATTGAGAGGATACCGATTGCTTGAAATATTTTTCTACCATATTTAGCGGATATCCTGGTAAAAATTCACCGTCAGGCAATTCGGGCAGACCATCCTTATCGCCAGCAATCCCTGCAAATTTTTCAACATAATCATACCATGGTTTTAAATCGGCATAACGAATAGGCCAGTCCACAGCAAAACCATCACGAGCTGGACCTTCAAAGTCAAAGTCAGACCAACGTTGTGTCTGTCTCGCCCATAAAAGCGACTTGCCCCCTACTTGATATCCGCGAATCCAATCAAAAGGTTTATCTTGTACATAAGGATGCTCTTTATCTTTGACAAAAAAATGAGCCGCATCTTCGTGAAAGGCATAACATTTACTAACGATTGGATTTTCCTGTTTTATGGCATAAGGCATCTCATTGCGATGTTCAAATTCCCAAGGATTCATATTGGTGGTTGGATAATCTTTAATGTGCTTCACATCCCGACCTCGCTCTAAAACCAAAGTCTTCAACCCCTTTTCGCACAATTCCTTAGCAGACCATCCACCACTGATCCCCGAACCGATCACAATTGCATCGTAAGTTCTATTCTTTTGACTATCTATATTAATATTTGCCATTTTATGCTTTTAATTTTACTGCAGGCTCATAAGGACCAGGAATCAATTTATAAATCAATTTATTCTTCATTACATATTCAGAATTTAGATAACCTTGAATAGTGCGGTTCTTGAATATCTTGAAAAAAGCAGCTTCATCTCCCTCTTTTTCGTTCTCCAAAGCCGTTAAAGAGCTTAAAGTTTGATCCAGCGTAATCGAGTCCAATCGCTCTTTCATTATAGCTAGCCCCTTCAAAAAATGCTGTTGATTTTCAGGACTTTCGCAATCATCGACCATCTTCATCACAAATAAATGCAAATTTAGTTCTAATCCTCCTGGAGAGTCTGTTTTAGGAATAACAATTTCAGCAAGCTTTGCCAAAAAATCTTCATCTGAAGCTGATAACTTAATATTTTGGAGCACAATTGATGCTCCCCCTTGTTCACGAAGACAAGAAGGCAATATGGCGATTCCTCCTGCGATAATAAATAACTGCTTAACAAGGGTTCTTCGATTCATCATAATAAGGTATTCTTACTGCTGTAATATTAAAGATAATATTAAAAATAACAAAGCTAAAACGATTAATTTTTATAAAAAATTACATAAAACTATCTGAGTAGGTCATTAACCTCCTTAAGATCGAATAAAAGATGGTTGACAAAATCCAAGCGATCACGTTCAGCTTTTTGCTTTGTTACAGCAATACATGTCAATCCGGCATCATATGCAGCACGAGATCCTGTAGCGGTATCCTCTACAGCAACGACTTCTGATGTATCAAAACCGGATAATAACAAGGCTTTTTGATAACAAGTTGGGTTCGGCTTAGGATTAACAACATCTTCACGCGTTACGAACCATGAAAAATGTTGCAACAAGCCGTAATGCTCAAGCATGCGCTCAACGGTTGGCCTAAAATTGGAAGTCACTAAACCCATCTGAATGTCCCTTTCCACCAAAAAATCAATTAATTCTCTTGCGTGTGGCATCAAAGGGATCGTTAACATATCTTGATTTGCATAATTTTCCCTAGTACTTTTCCACATGAATTCTTCCTTAACATCAACTCCCCAGAGTTCTTGCATCGTTAGTATATTACGGGCCAAAGTATGTCCTGCAAAATACTGAATCCAAGTCTCGAAATCCAAATCAACAGCAAAGTGCTGTTTAAGAATGGGTTTCCATGCTTCAAAATAAAAACGTTCAGAATCTACCAAGGTCCCATCAAAATCAAAAAATACAGCTCTTAAATCTTTCATCCGTTAAAAATAGGTAAACCCTAGGGCAATTCCTATTCGACAATACCGCAATACACGGAATCAGAAAGCAGATCATGTAAAGAATCCCAAATTCCTAAATAAACGTGAATTGGAACTCCTGCATCACCATATCCTACTAACGGTATCGTACATGCCCCTTGATTAACCTCTGCAATACCAATATCAAGCTGGATAAAGTTATTGGTATTGAATAAAGCAACATTTATTTTAAACATTTTATCTGCATAATCAGGAATAGCAGTCCATTTGACATGTAGCATCTTGCCATGTTTCTCTACTGAACATCCTACCGGAGGAGAAAGAGGACCTTTAAAAATAAAAACTTTTTCTACATTGACATAATATTGGCAATCTGCGTCCAATTCCATTGTTTCCTTTAAGATGTGTTGTTGTGCCAATTGAAATGGACCGATTTTGCTTCCTTTGGGCGCAATATTACGGTATCCATATTGCAACAGACTTTTTATAGGCCGCATAAAGTTACCCGCAACTTTGATTTTCTGTCGATTCAACAGTACTGCTTCACTCGGTGGTTTGTTACTTTTTCTACGAGCGCCTCTTATAATATTCTGTCCGTTGAGCTCATAACCATATACTGAACCCACTTTACCTTTAAAAAGTCCATTAGGACCGTTTTCTTGAATTGCCATCGGTTTATTAGTTTATATTGTTCTGGTTGCACAATCACACTTATCCTACTCAATACCAAATATATACAAAATATATGATTTATTTAGGAATAATATACCTTTTACCTAGAGTTAATAGGGGGTTAATAGGGGTATACCCCTATTAACCCCCTATTAACCCCCTGTTATATCTCTATTAAACCTCTTTTAAATTCTAATATGGTAGGTATTTAGCTCGAATCAATTTGAATTACTTTCTACATTTGCTAAGTTTGTATATTCCGCACCAAAACTCATATACTCAGGTGCCTTAATTTTAAGATAGATCACGATGAAAGTTATTGCTATAGGCCGCAACTATATAGACCACGCTAAAGAACTCAACAACCCCATTCCCAAAGAACCCGTTGTTTTCATGAAACCAGATACAGCTTTACTAAAAGACAACAAAGACTTCTATTACCCCGATTTTTCGAATGACATTCATTATGAAGCTGAAATCGTTTTACGTGTCTGTAAAGAGGGTAAACATATAAGTGCCAAATTTGCACATACATATTTTGATGCCATCGGATTAGGAATAGATTTTACAGCTCGAGATATACAACAAAAACATAAAGAAAAGGGGCTACCTTGGGAACTTGCGAAATCTTTTGACGGTTCAGCAGTTATCAGTACACTGATACCTAAAGAAAATTTAGGTGATCTTAAAAATCTTGATTTTTCATTAGTCAAGAATACTGAGCTTGTACAACAGGGAAATACAAAAGATATGATTTTTTCTTACGAAGATCTAATTGTATATATATCCAAGTTCATTACTTTACGAAAAGGAGACTTAATTTATACAGGAACTCCGGCAGGCGTGGGACCAGTAATTATTGGTGATACTTTAGTTGGATATATCGGTCAAGAGCAAATGTTTAGTTGTGTTATTAAGTAAGCGATTATGAAGAAATTAAGTTTTATAATCAGTCTGCTCACTCTAGCTACGACAACGATACAAGCACAAGATATCATCAAACATCGTCAATATCCACAAAATTACTTTAGACGGCCTATGGATATCGCTCCACAGGCATCTGGTTCATTTGGCGAATTGAGGGCTACTCATTTTCATGGTGGCGATGATTACCGCACACAGCAGAAAATTAATATACCTGTTTATGCTGTAGCAGATGGTTTTGTGTCACGTATTCGTGTACAAATTGGTGGTGGCGGAAATTCGGTTTATGTCGATCATCCTAACGGGTATACTTCTGTATATTTACATTTAGAAAGCTTCAACAATGAACTAAATGCTTTTATAAAAGCAGAACAATATAAACAAAAGCGCTTTGATGTTGATTTATTTCTAAAACCAGGGCAGTTTAATTTAAAAAAAGGTCAGCTTTTAGCCAACTCTGGTAATACGGGTGGTTCGGCAGGACCACATCTTCATTTTGAAATCCGAGACACAAAGCAGCAACTTCCTTTTAACACTCAATTATTCGGACTTACCTTTCCCGATGATACTAAACCCATTATTCGAGGTCTAACAGTTTATGATCTTGCAGACCCCATTTTCAATGAAAATACACCAAGAAGACACCAGACTGTAAAAGCGCTTGCAAATGGCAACTATAGTCTTTCTGGTAACTCTCCCATTCCTGTTAATGGCAGATTTGGTTTAGGGATTAACACCGTGGATAAACGCAAAGGCATTTCCTTTACGTATGGAGTATACTCGATTGAACTGTTTTTGGACAACAAAAATATCAGCACTGTCCTATTCGAAGCAATTCCATTTGATAAAACACGTGCTATCCATTCGTACATCGATTACCCCTACTGGAAAAAATCGAATGTTCGCGTACAAAAAAGTTTCAAGCAGCCTGGAAACCCGATAGACATCTACTATCAATTGGAAAATAATGGTGTTATGGAGCTCCAAGATGACCAAGTGCATCAAGTTCGCTACGTTGTAAAAGATGTACAGGGTAATGCAACAGAAATAAATTTTGAAGTGCAAAGGGATGCTACCTACGTGGTGAAAAATACTCCATCAAACGCAGGAAAGTACTTCAATTTTCTACTTGACAATGTTTTTCAAGCTGATAATGTAAAGGTGACTGTTCCTAAAAACACCTTGTACGACAATCTGAATTTTACATATAGCGAAGGTCCCAAACCTGTCAATGCCTACTCGCAACTTCAGCGTATTCATAATAAATTTACTCCTGTATTTGGTTCGTACATATTAAGCATTAGACCAACTGCAGAGCTCACAAAGGAACTTTACAGCAAAGCAATGCTTATGTCCACTGATGGTGGATCTCAAGGAGGAAAATATGAAAATGGCTTAGTGACAGGATCGGTACGCAGTTTTGGCGATTTCTATATTGCAGTCGATACAATCGCACCAACGATTACGGCTCGTAATTTAATAAATAATAAAAATGTCTCTGCCCAGAAACAGATCGACTTTACCATTTCAGATAATTTATCCGGTATTCAATCCTTTAATGCCTATATCGATGGCGAATGGGTACTGATGAAGTATGACCCTAAAAACCGTCATATTTGGCATACTTTTGAATCTAATTTAAGTGCTGGAAAACACAACTTTAAACTGGAGGTCAAAGATTGGAAAGACAATGTAAGGGTTTATGAAGCCAATTTCACGAGATAATCAGTATCTTAGTACGTAAGACTAATAATAATACCATATGGCAACACTAGAAGTAGGACAAAAAGCACCTGCAATAACGGCTACAAACCAAAATGGAGAAAGCATTTCTTTGTCAGATTTTATGGGCACAAAAGTAATTTTGTATTTCTACCCAAAAGATAATACGCCAGGCTGCACGACAGAAGCTTGCAATTTTAGAGATAATTACCAGTCTCTAAAAAAGGAAGGTTTCGAAGTTATAGGTGTCAGTATTGATGGAGAAGCATCGCATCAAAAATTTATCAACAAGCATGAACTACCCTTTCAACTGCTGGTGGATGAAGACCAAAAAATTGTCAATGACTACGGCGTATGGGTCGAGAAAAACATGTACGGCAAAAAATACATGGGGACAGCACGTACAACATTTGTCATTGATGAACAAGGAAATATTGCACATATTGTTAAAAAGGTAGATAATAAAAATGCCTCACAACAAATCCGTGATCTAATAAAATAGAGAGCAGATAACCCTATTGCTGGTTCACAGAAAACACATGTGATATCGGCAACTTTGGAAACCCCCTTTTGCAGTAATCATTTCAATTGCTGCAAAAGAGGCTTTTCACACAGATGGACGTATGCATTCATGTCGTACTAAAATCTAAATCGCAATATCTAAGCCCTACTATCTGAAATCTAAATACTAATATTTATATTTGCTACTTATGAGCAAACAAACAGACGACTTCTTTAAAAGTATAGTATCACACTCCAAGGAATATGGTTTTGTATTCCAATCGAGTGAAATATATGATGGCTTAAGTGCTGTCTATGACTACGGTCAATTAGGTTCTGAATTGAAAAATAACTTGAAGACCTATTGGTGGAAATCCATGGTGCAATTGAATGAAAACATTGTCGGTATCGATGCTGCTATTTTTATGCATCCAACGACTTGGAAAGCTTCAGGTCACGTGGATGGATTTAACGATCCCATGATCGACAATAAAGATTCTAAAAAACGTTACCGTGCTGATCAGTTGATCGAAGATAAAATAGCCCGTTACGAAGCGGATGGTAAAACTGATAAAGCAACTGCTTTATTAGAAGCTTTAAACATTGCTTTAAACGCTGACGACCTTGCTGGTTTGAAAACAATTATTGAAGATCATAATATTGTTTGTCCTGTCTCTGGAACAAAAAACTGGACTGATGTTCGTCAATTCAACTTGATGTTTG
The DNA here is from genome assembly GCF_023273895.1 of Sphingobacterium sp. PCS056. Taxonomy (NCBI): domain Bacteria; kingdom Pseudomonadati; phylum Bacteroidota; class Sphingobacteriia; order Sphingobacteriales; family Sphingobacteriaceae; genus Sphingobacterium; species Sphingobacterium sp. PCS056. The sequence continues at coordinate 1,907,824 of NZ_CP096883.1, read as the reverse complement.
CTACACAGATGGGAGCAATGGCCGATGGTGCTGAACAAGTATACTTACGTCCTGAAACTGCTCAAGGTATCTTTGTTAACTTCTTAAACGTGCAAAAAACTGGCCGTATGAAAATTCCTTTTGGAATCGCTCAGATAGGTAAAGCTTTCCGTAACGAAGTCATTGCGCGTCAATTTATCATGCGTATGCGTGAATTTGAACAAATGGAATTGCAATTTTTTGTTCGTCCAGGTACAGAAATGGAATGGTACAACAAATGGAAAGAAACTCGTCTTAAATGGCATTTAGCTTTAGGGTTTAACCCACATAATTACCGTTACCACGATCATGATAAATTAGCACATTATGCTAATGCAGCAGTGGATATTGAATTCAATTTTCCATTTGGATTTAAAGAAGTAGAAGGTATTCATTCCCGTACAGATTTTGACTTGAAACAACACCAAGAGTTCTCTGGTAAAAAAATGCAATATTTTGATACCGAGATCAATCAAAATTATATCCCTTACGTGGTAGAGACATCGATTGGTTTAGATCGTTTGTTTTTAACGGTATTATGTAATTCATTGGTCCAAGAAGATCTTTCTACAGATGAAAAACAAGATTCCCGTGTTGTATTGAAATTCCCTCCTGCAATAGCACCGGTAAAAGCAGCTATCTTACCTTTAACCAAGAAAGATGGTCTTCCGGAGAAAGCGCGTGAGATTATGTCTGTTTTGAAATTAGACTACAATGTTCAATATGATGAAAAAGATTCAATAGGTAAACGTTACCGTCGTCAAGATGCTATTGGTACACCGATCTGTATTACAGTTGACCATCAATCATTAGAAGATAACATGGTTACTATTCGTCACCGTGATTCGATGCAACAAGAGCGTGTAGCAATTGCTGATCTGGAAAAATTTGTTTCTGACCTTGTGGGTTGGAATACTTTATTAAAAAAGGTTTTGTAATTGATAAAAGGATGTCGCTTCTTTGAAGTGTGCAATGCCCCCAAAAGTTAGACACTTTCTGGGGGCATTGCAGTTACACCCTTTTTTAACTGGTTTCTTTTGAGAACAACCTAGCCCATGCGGGTCTCTTCATTTTTAAAAATCGACATCTAGCTTGCCATTCCAGATTTCATTTTTTCGGATTGTAAATCCCTGAATAGGATCTAACCCGGCTAAGAGTAATCCTTTAAAAAGAACTTGCATATTGTTTTTAACATCAGTACTCAGCTCGAATGTCCGAATTATAGTGCCTTCAGCAAATACTTTCAGTTCATACTTAATGGATTGATCTGTTTCATGAAATCCCATAAATTGATTAAAATAAAACTTCTTGTTATTTGCTGTAAATTGTGGTTCTATCAGCAGGACACTGGCATCCATTTGGGTATTGCTGCTGTTACTAAAAGGGTAATAATAAAAGCTAGGATGTTTTTGCTGAATACGGATACTGTCAATATTACTTAAATCTTCGATATCCGTAAATTCGACATTAATCTCGCTAAAGATCCGATCTAATGTCAACACTCTTTCCATTGCTTTGCTCACCTCAAATGTATCTCTTGCAGCATAGATTTCCACTTCTTTTTCCTGAAATGAATTACTCATATAAAAACCATTTCGATGACCACTATTCGCAAAAACAATGGGACTATTGGAGTTTTTAGTCACTACACTCAAATAATAAGTTCCTAAAGGCAGGTCGATCTCAAAGGTTTCCTGAGCAGAGATTCCTCCTTGTTTAACCAATGCCTGACTTTCAGAATTATAAATATGATAATAGAGTTTATTTTTTAATACTGATCCATCGACCACTCCTGTTATCACTAAATTGTCCATTTTAAAGGTCCCAGTCGTGGGATTGTAGATACTGCCAGTAGGTCTTTTGCCTTCAAATAAACGCAAACGAATCCAAACATCATTTTTTTCTACGGTAGATATTCCAGTCAATGATTGGTTCACGGCAAATTTGGCGACACCATTATTTGTCAATTCAATTGGATAATGGAGGGTATCTGAAAGTGTAAAGAAAGACTTTCCGAGGTCGGTTGAATAGTCAATCAATATTGCTCGAGGTCCAGTTCCCGAGCTATTCACATCCATGCTCAAGATATGAAGAGATTCAATTTTTTGGACGGGCAGTTTTATCAGAACTGACTGTGCTCCTTTAAAGTTGATTGATTTGCCAGTCGTTGGCCATCCAGCTGTAAAGCTATAATCAACTTTACCGTTATTATAATCAATGATAGGTAAAGGATTAATTGCTATAGCAGGATCAGTGTTACCTAAATCAAAAGTCCACTGAAAGAGAATCTCTTCTTGTGCACTTCCTGCGACTTTTCCAGAGGCTAATTTCTTGACGGCACTGGTCTTTTGCAGTGGCGTTACCACGCTTTCAAAATCTTTAATCTTGAATTTTACGGCGAACACATTTTCTTCTAATTCATCTGAAATTTTCTTATTCTTTTGACATGATGAAGCAGCGGCTAATAAAAAGATGAATAATAAAGAAGATATGCTCAAATTAAATTGGGCATTCTTTTTCATAAAATATCTAAGGTTAGTTATACAACAATAACTTTAAAGATACTTATTACTTCTAAACATTAAAATTTAGGAATATTGATTTCCAATCTTTCACTACGACATGTTGTTAATTTATTAACTTTTAGCACATATACTTTAGATTTATTATCTGACTTATTCAAGACAAATTCATTGTTATTTCCTTTAGGACGCACATATTCGCCATTAACCTCATCCCATTCATACAACAATGTACCATCTTCGTTACACCATAAATAATTGTAACGATCATCATATTTTTCATCTAAAGAAATACGAATTTTACCTAATTTCTTATCTAACTTCACCTTCGCACCACTAGGCTTTTCAATCATATCAAAAACTTTAACTAATACTTTGCTTCGAGGAGATGTCTTACCTTTCCACACACTTTCAACGAAATAACTAGTTGATTCTTTGACTTCATTCACACTCACATTAGGTCCAGAAGCAAAAGGAACATCTACTTGATTTTCACGATACCAATTGTACGTTAATCCGCGACTTGCCTGTTTGATAGTCAATACCTGTCCACCATTAAAACAGGTCTCCAACGTATCTCCCCAATTGGATAATGGGGCGCTAAGTTCACGATCTTTATTATTGGTAATCGACCATACTGCTTCGTATTGATGGCTATGGTGGTCATCGATCCGAACTAAAGACGTTGTATCTTTCACAACCGCTTTTAATTGATTGTCTCCCAATTGAAGCATCCCTACATTCAAATAAATCGAATCGATGTTTTGATCAATTAAAAGATCGTTGAGATACCATTTCACATCCAATGTATTGGGAGATGGTTTTAATAATTTTAGCGTAAAAACAGACATACTACTATCTGCATCTATTAGTTTACTCTCTACTGGCAAGGTCGCGACGATTGGATTCGTCTTCTGGTGTATCGTTTCCACAAAAACTTCTTGACATACCGCACAAAATGGAGCTACCAAATATTGCATTTTACAAAATTCATGAGGTCTAAACCAAGTAGACTTTGATCCTGTTCCGCCATAAGCATACACGCCAATACCTTGCGTACCCACCCAATGCTTCCAAGGCACTTTTGTTGGATCGGATTCTTGACTACGATTGGGTCCCTCTATGGCATACTGATTACCAGCCCAGTACTCATCTGCCAGAATAGAGAATGAATGACCGATCTCATGTACTGCAATATCATTGCTCATAAAGTTAACTGTAGCAGTCGCATACTTACCACCAGAACCTCCATAAAAGGGAGAGTTGACCAAAATTACAACTTGTGTATAATTTGGAATATAATCTTTCAACACCTGATCGATGACCCGATATTTCTGGGGAACGACCAATCGATGTAATCCTCCATTATCAAAGCTACTTCCAAATATGGTATTGGGAGAGGCAACAGGAACGGGATATTTTTTTGTAAACTTATTAAATCGCGCAGGATATTTACTCAAATCTGTATGGCCATGCACACAGTCACTCGCGCTACAGGCATGTGCTGCACCAGATTCTGGTGAAGGTGTTTTGACTGCAAACACATTAAAATAATTACTGTATTGACGAAAAGGTTCTGTCTGAAAGAAATAATCCGTGAAACGTTTGGCATCTTCTTCAAAATCTGTCAATTGTGCTTGTGTATAACCATCGCCTAAAATTACGAGGTTCACTACCTTTTGATCGGTTCCTTGATACTGCAACGTATCTATGGCATAACGTTGTGCAAAACAACTTGGAAAGAAAAGAAATAAAAGGAAAAAGCTTAAAAATAAGGGTTGTAATTTGATATTCATGAATATAGGGTATGGATGAGTATTAGTTCATGTCTTTTATTTTATGTTGTACTAAGTATTCACTTGGAGAGAGTTTAGTGATTTTTTTAAAAACGCGATTAAAATTGACCACATTATTAAAACCTGTTTTAAAAGCGATATCCGATACATTTTCCGATAGACCATGGATCAACATTTTACAGGCTTGTTCGATACGAATCTCGTTAAGAAAGGTGATATAAGTCTTTCGCGTATGTTTCTTAAAATATTTACAAAATGCGTGCGGGGTCATATGAGCAACTCCCGAAATATCTTCTAGCGATATCTTTTGCTCAAAATGCTTAAATGTATATTGAAAAATCTCATTAATACGTATCCCTTCTGCATCAGAATACTTTTTCTGTGGAATCCCAGTATATAGCGATGTCCAAAGATCTACTTTTTCAGTAAGGTAATCGATTAAACTGACAAATGCAGTTAACCGTTCTACTCCGTCTGCTTCATTAATCTGTAAGAATTTTCGTTTGATCGCAGGGTTTGATCCTGCATCTAACTTTTTACTTACATTGATATTTTCCAGAAAGAAACGAACTTCTTCCAATTCTGGTAATTGCAAAAAATCTCTGAATCTGTTGTAATCGAAGAAAATATGAATGGCATGAATTTGTTCTTTTAATAAGGGATCTGGGATCAATTCCGAACGTTGAAACATATGTGGTTCATTGGCATCAACAATATAAATTTCATCTTGTTTGAATTGATGCGTAAAATTGCCAATCAAAAAAGTACCCTCTCCTTTTAAGATGTATGTGAGTTGAATTTCTTTATGCCGATGATAGTTACTGTAGAACTCCACCAATAGATCCTCTTGTACACAAACAGAGCCCTGATTTGGAACAGGAACGGTAAATTGAACAACTTTCATGATCAAAAAAAACTAAAAAAAAACAGATATTGTTTAATTATTCAAATTTAAACAATATAATAGACAATAATCGTAAATCCATTTATAATTTATTTTTTAGTTTTTTCATGAAATCAGGCAAAGTTGGATCTGCCCCGACCAGCTCAATAATCGCTCGTGTTTTGGGATCTATCCACAAATAACGAGGTGTAGCAACAACGTCATAGCTGTTTTTAATAAAATCACGATCCGTCACATTTAACAAATAGCTGTTTGACCCAAGTCCTATAAGATGGTTACTTTTTCGCCAACGTTCATCATCTTCATCATCGGTCAAATAAACAACCTGCACCCCCATTTTACTTCATGCAGCTTCTTTTTTTAACAAAACTGGCAAATCCATTTTCGAATTCTTACCCTTACTCGACCAGATCGCAACAATAATCATCTTTCCATCAAGAAATTGATCAAATTTTAGTGAATCACCTTTTAAATTCCGTGGCGTTATTTCGGGAAAAACGGGCATGTTTTCATAGAAATTTTTCACGTGTTCCACTTTATTTAGTGCTGCTTGAAAGTAAGGATGTTCTTGGAGATCACACCACCTTTTTTCTTTTGTACTTGTTTTGTATCTAAGTCACAAGCACCCAAAAAGATGATAAAAAAAATAATGCAACGAAAAACGGATAGGTTCATAAAAAAATTGGTTGTAGATTACACTTAAATCTACAACCAATTTACATAAATTTATTTACTAATTATTTTATTGTATAATTTTGATATTCTGAACCATTTAATACTTTAAGGACCGTATTTTTGGGTCCAGCAATCTCATAGTGGATCACCTTGCCATCTTTCCATGTCATATCCACCGTATAGTTACCTCTAGCCTTTAATCCTTTTACAGCTCCATCTTTCCACGCTTTGGGTAGAGCAGGTAGTAAATGAATAAAGCCTGCGTGGCTTTGAAGAAGCATCTCAGCAATTCCTGCTGAACCTCCAAAATTACCATCTATTTGAAATGGAGGATGTGCACAGAACAAATTTGGGTAAGTACCTGCTCCAACTCCTTGGTAAGTCGTTTCATTAACAAATGCGGGTTTTAGCAATTGTCTTAATATCTCTAGGGAATGATCGCCATCCTGCAATCTCGCCCAAAATAAAATCTTCCAAGCGCGTGACCATCCTGTGCCTTGATCTCCTCTTACTTCTAGCGTCTTACGAGCTGCGTCTGCCCAAGATTTATCTTTTTGAGGCGAGATAAAATTAGCCGGATACAGGCCATACAAATGTGATACATGACGATGCTGTGGCTCTACTTCTTCGTAATCGGCTAACCATTCTTGAACACGGCCGCTTTTGCTCACCACTACCGCTGGTGGAATTTGACTTAATTTTTCCTTTAACTTGTGGATAAAAGGATCGTTCATCTGTAACAAACTATCTGCCTGAATTAAATTACCATACAGCTCTCTAACAATCTGATTATCGATCGTAGGCCCCATTACTACGGAAGCGACTTCACCATTAGGAAGACGGAATCCATTTTCTGGAGAAACGGACGGTGAAGTAACCAGCCAGCCTGTCTTTGGATCTTTCACTAAGATATAATCGTAAAATTCAGCTGCTCCTTTTAATACAGGATATACTTCTTTTAAATAGGCTTTATCCTGCGTAAATAGGTAGTGTTCCCAAAGATGATTACACAACCATCCTGAAGCTGTACTCGATCCCCAAGATGCATTTTCTCCTGGAGCTGAGTAACCCCAGACGTTTGTCATCATATAAACAACCCATCCTGGTGCATTGTAATAAGCTTTAGCTGTTTTTTCACCTGTCTTTGCAATACGTTTGATCATTGCTATAAAGGGTTTATGATATTCAGAAAGATTACTGACTTCAACTCCCCAGTGATTCATTTGTGCATTGATATTTAAGTGATAATCTCCATTCCAAGGTGTTTGGATCTGATGCGCCCATAACCCCTGTAAATTTGGAGGTAATGCATTTTTGTGATCTGGAGCTGTGCTTGAAATACTCAAATAACGACCAAACTGAAAGTACAATGCCGCCAATCCATTATCCAAAGCTGGATTTTCAAAAAATTGATGTAAACGTTGCGGAGTCGGCGTATCGACCTTAAGCTGATGATCTGCAATGTTTAAAGTAACACGATCAAATTTCTTTGCATAAGCTTTTTTATGATTGCTATATAGTGTACTATTAGCTTTTTTTTCAACAGCTAAGATATCCTTACCGACAACCGTTTGTGGATTGGTACCATAATAATTTGTACTTGCTGCGAAAAGGACTGTAGCTTCATCAGCACCTGTCAAAATTAACTGTTTTCCATTATCCGTCAATCTCCCTCCCTTAAAGCTGATCTTAACCTTACCGGCAAACTGTAAGTTTTTGCTTCCTTTACCATCTGGTAAAGAACCTAATAAAACAATTTCACCATTTTTAATCTCATAAGAATCAATATTTTCCGATCTTTCCAGAGCAACAGCAAAACTGATACTTTTTTTCTGAGAAGCAGTTAAATGTATCACGCCTACATTTTGATCAAAAGAAGTGTAATAAGTTCTCTTGTAGTCTACTCCCGAAGAAGTGAAAGAAGTGTGTACAGTAGCGTTTCCAATATTTAATGATCGTTCATAATTAGAAATATGCTGTGCATCCACTTCAAAATTAAATTTTAAAAATCCAAAATTCTGATAACAACCATATGGTGCATTCGCACCTGCTCCAAAAGCAGACCCCTGTCCGTTACAGACAAAGTTCTTATTCACCAGATCCTCAGCCTCTTTATTCTTCCCTGCTATCAATAATTTTTGAATCTCGCTAACACTTTTATATGCATCATAATTATTGGGATCTTCAGCTGAGCCCGACCACATAGAAATCTCATTTAACACCAAGGATTCGGACATAATTCCACCATCTGGCATCATTCCTATCAATCCATTTCCTAATGGCAGCGTTTCTTCCCATCGAGTAGCTGGTTTATCGTACCACATCGTTAGACCATCTCTTTTTTGTGCATACGCTTGGAGAGAAGTGATCGATAACAGAGCCAATAAGGTTGATTTAGTTGTAAATTTCATTTTTTATTTAGAATATAATTCAAATTCTGCTACTGTGAAGACATCTTTCGTTAACGTTTCAGTTGGAACAAATTTGATGTATTTTGCCTTTAAGACATCATCAAAAATGATCTGTTGTAAAATGGGATTTGCTTTAATGTTGGAAAACTCACCCTCTTTCACCATTTCCCATTGTTGCTTGTTGTGACTGGTATAGATCTTATACTTGGTCGCTGTACCCGCTGTTTGTCCATCTTGACGCGGTAAGTAACCGAGTCCTAAGACATCACTTTTCAATTCGAAAACAAATCCCTTTTTATATGCTTGTACGGAGGCAAAAGTTTCGCTCTTACCATCAAGTGCCTTTGCTGATTGGGAAAAAGAATTAACTGTAAACTCCCTTGCATTTAATTTTTTAAATCCTGCACCTTCAAATTCAAAGTCTTCATTATACTCTTTATATAATCCAAAATCACTTACCGTAATAGCGACTGGAGCAAACAACTGAACCCGCAGTTCATCGGTCGTAACCGGATTTTCCAATTTCATCAATCGATTAGCGCCAATACTTGTAGCCTTTGTCAATATCACCCATTGGCCATTCACTTTTTGCTCTACCAAAACACTATCAAGTCGTTGACCGAGTTTAATATTTTCTCGTATCTGAATAATATCAAAGGTTTGTTTACCATTCAACTTTATTTCTAATGAAGCTTGATGCTCATCATCGTTTGTCGCCCAATAGCTATAGCGATCATCATCGAGGATATACGATGTTCCATACTCTTGAATGGAGTGCTCACGAATAGTAGATGCTTTAATTTGAGCATCTTTTGCTAAATTGGTTTTAAAAGTTTTATCGACCTTTTTTCCAAATGCCGCCAAAGATTTGACATCATTGTCATGCAATTGACCTGATGGCATAGGAGCCAGCCCAAGATTCATATTCGCACCACGCCCGACAGATTTTAAATAGATTTCAAATAGCTGATTTGGTGTTTTCACCTGAGCATCTTGTTCTGCATGATAAAACCAGCCTGGTCTTTGCGGAACATCACATTCAGCAGGAATCCAATATTTTCCATTTCGAACTCCAGATGTCAATGTTTTTTCATTAACTAATCCGGGAACTGCTTTTTTCCCATCTAAGCCTTCTGGTGTAAAAGTTGCCCATGAGGTTTCTCCTGCAAATCCCTTTTCATTTCCGACCCATCGCATATCGGGACCAACATCACTAAAGATCATGGCCATGGGCTGCAACTTGCGTACGATAGGCCAAGTTTTTTCTTCCCATGCATAATAGGTATTGCGATCGATGGTTCTTTTCTCTTTCAATCCACCATAATAACCATCACCTCCATTGGCTCCGTCGTGCCATGAAGTAAACAATTCTCCATAATTAGACATCAATTCCGTCAGTTGTGCCCGATAAGCCTCCGCATATTCAGCAGTACCATAGCGCATATCGTTGCGATCCCATGCGGAAAGATATACACCAAATTTCATCTTATTGGCATGCGTTGCTAACATAAAATCTTTGACCATATCACCTTTACCTTGTTTCCAAGGTGAAGCTGCCACACTATATGTTGTGGTTGCGGTGGGCCACAGACAAAAGCCATCATGATGCTTAGCAACAGAAATCAAGCCCTTAAAACCAGCGGAAGCTGCTGCTCTTGCAATTTGATTCGAATCAAATTGAGTTGGATTAAAGATAGCCGGATCGGCATCACCGTATCCCCACTCCTTATTTTGAAAGGTAGTTGGTGTATAATGAATTAGGCAGTAAGTCTCCATTTCATGCCATTTCAGTTGTCGTTCGGAAGGTATAGCCCCATATGGTTTCGGAGGATTTACAGGTTCAGATGGCAAAATACTACCATGTACAAAGAGTAAACTAGAGAAAAGAAATGTTAACATATATCTAGAGAATAGGTTTTAAATCTTAAATATAGTTTTATTTTGGAGTAATAAAAATTTGATAAAACCATTTTTGCTAAGCAATCGATTGATTAAAGTAATTTAAAAAATAATTCATTGATCATTAATATTGATACGTCATCAAGATTATCAATAAGATAAGCCCGTCCATTTCGTCTAAATTTGTCTAACAACAAAGAGATAGAAACTAATAATACGAGCAATGGAAAATAACAGCCACAAAAAAATTACAACAGCATCAGGGGCTCCTGTTGTCAACTATGAAGACACGATGACGGTTGGACCTAGAGGTCCTGTACTATTACAAGATTATTTTCTGCATGAAAAATTAGCGCATTTTAATAGAGAGCGTATTCCAGAAAGAATTGTACATGCCAAAGGTTCTGGCGCATATGGCACATTTACAGTAACCCATGATATCTCCCAATACACAAGAGCAAAACTCTTTAATGGAATCGGAAAGCAAACGAAGTTGTTTATTCGTTTCTCTACTGTAGGTGGAGAAAGAGGCTCTGCAGATTCGGAACGCGATCCACGGGGGTTTGCTATAAAGTTCTATACAGAAGATGGAAATTATGATTTAGTAGGCAACAACACACCGGTCTTCTTTATAAAAGACGCAAAAAAATTTCCTGATTTTATCCATACTCAAAAAAGAGATCCTTATACAAATTGCAAATCGCCAACCATGATGTGGGACTTTTGGTCATTAAATCCTGAATCTCTCCACCAAGTGACGACCTTGATGTCGGACCGTGGTACACCATTCGGCTATAGACATATGCATGGCTACGGAAGTCATACCTATTCCATGATCAACGCACAGAATGAATTGGTATATGTTAAATTTCATTTTAGAACACAACAGGGCATCAAAAACCTGACTGCCGCTGAGGCCGATGAAATGCGTGCAAAAGATATGGACTATGCACAACGCGATCTACATACAGCAATTGAAAAGGGAGATTTTCCAAAATGGAAGCTTTATATCCAAGTCATGACCGAATCGGAAACTAAAACTTTCCGCTGGAATCCATTTGACTTAACAAAAGTATGGTCGCAAAAAGAGTATCCACTTATTGAAGTTGGAGAAATGGAACTAAACCAAAACCCTAATAATTACTTTGCTCATGTGGAACAAGTTGCTTTTGCTCCAGCACATGTGGTAGATGGTATTAGTTTTTCTCCAGATAAAATGCTGCAGGGTCGCATTCTATCTTATCCTGATGCACAACGTTACCGTTTGGGGGGTAATTATGAGCAAATTCCGGTAAACCAATGTCCTTTTATGACCAATAATTATCAACGTGATGGTCAGATGACTGTCAATGGAAATCAAGGCTCTGCTCCAAATTATTATCCCAACAGTTTTGATAGCAACTACCAAGATCAAGCTTACAAAGAGCCTGCATTACAATTGGATAGTGTCGTGGCCGATCATTATGACCGCAACGCCCCTGGTGAAGACGATCACTATACGCAACCAGGTGATCTGTACCGTTTATTAGATGAAGAGCAAAAACAACATCTTATTGAAAATATTGTTGGTGCAATGTCTGGAATCGAAGGTCCAAAAAGAGATGAAATTATCATGCGCCAGTTGTGCCATTGGTTTAGAGCTGATATGAATCTTGGTCTTGGTATTGCTAAAGGTCTAGGATTTTCTATGGATCAAATGGCTAAACATATGCCGCAGAAATAAAAAATGAGATGATCCAGATTAAAGAAGCGGAACGGTGACCGCACATTTCCGCTTCTTTAATATCCATAATAAAACATAAATACTCCCATCTTCTATTACAAATCATACTTATCCTAGCTTTTTAATAGTATTAATTTAGACTTCACCGATTTTAGATAAATGAACATAAATAGCACGTCAATCGATTTAACTGTATGATAGGCAATTATTTCAGATTACAATCTGAAATAATTTAAAAACTTCAGTTGTTCTGATGATTATTTTTTATACAATTTTATTGGATTAAATATAAAAAATAAAATTTACAACTTGTACCTTTACGTTATCATGAACAAAGATCAATCTAAAATCATACGCGAACAAGCCGATCGTTCTGCAACACGTGAGCATTCGGTACCCCTATATTTAACCTCAAGTTTTATCTTTGATAGTGCTGAGCAGGGAAGAGCTATTTTTGCTGAAGAAGAGCAAGGAATGGTGTATTCACGTTATGCAAATCCTAATACTTCTGAACTTATTAATAAAGTTTGTATCCTAGAGGGTGCAGAGGCAGGCCTATCTTTTTCTTCGGGAATGGCAGCTGTGTTTGCTTCTTTTGCGGGCATTATTGAAAGTGGAGACCATATTGTTTCTTCTCGTGCTATTTTTGGTTCCACACATCAATTGTTTACACAATTGTTTCCACGTTGGGGAGTGACAACAACCTATGTGGATGCAGTCGATCCTGAAGAGTGGGAAAAAGCAATTCGACCGAATACAAAAATTATATTCTTAGAATCACCATCTAATCCAGGTCTTGAATTGGTTGATCTGGAGTGGTTAGGTTCTTTGAAGAAAAAGTATCCCCATATTATATTGGCCATTGACAACTGCTTTGCAACGCCGTATTTACAAAAGCCTTTAAAGTATGGTTTTGACTTATCCATTCATTCGGCAACCAAGTACATGGATGGTCAAGGCCGCGTACTTGGTGGATTGGTAGTCGGTAAACAGGAATTGATCGATAAATTAATGTTTTTCATCCGTCATACAGGACCTTCCCTATCACCTTTCAATGCATGGGTCATCTCCAAAAGTTTAGATACATTGGGATTACGTATGGATAGACATTGTAGCAATGCGCTCGCCTTGGCGACTGTTTTGGAGACACATCCTGAAATTGAAGATGTTAAATATCCTTTTCTTCCTTCACATCCACAATATGAATTAGCGAAGAAGCAAATGAAAGCTGGAGGTGGCATTGTCACATTTGTGGTTGCAGGTGGAAAAGAAAGGGCATTTAGATTCTTAGATGAATTAAACATGATCTTATATACTTCTAATTTAGGAGATGCAAGATCAATTGCTACTCATCCCGCATCAACCACACATTCTAAGTTAACGGAGGATGAACGTTTAAATCTCGGAATTAAACCTGGCAGCGTACGCTTGTCTGTTGGTTTAGAAGATCAAGAAGATATTATCCAAGATATATTGCAAGCATTAGAAAAAACAAAATAACAATAAAAGGGTGATCATGGTGATCACCCTTTATTGTTATTGTAATTTTACAAAAGAGAATGTTTCACCTGCCATCTCTTTATTTTATGGATACGACTACTTCAATGAAGCTAATGCTGCTTCGTAATTTGGTTCTTCTGTCACTTCTGCAACTTGCTCTTCGTACAATACTTTTCCATTTTCATCCAATGTAATGACTACACGGCTTAATAATCCTGCTAAAGGACCATCAGAAAAGCGTAATTGATAGTTTTCTGAAAAATTATTGTCTTTATACTCTGATAATGTAACTACATTATTCAAACCTTCTGCCGCACAGAAACGGCCTTGAGCGAATGGTAAATCTTTAGAAATACACAATACAACGGTATTTTCTAAACCTGACGCTGCTTGATTAAACGCACGAACTGACGCTGCACATGTTCCGGTATCGACACTTGGAAAAATATTTAATACTACTTTCTTTCCTTTATAATCTGCCAATGACTTATCGGATAAATCACCTGCTGTTAATTTAAAATCTGGAGCTTGACTTCCTACTGCAGGTAAATTTCCAACTGTATTTACTGCTCCGCCTTTGAATGTTACTGTTGCCATAATTAATTTTTTAGCAATTTAATGATTTATGTCTAATGTTGCCACAAAAATCACAATAATTAGTGGTCTTTCATTCAAAATAAATATTTATCAATATTTGCCAAAAAAATATCAAAAAACCACAAAAAATTACTATGTTAGCATTGTAATTGAAACACAAACGATAAACCAAATATGATGTATATGAAGAAGTTACTAATTACCCTACTTTGTGCATCCCCCTCCTTACTTTTTGCACAGGGATCTCAAGTTAATCTTCAGAGTCCAAAATCTGTGGGTATGGGCGGTGCAGGCTCTGCCTACTTTATAGATGAATCTTCTATTTTTTATAGTCCAGGAGCACTTTCAAAAATGAGTCACAATGCTATCTCTGTTAACGGAAATGGTGTTATGTTCAAATCTGCTTTTCAAGCAACAGGAAGTTCAGTAGTTGATCACACTAGAAATCAGATCACACCTCCCTTTTCTGTATTTGCGACAGTAGGTCCTAAAAACACTTGGTGGAAAGCTGGTATAGGTATCTATACACCTTACGGTGGTGCAGTGGATTGGGGAACAGAATGGACAGGTAAATACAGTTTAGTAAGTTTATCATTACGTGCGATCTATATACAACCAACTGTGAGTTTCAAATTAACGGACAACTTTAGTATTGGTGGTGGATTTGTTTACAATATTGGATCTGTCGATTTACAAAGTGCTATTCCTGTTTATTTCCAAGATGGAACATCTGGATTAGCAGAATTAAAGGGAACGGGAACTGGTACAGGCTATAATGTCGGGGTGCATTATAATTTAAATGAAGAATTTGCGATCTCGATGAGCTACCGTTCGAAAGTGTTGACAAAACTAAAAGATGGCGATGCAAAATTCACTGTACCTGAAGCGGCAGAAGGAACATTTCCGCGAGATAGCAAATTTAGTGCAGAACTTCCTCTTCCTTCTACTTTTGCCGTAGGTGTAACTTTCCCTATCAGTGAGAAGGTGAAAATGGCTGTAGATGGAACTGTGATCAATTATGACGTCTATAAGGAACTAAATTTTGATTATAGCGGAGCAAATACTCCAGATACACATTCTCCAAAGAATTATACAAAGGCAGGTTCTATAAAAGCGGGTATTGAATACCTACCATCAGAGAAATTACAACTTCGGATAGGTGGTGGATATATTGCAACTCCTGTAAGGAAAGATTATGTATATCCAGAAACTCCAGATAATAACCGCATATTGGTAGCTGGTGGTTTCACCTACAAAATGTCGCCTAAATTTGATTTGACAGGTTCATTTGCATACCAAAGAATATTACCCCGTGAAGCGAATAATGTCGACAGCCATCTATCGGGAACGTATACAACGAATATCTACGCACCAGGCATTGGTTTGACTTACAAATTTTAAGCATTTATACTAAAATGTTATGATCATGAAAAGAAGAAATCTATATATAGGAGTTGCATTAGCTATACTGAGTATCACAGCATGTAAACCAACTCTAGACGAATTTACTCCCTCTGCAGGAACAAAAGCTGATTTTAGCAAATATATTGCTATTGGAAACTCGCTATCTGCGGGATTTGCTGATGGAGGCTTATATCTAGAGGGGCAAAAAGTAGCTTTCCCTTTACTTATTGCTGAGCAACTTCAAAAAGTTGGTGGCGGAGAGTTTAAGTCTCCATTTTTTAGTGAAGAGCAGTCCAATGGTTCAGGTTATATCCGTCTAAAAGCACTCGTGAATGGCCAGCCAGTTACGGAACAGGTTGCGGATAAATTAGCTTATCGTTCGGCGACCCCCAAATTATTAATAAAATATACAGAGCCTATCAATAACTTAGGTGTACCGGGCATGCGTATGGATATGGCTTTTGCACCAGGTATAGGTACCGCTGCAGGAAATATGTACTTCGAACGTCTACTGCCAGATGGTACTCCACCAACGATGAATTATTTCACCTACTCTACAACGCAAAATCATACATTTTTCACTTTTTCTCTTGGAAATAATGACGTATTGGGATATGCAACAAATGGAGCTGTTAACGAAGGCCCTACGACAACATTGACTTCCACAGCATTGTTCAATACACTATTGAATAATTATGTAGGCACCTTAACTGCCAAAGGTCAAAAAGGGGTATTAGCTACAATCCCAGATGTGACATCTGTCCCTTATTTTACAACAGTGACACGTCAAGTACTCTTGGCAGCAGTAAACGCGGCAAGTACAACGAAGGTAACCGATATTTACATCGCAACTAAGACTGGTCCTCGAGCTGCTACTGATCAAGATTTCTTTGTCTTACCTTTTTCATCTGCAGGTTTATTAGGTGTACCAAACGCAAATAAAATTCCTTACGGTTTACATCCGCTTAACCCAGTTGAAGATAAATATGTTTTAGATACCAAAGAAGCGGCAGAAGTCGTAGCTCGTGTCAATGATTTCAATAAGACAATTAAATCAGTAGCTGCATCTAAAGGATTAGCTGTGGCAGATGTCAATGCGTTCTTAACTTCAGTAAAAAACGGGATTAGGATCGATGGTCTTGCTGTAAGTGCAAAATACATTACTGGTAACGGTTTTTCTCTGGATGGTATACATTTAACTCCCATTGGAAATGCATTGATGGCAAATGTATTTATTGAAGCTATAAACAAAACATATGGAGCTCAGGTTCCCAGGTTGAATATTTCTGACTTTAGAGGTGTAAAACTTCCATAATATTAATACTAAATGGTTTGGTAAAAGGGTGTATCATAATTATGATCACCCTTTTTATTGTTTATCAATCGCCTATAGATCCTATCAACTCGATAGCACTAAACACAAGAAAATATGGAAAAGAATATGACGATGAAGCTGATATAGCTCACGTTAAAAGCATATAAATTGGTTTTTGTAATCCATGCGATTATATTGTTAATCAACGCAAAATTAGCTAAGTTTGTGTATACAACGAGGTACAGAAACATGAAAGTAACATTAAATCGCCAAAACAAAGCGGTACACTTTGAAGCCGCAAGTGAATTGTCTAATGTCAAAGTTCATATAGATGGCTCAGAAGCTATTGGAGGTGAAGGAAAAGGCGTGCGGCCAATGGAGTTAGTCTTAATGGCTTTAGGTTCATGTAGTGTATTTGACCTTTCGTCGATCTTGACCAAACAACGTCAAGAGATTGAAGATATACAAGTGGAAGTCGAAGGAAAACGAAGAGAAGAAATTCCAAATATCTTTACGGATATTCACATTAGCTTCTATTTAAAAGGTAATATTGACGAGATCAAAGCCCAAAAAGCAGCAGAATTAGCGGTTAAAAAATACTGTTCCGTGCATGACATGCTTGCGGCAGGTGGTATTGATATCACCTATTCCCTGAAAATAAATTAAAGTGTTTTCAGCGATATTAAAACCCAGATTTCTGTGCAAATCTGGGTTTTAATATTTACTCATTTATCTTATAACCTCCCTTGTTCCTCTGTTTTTTTCGGCACATTGGCACTATTTTTAATTTTTTGATTACCAAAATGATAACGAAGTGTTACATTTACTTTACGTGTATCGCGATAATCGTTATAATAATTATTCTGGTCAGCATATTGTGATGATACTCGCTGCTTTTCAGTTTTAAAAATATCCATAAAGGAAAAGTTTACTTCAAATTTTTTATTAAAAAACTTCCGATTGGTCAATAGGTAGGTACTTGAGTAACCAGAAATCTTAAAAGGCCCCTGTATGGTAGGCGACTCAAAGGTATTGCCAATTTCCAAATTCCAATCGACATTTTTATTCAGCAGGAAAGTTGAGCTGACATTACCATTGGCCATCCACACCTGATTGCGGTATAACTCAAGATCTCTTCCTTGATAGTAGTTTACATTATACATTCCTTCCAATTGTGTATTTAAACTCCAGTTTTTCAACAGCTGGAAACTTTTACTCAAATCTACACCGGCACCTTGCCCTTTTTTAATATTTGTATACTGATAGATCAATTGATGATTGATATTATCCTGAATAGAAATCTCCATGGATGGCCACTGCTCATAACGATAGAACAAGTCCACATTCCAGTTCTCTTTTGTAAACATGATATTAAGATTGTGAATAATTGTGGCTCGCAACCGTGGATCTCCCTGAAAGTAAGAAAACAAATTATAATAAGACTTCGCAGGATTTAACCAGGAGTATGCTGGTCTGCTGATTCGTTTGCCATAGGAAAATCCCCACTGATATTCCTGATCTGTATGATATTGGGCATAGAATGTTGGAAAGAGTGCCCAATAATTTTGATGATTGCGGTCTGCAGGTTCAGAAACGATACCATTCAATGCCGTATTTTCCAAACGTAATCCTCCTTTCCAGCTCCATTTACCCCATTTATATTCCATTGACGCATAAGCGGCAAATTGCTGCTCATCGTAATCAAAAACATTACTCTTATCAGCTCTTTCCTGAAAACTACCTCGTTCATCATCGAAAAACAATAAAGTACTTTTTGTTTTTACAGTACTAAATTTTCCTCCAAATTCTAGAGCGACCTTATTTAAATTTGCGGAAAAATCGAGTTGTGTGGATAACAGCTGATTTTGACTCGCATTATCACTTACAAACCGGGTGCTTGTCGGTTCCTGGTCTTTAAAATTTAAATCGGTCCATACATCTTGCAGATTAGATCTTCGATTTGTTGTAAAATATGACGACCAATTCGCATTCCAATTGGAATTTATCTTTTTGTTAACCTGTAAATACAGGTTATTGGTTTTCCGAGAATCTACATGGTCATTCTTCGTTAAATAAGAAGACTCCAGTTGACCATCCTTATTATAGATAGAAGTCGGTACGCGATATACTCCAGCAGACTTGGGTCCGTAATAACCATTTAATCCTATAGCGATAGTCAAAGAGGTATCAGGTGTATAATCGAAAGAGAACACATAACTGTTTTGACTATTATTTTTATCGATGCGAGTCATGATACTTTCCCATGATGTTTGTTCATTGGGATAGTATACAAAATCAGTCCCATATCGTGCATATGTCCCTCTACCATAATTGTAGGTAGCACGCAGATTAATTTTTTCATTTTTATAATATTGGGTCAGTCCAAAGAGCTGTTTTGCATAGTTACTTTGCTCTGCCAAAGCCAACACCACTCCCCGGTATCCATAAAGTTGTGATTTGGTCATTTTGATATTGATGATTGTGCTCCCTTCTGCCTCATATTTTGCAGGTGGATTGGTGATGACCTCAATAGCTTGCACATCTGATCCCGCAGTATTCTCTAAGAGTGTCTTCAGCTCTTCTCCTGTCAGCATCAACTTTCTTTCATTGATCATGACTGCTACTTTCTTATCTCCACGGACAGCAATATTACTCCCCGTGAGCATCACCATAGGTGTCCGCTTTAAAATATCCCAACTATTCAATCCGGATAAATTACTGCCTTGGACATTAAACTCCAATCGATCAATCTTTCGAATGACTCGAGGACGCTTGCCGGTCACTTGTGCTTCTTCAAGTTTGGTTTCATTTGGACTGAGCTTGATCAACACCAATTTTTGCACGGTATCGGAACGAAAGTAGAGTTCTTGATTTTCGTAGTTTAAGTGAGATATTGCCAGCCTGTATAGATTTTTCTCTGCAATAGTATAGTCGAATCTACCTGCTGTATCTACCTGGGACGTGTATATTAATTTCCCTGCACTATCTAATAGTACAACGGTAACATCTGTCAATGCACGTTCGCTTTGATCACAGACTTTAACAGCTAAACGCTTCCCTTGAGCCTGTCCAATAAAAGGTAATAATAAAAAAATAATAAGAAACTTCATGCTTTTTTAATTGATGGTACAAAAGTGTCTCATGTCAGGGAAAACTTCGGTTAATGAAGGGTTAATGGAAGGTTAAGGTTCCATTTATTCAAAAGCGGAACTTATATTTGTATATGGAACTGAAGTCTAAAAACTATATTTATATTTTCGTTATACTCTTTCTAGTCCTCATTGGTATCCAGACATATTTATTAATGAATTCTTTTCATTTGAAGAAACGGGAAATCTATTCAAAGACAAAAGAAAAATTAGGACAAATTGATGATACAGATGCATTATTTGATAACGATCTATTAAATAACCAAGATGCTACGGCTCATTATATCAATTTGGTCCAAGGGAACATTACACTTGCTCAACTAGAAAACAGTTATTCAGAAAAAGCAAAGCGGGCTCAACATGTACTGACTCATTATGTGGATAGTATATTCTCTCCATTAGGTCTTGAAGTAAAATTACAAAAAGAAATTCTACAGATCACTTTCAAAAACACCGAGCAAAAGCTATTGAATAATCCGATTGTGGTGTATAAAACGAACGGAAATCTCATGCATCCATTAGAGCTATCTTCGGGAACATGGGCTACGGAAAGAACGGTGAAACAATTGACAAAAGAGGAATCGACAATAACCGTTGAACAAGAGGATAAACCATATAGTTTTCTTGTGCTTCGAAAATCAACTTTTGAAGTTGTTAATATCAATTGGGTTGTTTTCAAAGAATTGGCATTCCTACTATTGAATACACTTTTGATCCTAATAGCCCTACTGTTCTTATTTTATAAGACCTATCAAAATCTTAAAAAGCAACAGAAGAAAATTGGGCAGTTACATGACACTGTTGACAATATTTCGCATGAACTTAAAACACCTATTGCAACCCTAAAAGTCGCTTTAAAAACTTTAGAAAAACATCCCGACCCTACTATAATAGCAGTCATGACCAGACAATTGGAGCGCCTAGAACAGACTTTAGAACCCCTGAATGAACCAAAAAAAGAAATTTCTAATATCGTGATCGCTAATCATCAGATAGCAACATTGCTATCCGATTTTAAGCTAGCACATCCTGATATCCACTTTGAAATGAACGATATTACAAAGGTGGCTGTTCCGCTCAATGATGTTGATTTTAACACCATATTGGTGAATCTGATGGATAATAGTATCAAGTATGGTGCTACGCAATTGCATATATCCATCACAAATGATCAGAACCTATGCAAGATTCAAGTGCGTGATAATGGAATTGGGATAATTCAGAAGGAGATTCCTCATATTTTTGAAAAATTCTACCGCATACAAAAAAATAACATTCATGATACTAAAGGTTTAGGATTGGGTTTATATCTAATCAACAATATCGTGAACCGCCACCAAGGAAATATTCAAGTCAGTAGTAAACAGAATCAAGGAACCACATTTAATATTTCGATACCACATGAAAACTAAGCTTTTGTTAATCGAGGATGATCCTGATTTTGGCTTTATGCTGCAGCATTATCTACAACTTTCGGGATATGAAGTTCATTGGATGCAAAGTCCTGCTGAATTTTCGCTGTATGAAAATACACTTCCTTATGATTTGTTAATCATTGATGTAATGTTGCCTCTTAAAAGTGGGTTTACATTAGCGCAAGAAATAAAGGAACGTTTCCCTGAGTTTCCTTTTATTTTCTTAACTGCCAAAGAGCAAAAAATTGACAAATTAACCGGTCTAAAAATAGGTGCCGATGACTACATCACAAAACCCTGTGATCCAGAAGAGTTGGTATTGCGTATCCAAAATATCTTAAAGCGGAATAAAAAGAAAGAGCTCACGATCTCGATAACATTGGGCAGTTATCAGTTTTTTCCACAACGCTTAATCTTGTCTCATCCTTTCGAACAATTTAAATTAACAGAAAGGGAGGCCAAGCTCTTATTATTTCTAAGTAAGCGCTCGGGTTCTCTTGTGACACGGGAAGAAATTTTACAAGAAGTGTGGGGCACCAGTGATTTTTTCAATGGCCGTAGCATGGATGTGTTTATTACACGGCTTCGAAAATACCTCAAACATGATGTAAGCTTGCAAATAACTTCTTCCCGAGGAGTTGGATTTACAATTTCATTCTGATGGGATTGCCCTTGGGTCGATCAAAAATTAGTGTACCTATCCATCAATACCTTCTTCGCGTTTTTGCCACAATTTCTCTGCCCAACGGCCCACAAACCAAAAGGAGATCGCCAAGATGAGGAAGAAGATAGCACGATTGATATTATCCCATAGATACTCGACATAACGGGTATAGACATTCAATACAAAAAATACGAAACCGATTTCCCTGGTGGTATTATCTTTCATCTTTAAACCATAGATCACTAAACCTGCCGATACTGCAGTAGATAATAATCCCCAGTAGAATATATGATATTGTCGTACTAATGTCCACTCATAAAAATCCGAATAGTTGCCAAAAATAGAAAGGGACCACAATGAAACCATCAGATACAATAACCCAATGAGATAGCTGAGGGACTGAAATTCCATCAATTGCTTAAATCGTGGTTGTATGTATATAGCTACTAATGTTAAGACAAAACCAAAAATGGTAAAACGCAATGGATAATTCATTCCCCAGAACTTAAATCCCCAATCGCTATGGTAGGCTGTTTCTGTTGCAAACCAAATCCCTAAAGCGATGAGCATAAAAACCCATATCAGTTTTGACTTAAGGCGATTGGCGAGGTATCCATAGATGAGTACCGACAATAAAAATAGTAAAGAATAATGCATGCTATTTTTGTCCAGCACTTTACCTAAAAACCCAATACATGCTGCTGTTGCGAATACTCCGATGAGCATCATGGTTTCAATAGATAGATTTTTATTGGGAAATTTTGTTTTGTAACGAAATCCTAATGTATAAAATAAAACGCCTAGTGCAGCAAAGAATAAGCAAAACAAAATATTTGGTGCTTCATAAAGTGTATCGACAAATTTGAGAAAGGCTGTATCTGTCATCAAAGAAAATACGGCAAACACCAAAGAAGCCAGCGCAACCCAAAAAGCATAGCGTGCTAAGCGTTTCCAATCAAAGCTTTTTACATCAATACTATTGACCATAGCACTAGCGGTTGATGCATCGATTATTTTCTCCTTTTCCCAAAATTGTATCGCTTCTTCTAAGGATTCTTTTTCTTGTTTAGTTACGTCTAATTTCTTCATATAAGTTGTGAAATGGCAAAGTACAAATTATACCCATTATTTAAGCTATAGATTTGCAATGTCGTGACAATAATAAAGATATGAGCACTGTTAAAGTTCATTAAAAATAAGTAATTTTGCATGTTTGCAGAAATTCATCTGCGTTTGGAAGAAAACAGGGGTTACATGACAAAGAAAATCACACCAGATTTAGGTGAACAAAATGAAGTTCAAGTATTTGGAGCACGTGTACACAATCTCAAGAATATTGACATTTCATTTCCTAGAAACGAATTGGTTGTTATCACGGGACTAAGTGGTAGTGGTAAATCGTCATTAGCTTTTGACACGATCTATGCAGAGGGTCAAAGGCGGTATATGGAGACATTTAGTGCATACAGCCGTCAGTTTTTGGGTGGCATGGAGCGACCTGATGTCGATAAAATTTCCGGATTGAGCCCTGTTATTTCTATTGAACAAAAAACGACGAGCAAAAATCCGCGTTCGACAGTCGGTACCATTACTGAGGTTTATGATTTTATGCGTCTGCTATTTGCACGTGCGAGTGAGGCATTTTCTTATATAACGGGCAATCGCATGCAGCGCATGTCTGATGATCAAATTGTGGATCGCATTCTGACTGATTTTGATGGGCAAGCACTAAATATTTTGGCTCCTGTTATTAAGGGCCGTAAAGGTCATTACCGCGAATTATTTGAACAAATCCGTAAGCAGGGTTATGTAAAAGTCCGTGTAGATGGTGAAATCGTAGATCTCACGCCAAAAATGCAGGTGGATCGGTATAAAATACATGATATTGAGATTGTAGTAGACCGACTTAAAGTAACTGCCGATGATAAAAAGCGCCTGCAGACATCTGTTATGCAAGCGATGAAAACAGCGAAAGGAATTATCAAAGTGGCTAATCAGGAAAATGATGAACAATTTTTCAGCCGCTACTTAATGGATGCTGAATCGGGTATTTCTTATGATGAGCCACAACCGAATACCTTCTCTTTTAATTCGCCATATGGAGCTTGTCCAAAATGTGATGGTCTAGGTTATATCTTTGAAATTGATAAAAACACCGTTATTCCTGATCGTAAATTAAGTATTCAAAAAGGAGGTTTAGCGCCACTAGGCCCTGCAAAGGAAACTTGGAATTTCCAAGTTTTAAAAGCGGTTGCTAAAAAACTTGATTTTTCTCTGAGCACTCCTTTAGAGAAATTAACAGAAGAACAACTCGACACGTTACTATTTGGTGCTGAGGAACCTATTTCAGTAGCTGTTTCATATGGTAGTTATGATGTACGCGATTATCGGATCGAATTTTCAGGTATTTTCAAAATGCTTGAAGAGCAATCAGGCAAATCTAGCGACGATATGTCTTCTTTAGATGATTTCCGATCAAAAATAGTCTGTCCAACTTGTCAAGGAGCACGATTGAAGAAAGAATCGTTGCATTTTAAATTTGCAGGTAAAAACATCTATGAACTGGCGCATATGGATATCAAATCCCTGTACGAATGGTTTTCAAATGTAAATGCTTCTTTGGATGAACGCCAACAGATCATCGCAACTGAAATATTAAAAGAAATACAGTCGCGCTTAGGATTTTTATTGGATGTGGGATTAAACTACCTGACTATAGATCGTTCTTCAAAATCACTTTCTGGAGGAGAAGCTCAACGTATCCGACTTGCGACACAAATCGGTTCTCAGCTCGTCAATGTCTTGTATATCTTGGATGAACCGAGTATTGGTCTCCATCAAAGAGATAATGAAAGACTGATCAATTCTTTAAAAAATTTACGTGATATTGGCAACTCGGTATTAGTTGTTGAACATGATAAAGATATGATTTTGAATGCCGACTATGTCATCGATATGGGACCTGCTGCTGGTGTAAATGGTGGTCAGGTGGTGGCTGAGGGCAAACCAAAAGATATTTTAAAATCAAAATCGTTGACAGCTGCTTATTTAAACGGTAAAAAAGAGGTTGCCATCCCTTCTGAAAGAAGAACTGGTAATGGAAAAACATTATCGCTAAAAGGAGCTACAGGAAATAATTTAAAAAATGTTTCTGTTGATTTTCCATTAGGAAAATTGATTTTAGTATCAGGTGTTTCCGGTTCTGGAAAATCAAGTCTGATTACAGGTACATTATATCCGATCTTAAATAAACATTTTTTCCGCGCAAAAGGTATTCCTCTTCCTTATAAGAGTATTGATGGATTAGAGCATATTGATAAGGTTATTGAAATCGACCAAAGTCCAATCGGTCGTACACCACGATCAAATCCTTCTACTTATACAGGTGTATTTTCAGATATCAGAACCTTGTTTGTTCAACTACCTGAAGCGAAAATAAGAGGCTATAAACCCGGAAGATTCTCCTTTAATGTCAAGGGTGGACGCTGTGAAACCTGCCAAGGTGGGGGAATGAAAGTCGTTGAAATGAACTTTCTACCTGATGTTCAGGTTCCTTGTGAAACATGTCATGGAAAACGCTATAACAGAGAAACTTTGGAAGTACGCTTCAGAAGTAAATCCATATCCGATGTATTGGACATGAGTGTGGATGAGGCTGTTGTTTTCTTCGAAAACATCCCTTCTATCTATCGTAAAATAAAAACATTGCAGGATGTTGGCTTAGGATATATTACATTGGGACAGTCATCGACAACGCTATCTGGAGGTGAAGCTCAACGGATTAAATTGGCTACTGAGCTCTCTAAAAAAGATACCGGTAACACCTTCTATATCTTGGATGAGCCAACAACTGGTTTACACTTTGAAGACGTGAATGTGTTGATGGGTGTGATCAACCGCTTGGTTGACCGTGGTAATACCATCTTGATCATTGAGCATAATTTAGATGTGATCAAGTGCGCCGACTGGGTCATCGATATTGGTCCTGAAGGAGGTAAAGATGGTGGTAAAGTATTATTTTCTGGTACACCAGAAGGCTTAATCAAAAATAAGGATAGCGAAACGGCCCGATTCCTAAAGTTGGAAATGAAATAATCCAGATTAAATTTGATACACCTAGTTGGTGTATCAAATTTAAAGCATGAAAGTTGATAAGTAATGTAATTTATACGACAACTTTCTAACGGAATTAAAATCATTCCTCATTAATTTCGTAACTTCGCATCATATGTCGGATATTATTCAATTACTACCAGATAATGTTGCCAATCAGATTGCAGCAGGTGAAGTCGTACAAAGACCTGCCGCTGCTATTAAAGAATTGATTGAAAATGCTATAGATGCTGGAGCTGACAAGATACAATTGATCATCAAAGATGCTGGAAAATCATTAATTCAAGTGATTGATAATGGTTGTGGAATGAGCGTGACGGATGCACGTCTTTGTTTTGAACGACATGCTACTTCCAAAATTCGTAAAGCAGAAGACTTGTTTGCCATTCGTACAATGGGATTTCGTGGAGAAGCGATGGCTTCTATCGCAGCCATTGCACATGTGACATTGAAAACACGTCGATTTGAGGATGAATTGGGTACTGTTGTCGAGATCGAAGGTTCAAAAATCATCACTCAAGCTCCTGAAGCAGTAGCTGCAGGCACCAATATTTCTATTAAAAATCTTTTTTTCAATATACCCGCACGCCGTAACTTTTTAAAAAGTAACTCGGTAGAAATGCGCCATATTATAGAAGAATTTCAACGGATAGCATTAGCTAATCCGGAGATCTTTTTGACTCTACATAGTGATGGAAATGAAATGTTTCATTTACCAGCGGAGACCTTAAAACAGCGTATTGTTCATCTTTTTGGGAATACATACAATCAGCGATTAGTACCTGTGGAAGAGGATACTTCTATTATTAAGGTGAATGGCTTTGTCGGTAAGCCTCAATTTGCTAAAAAAACAAGGGGTGAGCAATTTTTCTTTGTCAACAAAAGATTTATCAGAGATCATTATCTGAATCATGCTGTTATGAATGCCTTTGAGGAAATTCTTCCTGCAGAGACCTTTCCTTTGTATGTATTATTTATTGATATTGATCCTTCAAAAATCGATATTAATGTTCATCCAACGAAGACCGAGATTAAATATGAAGATGAAAAAGCGATTTATGCCATCATCCGATCTGCTGTCAAAAGATCCCTCGGTCGCTATAACATTGCACCATCGCTGGATTTTGAGCAAGAAACAGGTTTTTCGAACATGATTACTCCAAAACCTTTGGATGAAATCATTGTGCCTACCGTTAGTTTCAACCCTGATTTTAATCCTTTTGAACCGGATCAAGTCACTAAAACAACATTTTCACGTGCTGATAACTATATGGCAGGTTTTGAGAAAAAATCGGCCATTCCACAAAATTGGGATACTTTATATCAAATCACAGAGCGAGATGAATCCATGCAGT
Organism: Sphingobacterium sp. PCS056; assembly: GCF_023273895.1. Taxonomy (NCBI): domain Bacteria; kingdom Pseudomonadati; phylum Bacteroidota; class Sphingobacteriia; order Sphingobacteriales; family Sphingobacteriaceae; genus Sphingobacterium; species Sphingobacterium sp. PCS056. Next base: position 1,880,364 of record NZ_CP096883.1, on the reverse strand, counting down.
TGCCGCTTGAACATGAGCAGCAAGAGCGTTCTATTCATCAACTACCCGGGGTTAATAGTCAAGTAACTACCAAGCAGTTTTTTCAAATCCACAATAGATTTATTGTCTCGCAGATTCATTCTGGAGTCATGCTCATCGATCAACAGGCGGCACACGAACGTATTTTGTTTGAACAATTCAAATCACAGCTCGACCAACACAAAGGATTGAGCCAACAAAGTTTATTCCCACAAAGTATTGACTTAAATCCATCAGATAATGAATTGATGCAAGATCTTTTGGAAGATATCCAAAGTTTAGGGTTTCAAATTCGTTCATTTGGTAAAAATAGTTACATTATTGACGGTATTCCTGCAGATCTAGGGACTGGAATTGATGAACGTAAAATCATTGAACAGATTTTAGAAGACTATAAAAACAATTTGAGCGATTTTAAAATTGAAAAACGCGAAAATTTAGCGAAAAGCCTAGCACGCAATGCTGCAATAAAACCAGGAACTTTCTTGGATAACAATGCGATATCAGAACTTATTGATCAATTATTTGCTTGCGAATCTCCAAATATTTCTATTTTCGGAAAACCAATCGTTATTACCATTACCTTACAGGAACTCCTAGAAAAGTTTAGTAAAAACTAATTTAAATTTATGAATAGCGCTAACCCTCTTTCAAATTTACCTACAGTAACTAAAAACTTACTTATCATAAATGTGGTTTGTTTTGTTGGTTCGATGATCTTTGAAAACTCAACGAGACTTTTTGGGGTCTATTATCCTGACTCTCCTTTTTTCAATGTGTGGCAAATCATTACCTATATGTTTATGCATGGAGGTTTTACACATATTTTCTTTAATATGTTTTCACTAGTGATGTTTGGTCCGATCATCGAACAGGTATTGGGATCAAAGCGTTTTCTAAATTTTTATTTATTAACTGGAATTGGAGCTCTGGTTCTTCAATTTGGCGTTCAGGCATTTGAAGTGTATCAAATCGCTGGTGTAGTTAATCCAGGCAGTAGTCTAAAGTTTGATATGATCTCGGGCATGGTATATAGCGACAGCCCTAATATATCTCAGGCAGGTTTAGGAACTTTAGTTTCAATCTATAATACGCCATTGGTAGGTGCTTCTGGTGCTATTTATGGTTTGTTGTTAGCTTTTGCCTACTTATTCCCCAATCTCAAGCTTGCACTTATCTTTATACCTGTACCGATAAAGGCGAAATATTTTATCCCAATCATGATCTTGATTGAAATCTATTTAGGATTTTCAAATTCAGGAGGGTCTATTGCCCATTTAGCGCACGTTGGAGGAGCATTATTTGGTTACCTATTGCTAAAAGCTTGGGGTATTAAAAAAGGAATATATTAATTATCTTTATAACATGAGGGAAAATTCGTTCAAAAACTTTATCAGGACAACCTTCGGTTCAGGATCCCCTATTCCATTTATTATCAGTGGAAATGTTGCTCTGTTTATCTTGATCTATCTTTTTGATATTCTTTTTGAATTGAAGATTATACCTATACCTCTTTTTCAATGGACGGTCGATCAATTAAGTTTACCAACAAATTTTCAAGCTTTTATTCAACAGCCTTGGTCTCTACTGACTTACAATTTTCTTTATACGGGACTATTTAATGTTGCTTTTGATTGTTTATGGCTCTATTGGTTAGGGAATATTTTCTTCAATTTTCTAAGTAAACGACAATTTCTGTTTATTTATATCTTTTCTGGGTTGCTTGCGGGACTGATCTTTTTGATCTTTTCACATCTTGCACTTTTTTCTAATTTACCTAATCCTTATTTAAATACAGGTTCGATCACTATTGCGGCCATTTTAGCATCAATAGCGACTTTAGTTCCTAAGTATGAACTGAGGCTTCTATTATTTGGAAATGTAAAATTAAAGACCATTGCTATTGTGTATTTTGCCATACAATTCTTATTCTTCATACTGACAAATAAACCAGCTGCTATCAGTTATTTTTGCGCTGTTATATTTGGCATGGGGTACACTTATGCATTGCAATCTGGTATGGATTGGTCTAAAATATTTAAAAAGAAAGATAAAAAACGTTCAAAACTAAAAGTAGTAGTCGGACATGGTGAACGATCAATGCCTCAACACCGATATGATTTACCCAATCAGGATCAGATCGACCAAATATTGGATAAGATATCTTTATCCGGATACGATAGTTTAAGTACTCACGAAAAAGAAATTCTATTTAAAGCAAGCAATAACAATAAGATAGATGGCTAGGCGGGCACTCGTAAAAAAAAGATTGGGTTATTTGAGCAGGACGGTTTTCATTTTCAACATTCTTGCCATTGTTGCCTTATTGATTAGTTATTCAGCCGCTTTCATCAATCCTAAAACATTTTGGCCAATTGCTTTTTTTGGTCTAGGATACCTGCCTATTCTCCTTATAAACATCGGTTTTATTGCTTATTGGTTATTACGAAAGCCAAAAATGCTAATCTTTTCTTTGCTGACCATCCTAATCGGATGGCCTTTATTAACCAAACATTGGAACCCCAGGTCCACCGCTCCAATTACTGCAAAAACAACAGATTATATTCGTGTTTTAAGTTTCAATGCTCATCTTTTTAAGGATATACACGATGCTAAGAAAAACTTTAAAAATGATGCCTTGACAATATTGGATAGTATCAAACCTGACATCGTATGTTTTCAGGAATATTACAGTAAAATAAAAGGAAAATACGTCATCTCCAATGAATTTAAAATCAAACTGGGGTATGACTATCATTATTTTGCTGAAAGTTCTAAGAATGATTATGAGGCTTATGGTATGACTATTTTTTCGAAATATCCGATTGTGAATTCAGGAAATATTTTAGACAATGACTATGGTATCAATCGAATTTCTTATGCTGATATTAAGAAAAATGACAGTACAATTCGCGTATACAATGTTCATCTCAGATCATTTGCGCTTCAAAATGAAGATAAAGAATTTATTCAAAATCCATCAAGTAAAAATGAAACCCACAATCAAGCTTCAAGACGTTTGGGCAGAAAGCTAAAAAATGCTTTTGAATTCAGAAGTGAGCAAGCTAGTTCTTTAAAAAGACATATGAACGCCTGTACTTCTCCGTACATCGTGATGGGAGATTTTAATGATACACCAATGAGTTATTCTGTAAATCTAGTGAGCAAAGGTCTTCATAATGCCTTTAAAGAAAAAGGTGCCGGCTGGGGAGTCACACATTATGAAATGTTGCCGATCTTTCAGATTGATTATATTTTTGCCAGCCCTGCATTTGAGGTATTAAATTATCACGTGGTCAAAAGAAAGCTATCTGATCACTATCCGATCTGGAGTGATCTAAAATTGAAAAACTAGCTGATCTGAATACCTAATGCACGTAAGGCACTTGCAACAAATTGATCTTTCCTGTTCTTGATCTTAAAATAAGCTTCTCTACCAAAATAATACCGCCCGACCAAAGCTTCGATGTCAGACTGAATGATCTGATGAAGGCGATCTGCCTCTAACTTATTGACCGCAATACCTTTTCTAGATAAAAAGGAAATAAAATCATTAAATTCTTGATCTGGTAAATTATAACCACTTAAGAAATTTTCTATTGAGTATGCTGGCAATTTCTTTGTAAAACGATCATAGACAAACTCTTGTATACTATTGGAATGATAAATCTCTCTATACTTGGCACTTATTTCATTGGAGTCTATAGGGATTACAATATCAGGCTGTATACCTCCTCCTCCAAATAACATTTTGCCTTTGCTAGTGGTATACATTTCATGTGTATTATACTCTGTATCCAATGTCCAAAGATCAAATGTGGTCATATATTTAGACTGATCATAATTTGCCCGAGTATACTTTCTTTGAATACACCGTCCTAATGGCGTGTAATAGCGAGCAACAGTCAGGTTGACTGCAGATCCATCTGCAAAGTCAAACTGCTCTTGAACCAATCCTTTTCCATAAGATCTGCGACCGACTACGGTACCTCTATCCAAATCCTGTAGAGCTCCGGTCACAATTTCACTTGCCGAGGCTGTTTCTTCATTAATAAGAACAACAATACGACCGTCACTAAAGTTGCCCGGCTCGGTAGAGAAGTAGTCACGACGTAACTCGTTTGCTCCTTCAGTATACATCAACAGGCGTTTCTCTTTGAAAAACATGCTGGCCATTTCAATGGCGGTATGTACATAACCACCACCATTACCTCTAAGGTCTAAAATCAGATCTTGGGCGCCACTTTTTTTCAGGTCACGCAATTTAATTTTAAAATCTTCGGAAGTCTGATGCCCAAAGCGTCGGATTTTTACATAAGCAATTTTAGGTGCTATCATGTAGGAGGCATCTAATGTACTTACGGATACTTGATCACGTACAACTTTTAAAGGTGTAGTTAGAATTTCATCATTACGTTTGATCATGATATCAACGGTAGAACCCTTCTTACCACGAATTAATTTATCGACCACGTGCTCGGTAACACGAACACCGGCAATATTTCGATTGGCTATTTTAATTAAACGATCGCCAATTTTCATTCCTGATTTTTCTGCTGGACCACCAGCGATCATACCCACAACTAGCAGTGTATCGTTGAGATTAAAATATTCAACACCAATACCATCAAAGGTTCCTTCAAGGGCTTCTGCTTGCGCTAAACGTTCGTTGGGTTTAAGATATGTAGAAAACGGATCTAATCGGGTGATGATATGTTGAATGGCTTCATCTTGAATGGTATCTAGGCTCACCTTATCCACATAATTATCTGAAATTAAGTTAACTAAATATTGAACTTTCTCAGAATTTCCAGTTAATCCACCGGCTAGAATAGAAGTCGATTGTTTATTACCTTGTTCATCGGCATATTTCTGCCCAAGCAATAGACCCACGAGTAAAACTCCTGCGTATGTTGCTGCTACAAAAATATTCCGTTTTATACTTCCTTGCATATGAAAAGATGCTTCAAAAATACTAAGTTTTATTCATTAATACCACAATAAATGACGTGATTTTTATGTTAAAACAAAAGTTATTAAAAGTGGTTAATATCTGAAAGTTTTCTCAACTTTGTCTTTGTAACAATCAAATAATCTGCCAAAATGCACGAAATTGAACCTTTTTACAATTGGAGACATGATTATATTGCATCGGAAGATGAACAATCTCCTTTTTATGGAACAATATATAATGAATTTGAATACGATAAACAGATTTATAATTTCCTTTTACATCCCCAATGGGATGATTTTGGTTCACATACGCTGTATTTAAAAGTACTATTTGTGGACTATGAGAAGCAGTATGGTATCATCGAGCTTATCGGCGAATGGAATGATGCAATTGACAACGATATCATGATCTTGAAACGTGAATTGATTGATTTAATGATCGCCGAGGGAATCAATCATTTTATATTGATAGGTGAAAATCTACTTAATTTCCATGCTTCTGATGACACTTATTATGAAGAGTGGTTTCAGGATATTGAGGATGGCTGGATAGCTGCTGTCAATTTTAGACAGCATGTTGTTACGGAATTTATGCAAAATAACATCGACTATTATATCAATTTCGGCGTACATCTTAATGATCTTCCTTGGCGCACTTTAAAACCCATTCAAATTTTTCACCATATCAATGAACAATTAACAAAACGATTGAATGGTTAGGGAGATTTGAAGAAATTATGACATTCAAATTCAATTAAGATGAACTCTTTGAATGGCTGTTCTCTATATTTTTACTTAACTTTGTTACATCAAAAAAATCAAACGCTATGTCATTTAGAATAGAAAAAGATACCATGGGTGAAGTTCAAGTTCCAGCAGATAAATACTGGGGAGCTCAAACAGAACGTTCACGCAACAACTTCAAAATCGGTCCTGCAGCATCTATGCCTCATGAAATTATCGAAGGTTTTGCTTACTTAAAAAAAGCTGCAGCTTATGCTAATGCTGAATTAGGTGTATTACCTATTGAGAAACGTGATGCTATCGCAGCTGTTTGTGATGAGATCTTAGCTGGTCAATTGGATGATCAATTTCCATTGGTAATCTGGCAAACAGGTTCGGGTACGCAATCGAACATGAATTTAAATGAAGTCATTGCAAATCGTGCTCAGGTATTAGCTGGATTCAAAATTGGAGAAGGTGAGCCTGTTTTAAAAGCGAATGATGATGTAAATAAATCACAATCTTCAAATGATACTTATCCTACTGGTATGCACATCGCAGCCTATAAAGCTGTAGTTGAGGTGACCATACCAGGTGTTGAAAAACTTCGTGATACCTTAGCAAAGAAATCTGCTGAGTTTATGAAAGTTGTCAAAATTGGCCGTACGCACTTAATGGATGCTACCCCTTTGACATTAGGTCAAGAATTATCAGGCTATGTTGCTCAATTGAGCTACGGTATTAAAGCTGTTAAAAATACGTTAGCGCATTTATCTGAATTGGCTTTGGGTGGTACTGCAGTTGGCACTGGATTAAACACGCCTGCTGGATATGATGTACTAGTAGCGAAATATATTGCACAATTTACAGGCCATCCTTTCATTACGGCTGAGAATAAATTTGAAGCTTTAGCTGCTCATGATGCCATCATTGAATCTCATGGCGCATTGAAACAATTAGCTGTTTCCTTAAATAAAATTGCTAATGATATCCGCATGTTGGCTTCTGGTCCACGCTCGGGTATTGGTGAGATCATCATCCCTGAAAATGAACCGGGTTCTTCTATCATGCCTGGAAAAGTAAATCCAACTCAGTGTGAGGCTTTAACTATGGTTGCTGCACAAGTAATGGGCAATGATGTTGCGATCACAATAGGTGGTACTCAGGGTCATTATGAACTGAATGTTTTCAAACCATTGATGGCTGCTAACTTTTTACAATCTGCTCGCTTAATCGGTGATGCATGTATATCATTTGAAGAGCACTGTGCTAGCGGTATCGAACCAAACTACGCTCGTATTAAAGAATTAGTAGATAACTCTTTAATGTTGGTAACGGCTTTAAATACTAAAATTGGCTATTATAAGTCTGCAGAGATTGCTCAGACCGCACATAAAAATAATTCGACATTAAAAGAAACAGCCATCGCATTGGGTTATGTAACTGCTGCTGAATTTGATGAGTGGGTAAAACCTGAAGATATGGTCGGGAGCTTAAAATAAGCTTATGATGTCCTATCTAACTAAATTTAAAGATATAAAAGCATACCTATTCGTTACAATAGGTATGCTTTTGCTGTTTGGAAGCTGTAAGTTTAATTCGGAAATGCAGAGTGAAGGTGCAAGCTATCTGCAAGGAGAATGGAAGCAAGATAGTATTCCTCATCAGGACAAAATGCTGCAATATACACTTACTGAATTTCGTTTCACTTGTGATTCGATCTATGCCCGTATGTATGTTCATTCGAAAACAAAACAAATCGCAGATAGTTGTTACAATAATGGTTCTTGGATTGAATATGCTAAAGGCCTCTACGTTGTCCGCGGTGACAGTGTCATCGTAGATGGTATATATGTCAAAGAAAATGGAAAACAAAAATTATCGGGCTGCTACCGTCAGGGGCAGTATTTACCCCGATTTAAAGTTGCTTTCCATTCAAAGGACTCTTTGGTATTAGAAAATAAATATGATCAGCGCCCTATCATTTTACGGAAAACAAAAGACGTAATTTGTGTCCCACAAAAGCGCTGGCAATAAAAACAAACTAAACATGACATAGCCATTTAATCATTAAATGGCTTTTTCTATCATTAATGACGCGCTCGTCACTATCTGAGCAAAAAATATGAATAAAGGAATTATTGCATTGGCCTTTGGAGGTCTTGCTATAGGAATGACAGAATTCTCGATGATGGGAATCTTGCCTGATATAGCAAAAGATTTGAGCATCGACATTCCAACCGCTGCCCACTTAATAGCATTGTATGCTATAGGAGTTGTTGTTGGAGCTCCAACGTTAGTATTGTTATCAGGAAAATACCCACCTAAGAATGTATTGCTATTTTTAATGGTGCTATTTTTCATTTTTAATGGATTATTTGCCATTTCACCGACTCACTTTACGATTCAACTCTCTAGGTTTATGTCGGGATTACCACATGGAGCTTTCTTTGGTGTGGGTTCTGTGGTTGCTGCAAGACTAGCTCCAAAAGGAAAAGAGGCTCAAGCTATATCGATCATGTTTACGGGAATGACCATTGCAAACTTGGCTGGTGTACCGCTCGGAACATATATCGGTCATCATTACTCATGGCGCATTACTTATGGTGTCATCAGTGCTCTTGGTCTGCTTACATTTATGATGATATATCTGTGGTTGCCAAAAATTGAATCTTCTAAACACAATGACATCATCGCACAACTCAGTTTTTTTAAAAAGAGTGAGGCTTGGTTGCTGATGGCTATTATTTCCATCGGGACTGGAGGACTTTTTGCCTGGATCAGCTATATCGCTCCATTAGTTACCAATGTATCTGGACTTGAAGCGAATCGGGTACCACTCATAATGGTTTTAATTGGTATTGGCATGTTCTTTGGCAATCTTCTAGGTGGAAAATTGGCAGATACCATTTCTCCAACAAAAGCGGCCATTGCTAGTTTTAGTTCCATGGCAATATGTCTAGTCATTGTTTTTTTTATCTCTCCATTTCAATGGTCTGCGTATATCATGGCCTTTATTACTGGCTTAGTTTCCTTTACTATTGGTCCTCCAACGCAGATGATGTTAATTAGAACTGCTAAAGGAGCAGAAACATTGGCTGCTGCAGGTGGTCAGGCTGCCTTTAATTTAGGAAATACTTTAGGTGCCTATTTAGGGGGTATTCCGATTGTCTATGGACTGGCTTACAATACACCCTCTTTGGTAGGTGTTGGTATGGCGACAATTGGCGCTTTACTTACTTTGGTATTTTTGGTACAGTATGTGCAAAAGAATCGTATTCCAATTGCAGACTAACGGATAAGATGCCACACAAACTCAGCTATATCAGCATCCTACGTATTATTGCAACTATTGCAGTTATTGCGATACATGCCTCATCGGGTTATCTCAATGGCTCTGATATAGCTGGTTTTGATTGGAAATATGCCAACCTAATCAATAGTTTTACACGCTTTTCTGTCCCTGTTTTTGTGATGCTCTCAGGGGCTCTCCTATTGACAAAGGAGGAAAATACAAGTGAATTTTATAAAAAAAGATTACTTAAACTCTGCTATCCATTTATTTTCTGGACTATAATTTACATCTTTTACAATACGGATGTAATTCATTTAGGGAAAGATGAATTGATTGAAACGATTGTCTATAGACTTAAAAATGGTGCAAATGCACATTTGTGGTATCTATACATGATCATAGGTCTTTATCTGGCAATTCCTTTTCTTCAAAAAATAGTGCAACATGCAACAACAAAAGAACTGGAAATATTTCTGATCTTATGGTTTGTCTCCTTGTTTATTTTTAATAAAAACTTACCTACTTATCTGCCTAAATTAGATCTCACATTTTTCTCTAGCTACACGGGATACTTAATTTTAGGTTATTATTTGAACATAAAAGATTTTGGTTCCTTGAAATGGTGGTTTTTGGGTATTTTTATCATTACCGCATGGGGTACTTCCTATTTTACCTATACAATGAGTTTGAATGCGCATGAGTTTCGCCCTCTTTTATATGGGTACTTATCACCTAATACTGTTCTTATAGCAGCTAGTTTATTTATTTTTATCAAATCCGTATCAAAAAGTAGGACACTTCCTAAATGGGCCATTTGGATCGACCAATATAGCTTTGGTATATACCTCTGTCATATTCTTATACTAAATTATGTACATCCGATATTACCAGTTGGAACGTTTTTAAAGATTCCATTAGCGACTTTTATTACACTTTTAATCAGTATACTACTCACTTATAGTATTCGTAAGATACCGCTAGGTAAATACGTTTCAGGCTAATAAAAAAGCTTCAATTGAATCAATTGAAGCTTTTTTATATTTTAGATTGTCGCAGGACTAGAAAGGTAAATCATCATCGTCATTTGAACCTGACAAGTCAACTGGAGCTGGCATTTCAGCATAACCTGGAGCAGGAGCTGAAGCGGCAGTATTGGCCAATTTTGTAACTCTCCAAGCAACTAATGAATTGAAGTATGTTGTTACACCTTCTTTATTTGTCCAAGGACGACCACGTAAATTGAAAGAAACTTCAATTTCTTCACCTACTGTTAAACCATCAAAAATTGATGTTCTATCTTGAGTAGCTTCAAAGCGAATATATTCAACAAACTGCGGATTCTCAGCGTAAGCCACGATTATATCACGCTTTTTAAATGACTCTGTTACTTGTTGCGTAGCACCTATTTCGTGTACTTTTCCTCTAATTTCCATAATCAAAAATATTAAACCGTAAAAATAAGCATTTTTTGAGTAAGAGATTAACTAACTTTGTACAAATATTATGGAAGTTTTCAACACCCCCAATAAAATCATCATCACTTGCAATAAGAGACTTTCTCCTTATTTGCAACAAGAAGTCGAAGAACTTGGCTTCGAGATCAAACGTTCATTCTCTACTGGTGTAGAATTATTTAACACTTTGAATGAAACGATTAAATTAAATTTAAACTTGCGTACGGCTTCGCAGATCTTATATTCTATCAAAGAATTTAAGGCATCAAACCCTCAAGAGCTATACGATGAATTGAAAAACATCGCTTGGGAAGAACTGATTGCTTTTGATGGATATTTCTCTGTGACTTCGAATGTGGATAATGAAACAATCACTACGCCATTATTTGCAAATTTGAAGGTTAAGGATGCTATTGTAGATCGTATCAAAGAAAAGAAAGACATCCGTCCTAACTCAGGTTCTGACAGTAATAAAGCTGTTGTGCATTTGTATTGGAAAGATGATCGTGCCGAGGTTTTCATCGATTCATCTGGTGAAACATTAGCAAAGCATGGCTACCGTAAACATCCCGGAAAAGCACCGATGCTAGAAGCATTAGCTGCTGGCACAATTTTAGCTTCTAAATGGGATGGTCAGTCGTCTTTTGTCAATCCAATGTGCGGTTCAGGTACTTTGGCAATCGAAGCGGCATTGATCGCGACCAATCGTCGTCCAGGCCTTTACCGCATGAACTATTCGTTTATGCACTTTATAGGGTATGACGAAGAGGTGTTTTTTCAAGAGAGAAGAAATCTGAAAGAACAGGTCAACAAAAAAGCAAATCCAAAAATTGTAGCTTCGGATCTTTCGCAGCAGGCAGTAGATATTGCGATCATGAATGCCAAGACAGCGGGTGTAGATCAGCTGATTGATTTTCAAGTTTGTGATTTTGCAGATACAACTGTACCGCAAGAAGAAAAAGGAATTGCTATATTTAACCCAGAATATGGTGAACGCCTTGGTAATCATAGTCAACTGGAATTAACATATAAACGTGTAGGTGACTTTCTAAAACAAAACTGCAAGGGTTATAGAGGTTATATTTTTACTGGAAATCCTGATCTTGCAAAGAAAATTGGATTACGTGCTTCCAGAAAGGTAGAATTTTATAACGGTAAACTGGATTGTCGTCTATTAGAATACGAATTGTACGAGGGAACTCGAGAAAAACCAAAAGTAATTTATGAATAAGATTATTGAAAGTACGGTTGCATTTGTACAGGACAGATTAAAATTTGCTGAATCTGGTCATGATTGGTCTCATATCCAACGCGTATGGAACAACACAAAATTAATTCTTCAAACGGAAGATGCGGATTACCAAATTTGTGAATTAGCTGCTCTACTTCATGATATCGCGGATAGTAAATTCCATGATGGAGATGAATCCATTGGTCCGCGTGTTGCCGGTGAATTTTTATCATCATTGGATCTAGATAAGGAGGTTATTGACCATGTTCAAAAAATTATTTTAAACATGTCATTTAAAGCAAGTCTAGGAGAAATCGCTTTCCACTCAAAGGAACTTGAAATCGTTCAAGATGCTGATCGCCTAGATGCAATCGGTGCAATTGGTGTTGCCAGAGCGTTTAATTATGGCGGACACAAAAACAGAGAAATGTACAACCCTAATATTGCTGTTCAAGAATATCAGGATAAAGAAAGCTACAAACATTCTGAAGCACCTACAATCAATCATTTTCATGAGAAACTTTTATTGCTAAAGGATAAAATGAATACAAAAGCTGCTCAAGCAATTGCCGAAAAAAGACATGCATTTATGCTTTCTTTTTTAGATGAGTTTTACGCGGAGTGGGAAGGTAAAAGATAAGATACATAAAACTTAATATTTCCTTAATTAGGAGATTATAAAAAAATGGTACTTTAGATGATTGAATTGATCATTATCTAGGTACCATTTTTTTTGTTTAAATTTAATTTTCAAAAATCTATAAAGTAAGAGTGTTCACCAGAAACTGGAGAGATTTCAAACTAAAAATCTGCTTAATCTGTCATGAATGGTGCATGATTTAACATTATGGCAATAGCCAAATGATTTATAGCATGAAACCATCATGAGCTAATCACGCTTAAAGGTCTAGATAAATAAAAGACACATGATCGTTCCTTTTTAAGTCACAAACCGAGCTTACGGGCTCACGAAGTAATATATCTGATGAAAAAAAAAGTTTTAGTAATCCTTGCCGCTATGGCCGTTATGGGAATTTCCGAATTAACAGCACAAACAAAAATTATTGCTCACCGTGGAGCATTTAAAAACACTAAGCTACCAGAGAACTCGATCGCTTCTTTAAAGGCAGCTAAAGAGCTTAATCTTTGGGGATCTGAATACGATGTACACTTAACAAAAGATAATATTCTCGTGGTCAATCATGACAACGATTTTTATGGAATTGATATAGCCACATCCACATATCAAGATTTATTAGCTAAAACACATCCGAATGGTGAAAAAATCCCTACGCTTGAAGAATTTATTAAGGCAGGTTTAAAACTTAAGGGACTAAAATTAATCTTGGAATTAAAAACAAACAAATTAGGGTTAGAGCGTACACTGGAAGCTACTGAAAAAGCTGTTGCGTTAGTAAAAGAATTAAAAGCTGAAAAAGTAACAGAATATATTGCGTTCAGTTATGATGCCTGTAAAAAGATTCATGAATTGGATCCGAAAGCTAAAGTATCCTATTTAAATGGCGATATTGCTCCTGACCAAATCAAAAAAGATGGGCTGACAGGTATCGACTATCACCTGAGTGTGTTCACGAAACATCCAACTTGGTTGCAAGAGGCAAAGGCATTGAAATTAACCACTAACGCTTGGACAGTCAATGCGGAATCTGATATGAAATCACTACTTGACCAAAAGATTGATTATATCACGACCAACGAGCCTGAATTGTTAAAGACTTTACTGAAGTAATATGTATAAAGGATCATAGTCATTAACTTATAATAATGAATTCTGACTATGATCCATTCATTGCTTAAAATGGACTGAGGCTAATTATCATGCCTTGACCGCAACTTCTGAATAATAACCTTCGTGTAAATGTTTATAAAAATACTCCTGACCTTTACACACATAAAACTATATGCTAATGAAAAAACTTATTTTTACATTCTTTATCTTAATTACAGGTTTATCCTATTCCATCGCACAACAAATGCGTGTAGCTACCTATAATATCAGACAGAAAAATGATCATGATACCGGAAATATGTGGGATGAGCGTAAAGATGCTGTTGCCAATCTGATCAAATATCATCAGTTTGAAATTTTTGGAATACAGGAGGCATTTATAGAACAAGTAAAGGACCTACAGGATCGTCTACCGGATTTTAAATCTGTGGGTGTTGGTCGTGACGATGGTGCGGAAAAAGGAGAACACTCTTCTATATTTTATAATCAAAATCGCTTTGAAGCAAAGAAGAGTGGTACCTTTTGGTTGTCAGCTACTGATACTAAGCAACCGAATAAAGGATGGGATGCCGCATTACCACGGATCTGTACTTGGGTGGTCTTGAAAGATAAAAAAAGTGGAAAATCATTTATTTTTATGAATACCCACTTTGACCATGTAGGTATAGAAGCGAGAAAAGAAAGTGCTAAATTAATCTTGGCTAAAGCAAAAGAGTTGGCAGGAAATCTGCCACTGATCTTAACCGGAGATTTTAATGTTGATGAACATAATGAAGCCTATTTCACGTTGGCAAACAGTAAAACAGTTGTTGATAGCTATACCGTGAGCCCTCGTCGTTACGAACCTAGCTCGTCTTTTAATGGTTGGGGTAAAAGCATCAAACCTAAAGAACGCATTGACCATATCTTTGTTGTACCTCAAATAAAGGTTTTAGACTATGCTATACTGACGGATACCTATCAAGGAAAATTTCCGTCGGATCACTTTCCTGTGACGATTGATCTGATATTATAAATGATTTGAATTGTGTCAGATTAAAACCTGACACAATTTGACACTTTGGTGGCTACTTACCTTTCCTTTTAAAGTTACATTTGGTTTTATTCCAGCTTGCTATTGATAAGCGTTAATATAAATAATAAGTCTCCTTATTAAACGTTTGAGTCATTTCAGGTTCTAATTTGTAAGTTTACAAAAAAAATAGACATGAAGAATATCTTATCATACGCCTTGATTGCCTCAGGGTTATTATTTGCGACTCACTCTCAAGCACAATCGAAGGGGCTTTCGAAATTAAAAAAAAGCCTAAGTGCTATAACTGATCAAAATAAAAAATCTACAGATAGTACAACTACCAAAACAACTACAGCAAATGCTCCAATAAATATTACTAAAAAAGAAGCTACTTTAGGTGTTAAAGAAGCATTGAGCAAGGGCTTGAAAAATAGTGTAAATATTTTGTCTGCAAAGGATGGTTTTTTGGGTGATGCTGCTGTTAGAATATTAATGCCATCGGAGGCACAAAAAGTTGAAAAAGCACTGCGAGCAGTCGGTATGGGTTCCTTGTGTGATCAATTTATAAGCAGCATGAATAGAGCTGCAGAAACAGCTGTAAGTGAAGCGGGTACTGTTTTTGCTAATTCCCTATCAAAAATGACCATAACAGATGCTTACAACATCTTATTGAGTGGCAATCAAAATGCGGCGACAACATTTTTCAAAACGAATACATCTAATGAATTAACTTCAAAATTTTCACCGGTTATCGACAAAGCAATGGGCGCCAATAATGTATCCGGATATTGGAATCAATTGACTAGTGCTTATAATAACCTTCCATTTTCGAAAAAAGTAGAAACTGATTTGACGAGTTACGTGACACAAAAAGCAATTGATGGCTTATTTGTAAAAGTAGCGGATCAAGAACTGCAAATCAGAGAAAATATTGGTGGATCTAGAAGTACAGATTTATTGTCAAAAGTATTTGGCTGGGCAGATAATCAAAAGTAAGATGAAGCAGAACACTACGTTCTGCTTACATTTTTAAATGTCTTTGATTGATGTAACTAAAAAATAGTCTAGACCAATTTTTGTACTGATATATGCTGACGAGTCCAATCATTAGCAGGATAGACTTTATGAGCAAATTTGCTCCGAAGTAGGGAGTTATCTGCACATGTTTTGCCATTAAGACCAAGGCAAAGAAAACATTGTAAAGCCCACAAAAAATTACATATATCTGAAAGGATTTCTTCATAAATCTTCGGTTTTTTGATGTTCTAAATGCCCATAAGGGAATAAATAAGTAAATCAATTGACCAATATAGACCAATTCCCGATAGGAATCATCTATACTCAAGAGTAAAAATAACTGCACAATAACGAGGAGAAGAAACATTGCTCTTAACAAACGCAACATACTGAAAATCAAAATTTAAGTTTTATAAATTTACAAAATAAATTATGATTTAACAAATGCTAAACTATAAAAGTCAAAATTCGCTAATGGTTACATTTTTTGTAATTTTGTACAGTACGATCACATTAATGAAATAAAAGTATATGAGTAACTTCGAGATCAACAACATCAACGATTTTTCAGTATCTGAAAGATTTCAACGTTATGTTCAAATAGATACACAATCAGATGCAAGTTCACCTACTTGTCCATCAACAGCGAAGCAGAAAAACCTAGGCAAATTGCTTGTTGAAGAATTGTTAGCTTTAGGTATTGTAGATGCTGCAATGGATGATAATGGTTATATCTACGCAACTATACCTTCTAATACAGATAAAAAAGTACCGACGATATGTTTCTGTTCGCATATGGACACATCGCCGGACTCTTCGGGGAAAGATGTAAAACCCTTAGTTCACCGAAACTACCAAGGTCAGGATCTGGTATTACCAGATGACAATAACATCATAATCAAATATGCTGATCATCCTGATTTAGCTAATCAAATTGGCAATAACATCATCACGGCAAGTGGTACAACCTTATTAGGTGCTGATGATAAAGCAGGAATTGCTGAAATCATGGATGCTGCTCGGTTATTGATGCAACATCCCGAAATCAAGCATGGTGATATCAAAATTTTATTTACTCCTGACGAAGAAATTGGAAGAGGTGTTGATAAAGCCGATTTGAAACGATTAGCCGCAGATTTTGCTTATACAATGGATGGTGAGAAAGCAGGTACAATAGAAGATGAGACATTTTCTGCAGATGGAGCAATATTGACTATTCATGGCGTCTCAGTACATCCAGGATTTGCTAAAGGCAAAATGCAAAGCGCTATAAAAATTGCAAGTGCCGTTATAGCTGCCTTGCCTCAAGATCGCCTTTCCCCAGAAAGTACCAACAAGAAAGATGGATTTGTGCATCCTACAAATATCTCTGGTACAGTTGAAAAAGCAGAAATCCACTTTATCATTCGAGATCACAAAACCTCAAATTTACAAAAACATGAAGCGGAATTGGAATCTATCGCGAAAAATATAGTTGAACAATATCCAAACTGTAGCTATACTTTTGAAATAAAGGAGCAATACCGCAATATGAAAGAGATCTTGGATCAATTTCCTCAAATCATGGAAATTGGAATAGAGGCAATTACGAGAGCGGGTATGAGAGCAGAACGCAGAAGCATACGCGGTGGTACTGATGGTTCACGCTTATCTTTTATGGGATTGCCATGTCCTAATATTTTCGCAGGTGGACATGCGTTTCATGGAAAACAAGAGTGGGTGTCGGAACAAGATATGGAAAAAGCAGTTTTAACAATATTACATGTTGCCGCTCTTTGGGAAGAAAAATAATAATTAACTTGATACTCATATCAGAAGCTTAAGAAAATAATATATATGCAATCAAATGAAGTTTTAAAAGCAATACAAAGTCGACGATCTGTTTTTCAAGCTAATTTTACGGATCAAGATGTTAATAAAGAAGATATCTTAACGATTTTAGACGCGGCGAATGCTGCTCCTACTCATAAAAGAACGCAACCTTGGCGTTTTACTATTTTCAAGGGCGAAGGTCTTGTTCGTCTAGGCACTGAACTTTCGCGTATTTATAAGGCGGTCACACCCGCAGAAAAATACTTGGAAAAAACAGAAATCACCATGGGTGAGAAGGCTACACAATCAAAAGTTGCTATTGCATTGATCGTTAATTATACTGGCGATGTGCCTGAATGGGAAGAATTGGCTGCTACGGCCTGTGCTATTGAGAATATGTGGCTAGCAGCACATTCCTTGGGCTTAGGTGGATATTGGGCAACTCCGGGGCTCATCAATCATTTAGGAAACTTCCTAAAGTTGGAAGAACATCAAAAATGCATTGGGTTATTCTATTTAGGCCACCACGAAACGGAAGCTAGAGAACCTATTCGATCTCCTATTGCTGATAAAATACGTTGGGAAGAATAAAACCGTTAGTACAACAATAAAAAGATAGTTTTTTAATATCCTAAAAAAAATGTTTTCCTTTTTCGTGATATAAAAAACTATCTTCTTCAACCTTTGTTAAAATTTCGATATTACTTGCTTTCCTCTTTTACACCGAAGCAGTGTGGCGGTTTTATGACTTGACTGAAATTATGCTCATCAGCAGGAAAAAGAATAATTAATTTCCCTTGATTACCTTGCCATTTAGGCCCCTGCTCGATCAACCTTAATACTTCTTTCTTTAAAGTTTCATTTGGCTGTCCATCAAAAATAAAATTCGTAAGTTTTCCATTTTTATCAACACTAAATTGAACTACAATCTTTCCACCCAGATCCTTTACCTGTGTATTTTTTTGCAGGTACTGTTCAAATGCATTCCATCCTCCTATCGGAGAGGCATCTCCACCAGTTAACAACGGTTCAATAGCAATCTTATTTTCTGGGTTGATTAATTCGACCTCAGTCGTACGACTGCTAGGTGAAGTAAAATTTCTAAAATAGATAAATGCGATCAATACGACAAAAATGACGCCCGCAGCGGATCCAATAGCCAATCGTTGCCAAGTGTAAAACTGAGCATTGCGTGTAGATTTAGTTTGTTCAACGCGACGGTTTAGTCTCTGCTGCAATAAACTCAATTGTCGCACATCTACTCCCTTTTGCATGCGATAACCTTCAATGGCATCCTGCAAAAAAGGATCTTCTAATGCTTCTTTTTCTAATTGAAACATTTCCTCTTTATTCATCAAACCACTGATGTAGTTCTGAATTCTGGATAATTGATAATTATTTTCCATTTTACTTATTCTCCATACAAATTTTCAGATTTCGCTTTCCATTCTGAATATAGCTTTTCACTTGATTCATGTCGAGGCCCGTCAAAGCGACAATATCTTTATAACACTTTTGTTCCAAGTAAAACAAACGGATGCAACGCTCCTGTTCAGGTTTTAAAGTCAGCATGCAACTTTCTAATTTTTCAAATTGACTTTCACTCCATTCTTTAGGATCTGATTCATCTAAATAATCATTGCCAATTGCAACTTGTTCATCGATGTCAACATAGTGAGTTCCTTTTCCTTTGCGTAACTGCATTAAACAGAAATTTTTTGAGAAGGTGTATAACCAACTTTTAAAATTATCAACTTCATGAATACGCAATTTTCGAATCAACTCTTCAAAAATTTGCATAACTGCATCTTGACTTTTGTCTACATCTTGCAGATACTTAAAACATACCCCATACAATAATGACATATAAGGAGCATACAATTTTCCCAGAAGATCCAAATCTCCTGTTATACGATATTGTATTAATAATTCCTTTTCACTCATACTTGGGATATTACTTTGATAAATTGATGCTTGAAGATACTGAATTCCATAAAAAATTAAGAAAACATTCCAAATTATATTGTCTAACTGGACTACAAAATATCATAATTTAAAAAATAAATAATTCTGAATTGATATATCGGTGAGCCATCAACAATATATTCATCTTTATTTTTGAACAATTCGTCTTATTTCGCTTGTCATTACATGTTTTAGTAAAGAAATTCAATAAGACGGTGAATAAGTTGACATGATTTAAAGGTATAGAAAAGGATAACTTGAATGTCGGTTCTCCTTTTTCTTTATAAATCTTAAAAACTATTTTTCAATCTGCCTTATTGAAATAACAGGAGTGCAATAATGAGCGTAACAATAACATTAAAAGTTTGCGCTATCAAAAATGCATAGAGGGGCTTTTTATTATCTTGCTGGAAGAGATCTTTGAAATTCGTTTCTAATCCAATGGATGTAAATGCTAGTGTAAACCAAAGTCCTTGAATAAATTTTAAACTTCCTTTAATCTCGGCATTAGTTTCGGGAGAGATTAAAAAGGAAAAAAGCAGGGATGCGAAAATAAAACCGAGCACAAACTTTGGGAATCTTTCCCAAATAATTTTCAATGTTGGTTTTTCTTTTTTGGTTTCGTCATCGACAGATTTGGAATAACTCCAATAAATACTAATGGCAAATGCAGCAATCCCTAGCAAAACATTTTGGGAGAATTTTACTATCGTACTTATTTTTAAAGCTTCTTCTCCAACTAGACTACCTGATGCTGCGACAGCACCTGAGGTATCAATAGATCCCCCAAGCCATGCACCGGTCACCTGCTGTGATAGTCCCATCAGCTCGGCTAGATAAGGCATAAAAATCATCATCGGAATCGCAGTGATCAAAACAAGTGAAATGACATAGGAAAGTTTTTTACTATCTCCTTTAATTGCTCCAGAGGTTGCAATAGCCGCTGAAACACCACAAATGGATACAGCACTCGATAACATCAAAGACATTTCTTTATCAATTTTTAGTTTTTTACAAATCCAAAAAGCAAAATACCAGACCGATATCACAACGACTAATGCTTGAATCAGTCCTAAAAAACCTGCTTTCAATATATCTCCAAAAATGACGGTAGTGCCGAGTAAGATCAAACCGATCTTGACATAAAGCTCCGTACTTAACGCATTCTTAAACCAATCTGGAAGATTAAACAAATTGCTGATCGCTAATCCTATGGCTAAACTAAAAATAACTGCTTCTAGGTTATAATCTTTGACAAATGCATTCCCTGCGAGGATCAATGCTAGCATAGTCAAGATATAAACGGTAGGAAATACGATCAATAAATTTTTCACTGATTTACCTAATAATGTCGCTCCCAGAATAGCCACTATAAAAACAAGTCCAAATTGTGTAGCAATTGCTTGCAGGTTATGATTTGAAAATACGAGATCTTTAAGTTCTGAAAAATTGCTCCAGCTAAAGCTTGGTTGGGGTACAATAACTCCAAAGATAGCTAAGAAAATAATTCCTAAGCCTAAAATAACAACTACCCAATCCTCAGCTAAGGAGAATGATTTCGAAGATGACATGTAAATAGGTTTTAATATTGAAACCCCAAATTTAGAAATATTATCCTTGTGGGCAACAGACAAACGAAAAAGTTACCAAATAAAAAAGCCGTGGTAAAAATACCACGACTTGCAAACCTATAATCATATGTTTAACCTAAAAACAATATTTATTTGCATCGATCAATTTCTTAGCGATACGTTGACGAGCATCTTTCACATTAAATGGTTCCGACTTAGTAAAACGGCGTAGTCCTACTAGCATCATTTTTAATTCGTCACCTTCAGCAAAAGAATTTAGTGCTTCTTTAGCTGCTACATTGACTTTATCTACCGTTGAATACAAGTAAATCTTAGCCATATCGGTAGCATCAGCACTTACTTCTGATCCCTTTGTATGATACAATTTCTCTGCCCTTAATAAGGCCGATTCAGCGATATATACATAACCAATCACATCGGCAATATTCATTAAAATCTCCTGCTCTTTAGATAAAGACATCATTAATTTTTGAACCGCAGCACCTGCGATCAATAATCCTGCTTTTTTCAGATTCGCAATAATTTTTTTCTCTGCAGCAAATGCTGTTTCATCTTCTTCTCCAAAATCAGGGATAGCCAACAATTCTGAAGCAACAGCTGTTGCTGGTCCCATTAGATCTATTTCACCTTTCATGGCACGTTTCAAAAGCATATCAACGACCAATAATCGATTTACTTCGTTTGTACCTTCAAAAATACGATTGATCCGGGAGTCACGATAAGCTCGTTCCATAGGAGCCTCAGCTGAATATCCCATTCCTCCATATATTTGTACTCCTTCATCTACAACATAATCTAACATCTCTGAACACCATACTTTAATAATAGCACATTCAATAGCAAACTGTTCTACCGATTTTAACTTTGCTTTCGCTTCATCCATACCCCCGGCAACTAAAGTTTCGTAAGCATCATCAATATTCTGTCCTGCACGATATGCTGCTGATTCGGTAGCAAATAAGCGGGTGGCCATTTCGGCTAACTTATAACGAATGGCTCCAAATTTTGAGATAGGCAAATTAAACTGTACACGTTCATTGGCATATTTAACAGCTTGCGTGATCACCATTCGAGATGAGCCAATCGTTGCTGCTCCTAATTTTATACGACCAATATTTAGGATATTGACGGCAATTTTAAATCCATTCTCGCGTTCGGATAACATATTTTCAACAGGGACCTCACAATCGTTGAAAAAAACCTGACGGGTAGAAGACCCTTTAATCCCTAATTTATGTTCTTCAGGATTCATACTGATCCCTCCGAAATCTTTCTCTACAATAAAGGCTGTCAAATTTTTATCATCATCAATTTTTGCAAAGACAATAAAAATATCAGCAAAGCCACCATTTGTAATCCACATCTTTTGACCATTGATGACATAATGGGTACCTGCAGCATTTAACTTTGCTGCTGTACGACCCGAATTGGCATCTGAACCAGAATTAGGTTCTGTTAAACAATAGGAAGCTTTCCACTCTCCTGTAGTCAATTTAGGAATATACTTTGCTTTTTGCTCGGCATTACCATAATATAGAATAGGGAGTGTGCCAATACCTGTATGTGCAGATAATGCTACTGCAAAAGAGAACCCTCCTCCTACTGCATCTGCTACCAGCATCGAAGTATTAAAATTTTTGCCAAAGCCACCGTATTCTTCTGGAATGGATACACCTAGCATACCTAGTGCGCCCGCTTTATCCATCAAACTTGGCATCAAACCCTCTTCTTGAGCATCGATACGGTCCAATTTATTTAAAACTTCTGTATCTAAAAAATCAATACAGGTCTGACGGATCATCTTTGCTTCTTCGTCAAATTCTTCTGGTATAAAAATATCGTTGTAAGAGGTTTCTTTGATGACAAATTCTCCGCCTTTAATTGTGTTACTCATAATTTTTCTGATTAAAGAGCAAAGGTTAAAGAACTTGATCCTCTTTCTTTGCTTCTATTTTTAAAAAAATGTTTTTACTCTTGTTGAATTTACTTATTCTGTCAATAACTTATTTGAATCGATGCTGAGATCTGTAATCCATCCCATCTTTAACAAGCTGCTGCATGCGTACTATGGTTCTATTGATTTTTGTTGGTCTACAGTAATTCGAAAATACCGGCGGCTCCCTGTCCAGTTCCTACACACATAGTAACCATACCATATTTCTTATTTCTACGCTTCAGCTCATTCAACACTTGAACAGTCAATTTTGCTCCCGTACAACCAAGTGGGTGCCCTAATGCAATGGCACCACCATTGACATTGACTTTTTCCTCATCGAGCCCTAATTCACGAATTACTGCTAAAGACTGTGAGGCGAATGCTTCATTCAATTCAAATAGATCAATATCCTCTTTGTTCAACCCCGCCATTTCCAAGGCTTTTGGTATCGCAAAAATAGGTCCAATCCCCATAATTCTTGGGGAAACACCTGCCACGGCATAACTAACTAGACGAGCGATAGGCTTTAGATTTAATTCTTTCATTTTTTTCTCAGAAACAACCAAGACGAAAGCGGCTCCATCTGAGGTTTGGGATGAATTACCGGCTGTGACAACACCATCAGCAGCAAAAACAGGACGTAACTTAGATAATGCTTCAATCGAAGAGTCCGCACGAGGGCCTTCGTCTGTATCGACAATATATTCTCTTGTTTCTAGTTTTTTGCCATCTTTCAGATAGTTTTCTTTTACTGTGATCGGAACTATACCATCTTTTAAGTGTCCATTTTTTATTGCTTCAATTGCTTTTTGATGTGACTTTAAAGAAAACGCATCTTGATCTTCTCTTGAGACATGGTACTCTTTGGCAACTGCTTCAGCAGTGAGTCCCATTCCCCAATACCAATCTGGGTTTTCTTTGGCCACTTGTGGATTTGGAACAATTTTCCATCCTCCAAAAGGCATTCCAGACATCACTTCAACACCGCCTGCAATAATACA
The DNA here is from genome assembly GCF_023273895.1 of Sphingobacterium sp. PCS056. Classification (NCBI taxonomy): domain Bacteria; kingdom Pseudomonadati; phylum Bacteroidota; class Sphingobacteriia; order Sphingobacteriales; family Sphingobacteriaceae; genus Sphingobacterium; species Sphingobacterium sp. PCS056. The sequence continues at coordinate 1,856,602 of NZ_CP096883.1, read as the reverse complement.
ATCAGCCATACCAGCTTTTATTTTTGCTACTGCCGTAGCTATGGTCTCCAGTCCTGATGCACAGTAACGATTCACAGTCACTCCTGGAACTTTATCTGTCTCTAAGCCCATTAAGGAGATTAAACGTCCTACGTTTAATCCCTGTTCTGCTTCTGGCATTGCGTTACCAACGATTACATCGTCAATTTCTTCTTTATTTAAATTTGGAACTGATGCGACCAAATGTTTGATTACATCCGCGGCCAAATCATCTGCACGCATAAAGCGAAATCCTCCACGAGGAGCTTTCCCGACTGCTGTACGATATCCTGCTACAATGTATGCTTCCATAATTTTTTTAGATGTGAGATTTAAATTTTAATTTCGCAACGGTTTTCCTTTTGTTAACATAAATTGGATGCGTTCGAGGGTTTTACGTTCGGCACATAATTCTAAGAAAGCTTTACGCTCAAGATCGAGCAAATATTGCTCAGACACTTCTGTTGGTTCCGACAATTCACCACCACATAAAACAGTTCCTAATTTTTCGGAAATCTTTTTATCATGATCTGAAATATAATTACCTGCACGCATTGAACTTGCTCCTACATATACAATACCTAAACCTTGTTTTCCCAACACTTTAATATCTGCCCGTTGCGCAGGTTGAATATATCCGGCATTAGCTAATTCTAAGGCTTTTTCTTTGGCATCAGCAATGAGCCTTGCTTTGTTCATCGTGATGGCATATTTACCTTTTTGTAAATAACCTAGTTCATAAGCTTCTACAGCAGAGGTTGACACCTTTGCTGTTCCAATGGTCAAAAAGCGATCTTTTAATGTATTTTGAACTATTTGATCGTCTTTATATTCATCTGAAGCATGCAAAGCAAATTCTTTAGTACCGCCCCCTCCTGGTATTACACCTACACCAAACTCCACTAAGCCCATATAGGTTTCAGCATGCGCCTGTACAAAATCAGCATGCATAGAAAATTCACAACCACCACCTAATGTCATTTGAAATGGTGCTACAACTACTGGAATGGAAGAATAGCGGAGACGCATCGAGGTATTTTGGAAGGCACGAACAGCCATATTGAGCTCATCGTAATCTTGCTCAGCGGCCATCATGAAGATCATGCCGATATTTGCTCCTGCAGAAAAATTCTTCCCTTCATTAGAAATGACCAATCCACGGTATTCTTTTTCTGCCAAATCAATTGCTTTATTGACTCCCTGAATCACATCGCCACCTATAGTATTCATCTTGGTATGGAATTCGCAATTGATAATACCATCGCCTAAGTCAATAATAGAAACTCCTGAGTTTTTCCAAATAGTCTTACTATCGCGAATGTGATCTAAAACAATCAGATCTTCTGTTCCTGGAATAGGTTTATATGATTTGGAGGTAATATCATAATAGTGGCGTACACCATTTTGAATCTTATAAAATGACTCGCAACCACTGGCTAACATATCATGAACCCATGGTGCTACTTGTCCACGTTGACCAGGGAGGCGCTTTTCTTCTGATTTTATTTTCTCAATAGTCTCTCTAACTCCTAAGGCATCCCAGACTTCAAAAGGACCTATCTCCCAGCCAAATCCGGCGCGCATGGCATCATCAATACGGAAAAAATCATCCGTAATCTCCGGTACACGATTGGAAACATATTCAAACAAAGGGTAATGCATGGCACGAAATAATTCTCCTGCTTTATCTTTACCTTGTTCATATACCTTCATTCGCTTGCGGATATCTTCTACCTGTTTTGTTGCTTCAAGAGTTGCTGATTTTACTTTTTCTTGTGGTCCAAATGCTAATGTTTTGAGATTTAGAGATTGAATCTCCGAATTTCCGGAAGCATCTTTTACTTTTTCGTAGAATCCTTTTTTAGTTTTTTCACCTAACCATTTATTTTCAACCATTTGGGTTATGAAAGATGGTAATTGAAAGACACCTTTGGCTTCATCATCGGGAGCATTTTGAGCAAGTCCATTGGCAACATTTACTAAAGTATCCAAACCAACAACATCAGCGGTACGAAAAGTAGCGGACTTAGGATGCCCCATTGCTGGTCCAGTGTATTTGTCTACTTCTTCCACAGTCAAACCAAGCGGTTCAACTAAATGTGTCAATGCTAACATGGAATAGACACCAATCCTATTACCGATAAATGCAGGAGTATCTTTACACAATACAACTGTTTTACCTAGCATTTTATCTCCAAATTCTAATAAGAAATCAACTACTTCTACCTTGGTATGTGGCGTAGGAATGATTTCTAATAATGGTAAATAACGTGGAGGATTGAAAAAGTGAGTTCCGCAAAAATGATCTTTAAAATCTTCTGAACGACCTTCTGTCATTAAATGTATCGGAATACCTGACGTATTTGATGTAATTAAAGTACCGGGTTTACGGTATTGCTCGACACGTTCAAATACAGATTTTTTAATATCCAATCTTTCCACGACAACCTCAATAATCCAATCACAAGAAGCGATCTCTGACATATTATCATCAAAATTTCCTGTTGCAATCCTTTTTACAAAAGATTTACTATAAATAGGAGATGGATTAGATTTGACAGCCGTTTCTAAAGACTGATTGACAATTCGATTGCGCACGATCTTACTTTCCAAAGTAAGTCCTTTTGCTGTCTCGGCTGGTAGTAATTCTTTTGGAGCAATGTCCAAGAGTAATACTTCTGCACCAATGTTAGCAAAATGGCAAGCGATTCTAGAGCCCATTACTCCAGAACCTAATACTGCTACTTTTCTAATGTTTCTACTCATTTATTTAATTGTTTTATTATCAATAATGGTTGTCTACTATTGATCGATGGTACTGTTTTCTTCTTGATAAGCAGTCGCTAATTCATTTAATTTGGTTAAAGATTTCATCAGTTGAACTCGCTCTTTCTCTGATAAGTTATCTTCTAAATATTGATTAAAATTACGCACGACATTTTTTGCAACTTCTCTCTTTTCTTTGCCTAATTCTGTTAGATAAACTTTGACTGATCGTTTATCAGATGCACTTGCTTCTCTATAAATAAATCCTAGCTTCTCTAAATTATTTAACACACGAGACAAACTGGTTGTTTTCACTCCTGTTAGATTTGCTATTTGTGACACTGGAGTGCCTTCTTTATGAATATTTATTAAAATATAGCCAGCTGCTTGTGTAAAACCATATTGCGTAGCAATTTGATTATACTTATTAGCAATCGTCTGCCAACCTGTTTTTAAAAAATAATCGATAGTTTTATTTTGACTCATAATCCGCTTTGTTATTTACTATGCAAGCATAACAAATCTAATTTATTTTTTTTGGATTTCAAATAGTTAATATTAAATTTTTAATAAATATTTGACGGAAATGAATAGTGCCTTACCAAGTTATTAAAATACCGATTATAATTGACAATATGCCACATTATCAAAATGTGGAAAACTTTTAACAACTATAAACCAACAACTTAAACAAAACACCCTTACAGTTATTCACATTTGTGTTTTTATATTCAAAATTAAATCGGTTACCTTTGTACAAACAAACATAAACGTATGGCTTTAGTTAATATACCGAGACTTGACTTGTTAAACTTTACTGAGGGGAATTCAGAACAACGCGGTCAATTTATCCAAGACATTGGAAAAGCTTTTAACGAAACTGGTTTCGTTACTATTGCTAATCATGGTCTATCAAAAGAATTAATAGACGAATTGTATCAAATCGTACCTGCATTCTTCTCATTACCGACAGAAACAAAATTGAAATATGAGTTTCCTGAACTTGCCGGACAAAGAGGGTATACAACAAAAGGTCGTGAAAAAGCAAAAGATTCGACGACTCCAGATTTGAAAGAATTTTGGCAAAGAGGACAAACAATCGTTGGAGAAGAATATAGTAAAACTGATTTCCCTGATAATCCGGAAGTTGCCGAATTACCTCGATTCAGTGAGATCACCGCCGAAGTATATAAAAAACTAGAAGATACTGGTCGCGAGCTATTAAAAGCAATTGCAACTTATTTGGAACTAGAAGAAGATTATTTCGAAAAATTCGTTATAAACGGTAACTCTATTTTACGGGCAATCCATTACTTTCCGATCCAAAATCCAGATGAATTAGCACCTGATGCTGTTCGTGCCGGAGCACACGAAGATATCAATTTAATTACTTTATTAATTGGCGCGAGTGCTGACGGACTTGAGGTTATGACAAAGGATGGTGAATGGTTTCCTATTAAAGCCAAAGGCGAAGATATCGTTATCAATGTTGGTGACATGTTGCAGCGCTTAACAAATAACAAGTTAAAGTCGACTACACACCGTGTCGTTAATCCACCGCGTGAATTAATGGGTAATTCGCGTTTCTCTATTCCTTTCTTCTTACATCCTAAAGCATCAATGAGCTTAGCTTGTTTAGATTCTTGTATCAGCGAAACCTATCCAAAGGCTTATCCTGATTATACTGCAGGTGAATATTTAGATGAACGTTTGCGAGAGATTGGTTTGAAGATGTAAGTTATCTTTTCCAAAAGGAAGATCAATCTTTCAAACAAACTGTTAATCCGAAATTAAAAATGGCCTGTTAAAAATTTAATAGGCCATTTTTAATTTTTAACATCATTAAAATCTTGATTTCTCTTTTGACAATGATCAATCAGGAAATCCATCTCAATCTGTTTAAAAAGAATAACCAAAACCTACGTTAAGGTAAATATTATGCATACTGAAATCGATCGAGTTGAAATCTTTTTCTAAAATATTATTGAAGCTATATGTAAGGTCTGTCAATAATTTAAAATGTTTATTCATTTTCCATTCTGTCCCAAGTTGGGTACCCCATTGAAATTTCCGAACATTGTCCGAGAAATCATATGTGGCCTGACTTCCGTCTTCAAACGATATTTTTGTTCCTGTTGGCTTATTTTGTCTTAAATAACCATCCGATACATATCCATCAAATGTATTGTCAATCAATCTTGAAAAATAGAGACCTCCATATAAATTCCATTTATCCGAAAGTTTATAAACAGCCAAAACAGGTATAGTAAAATATGTATTACTCACATTTGTCTGTACTTTTCCAGTATAGTAACCTCTTACTTTTGAATTATCCTTAACCACTTCTGTTAGATAATTCTTAACACGGGCATTGGTCTTCATTCCTTTTTCTTCAAAGCGAAGTCCTAATCGCACTCCCCATTTTCCATTTTCATGTATCCATTTAGTAGCGTTTGCTTCTAAACCAAAACTAAACCCGGGATTAAAACTTTCAATCTTTCTTATTTCACGAGGCATACCCAATGGACTACTACCGCCTACACTAAATTGAGCCTGTACTGCGTAATCAATATTTGTATTAAAAAAATTTGCACCACGGTTAGCTGTACTGTCTTGCGCCTGGGCATATTGGGTAACCATTAAACAAATAGCTACAACATAGAGTATTCTGTTCATTACAATAGTTTTATTATTTATATTCATCATTATTTTTTTTGACCTGTAACAAGCTCTACCTCATCAATAAATAAAGTACTTCCTACAGCACCATTAAAAATATCTCCTTCTATACTTGAACTAAATACTATAGTATACATATATTCTTTAGCTGGGTCAAAAGTTTTGCCATCCACAAAAGAAAAAGGCACATTAAATGCGGTCCATTTATCCGTTTCAATTTGTTCTTTGGAACCAATTCTAGCCACGCTGACAATACGGGCATCTTTAAAACCATGTGTACCTGTTAAGAAATTTTTATTTAAATCAGCTGTCTTCTCAAACAAAATTGCATATCCATCCCAGGTGTCTTGAGTAAGCTGTGATGTTTTGGAGTTATTTAGGAATTTTTCTCCAGCTTTGTATTTAAAAAAGCCCTTTAATGCTATGGGATTAGTATCGCTATTGTAAGGAATACCAAATCGAGTAGAATTTACCGTAGGAAAAGTCAACCTAAACTCTCCAACGAACAAATTACCAGCAGCCAATGGTGAACCGAACATCCCACCCAATGGACCGGTATCTTTCGTCATTAATTTAGCGGCCTTACCTAAATAACCATCTGTAACCTGCGAAGTTGGATAAAAAGATGGCACAAGATCCTTTTCATCTCCAACAAGTGTCCCAGCAAGAATATTATAGCCTTCATTTGCGGTTTCCCATATGAACTTTTTCTGACCTTGTGCTGTCAATTCAAAAAACTGATGATAATGACCAACAGGATTGTCCGTGTCAACAACTTGTGCATTTTCAAATGCAGCATAAAAATCTGCTCCTTCGTCGACGACAAATGAGACTGTATAAGTTTTTGACCAGGCACCATCTTGAGAAGTAACAATATATTGCTGTGGTACTGAAAAATCAAGTTCTGTACCGCTTTCAGGTAAGATGCTCGCCCCTGACGTTACCACAAATTCTGGTGCATGAAGATAAGTACCTGAAAAACGTTTTAATTTGAAAATAATCGTATTATTACCAATAGAAGGTGCTGTACTCAGCATTAAATCATCGTTAGGAATGCTCGCTTGCTCTATATCAGCCTCTGTATTCAGTGCTTCTTCTTTAATACAGCTATTCAATCCAAAAAGCAGTATCATACAAATCATAAACGAGAGAATTCGTTTTTGTTCCATAATAAATTAATATTTTAGTGTAAAATATCGTTAATGTATATTGAGAATTATTAACGTGGCGCAAAGTTAAGATTGTTGGGGTAACAACTTAAATTTAGCGGAGAAAAAAGCCCCTTGTCTCTAAAACTTGACAATTAAAGGAAATTCAACTGTTATTAAAGATTTTCTTTTATCTTTTTAGGCAATGATGCAAACACAAGATCATAACTATGATCAATTAATTCCAATAACTTCTGATCTGTCAATTCGCGATTTGCATGCACAGTGTTCCAGTGCTTCTTATTCATATGATAACCAGGAAATACGGTCTGTCCATACTCTTGTCTCAGTGTAATGGCATACTCTGGATCACATTTGACATTAAAAGATAAACTATCCAATTGATCTAAACCAACTAACAGGAAAACCTTAGCGGCAACTTTAAAAACCAAAGTATCTGGTCCAAAAGGAAGCTCTTCTGTAACTGCAGGCTTAGCTATACAATATTCACGTAGCTCTTCGATATTCATACAGGCTATTTTTTTTAAAGCTAAGAAATATTTATTATTTGCAAACTATACTGTTGTCTATTCTAGTTGTAAAAACAACGTCTATTGTTAATTATTGTTAATAGTTGTTTGTTTTTATAACATTGTGATTACAGAAATATTCGGACCCACTTAATATTCTATATTTGCGACATAACTTCACCTAAATACTATGATGAACAGGATACTTTTTCTGGTTTTATTTTTTTGTACAACATTGAGCTATGGTCAATCCTCTATTAAAGGTAAGGTCTTAGATAAAGGTGAAAACAAACCCCTCATGAATGCTTCTGTGATTTTACTATCTGCACAGGATTCTATATTAAAAGTATTTACTCGTACAAATGAGGAAGGCAACTTTTCTATTCAACCTCTAGAAAAAGGTAATTATCGCGTACTTGTAACTTATCCAAAATTTGAACTATTTAGTGACCTCATCACTGTAGAAGATACAAAGATAGATTTACATGATATTAAAATCAGTTCTAGAGCCCATGTTCTTGAGGAAGTTGTAATCACACAAAAACTACCTATAAAAATAAAGGGTGATACGATAGAGTATAATGCGGGTAGTTTTGAAACTGAAAAAAATGCCAAGCTTGAAGATTTATTAAGAAGATTACCGGGAATGACTGTGTCTTCGGACGGAACTATTACTGCTCAAGGGAAAACCGTATCAAAGGTATTGATAGATGGTGAAGAATTTTTTGGTTATGACCCTAAAATTGCGATTCGCAATGTTAGAGCAGATGCTATTGACAAAGTACAGGTATACGAGAAAAAATCTGATGAGGCTGAATTAACTGGAGTTGATGATGGAGTACGTATCAAAACCGTCAATGTAGTACTGAAAGAGGAAGCGCGAAAGGGAATTTTTGGAAATGCAAATGCTGCTCTAGGAACAAAAGGTTTATTTGACGCAGCACTATTTGCTGCTAAATTCAACAGGACGGAACGTATCGGATTGACTGGCAATTGGAATAACATGGGTGGCGGAAATGATTCTCGAATCAGATCCAATTCGAGCATACAAGGCAAACCAGAATACAAAAATATTGGTATTAATTATGATAACGTGTTTTTAAAGAAAAGATTGTCCTTAAACTCTAGTTACAATTTTAATAATAATAGCGCTTCTAATGAGAGGCAATCCTACAGTAAAGAGATTTTTCCAGATAAAACGCGAGAAACTACGGGCTACAGCACTTCAGATGATGATACTAAAAATAATAATTTCCGAACACAAGTTCGATTCAAAATTGATTCTATCCAGAATTTGGATGTTCAATTCAATGCGGGTAAATCAAATTCTCAAAGTAAAAGTACCTCAAATCGCACTATAACGAATAACGATACTACGCTAACAAATACTTTTAAAGAAAGAAATAATTCTAATGGCAATAACGATAACGCGGATTTTCGCATTAATTATAGAAGAAGATTAAATAACAACGGTAGATCGTTAAATGCACAGTTCAATACCCAGATATCGCAAAACAAATCTATTGCACAGGTAAACTCTACGACAAATTATTATAAAGAAAACGTAGTTGATAGCGTGGTGCTGGATCAGCAGCGTGTTAACTCCAGCACCAGCAATCGAATCGGTGCTTCTTTAAATCTTAATGAAAAAGTGTTTCAGGATCTATATTTGACCTTAGGGTATACGATGAATACCAATATTTCCAAAAGTCTTAATAATTCGTCTAATATAGATGAATTGGGAAAATACACCAAATTGGATTCTCTATATTCAAAAAATGAAGAAAATAGAAATTTCAATCAAGGGGCTAATATTCAAATAAACTATAATCTTAAAGACAAAATAAACGTCACTATTTCAAATACGATAAGCTATAAAAATCAAAAATTAATCGATACATATCGCGATATTGACCTAAAGCGTAACTTTTGGGATAATAACCTAAATATGAACATCAATTATAAATTAACATTAAATAAAAATTTGATGGTCAGTTACAGTACATCTAATAAGATTCCAACGTTTGGACAATTGCAATCTTTACAACCATTAACGAATCCATTATTTATACAATTGGGAAATCCTGATTTAAAAAAATCGACCGAAAATTCTTATAACTTCAATTTCAACAGTTTTAGTATTTTAAGAAGTTCTAGTTTCAATATTAATGCAGGAATTAGTACTACTCATAACCCGATTGCAAACAAAAGGGTGCTCGATACACTTGGTGTTACGACTAGTAATTATGTAAATATTAGTGATAAAGTCAATTGGTCTGCGCGAGTTTATTCAGGGTATAGCAAGCCAATATTCAATAATTTACTTCAGTTCAATCCCAATGCAAATCTAAGTTATGGTAATAGTTACGATTTTATCAATGGTGAATTAAACAATTCTAAAAATTACAATGCGAGTATAGGCTTTGGATTAAATAAACAAAATTCTAAAGTGATTGATTTCAACTTTTTTAGTAATATCGGCATCGACCGACAAGAAACTCTTTTAAAACCTGAATTAAATAACAACAGCTTAAGAACTAATTTTAATGCTGATATTAAATATTTCCTCCCTTACAAATTTGATTTAGTGCAGGTGGTTAACTATGGTTATACAGGTAAAAATAAAGTGTTCACAAAGGCTATTCACCAATTTTATATGAACCTCGAATTAAATAAAAAATTGATGAGCAATAATCTTCAATTGAGTTTAAAAGCTTTTGATATTTTTAAAACATTTAATACTATTAATCGATCATTTGATAGCAGTAATTTTTCTGAATCACAGCAACAGCTCTTAACGCAATACTTCATGGTCGGATTGAAATGGGATTTTAACAAAAACTTAGGAAAGAAAAATGACTAGATTATTAATAGGTTTTATGCTTTTATTAAGCGGGATGAACTCATTTGCCCAGCATGCATATTTTGCAACGAAAGGTAGCATCCAATATGAGAAAGTCGTGTATACAAAAGCACGAATGCGAGATATAATGGCAAAATATGGAGGTAATAATAGGGGTATGATGTATATGGGAAATATCGATGAGATGCCTGAAAGTTCGACCTCAAACTTCGTATTACAATTTGATGAGAATCAAACTGTCATGTCTCCTAGCGATACGAGTACACCAGTAAAATCAACAATGACAGCTCCTGGTATTACAAAAGGTGGTCGTTCCTCAGGGGGAGGTTCTCGCGGAGGTGCAGGTGCAGGTGGCTCGCAAAGAAATAATAATGGAGGAAATCGTATGGGGGGAATGATGAGAGTAAATAATAAGATGGGTGAGAAAATATATGTTCAAAATCTCAGATCCAGAACTTCGGAGGTCCAATTACAAATAGATGAAAAAATCCTGATCAAGGACAGTCTTCAACAAGTTACTTGGCGATTTACGGATGAGTTTAGAACCATTGCTGGTTACGAGTGTAGACGTGTCAACGGAGCAACAAAAGATTCATTATATCTTATTGCATTTTATTCGGAAGAGATTCCAATTTCTGCAGGTCCTGTTTTAACTAATGGATTGCCTGGTATGATATTAGGACTTGTAATTCCTGAAATGCATATTAATTACTGGGCTACAGAAGTCAAGTTTACGAATGATGAAATTTCAAATTCGTGGAGAGATAAAAAAGCGAAAGAAATGACGGCTAATGATTTTTTCAAATTGCTTTCTGGCAGTATATTTAGAGGTAGAGGAGGAAATGAATCTGAGCAAAAAAGACAAATATTAGAACAGATTATCTACTAAATCATCTGTTCTAATATTTATCAGGATAGTAGGCTTACTATTTCTTGTTGTATAGCAACTCCTTTATCATGATTATACCATTTTTGAATTTCTTCTTTTATCTCATGAAATTCAGCTCCCTTCTCCTTCATCATAACAAATAAATCTGTACAACCTTGAGGGCGTGGCCCCCAAACGGCAATATCTTCATCTTGTTCGTTGCGAATGATTAATTTAGGAATAGATTTGCCACCATTGGTCAAGTATTGTTCAATGATATAAGGTTCCGAATCACGGAGCTGAATATCCAATACAATAGCTGGATTGTTTTTGACCAACTGGTAAATCATGGGTACAGAATGTGCTGCATCTCCACACCAAGGTTCTGTAATCAAAATCCAATGTTGCTTGATTGATATTCCATTTATAAAAGAAGTGGTTTCAGCATTTGGCTGGAATTTTTTCAACCAACGGTTCATACGTGACCAATTTAGCTTCGTATAGCTTAAAATTTCTTCATCTTGATAAACTTCATATTGCTGTGGATCATCTAATATGGTTTGAAAATAAGATATGTATTCGTCGAACTGCATAAAATAGCTTTTTTATTTAGGAACACAATATGACAAAATTTTGCCATTTGTACAATTCAGACATAATAAATAAACACAGAAATGACAGTTTGTCACCAATACTGACGTTACATTACTAATTTCATCCAATTTCATGCAAACAAAATGATTGGCACAAGGGTTGATTAGGGTAGATATACAAACAGATTAGTAAAAAATAAATATATATAATATGTCTAAAATAATAGGAATCGACTTAGGTACGACCAATTCATGTGTTGCTGTAATGGAAGGTAACGAGCCGGTAGTTATTGCTAACAATGAAGGTAAACGTACAACTCCTTCTATCGTTGCTTTTGTTGAAGGTGGAGAACGTAAGGTTGGTGATCCAGCAAAACGTCAAGCGATCACAAACCCAACTAAAACTATTTATTCTATTAAACGCTTTATGGGTTTATCATATGATGAGTCTGTAAAAGAAGCGCAACATGTACCTTACAATGTAGTAAAAGGCGACAATAATACACCTCGTGTAGAAATTGACGACCGTAAATATACGCCTCAAGAAATTTCGGCTATGATTCTTCAAAAAATGAAGAAAACTGCAGAAGATTTCTTAGGTCAAGAAGTAACTGAAGCTGTTATTACAGTACCTGCATACTTTAATGATGCACAACGCCAAGCAACTAAAGAAGCTGGTGAAATCGCTGGTCTAACAGTTAAACGTATCATCAACGAGCCAACAGCTGCAGCTTTAGCTTACGGTCTAGATAAAGCACACAAAGACATGAAAATTGTTGTTTTTGACTGTGGTGGTGGTACACATGACGTTTCTGTATTAGAATTAGGTGATGGTGTATTTGAAGTAAAATCTACTGACGGTGATACTCACTTAGGTGGTGATGACTTTGATAACGTAATCATCAACTGGTTGAATGATGAGTTTAAAAACGAAAACAATGGCTTTGACTTGAAAAAAGATCCAATGGCGTTGCAACGTTTGAAAGAAGCTGCTGAGAAAGCTAAAATTGAGTTATCAAGCACAACTTCGACTGAAATCAATTTGCCATACATCACTGCTGATGCAACAGGACCGAAACACTTAGTTCGTCCTTTATCACGTGCTAAATTTGAGAGCTTAGCTGCTGACTTGATCAAACGCACAATCGATCCTTGTCGTTCTGCATTGAAAAATGCTGGATTCAGTACAGGTGATATCGATGAGATCATCTTAGTTGGTGGTTCTACACGTATCCCTGCAATCGTTGATGCAGTAAAAGCATTCTTCGGAAAAGAGCCTTCTAAAGGTGTTAACCCTGATGAAGTTGTTGCATTAGGTGCTGCTATCCAAGGTGGTGTATTAACTGGTGAAGTGAAAGACGTATTATTATTAGACGTTACTCCTTTATCATTGGGTATCGAAACTATGGGTGGTGTAATGACTAAGTTAATTGAAGCAAATACAACTATTCCTACTAAAAAGTCGGAAACGTTTTCAACTGCTTCTGATAATCAACCATCTGTTGAAATCCACATCTTACAAGGTGAGCGTCCAATGGCAGCTCAAAACCGTACGATTGGCCGTTTCCACTTAAATGATATCCCTTCAGCTCCTCGTGGTGTTCCTCAAATTGAAGTAACATTTGACATCGATGCAAATGGTATCATCAAAGTTTCTGCTAAAGATAAAGCAACTGGAAAAGAGCAAAATATTCGTATCGAAGCTTCATCTGGTTTATCTGACGAAGAAATCAAAAAAATGAAAGAGGAAGCTGAAGCAAATGCTGAAGCAGATCAAAAAATGAAAGAAGAAGCAGACAAAATCAATGGTGCTGATGCTTTGATTTTCTCAACTGAAAAACAATTAAAAGAATACGGAGATAAAATTTCAGCAGATAAAAAAGCGGCTATCGAAGCTGGTTTAGTAAAATTGAAAGCTGCTTTTGAAGCAAGAAGTTTTGCTGATATCGATTCAGCTTCTGCGGAAGTAAACAATGCTTGGAATGCTGCTTCTGAAGAGATGTATGCTGCTTCACAAGGCGGTTCACAACCTCAAGGTGATGCTGGTCAAGCTAACAAAGGTAACCAAGGTGGTGATGATGTAACTGACGTAGAATACGAAGAAGTTAAGTAATCTAACTCCTCCTCAAATAAAAAAGCTCGAAGATTTGTCTTCGGGCTTTTTTTTCACTTATTTTATCAAAACCATACTTTTGTTCTACTGGAATATACATCTATCAATATCTGATATTACAGCACGACCATAGAGGTTTCAGCCAACTGCCAAATGGTCTTTAGATCGATACGATTACTTTTTGTAATGACTCAATATCCCTTTGTCTAATGTTGCCCAAATACCTGCTGGCATATTTGCTTTTTTTAAGGCTTCATTTGTCCAAGTATTACATGAGTAAAACATACTATATGATCCCTTTGCTTCATAAAAAGCATCTGAATCTCCATACTGTGCACTGGTATTAATTACAATGGGTTTATTTTCAGTATCATATTCCAACGATGATTTCACAAAATCAATAAGGGTTTGATATTGTACCGTATCAATCATGTACTTAAAACATAGCTCGCTTTCGGTTATTTCTTTATGATAAGTTACGTGAAGTGCTGTCTCGCCAATACCAGTTGCAGCAACAAATGCAGTAGAAGCTTTTAAATCTTTCCATTCTGGAGTATTTAAATAAAAACCCTTATCACCCCAGCCTACTCCCACATAACTATAATCTGTTTCTTTTGCCTTGTTATTTTGAAAGGGAAATAACGTGGACCACTCCATCTGACTGGTTCTAACAGGTACTACCAGATCAGTATGAACACCATTGGACATAATATACACGGCAACCTCTTTCGGCAGTATAGAGGGCTCCCTATGTGCACTTATGCGTGAAAGAATGCGCTCTGACAACCAATACACAAAAACGATCACGATTATGCTGATTAGGATATATAATAACACTTTCAATATTTTTTTCATGTTTATAATGGACTTGAATACTAGGATGAAAATACTTCCTACTATTCAAACATAAAAAAAACCCGTAACAAATGTGACGGGTTTAAGAAAATACTATGATTATATCTTAAAATAATTTTTCTGGATAAGCTCCATCGGCGATTAATTTTAAAATAGATGCCTGTACAATTTCCTTATCTTCTTTATAGGTAACACCGAACCATTTTGATGATGTCGGGATAACTTTAAAATCGGCTTGCTTAGTTTGCACCAAATAATCTGCTACAGAAGGTATAAAAAACTCGGATTTAGGGTCTTCTGCATTTTTTTCAACAAAATCTTTGAACATACCTTCAGCAACTTCAAAAACCTTAGGAGTGAAACCCCAAAAATTCATTGATACACGGCTTTTTGGATCCAATTCAGTAATGACATCGCCTTCTTCAAAGACAATCTTTTTCTCACCGTCAAGTTCTTTATAATAAATTTTAGTGCGTTCTGTTACACTTTCCATATGTCCAGAAGGACTTACTTCACAAACACCTCTAGATACATAACCATAATCGGATAGCGTATTGCCTACTTGAAATCCCATTAACGCCATTTGCTCATCTGATACTTCTGTTGTTAAGAATTTCGCCATTTTTTGGTAGGAGTCTGTTCCATAAAAATCATCAGCATTGATTACACAAAAAGGTTCATTGACATTATTTTTAGCACTCAATACCGCATGTGCAGTACCCCAAGGTTTAGCACGCTCTATTTCACGGTCAATGCCATATTTCTTCAAATCAAAATCTTGGAAAGCATAATCTACTTCGATCTTTCCTTTCAATTTTTCGTCAAAGACCTCTTTCATTTTATCTAAAAATTCTTCACGAATTATAAATACTACTTTGCCAAACCCAGCATTGATAGCATCATAGATAGAATAATCAATAATAGTTTCGCCGTGAGGCCCAAAAGCATCGATCTGTTTCAATGATCCGTAACGGCTAGCCATACCTGCTGCCAAAATTAATAAAGTTGGTTTACTCATATCCAATTTCTAGGTCGTTTCTAGTTTAAATTTTTGCAAATATATACATATTAGATTACTTTTTCTTAAAGAATGCTGTTAACAAACCACTTGCTAATTTTCCTAACAGCTTGACCCCTTCCCTAGCTAAGGTTGTTGTTGCCGTTTTCTGTGCAGCTTCTAATGGGGTCTGTCTTCTTGAAGTGCTTTTTGAACGCTTTTCTTCTTCTTTGGCACGGGTCAATTGCTCTTGTTGATGTGCAGCAATTTCCATTTTCTCATCGATGATCTCTGCTGCGGAGCGATTCTCTTCGCGCTGCTGATATTTGGTATACAGATCTGAACGCGTTATGAGGTCATCATAAGTCGTCGTATCTGCTGGTCCCATTACAGCTCGAGCGGGTACAAGATGTGTAGCCACGACTTCTGTAGGAATTCCTTTATCATTTAACACCGTAATCAATGCTTGCCCGGTGCCCAATGATGTCAGAATTTGATCAATTGCATAAAAATCCGATTTTGGATAAGTCTTGACGGTCTTTCTTAAGTTCTCGGTGTCATTTGGCGTAAAAGCACGTAACGCGTGCTGAATACGATTTCCCAATTGGGCTAAAACAGATTCTGGAACATCTGTTGGAGATTGAGTACAGAAGAAAATACCAACCCCTTTGGAACGAATCAATCTAACAATTTGCTCGACTTGTGTCATGAATGTCTTTGAAGCATCTTTAAACAGCAAGTGAGCTTCATCAAAAAAGAAAACCAATTTTGGTTTATCTAAGTCTCCTACCTCAGGTAAATTTTTAAATAATTGTGCTAAAATACTTAATAAAAAAGTTGAAAATAGCACTGGTTGGTCTTGAACATCCGAAATATTCAATAAACTTATAACTCCCTTACCATCTACTTTTTGAAACAAATCTCGGATATCAAATTCCTTCTCGCCAAATATATGCGCGACTCCTTGTTGCTCTATAGCCACTATTTTACGTAAAATAGTTCCAGAACTTGATGTACTTATTTTACCATAATCATCTTTAATCTCTTCACTGCCTGGACCATCGGCCAGATAACTTAATAATTTTTTAACATCATTAAAATCGACTAAAGGCATATTGTGATCTTGCGCATATTTAAATATTGCGGCTAAAACTCCAGTTTGCGTATCATTCAATTCCAAAATTCGTGCTAATAGAATCGGACCAACATCGGATACTTTAATCCGCATAGTGGTTCCCTTATTCCCAGTCAATGAAAACAATTCAACAGGAAAACTAGCGGGCTGAAATGGAACACCAACGGCATTACCTCTATCGATCAGCGCTTGATTGGTTTGGCCCTCTAGAGCTAGACCTGACAAGTCACCTTTGACATCCAACATGAAAACAGGAACACCACTGTCGGACAACTGTTCAGCAATCAATTGTAAGGTTCGCGTTTTACCTGTACCCGTTGCCCCAGCAATCAAACCATGGCGGTTCATCATTTTTAAAGCTAAATTAACTTGAGCATCAGCAAGGATATTCCCCTCTAAAATACCGGCTCCTAAATAAATGTAGGCACCTTTAGGATTATAGGATGCTATTACTTTTTCAATAAATAATGCTTGATCTTCCATTCTTTAATATACTAGTTTTATAAAGGAACCAGTCCTTATCTTAAAAATACCTCCACCTTTTACAAATTATATTTCTTACATTAAATATAGAACGAAATATTGAGTCTTTGTAATTTTTTTGTCAGCAAGGACTTTTTTTCAAAAAATTAATAATTTTTTAACATGAAAAATGTATTTTTACGTACTCTAAAAAAGGGAACAGATACAGCTTTGAAAAAAAATGTTTAATAAAAAAATTAGAAATATCGCAGCTCTATTATGTGCTTTAATCTTTTTCGTAAAGATGAGCATATCGATAACGCCTATATTTTCTTCTTTATTAGATCAAAACACAATTCTTCAAATTGTGCTCCAATTAGAAATTGAAAACAACAATGGTGCACACAGTGATAGTAATGAATCTGGTTCAAAGTTTTTTAATGCTAAAACGGAAGAATCCTATTTCTTAGCCATCATTACTGATAATCATGGGAATCAAAAGCATTACTTGAAAAATGAAAAAAGTATTCGCGCATTCCACCCTTCTGTTCCTACGCCGCCTCCTAACTGTTAATTTTCCCTTTCTGTGCCTTCGTGCATGAAATAAACTTTAATCACGTCTGATTAGAGCAAAATATTGTAAAATATCAGGTAAAATTTTAGACAAAAACTAATGTTTGGAACTCGTATGTCTGCTTTTCTAAAACTATCGAAAAGAGACTTAAAATATGATGTACCCGCTAGTGTTGTGGTGTTTTTAGTAGCACTCCCACTATGTTTGGGTATTGCAATGGCCTCTGGTGCGCCATTGTTTGCAGGATTGTTAACAGGAGTGATTGGCGGTGTCGTCGTCTCTTCTATCAGTAAATCACCTTTGAGCGTCAGTGGCCCTGCAGCTGGTCTTACGGTCATTGTTTTGGGCGCTATTCAGAGCCTCGGTGCCTATGAAACTTTTTTATTAGCTGTAGTTATTGCAGGTGTTATCCAATTGATTCTTGGAGTCGTTAAAGCCGGCATGATAGGAAATTATTTCCCTTCTTCTGTGATCGTCGGAATGCTTGCTGCAATTGGGATCACCATCATATTGAAGCAAATTCCGTTGGCACTTGGTATGATGGAAACTCATGCTTTTGAGCTTGATAATGGCCATGGAATCGGCGCATTTACAGACACATTGATGTCTTCAATTGGCCCCGGTGCTTTGATAATTTGTATACTTTCATTGATTGTCTTAATCTATTGGTCTAAAATTCCAAAGCTAAACAAGATCCCAGCTCCATTAATTGTAGTTGCTCTTGGAATAGGCTTATCGTTTGCTTTTAATGGTACACGTTTTCAATTAGCAGAGTCACAATTTGTACTTGTACCCATTGTCAATTCCTTTGCTGAATTCACAGGGCTATTTACACTTCCAGATTTCACGCAAATCATCAATAAAGAGGTCTGGATAGTCGCTTTCACCATTGCAATTATTGCCAGTTTAGAGACTCTATTAAGTATCGAGGCGGTTGATAAAATTGATCCATTCAAAAGAAATACACCCACTAATCGTGAACTTATCGCTCAGGGTGTCGGCAATATAACAAGTGGTTTATTGGGAGGTTTACCAATGACGTCAGTTATTGTACGCTCATCAGCCAATGTGAACGCTGGCGGAAGAACTAGACAATCGGCATTACTTCATGGTATTTGGTTACTATTAGCAATTCTAATCATCCCTAATGTTTTAAACTTTATTCCATTATCCTGTCTAGCGGCTATTTTATTGCAAACTGGATTTAAATTAGCCAAACCCGCTTTATTTACTTCCATGTATAAAAAAGGACTTGATCAATTCATTCCTTTCTTTGCAACAATTGTAGCCATTGTATTGACAGACTTACTCATGGGTGTGGGTATTGGACTTGTGGTAGCTACTTTTTATATTTTAAAAGCGAATATGCAAAATGCTTTTAAATTTGATATTGTAAAACAAGATGACTACGATAAAGCTGTCATCACGCTGGCAGAGGAGGTATCTTTTTTAAATAAAGCACCTATACAGCAAAAGCTTTATAGCTTACCTAAATCTGTTGGTTTGATTGTTATCAATGGTACAGCAAGTAAATTCATTGATAAGGATGTCATTGAGGTCATTAAAGATTTTCAACAAAATGCATTGACCAAAGGAAAGCGTATTGAACTGACAGATGTTGAATACAAGAAAAAATAATAAAATAAAAACAATTAATTAACGAGATTTGTATCCTATCAGGGATAAAACATGCAGCTCAATTACATATGAACTGTATTAATATATATATAAAATGGAAAAAGATTTAGAATTAGGATTTAAAAAAATTTTAGACGGAAATCGTGAATGGATGGACTTTGTTAAGAATGATACATCAGGTCGTTTTCAACAATTAGCAAAAGGTCAAAATCCAGAAATTTTATGGATTGGTTGTGCAGATAGTCGTGTGCCAGCAAATGAAATCACAGGTACTAAACCTGGAGAAGTATTTGTACACCGTAATATTGCAAACATGTGTGTGCATTCAGACATGAGTATGCTATCTGTACTGGATTATGCGGTCAATGTTTTAAAAGTAAAACAAATCATAATCGCTGGTCACTATGGATGTGGTGGTGTTGCTGCATCATTGAGTCGCAATCAATTTGGTATTATTGATAACTGGTTGTGCCATATCAAAGATGTATATCGTTTACATGCGGCTGAAATAGACGCTATAGAGGATCATGAGAAAAAAGTAGACAGATTAATTGAGCTAAATGTACAAGAGCAGGTATTCAATTTGTGTACAACTTCCATTATCCAAAATGCTTGGAAAGATAGAAATGATCTGGCTGTACATGGAATGGTCATTAATATCGGTACCGGAGCATTGACAGATCTTAATTGTACTTTTACTAGTAATGAAGATCTTGGAGATGTATTTTCTTATAGATAGGATATAAAAGGGTCGGGCAACCGACCCTTTTACTATTTAAAAAATTCATTTTCCTTCCTTATACTGTTAGTACTATTACACTCTTTATTACAGTATTTTTTCTCTTAAAACAACTTACTTTAAAATGTAAGAACTACTACGGATAATTCGAAGTAATACTTAACTTTGTATTATGATAAACGAGGAGAAATCATTAAATTTTATTGAAGAAATTATCGAAGAGGATCTTCGTAATGGGGCACATGATGGACGTGTATTAACACGTTTCCCTCCCGAGCCAAACGGCTATCTTCACATCGGTCATGCTAAATCTATTTGCTTAAACTTTGGTTTAGGTCAGAAATACAATGGCAAGACTAACTTACGTTTTGACGACACTAACCCTGTTACAGAGGATACAGAATACGTTGAAAGCATTAAAAACGACATTCAATGGCTTGGCTTTAGCTGGGCACAGGAATTATATACTTCGGATTATTTTGATACTTTATATCAATATGCTGTAGACTTAATCAAAAAAGATCTGGCGTATGTAGATGATAGTACTGCCGAAGAAATTGCGGCAGCAAAAGGTACACCAACTGAGCCTGGAGTTCCTACCCCGAATCGTAGTCGTAGTATTGAAGAGAGCTTGGTTCTTTTTCAAGAAATGAAAGATGGTAAATACCAAGATGGTGAAAAAGTATTGCGTGCTAAAATAGATCTTGCCAATCCAAATATGCACTTGCGTGATCCTTTATTATACCGCATCAAGCATGCACATCACCACCGCACTGGTAACAAATGGTGCATCTATCCTATGTATGATTTTGCTCACGGACAATCAGATTCCATTGAAAAAATCACACATTCCATTTGTACACTGGAATTTATTCCACACCGTGCGCTATATGATTGGTGTATTGAAAAACTAGAGATTTACCCTTCTAAACAATATGAATTTGCTCGCCTTAACATGACTTATACTGTGATGAGTAAGCGTAAGCTATTGCAATTGGTCAATGATAAATTTGTCGAAAGTTGGGACGATCCGCGTATGCCGACAATTTCTGGTCTGCGTAGAAGAGGTTATACACCGGCGAGTATTCGTGCATTCTGTGATAAAATCGGTGTCGCTAAACGCGAAAACATGATTGATGTAAGTTTGTTAGAATTCTGTATTCGTGAGGATTTGAATAAAACAGCATGGAGAAGAATGGCTGTCTTGGATCCTATTAAATTAGTGATTACTAATCTCCCGACCGACCATATAGAAGAGTTACATGGTGAAAATAACCCTGAGGTTGAAGGTGGCGAAGGTTCACGTATGATCCCTTTTTCAAATGAATTATGGATCGAACGTGATGACTTTATGGAAGATGCTCCAAAGAAATTTTTCCGTTTAGGCCCTGGTCTATCTGTACGTTTAAAAAATGCCTATATCGTAACCTGCCATGACTTCGTCAAAGACGCAAATGGTCAAGTAATTGAGGTTCATTGTACCTATGTCCCTAATTCAAAATCTGGAGAAGATACTTCCGGGATGAAGGTAAAAGGTACCATTCACTGGGTTTCTGTTCCACATGCTAAGGAAACTGAAATTAGATTATATGATCGTTTATTTAACGATGAAAACCCTGCTGCATCTGAAAATTTTAAAGAATCGATTAATCCCGATAGTTTAAAAATTAGCAAAGCATATATAGAACCTGATTTGTTAAATGCGATACCGGGAAAAGGATATCAATTCATCCGACTGGGATATTTCACTTTAGATACCTCTTCGTCACCAGATCATTTGGTCTTCAACCGTACAGTTGGGCTAAAAGATTCTTGGGCCAAAGAAGTGAAAAAAGGTCAATAATAACAATAAAAAGGGAGGCAATAGCTTCCCTTTTTTTACGTCATCCTCTTCAAAAAAAATAGAATCACTGATGATAAATATCGATAGTTTACTCGATCTAGAAAGTAATTACCTTCAAAACTACTCTTGATTTTTGTCACATATTTAAAGCTGCGACCTCTTTATATTTGAATAATCACAATTAACACATTCAAATATGAAAAAGTTATTATTTGCAACTGCTGTATGTTTATTATCCGGATTAGGAATAAGTCAGGCACAAGAAACTAAAGACTTTGATAGATGGCAGATACGTCTTAGAGGTGTAGGAGTTGTCCCTATCGAAAATGCTGATGTATCCACGATCGGCGGAAATGTTTCTATTTCAAGTCAGTTTATTCCTGAACTGGATTTCACTTACTTTTTTAACAAAAACATCGCGGCAGAATTGATTCTAGGAACCACGAAACACAAAGTATCCACTACAAATTCGGATTTATCGGCTATTGGTGGTAGCACGAATAATAATATTGACTTGGGGAGTGTTTGGTTGTTGCCACCAACTTTAACTGTTCAATATCATTTCTATCCTAGTCCATCTATTAAACCATATGTCGGTGTTGGGGCTAACTATACTATATTTTACAATGAAGATGCTGGAAATATAGTTAAAAACGTAAAATATGATAATGCCTTTGGGTTAGCAACTCAGTTGGGTGTTGACATTAACATTTCGAAAAATTTCTTTGTAAATCTTGATGTGAAACACATCTTTCTGAAAACAGATGTCAATGTGGATGCAAGTAACCTTGCAACTGGATTAAATATTCCTGCAAAGGTGAGCATAAATCCCTTTCTTCTAGGTTTTGGTCTAGGGGTAAGATTTTAGAAAGAGTCGACAGACCTTGTAAAGAAATGTTTACCTTATATTTTAAAACGAAAAGAGACCAGTACTTTGATATAATTACTGGTCTCATTCATTGTATGAATCAATCTCTTAGATAGATCATTTTATATTTTCTGCTCAGATCAGCAACATAAGCATACCGACCTTTTTCTTTCGTATTTGCGAGTATCCGTTCATACCTATCAACAGAGTCAAGAGCAATTTTTATATTTTGAACTTCTAGTCCTGTTTCGGGTTTATCTGTAGCCAATTGTTGATAATAATCCATATGTTCTGTTAAAAATTTGAGATTACGATCAACAAGTTGATTAGCAAATTTACTTTCTCCAGTTTTATAAAGAGTATCAATAACATCTACATAACTTGTCACATCAGCTATACTGTATAGACGCTGTGGTAGCTCATTAAATGCTTTTACAGCAACTTGTCTTGCTTGTTCTGTTTTACCCTGTGCAAACAAAGTTCTTGCTGCTTTTCCAAAGATTTCTTCTGCATACATACCTGCAAATCTGAAGGAATCTGTATCAATATAAGTTGCTTGGTTTATATTTCCCCAAGCATATTTTTCAACAATATTTTTGTATAATTTATCTATATTTATTAGGGATTCCCCTTCTGAAAGTTTTGCATCAATAGGCATCAGACGTTTGGCAAATCCCTCATCGACCATGTATTTGTCCAATCCCATGAGGTTTTCACTAGGCACCATGCTTGAAAAATAAATTGGTCTTTGCCAATTGTTATTGGCAAGAACTGACATCAGCCCTAGGTCTGCCCGTGTTACATAATCATTTCCAAAAGTCCACTCCAATTGATTTGATATTTCATTTTCCCATTCCTGCGGCACTACTCGATTTTTGATTACCTCAGATTTATTGACAGCAAGCCTAAGTTGTTTTGTGGGCAAGAAGTTTTCATATTCTCCATCTCTCATTTGTAGTTTATGATCATTACTGTCGGATAGTAAGAAATCTAACAATAATTTAATATCTGTAGATCCTACTAAATTCAGTTCATGATAAGGCAAAGATTCTCGAATACCTTTTGCCACCTTTTCATTTGGAATGGTTATCGGTAATCCGGCAGCTTGATAAGTTGCATTTTTCACCTGCCGAAAGTACCAATCAGAAGTCAAATAACTAATGACCACTATCCTGACATCTCGACGTACACCCTCTACTTCTTGCAAATACCATAATGGAAAAGTATCATGATCACCATAAGTAAATAAAATTGCATTGGGAGCACAAGTTTCTAAATAATTTTTTGCAACATCCCTTGCTAAGGATTTTTCAGATCGATTATGATCATCCCAATTTTGATTAATAAGTATTACTGGCGCAGCAAATAGACACAGTGATGTTGCGAACAGGGCTGTATTTCTTTCGTTTGCATATTTTTTTAATAGTTCTGAAATAGCAAATACCCCTAAACCAATCCAAATGGCAAAGGCATAAAATGATCCTGCATAAGCATAATCCCGTTCACGTGGTTGTAATGGAGATTGATTTAAATATATAACAATAGCCAAACCTGTAAAAACAAATAATAGTCCCACGACAATAGCATCCTTCTTATTCCTCTTAAAATGCCAAAATGCACCAGCGAGTCCTATCAATAAAGGAAGAAAAAAGTAAGTATTTCTAGTTGGATTATGAATCATTTCATCAGACAATTTGGATTGGCCTCCAAGATGTAGATTGTCAATAGCTTTAATACCTGATAACCAATTTCCTTCTGTTAATGAACCATTTCCTTGTTGGTCATTTTGGCGACCAACAAAATTCCATAGAAAATATCGCGCATACATATGTCCAATCTGATAATTAAAAAAGAATTTTAAATTATCAGCAAAATTGGCTTTTCGGCCTTCTTCAATTCCTAAATAGCCTTTATAAAAATATTGATGATAGGGTTTCTGACTATAAATCCTTGGAAATATGGTTTCTCGATCAAATTGATAACTGGACGACCTTTTTATTGCGGCATATTGATGACTGTCTTTTCTATAATCAACACGTTCATTGACTCCAGTTGGATTTGCATCAAAATATGGACCTTTTATCAATGGTTCTGATTCGTACTGTTCTCGACTTAAATAACCTAAGAAAGAAAAAACATTTTTAGGGTCATTATTGTTTAGGGAAGGATTGGCATTCGCTCGAATCAGAACCATGGTAAAGGAACTGTATCCCAAAAGAATAAAGCAGGTTGCTAGTAATGCCGTATTTAACACAACTTTCCCCTTTCTTATGGAGTAATAGATACCATAAATTAATGTTGATAGAATCAACGCTACAAAAACCAATATCCCTGACCCAAATGCCAGCCCGAGAGTGTTGACAAAAAATAAATCAAATTTGGCGGCATACTTAATGAGATACTGAATCACGCCCCAAAGAATTAATGCCAGTACTCCGAGTCCAATTATCATTGCTTTACTGATTCCCCATAAAGTTGTCCGGTCTGTTTTCTTGAAATAGATGATAAGAGCTATAGCTGGAATCACCAATAAGTTCAATAAATGAACCCCAATTGATAGTCCGATGATATAAGCGATAACGATAAGCCATCGATCTGCTTGTGGTTTATTTGCGCGAGCTTCCCACTTTAATATCGCCCAAAATACTACTGCAGTACACAAGGAGGACATCGCGTAGACCTCTGATTCTACTGCTGAATACCAAAATGTATCGGAGAAACTATAGGCTAAGGCACCGACAAGACCTGCTCCCATAATTTTAATAACTTGATTTCTATGAATTGGTTTATCATCAGAATGACTGATCTTTTTTCCTAACGCTGTAATGGTCCAAAATAAAAATAATACTGTCAAACCACTGCATACAGCAGATCCGATATTCATCCAAAAGGCAATCTGAGCCACATTGCCTAATGCAAAATTTGAAAAGATATTCTGTATCATCAGAAACAATGGTGCTCCTGGCTGATGAACAATCTGGAGTTTATAAGCTGAAGCAATAAACTCACCGGTGTCCCACCAGCTTGTTGTCCGCTCAGCCGTAATAATAAAAACTACTGTTGCTATGATGGCACATAGCCAGCCTAACATATTGTTCACTTTCTGATAGCTCATGAATGATCCAGGTTTAATTGATGATATATAATCAATTAAATATAATGAAAGAAGATTTCAATTGAACTAGATTAACTTTTTTTAACAAAAAAATACAGCCTATAAAAAAGCCCGCTACATTTACGTGGCAGGCTGATCGTTAAATAGGTTGATTTAGAATAACTTTTCTACAATACTTTTTGTCGGCCCAGGATTACTCATGGTGTAAAAATGTAAAACGGGAGCCCCGAAATCGATTAATTCTTTACACTGCTGTACTAGCCATTCTTCTCCCACTTGTCTTACATCAGCATTACTTTTACATGCGGAGACCGCTTCACTCAATTCTTCGGGAATATCCAAATGGAAAATCTTAGGTAGGGTAATCAATTGCTTTTTAGTTGTCAACGGTTTCAATCCGGGTATAATAGGAACATGAATACCATTTTCTCTACATTTTGTAACAAACTCTTTGTATTTTTCTACATTAAAAAACATTTGGGTCACGATAAATTCTGCTCCCATTTCTACTTTCTTTTTTAACCATTTGAAATCTGTATTGAAGTTTGGCGCTTCAAAATGTTTCTCTGGATAACCCGCGACACCAATACAAAAGTTTGTTTTTTCAGATATAGCAATATCTTCATGGAGATATTGTCCCTGATTCATATCAACGACCTGTTGCAATAAATCCGTTGCAAATGCATGTCCACCATCTGTTGGAATAAAATCAGAATCACCTTTTCGTGCATCTCCCCTTAGTACCAGTACATTATCAATACCTAAGAAATTTAGATCAATTAATGCATTCTCCGTTTCTTCTTTCGTAAATCCTCCACATATAAGATGAGGAACAGCATCCACTTTATACTTATTCATAATAGCGGCACAGATAGCAACTGTTCCTGGACGTTTACGATAAGCCACACGCTCTAATAAACCGCTTTCGTGTTTCTTATACATATAGTCTTCTCTATGATAAGTCACATCGATAAAGGGAGGCTTGAATTCCATAAGTGCATCCATTGTTTTAAAAATACTCTGGATACCTTGCCCCTTGGCTGGAGGCAACAATTCAAAAGAAAACAAAGTTTTTCCTTTGGCATTACTGATATGATCAACGATTTTCATTAATTTTTTTTAAATATGATTTTGGTTGGCTTACATCGAAATGCACAAGTAAACTTGTTTCAACTTATCTTTCCCATCTCTGAGTTGGGGTAGAATGTAGCACCTTATAAAATAACAGGTTGCTAAGGCTTCATTGGGTCTAGTCCCTCTGCCTTTCTCTATAAGCATCGGCTAATATCGGTAATAGAAATTTATAATCAAAATAATATTAGAAGCTTGCTCAAAAAATTATACGCTTATGGCGCTATAAAAACAAGATCAGATAAAATAAATAAGCCACTACACAAAGATGTGTAGTGGCTTATATTTCTTCATGTTCGATAGTGAAGATGTTAAATTTCTTTATACAACTCAACTAAGCCTTCGGGCAAATCAACCTCCAATACTTGATCTTCTGAATCAATACCGAGCATTAAATCATCATTTAATGGGAACATAAGCTCCTTGCCATTGAAATCAACGGTGGCTATAAATTGTTGTGGCATTTCTTGCACATGTGTAATTTCTCCAAGTTCTCCATGTACCTCATCAATCACTAGATACCCAATTAAATCCGTATATCTGAAATCATCAGGATCACGTTCAGGCATTTTATCATTAGGCAGATATACCTTCTTACGGACTAAGGGCTGTGCTTTATCGATATGATCTACATCTTCCAAATTCAAATAAGCGGTACTATTGGTTTGGTATTTAATATTAGCAACAAAATAAGGAACTAATTTTTTATTGACTTCAACAAATAAGACATCAAAATCTAGATCTTGATAATCTTCAAATTCGAAAAAAAGCTGCAGCTCTCCTTTTAATCCTCGTGTTTTACTAATATAACCGATGTAAAAACTTTCTTCTATGGTCATGTTCTAATTTGAAAGGGCAAATTTAAAAATATAAATACAAAATTGCAGTACTACTTTGGAAATAGGAGTTATTTTCTTTTAAAAAAAAAGCCGGATCATGTCGAACCGGCTTTCTTGATACTGTATGAAAGAAAAATTATCCTTCAGTTTCTTCTGCAGCAGGAGCTTCAGTTTCTTCTGCAGGAGTTTCCTCTGCAACTGGAGCATTTTTAGCAGCAATAGCAGCAGCTTTTTCTTCTTTTTTCTTAGCTTCAGCAGCTAATGCAATTTTCTTAGTTTCAGCTTTTGTATTAGCTAAACCGTCTTTTTTACCAGCGATTCTTGCATCATTAGCTTCAGTCCAAGCAACAAATTTAGCATCAGCAGCAGCCTCATCAAATGCACCTTTTTTAACACCGCCTAATAAGTGTTTTTTGTATAAAACACCTTTATCCGAAAGGATAGTACGAGCTGTGTCAGTAGGTTGAGCACCTTTATTCATCCAATCCAAAGCTTTTTCAAAATCCAAAACGATAGTCGCTGGATTTGTGTTCGGGTTGTAAGAACCAATACGGTCGATGAATTTACCATCACGTGGAGCACGTGCATCTGCTACTACTAAGTGGTAAAAAGGACGTCCTTTTTTACCATGTCTTTGCAATCTGATTTTAGTTGCCATGTTTTCTTGTTATTTATGTATTCAACATATCCCCCGTACTTCATGTAAGAGGGGACGCAAAGATACAAAGGATTTGTGAAAGTAAAAAGCTAAATATAAGAGTCAACTTCCAAGTAATAAGAAAGATGCTACCTTAGCATCCATTTTGAACCGTAGAATGATTTAAAAATCATCCGTTTTAAAGAATATAATCTGGCTTCATAACAGAAAAATAATGGAATTTAATTCGAGAAATTTATTTGTAATTTTACGTCTATTGTTAAATAATAGACATACATACAGTTTTGTCTATTCAAATTAATAAGCGTATTTTCATCCTTCCAAATCAAATTGAATTCATGTCATTAATAGCTCCATTAAAAATATTAAAAGCCTCTGCAGGTTCTGGTAAAACGTTCAGCTTAACTGTACATTACCTAACGCTATTACTTTCAAAAGAAAACAGTTATCGAGAAATATTAGCTGTCACTTTTACAAATAAAGCAACGGCTGAGATGAAAGAAAGAATTTTATCCGTATTGAAGGGTTTGGCCTTGGGTGATCAAAGTAGAAAAATACAGGATTATAGAAGTTTATTGTTGACACAATTTTCACAATGGAATACAAGCTTCATTCAAGAAAAGGCGTACCGGGTCTATCGCAAGATTTTACATGATTATAGTCACTTTACCATTAGTACTATTGATGGATTTTCTCAAAAAGTTATTCGAAGTTTTACATATGAGCTCAATTTGGATGCAGCATATAAAATAGAAATGAATACCAGTAGGGTGCGACAAGAGCTTACTGTCATGTTAAACCAACTTTTGGATAAGCGTCCGGATCTACTGGAATGGATCATTGAATTTGCCGAAAAAAAGATATCAAATAATGAAAATTGGAACTACCGTAGAGAATTAACTAACTTGGCAAATGAAATCTTTTCAGAAAACTTCAAAGAATTTGACAAACATCTTTTATCACAAAATTCGGATAAAGTATTTAATACCTTAAATAAGGAAATAGAAAATTTTACTCAAGTATTCTTAGAAGCCCTAAACGAAGAGATCAAAAGTTTTACAACCACATTTAAATCCTTAAACATTGATCCTGCGGAGTTAAAGGGAAAAAGCAGAAATCCTATTTATTCGTTATCCAATGCAACGATCAATGTGTTCAAACAAAGTACGTCTAAACTCCATGAGATTATTACTAAATATGTTGATTTAATGGATAAGGAGGATGCTTTTTTAAACGGTAAGAAAGAAATCAATTACGCTTTGAAGCAAGCCTTATTCCCACTTCTAAAAAACTTTAAAATATTACAAGATAAATTCAGTACTTATATCACTTACGAAGCATTCCAAAAAAATTTTTACTATCTCCGTCTTATGAAAGAGATGAGTGACCTATTGGCACAGTGGCGTAAGGAAAACAATGCTCAATTAATTTCAGATGCTCAAATTCAATTGAATAAACTGGGATTAGATCAACATGGAGATCCTACTTTTATTTGGGAAAAAATCGGAAACCGTTACCAATATTTTCTTTTTGATGAGTTTCAAGATACTTCACGTATCCAGTGGAAAAATTACAGCCCATTATTAATCAACGCACTTGGAAATGCTTCTGGAAATATTTCAGAGCATTTAATTGTTGGAGATGTCAAACAAAGTATCTACCGTTGGAGAAATGGTGATTGGCGCATCTTACTGCAACAAGCAGAAAAACAAGTCGCCCAAGCCTTTCATATTTCAAATGAAGAAGACCTAAAAGAATTGATAGAAAATGGCTCCTTGGATGTCAACTATAGAAGTCTGCCCAATATTATCCATTTTAACAACTATTTATTTGAGACTATCCCAAGTCATATTCAAAAACTATTAAACGAGCATATTGCAGCTGATCTTAGCGATGAAGGACAATCTTGGTGGAATGAAATGGGTTATAACCATATGATTATAAAAGCTTACGAAGGCGCTTCACAACAAGTACCAAAGTCCAAACTCCAAGATAAGTTACAACAAGGTTCTATTACTGTCAAATATCTGGAAGTAGAAAACAATGTAAGAAGAAGCTCACAGGTGGAGGAACTTGCTGTGAGCTCCTTATGTCAACAAATTGAAGAGTGGATTACATCGGGCAGATATCGCGCAAATCAGATTGGAATTCTTGTACGATCAAATAAGCAGGCAAGATTGATCATCCATGAACTGATGAATTATAGAAATGAAAAACAGCTACAATTTGAAGTTATATCTGGAGATGCACTTGCATTAGAGGCAAATGAGGGGATACAATTACTGATTGAAACACTTAAGGCTTTTGTATTCAATAGTGATAAACATGTATTATATAAAGCAAAACTCACACATCTTTATCATATTATTCAAAAAGGGAAAAGTTTTAGTGCAGATGTCTGGTTAAAATTTAAAGAAAATGATGTTCATAGTTTGCAAGGAGAGCTACCAAAAGAACTGCTGGAAAACTGGGAGCACTGGCAGAAACTTCCTTTGGTCCATCTGGTTGAAAAGTTGATAGAAGCTTACGGATTGACTTCTTTACATAATGCCCATCTGCCTTATATATTGGCCTTTAAAGATATGATTGCTAATTTTTCGGCAAATGGAGAGCGCGGGATTAATCAATTTTTGATCTTTTGGGAAGAAGATGGTATAAAATCGGTATTACCCTCTTCTGGTAAAGTAGATGCTATTGAAGTGACCACAGTACACAAATCAAAGGGATTAGCTTATGATGTGGTTATGATTCCATTTTGCAATTGGACTTTAGATGGCATGGTCAATGGCAACTTCTGGATAGATACCGAAGGAACAGCTCTTGAAGCCATAGGGAAAGCACCGATTAAGTATACTTCTTCTCTAGGACAATCTACCCTATATCAGAAGTACTATGAAGAGATGGTTTTTAATTATATGGATGCACTCAATACGTTCTATGTTGCAACCACTCGAGCAATAGAACATCTTTATATATCCGCACCTGCTTTTAAACAGCTCATCGACAAAAAAACAGGAGAAATTATAGGCGTGGACGTAAAGAATGATTTAATCAGTGATATCGTCTATCAAGTATTGGATAATCATAGAGGAGACTTTACTTTAGTAAATAATGAAATAAACATCGATCATATCATACCTCGACAAAAAAGTGATCAGGTTGAAATAGGAAAAATCGCTCTGGAACACTATCCCGTTTCAAAAGAATTGGATAAGGCTTTTGATAAATCCTCACAACGTACCATTAACAGCATCTTATTACTTGACAAAGCCTCGCAATACGGTGTCATGGCGCATGAAATCATGTCCATTGTAACTAC
This sequence comes from Sphingobacterium sp. PCS056, assembly GCF_023273895.1. Lineage (NCBI taxonomy): Bacteria > Pseudomonadati > Bacteroidota > Sphingobacteriia > Sphingobacteriales > Sphingobacteriaceae > Sphingobacterium > Sphingobacterium sp. PCS056. Next base: position 1,824,851 of record NZ_CP096883.1, on the reverse strand, counting down.
ACAAGAGGAAATTGAAACCATCATTAATCAATATATTTCAGAAGGCATATTTACACCGGCTGAGAAATCTGCAATTCTTCATGAGGTCAATCAAATATGGCAACACCAACAAATCAATATGTGGCTGACTGGTGATTTTAAAATTTGGAATGAATCGGCCATCATCACTGCTAAAGGTGAAACCTTACGCCCCGACAAAGTATTTACTAGCGAAAAAGAGACGATTGTACTCGACTTTAAATTTACCCAAAGTGAAGCGATGTCCCATCAAAAGCAGGTGAAGCAATATGTCAGAACACTGGAGGAATTAGGCTATAAGAATGTAAAAGGATTCTTATTTTATGCCAAGTCAAATGATTTAGTAGAGGTTTTATTACATGCAAAAAATTAGAAAATGAATCCATTTTTAAAAGACGTCGCTATCGATTTAAAGAATCGTTTCGGAGCGGATCTACACGAAACTGCTATTATATTTAACAACAAAAGGCCGATCACTTATCTTAAACAACATCTAGCTGAAGTGTATGGACAAGCAATTTGGTCACCACAATTTTTCACAATACAAGAATTTTTCCGTTTGTCAACCCACTTGGCAGAAGCAACTCCTATTGCACAGTTTTTCATTCTTTATCATTTGCATAACGACCTATTATCCAAGGAAGGTCATGAAGCCGAGACTTTAGAAGAATTTTATCCGATCGCAGAAACTATATTAGGTGACTTCTCACAAATTGACTATGATTTAGTTGATATTGATGAAATCTTTATGGAATTGTTTGACAATACACAGATTGATTTGCAATTTCAACATTTTACTTCAGAACAACAGGACTTTATACGTCAATTTTGGCAATCTTTCTCCATCGCAGGACACTCTGCAGTACAAGAAAGGTTTTTAAAACTATGGCGACGCCTTCCGGTCTTATATCGCGCTTTTAAAGAACAATTAAAAGCGAAGAGAATGACAAATATGCCAACAATCTATCGGGATATTGTGGATGGGAAAGCAAAAAATCAAGAATTCCATAAAAATTATAAAACGATCATATTTGTTGGATTCAATGCTCTGAGCAAAACAGAAGCTACTCTATTTAAAAAATGGCAAGATGAGGGATTAGCGCTCTTCTACTTTGATGCAGATGCCTATTATCTAGATGATCAACAACAGGAAGCGGGTCTATTCATCCGTCGGAATATTTATCAAACCGGTTTGATAAATGCCTTAGGCGATAGCTCCAATGTAATTGGTACTCGTCAATCCGAAGTTCATCTATACTCAGCAACGGGTAATGTATCCCAGACAAAACTACTACATGATATCTTAGAAAATAATGAAAAGGATGGTAAATCTTCGGCCATTCTTCTTGCTGACGAATCATTATTGGTTTCTTTATTACAAAGTCTGCCTGATGTAAAACCAAACATTACAACAGGTTTTCCCTTAACGCAATCGCCCATCTATGGCATTATTGAATTGTGGATGGAAGTCCAACACTTGATCACCCATCAGAAAAAAACAAAGATACCTTATACACTTATTGAAACATTCGTTAATCATCCATTGACTAACATTTCAAAAGAGGAAAAACAATCCATTCAAAAATTAATTTCTGATAAACAGCTCTTTGAAGTGGAAGTTAAAGAACTTGTATTCAAAAGTTCAAGTTTGGTACATTTTTTCCACCCGATTATCCGAATCGAAGAAACTATTGCTATACTCATTCATATCGTTGACAATTTACTTGCTAATCTTGCTCAAGAAGACCGTATAAAACAAATTGACAGCAACTTGTTGATCGAGGTAAGAAAGACATTAAACCAGCTCAATCTTGGCTTAGAATCGCTTCAACCGCTGAGCTTACCTTTTCAATTGGGACTGATCAGTAAAGCAATTGCCAATATCAATTCGGCTATTGAAGGAAACCCGCTCGAAGGGTTACAGATCATGGGTCTATTAGAGAGCCGCTGTCTTAATTTTGACCATGTATATGTCTTAGGTGCCAATGAGGGCATATTACCCAAAACCTCAAGCTCCCCAACATTTATTCCTAATTCATTAAGACAAGCTTACGGATTGCCAATTCTAGAAAATCAGGATGCTCTGTCTGCTTACTTATTTTATCGTCACTTTCAATACAGTGAAGGCATTCATCTTCTTTATAACGGCATTGTTAGTGAAAGCTCCTCTGGTGAAGAAAGTCGTTTTATCAAGCAGTTGGAGTTTGAAAGTAATTTCAAATTTTTAAAACATAATCAACAGCAGAATATTACGTTTTTACCAGATCTAGAAGAGTTGACAGTGGAAAAGAGAGGTGCAATATGGGATAAATTATACGTTGATTTTATCGAAAAGAAAAAGAAGATTTCTGCAACAGCACTCACAACTTACTTACAATCTCCATTACAGTTCTTTTTGAAATACGTAGCAGAAATCAAAGAACCTCCCAGTATTACACAAGAATTTGAAATGAATAATTTGGGTACTGTTATACACAATGTGATGGAAAAAGTCTACCTGCCATTTAAAGGTGCTGAGCAGTTTGTACCCATACAGGAATTGGAGAAATCATTAATCACAATTGATGATTTGATAGTTTCTGAAATTATCGAATTGTATCAACTGGAAGGAACAGGTTTAAACTCATTAAACAGCCTTCAGCGTATTATGCATAAAATTGCTTCCGAATATGTGAGGCTACTTATTCAACATGATGTCGATCATTTTATCGGTATCAAAATTATAGAATTAGAGAACGATAAAGATTATGTGATGAATTTTCCAATTGAAGTACAGGGAAAAGAAGAACAGGTCTGCATATATGGCATAATTGACCGTGTAGATGAGGTTCTTTTAAAAGATAAAACGGTCAAAGTTCGAATCGTTGATTATAAAACAGGAGCTGATGAAGTAAATTTTAAAGGATTGGATAAAGTATTCATCAAGAATACAGAAAACAAGGCACTTGTTCAAACCTTATTTTACACCTATGTCTATGAACAGGTTACTGGTCGAGTCGGTATTGAACCAAATCTATATGTTGCGCGAAAGATGAGAGAAGAAGGAACTTTATTTTATGCGAAATCCGAAATCTTAGAGTTCATATATTTAGATGAAGTAAAAAAAGAATTTATAGCATTTTTGAAAACCATTTTAGAGGAAATATTCAATTCAGAAATTCCTTTCAAACATGACCCGAATGCAAAAATATACGACTCTGATCCCTACATCCTATTTTACAAAAATGCGATCAACGAAGAAAATGAAGAATAACATATGAATAATATGAAAAGCTCCATCTGTTAAAACAGACGGAGCTTTTCTATATCTACTAAAATTGATATTATTTTATTTTTCTAATGGCTCGCTGTGCTCTTTTTTTAGCCATCTCAATCTTATAATCTAGCCATTTCTTTTTAAATATTTTACGCATCGCATCATCAAAGTAACGAGTTATAAATAAATTACGTGCACCTTTCAATTTTTCAGAGAACGTATTTGCCAGCGCTCGAACAGAAATGGAGTATCCTTCTGTATCATATTGAATATAATGCCACCATCCAGCTGGCATATAAAGTGTATCACCTGGATTAATTACAGCTTCATAACCTTCAATATATTTCAATCCTGGATATTCTTCTTCAGTACTTTTTTTAGGATTGGCAATACTATGAAAGTTATAGGGCAATTTATATAATAAGTCAGATTGATCATTTGGGAATAACCAAATTCGCTTAGAGCCTTGAAATTGTGATATAAATACATGGGACATGTCAATATCAAAGTGATTACGAGTTGATGACCCCTCACCTCCAAAAAACAAGTAGGGAAGCCATTGTATCACTTTACCACCGGTAACGTCATTGTAGGTAACATCCTTTTTAAGTTCTGGCCTTATTTTAAGAAGATTAAAAAGGAATAAACGCAACTCAGTCGGCTCTGCACTTATTTTATCAAGGTATTCAGCTAAAGTCATTTTTCCAACGGGAGGACTCGCTGCATGATTTTGAGAATCTTCTTCACGTCCATATACATCTACTTGCTCTTGACCCGCAATTTTCTTGAAATAATCGTAACTCCATTTATTCCAACATGCACTCTCCTTACTTATAAAGTCTTTAATAATTACAGGCTGACCTTTTTTTAAGTAATCTTTCACAAATTCTTTTGGAGTTATTCCTGAGATACTATCAACTGGTTTTAATTTCACAAGCTATCTGTTTTTACAACTACTACAAACTTAAAAAAAATATTTCTACTTAAACTTATGCCGCGATTAAAAACAATCACTATCGCTAAAGTACTAATTTAGCACATAAGTTAGTAGAAATATTCTAAATAACTAAATGACACATGTCATTATATCGTATTTTATATTTTATTTATGGTGATCCAAAATAATATTTATGCTACAGCAACGACTGTTAAGTCCCTTTTAAGCCTATTTATTAACCTCTCTTACCGTATCTAAAAATCCTTCTTTCCTACAGCGTTTTACATCCATCTAGATGAAACAGACCAGAGAATTATTCTGACGATCAATCGCGTAAGGAATAATTCAAATGTAGAGATTTTTACTTATTTACCATCTTTACATACTCCTCGACAGCCATTGTCATACTTGGGGCTTTGGGTGTCGGTGCAGGAATATCTAAAACTAATCCATGTTCTAATAATGCTTGTTGCGTACTTGCTCCAAATGCAGCAATTCTCGTCTTGTTTTGCTTAAAATCGGGAAAATTCTCATAAAGAGATTGTACACTAGAAGGGCTAAAGAAAACGATGATATCATAGAATACATCTTTCAAATCAGATAAGTCACTCACAACTGTTTTAAATAAAACTGCAGGTGTAAACTTATAACCATTAATCTTTAACCAATTACTTGTTTCTTCATTAGCAACATCCGAACAAGGGAATAAAAAGTTTTCATCTTTATGTTTCTTCAGTACATCTTCCAGATCTTTAGCCGTTTGTTTACCAAAGAAAATTTTACGCTTGCGATATTGAATATACTTTTGAAGATACAATGCTATCGTCTCAGAAATACAGAAATATTTCAATTCTGAGGATACTTCAAATCGCATTTCTTCGCAGACTCTAAAGAAATGATCTACAGCATTTCTGCTTGTAAAAATAACAGCCGTAAAATCAGCAAGATTTACTTTATCTTTTCGAACATCACGAGCTGGAACACCCTCTACGTGGATGAAACCTCTAAAATCAAGTTTTAAATTATACTTCAGTGCTAATGCAGCATATGGTGACTTATCATTTTCAGGCTTTGGCAAGGTTACCAATATACTTTTTACCTTTTTTGCTCTTTCTACGTCGGAAGTTTGCATATTATCATTTAATTAGCTTAGTAGTCGTACCAATATTAAAATAGGTGCTATTTCTAGGCAGCAAAGATACAAAATTAAATAAAAAACTGAAAACTGCTGTTGAGATACCACGTTCAGAGCTGTCCGTAAAAAGCGATATGAAAACAATAAAATACCTACAATTACAGTGAAACTAAAGATATAAGACAGATAACTGAGTGGGACAAGACTTACGACAAGTACAATCGGCAGTAAAAATAACAATGAATTAAAGTAAATTAAATATAAGATTGTAACATATTCTTTCACCAAACGCTGTATTTCAAAAACAAATGCGATAAATCGAATAAACCCTATTTTCAAAGCAAATATAATTGCAATTATCGCTGAAACTTTTAAATAATTGGTAAATGACAGGAAATCAAACCGCTGTAAGATATAAGCATAAAATATACAGACAAAAAGACTAAGGGCTAAAGAGAAAAGAAGATATAAAAAAATAAAAGGCCAAGATGTGAGAATGGTATCTTCCTTACTGACCTGTACAATTATACGTTCGTTAAAATAGGCGGAAACTATTAATTTGACATCTGAAGAAAAGAAAAAACGAACAATAGCAAATGCCAAGAAGAGAAATAAACTGGTAAATAGCACCCATCTTTTACGCTCATATTTTAAAACTCCAACATGCACTTTATCCTTACCCTGAAGGTCACTTGTTATAAAATACTGTGTTACAGCATAAGAATTCAAATTATGAAGCACAATCTCATCTCCAACAATGTCCAATATGCGATAAGGTTTAGCAACAGAAAGATGAAGCAATTCTTGCCCTTTTGGAACCATAACTTGAGCTAATGTATCTTGTACTGCCGTTGAATCAGTCGAAAGCACAGCCATTGAATCGGTCAGCTCCTGTCCTTTTGCCTGTTGAACAAACAACATAAAAAAGAAAAAAATAAACTGAATAACGTAGCTTAACCTCACCTGCATTGATTTGAAATTCTTAAGAGTTGTAAAGTTAGGATAAAATTTGGCTTAGAAAAAAAACATTACAAATGCTTTTCTTAACTTCATCAAAAAATTAAACGATAGCCAATGTCAACAACGAGATGTTTATGGTGCGGGAATGATCCGCTTTATATGGAATACCATGATTTAGAATGGGGTAAACAAGTCAAAGATGATAAAACTCTTTTTGAATTCTTGATTCTAGAATCTGCTCAGGCTGGACTTAGCTGGATTACTATTTTAAAAAGAAGAGAGCAATACAAAGAAGCATTTGCCGACTTTGATGTACAAGCAGTTTCAAAATTCACATCAGAAAAAGTGGAAGATATCTTGACAAATTCTGGAGTCATTCGCCATAGAAGAAAAATTGAAACTTCTATAACGAATGCTCAGATTTTTATCAAGATACAGGAGGAATTTGGTAGCTTTTACCAATATCTTTATAGTTTTATGCCTAATCAGGAACCTATAGAGCATAGTATTGCCACACAAAAAGATGTAGCGATTACATCTGCAGAATCTGATTCAATTTCTAAAGATCTAAAAAAAAGAGGTATCAAATTTTTCGGATCAACCATTTGTTACGCCTATATGCAAGCTGTAGGAATGGTCAATGATCACCTTAATTCTTGTTCATTTAGGAATTAAGCAGGAACGTTTTTATAAATATCTGGAATATTACGTCCGAGGCCGTTATAATCCATACCGTAACCGACGACAAATTCCTTCTCAATTTCAAAACCTACATACTGAATGTTTTCAAAATCGTATTGTAAACATTCAGGTTTTAATAATAAAGTGCACACAACAACGCTAGCGGGCAACATTTTCTCAATAGCTGCGATTGTATATTTTAAAGAGTTCCCCGAGTCAACAATATCTTCGACAATAATAACATCTCTTCCTTTAAGATCTATACCTAATCCGATGAGTTCATGCATATCACCCTGATTGGTTCCATGGTAAGACGACAGCTTTACAAAAGACATTTCACATGGAATTACAACCTGCTTTAGTAAATCGCTCATAAACATGAAACAACCATTTAATACTCCAATAAATACCGGATTTTTATTCTCATAACGATGATTAATATCAACGCCGATCAAACGTATCCGTTTCTGAATTTGATTGTCATCAATCATCAATTCAAAATGTAACTGATCTATCTTTATCTGCTTCATTTATTTTTCTTCTTTATTTCGCCCTATCAATTTATCAAAAATAGAGCGTTTGTGCGCATCAGTTGTCTCGTCCAAGTCTAAAAAACTGTCTTCCCCTACTCCTATATCTAACGAGTCAGCTTGCAATGAGTCTACAAAAGCAGGTCTTGCAGAACGCAGATGTGGCACTAACTGTACTTGATAAAAACCATAATTTGACATTGTGGAATCTACGCTAATCTGCTTCGTCTTGACCATGATATGACCATAGGTATTAAAATAGCGAAGAATATTTGACTTCAGATGTCCTGTCCAATCAAAGGAATATATCCCGGTCTTAGGTCTAGGAACAATACTTGATAAAAAGATACTTTCTCCTAAATTTAAATCTGCGGGTTTCTTACCAAAGTAATAGCGCGCAGCCTCCGTAATACCATAAACATTATTACCCCACTCAATTACATTCAGATACACTTCATAAAGTCTCTTTTTGTTCACTTGTTTGGATGATTCCATCAACCAGACTAATATAATTTCTTCTACTTTACGTACAACGGTTTTATTACGATTTAAAAAAACATTCTTCACCAGTTGCATCGAGATTGTGCTTGCTCCTCGCTTAAATTTTTTTTCTTTCAAATTTGTTGCTATAGATAGACGAAATGCTTCTTCTTGAAAACCATTGTGCGAAAAAAAGAAAGGATCCTCCGTATTGATTAATGATATTTGCATATACTTTGAAATCTGTCCCAACGGTGTAAAATCTTTGTTTTGAGGCCCCAATATAATTGTACGCATGGGTTCTCCCTTTTCATAAGCAGTATAAGTAAAAGCTGTATTTAATTCTTGGATATTAGCATTACCCCATTTTTCTACTTTTAGATCTTTGTCATCCATTTTTGAAGTAAAGACAACTTCATTTGGTTTTTTGAAATCCAACGCAAAATTTAGATCGTATTGCATGTGTCCAGAAACGTGTATTCCTTCTAATGAATGAAACAAACCCTGTGGAATCGCATCAAAAAATTTCTGAGCTTCAATACGATCAGTATGTATAGCAAGTGCCAATTGTTTACTGGGTTTATGGACATATTTTACATATGGATTGAACTCAAATTCTTTTACTTTAACTTTACTTTCCTTATCTACCTCCAGATAATTCTTCCCAATATTTAATGTACCACTCATCAACCCCTCAGGGAATAAAACATCTTTATCAGAAATTCTCCAATGATTAAGTTTTAAATTTTCAAAACCCCACTCACCTGATAAGGATAAAAGTTCTTTATTTTTACGATTGACCTTATTCAGACGAAAGGAAATGGCATCAAAACTTGCTTTTAACCCAAACTTACGCCTTAGTAAAGGTAGTTCGACATCTTTAGCATCTGAGAATAAACGGACATACAATTCTTTACCATCGGGATCTACAGTACCCTCTAAATTCCACACGGCTTCATGCTCATTTAGTAAAAATTTTGTTTTCAGATCTCCACCAGAAATTTCAGCTTCAGGAATTGAAATCCGTTGCGAAGTGCTATCATCCTGATATGAAAGTTCAAAATTTTGCATATCCATATTCTTTGGAATCTTAAAGAATATACTTTTCAACATACGATCTGCCAAATCTGCAAAATTAGTTTCGATTTTATCATTTGTCGTGCTATCCCTATTTTTTTTCTTAAACAGAAAATCATAATTACTCGTAGAGTCCTTTTTGATTAATGTAACAGCACTATTATTCATTATTATTTGACCTAACTTAACATCTCCAAATAATAAAGGAAATATACGAACAGAGACCGTCAGATCTTGTATATGGGCTAATTGTTCTTTTCCCTTAGGTTGTAAGATGATATTTTGGAATTGTACAGAAGATAGCCCCTTGAAAGAATAATATTGAATTTTGAGATCTAAATCATATTTAGTTGCAAGCTTTTCCTTTGCCTTGTTAATAGCAGACAGCAACAGGCCATCCCTTTTTTGGTATGCAAAAACACCTCCTGCAACTATAAATATAGAAATAACTCCCAGTACGATGTACAAGATTCGCATTTTTTTGGAGCGAAGAAGAGTCTTAAGATTATTGGACATATTATAAAAACGTATGACACTCGGGTTTGAATATCCAAATGTAAAAATTAAATCTTAATATCATTAAAAACATCTTTATGACAAGTTTTAATTTATCATTCAGTAAATTTGTGGTTTAATATACATGCATCCATATATCAGATGATAACCAAAGAACAAGTACTAGAAGCATTATCATATGTAGAGGAACCAGATTTGAAAAAAGATTTGGTTACACTCAATATGATTCAAAATATTGTAATTGAAGATCAAAAAGTATCTTTTGAAGTTGTTTTAACGACACCGGCATGCCCGCTTAAAGATCATATTGAACATGCCTGTCGAAATGCAATCGCACATTTTATTGACAAGAACATTGCAGTAGATGTTCATATGACATCACGCGTGCTGGGTAAAGAGGGAAATCAACTTTTAGGAATCAAAAACATCATACTCGTTTCTTCTGGAAAGGGTGGTGTGGGCAAATCTACTGTTGCAGCAAATCTTGCTTTATCATTACATGCTAAAGGGGCAAAGACTGGACTTTTAGATGCAGACATCTATGGGCCATCACTTCCTATTATGTTTGGGCTTGAGGGTGAAAAACCTCAGTCAGTGCAACATGAAGATGGCACTGTCAAAATACAGCCAATAGAAAAATTTGGAATCAAGTTATTATCTATTGGATTTTTTACGGATCCAAATCAACCTATTCCATGGAGAGGGCCTATGGCGACATCTGCTATCAAACAATTGTTAAATGATACAGACTGGGGAGATCTAGACTATTTAGTAATCGATATGCCCCCAGGCACAGGGGACATCCATATAACTGTTGCTCAAAACTACCCTATAGCAGGTGCGGTTATTGTAACTACACCACAACAGGTTGCTTTAGCAGATGCTATTAAGGGCATGGGTATGTTCTTGATGGATTCCATAAATATACCATTATTAGGTATTGTTGAAAATATGGCATATTTTACTCCTGCCGAATTACCTGAAAACAAATATTATATTTTTGGCAAAGGTGGTGGAATGCGATTGGCCGAAGAATACAAAATACCTTTCTTGGGTGAAATTCCATTATTAAAAGGAATATCTGATGCGGGTGATAATGGCTTTCCAACTGCCATAGATGCAGAAGATCCAACAACAAGGGCATTTATTACAATCGCTGAAAAAGTAGCGCAACAATTGTCTATCATACAAGCCGTAAGATAGCTGTTGACATCATATCAAAAATAAAGGGTCTCATTCTACAATGAGACCCTTTATTTTTGATCTTTATTCGATCGTTAAAATCGAATACTTCACTTCAACTTAGATATTATTTTAAGTTAAGGACAACTGGACAGTGATCAGAATGTACCGCCTGATTTAATATTGTAGCGGATTCAATTCTATCTGCTAAAGCAGTTGATACCATATTATAATCAATACGCCAACCCAAATTTCTAGCACGTGCTCCTGCGCGATAACTCCACCAGCTGTAGTGATGCGGATCTGGATTTAAGTGACGGAAAGAGTCAATATAACCTGAGTTTATAAAATTTTCCATCCATTCTCTTTCTTCTGGTAAAAAACCTGAAGAGTTAGCATTTGACTTCGGATTGTGAATATCAATAGGACGGTGACAGATATTATAATCTCCGCACACAATCAAATTTGGTCTCTCTAATAAAAGCTGATTGGAGTAATTCTGAAAATCAGCTAAAAATCGATATTTAAAATCTTGACGAGTATCACCAGTAGTGCCAGATGGAAAATAGGTACTCATAATAGATAAATCATCAAAATCGGCACGAATGATTCGTCCCTCAAAATCATAATCTTCATGTCCACAACCGTATTCAACATGTTTAGGTGTTATTCGAGTAAATATAGCCGTTCCACTATATCCTTTTTTCTGAGCAGGATACCAGTAATGTTCATATCCTAGCTGCTCTAATAACGCTATTTCAGGGATCTGATCTGGAGTAGCTTTTATTTCTTGCAAGCAGACAACATCTGCATTGACTTCTTTTAACCAACCTAGCCAATCTTTTTTAATCGCTGCACGCAGACCATTCACATTATATGTAACTATTTTCAAAGCAAAAATCTATTTGGAAATTAATAATTAGAAGAAGAAAACATATCAGCAATCTTAGTGAATAAACCATTTTTAGGTTTTAATCCTTTTAATTCACGTTCCAAATTAATTGCTTCTCTCTTCGTCAATAACTTAACATACATTCGTTCGTCCGTTATAGGGCGATCATTTTTGTCCGTCTTCACAGCAGCAATCGCATCAATCACTTCTATTCCATTGATCAACTCGCCAAATACAGTATAATTGCCATCTAAGTGTGGTGTTCCTCCTACTGTTGTATAGGCAGCACGTTGTGCTTCCGTAAATTTGACACCTTTCATTCGCAAAGTTTCTAAACTATCCAAACCTGCATTTGTAAACTTTTTCCCTTGGACAATATAGAATTGTGATGCTGAAGAAGCTTTTGCAGGATTATCATCACGTGCAGCTCCTAGAGTTCCTTTTTTATGAAATAATCCTGATTGAATTTCAGAAGGAATGGTATAACTTGGCCCACCTTCTCCCAGTTGTTGACCTGGCTTTGCATTTTTAGAATCAGGATCCCCCCCCTGAATCATAAAATTATGTATCACCCGATGAAAAAGCAAGCTATCAAAATAATTTTCCTTCACCAATTTGATAAAATTGTCCCGGTGTTTAGGTGTCTCATTATAAAGCTTCAAAACAACTGTCCCTTTACCCGTTTGGATACGCACATATTTATAAGCAGGCTTCGCTGCAAATAGTGCGATCGATAAAGCACAAAAAAATACACTTAAAATAATCCTTTTCATTATAATCTATTAAATGACATTTAGCTCTTGGAAATAATCTATGATCAAAGACTTGATGATCAACTCCTGTTCTAATAAAGTATAATTAGGAATTGGTTTAACTAGCTCCCAATGTGGCCAACCTTGTTCATCCAATCCTTTAAGTTCATAAAAGCCCATCGCGCTAAAAAGACGGCAATTTGCGATATGCATCAATTCCTCTTTTTCTCTCTTCGAAAAAGTCTGCGGACCTTTCCCTAATTCCTGGACACCAATCAAAAATAAAAATACTTTTAAATCGGGTAAATCCATATCAAATGATTGAGCAATCTCATGTTGCAAAATCACCCATTTTTTATTTACTTCTGAGGCATTCATATAAATACAACTATAGATATAGACACAAACTTAGATAAATTGTATTTTATATACTAATATATCCAGAGTGAATATGAAACATAGTACATTCAGATTATTAAATTTCATGTACAACACCTGACACTTCTCAAGTGTGTAAACTATCTACTAACTTGAAAATAGTACTGAGAGATTTTAAAAGATCTGAAAAACTACCTCCATTCTTGAATTAATTCTTTACATCGGGTTTCGATCATCTGGTAGACAGGTTCAAATAAACGTTCGTCAAAATACGGATCTGGTACAATATCATCAACTAAAAATAAGGATACTTTCTTCTTTTCTTCTTTTGACGATGCTTGTGCCATTACATCTTTATAGTTTTGATGATCCATTACTAGGATATGATCATATATTTCAAATAGACTAGGCTTAAAGTGCATCGCTTTTTGTTGTGAAATATCTACTTTGTATTTTTGAGCAACAGCAATAGATCTATGATCTGGACTTTGACCAACATGCCAATCTCCGGTACCAGCAGACTCAATTGTCCAATCCAATCCTTCCTCTTCTGCTAAATGATTTAAAATACCATGTGCCAATGGCGAACGACAAATATTACCTAAACAAACCATTAAAATTTTCATGCCTAAAAATAGTGATAATATTGAGAGTACACACCCATATTAAAGTAAAAAAGGTGATTTCGAAATCGAAACCACCTTCATAACCAACCTAAATATTTTTAATATTCGATAGGAACATTGATCACTACTGTACTTCCTCGTTCTGGAACACCTTTTAAGCTAACAATATTACGCTTTGTTTTAGCTAATGCTGCCTCAATCTCGTCAACATTATTAACAGGTACACCATTCACTTCAGTAATTACTAGTCCTCTCTCTACTCCAAAATATTCAAAAACTCCACCTTTATTAACTTGTGTCACGACAACGCCTGAATTAACACCCAGTTCTTTTTTCTTTTCAGAAGAAGCAGGTAGGAAACTTGCGCCTAATTTATTATAGATTTCTGTAGCACTTTTACTTGACTTTCCTGCTTCTGCAGCTTTGTTTACCTCTTCTCCCTTTAAGGCCACCGTTACTTCTCGCTCTTTACCATCACGCTTGAAAGTCAATTTTACTTTATCTCCTGGACGTAATCGACCAATAGTTTCTTGTAAAACTGGAGAAGAAGTGATTACTCTACCATTGATCTTTGTAATTAGATCGGCCTTCTGAATTCCTGCAGATTCTGCTGCGCCGCCTTTAACGACATCCTGAACATATAATCCATTGACATCTGTAAAGCCTTTTTCTTTTGCTAATTCAGGATTAATTTCTGTAAAAGTAATACCAATATATCCACGTTTCACATTTCCGAATTCTTTAAAATCGTCAACGATTTTTTTAACTAGATTTACTGGTATTGCAAACCCGTATCCAGCATACACTCCCGTTGGGGAAGCTATTGCAGAATTAATACCTATTAATTCGCCTTGAGCGTTTACAAGTGCACCACCACTATTTCCTCTGTTGATAACGGCATCTGTTTGAATAAATGATTCAATTGAAGAATTAGCGACCGGCTGCTCTTGACCTCCATAACCACGAGGTTGTTGTTGGCTTTCTCCTAATATACCGATCTGACGGCCTTTAGCACTCACAATACCTGCAGTTACTGTAGATTGTAAGCCCAGAGGATATCCAACTGCCAATACCCATTCTCCAATATTGACGTTATCTGAATTACCCAATTTTACGACAGGCAATCCCTTAGCGGTTACTTTTAAAAGTGCTAAATCGGTATTTGGATCACGACCAATTACTTTAGCTTCAAAGGAACGTTTATCCGTAAGAACAACCTCAATTTTATCTGCATCTTCCACAACGTGGTTATTGGTTACGATATATCCATCTTCCGTTATGATTACCCCAGAGCCTGAGGCCTGTACGGGTTGTGCTTGTCTTTGTTGACGGCCACGTCCTTGTGGTGTTCCAAAAAACTCTTCAAACATATCAAACGGCGAACCTGATCCTCCTCCTTGAGATGCTTGTCTTGTATATGTTGTCTTGATATGAACAACGCCTGGAGACACAATTGCAGCTGCTTGTGTAAAATCTGGATTTCCTGTTGAAGAAATCACTCCAGTTGGGTTGTTCGCAAAATATACCTTTTGTTTGTCTTCGATAGACATTCCTTCAAACTTTTTACTTTCAAAAAGCTTATACCCCCCAAGGGCTACGGCTCCTCCGAAGACTGCTGTTAATAAAGTTAAACCTACTTTGTTCATAAACTATAGCTTCTAAAATTTTTATTAAATATGATATTCTAAACTCAATATTTACCCCGAAAAACTATTCTACATAAATATAGTAGTTCCTTTTCAAATGTAATACCATTTCAAATTTCTCTGCTAATTAGGCACGTTAAAAAATGTTAATTGGAGTCTTTAAAACATCGTTTTAACAAAACTTAACTTTCGTTATGTTATATGTAACAGAAAAGTTAATTTTGCTAGATAGAATCACTCAAATGGAATCAAAAATTAAATTTTCAAAATATCAAGGCGCTGGCAATGACTTCATTCTAATCGACAATAGAAATCTGCATTTCGATAGCAAAAATGAAGATTTAATCCATAAGCTTTGCGACCGAAGATTTGGTATTGGCGCAGATGGTCTCATGTTATTGCAAGAAAAAGAAAATTTTGATTTTGAGATGATTTATTATAACGCCGACGGAAGACAAGGCACAATGTGTGGTAATGGAGGACGTTGTATTGTAGCTTATGCAAGAGATTTAGGAATCATTCGTGACAATACTGCCTTTTTGGCAGTTGACGGCATTCACAAAGCGAACTTAGACGATAAATTAATTGACCTTCAAATGATTGATGTTCATGAGATAAATCGTGATGGAGATGCTTATGTCATCAATACAGGCTCACCTCACTATATTATATTTGAAAATAACCTTTCTGATTTAGATGTTTTCAGTGCTGGTTATAAAATTCGGAACAATACCACCTATAAAGATGAAGGCATTAATGTGAACTTTATTGAAAAAGAAGGTGAATCGGGTTATTTCTTACGTACATTTGAACGAGGTGTAGAAGATGAAACTTTTGCTTGTGGTACTGGAGCAACAGCTGCAGCAATGACAATAGCATTACATGAAAATAGAAATGGACAGATAACCATACCCATTCGCGTGTTAGGAGGACAATTATACATCTCATTTTTTAAAGAAGATTTCACTTTTACCGAAGTTTACTTAAAAGGCCCTGCAACATTTGTTTTTGAGGGAACAATTTAATTCGAGGATTATAATTGTAACTGCATCAAAATCAATATCACTGAATGGGCATAAACAAAATCGCTGTTTATGCCCATTCAGTATAAATTATTAACAAATATTAGCCACATCATATAGATTAATCTGTATATTAGAAACCTTTTTAGAGGGTACGAATATATTTAATGCAACAAACAAAGTTATCTTCATCATACCGAATTGTTTATTCCATCTGTGAACATCCCTATTTGGGTTATTTAATTGAACCGCATGCGGTCAAGTTAAATCCCAATGGATCTTATTCACTTCGATATAAACGCGTATTTAGCAATACGGTAAATGAATATGCTCAAGCTGTTGAGGAATTGGACTATAAATTAATTCGATTACTTGACCAGATCGAGCAAACTAGCCTCATCAAAAAGCATCATAACAAAGTTATTAGACCCGTTGATTTCTTCTCAAAGGTATTTGACAAAAATCTGTATGAAGTCTTGAGAACAAAAATTGATCAGGTACTTATTCAATTTTTTGAAATTGTAGGAGAAAAACCGATCTTCTTAATGAGTAAAGATGGTTATCCTGCTGATCAAAAAGTTCAGATTGCTTCGCAGCCTGCTTCAGTTCTTTTTCATTTTAGAAGAACTGAAGAAGAAACACGATACTTTCCAACCATTAAGTATGAAGACCATCGCATGGAGTTCATGTTCAAGAATGCCCAGGTAATCGTCAATGAACAAGCTTGGATGCTACTGAACAATACACTATTCCACTTCGATCAACAATTAGAGGGAAAGAAACTGAGTCCATTTTTAAACAAAAGATTCATATCCGTATCACGCAGTACAGAGAAAAAATATTTTGAAACATTTGTCTGTAGCTTGATAGAAAAGTATCACGTCTACGCGGAGGGTTTTGAAATAAAAAACCATCAACATAATGCCAATCCAATATTGAAGTTAAATTATCATGAAGAAGGTGATTATCATGTACAGTTACAATTTCAATATGGTCCGTATATATTTTCTTCAGGTAAAGATAATAAAGTCAATGTACGAATGGAGTACAATGAAGAACAAGATCTTTATACCTTTCACCGTATCAAGCGATCTGTTGTCTGGGAAGAAAAACAAGCGCAGATTATAACTGATCTTGGGCTAGAGAGAACCCACCAATATTCGAATGATTTAATACCAAAAGAAATACTGGGAAAGCGATCGTCTATTTTTGACTGGATAAGTCAAAATGATACGGTTTTGAAAGAGAAAGGGTTTGAAATTATACAAGATCTAGCTGAAAAGAGGTTTTTCATTGGTCAGACCTCTATTGATATTTCAATCAATGAAGACAACGACTGGTTTGATATTAAAGCAATTGCAAAATTTGGTCCTTTTGAAATTCCTTTTATTCAATTGAGACATCATATTCTTCATAATATTAAAGAATTTACTTTACCAAACGGAGAAATAGCGATGATCCCCGAAGAGTGGTTTGCACAATACAATCACTTGTTTCAATTTTCTAAAGATAAAAATGAATTAAAATTAAATAAAATTCATCTTGGTCTTTTATTGGAAATTAATGAGCATACCGAACTTACCTTCAGTCGCAAATTAAAAAAGTTAGCTGAATTTGAAGAAATTGCGAATGCACCTCTACCCAAAAATTTCTTAGGGCAATTGCGTCCTTATCAACAAGCTGGATACAATTGGTTTAATTTTCTGCAACAATATAAATTTGGGGGATGCCTTGCAGATGATATGGGTCTAGGGAAAACTGTTCAGACATTAGCCCTATTACAGCGTCAAAAAGAAATCCTGACAACAGATCATGCTGTTAAAACTTCACTATTAATTTTACCGACCTCACTTATTTATAACTGGCAAAATGAGGCAAACAAATTTGCTCCAGATTTACAGATATATCTACATACTGGTAATAATAGAATAAAAAACCCAGAATTACTCACCTCTTATGATTTGGTCATTACCACCTATGGCATTACCCGTATTGATGAGGAATTCTTAAGTCAATTTTATTTTAACTACATCATTCTAGATGAAAGTCAAAATATAAAAAACCCAACATCAAAATCTTTTAAGGCAATTAAAAGCTTAAAAAGTCAACATAAACTCGCGTTAAGCGGAACTCCTGTAGAAAACTCCGTTTCTGATCTATGGACACAGATGCATTTTACAAATCCAGGTCTTTTGGGTAGTTACAACTATTTTCAAAAAGAATTTGTTCAGCCTATCGAAAAAAAGAAAGATGAAGAGAAGGCAAAAAGACTCCAAACGATCGTCAAACCATTTATCTTACGTCGAACTAAAGATCAGGTTGCAACAGAATTACCGCCGAAAACGGAGCAAGTACTCTACTGTGAAATGTCTGAAAAACAGCATGAACTGTATGAAAAAATAAAATCCGAGTATCGCAATGCAATTTTAGATAATCAACTTACAGGAAAAGCAAAATCTAATCAAATTGCGCTATTACAAGGTTTAATCAAATTACGACAACTGGCCAACCATCCTAAGATGGTTGATCAAGATTATACCGGCAATTCAGGAAAATTTGACACGGTCATTGAAACACTGGAAAAAGTGTTGCAAAATGGCAATAAAGTGTTAATATTTTCTCAGTTTGTAAAACAATTGAATATTTTCAGAAGCTATTTTGATAAAAAGAATATCAATTACGCATATTTAGATGGAAGTACTAAAAATAGAGATGAAGCTGTAAGTCAATTTAGAGAAGATAAAGATACCAAACTCTTTTTAATATCAATCAAAGCAGGTGGTGTTGGTCTCAATCTTATTGAAGCCGATTATGTATTTATTCTTGATCCTTGGTGGAACCCAGCTGTTGAACAACAAGCTGTAGATAGATCCCATCGTATTGGACAAACCAAGAATGTTTTTATCTATAAATTCATATCTAAAGATACTGTTGAAGAAAAAATACTTGCGATGCAAAATAGAAAGCGTTCTATTGCTCAAAGTCTAATCACGACTGAAGAAAGTTTTATCAAATCACTATCCGCAGAAGACATACAAGAGCTTCTCGGCTAATATCTAAAGCAGGGAGCCCTATGCATTGCATAGGGCTCCCTGCTTTTAATTTATATAAGATCTATTACTCTGCAGAAAAAGCTATTAGCGCTTTATCAACACGAGCAATAACCTCTTCTTTTCCTAACAATGAAACAATTTGAAATACATCTGGTCCAAATTTACCTCCTACCAACATAATCCGGAAAGGCATCATCAATTCCCCCATTTTCATCCCTGAAGCTTGAATTGCCCCTTTAAAGAATGTCTCCAAAACTGAAGCATCCCAAGAGTCAAATTTAGAAAATTCGACATTAACTTCTTGAAAGAAAGTCGTTTTCTCCACAGACCACTTCGGCTTGACAGCTGTTAAATCATAATTATCAGGCTGTATAAAGAAAAATGATGCTTGCTCCCAAAAATCAGAAATAAAGGTTAAGCGTTCTTTTACGATGCTCAAAACTTCGGAAATATAGTGATCCGAAACATTTTCAACTTGATGTGTTGCCAATACATCTTTAATCTGCGGTAGTAAAGCTTCATTTGATGTTTTCTTAATCCATTCATGATTGAACCATTTAGCTTTTTCAAAGTCAAATTTAGCCCCAGCTTTGCTTATACGCTCAACCGAGAACTTTTCAATCAATTCCTCTAATGAGAAAAGTTCCTGCTCAGTTCCATCGTTCCATCCAAGTACTCCCAACATGTTGACAAAAGCTTCTGGTAAAAATCCCATTTCGCGAAATCCTTTTGTCACTGTATCAGATTGAGCATCTTTCCAATTCATGGCATACACTGGGAACCCTAATCGATCTCCATCGCGTTTACTCAATTTACCATTTCCATCAGGTTTTAAAATTAGGGGTAAATGTGCCCATTTGGGCATGTATTCATTCCATCCTAAATATTCCCAAAGCAGAATATGTATTGGAGCGGAAGGCAACCATTCTTCGCCACGAAAAACATGGGAAATCTCCATTGCTTTATCATCAACAACAACTGCTAAGTGATAGGTAGGCATACCATCAGCTTTTAATAGTACCTTATCATCAATCAGATTTGTATCAAAACTCACTTGACCACGAATCATATCTGTAAAAGAAACTGTTTCATCCGTAGGAACTTTAATACGAATAGTATGTGGAATACCTGCTGATAGCAACTCCTGAGTTTCCTCGTTCGATAGGCTTAATGAGTTTCTTAAATTTAATCTATTCTCTTGGCTATAGCGAAAATTTGGTTGATCTTTCCGTTGTTCCTCGAGCTCCGCTGCTGTATCAAAGGCATAATAGGCATATCCTTTCTCGATTAATTGCTCAGCAAATTGACGATAAGAAGGTTTACGTTCACTTTGACGATACGGTCCAAAAGGTCCTCCTTTTAATGGACTCTCATCTGGTGTCAAACCACACCAAGCTAAGCACTCATTAATATATTCTTCTGCTCCAGCAACAAAACGTGTCTGGTCTGTATCTTCAACACGCAAAATAAAATCACCTTGATGTTTGCGTGCGTACAAATAATTAAATAAAGCTGTACGAACTCCTCCAAGGTGTAACCCACCTGTAGGACTTGGTGCAAAGCGCACCCTTACTTTTCTTTCAGAACTCATGACACAAAATTACCACAAAATTTTCATTTCAATGAAACTATAACATTGATAACCACAATAAAATAATAAAACTAACAGTTTATCATTAGATATATGTTGTCGACAAAGATTAATTTCAATTAATTCCTTAATTTGCAAAAACAAGATTCCTCATTGGCTTATATGAATCCGTATCAATACAATCAACAACGTTGGAAATTTTTCTTACTTATATTCGCCGCAATTATTGCGGCGGCCTCTCTTTTGTATACCAATTATCTGGTCAAAAATCTATCTAAAGTAGAGCGTACAAAAGCAGAGGTGTGGGCTATGAGTACAAAAAGCATTATGACAATGCCTGATGTGGACGATGAATTTATTACGTTTGTCTATTCTGTAAGAGATAGCCTGGCTGTGCCAGCAATCATCACAGATGAAAAAGAAAATATTGTTTTCTGGAGAGATTTAGATTCCACTAAAACTAACATTAAAACCACTAGCAAAGACAGTACAAATCATCATTTGGAGTATGATCCTCACTATTTTGAGAAGCAATTGAACTTTATGAAAAAAAGCCATGCTCCCATTATTTTAAAATTAGATAATGGAGCGAAATGGATGGTGTATTACAAAGATTCGTGGTTTCTTCAACAGCTCAGAGTATTTCCTTATATTCAACTATCGTTAATAGCCATTTTTCTGATAATTGGTTATACTGTATTCAATTCTATTCGAAAATCAGAACAAAATCTCGTTTGGGTGGGATTAACCAAAGAAGCCGCTCATCAATTAGGGACTCCAATATCTTCCTTAATGGGTTGGGTAGAATTGATCAAATTAAAATTTGATGCGGAGAACGATGAAACCCTAAACGAAATGGAAAATGACATCAAGCGACTCGAAATCGTTGCAGATCGGTTTTCTAAAATTGGGTCAACACCTGTTCTTCACAATGCGAATGTATATGAAGTGATTGCATCCTACATTCGGTATTTTAAAGTTAGAACAAGTGACAAAATTATCTTCGAGCTTGTAGGAGATAAACATGTCGAAGCAAAGCTCAATATTCCTCTTTTTGATTGGATTATTGAAAATTTATTAAAAAATGCAGTTAATGCAATTGCATCAGAAGGTAAAATAACTGTTAAAATATCCGAAAATATTGCGAAAGAGGAAATTTTTATTGACATTAGTGATACCGGCAAAGGAATTCCAAGATCAAATTTTGAAACGGTATTTCAACCAGGTTTCACTACCCGTAAACGTGGGTGGGGATTGGGGCTGAGTCTAACCAAAAGAATGGTACATTATCACCAAGGACATATTTTTGTAAAAGATTCTGAAATTGGTAAAGGAACAACATTTAGAATAATATTAAAAAGTAATCTAACATATGAACCCACTGAAATCTGATGAATACCCAGCGGTGTATTCCACGTACATTGAGACCGTAGTTGGCGATGTCATGGAAGTACTGGAAGAGCAAATTTTATCTTTTCCAGCGTTCCTCGATACCATACCCGAAGAAAAAGGCGATTATCGTTATGCTGAAGATAAATGGTCAATCAAAGAAGTTATTGGACATATTTTGGATAACGAACGGATCATGGCTTATCGTGCTCTGAGGTTTTCTCGAAATGATATGAAAGAACTTTTAGGATATGATCAAGAGTATTTTATCCAAAACTCCAGATATGGCGAACGTACATTAGCCTCCTTGAGTAAAGAATTTGTACATCTCAGAAAAGCAAATATGTTTCTTTTTGAAAATTTCAGTGAACCGGAATTGGAAAGAAAAGGAATGGCATCAGAAAGACTAACAAGTGTCAAAGCTTTATTATATGTTATTGCAGGACATTTGAATCACCATCGTATCATCATTCAAGAACGTTATTTTAATTCCAACAATGTCCATGATCTGGTTTCAGAATTACAGCACTGAACAAATAAATAGCATCCTTGATCAATATATGACAGGCTTGCTTGAAATTAAGGCTGTAGCGATTGACGATAATTCAATTACAGCAACAATGCCTGTCAATAATAAGACAAGACAACCATTTGGAATTTTACATGGAGGAGCTTCTGTAGTATTGGCAGAATCTATCGGTAGTATCGCTTCTAATCTAATTCTTGACCCAAATGTACAAAAGGGAGTTGGACTCGAAATTAATGCCAATCATTTACGTCCTGTAGCAACAGGATTCGTGACAGCTGTTTGTACTGCTGTACATATTGGAAAGCAAACACATATCTGGGATGTCCGCATCTCAGATGAATCTGGAAATCTCAATTGTATATCCAGATTAACGGTTGCCATTATACCAAAATAATTTTATTTTAAAAACAAATGGCTTCTTCAGTTGTCTTCGTATAAAGAAAACCAACTGAATTTGGTTTGCTAATACGGTTTTAAAAAAGGGAGGTTCGTACTAGGCATGAAACTCCCTTTTTCTATTAAAAATATTACTAAATAATCTCAAAATCCCCCTTTTTTATTTCCAATATTGAATTTATTTAATTAGTCTTGTAATGAAAAGAATTGATTTTTTATTATAAACCAATATCAATCGATTGTGTAAGCACATTTTGAATAGAGACAAAAAAAAATCAACATTTTCTAATTTTTAATCTAAAAAAACAATTAATTGATACTAAAAAAATGAATTCTCAACCAAATTCAGGAAAAACAGCATTTCGCCCCATGGCAATGTGTTGCGCCTTATTCTTCATTTTAGGATTTGTCACTTGGGCAAATGGAACTCTTATCCCATTCTTAAAGATTGCCTGTAATTTAGAAACAGATTTACAAGCCTTTTTTGTAACATTTGCTTCTTACATCGCTTACTTCTTTTTAGCAATCCCAAGTTCTTGGATTTTGAAAAAAATTGGCTTCAAAAATGGTCTTGTTCTTAGTTTAGTTCTTCTTGGCGTAGGCTCTCTAATTTTTATACCAGCAGCTGATAGCAGAAGCTATATTCTATTCTTAACAGGTATTTTTGTTCAAGGTTCAGCAATGGCATTACTTCAAACTGCTGTAAACCCCTATTTAAGTATCATTGGCCCAATTGATAGCGCAGCGCAAAGAATATCAATTGCTGGTTTCTTCAACAAATCAGCAGGTATCATTGTTCCCTTAATTTTCGGAACTCTATTCTTAAAAGATTCCTCTGCAGTCACAGCAAAACTAGAAGCTGCGGTTGATATGGACGCAAAAAATGCCATCTTAGATTCTTTACTACAACGTGTCCATACCCCTTATATCACACTAGCAGTCATATTTGTTCTATTTGCTATCGTTATTAAAATAACACATTTACCAGAAGTAGATGTTAACGCAGAAGAAGAACATACAGATGAACACGGTGCTGTTGTTATCAAAGAGAAGAAAACAAGCGTATTCCAATTCCCACATTTATTCCTAGGTTCATTAGCTATATTTTTCTGTGTTGCAGTAGAAGTAATGGCGGGTGATATTATTGGCGTTTATGCGAGAGAATTGAATATTCATGGAGCATTAGTTACCTATGCGACGACATTTACGTTGGGCTGCATGCTGTTAGGTTATATTGTTGGTATTATTGCTATACCAAAATTTGTTTCTCAACAATTAGCACTACGTATCTGTACCATGGTGGGTATTTTATTTACCGTTATTTCCGTATTTACTACAGGAATTACATCCTTTATATTTGTAGCCTTATTAGGTATTGCCAATTCATTGATGTGGCCAGCAATTTTTCCACTTGGTATTAAAGGTCTAGGTCGTTTCACTAAAACAGGTTCTGCGATTATGATTATGGGTATTGCAGGTGGAGCTATTTGGCCTTTGATATATGGTTATTTAAAAGACAATTTACATGTTGATTTTCAACATGCATTTCTTTATGCCATGGTTCCTGCTTATCTATACATCTTATACTTTGCAACTAAAGGTCACAGAGTCGGGCAGAAATAAAAAATACTAATTACAATCAAATAGCGATTATTTCTTGAAAATAATCGCTATTTTCTTATACCCTAAATATGAAAAAATCGTTTTATTGTTTACTATTTGGTCTATTCATTTATGCCCAACTGGGCTATTCCCAAAGAATAAATGAGTTAAAAGACCCTAAAGCTCCTCAAACAACTGAAAAGTGGAACAATTTAAAAGAGAAAAGTAATTTCGCTTTTAGCACAGCTAATTACAGTTATTCTAAAACAAACCCGCCTACGGTTGAAACATGGAGTAAATCATGGAATACAAAAGCTTGGAAGGGCGAAAAAGTGCATACACAACTGGTTTTTTGGAGCAACCAAAATCATGATAAAATTGAAGTGAGTTCTTCACCATTAAGAAATAATGAAGCGCAAGAAATCGGAACAAAAGATATTGCCATTGGATATATTTCATATGTGATGACAGATTTAGCAGGAGATCTAAAAAATGGTTGTGGTATTAGCCAGGTATTAGATTCGGCTTTAGTTGCAGACCGTATTACCAATCAATCAACTTTTGAATATGATAAAAATACAACCAGACCCCTCTGGTTAAGTATCCAAGTTCCTCGTGACGCAGCGGCGGGAATCTATAAAGGTTCAATTACACTAAAAGGTACAAATTATAATACAACCATTCCCTACACAGTAGAAGTATTGACACATGTACTTCCAGAAGCAAAAAATTGGGCGTATCACTTAGATCTTTGGCAAAACCCTTACTCTATTGCGAGACAACATAAAGTCGAGCTATGGTCTTCAGCACACTTCAATGCCATGAAACCATATTATGAAAGGTTACGGGACGCTGGCCAAAAAAACATCACTGCAAGTATCATCAATGACCCTTGGAACGGACAAACTTATGATAAATACCAAGCTATGATCAAATGGACAAAAAAGAGGGATGGTTCTTGGTCATACGATTATAGCATTTTTGATAAATGGGTAAGTTTCATGCGTGAAATTGGTATTTCAGAATATATCAATTGTTATAGTATGATTCCATGGAATATGAATTTTCAATATTTTGATGAAACATCGGGTAATTACCAAATTCTCAAAGTTAAAACAGATGATCCAAAATATAGAGAACACTGGTTACCCTTATTAAAAGATTTTGCAAGGCACCTAAAACAAAAAGGATATTTTGAATGGACTACAATCGCAATGGATGAAAGACCACTTGAAGATATGAAACGCGCAATAGCAATCATTAAAGAAGCTGATCCACAGTTCAAATCATCCCTTGCAGGTGCATATCATCCAGAGATTTCAGATAATTTTGCAGATTATAGTATCACCTTAGGAGAAGATATGGCTCCAGAAGTTTTAAAAGCACGTAAAGACAAAGGATACAAAACAACTGTCTATACTTGTTGTTCTGAAATTTTCCCAAATACATTTACCAATTCTGGTTATCAAGAAGCAACTTGGTTAGCTTGGCACAGTGTGCAAAGGGGTTTTGATGGCTACTTAAGATGGGCATTTGACTGTTGGAATACAAATCCGAATCAAGACACTCGTTATGGAACCTGGTTAGGTGGCGACACTTATTTTGTATATCCGAACAACATGACATCTATTCGTTTTGAAAAGTTAATTGAAGGTATTCAAGATGCTGAAAAAATAAGAATTTTAAGAGATCAATTAACCCCTGCTCAATTAGAAAAATTAAATAAAGCAATTGCAGGATTTACGAATAAAAATATTATTCAAAACGCAATTCCGAAGCAAATTAAAGAAGCTAAAGCAATATTAAACAGCTTATAGAACGATGAAACAAAGACCGATAAAATCATTTTAACGGTCTTTGTTTTTTAAAATCAAAAATTCTTTATTCTGATTATTTACCAGTATTTTAGTGAAAATTAAACATTTTCAGAATGAAAAAATCTATTTTAACACTGTGTGCAGCAACTTTACTTACATTTAGTCTATCTTCGACTTCTTTTGCTCAAGTAAAACTACCACAAGCTAGTAGCACTACTTCCATCACACAAGGATTAGGAATTAAAAATCTATCACTTTCTTATCAAAGACCAAATATTAATGGACGTGTTATATTCGGTGGTTTAGTTCCTTATAATGAAGTTTGGAGGACTGGAGCAAACAACATTCCTGTTATTAAATTCGAAGAAGAAGTTACAATAGAAGGAAATAAAGTTCCTGCTGGTACATATGGTATCTTAACCATTCCTACTCAAGGAGAATGGACGATCATCCTCACTAAAAATAGTAATCAATGGGGAGCTTATACATACGATAAAAAAGACGATTTGCTCCGTTTTAATGTTAAGTCTACAAAACTTTCCAACAAAGTAGAAACATTTACCATGCAGTTTGAGAATGTAACGACTAATGCCGCGACATTATCATTAGCTTGGGAAAATACATATACCAAGTTTACGATAAAAGTAGATCAAACTAAAGAAATCTTAGCAAACATTGATGAAGCGATGAAAGGGGATAAAAAACCTTATCTACAAGCCGCACAATTTTATCTAACTAACAATCTTGATCTCAATAAAGCATTGGTGTGGGCTAATGAAGCTGAAAAGGGAAATCCTGAAGCTCCTTACATTCGTTATTGGAAGGCAAAGATCCAGTTAAAAGCTGGTGATAAAAAAGGTGCTATTGCTACTGCAAAAAAAGGACTAGAAATTGCTCAAAAAGAAAACAACACAGAATACGTTAAATTAAATACACAGGTTATTCAAGAAGCCAGTAAATAGGATTAAGTTATAAATGCCTTTTTTTTGGAAAAAGGGCATTTATAATTCTTCTTTAAGTAATTCGGCCAATTCCTCATGCGTAATATTCATATTGACATTACCATCTTTAGCAAATGATATTTCACCTGTTTCCTCCGATACAATAACAGCAACAGCATCCGAAACCTCTGTTACTCCAATAGCAGCGCGATGGCGCAAGCCAAACTGCAAAGGTAGATCTTCGCTATCTGATAAAGGTAAAATACAAGAAGCTGACATAATTTTAAAATCTACTACAACAACAGCTCCATCATGTAAAGGGCTATTTTTATTAAAAATACTTTCTATTAAACGCTTAGAGATATGTGCATCAATATATTCACCACTGCTTTGGTAATATTCCTCATCAAAGTATTTAGAAAAGACTAATAAAGCACCTGTACGAGACTTCGACATACTACGACAAGATTCAATAATAGGTTTAAGATGTTCAGAATTATCTTTCGCAACAGTGCGTTTACTTACCAAAAATGACCATAAAATTTTCTTTCGTTTCATCGAGATATTCTTTCCGATATGCAATAAGAATCGCCGGATTTCTTGTTGAAAGACCACAATCAAAGCGATTGATCCCACAGAAATAAATCCACCAAATATCTCGGTCAACAAACGCATGTGCATTTGCTTAACAATAATATAGATACCGTAAAATAAAGCAACACCAATTAAAATGTTAACAGCGATGGTGCCACGGATTAAACTATACACATAGTAAATAATAATCGCTACTAAAATAATATCAATGACATCCAATAAACGGAAACCTCTAAACAGACTATAATCAAATCCTTCCATATTGATGCAAGTTAAAAAAAATCAAATAAAGAATATGCTCTTTATCAAGCAAATTAGTGTTAATATAAGCATGCATTCAAATAGTTTTGTATTTTTACTTAAAAGATTGGAATAAACATGACCGCACTATCTGTAAACATCAATAAAATAGCTACTCTCCGTAATTCACGGGGAGGAAACAACCCAAATGTATTAGCTGCAGCTTTAGCCTGCGAACGCTTTGGTGCAAATGGAATCACTGTTCATCCAAGACCGGACGAACGTCATATTCGTTATACAGATGTTTTTGATTTGAAAGCCAATATTCAAACAGAATTAAACATCGAAGGCAATTGTCAAGAACAGAAATTTATTGACCTCGTCCTAGCCAACAAACCCGCACAAGTGACATTAGTACCAGATGTAGAGGGTCAGATTACTTCAAATCATGGGTGGGATACGATTAAACATAAGGCTTATTTAAGTGATATGTGTAAACTTTTTAAAGATCAGGGCATTCGAGTATCCATATTTGTTGACCCAGATGAAGATATGGTAGAGGCTGCTGCTGAAACAGGTACAGATCGAATTGAACTATATACCGAATCGTACGCACAAGCATTTTTAGAAGAAAGAGATGAAGCCATTAGACCTTATTTTCATGCAGCTTTAAAAGCTAGAGAAGTAGGATTAGGAATTAACGCCGGACACGATCTTGATTTAAACAATTTAACCTATTTTAATCAGCATATTCCAGGATTACTAGAAGTTAGCATTGGGCATGCACTTGTCGCAGACGCACTTTACCTTGGATTGGAGGAAACTATAAAAAGATACCTAAATGCATTGAAATAAAAAAGAAAGGGCTTTACACAGTGTAAAGCCCTTTCTTTTTTATGATGCTATGTTATTCTATTCCTTTGAATATCCTATTCCATCTTATTTTAGATAATCCAGAACCTAATTCATCAAGACTCAACCAAGTAAATAATGCTTTACCGACTATATGATCCTCTGGAACAAAACCCCATCCACGTGAATCTAATGAATTGTGTCTATTGTCACCCATCATCCAATAATAATTCATTTTAAAGGTATATGAATTAGCTTTAACCCCATTGATATAAATCCCATCGGTCTTATTCTCTAACTTATTTCCTTCATATACAGTAATTGCACGCTCATAAAGTGGCATGGTTGCACTATCTAATTGTACTGTCCAGCCTTTGCTAGGAATTTTAATTGGGCCAAAGTTATCAAAGTTCCAGTTCAGAGCAGATACATGTGGAAATGTTCCATCTTCATTCTCACCAGCTTTACGAATATTTGGTACCACTTCTTTGACATTCATCCAGCCTTTAACCATTGCAGCTTCATCTGCTGTCATAAAAACCTGATAAATATTAGGTTGACCGGTGTCTACTGTTTCTAATCGTTTATCTCTCATGACGCGCATATCTAATCCCGTTTGATCTGTTACCACGATATAGTCCAATTGTCCCTCTGGAGGATTAAAGCCAGGTTTACCATTCACATATAATACCGCATTTGACATGGAAACTTCATCACCTGGCATACCTACACAACGCTTGATATAATTCTCACGTTTATCAACAGGTCTGTTATAAGGAGCATCTGCTTCCATAGGATAATTAAATACAACAACATCATTTCTTTTGATGTCCTGAAATCCAGGCAAACGTTTATAAGGTAGTTCGATTAATTCAGAATAAGCTTTTCCACCTGTCAATGGCATCGTATGGTGCGCAAAAGGAAATGCCAATGGCGTCATCGGGACACGTGGCCCATAGTTTAGCTTACTGACAAACAAAAAGTCACCAACTAGCAACGTACGTTCCATTGAACCTGTTGGAATCATATAAGCTTCAATCAAGAAACCACGAATCAAAGAAGCGGCTACAGTTGCAAAAACAATTGCATCAGCCCATTCTCGAGCCATTGATTTTTTATAAAAATATTTCTTTTTAAACTCTTCAGAATTAGGATTTCCTAAGTACTTGACTAAAGGATCATTAGCCCATATGGGCAATACGATAAATGGAACTAAAACAGCCGCAGCATTTTCCCAAAATCGTCTTTTCCCAAATGCCTTTATCAAATCTAGGTATAGACCATAAAATATAAAGATATTTACAATCGGTACTAGTAATAAGATTACTATCCATTTTGCACGACCAGTCAATTGAGCCATTACATACTCACGATAAAATGGAACTAGTGCTTCCCACCCCTGTCTGCCTGCTTTAACAAATAATTTCCAAAGCCCATAATGGGCTACAACTGTTAAGACGGCAAAAATAATATACCACATAAGTTTCTCTAAGTTTTATTTTTTAATAACGTAATATTTCAATTAGTATCATACCTATTAGGTTCGTTACAGAACCACGTAATTTTAACGTTAAAAAGCGAATTGCATTACCTATTAAAATCAAACATTTCTGTTACTTGATAGAATCCTTGTTTTCCAAATAACCATTCAGCGGCAATCACAGAACCTAAAGCAAAACCATCGCGATTATGTGCCATATGTTTAAATTCGATCTGATCAACTTCCGAACTATACACAACCGTATGTGTTCCTGGTACCTCTTCAATCCGGTGACTTTCTATCAATAATTCGTTTGCTTTAGGGATGATCTCCTCTTCGCCATCGCCTACTAAAGAATTGACCCAAGCTGTTTTAACATCACTATTATTCAAAATTCCTTCAGCTATTGTAATAGCAGTTCCGCTTGGAGCATCTAATTTATGGATATGATGAATTTCTTCTACTTGCACATCGTATGCTTTATAAGGCTGAATTGCTTTGGCTAACATTTTATTGATGTGAAAAAAAATATTTACACCAATCGAAAAATTAGATCCATATAAAATCGAACCATCAACAGATAGACATCTCTCTTTAATCGCATCAAGATGTTCATACCAGCCAGTTGTTCCCATCACGATAGGAAGATTAGCTTCTAAACACAACTCCATATTCGATAATGCAGCCTGAGGTACACCAAAGTCAATCGCAACGTCCGCGCCTACTAAATTAGCCACCGTAATTAGGTTACGATTTTCACTATTGACAATCAAATGAATCTCATGCCCTCTCTTCTGAGCAAATTTCTCAATAATTTGGCCCATTTTGCCGTAGCCGAATAATACAATTTTCATATCTTTTTCAGATCATATTTAATAAAGAAGACCAAATTAGTATGTTGCAGTCATGCTTGAATACAAATTTAAGTTATATATTTTTATTTTATTTTCATGGATAATTTCAATCCAATATTTGGAACAGCATTATAAGCAAAATTTGTCGAGGGTCCCTGTAAAACTGTAGGCCTAATTGTAAATGTTAACTTTTCAGAGTTAATGCTCCAACGATTTTTAATCATGGAATCTACATAAGCTTCAGCAACATTTAATCCGTATAAACCCACGGTCAAAAGCACCATGAGGTCACGATTACGGCGAGCATAATCCTTTGCACTGATAAGACCTTGGGTTTGAGCTCCTGCATATGCGGGATTATTTACCGCATTATTATTTTTATAACGGTAATCTAGTTCTGCAATAAGTTCTTTATAGTAACGATTATTAAAATCAAATACAAGCGCTGTAGATACAAATCCTCCGTAGATGATTGGTATTTTAATCCACCACAGACCTTTGTTTGTATACTGTCCCCATCCAGGAAGGATCAAAGATCGTTTCCAAGCTGTCGCAGTTTTTGCTTCAATAGCAAGACGTGTAGAATCCTTAAAAATTTTTGGAGTTTTTGCTTCTTCTTCGGCTCTTTCTCTCCGCTTTCTTTCTCTACGGCTTTCTTTTTTTATTGTATCCTGTACGGCTGAAACCTTTTTAGTTGAATCTGATACAGCAATAGTTTTTAAAGCCACTTTTCCTTTAGAATCAACTTTCTGTGCTTGTGCCACAAAAAATATAAAAATTGAAAACAATAAACTGATCGCTCTATACATCTTACCAGTCTAATAATTCCAAAATACGACTCAGATCATCTTCGGATTCAAAAGGAATTTCAATTGCTCCCTTTCCTTTTGCACTCTTCAGATTTAACTTGACCCGAGATGAAAACTTAGATGCCAAATCATCTTCAATTTTTTGAAATTGAAAAGATTTAGGTGCATTTTTATCCTTTTGTGTTTTCTTTTTATTTCCGTTTTGAATCTCGCGAACAAGTTCTTCTGCCTTACGTACAGACAGCCCTAAATCAACAATTAATTTGAAAATATACAATTGTTTATCAACCTCTGCAACATTAATAAGTGCACGAGCGTGTCCCATTGTCAATTCTCCGTCGCGGATAGCCGCTTGAATGACTGGCGGTAATTTTAATAGGCGCAGATAGTTAGTTACAGTAGAGCGGTTTTTACTTACCCGTTCCCCCAATTCCTCTTGTTTCAAATTACACTCTTCGATCATACGTTGAAAACTCAAAGCCACCTCGATAGCGTTCAGATTTTCACGTTGAATATTTTCGATCAAAGCCATTTCCAACATTTGTTGGTCATTAGCTGTCCGGATATAAGCAGGAATTTCAGTGATACCTGCCAATTTTGAAGCCCTGTAACGACGCTCTCCCGAAATTAACTGATAACTATTTTCACCGATTTTCCGAACAGTAATGGGTTGAATCAAACCTTGCAGTAGGATCGATTCAGAAAGTTCTTGCAATGCTTGGGGGTCAAAATCAGTACGGGGCTGAAATGGGTTCATTTCAATAGTATCCACATTTACCGTACTAATATTCCCAGATTCTTTTGATTTTTTTGGAGCCTCTATTCGAGATATTTCCGCATCTGAATTCCGTTCAGGCAGATCGGTACTATCATTTAATAAGGCACCTAATCCTCTTCCTAGACCTGTTTTTCGCTGTTGTGCTGCCATATTATAGTGTAACTGTTGAATCTAATTCTTTTAGATGTCCGTTCTTATGTAAAATTTCTCTAGCCAAATTTAAATAGTTGATAGCTCCTTTGCACGATGCATCGTGCATTATAACAGAAATACCAAAACTTGGGGCTTCACTCAATCGCGTATTACGCTGAATGATTGTATCAAATACTAAATCCGTAAAGTGTGTTTTGACCTCTTCTACCACTTGGTTGGATAAACGAAGACGTACATCGTACATCGTCAGCAAAATACCTTCAATTTCCAAACTGGTATTTAAACGTGTCTGAACGATTTTAATCGTATTCAATAATTTGCCTAATCCCTCAAGTGCAAAATACTCACACTGTACTGGTATCACAACCGAATTAGATGCGGATAATGCGTTAATGGTAATCAAACCGAGAGAAGGAGAACAATCAATAATGATAAAATCATAATCATCTTTAACCTGATCTAAGATTTTTTTCATCTTATATTCACGTTCGTGCATATTGATCATTTCAATTTCAGCACCAACCAAATCAATATGAGCGGGTAATAAATCTAGGTTAGGGGTCTCTGTAGCTTGAATTGCATCGCGAGGATCCAAATCATTTACCAAACATTCATATATACTTTCCTTAATCGTTCTTGGATCAAATCCAATTCCAGAAGTAGAGTTTGCTTGCGGATCAGCGTCAACCAATAAGGTTTTATATTCTAAAACAGCTAAACTAGCCGCCAAATTGATTGATGTTGTCGTTTTACCAACACCACCCTTTTGATTTGCAATTGATATAATTTTACCCATTTCGAATGAAATTCTTTCTTTATAAAATATTATTTTGTGAATCTAAAGTCACAAAAAAGGATTATTCTGTTCATTCATAAATTCTTCCTTGTAAAAAACACTTAAATGGTGCTTATTTATTACTTTTGAAAGTATCTAAAGGAATAGATCCTCAAGATGCTAAGATACAAAAAATCAGGATATACATCCACTTTGTTCGGCGGGTTTTTATAAGTTACAACTAGACAATGATTTTAATAATTTCGGGAACGAATCGTCCCAAAAGTAAGACACTAAAAATTGCACAATACTATCAGAAGCAGTTAAAAAAAAGTGGCGAAAACTGTCAAATATTACCTTTAACAGATCTGCCTGCAGATGTTATTGTTTCTGATTTGTATGGTCAGAGAAGCGACGAATTTCAAAAGATACAACAACTTGTCTCCGATGCAGATAAATTTATTTTTATCACGCCAGAGTATAATGGAAGTATTCCTGGAGTACTTAAGATTTTTATAGATGCATGTAGTTTTCCAATTAGTTTTTATCATAAAAAAGCGGCATTAGTAGGCATTTCATCTGGGCGATACGGCAATTTGAGAGGAATAGATCACCTCACAGGGATTTGTAATTACTTACGGATGCATGTCTTACCTTTGAAAATATTTTTACCACAAATCCAAAATGAAATTAATGAGGAATACACTTTTATTCATGATGAAACAATTAGAGCCATAGATGAGCAAATTGAAGAGCTTATCCACTTTTAAAAAATAGAAGAAATTAAAATAGCCAATGCCACTCACATTGGCTATTTCATTTAACTCGAATTACATTCCAAATTTTCGTATTTTGTTTCAAAAACCAAAGCATATGAAATTAAAGTTATCATATCTCATATTATCACTTGCATTATTAACTTCTTGCAGGCAAATTCATGAAAATAACATCTTAACTTCAACAGAAGAGAAAGAAGGATGGCAATTACTCTTTAATGGAAAAGACATCAATAATTGGCACATTTACAATCAGGGAAACCAACCTTCCAAATGGATTGTAAAAGATGGGGCAATATTATGTGATCCCACAGTAAAAACGGGAATATTTGGAGACTTAGTTACCAATGAAACCTATGAAAATTTTGATTTAAAATTTGAATGGAAAGTTGCTAAAGGAGGAAATAGCGGTGTGTTTATCGATGTGCAAGAAGATCCAAAATATGATGCGACATTTGTGACAGGTCTTGAAATGCAACTTTTGGATAATGCCAATTCCGAACCACGTCATCAAGTAGATTCTACACATTGGGCAGGATCTCTTTACTCTGTAAAGGTTATTGGAACAAATTCGAAACCTAACCCTTTCAATGAATGGAATGCATCACGAATCATCCAAGATAAAGGCAAAGTTAGTTTTTGGCTAAATGGCAAATTGACATTCGAAGACAGCACCAATACACAAGCATGGATAGATATGGTCGCCAATACCAATATGAAAAACTATCCTGACTTTGGTACATTTCAAAAAGGAAAAATTGCGTTGCAAAACCATACAGATGAAGTTTCTTTCCGCAATATCAAAATAAAAGTATTGTAAATAGAAAGAGCAGGATTTTTCCTGCTCTTTCTAATTCCTTCACAATTAGTATCCAAATAACTCTTCTAAAGTTAATTTCTTAACTTCTCCGAGCTTTTGCAGATCTTCCATTTTCATATTTTCGTCTTTTGCGACAATACAGTAAACGTATGGTCTACGACTCATTTCTTTATTGTGAAAAGTTTTTAAATCTGCAAAAGTTAATTGAGGCGCTTGCTCATATATATCTTTACGAATATCTGAGACAAGTCCTAATCGTTGAGCATTTAAATAATTTGATAAAATATTTGCATTTGTAATGCGATCACTTGCCAACGATTTAACTAAACTTACTTTAGCAATTTCCAAGGCTTTCGGAGCATCAGGTAAATCATTTAACAATTCATTCATTCCTACAACGGCTTCATTAAATTTATCTGCTTGTGTACCCACGTAAGCACCAACAGAATAATGATTTTCTTTCTTTGCAGGAGAAGCAAAATTGGCATAAGTAGAATAAGCTAGTGCTTTAGATTCTCTAATTGTCTGAAAGACGATACTTCCCATGCCACCACCAAAATACATATTAAATAAAGCTACAGTAGGACTGTATTTCGAATTATACAATTCTGAATTTCTAAACCAGAACACTTCCGCTTGTTTCATGTCAAAATTAGCAAATAACACTTGATTTTTAGGGGTAGGCAACTCTGCAAAATTATTCGCTTTCTGAACCTTAGTAAAATTGGTATTTGTATTTAAAGGCTTCAATACGGCAACAAGCTCACTCGTTGTTTTAGGGCCGTAATACAAAATCTGATGTTTCATATTCGCCAGCTCATGTAAAATACCAACTAAATCGGATGCTTTAATTGAATTTAGCTCCTCATCCGTAAGCACATTATTAAAAGGATTTTTAGAACCATATTTTGCATACGATTTTAGTCCTTCCATAATTAAAGCCTTATTCTCTTTTGCATTTGTCCTTGATTTTTTCAAACGCCCGATATAAGCTTTTAGGGCTTCCTCATCACCTACACTATTCTTCAGTAAATCTTGGATTAATGCGACTGTTTGTTCAAAATTTTCATTTAATCCTGAAATATTAATCCGCGTTTCTTCATTTCCAGAAGTCACCGAGAAATCAGATGCCAACTTATAAAATGCTTTACTAAAATCTTCACTTGATTTGTTTTTAGTTCCCAAAAACTCTAGATAATCTGCCGCAATAGCCAATAACTTATTATTCCATTTTCCAATATCATAGCGATAGGTCAAACTAAATAAAGCGTTATCCTTATTTTGAACAGCAATCACATCAACACCTTTTAAGGAACCCTTTTGGATATCTTTGGCATAATCTAACCAAACTGGTGAAATTTTACTTTCTGGCATTTTTGCAATAGATTTGAGAAAAGCAGACTGGTCATCACGGTTTACAACTACAGGCGTAATCGGTGGTTTCTCCACTCTTACAACATTATCATCAACACCCTTACGCTTATAGACTACCACATAATTATTATCATTCAGATATTTAGATGCAAAATCCATGATATCTTTTTTGGTAATTTTAGTTAAGTTATCCGAATAACTCAATTCTGTAGTCCAATCTGCACCAGAAGTAAAAGCATCCATCAATTCCTCAGCACGATTACTATAGCTTTCATTTCTTGAAATCTCCGATTTCTTTTCGTTGTTTACAATTGAAGTAATCAAATCATCAGAAAAATCTCCTTTGCGAAGTTTCTCAAGTTCTGCTAAAATCAAAGATTTGACATCATCTAAGGATTGCCCTTGGCTAGGATTTGCTTGCATAATCAACATTGAATAATCTTTCAGAACATAAGGGAATGCACCTGCACCCAATAATTTTTGAGATTTCACCAGATCCAGATCGATTAGGCCTGCGGAACCATTTGTCAACATATTTCCAAGCAGATTCAACATTTGTGCATCTTTAGTAGATGCTCCAGGAAAGCGAAATCCTAAAAACAAGAATTCAGACTCGGGGCCTTTAACTTCTCTAACTATAGGCTGCTTAATATCCTGTTCAGGGTCAAATTTATAAACTGGAATTTCCTTTGGTTGCATATAACTGAATGCTTGATCAATTTTCTTCACAACCTCATTTGGATCGAAATCACCGGACATAATTACCCCCATGTTGTTCGGAACATAGTAAGTATGAAAATATTCACGTATTGCTTTTAATGAAGGATTTTTTAAATGTTCTACCGTGCCGATAGTTGTTTGTTTTCCATAATTGTTATTAGGAAACATCGCTTCAAACATAGCCTCAACAGATTTACGTCCATCATTATCGAGCCCCCTATTTTTCTCTTCGTAAACAGCCTCTAGTTCTGTATGAAACAATCTTAATATGGGATTACGAAAACGTTCGGCTTGTACAGCAAGAAATTTATCGATGACATTGTTTGGAATATCCTCAGTATAAACGGTCTGTTCAAAAGAAGTGAAGGCATTGGTTCCCTCGGCACCCATTTCACTCATCAGCTTATCGTATTCATTTGCGATTGCATATTTAGCAGCCTCACCAGATACCTGATCGATTTGTTTATAGATTTCTTTACGTTTAGATTCGTCTTTTGTTGAATTGTATTGTTCATACAACCCATCAATCTGATCAAGTAATGGTTTTTCCTTCGCCCAATCTTTAGACCCAAATTTATCAGTCCCCTTGAAAAGCATATGTTCAAGATAATGCGCTAAACCCGTGTGATCTGCTGGATCTGTTTTACTACCAGCTTTAGTAGCAATATATGCCTGAATACGAGGAACCTTTTTTGAAGGGCTCAAAATCACTGTTAAACCGTTTTTCAATGTATAAAAACGAGAATTTGTAGGGTCGTTAGTTACGTAACGATACGTATAGCCTTCTTCACGTGCCTCTTTCCAATCATACTTTTTCAACTGTGCAAAAGTTGTTACGCTAGATAAGAACACAAAAGCTATTACCGAAATAAATTTTAAATTCATTTATAATAAGTTTATAAAATACAATCAAATATATAAATGTTTCAAGGATAATTCGCAGTCTTCCCGCATCTTTAAAATCATAATCTTTTGGATGAGTTGAAGTTATTTTTTCCCAAGATCAATTAAAAACAGCTATGTGATACGGAATATAAAGTATATAGGAAATAGATAAAAATAGACTTAAACAAAAAAAGCATCGATAAAATCGATGCTTTAAAGTGGAGAATACTGGGTTCGAACCAGTGACCCTCTGCTTGTAAGGCAGATGCTCTGAACCAGCTGAGCTAATTCTCCTTTTCAGTATTTTAAAACACCTCTGTTTTTTGTGGAGAATACTGGGTTCGAACCAGTGACCCTCTGCTTGTAAGGCAGATGCTCTGAACCAGCTGAGCTAATTCTCCTTTTCAGTATTTTAAAACACCTCTGTTTTTTTTGTGGAGAATACTGGGTTCGAACCAGTGACCCTCTGCTTGTAAGGCAGATGCTCTGAACCAGCTGAGCTAATTCTCCTTTTTAGTTATCGATACTTAATATCTTTCCCTAATTGCGTATGCAAATGTACAGCAAAATTTCGACTCTCAAAATTATTTCAAAAGTTTTTTACGCTTAAAAACGCAATCCACTAGAAGCCACCCACATAATTTTCAATATTTTTAATCATAGAATTTCCAAGAAACTCCAAATCGAATATTAGCGTCATTCATCGGATAACGACGAACAGTATAATAACCTTTTGGCAGTCCCAAATATTGATTTACAAAATTACAACTAATGAATAATGTGACGCGTTGAATGTTTGCAGTAGCCCAAGCGTCAAATATCGGATAAGTAGAAAATTTAATTCCAGCATTATCATTATAAAACTGACTGGCATTTATCGAATAAGATGGTGTTGTAAATGGGGAATTAAAACGTGCATCAACACCGATATTAAAATCAACAACTTTATAAAGGACATTACTATAATACAAACTGTGCCATGTATATATTTCTGGTGTGGCAAGAACCGTCTGCTGATCCGTTTTTTGATAGACAATCAGATTGTCCAGTGTAAATCTTCTAAACTTAAACTTTTGTCCAACAGATATTTTCAAAAGATTAGCAGAGCTCAGTTGTGCAGGTTCGATTATTTTTGATAAGCGCGCATCATTTTGTGGATTATCTATCTCTCTAAAATAAAGATAGTTGTCCATCAAAAAGTATTCAACTTTACCGTTAAAACCAATTTTTGGATTACTATAATGGAAGGCTAAATTCTGGGTCTTGGTTTTGTCAAGATCCAGATCCCATTGATGGTACGTATAATTCATCCGATTAAATACCATCTCTGGAGACTTATTTTGAGAATAGGCTGAGACCGTTATTTTACCCACATTAGAGCTTAACAAAAAATCTGCTTTTGCCTCATATAGATAATCTCCAAAATTGTGTCCCATCACGATCTGATTCACCTTACCCGTAATATTGATTCGGTCAGAAAATTTATAGCCCAGCTCTCCTTTCAACATTCCATTTTGATAGAATCGGTTATTAATTCCGCTATCTGTATACCAGTACATATCATGTTGAAATCCTACATTCAATTTCGCTTCATTTTTAAAAATAGATTTCCCCCGTAAATAAAAACTATATTCAAATTCATTTGAAATCGAAGTAATCTCTGTTGTATCCTTGCTCAATTGAGAAGGCCCATATGGGAAAGCACCATTAGCATCAGTCTCGTTCTTAAAAAAGTTAAATTTCTGAAGACGAATTGAGCTGTTATGAGCAATGCTATTAGTAGGATAAATTTGCATCGTAGGTTTACCGGCATCAACGGTATCAATATGCCCCAAAAACATCGATTGACGAATAAAAAATGAATTATCCTGCCATTCGTTTCGAGGTCTATTATCCCCTAATCCCTGTAAACGCACAGGATATCGGTCTGCCGATTGTTTTTCAGCATCCTTAAAAATATTATCTGCCAAAATAGAACCATTCTCCGTTGCATCTAATTTATTAAAAATTAGATTCGACAATAAATTATAGCGATGATTTTCGGATTCATACCATGCAAACAAAGCTGATTTAATATCAGAATACTTCTGATTGGTGTAATATCCATCTGCCTTTGTAGCATGAAATTCGCCACCAATATTAAGTCTTGGATTTATATTTTGTGCAAGTCGAGCACGAAATACTTGATCATTAAAGAAAAATCCAACAGAGTAAAGTTCAGAAAATCGAGCTCGGGCTCTAAAATATTGGATAGAATCTGGGCGATATAACGTCCGTTCCAAGCTATGAAAACCACTTTGAAAACCGATAGTTTTAGTAGGTTGAAATAACAAATCGCGTGTTGCAAGACCATAAGAACCCAAATTGATACTCGGATTCCAAGGCAAATTCTGTTTATTATAATACTGAAAATTACGGTGCGAAGTATCGATTTGAACAGTATAAGTGCCTTTCTTCATCATATCCAATGTGGTATAACGAATATATTTAGCAGACAAAATCACAGAATCTTTTTTCGAATCCTCTTTTGCCCTAGCAGAGTCTATAGCACTACTCCATTCATCATTACTTTGTGCATGAACTTGATTTATAAAACCAATAATACAACAAAAAATCGCTAATAAGCGCAAGGTCACCTTCATTTATATTTGAACTAGCATTGTTGAAAACTATTGCAAAGCTATTAATTCTTTCAAAATTAACGTCATCTTTGGTTCAGCTTTTGCTGCGACATCTACGATATCTTGCAAAGAAACAGGTGTCAAATCTTCATGAAAACCTTCATCAGTAATCACAGAGATCGCAAACACAGGCAAATTCATATGATTTGCAACAATAACTTCTGGCACCGTACTCATACCAACAATATCACCGCCGATAATGCTCATGTAACGATACTCTGCTTTAGTCTCTAAATTTGGACCTGGTGCGGCTACGTAAACTACCTGATGTGCACGAATCCCCTTCTCTTTGGCAATCTCCAATCCAAGCTTGATCATCTCCCGATTATAGGGTTGACTCATGTCTGGAAAACGAGGTCCAAACGCTGCTAAATTAGAACCACGTAAAGGATTATCAGGTAAAAGATTAATATGATCAGAGATAATTCCCAGATCACCCTTAAGAATAGCAGGATTTAAAGACCCTGAGGCATTTGAAACAAACAATTTCTGAATACCTAATACTTTCATGACACGGATCGGAAAAGTAATTTCGTTCATATTATATCCCTCATAATAATGTAGCCTCCCCTGCATCGCTATAACTTTACGACCATTAAGAGTGCCAAATATCAATTTACCAGAATGAAATTCTACTGTAGAGATTGGAAAGTTGGGGATATTGGAATACATTAAAGAAAACTGCACTTCGATCTCATCGACCAATTTACCTAAGCCAGTACCTAGTATTATTCCAAATTCAGGCTGAAAATCGCCTATTTTTTTGCGGATAAATCCTGCTGTTTCTTCTATCAATTGATACATACGTACAAAAAAACTAATTTAATCAAACTTAACTTAATTTTTTTGCACGTACAAATCACTTAACTTTTTTTAATTATGTGAAAGCTCTTGAACAGAGGCTTTACCTGGAGAGGTAAGGATCAACAATAAAAAGGTAATAAATCCATTAATGATAATTAAATCCAACCCAATAACATATGGTGTATAAACCTCAATAACATAAGTCTTCAAAATATATAAAATAACAGGAGATATCACACAGATAAAGGGTACAAGTTTGTCTTTAACAGCATATTTGGTAGCGATACCTACAACAAATAGTCCCAATAATGGTCCATAAGTATAGCTTGCGGCAGTAAAGATGGCATTTACAACAGAATCATCATTAATCAATTTAAAAACTAAGATCACCAACAGCATTACAATTGAAAAACCAAAATGGACATAATTTCGTTGTTTTACCAATAACGGGTCATTTGGATTCTCTTTTTTATTAAAATTCAAAAAATCTATACAATAAGAAGTCGTCAAGGCAGTCAGAGCTGAATCTGTAGTAGCGAAAGTAGCCGCTGTCAATCCCATCATAAATATAATTGCAGGAAGAAGTGCTAAATGATTTAAAGCAATTTCTGGATATAGATAATCACGAGTCGCCAACTGACTTATATTAATACCATTTTTCTCCGCATAGATATATAACAATGCTCCAACAGCCAAAAAGAAGATATTAATCACGACAAATACACTTGTAAAGGTAATCATATTCTTTTGGGCCTCTTTGATCGTTCCCATCGAAAGATTTTTTTGCATTAGATCCTGATCTAACCCAGTCATAGCAATTGTTACAAAAATACCTCCTAAAAATTGTTTCCAGAAATTAGCTTTGCTTCCAACAAAATCATCCCAAAAGAATATTTTAGAATAGCTACTTTCCTTCACGGCCTCAAAGGTGTCCACAATTCCAAAATTCAAACCCTTTGCCATAAAGTAGATGGATAAAATAACAGCTGTTATCAAAAACGTTGTCTGCAGTGTATCGGTTACGATAATAGTTTTCAAACCTCCCTTATTCGTATATAACCAAATCAGTAATAAACAAATAACAACTGTAACAACAAAAGGTATATTCCAAGCATCAAATATAAAATGTTGCAATACAATAGCAACTAAATAAAGGCGAAATGCAGAACCAATTGTTCTGGAAATAAGAAAAATAGCAGCACCGGTCTTATAAGTTGTATGT
This sequence comes from Sphingobacterium sp. PCS056, assembly GCF_023273895.1. Lineage (NCBI taxonomy): Bacteria > Pseudomonadati > Bacteroidota > Sphingobacteriia > Sphingobacteriales > Sphingobacteriaceae > Sphingobacterium > Sphingobacterium sp. PCS056. Next base: position 1,781,628 of record NZ_CP096883.1, on the reverse strand, counting down.
CCAAATCGCTCTTCTAAATAGGTATAGATAGAAGTAAGATTCATTCTATAATATAAAGGAAGTAATACATAAGCGATGATAACAAATCCTACCGCATTTCCCAATACAAATTGAAAGTAGCTAAATTCTGAAGCTCCAACTGCTCCAGGGACAGAAATAAAAGTCACCCCAGATAACGCGGTACCGATCATTCCAAAAGCAACCATGTACCATTTTGAATTACGATTTGCGACAAAGAATGTGGAGTTATCCGAAGACCCCTTTGATGTAAAATGCGCTACAGCAAGTAAAACAGCAAAGTAGATAACCAAAAAGGACAATAAAATTATTGGTGACATAAGTTTGTTTTATAATAGGTGATTGATGTTTAATGTGTTTCTTGGTACGCTTCTATCGCTTGACGTACATGACCAAATTTTTCCAACAATTCGGTCGCTTCTGCTTCAGTAGCATCCGTTTCATCCATAATAATACGTACTCCGCGCGCGACAAGTTTATGATTTGACAGTTGCATATCCACCATTTTATTTCCTTGTACACGACCCAATCGAATCATAATTGAGGTACTCAACATGTTCAATACTAATTTTTGAGCAGTACCAGCTTTCATACGAGTGGAGCCTGTCACAAATTCAGGTCCTACTACAACCTCTACTGGTAATTGTGCTTCTTTTGCGATAGGAGAGCCACCATTACATACGATACAACCTGTTGCTAATCCCGCTGCATTAGCAGCCTTTAAACCACCTATTACATATGGAGTCGTTCCCGAAGCAGCAATACCAATCACCACATCTGTCTCATTAATACTATATTCAGCTAAATCTTTCCACGCTTGCTCCGTATCGTCCTCGGCAAACTCTACAGCTTTACGAATAGCCGTATCTCCTCCTGCAATCATTCCGATAATCCAATCAAAAGGAACCCCATATGTCGGTGGACATTCAGAAGCATCTAAAATACCTAATCGTCCACTTGTACCAGCCCCAATATAAAAAACGCGACCCCCGTTTTTCATCTTAGTAACACACTCATTCACTAAAGCCTCAATCTGAGGAATAGCTTTCTCAACAGCCATTGGGACGGTCTTATCTTCGTTATTAATATTCGTTAACAACTCCAAAACAGTCATTTTTTCTAAATCCTGGTAGTGCGATTCTTTTTCGGTTGTATTTATCATCCTATCTTCTATATTGTCCTTTATTCTATTGTACTAACTCACGAATATCTACAAATTGATATCCTTCTTTCTTTAACTGATCTACTATTTTTCCCAAGCGATCATAAAATTTATCTTTCCGACGTACATCTGTACCCATATGTACAAGCACGATAAATCCATTTAAACCATTAGGCTGTTTACTCTCTTTCCATATTCCCATTTCGATATCATCAGAAGATAAATATCGTTTTCCCATTTCTGGATAACTATAATCTGCCGCTGTTCGCAATCCTGGTGTATAATTAATGGGAATATACCCCATCTCCTTACTCCAAGTCACAATCTCTTTATTATACCATTCATACGATGGAATAAAATATTTATTATCACTTCGAAAACCCAATTTATCAAGTTCTCTAAAATTCATCTCCAAATCGTGCATGAATGAATCTTTTGTTACTAATAATCCATTTCTATTACTCCAATCACTAAACAACAGATGTTTATCAGAATGTGCAGAAAGATAATGTTTATTCTTTTTAATCTCATCTATAACAGAATGAAATTTTGGTGTCCTCAAAAAATCTCCTGTTAAAAAAAATGATCCTTTTATAGACTTTTGCTTTAATATCTTCAGTACTTTCAATCCTCCCTCAGCCAAATCGTGTCCCGTAAAAACAAGTGCAAGCCTTTTTTGCAGACTATCACCTCTTATGATCGCTCCATAAGAATCCAACACTACTTTTTTACCGGAGGCTCCTCCAATGCCTTTTGCTCTTGAGAAGCCAACAGATATATCAAAGAAGCGGTACCATCCATTGTAGGTTCATTCGTACTATAGTCCCCGTAATCATCATGATAAACAACTAAATCACTTTGAAAAGCTGCATACGGATCCTCATTCAACAACTTGATACCAATCAGATTACGATATGTCGAAGTCATAATAGGACCATCGACCAATCCACCATCAATTGGAAAATTCTTTAAATGGGTAAAAGCAGAATGTGGATTAACCGGTGTATCGCCCCAAGAAGGTAAGCCATAAACCATGCTAGTCCCCCAAGGATTAGTCCCAAACAGCCAATCTATATTTGACTGCGCCAATTCATCATATCTTATATCTTGTGTCAATTCTTTGTACCATAAACACTGAATAGCAAAGGATACAGTCAAATTGTTACTGCACCAAATAAAAGGTACTCCTCGATAGAAGGCATTAGTTTGAGCTCTAGCTAAGACAGCATCTATTCCAGACTTATAGTATGAGACAATCTCCTCGCGATCATTGCCTTTTAATTGTTTTCCTAATTCATAATGACCAAGATTAATGAATGGATACCACTGATAATGTGCCGCAGTATCGCTTGTCATCCAAGGCGTAATCTTTTCCTGTCGAGCATATTCCATAGACTCCTTTAAAAACTTCTTTTTGTTAGTCGCCCCATAAAACATTGCACCTGCCAACTCCATATCATCTACCCAATTATCCTCAGCATAGATATAGGGCGATTTTACCGATACCGTTTGCGTTACTCCTGGCTTTATCAATGCAAAGCTATAGGCAGTTTTTGCTTTTTTGGCCAAGATTTTTGCATATCTACGATCATCATTTTGAAACAAAGAACTACCCAGATGAAAAGCACTTGAGAATTTAGCTGCTGTAGAACTTGTTCCCGTCGTATTATTCATAAATTTACCACGTTGCTGTGGTTCGCCATCAATAAAATACACTGGTCTTTCAAATCCTCTTCCATAAAAAGGATCTTCACCAGGCATTCTCATATTGGTATGATCGCGATCATCTGCAATTTGGTTAAACATTAAATTCGGAGCAGGATGCATCTTGATCAACCAATCCAATCCCCATTTAGCCTCATCAAGCACATCAGCACGACCATTTTTTCCATCCAATCCATTTGCCTGCTTTTGGTCACCAAATACTTTTGGGAAATCCCGATAAGCAGCCAAAAGGTGATAAGTTGCATTTGCTGAGGTCGTAGAATATTGCAAATAGTCAGAAGCATCGTGCCAACCTCCACCAGCATCAATACGCGTACTATCAGCAATACCAACCTTATTTGCATGTAATACAAAACCATCGTGTGTATGACAACTATCTTGTAGATATGGATTAAACAGTGTTCTTTGTTGACGCATATAACGGAGCGCAAAATCTGCAGCCCCTTTATAAACATCTTTTCCAATCTTAAAGACAGGTGATTTCACCTCTCCAACCTTTAAATAATAAGAACCTGTATCACGGAATGCTGAAAAATCAAATCTATAGCTCTGAACAAAAGGTCCATATGAACCATAATCTTTACCAATAGTATTAGAGAACACGCGTTTTGTTGTTTTCACCTCTATCAATTCAAATTCAGTATAATTTCCTTTTACCTTTCCTCCAAATACCGCAACCTTTATACCTGTAGGTGTATAACCTAATTGGTTCACTCTAATCCATGCTTGTTTTTGCGCTTTCGCAAAGTTAAAAACAAAACATGCAAAAACAAGCATAAAAATACGCAGTAAATGTAATAAGTTTTGTGTATTTAATTTCATAATTTAGAACTTTTATAAAGTTAAAATTTTAGTTTAACAATCTTACCATCCATTGTGCTGCAAACAAGCTCATTATTATCCAAAACTAATGTTGGATTAACCATACCGTTTGAAATTTTATATTGCCAAAGCACATGACCTGACTTAGCATCTACTGCAGACAATAATCCAGAATGACTCGGTACAAAAACAATTTTATCATTAGTATTTATAGCAGAAGGAGCTAATTCATAAGGAAGTTTCAAATTAGATTTCCAGGCGACATCCATTTGATTACCTTTTGTGGAAACTCCAAGTAAATCGCCATCCATTGTTTTGACATAAACATATTTATGGTCAGCAGAAAGTCCCATGGATTCCCTAACACGAATTGTATCTTTTTTCTCTCTCCAAATAACTTGTCCATCTTCTGCATTTAATGCCGTCATATAACGATCTGGTGCCACTACAAAAATGGTATTATTCACTCCAACAGGGTAACAAGCTGCTGCAGAAAACATGCGATTAGCATGTCCATTATTCCACTCCCATTCCAAAGCACCCGACTTTGCATTTAAAGCATAAAAGCCATTTCCCCATGAACCGAAAATTAGGAGATCTTGATAGTATGTCGGAAGAGTAGAAACATATCCTTTCACCCCATTAAAATTCCATTTTTGTTTTCCCGTCAATACATCCAATGCTCTAAAAACTCCATCAGATCCACCCATATATGCTATACCCTTATAAATCAAAGGTGAGCCGAGAACAGCTTTTTCTGTTTTCACTTTCCATCTCAACATACCATTCTCTGCATCTATACCATAAATATAATGATCAGAAGAGCCTACTACTACAACACCTTTCCATGCCGCAGGTGTTGAATATACTTTACCTCCCGTTTTGAATGACCACTTCTTTTTGCCTGTTTTGCGATCCAACGCAAAAATATCACCTGAGGTATTGGCCGTAATAATGCAATCTTTATATAAGGACATTCCAGCACCAATATCACTTGCATCTTGAAACTCCCAAGCTACAGAGACTCGAGACGCATATTTATCATTAACGGTGTAACTAGGTCGCGGATATTTCTTTTTATCCAATTCAAAATGATGATTTTCTAATGTGACCACTGCCCAAGGATCCAAATAGCGTCCATCAGATGTACGTTCTTGATAAGTAGCCTTACCCTGGTCGATCGTTACAATATTATAACCACCATATTCATTCTTTGCACGGAGATTTGATCTCCCCATTATCCCGGGTATACCTTCCCAATCGTATAATTTGTTTACATGACCATGTCCGCAAAAAGCCAATTGCACATTCCTTGACTTTACTCGATCCAAAGCTTCAAACCAATTATTTAAAGAAGAATCCTGTGGATAATGATTAATGTATATCAAAGGCATCTTACTGTCGGGATTAGCATTAAAAATTGAATCCATCCAAACAAGATTTTCACGCGGAATTTGTCCTGGACTCATCCGCATATTTGGCCCTGAATTAGTCCCTAAAAACATGAAACCTTTATGTTTAAAAAAGAAAGTTTCACCTCCAAAAACACGTCGAAAAGTATTGGCCCCATTTTCAGACCAGTTGCCATCATGATTACCAGGAATTACATACCAAGGCAAAGACAAGCTATCCAATATTTGTTTAGCCAGTATCAATTCATGATCGGCACCAAATTCGGTTATATCACCTGAAAGGATAACAAAATCAATATCTTTTAAAGTATTCAGATCTTTTACTGTACGACGCAAATCTTCTTCACCTGTCGCTCCCCCAACATGTGTATCGGTGACATGAGCAAATTTGAAAGATTGTGCATTCAATATATTAAATGCAAAAATCAACATGCAAATAATACTATAGGTTCTTTTTATCATCATAGGAATTAATTCGTATTGTAAAGATAGTCATAAAAAATAAAATAATGCGTTTTTATGCAACAAATAAAAATCAACAAACCCAAAACCGCATTTTATACAATGGATTTTGGGTTGTTAATCATATTTTCATCACTACTTTATTTTTTCTCCACAAAATTTGAAAACTTACTTTCCTGATTATCAGAATTAAAAGTAGCAATACAATAAAAACCACCTTCAGCAATCGCTTGATTATTTTCTTTTGTAATCGTTACAATTTTTCCTTCTGTTTTTAAATTTTCGAAATAATAAACAACAGATTTAACATCACCAGACACCATCCACTTCAGTACTCCATCTTCAATTCTTACATTTTGCGGTTCTGCAGGCAAAGGTGCAACCGCTCTGCCGACAAACGGTCTTAAAGCAGGATTTTTATATATTTCAGCCAATTTATCTGTTATTCCTATACTATTATTCATAATATACTTTGCACTATACATAGCATTACCAACGACTTTTTTTCTAGTTTTCGTCAAGTCAAATTGCTTTTGCAGCTCGGCGGTAGATTGGAAAGCTATTGGATTTGTTGCATCGCCAAACTTATAAAATCCGTGTCCAATTACTAAAGCAGCTTTGTAATTAAACTGATGCCAAAAACCTAAGTTAGTTTTAAAGTCATTAGAAGCATTACCTATTTCTTGATATAGTTGCGGTATAACAATATCTACCCAACCCTCTTGACACCATTTGGTGACATTTGCATAAAGCGTATTCATATTGTAGGCATTACTTGGCGCAGGCGACACCGAAAAAGCTACTCCTGGTTTGGTCAGAACAATTACATCATAAACCGATTTAATTGCTTGATCAACATTTCCTCTCCTAAAATCACCGATGGTCTTATATCCAGCCCCATATAAATCAAAATCATTTTCATCAGAAATCATTGTTCCAGCACTAGAAGGATCTGGATAAAAATAATCATCAAAATGAATTCCATCAACATCATACTTCGAAATAAGTTCCTTTACGAGGTCAGATAATCGCTGTCTCACTTCAGGCAAAGCTGGATTATAGATTTGAATTTTCTCATGACTAACTACCCACTCAGGATTAATAGACTGATGAAGCGGAGCATAAGATTGAGAAACTCCAGTCCTAGTACCTATACGATAAGGGTTCATCCATGCATGAAACTCCATATTTCTAGCATGAGCTTCATCAATCAAAAATTTCAACACGTCATAGCCGGGATCTTTACCTCTAGTTCCAGTAATAGCTGCGCTCCATGGCTCATAAGTAGAGGCATAAAAAGAATCTCCCATTCCTTTTACTTGAAAGTAAATCGTATTGATATTTAATGCTTTGAACTTATCCAAATAAGCAATATATTGCGATTTTTGAGCAGACTCTGAATAAATACTCTGAGGCCAATCTAAACCCCAGGCAGTCGTCATCCAAACAGCTCTCATTTCTTTTCTTGGAAAAATAGGTCCTTGTTCAATAGGTGGTTCGATTGGTTCAATAGTATTGTCCGAATCCTTGGAACAACTAAATAGTAATGCTGTAAAGCACAACAACATCAATGCATATATAGAATTTTTTTTCATAATCAATTATTGGTTACATACAACTTTAAAATCATAAATTAATGAATACGAATCGAAGCTATTAATTTGTCGATTCGCATTCAACTTTACACTAATCTTCAAGTTCTTTCTTAGGCACGTCGATGAGTACAAACCCAGCATCACTTGCGGCAGAATAGATTAATAAAGACTTATCCTGACCATTCCCGTCTTTAAGTACAGACCATCCCGTTTGTGTCGCAGGCGACGTATTAACAGGACCCAATAAAGAATATTCATAAACTGGCTTTCTGTCAGATTGCTCAAAAGCAGTTAAAGCATCAATAATATTATTACCCTTAGTTATATTATACAAAGAAAGTACAGTGGGTTCAGACCCCGTGCGCGCTGCTGTGGTCGTTAATAAATATCGCTCACCATTGAATTCAACAACTCTACTATCAGAACTTCTAATTGGAATTGATGTACGAGATAATGTATAAGAAATAGAACCACCACTATTAACAGCCATGATGGGCGCATCGTGTCCAGTAAACAAATAATCATCTGTCTCCCCAATCTGGTTAAAAGAACTCCATGATCCCACATTCACTGTTGAAGCAATGACAAATGGATCTCCAATATTCGTATAATTAGAAACTTTTAATCTCAACACTTTAGTTCCAGCATTATCTCCTAAAAAAATAAACCCGTTACCATTCTTATCTAAATTGACAGACATATTATCACCATGTCGAACCCCTGCGCCTACAATTTTACTGACATCAATATTTGCTACAATTTGGGGTGCAGCAGTAGGATCAGTCCAATGATAAATTTTTATAGGGCTTGCAGCACTAGCACCTGACAGATTTGCGATATACGTATGACCATTTACAATATCTCCCACATTAACCACGAAAGTTCCTAAAGTCACTCCTGTCAAATTTAAAGGGATCCTGTTAATGACATTCTTCTTCAGATCAGTGACCTTTAATAAATGAGAACCTGCAGCATGTCTAGTGACAATAAGCACATGTTCACCATCAAAACCCGTCCCACGAGTGAGAGCCCCGGTGAATGTTTCATAAATTGGATTACCCAGTTCATTATTTGTATAATCATAAATAATCGGTTTCGTAAAATCAGCACCATAAACAGGAATTTTCAATCTTACCTTAGCCAAATACTCTCGATATCTAGGGCTATTTGTCACCTTGAGAACCACTGTGCTCTCACTTTCCCCATCCTTAAATAGCAATGCATAAGTATTTTTTTCTAAGATCGCTCCATCCGATGTGGTTGCTTCAAATTGAATGGCAGACAGATCTGTTTCTGGATCAATACGAGGAAATGATACTGTTTTATTATTTTCATTTACTACTCCCTCTACAATTTCATTACCCTGTTTTCCAGCATTTACAATTTTTATAGATTTTAAAACAGTTATTTTATCAGATTCAACATTTACAGGAAAATCATCCTTACATGAAGACAAGACCGTTAGAGTAGCGAAACAGACACATGCTGCCCATAAACCCATTTTTGAAATATTATGTATAATTTTCATCTCTTTCTTATTAATAAACTACAAGTATTTGGCATCTTAATTTTGAGGCCAGCCTTCCGTTTGTTTTAACACATACCCCTTTGCAGCATATTCATCAATTTGAACTCTACCAACAGGAGCTAAATAAGGATTAATATTGGATAGGTTTAGAAAAGGCTGTCTACCATTATTCAAGGTATAACGATAAAACCCAGTCATCTTGGCACTACTTGATGCATCAGCAGGATTAAAAACAACAACTTGTCCGTCCAATTTAACTACAGAAATACCAGCTTTAATTTCCGCTGGCACTTCTTGAGGGAAATTTACCCAACCACCAGAGAGTAGATCTTTATTCAAATCCGTGTCCATGTATTCTAATTTTGACCATCTCTTTAAATCTGACAAGCGAGATTCTTCAAATGTCAATTCCATCCTACGTTCCCTTCGAATCTCCCAGAGCAAACTTGAAACTTGAACATCTCGAGCAGGATCAACAGGTAAATTAGTCAATTGCAATCGAGCAGTTTTCTTTACACCTCTAGATGCTGCCTCTGCTGCTAGTGGTCGATCTCTCAATTTATTTATTGTCCTATCAATATCTGATTGATCAACTGCGACTCCGCCCAAAGAAGCTAACTCAGCTTTTGTTTCGATCCAATTCAACAAAACCTCTGCATATCGTAAAACAGGAGCATCCGTCACATTATTAGAACCCGAATAATCAATACCTGGAGCACCTCCCGCAGCTACAGTAGCTTGTACCGATCGTGGCAAAAACTTAGTTATATATAAGAAAGAAGCTTTGTTTTTTATGGTATTTTTATAATGAAAAGAAGCTTCAAACCTAGAATCACGCTTAGCAATTAAACTATCTAACGAAAAATTATGAGCATTTTTCTCCACCGAATTCTGCCATGGCTGACCATCTTTACTACATACAAATGATTTAATTAAAGATGTTGTTGGTCCATAAGTGACTGACTCTGATAAATTATGTATCGAAACTATAGAATGCCTTACATTGACAGCTGCATCATAATGTCTATATAGAATCACATCTTTATTGCCCTTCAAATCATTAGATGTAAAAATTGACCTATAATCAGAAACGATATCATATTTTCCACTCGAAATAACAAAGTTTGCAGCTTCCAGAGCTAGTTCATAGAACTTCTTGGCACGATCCTGATTCTTATAGTAATACTTTTGCCAAGATCCTTCGGTCATGGCCAATCTAGAAACAAACCCAGCAACGACATAACGATTGACAAATTGATCTCCATCATTCAACCGGACGTTTGCCAAAGCAAATTTCAAATCCTCATAAACAGCATCCATCACCTCATTTCTAGGTGTACGAGGTTTATAAAGATTGTCAAAATCTACATCACTTGCGATGTCATCATAATAGGGAACATCTCCGTATGTCCCCACCAACTCCGAGTAACGCATAGCCCTGAAAAATTTCCCAATACCCTTCCAGTGATTAAAAGCTTCCGAACTTAAAATTTTAGACATCCTATTTTCAATTCGATTTAACATAACATTTACTGATCGAATAGTCGTATAGCTCCAAATTTGACTGTTTGGTATCGATCTTGTAAAATTGGTTTGATTACCTAGTAACAAAATATCATCACTGAAAGTATATCCAGCTAATAATGCTCCACCATTATCAAACCCTACACCATATCCAGTAAAGAAATCTGTATAGTATTTATTGGCATATAGACGGACATTATCCTCCGATCTCCAGGCAGTTTCATCATTTTCACTTGTTAACTGAGGTCGGTCTAAGAATTTTTCACATCCCGAAAATGAAAGCGAAAGGAGGATTAAAATAAAATTATATTTGATTTTCATGTTATTTTTCATTTTTATTACAAACCTATTTGAATACCCATTGATGCAGATTTAAAAGAAGGGTTACCAGCCCCAGTACGCCCTAGATTATAATTTCCACCAGACTGTAACATAGAATTTCCAGAGATAGTTTCAGGATCGATTGGAAGGCCTCTTAAATTATCGAAAGTGAAAAAATTCTCAAGTGAGACATAAATACGAGCATTTTTTAAGTGAATTTTCCTTAATGCCGTCTGTGAAACAGCGTATCCTAACGTTATATTTTTAATTTTGAAATAGGACATATCCAACATATACCGAGTCTGCGGTCTCATCACGTAGCCAGAATTAGATCCATTAAGATTCCATGCTCTTGGATAGAATGCATCTGTACGATCCTCTTTCCAAAAATCCTCAGCAATTGCTTGAGGCATGGCTCCGTCTTTAACATGATAGCCCGGAATAGCCAATTGACCGTCACCCCAGATACTTCTTTTTCCGATTCCCTGAAAAAACAAAGACAAATCAAATCCTCTATATTCCGCACCCACCCTAAACCCAAAATCATATCTAGGCGTAGAATTTCCAATAACAACCATATCACCAGTATCACCGTTCACCCCTTTTCCTGCATCAATATATCCGTCACCATTAACGTCAACAAATTTCACATCACCTGGGCTCATCAGTAGGATTTGATTACCATCTTCAAAATATGTTTGATAAACAGGATTATTGCCTGCCAGCATATTAGTAACTTTTGATGAACCGTCTCTAACAATTGTAGTTTGCATAAACTTCCCTTGCTCATCATACATAAAATCTTCCTTTTGATACAAGCGATCAGTCACGAAACCATAAATATCCCCGTATCTTCTTCCTGTTGAATAACTGGTGGACAATCTCCTATCTTCCCAATTATCTTTCCAGTCGACCCCTTTTGTCACTACAGAAATTGCATCAGCAATATTGGCATTAAAATTTAATCGTAAACCATTTTTAAATTTGTGACTGTAATCTGCGGAAAGTTCCCAACCTCTTGTTCTTAAATTTCCATAATTTCCTTGTGGAGCCCCAGTACCAAATGTTGCAGGCAAAGCATCACCGCCTACGATCATATTTTTTGTGCTACGCTCATACAATTCCATGACAAGCCCCAACTTATTATTAAAAAATCGCAAATCGGCACCAAGATTAATATGTTCAATATCCTGCCACATAATTGCATCAGAAATAGCTAAGGGTGTCCCAAGCTGAAAAAATTGATTTCCAGAACTCGTTAGCCAGCTATTTTTCGCTATGGCCATAGTGGGAACATACATGGCATTACTTATAGACTGATCACCAATACTTCCCCAAGAACCACGGAATTTAGCAAAGCTTAGTACGGGGTTCAATGGCTCCATAAAGCGTTCATTTGAAATTACCCAGCCAGCAGAAAATGAAGGGAACCATCTCCAGCGTAGATGTTTGGGAAATTTGGAAGCACCATCATATCTCAAATTAGCTTCAAGCAAATATTTATTATCATATGCATAATTTAAGCGTCCAAAAAATCCTGCTTGTGATTCCCAATATTTATCACCACCAGAAGTCTCAGTACCTACAGCAAAATTGAATTGCGGATTTTGCTCATTCATTAAATTGGTTCTTTTTGCATAATTACTCTCCCATAAATTGGATACAATATTTGTCCCAACCATAAACTTAAAATCATGCTTATATTGAATGTTCAAATTATAGGTTGAAAAGGCATTGAACGTATGTTTTTTTGAAAAGTAATTTGATCTGGATATATAGGTTTGATCTTTTCCTATATATTGTTCTACAGGAAACTGATAAGAGGGAATGCCTCCAGTATCTGTCGCTACACCATCCTCATCGACATAAATCGGCCAGCCGTCAGCATCAACACTTGCAATTGGAGCATACCAATGCCATGCCCCGGTAGATGTAGGCATCGAAGATTTATCCGTATTATTTTGAGTACTGTATGCATAGTCCAATTGGATGTCCCAATTTTTTGTCACATTTAAAGTCGATCCCAAATTCAGATTCAGATATCGATTGGTTCTAATAGCATCATGTGCATTCTTTGTGTCAAAATAAGGATCCCTCACATCCACACCATTTTGTTGTGCTGCTATTGGAAATAACCGGCTCCATCTATATAAATAGAGCCAAGGATCAGATGTAAATCCAGTAGTCGAATTAGGAAATCGCTTAGTTCCATCTGAATACATTGCCCCACCTCTAACCGTCAAAAAATCGCTTACTTTTGTCGAGAGATTTAATGTTGCATTAAAACGAGTATAGTCATCATGTTGAGCAGGTTTCATCATTCCTTGCTGACCAAGGTACCCTGAACTTAAATTATAGGTTGTTTTATTACTTTTCCCATTCAATCCCAAATTATGAATTTGAGAAAAAGCATTATCCTTAATCATCACTGCCGCAGGATCATACAACCTTAAGCCATATTTTTCTCCACCTTCATAGTACCAATCACGGCCATACAGAACCGGGTCATAATTACCGACAGTACTGCCATATTTTTGCTGCCATTCTTTAACTTTTTCAAAACTTTCTCTACTTACACGCCAAAATCCACCAGCAGGTCCACTTGCTTTCATGTTTTCATGCGCTTCCAATGTATATTCTAAACCGTCAATTCCTGCAATTTCAATAGGCTTAAACGGAGATTGCAAAGATAAGTTTGTAGAATAAGTGACCACATTCGAGTCTGTGTTAGCACCTTTTTTTGTCGTGATCAATATCACACCAAAGGCTGCCTTTGCTCCATAAATTGAACTTGAAGCTGCATCTTTTAGTACAGTGACCGATTCAATATCATTCGGATTAATAAGATTGACACTAGGAATTTCGACATTATCTACTAAAATAAGAGGATTACTTGATCCATTTATCGAAGCAATTTGACCACGAATTTTCATTATTGGATCGGAGCCAACTTCTCCAGATGGAACAACAATAGAAAGACCTGGAATTGTCCCTTGCAAACCTCTTGCTACATCAGGAATAGGTCTACTTCCCAAAACTTTTTCAACATTTACAGTTGAAACTGCGCCTGTTAAATTTGATTTCTTTTGAGAACCATAGCCAACTACAACAACTTCATCCAAAGCACTTTCATTAATTTCCAATGCCGTAGACAGCGTATTTGATGTGACATTAATATCCCTAGACTTGTATCCAACAATAGATATGCGAAGAGTAGCTCCTATGGGAGCTACAATTTTAAAATTGCCTTCTAAATCAGTCATTGTAGAATTCTTTGTACCAACAACAGTTACAGTAGCTCCAGCAATAGGACCAGAAGGTCCCAAAACTTTACCTTGTACCGTATTTTGAAAGATTCTACTTGAAAATTCAGAGGTAGTAGCTGCAAGATTAGTAATTTTAGATACGCCACTCGCATGAGCATCGGGATAACTAATTAAACCTGCAGCAACTGAGAATAATAGAGATTTTCTCATAATCGGAATAATAATTTAAAAAATTGGTTTTACTTTTTTTGGTTAGATTATGCATGTTTCAACACTTGGAAATGTCTGAAAAACGCATAAATATATACTAATATAAGCTTATAATATTAAATATAAAATTTTATTGCGTTTTTATACGTTTTTTAGCGTGAAATAAAATATTACTAACGCATAAAAAAGCAAGATAAAATTTGTTTTGAATAATGGGGCAGATAAGCCTAGCATTCCATTATGAAAGTGGAATTCAATTTGTGATAAAAACTCTATCATCGTGTATTAAATAAAATCCATTATATACATATTTGACAGGAGTTATATCATAATAATCCTGTAGAATATTGTAATCATATATTTAAGAAGAGGGAGAGTGAGTATACCGATAGAATTATTAAAAACAGGTATTTAGATCGGCATGAAAAGTATGCAGAAATTATGAAATTTGTGTTATATAAAAAGAGCCACTTCAAAATGAAGTGGCTCTTTATTAACTCAGTAGTCGATAATTACCAACCTACTGTTTGTGTTAATGTATATCCTCTATCCACATATTGCTGAACCTGATTAAGTCCAACTGGAGACATATATGAACGCTCTGTAAATGCTACACGATTTGCAAAATTTGCAACAACATAGTAACCAACTAAATCACTAGCATTTGTACCATTAAATGTAACAACGGTACCATCTGCCTTCATAACTTTTAACTTATTCTTATAAGAATCTGCCAAATTAGTACCTGCAGCATTTTTAGGTAAATCTTTCAGAGCATTGATCCATGGACCTGCAGTATAATCAGGCTTGTTAAAATTCATATAATCCAATTTCTTCCAGCGTCTGATATCATTCAGACGAGATCCTTCGTATACAAATTCCATACGACGTTCACGACGTATTTCCCACATCAATGGAGACACATCACCATCACGAGTAGGATCGTTTGGAATAGCAGATAATAGTAATGGCGCTGTTTTCTTAATACCTTTTCTAGTTGCATCAGCATCTAAAGGTCTATTCCTGATTGCATTAATAGATTTATCCAAGTCATTTTGACCTACAGCAGCACCGCCATAATTTTCCGCTAATACTTGTTTAGCCTCAATCCAATTCAATACTACCTCAGCTAAACGCGCTACAGGAGCATCATTTGTATTGGTATTACTTGTCCATTTCGCAGGATAGGTTTTACCAATATAAGTCAAGGCATCTCTTCCTGAAAATTTATGAACATAGGCTAAAGTTACAGCAGCGGTATTGACCGTATCCATAAAAGTTGCCTCAAATCTTGGATCTCTAGAAGATGCTAATGCTTTTAATGAAAAGTCACCGGCTTTAGCAGTTGTGGAGTTTTGCCAAACTTGACCATCATTACAAATAAAAGATTTTAATAGATTCAGGTTTGAAGCTTTATCTTGTCCTTCATTGCCATTACTATAAGAACCAATTGCATGTGTCACCTTTACGGCATCATTATAAGCTCTAAAGAAAATCACCTCAGGATTACTACTCAAATCCTCCGATGCAAATAAACTTTTGAAATCACTACCAAAAGAATATTTACCAGAATTCATCACATATTGAGAAGCTTCAACTGCTAACTCTAAAAACTTTTTTGCTCTCGTTTTATCCACATTGTGGTAATGTTCCCAAGTACCTTCAAATAACATCCAATTTGAGATTAAAGCAGCAGCTGTATAACGACCCACATACCCTTTACCATCATCTATGCGCATATTCTCCAATACATACTTGCAGTCATCATACACTTTATCCATCACCTCCGTTCTTGGCGTACGAGCTTTGTACATGGTATCAAAATCCTTTGGATCGACTTCCGCATCAAAATAAGGAACATCTCCAAATACTCCAACTAAACGAGAATATTCAAAAGCTCTGAAAAATTTAGCAACTGCTGTCCAATGGTTATACTCTTCTGGAGATAAATTAGGTTTTGCTTTATTTTCTATGCGATTCAACATCACATTTGCTTTACGAACCCAATAGAAGTTCCAAGAAGGCCCTGCATATTGAGTTAACATTTCAGTAGTAGCAGAAGAAGAACCTCGCGTTGTAGGTACTGTGGATTCAAAACTTGCTTGCGTCCCTTCAGATGTAAAATCATCCGCCCAGTTATACCCTCTAAGCGGAGCAAAAGCAACGCCAAATCCTGAATTATACCCTACAAAAAAGTTTGTATAAAAATCATTTGCGTACAATCTGATATCGCTTTGATTTCTCCAAAATTCAGCATCAATCACTTTCGTTGTCTCTGAGCGATCTAATAAGTCCTTATTACAAGAAACTAAACCTGCCGTAGACAGTAAAACTGCTATAATATGTTTATTTAATTTCATTTTTCAAATATTAAAAGTTTAACTGAACACCAAATGATGCACTTTTGAATGTTGGAGTACCAACACCTGTACGACCGCCATTATAGTTGGTGGCATTAAAAATCGATTCTCCTTCAACCTCCTCTGGATCTACCGGCAGGCCATTTAATTTATCCCAAGTAAAGAAATTTTCTAATGATACATACACTCTTAAATTATTAATTTTTGCACGATCCAATATATGTTTTGGAATCGTATACCCCATTGTCAGATTTTTAATTCTCAAATAAGACATATCCAATAGATAACGAGATTGAATCTGCATATTGTTTACATTGGTACCACCAGCATTATTGAATGCGGCTGGGTAAAATGCATCCTGATTTTCTGGAGTCCAATAATCATTAACAAAACTTGCTGGCATAGCGCCATCAGAGACATTAAAACCAGGGATAGCCAAAAATCCAGTACCCCATACCTTACGTTGACCAACTCCTTGAAAGAATGCTGAAACATCAAAGCCCTTAAAATCAGCACCTATTCTAAATCCATATTGGTATCTAGGCGTAGAGTTTCCAATAATTTTCATATCTCCAGGATTATCGATTGTACCATCGCCATTATCGATTTCTCCATCGCCATTTAAATCCTTAAATTTAACATCGCCTGGTCCATAGTAAAAGTTAGATGAATTTTGATATCGAGGTTGGTATACTGGTTTCTCTCCATTTGGCCCGTCTTTCAAAAGATAAGCCTTCTTACCTCCACTCAGATAGTATTTTGACATATCTGCATTCAGATCCACTAACTGCGCTTTTCCATTTCCATCTAAAACAAAATCATCATATTGATATAATCGATCTGTTTCAAAGCCCCAGATATCTCCATATACACGTCCATTATAATTTACACCAGTCGTTCTTGACTCCGTATAACCATTGAAGACCGACTTAGCATCATCAATATTAGCTCTCAAATTTATTCCAAGACCATTTTCAAATCTATGATTAAAATCTACTGCAACTTCAAGACCTCGAGTAGTCAAAGTACCATAATTACCTATAGGAGCTGGCGCACCTAAAGTCCAAGTAGTACCTTCTAAAGGAGCAAACATATTGTTTGTTTTCTTCTGATACCAATCAACGGTAAGCCCCAACTTACTTTTGAAAAATCTGGCATCCATACCGATATCCAAAGTTTCCAAATCTTCCCAGCTTACATTCGGAACATTCAATTTTGGAGATCCAACAGAATTTGTTAATGTTCCATCGATTACCCAGCTTGTTTGACCTGCAGACATGTTGGAAATATACAAATCAGAAGGCACAGTTTGATTACCGATGATACCCCATGAACCTCTAAATTTTAATTGGTTCAACGTTGGCTTCGCCCATTCCATAAAACTCTCTTCTGATGCTACCCAGCCCGCTGAGAATGATGGGAACCATCTCCATTTCAAATCTGTAGGAAATTTAGATGATCCATCATATCGAAGATTTGCCTCTAACAAATATTTATTTTTATAAGCATAGTTAACCCGACCAAAGTATCCTAACTGAGATTCCCAATACTCACCTCCACTACCCGTTATTGTTCCAACAGCAAGATCAAATTGAGGATTTGTAATATCAATTAAATCAGCTCTTTGCGTCCAATGATACTGACCAGCAGAAGCCACTCGATTCATACCTAGCATAAATTTAAATACATGATCATCATTTAAATTTAAATCATAGGTCGTATATGCATTAAAAGTATGTTTTTGTTCATTTTCAGATCGCATGTAAATATGATCCTGTGCAGAACCATTTGCGGTATACATGTCATTGGACAAATCATAAGCCCGTATTGCTCCCGCATCAGTTGAAGAAACTACCTGACCATCACTATTAACAAAAACAGGTTTGCCATTCGCATCTAGTCTTTGCTTTGCAGCAACCCAAGAGTTTGCAGCGGTATATCTCGTACCATTTTTTCTCCAAGAAAAATCTTCATTCGTAAAATTGTAATCAATATCTACTCTCCAGTTTTTCTTAATATTAACTGTCGCACCCGCATTTAAATTAATGTAGTTACGTAACATCGATGCATCATTTGCCGCATTGTTTTCACTCCAAGGACTTCTGATTGGATTTCCATTTTCGTCATTTCCCATTGGATACAATGAACTCCATCTATACATGTATAACCATGGATCTGCTGTAGTTGAGTTTGTCGCATATGGATATGTCTTATTTCGCTGAGCAAACATGGCTCCACCACGAACAGTAATGAACTTATTAAGTTCTGTACTTAGTCGTAAAGCAGCATTATATCTTGTAAACTTATCTGCATCACCAGGTTTCAACATACCACTTTGGTTCAAGGATCCAAATGAAGCCGTATATTTTGTTTTGTTAATGCTACCATTTAACGATAGATTATGGGTCTGAGTAGGCGCCCATTCCTTAATCATATAATCATAGGGATCATAAGTACGAATACCAAATTTTTTAGTTGGCGCTGTAGGATTCACATACCAATCTCTCCCATAGACCGTAGGGTCATCTGATCCTATCGTAGAACCATATTTTTTATCCCAATCAACAGCTTTTTCGTAACTCTCTCTATTTATTTTATAAAAAGCTCCAGTTTCCGTTTCTCCAACCCTATCCATAGCGTCTACCGTATATTTCAATGCATTAAGACGACCCATTTCATATCTTTTAAAAGGATTCTGAAAGGAGAAGTTATTAGAGTAATTAACATTGATTTTTTCAGTTGAACTTCCCGTCTTACTTGTGATCAAAATAACGCCAAAAGCTGCTTTAGCACCATATATCGAAGAGGCCGCAGCATCCTTTAAAACTGTAATAGATTCAACATCCTCAGGATTGACATATTGAATACTTGGTATTTCAACATTGTCTAATAAAATAAGAGGATTAGATGTTCCTTGGATAGAAGAAATTGCGCCCCGAATTCTAATTTTTGGATCAGAACCTACTTCTCCACTTGGTATTGTAACACTCAATCCGGGTGTTGTACCTTGGATAGCACGACCAACATCTGCAATAGGTCTACTCTGTAAATTTTCTTTTACATTGATAGTCGATACAGCACCTGTTACATTGCCTTTTTTCTGTGTACCGTAACCAACAACTACCACTTCTTCCAAAGATTCATTACTTGATTCTAAAGTAACGTTCACAGTGTTAGAACTTACCGTTGCCTCTTTTGTAGCATAACCAATGGACGTAAATCTCAACTTACTCCCGATAGGAGCCGTAATCTTGAAACGTCCTTGAGTATCTGTTTTTGTAGAGGCTGTCCCTCCGACAACAACTACACTTACTTCCGCCATTGGCCCATCTGGCCCTGTCACCACCCCCTGAACTGCATTTTGAAGCACAGCTTTGGATGAAGCTAAAAGTGACTGTGTTACATTAGGGCTATTCAGCACTCCTTCTTTGCTCACATTACTGAAAGACTTAGAAGGCACACTCAGACCCACAGCAACAGAAAATAGTATAAATTTTCTCATTGTATCGTAGCGTTTTATAATAAATGAATTTTTATATTGAAATTTAGTTAGTTTGTTTTATTCAAAATCTGGGTATAATAAATACTTCTTGCGCATCACTTTATATGCAGCTAAATCAGCTGCCCACGAAGCTCTTATCTCCTGTTCCGATTTTCCAGCAAGAATCTGCAGCCTCAATTGATCAGTCCCAGCAAGTTTATCAAAAAATGCAGGTCGAGCGAAAAAAGTAGATTTATCTGGAGTTTTCTTGTAAAAATCCAATACGTATTTTAAGGTAAATTTATGTTCAGAAGGAACTACACTTCGAAGGTCAATCCCATAATTAATAGCACCTTTACCTTCTACATGCTTAGTCATACCGTGACGTTCACCAGGAGTAAAAGTAAATGAGCCATACACTGGATTGGTATAACCAATAATTTGAAAAGGCCAATCCGTTCCACGTCCTACAGAAATATCTGTCCCCTCGAAAAGGCACAATGACAAATAAAGTCTGACTGAAAGAGGATTAGGCAAACTAGGCGAAGGAATAACAGGAAGATCATACATCATCTTATGGTCATATCCTTTAACAGGTACAATTGTCACATCGCATTGTTTGCCATTTTCTAACCATTTTTCACCATTGATCATCTTAGCCAATTCACCAATGGTCAAACCATGGATCATCGCTATTTTATGCCAAGAAACATCTGATTTAAACTTATCATCATGTCTTACCGGACCATCCACCTGATCACCATTCGGATTTGGACGATCCAATACAATAAGTTTTTTATTGTGTTTTGCACATAATTCCATCACCCGATGCAAGGAAGTGATATAGGTATAAAAACGCGCGCCAACATCTTGAAGATCAAAAATCATGACATCAATTGCATTTACAATAGAGTCTTGTTTTTGATTACCTCCATATAAAGTATATAATGGCAATCCTGTTTTTGAATCAACATCATTACCAAATTTCTCTCCACGCTCCACATCCCCTCTAAAACCATGCTCAGGCGCAAAGGCAAATTTTAAATCCACTTTTTCGCGCAATAACACATCTACTAGATGCTCCTTAGATGCCCCTACGATAGAAGTTTGGTTTCCCATAACACCTACTTTCTTACCTTTTAACATACGCAAGTAAGATGAAAGCTGATCTGCACCGGTTAAAATTTGCGCATTTTTATTTGGAGAAGTAAATGAAGTCTGATTTACGACTACTGATTTACTAGCACATGAAGTGAAAGTAAGAAAACTCATTAATAAAAGGAATCCAAATAGTCTTTTCATATTTTATTAAAAATTAATGGTAGCATGTCTATCATACTGGCAAATAGATGATAATTCGTGAATAAATGTAAGTAGATGTTTTCGTTTTTTTAACTAAATCACTCACAAAAACGCAAAACAAAGTAAGTAGTCACTTTTATTTTCTATACACACCATTAATTGTTATTTAACATTATTTAACAAAAAACATTCAATAAACATGACAAATACCTGAATATCAAAAACATATTAACAATAATTAAGAAATACAAAAGCATAATTAGTGTAACTAATACACATATTTGTAACATTATTATTACAAATATGAACTGCGGCATAAAACAGCAATTAATGATTTTTCAAAAAATTACATCAAACATTTTAGAAGAGATAGTAATATGATTAAAAAAACATCCACATTTCAAGAAATCAGATGAAAAAATACAAAAACAAAAAAGGAGTTCATAAGAACTCCCTTTTTGTTTTTTATAAATCTGTTATAAGGATAATAGATTCAAATCAATCAACCTTCTCCTTAATTTGATCATAAAATCATCTCCAGGATCTGACTTTGAAGTGATATAATTTGAATTCGTTTCTTTCCAATATTTTGTATTACGAAAGGTCTTATATTCGTGATGACCAATTACAAAATTTATTGGATACTTGCTTTTTAACTGCCTAATGAGCGCCTCATTCGCCAACAGCTGCTTTTCGGTAAGTGGATACTTATCACCACCAATATTTTCAATACCGATCGCACAATAATTCAAACCAATGGTATGTCTAGCGAATACAGTATCAGGCAAAAATTGATAAATCGTACCATCTCTATCGATCACATATTGCGACGAAACATTTAACGGGCTTGCTTTAGTCAATTCTGGCCTCCCAGGCAATAATACGGGATTAAACGTATTAAAAGTTGCTTGTACACTATTATTTGCTGTCCAATGCACGACGACCATTGTTGGTTTGATCACAGCCTTTTGCTGCACAATACCATGCCTACTTTTAAGATAATCCAAAGAGAGCTGCTCCCGCTCTGCATTCCAAAGAATAGGTTTTTGGATAATAACAGGTGTTTGTGCACAAAGGCATGACAGCCACAACAATTGGCTTAATAAAACTATTTTTCTCATAAATAACCAAATATAACTAAGATCTACCTTTATATTACAAGATTTTGCTTTTATAGATAATAAGGGGGAGCCCCCCTTATTATCTATTCTTTAACATTGAACCATAACGGAGTAAGCAATCGATATTTTTCTGTGTTATTTCCAACAGCATCGGGATTCCTAGTCTGTTCATTAGTTTCATAAACCATTGCTTGAATCCATTGATTTTGATTATTTATATCAAAAATTGTCGTGTTTAAATTTGTAGGTCTTTTTAAACTTGGCCCATAAATATTCGCACTATAATCCATCCGCCTCATATCTACCCAAGTTTCAGGGTTCAAACAAAGTGAAATATACTTTTGCCTCATAATATGACTTAACCCCCCATCGACTGTACTAAAATGTTGAGAAAGACCATCTGCCACCTGAGCATTCCAGTAATTAGAAATATCAGATGCAGAAACACCCAATTTTCGCATATTAGATTTGACACCTTCTTCGTAAGAAACCAATGCACCATTAGAGTCCCCTTTTCTCAACTTTGCTTCCGCTTCAATTAACTTTACCTCCGAATAGGTAATGAAACCAAAAGGAGATGTTGTACTTGTATAATATCCACTTTTACTAAATCTTCCATAATCTTCCGGTTTTACTTTAGTTTTATCACCTTGAGTACCGTTAGCAAGAACTCCTTGGCCATTGCTTATATAATCACCAGCCCCAGGCCCTCTATATTTTCCGTCAGATGCGGCTCCCTTCATTATTTTGCTTATTCTGGGATCTTCATACAATTTATTAGAGACAGGAAACGCTGTTAACATATTAACAAAGAATTGTGTCCAAGCAAAATATCGTGGATTCGCTTCACTTTCAAATCCCCCCCAGCTCGACCATGGGTTCTCATCAATCAATTGACCTCCATTTAAATATGGAAATTCAGCATCCATACCATCCCCATTAAAACCTTTGGCACAAGCGGCAATAATTTCATCAGCATTGTAAATAGAAGACTTTTTACTTAGATGATTATAATATCTTGCTTTTAATGACCAAGCAAACTTAATCCATTTTGAAACATCTCCTTGATACAACAGATCACCTTTTTTCGCATCTAACCCTCTCTTATTATTGGGGTTTTCAAGAGCAGCAATAGCCTCATCAAGGAGTTTTTGAATCCGCTCATAAACCTCTTTTTGTGTATTAAATTTAGGCTTTAATACGACTTGATCCTTACCGTTATAATAATCATCCACCACGATATCGCCATACTGGCTCGTCAGCAGCCCAAAATTTAATGCTAGCAATATTTTCCCCACACCGACAAAATGAGGATTTCCTTCTTCTTCACCTAAATTAATTATATCCACACAATTAGGCATTGTATTCACATAGGCATTTTGCCACAAGAAGTAAGAAGCCGTAAATCTCCAATTTGTCGCAGCATACCCTCCAGAACTTGCAGCTTGAAGCCCTCCGTATTGCATAACCCCTGCCAACTCCCTCGTCCCTCGCCATTGAGCCGCTCCACTTGATGTTGTTATTGCACCTGCCAAACGACTGGCAGCCTCTACTCTAGCAGGATTATTTGGATCTTCATTGACATCCAAATACTTACTACATGATGAGAATCCCATCCCAACTGTAATTATGCAAAAAATGCTATATTTTTTTAATCTATTTTTCATAAGCTTTAAAAGGAAAATTTCAAACCTAAATCAATACCTCTTGTCGCAGGAACACCAAGGTTATCAAAACCAAATGAACCGGAGCCACCGACTCCCGCACCACTACCTGAGACTTCAGGATCGACACCCGAATAATCTGTGAATAATAATAAATTTCTTCCTGTCAATGTAAATTGCAAATTCTGTAATCTCAATTTCTTAACCAATGAAGATGGAGCTTTATAATTTAAACTGACGTAACGCAAACGCACCCAACTACCATCTTCAACAAAATTTTTGGAATTTTTTGCATATAAGGTCTGATAATAATCCTGGTTCATTGGAATCTCCAAATTATTAATTTGCCCAGTAGACTCTATTATTCCTGGAATCACAATATTTCCTCGATTTTGAGTCAATGGACTCAAACCAGAATTCACTAAAGTATAAGCAGTTGCATTAAAAACATCACCTCCTTGACGGAAATCCCACATAAACGACAAACCAAAATCTTTATACTTAAATGTATTTGTAATTCCCGCTATCCAATCGGGATTACGATCTCCAACCAATTGCATAGAAGATGCAATTTGAGGACGACCATTATTATCTAATAAATACTGCCCCTGATCATTAGTTTTCCAGACATTACCATTTATGCCAAAGACTGTACCATTCAAAAAAGCTGCAGCCTGCGCGGCATTATCCGTCACCCAGGCGTCAGACAACTCTACTCGGTCCAAACTACCGGGCAAACTCAAGACTTTAGCCCTATTTGCGCTAAAATTTAAATCAAAAGACCATTGAAAATTTTCTTTTTTTATTGCCTGAATATTGATTATACCCTCCCATCCTTTGTTTTCTATTGCTCCACCATTGAGATAAGCGAGAAATGAACCTGAAGACGGCGGCGTCCTTGTACCTAAAATCTGATCATCAGATTTAGTTTTATACCAAGTTACATCAATTCCCACACGATTATTTATAAATCTCAAATCTGCTCCTACTTCATAAGAGTTTGTGAACTCTGGTTTCAAATTAGGATTACCAAAATAATCTGTAATATTCGTAATGAATCCCCTAGGATTTATTGTAAAATCATTTATATAAGTCCCCAAAGTCGTTTGTAAAACGTGAGCAGGAGCATCTTTTCCAACCTGGGCCCAGGCTCCACGAACCTTTGCATAAGATAAAACACCCGTAGATTCACTTCCGTTAATTTCTTTAACAAGATCAGTAAGCACAACAGATGTACTAATAGAAGGATAGAAAAATGAATTATTCGACTTTGGCAAAGTAGATGACCAATCGTTTCTACCTCTAAAGTTCAAATAAACAATATTCTTCCAATCCATATTTAGATCTCCAAAGACCCCCATTATTCTTCTTCGATTGATAGATTTAGAAACCGTACGATCGCTCTGGATACTATTATTAATTCCGACAAAATCTGGATCAATAAAATTAATAGCTGTTGAAGTGGTTGTTTGTCTATAGGTGGATTCCAAATTATGTCCTACTGTCAAATTAAAGTTGAAATCACCATAACTACGCTTCGCATTTGCCAAAAACGTTGAAGTCGTAATTTGATTAGTAGCTGTCGATTCAGCTAAATAACCTGTTACACTTGTTTGGGAAGTAGGAGCAGTTACGCTCTGGAAATTCTCAGTATAATAATCTGTACCTATACGATAAGTTAAATTCAACCAGCTTAGTGGATCATACGAAACATCGCCAACTGCCATAAAACGGTTCACTTTATTTGTTATTGGTTTCTTATTTATTGTCCAATAAGCGTTATCTACAGCACCGTCCGAATTCTGACTTAATAATTTTTGGGTTCCATCATCATTGACATAATCTTTCATATCAACATTCAGTGGCCAGTATATTGCCCCCATAACACCATTAGCACTCCCTTGAGAAAAATATGTTCTTCCAGAATTTATATAGTTCATATTCGCCCCAATTTTCAAGTTATCAAGCATCTTGTGATCAGCGTTTAACCGAAATGATTTTCTGTCGAAATCCATATTTTTGACAATTCCATTCTGATCCAACAAAGAAGCAGAAGCATAAAAAGATGATCTTTCTGTACTTCCTCCTGCTGTCAAATCGTGCACTTGAGAAACTGACGTTTGAAAGAATTCACCTAAGTTATCATAAATCTTATCTGACTGATCAAATTGTGGCCCCCAAGACAAATAGCTTTGCGGGTCATATTTGCCTTGGAGTCCCTGTTTATAAATTGACTGTAATTTGGGCAACTTATTTACATTATCAATAGAAAAAGTTGTTCCGTAAGTGATTACACCTTTTCCTGAAGATCCTTTTTTTGTTGTGATTACGACAGCTCCGCTAGCAGCTCTTATACCATAAAGAGCCGCTGCCGCGGGCCCCTTTAATATCGAAATACTTGCAATATCTTCAGGATTAATATCTACCCCACGATTAGAAGCTGGTGCGGTACCAGCCCCCAACCCGCCCTGAGAGACAGGAGTAGTATTATCAATAGGTATCCCATCTACAACAAATAAAGGTTGATTATTTCCACTTAACGAGCTCCCCCCACGAATCATAATATTAGCAGATGCACCAGGTGATCCACCTGAATTTGTAACCTGTACCCCCGCCACCTTTCCCTGAATGGCATTAACGACATTTGCCTGGTTAGATTCAGATATTTCTTTCGAGCTCACATTTTGAACTGCGAAACCTAGGCTTCTAGCCTGCTGCTTTATCCCCATAGCTGTGACAACTACCTCGCCCAAGGCTTCTTCACTTCCAGAAAGCGCAATATTGATGGTAGAACTAGAACCAATGGTTTGCTGTGTTGACTTAGAACCAATAGCACTAAAGATGAGGACGTCTCCAGGTTCAGCTTTTATTGTAAAACTTCCATCTGGATTAGTTTGTGTACTGACTGCTTTACCTTTAATACTGACAGTCACATTCGACAGGGATGTTCCATCAGATGCATTGGTCACTTTGCCCGAAATAGTTTTCGTTTGCGCCCACAAGCTGGTAGATAACATCACTCCCGAACAGAATAAGAGTAATTTTTTATTCATAATAATAATTTAGTTAGTTGCAATTGTTAAAATCGGGTGGTTTTCCCCGACTGGTTTACGATCATTACACTACAATAGTATAAAAAGGTTCCAAGCTTTGCAAGATTATGCGTAATTATTTTAATAATATGCCTTAAAACACAACCCTAAATCATCTCTTTGTAACACAATCGATTAAATCGAGCAAAAATTAAAAAAACAAAATGCAGAAATACGCACAATTTGAACATAAAAAAGAAAAATCATCACAACGTGATCTTAACATCATAGCGTTCCCTGATATAATTTAACTGTTCCTCCGAATCAGATTCCAAATCAAGTATTGCGCGCTCCCTTTCTTTATCGATCTCAATTTTAATGATACTTTTATAAAACCGAAACACCTCTTTTTCATTCGATAATATCAAACGCGGAACACGAACAGAATTTCCATGCTCATCTTTTGCCACCATTGTAAAATAAGAAGAGTTGCAATGCTTTATTTCACCAGATTGAATATTCATGGATTCAACACGAATACCGACTTCCATAGAAGTATTGCCAACATAATTGACCGAAGCTATGAGCGTAATCAATTCCCCGACTTCAATCGGTTTTAAAAAATTAACTTTTCCCACCGATGCTGTCACACAATAATGTCCAGAAAACTTTGAGGCCACAGCAAAAGCTATTTGATCCATCAAAGAAAGCACATATCCTCCATGAATTTTACCTCCAAAATTAGCATTGGAGGGTAACATTAACTGAGACATCCGTATAACAGATTCACCAGCTTTTTTATAAATTTCTTCCATATAATTAAATATACTTTAGAAAAAAATCAATTCCTAATCGATCGCGCTCAAGCAATTACATCCATGACTTCCATTCATAGACGACATGATCGACCAAAATCATACTTTACAAAAAAAGGGTTATCCAAGTTGGATAACCCTTTTTTTAATATTTTTTAGATTACTTAGTCTTTTCAGCAATATATGGACTTTCATTACTCAATCTATCCACCGCTTTAACCGCAACATATTGCAGCTTTTTGCCATTCTTAGTTTTCGGAAGCTCTCGAGCTGTTACCGATGGATCTAGAATATCATAAGACCATTCTCCTCCATAATTGGTATAAAGAACCCAATGAAACACTTGGTCAATCTGCTTGTGTTGCCATTTTGCAAACATAAAATCTTTCTCTGAAGTCAACAACAAAGTTGGTTTCAACATCGGATTTGCATTCAGCCAAGGTGTCCTAGGAATCAACACCTTATTTTGGTATGGACCTTCAAAAATAGCTTTTGCCATACTAGGATTTTTGGTCAAACCTGCTAAACTCCAATGAACAATACCTTTGCTATCCGGAACAATGTTGCGCATTGCCGCAATTTGATTGACGATCTCAGTAGAATATTCTGCCGTACGTTTACCCACAGTATTAATGCCGGGCCACAAATGCCTGCGCATCGTATTTTCACTCTCCCACCATTTTAGCAAAGTCGTAAAACTCTGTTTGGCCGGCTGAATAGGCCAATATAATTGTGGCGTATAGTAATCCACCCAACCTTTATTCAGCCATAATTTTGCATCCGCATACAATTGATCATATTGACTTGACCCTTGAATACCTGCTGGATAACCTGGCTTCCAAATTCCAAAAGGACTGATACCAAATTTCACAAAATTTTTCTCTGCTTTAATTTCTTTATAAATACGTTCTACAAATGTATTCACACTATTTCTTCTCCAATCAGCACGTGTCAATGTACCACCACTTTTCTTATATTCATTCCAACTATCACTATCAGGAAAATCTTGACCACCGTTATATTCTGCGTAAGGATAGAAATAATCGTCAAAGTGTACCCCATCAATATTATAACGTTTTACAATATCCATCACAACACGTGATGCATGATCTTGCGTTGATTGTTTCGATGGGTCAAACCAATACCATCCCTGTTTCAAGCGAACGACAGAATTACCCATCTTTTTAGCCATGGAAGATTCTGTCAGCTTACCTCCGGAAGTATGGTGCGCACGATATGGATTTAACCAAACATGTAACTCAATACCTCTTTTATGTGCCTCTTCAACCCAAAATTCTAATGGATCATAATATGGAAAAGGAGCTTTTCCTTGTTCTCCTGTTAGGAAATAAGACCAAGGTTCCAAATCACTTTGATACAAAGCATCAGATGATGGACGAACCTGAAAAATAGCTGCATTAAAATTGTTATTCTTCAAAAAATCCAAGATTTGGATAGCCTCTTGCTTTTGTTCATCAGTAGACAAGAAATTCTTACTTGGCCAATTGATATTCGCTACAGTAGCGATCCATGCAGCACGAAATTCACGTTGCACTTCAGGAAGCTCAACTACAACCTCTTTTTTCTCTTCAGCCTTTTTATCTTCAATATTATTTTTTACTTTCTCACGTTGAGGCTTATCTTTTGCATCCGGATGTTGCAATTTAACTTCAGTAGTACCCTTTACCTGCTCTTGTTTTCTATTCTTTTTGGAAGAACATGAAAATAAAAATAAAGCAACTGATAGTATTAATAAGTGATGTTTCATTCAAAAATGTTAATGTGTTGTTTCAAAATAAGCTACAAATGTACGGATTATGATTTTGTATCGACAGAACTACTTCGATATTAACTTTCCTTTAACCAACACTTCCTGAAGTTTATAATCCGCAGAGAAGATTAAAAGATTAGCAATACTACCCAGATTTAGATTACCAATATCTGTTCGCTTCAACAATCGAGCAGGATATGTAGTCGCCATACGGATTGCTTCATCCAATGGGATACCGACTTGCTGTACAGCATTTCTAACCGACTCAAATAAAGAGACAGCAGCACCTGATATCGTACCATCTGGCAGCGAATAGTAACCATCATTCAAGACATGCTGATAGATCCCTTTCGAACAAGCTGCTACAGCATCTGTAATTAAAAATAAACGTTCACCCATCTGTTTTTTTGCAATTTTAACAGCTTCAAAACTCACATGATGCCCATCTAAAATAATACTAGAGCATACTGTAGGATGATTAAAGATTGCTCCTACCATTCCCACCTCTCGATGGTGCAAAGCTGACATCGCATTGAATAAATGAGTTCCTGTAAGAATACCTAGATCGAATCCCTTCGTGCCTTCCTTACATGTAGCATCACTATGACCTGCGCTTAACAAAAGTCCATAAGATTGTAAATATTCAAGCACATCGTCATCTATACACTCTGGAGCAATGGTCATCATTTTCACGACAGAAGGATGATCGCCTAGCAGTTCTTTGATATTCTCTTTCGTAGGTTTTACAATCAATTCAGCAGGGTGGGCACCACGCTTTTTACTATTCAGAAATGGTCCCTCCAAATGTAATCCCAATAATGCGTCATGCTTAAAATGACCAGCAACTTGAATAGCCTGTTGAAAAACATGAAATGTATTTGTTGCCAAAGTCATCATATAAGAAGTCGTTCCCTTACGAACTAGTCCATCCGAAATTCGCTGCAAAGACGCTGCTGTCAATTCAGCGGAAAACAAGTCATCGCCATCGCCATATAATTGTAAATCAATTAAACCAGCACAAATATTCGCACCTTTGACGTCCAATTGCTCCCAATCAGTTGGAATTTCTTTTGGATCTACGATAGCTGTAATTATTCCATTTTCAACGAGTAGAGCTTTGTGTTCAATCAGATCATAATCTGAGAAGATTTTGCCACCAACTATAGCAAGTTTATTCATTATCTTTTATTTTTGATTGTTTAAAGATAATCATTGCGATTATCAATTTACAAGCGTAACTTCGTTCCATGTACTTTTTTAGAAAAAAAGACCCCAATCGCCCCACCAACGGCAATCTAAAAGCTATGCATATCATCAATGCCATAGCTATCAGTGTTTTTATATTAGCGTTGATCTATAAAATATTCCTTGCATCATAAATACCAACATATGTCTCAAAAAATTATTTTAAATACAGAAAAAGCACCCGCAGCAATCGGTCCATACAACCAGGCAATAAAAGCCGATAAAACATTATATGTATCTGGACAGATTCCTTTAGTTCCGGAAACGATGGAATTAATCACAACAGGAGTTGCAGATGAAGCTCATCAAGTTTTAAAAAATGTAGATGCTATTTTAAAAAACGCAGGTTATGGATTTGAAGATGTTGTTAAAGCATCCATTTTCTTAAGCAATATGGATGACTTCGCGACAGTCAATGAAGTATATGCACAATATTTCACCACTGTACAACCGGCACGTGAATGTGTTGCTGTTAAGACACTACCAAAAAATGTAAATGTAGAAATTTCCGTGATTGCTTGGAAAGATTAATGATAACCAAAGAACAAGATACTGAAGGCCGCGGAAAGTATTTCTTAGCGGCTTTTTTAGGTCCTTTAATTTGGGGATTTATGGCTATCCCTATTCGCTTGTTAAAAAATTGGTCAGCAGAGGATATTCTGCATTACCGCATCATATTAGCCGTTTCACTTCTTTGGCTCTTCAACTTTATTTTCAGAAAAAAAGATCTTAAAAAAGACTATCGCAGTTTTCAACTACTTCCTAAGAATAAAAGAATTAAAATCGTTTATCTTACACTTGCATCAGCTATTCTACTATTTGCAAATTGGTACACCTATATCTATTGCATCAACAGTATTAGCGTACAAGCGGGTGCGTTCGCTTATATTCTATGCCCATTGATTACTACTGCAGGTGGTTATTTCATTTTAAAAGAAAACTTAAATACCACTCAAAAACTATCTTTAATTATTGCTACAACTGGCGTATTCATGCTAGCAACGGGGTCTCTGACAGAAGTATTATGGTCCTTAACGATTGGTTCACTATATGCCTTCTATCTGGTCTTACAGCGTATCATACAAGGTTTTGACAAACTCAATATGCTAGCGATACAACTAGCCATGTGTACTTTATTTATTATACCCCAAATGATAATGGATCAAAGTCCAATACCTCAAGAAGGCACATTCTGGAGCATTATATTAATCATAGCATTACTATTTACCATAATACCATTATTTTCAAGCATGTATGCGTTAAAGAAAATATCTTCTTCGACACTTGGCATCATGTTATACATCAACCCAATCATTGCATTTACACTAGCTGTTACCTATTTTCAAGAACAGGTAGATCCATATAAATACTGGGCATATACTCTGATTTTCACTGCCATTATTATTTTTAATTTCGATAAATTAAAAATTCTCTTCAAAAGGAAAAATTATTTGTAGCATTTCAATTTCTTAATGCGTTTAGATGGTTAATAATCAATTATTAATCATCTAAACCTTATATCTGTGATGAGAATTTGCCAAATTTTTAGGATTAGTACTTTAATACTGATACTCTGTCCAATTCTTATATTTTAAATCTATAACCTTTATGAACATGATCAAACAGCTTAGCTATCTTACGTTATTTATTTTACTTGTTAGCGCATGTAAAAAAGATGAAACAACTTCACAGCAATGGGGTGAACTAGCCAAAGAAAAAAGAGAAGCCATTGAGCAGCTCATTGCTTCAGAAAAATGCGAGAACCTAAACGATTGGACCATTGAAAGGGCGGCAAATTATTGGTGTGGACACAGCTATTTCCCTGTGCACAAACGTATTAAAACACAATTTGAAAAACTTTGGAATGAATATCGTGAACTTGAATCTAAAGGAATAGATGCAGGAATCCGAGAAGGAATTATCTACGAACCCTGTGAAGAAGGCATTTGGCATGTTTCTGCCCCTATTCAACTTATCTGTGAAAATGGAAAAGCCAAGCTATTATATATGAAAGATCTTAGTTTAGCCGATAGCAAAGCACAAATAATTCCTGTAAAAACTAGGATAGACGATTATCTAAATAATCTTAAGTGCGACGGAACAAATAATTGGACGACTACTTTACTTTTAAAAGATTGTGGAATTGATTATATCCCTTATTTAACGACAGCTAACCTAATTGAAATAAAAAAAGATATTGCACTTTACAATTCTTTAAAAAAGAATATCCTTGAAGGTGAAAAACCAAATTGCCCAGTGGGTGAATATATGTATCCGACAGGCGTAAAATGTGTCAATAATAAACCTGTCGTCGAACTCTCTAAGTAATTAACACAACCGTTATTTAATAAAAGGCAGTCATAGCTTAGTAGCATGGCTGTCTTCTTACACTAAATTCTTCCCAGATAGAAAATAGTGATTTCTGAAATAAGAAGAACCTTATGATACATAATAACAAATATCTAAAAAATATGACAAAAAATAAATCAACTGTAAAACAGATAGATAGGTAAGATAAACAGAAATACTGTATCACATTTGTTATAAAATCCTTTCAAAATTTCCAGAACAATAGTACTTTAGATTCCCATTACGAGAAAAAACCGTCTCGCTAATAAATTATATTGATTTTATTTTACGTCTATCTGATACGTACCCTCCTATATTCAATATAAGACACCTAACTAACCAATGAGCTAAATTGAATTAGCCATTGCTTATAAATCAATTCTTATGAAATGTGTAAAGACATAATTAGATCATAACACATATTACTACATGAATAGTAAATTACAAACAACATTGAAGATCTTGGGTATTGTTCCAACAATGCTCTTTTCAGCATCTTTACTTCTTGCCCAAAACACGCAGGTGAAGGGTACTATTGTGGATGGCCAGTCTAATTCACCAATAGCGGGAGCTACTATTAAAGTTTTGGGAACATCTAAAGCCAGCTCATCAGATGCTAGCGGTGTTTTCCAAGTGAACGTTGACGATAAAAATCGTATTTTGAGCATCAGTGTTATTGGGTATGAAACCAAAACCGTAACACTTGCTCCAAATGAGACTACTGTAACCGTAAGTCTAGTGCCGCAGACACAACAACTCGAAAGTGTAGTCGTTACAGCATTGGGTATCAAACGCGAAAAGAAATCATTGGGTTATTCAACTACTTCTGTCAAAGGGGAGGATTTTACTGTTGCTCGTGACCCTAATTTAGGTAATGCATTGAGTGGTAAAGTCGCTGGCGTGAGTGTCGCTGGTAATTCAACCGGACTGGGTGGAAGTAGCCGTGTTGTCATCCGTGGAGCAGCTTCAATGACGGGCAACAACATGCCATTATATGTTGTTGATGGTATTCCGCTCACTAATGACAATCAAGGTTCTGCTGGACAGTACGGTGGTATGGACATAGGCGATGGTCTAAATAGCATTAATGCGGATGATATTGAGAATATTCAAGTATTAAAAGGTGCTGCGGCATCAGCGCTATATGGATATAGAGGAGGAAATGGTGTTATTATGATAACTACCAAATCTGGAAAAGGAACCCAAGGTATAGGCGTCGAATTAAATAATAATATGACCGTCAATACCATCTATGATTATCGTGATTTTCAGGAAACCTATGGACAGGGCAGGCAAGGAATCAAACCAACCGCTGCTGGGGCCGCAAACGATACCTACAATCAAAGTTGGGGAGCTAAAATGGACGGAAGTCAGGCGGTCAATAAATTTGGAAATACTTACGCTTACTCACCGATTGACAATTGGAAGAATTTCTATCGAACAGGTTTAAGCAATCAAACTTCTGTAGCTGTTAGTGGTAGTGATGAAAAATCAACTTTTCGTCTTGGTCTCAACAATATGTACGAAGGGTCGATCCTACCTAATGCAAAATCAAATCAACGAGGAGCTAATTTAAATACAACCTATAAAATTACACCGAAGGTGCAATTGGGTATCAATGCCAATTATATGTTTGAATTTGTCGATAATCGGTCAAATCTTTCGGATGGTAATGGTAACACTAATGCTAGCCTTCTGTACCTGGCTAATAGCTATGATGTCCGTTGGCTGGAAGCTGAGGTAGATGAATTCGGAAAAGAGTTACAACCAGGTAACAACGTTTATTTTAATAACCCTTATTTTTTACAATACCGCAAATCTAACAAGTCAACTAAAAAAAGACTTACTGGTGGATTCAACCTGCGTTATGATATTACCGATTGGTTATATGCTCAAGGTGCTGTCACTCGTGATGGTTTCAATCTTGCTTTCAAACAGATTCAGCCGAAGGGAGCTTCTGCCGATCCAAATGGATATATTAATGAGTATAATAATGAGTTTGAAGAAACAAATTTCAACTTCCTAGTTGGGGCAAAGAAAAAGCTAGGTGATTTTTCTATCTCTGCAACAGTTGGTGGTAATGATCAAAAGACTCGTACCGAAACTTGGGGAACTGATGGCGGCATTCGTCCTTTCATAGTAGATGGAGTTTATTCGACAGGAAATGTGGCTGCTGGTACACGTACTTTTAAGAAGTTATATGGTGAATATAGAGTAAAGTCTCTTTATGGTACTGCTGATTTTGGTTATAAAGATTTTTTATTTTTAAACTTATCAGCTCGTAACGACTGGTATTCAACACTTAATCCAGACAAGAATGGTTACCTATATCCATCCGCTAGTTTAAGTTATGTCTTTACCGATCATCTTCAGTTACCAGATTGGATCAATATGGGTAAATTAAGATTGTCTCGAGCTGCAGCATCGAATGGTACTAAAGCTTATCAAACGGCATTAGCATATCAAACTCAATCATTCGAAATCCAGGGTCAACCTATCGGAACAATTAAAAATTCTACTGTTCCAAATGCCAATTTAAAGCCCGTTCGAATAAGTGAATGGGAGGCTGGAGCAAATCTCGAATTTTTGGGAAATAGAATGGGCTTAGATTTGGCTGTTTATCAAAAAACAACAAATGATGATATCGTTCAAGTGACTACAAGTACTGCTTCGGGTTATTCCACAGCGATTCAAAATATAGGTGAGTTGCGCAATAAAGGTATTGAAGTATTGTTATATGGTGATATCATCCGCGCTACTGATTTTAAATGGAAGAGCTCCATTAACTTTGCTTTCAATGATAGTAAGGTGCTTAGTCTTGGCGATCAGAAAAGCCTAAGTTTTGAAGGTGGAGTTTCACGATCAGGAAATGCTTCTGTACAAAATATTGTAGGTGAATCTTATGGACAGATTGTTGGTTACAGATACAAAACAGATGCTTCAGGAAATCGCATTTTTGATGACAAAGGTCTTCCGGTACGCTCTGATGCTGTTGATGTACTTGGT
Organism: Sphingobacterium sp. PCS056; assembly: GCF_023273895.1. NCBI lineage: Bacteria > Pseudomonadati > Bacteroidota > Sphingobacteriia > Sphingobacteriales > Sphingobacteriaceae > Sphingobacterium > Sphingobacterium sp. PCS056. Next base: position 1,745,437 of record NZ_CP096883.1, on the reverse strand, counting down.
ACTGGGGTGTATCGCTTTACCGGCGGATTTAGAAATGATTTTACTTATAAGAACTTTAGTTTAGGTGTTTTGCTTGATGTCAAATTAGGTGCAAAAATCTTTTCAGGAACCAACCTGAACCTTTATGGCTCCGGTTTGCATAAAGCAACTTTAGAAGGCCGAGAAGGTAATATTATTGGCAAAGGAGTCAACTTAGCAGGCGCAACCAACACAACTGCCGTCGATGCAGAAACTTACTGGAAATATATTGTAGATCAATCTTTTACCGAAGAGTTTGTGTATGATGCTGGTTTTGTTAAATTAAGAGAAATATCTTTTGGATACAAATTACCAAGTTCAATTTTATCAAAAACACCTTTTAGAAGTGCTTCATTATCTTTAGTAGGGCGCAATTTATGGACAATCCATAAAAACACTCCCAATATAGATCCAGAATCTGCTTATAACAACAGTAATGCGCAAGGGCTTGAATTAAATGGTTATCCAATGACACGGAATGTCGGTTTTAACCTTAATCTAAAATTCTAAAAAGAGTTATTTAGCAATTTGCTAAACGATCAGATTGAAAATTAGTAACAGGAAAAAGAAAGAAAAAAATGAAAACTAAAATATTATACCTCTGTGCCGTAATTGGACTTGGATTGTCCTCTTGTAGTAAATTTGGAGACGTGAATGTCGATCCCGAAGCAATAGGAAAAGACAATATGGATTATAAATTGCTTTTTACCAACGTACAACAATACGGCTATGGTACCGAGTATGAAGCTTGGCGCAATGGATTGATTTATATCAGCACAATGCTCCAACATACAGCATCTGTGGAAAGTTATTGGAGTGGAGATAAATACACCTACAACGCTGGCTATAACGCAGCATTCTGGGATCGCATGTATCCAAATGGTGTGCGTGACGTAGTAGATTTAATGGAGAACTGGAAAGACAATGAAACGTTTTATCCAGAATACCAAATGGCTCGGATTATGCGAGTTCTTATCTTTCACAGAATGACTGATCTTTATGGCGATGTCCCTTACTCTGAGGCAGGACAGGCTTATTATAAAGAAAAGGGATATCCTGTATATGATACCCAGGAATCTATTTACTTAGATATGCTAAAAGAGCTTAAGGAAGCAGCAACTAATTTGAATGGCAAAACTTCGACTATCGGACAATCGGACATCATATATAAAGGTGACGTGGTCAAGTGGCAAAAATTTGCATACTCCATGATGTTGCGTTTAGGAATGCGTCTCTCAAAAGTAAATCCAGAATTGGCAAAAACTTGGATCAATACAGCAGTTTCGGGAGGTCTTTTTACTAGTAACGACGAAAGTGCCCTTGTGCAACATCCAGCAGCAGTGACAGCCAACAATAGTGCAGAGCCCTTTGCTAAAATTTATGCTCACGAAGATCCCAATGCATATCGCATGGGCGAATCATTTATCAATTTGTTAAAAAACACGAATGATCCAAGATTAAGCTTCCTGGCAACAGTAGTAGCAGATCCTTCTATTAAAATTGATGATTCCAGATGGTCAAGAGGAGATACAGCAGCCAGTAAACAATTGGGAATGCCAAATGGTTATGATCAAATAGATGGAGGTTCGACTTTCATCGAAGACTATCCGCTATATCCTGGAGCGATGAACAAATATTCTGTTGTCAATAGATATACGTATGCTCGTATAGATGCACCATCGTTTTTAGTCACTTATGCTGAGAATCAGTTTTTACTAGCGGAAGCCGCACACAGAGGTTGGATATCCGGATCGGCTAAAAGCTATTATGAAGCAGGAGTGAAAGCTGCTATGAAACAATTTGCTCAGTTTGGTATTGCTGGTATAAATGATGGAGCAATAGAGCGCTATTTAATGCAAAATCCATTCAATGAATCAAAAGCATTAGAACAGATTAATACGCAATACTATATCAATACATTTTCAGATGAGTATGAATCCTTTGCTAACTGGAGAAGGTCAGGATATCCGGTATTAAAGCAGGTCAATTATATTGGCAATGCGACAAACGGCACCATTCCGAGACGATTTACGTATCCAACAGAAGAAGGAACGGTCAATGCAGCTAATTATTTACAGGCTGTTAGTCGCTTGGATAAAGGAGATCAGATGACATCTCGCGTTTGGTGGGACAAACCATAGAATACACTATTATTTTTAAAAGGCTGTCACTTCAATTAATGCAGTGCCCCCAAAAAGTTAGACACTTTCTGGGGGTATTTTTATGAATAAGAAAAACAAGCACAGTTTTGAATTTAAGTTGAGCTGTGTTAGACAAATGGATGAGCATTATCGTTCTGCAAAGTCTTTGGGAGAAGAATTCGGGATTACGTATTCTTTGTTTGAGACGTGGTACAAAATATATAAGTATCAGGGGGAATCGGGGCTACTTCCCAGGAAAGGGAAAAGACACTTTAGTGCTTCTTTTAAGCTTTCTGTCCTTACTGCAATCCGAGAAGAAAGTTTATCTTTGAAAGAAGCCCGTGTACGCTTTGACCTTTCCTCGGATGCCCATATCATTGAATGGCAGAAAAGGCTGGACAAGTTTGGTCCAGAAGGATTGGAGGCACGGCCAAAAGGGAGACCCTTGATGACAAAGAAAGCAAATCCGCAGATCAAGCGAAAAGTTAGAAAAACGAATAAAGCGCTCACGCGTGAAGAGGAACTTTTGCAGGAGAATGAGTATTTACGTGCAGAAAATGCCCTGCTAAAAAAGCTCAGCGCCTTAGCTCAAGCCGAAAACAAGCGAAAGCCATAATGGAGCTAAGGCATCAATTTGATCTTGATATCCTGCTGAGTTGCGTTAAAATGGCAAGAAGTACTTTCTATTATCATTCCAAGAAGGAGGGACAAGCAGATAAATACGAACAGGTGAAAGCGCAAATCAACAAAGTTTACCATGTACATAAGGGCCGCTTTGGCTATCGCCGCATTACCCTGCAGCTCAAACGGGATGGAGTGGATATGAATCATAAGACCATTCTTAGATTAATGAGGGAAATGGGTTTGAAGAGTCTGATCAGGATAAAGAAATACAGGTCATACCGGGGTGAACTGGGCAAGATCGCTCCCAATATCCTCAACAGGAAATTCCAGGCTGAGGGGCCTTTGCAAAAATGGGCCACGGATATTACTGAGTTCAAAGTCAAGGAAAAAAAGCTGTATCTCTCCCCAATAATTGATCTGTTTAATCAGGAAGTTATAAGTTATGAAATTACTGACAGGCCGGTCTTTAAAGGGGTAATGGATATGCTCAAAAAGGCACTGCCCAAAGCAAGGGGGGCATCACAACTGCTTTTACATTCTGATCAGGGCTGGCAATACCAAATGCCTAAATATCAACAGTGGCTCAAAGAAAACGGAATCACTCAAAGCATGTCCAGAAAAGGAAATTGCCTTGATAATGCCGTAATTGAAAATTTCTTCGGAATTTTAAAATCAGAACTGTTTTATCTAAAACAATACGAATCAACAGAGAAGTTAAAAAGCGAAATAGAAGATTATATCTCCTATTACAATAATCAACGGATAAAACTAAATTTAAATGGAATGAGCCCGACAGAATATCGAGCTCATTATTACAAATCTAATTAACTAAATTTGTCCAATATTTTGGGGGCAGTCCATAAAAGGACAGCCTTTTTTATTATTATGCAAAAAAATATTTGACTCTAAATCAGAATACGAAATACACCTTTTTCATCACCAGACATGACAACTTTAGCGATCACCTACAGTATTCTGCTAAAATTTTAAGTAAATTCCTTAAATTAGCGAATTAGAAGAATGGCTGATTTATCTTTAATAACCCCCATAGAATATCTGAAAGGCGTAGGACCTCAGAAAGCTGATGTAATTAAGAAAGAATTGCAGGTTTTCACTATTGGTGATCTGCTCAGCTACTATCCTTTTCGCTACATTGACCGTACTGTCTTTCATAAAATAAGACAGCTTGATGCCGATATGTACTCTGCTCAGGTATTAGGAAGACTTATTGGACTTAAAGAAGTTGGAGAGAAAAAAGGCAAAAGATTAGTTGGACAATTCAAAGATGAAACTGGAAGCATCGAGTTAGTATGGTTTCAGTCCATTACCTGGCTCCAGAAATCGTTAAAAGTAGGTGCAGTATATGTGATGTATGGAAAACCATCCGTTTTTAACGGACAAATATCCATCACACATCCCGAAATGGAGCCATATCAAGCCCAAGCAAAGAACTTAGGGAACATGACGCTACAGCCGGTCTATTCTTCCACTGAAAAACTTAAAAAATTCAATTTAGACAGTAAAGGAATTCAAAAACTACAGCAAACAGCATTAGAAACTGTATTTCGTCAACTTCCCGAGCAAATGCCGGCATACCTATTGGAAAAACATCAATTGATGGATCAAGCCCGGGCAACCATTGCTATTCATTTTCCACAGAGCCAGGAAGAACTGACTCAAGCAATCAAGCGGATCAAATTTGATGAATTATTCTATATTCAACTCAAATTACTAAAAAACAAACAGCTCAACACTAAAAAATTCAGAGGGCAGATTTTCTCTAAAGTAGGTGACAAGTTTAATACATTTTTCAAAGAACGTATCCCATTTCCATTAACAAATGCACAAAAACGTGTCGTTAAAGAAATTCGACAAGATACCGTGACTGGAGCGCAAATGAACCGTTTAGTACAGGGAGATGTAGGATCCGGAAAAACGGTGGTTGCACTCTTGACCATGCTCTTAGCTATCGACAACGGTTTTCAAGCCTGCATGATGGCACCAACGGAGATATTAGCGACACAACACTTTACCGGATTGAAAGAATTACTCGGTGAGGACATCTGCAACATCAAATTATTAACTGGCTCAACCACAACAAAACAGCGTCGTGTCATCCATGAAGAATTAGAAAATGGTACTTTAGATATTCTCATCGGAACCCACGCCTTAATCGAAGATAAAGTACAATTCAAGAATCTGGGTTTTGTCGTCATCGATGAACAACATCGCTTTGGCGTAGAACAGCGGGCTAAATTGTGGCGTAAAAATAGTATCCCACCACATATGCTCGTGATGACTGCAACACCAATACCCCGCACGCTGGCCATGACCATGTATGGCGATTTGGATATTTCTGTTATAGACGAACTTCCGGCAGGAAGAAAACCCATCAAGACCGTACATTTTTTCGAAAGCTCCCGACTACGCATGTTTGGCCTCATGCGTGAAGAGATCGCAAAAGGCCGACAAGTTTATGTTGTATTTCCACTGATCAAAGAAAGTGAAAAACTAGATCTATTATACTTAGAGGCAGGATTGGAAAATATACAACGTGAATTTCCACTTCCTGATTATAAAATTAGTATTGTACATGGCAAAATGCCAGTCAAGGACAAAGATTTTGAAATGCAACGTTTTGTAAAACATGAAACCCAGATCATGGTTGCAACCACCGTTATCGAAGTCGGGGTCAATGTGCCCAATGCATCCGTTATGGTGATTGAAAATTCGGAACGTTTTGGTCTCTCACAACTCCACCAATTAAGAGGACGTGTAGGTCGGGGAGCAGAGCAGTCCTTTTGCGTACTGATGTCAGGAAATAAGCTTAGTAAAGAAGGAAAATTAAGGTTGAATACCATGGTACGTACCAATGATGGATTTGAAATTGCAGAAGTAGATCTAGAACTTCGGGGCCCGGGCGATATCTCTGGCACGCAACAGTCAGGTGTATTAGAATTAAAGTTAGCAAACCTCGCTACTGACCAACAACTGTTATCCGAAGCACGAAACTCAGTCATAGACATCTTCAAAGAAGATCCCGAAATGATCGAAGAACGGCATGCATTACTCAGACAGTACCTCGCAAAAAAATCGGACGGTATCACTTGGGATAAAATTTCGTAATCATTCGCGCGCTTGCTATTTCTTTCTAAGACAGCCTATAAGCGCTCTTAATAAAATGAAAGGATAAGCTTTCGTGATAAAACAATTAAACTAAAAACGATTATCTTTGTATTATTATTAAGACTTCGTGATATGAAAACTGATCCTTTCATCCCCTATTTGTCAAGCCTTGAGGCTAACATTTCCACAAGTTTAATATACAATACAAAACTATAACAGAAAATAATGGCAAAAATCAAAATATACGATACCGCAGTAAAACCAGAAACCGCAATTCTCGTGAGCGTTATTCCACAGGGAGTAGCTGAAACAAAGGCTCAAGAATACCTAGAGGAACTTGAATTTTTAGTGCAAACAGCAGGCGGCGTCACAAAAGGCATTTTTACACAAAAACTGGCCTATCCAGACCGAGCAACATTTGTGGGCAGTGGAAAATTGGAAGAAATCCAAGCTTTTGTCATCGCCGAAGAAATTGACATGGTGGTGTTTGATGATGAATTGACACCTTCACAACTTCGAAATATCGAGCGTGAGCTCAAAGTCAAAATATTAGATCGTTCCAACCTCATCTTGGATATTTTTGCTAGCCACGCAAAAAGTGCGCAAGCAAAGACACAAGTAGAATTGGCGCAATTGCAATATCTTTTACCAAGGTTAACTCGTATGTGGACCCACTTAGAGCGTCAACGCGGTGGTATCGGTATGCGTGGCCCGGGTGAAAGTCAGATTGAAACGGATAGAAGGATTATCCTTAACAAAATCAGTGTTTTCAAAGATCGATTAGAAACCATTGACAAACAAAATGAAACCCAACGTAAGAATCGTGGCGACATGATCCGTGTTGCATTAGTGGGTTATACCAACGTTGGGAAATCTACCATCATGAATATGATTTCAAAATCAGATGTATTGATTGAAAATAAGTTATTTGCTACTTTAGATACAACAGTGCGTAAAGTCGTTATCGACAATTTACCTTTCCTATTATCGGATACAGTTGGATTCATTCGCAAACTACCGCATCATTTGGTAGAATGTTTCAAATCCACTTTAGATGAAGTTCGCGAAGCAGATGTTTTGATCCATGTAGTAGATATTTCGCATCCCAATTTTGAGGATCATATACAAGCAGTAAATGAAACATTAAAAGATATAGGCGCATTGGATAAGCCCGTTATTACCGTCTTTAACAAAATAGATGCATTTGTTCCCACAGTTGAAGAAGGAGAAGACGGCGAACGTACTGTTACATTAGAAGATTTTGAAAACAGTTGGATGGCAAAAAATGCTGATCCTGCTATTTTTATTTCCGCAACAAACAAAACACATTTGGAAGAGTTCAAACAGAAGCTTTACGAAATCATTGTAGATATGCACAATGCGCGCTATCCTTACAATAATCTGCTTTACTAATTTAAATTTTTATATCTAAAATACGCTTGGATAACATCGCATTGAAGACAATAACCAAGTGTATTTTAATTCTTTACAAAAGTATAAATGGCATAAAGCCATATCAATATGCAAAATAAGAAAGTTACATTTATCGACTGGGGCTTAGTAGACTATCAAGAAGCTTGGGATAGACAAGAAGAGATTTTTAAGAAAACCTTAGCAATAAAGCATGATAATCGTGTTAACAACACCGAATTGTCAACGGAAAACTTTTTAATTTTTAACGAGCATCCCCATGTTTACACCTTAGGGAAATCGGGGAAACCAGAACATTTATTACTCGATCAAAAAGCATTAGAAGAAAAAGAAGCTCGCTATTACAAAATTAATCGCGGAGGAGATATTACCTATCATGGTCCTGGACAGATCGTAGGATATCCCATACTCGACTTAGATAATTTCTTTACAGATATCCATTTATATCTGCGCACATTAGAAGAAGCTATTATCCTGACTTTGCAAGACTACGGTATTCAAGCAGGAAGATATCCGAGTTTCACAGGTGTATGGATAGATGCTGATAACGAAAAAGCACGTAAAATATGTGCAATGGGTGTCAGAGCAAGCCGATGGGTCACTATGCATGGATTTGCATTTAATGTAAATGCAGATTTAAGCTATTTTGGAAATATCGTACCTTGTGGTATTGATGACAAAGATGTCACTTCTATGGAAAGAGAGTTGGGCTATAAACCCAATATAAATGAAGTAAAAGACAAATTAAAAAGACATATTGCCAATCTATTCGCTATGGAACTGGTTTAAAAAATAAAGGACTTACAAACTGTAGGCCCTTTATTTTCAATATTTACCTAACCTTTTTAATGATCGAACATGTTCAACATCTAACCTTCCTAACAATAAAACATACATTCATATCGAACAGCTTTTCCATTTTCAAAAGTAATGATAAAGAGGCCGGCGTCGCCATTTGGGATATGATAGACATGCGGAGTATCTATCCAGGTGACGGTCAATAAGTGTCCGAATTTTTCAACAAATTCCCGTTCATCATAGTTAGCATCCACACGTTCCTGACCAATCCGTAATACTACACCTTCCAGGAAGGAGGTTTGATAGACAGACCCGACTAACTTACCCTTGTTATTTTCTTCAAATGCGACAATAGATGATGGAGATTGATAATAATATTTCGGTTCCCATCCACATTCGGGCATATTAGGAATCTCTTCCACCCTTTTCATACCCAATTGTTTCATCTGATTGTCCGTTATCTTTCCATCATAAAGAAGCATTCCCTTCCAATCGAAGTGCACAAGAAGTGCCTCTACTTGACTCATGATAGCATCAAATGTTGGTCTATTTTGAAACCTTTCCGCGACAAGCAATTCAAAATCTATATCTATTTTTGGATCTTTTACACCAGCATTTTCAAATGATTGTTTCCAAAAAGTCAGAGCCTCTTTTAATTTTTTATCATCAGTCCAAGCGATTTCCCGCAGCCTTCCTGCCAATACCATTTCTTGCTTTTGGTCTTTACCTCTTACCTCAAGATAATCCTTCAACACTTTAGCGTAAGTTAATTCAGTACCTAAAAATTTAGCCTGAATGAATTCAGGTTTTTCATGAAAATGATCACCAATATATACCCAACCGTCCGAATAAAGCGGAATGTAATCCACACAAATCAATTCATTCAATCTGGCTCTTCTAACAGCTATACTAGCCACATTTGGAGCTTTTCGCACCCGTAATTCAGATACCTGAACAAAAAAATGAGGACATTGACTTCCTTGACTACCTCGATAAAAATATTGAGCAGGTTCACCCTCCGATCTCTTCCCAGACATCGCCTTTTGAAGTGGTTGCTTTTTGATAAAACCAATATCTCCATTACTCACTTTCACCTTATACTGTGTCTGATTAGAATCCAAAACGTAAATCGGCGCTTCCGTAGAAAAAATACCCAATAAATCTCTTTCATTATCTTCAGCACGATAAAGATGCCCCCATTCTGATGTATAGACAGGACGATCACCGGCCGATTGAGCAAAAGTATCCAGAGTAATAAAACAAATTAATACAGTAAACAAAAAATATAGTCTTTGCAACATAAACGCAGTATTAGTAGATATTAAAAGATTTCAAGAAGGACAGTACTTTATAAACAGAATACCTTCATTAAACAAAATAAGCTAAAATCTCAGCAATAAATTTCTTTTAATCCGTTATTTTTTTAAATTATTATTGAATATAATGGTAGATAAGTTTGTAAGTGCAATAGCTATGTTTAAGTGTGTTAAAACAAAAAGGATAAAATAATATCCAAAATCATTTTTTCTCTAAAAAACTTATTTGTTTTTCAAGAGCAAGAATTGTTTTCTCTTGACTACGTATTGTCTGCTCTAGCGCATTGATCACTTTATTCAAAGAATCGACCATCAGACTATCTTTATCTTGCGAAGCAACGGTCTGTTGATAAGGGATTGCATGATCTCTCATATTACCAAAATCATTCTTATACATTTCCCCAATCCCCATCAAGAGCCATACAGGGCTTATATCGACATACTTATTTAAAATAATGACCATCGTATCTGAACTTAGTGCGGAATATTTTTGCACACCTTTAAAGTTAGCATATGAAAGCCCTAATTCTTCAAAGAAAACTGCTTTATTGATCCCTTTACTTTCCGCGATTAACAGGACACGTTCTTTAATACCAGACATTATTTTTAATTTAATTTGTAAAAGATATTATAATATCCTATTTTTAACAAACAACTATAATATAATAGCTTCTACCAGAAGCATAACTTAACTAATGATTATGAAAAATACACAAAAGAAACTAAAAGCGAAAAATTTTCGCTACTTAACTAAGGAGATTATCGATAATCCGATGCTCTACATCCATGATTTTTTCCGCAACCAAACCGATCTCATTAACTGGCAAAATGATATCCATCTCTTTGTTATAAGTGGGGCCTATCCTGCAATGTCCACTGGAGGTCATCCCGAAAATGGTTACAATTGTAATCAAATGATCAAACAGATTGAAGTTGCCTATGTCATTTTCAAACAATGTGGCCTCACGAAACACCAGAATCCTTTAAAATTATTCGCGACAAGAAACGATTACTTCAACTACTCGTATGGACCTAAATTCACCTGTAATGACAAAAAAAATCCCTACGATTTGATTTGTAAGTTTTTCTCTTATCATTCATTAAGAAAATGGTATAAGATCATGGATGAATTAATGGAACAACTAACTTTGAAGAGATCTCTAGACAATGCACAATTTGGAGATAAGATTATTGCTATTCGCGAGTTTCTCATCTGTTTGGCGCATGCATTATATTACATATACGAAAATGACGGTATTACCTTACCTCTACCTGCATATGCGCATATAAAATCTACCATAGCGCAACAATAATAGAACGCGTATGCGATAAGAAAACCCGCAATAATAAGGCGTCTGAATACCATGTTACATTTAATCTCAGTATCTACTGATACACCATAGTAAAACGGGACAACACACCTCAAAAATGTAGCAAATGAACTCACCAACTACTTGATATAGCCTTTCAGACTCCCTATTAGATTTTCCTGCCTTAAAAATCGACAAATAGAATACACGCCCTTAAAAAAATACGACTCCCATCAAAAACTTATTATACCCAATCCCCCTCATCATCAAAATCTGGAATTCAGCAGGTTTCACATCAGAAAATTCTATTCTTCGTAATGATAAAGCTGACCATCGCGAATTACTAACGCATCAAATATTTCAGCAGTCATAAGTTTACTATCGGAAGACAGAGCCTCCTCTTTACTATGCACCCATTGCAACCAAATACAAGCTGTTGCCGAACACGACTACATTTGCACTATTTTTTAAAGCAAAATAAACAGAGTGCGAATTGATATTATCAACTTCTGTTATCACCAATTTCTTTACTAAAATTTACTTCAACTATATTTTCATCGCCCACAGATATGTGGTTGCAATGCATTTTAATAATAACCTTACGTCTTAGCGAAAGGCTATCGATTCTAGCTTACCTCGAAACTGATTATGTACAAAACAACAGCCTAATTAGTCCACAACCTTGGTCTAACGGCAGTCGAATAAAAATCAACATGCAGACTATTATTAGATTAAAAAAACTACTAAAAAAAGAAAGAGTACCTGCACGTTGCAAGCATCAAAAAAAGCACTTAACTATTATCCGTTAAGTGCTTTCCATGTTCTATTTGATAAGCTTCTACAGCTTAACTCGTGTCACTTGAGGTACAATCACATCGATCTGATATGTTCCGCCTACAAATGCTTGAAAAGAAAACCGTGCATTACATGAATAAGTATTATATGGCAAAGCTAAGCTATCATCAAATTTGACATACTTTGCTGGTATCCTGTAGTAGTAATTAAATCCATTTCCTAAAGAAACCAAAGGAAAAGGGACCACACCATAAGTAAATTCCATACGATCATCAAATAATGTTGTTGTTAAAGCATAATCCTGCATAGTCTGTAAAAAACCAACAGCTGTTCCCGAAAGTGGTCTTCTATCAACTTCACCAGATTTGGGATTAAAAGGTTCACCATTTTTATCCACAATTCTGACAATAATCTTATTTTCCTTCGCTGCCAATTTCTCTACTTTGATATGGCTTGCATTACTCGATATTGATTTTGTTGTTGTTTCAGCGCCAACTTTCATTGCTACAGTAGATCTAACAGCAGGCACTTCATAAAGAGGTGCATCTACTAGTGCAAATTCACCTATTTTAGGATAAACTCGAGTACCATTGCTATTTTTTATTTCCAGATCAAATAGATAATTTCCAGAAGGTAACTGTAATGTATTTTCATTGGACTCAATTGCACCTGAAAACTTATTAATTGATAATGCCGTCATGACAGTATCCTTTCTTTTGGCATCAATTTTTTCAATGGTGTTGTCCACTTTTGAATCGTACAATCTTGTCCAGATTTTTATTGGATATGTTTTTAGAAAAATATCAGTTACATCTTTTCCACTATCCTTTTCATAAATTTTTATTAATTTATATTCTGTTGGTTTTGAAGAACCTGCTGGATTTATCGCTGTTGACACCTCTGCTCTACCCTTTTTAATCTGCATCGGTAATACTTCATAACGAATAATATCACTAAGATTTCCATCTGGCAATTTTTTACATGCCGACACTGCTAATATTCCGATAGCTAGTGTATATATTAAACTCTTTTTCATTTTGATTATCTATAAAAGAATAAAACATGGCTGTTACTTAAAACATGTACCACCCCTGTCGTTGTCTGCGCATTTGAAGTCTGAATCAACACTCTGCTTCCCACCGGAGGAACAATACTTGTGATATTAACATCATCCGCAACCGGCTTGAACAAATACGTAAACATAACCACCTTCGGAATTACAGTTGAATTAGGATTATAGCCCAATGCAGGGTCCCTCGTCTCTTCATAGGAAGCAAAAAAATCTCCCCCTTTTGCATTTTTATATTTCTTACCCTTTTCTGTTAAAACGGTATTTAAAAGGTTTTCCTTAGTAATATAAATATCGATTGAATCTCTAAATTTGTTCAATTCATATTTTATAATTGAATCTACAGTCCACATCTTTTTGGGATCAACTTTCTGCACAGCAGCAGTCCTTGCTTGTACGTAATTGTACACATCATAATCCGTTGGTGCAAAAAATGTGATACCTGGAGCATTGATCTTATCCTTTACTCCTGCTTTATCGATCAGCATAAGCACAGTATCAAATACGCCGTATTGATTACTTTTCATCCAATCGTAGGTGGTCATATTGATTTTTGGATTATGCAATTCTCCCCCGACAAAATAATCGTCTTTTTTACAAGAACTTATCCCTGATACGATTCCTAAAAGAATCAATATATTTAAAGCTATTTTTTTCATAATTTTCATATTAATGATTCATCCAATACGGATTTTGTGTTAACGATTCGTTCTGAGGTAAAAGAGTCCGCATATTCAAAGGCCAGTAATAGCCTTGTTTAGCTAATCTTTCTTCTGTATAGTATGCTGAATAATCGTCAAATTGCGTAAACAGATTCATTCGAATTAAATCAAATTGAATAATTCCTTCTCCAATTAATTCTCTTCTCCTTTCTCTGAAAATTTCTTTAAAAAGCTCATTTCCTGATAATGTTATATTTTGAAGGCCTGCTCTTCTCCTGATGGTGTTCAAATCCTCTAATGCTAGATTCTCTTTTCCATTTTTAAAATACGCTTCTGCACGAAGTAGTAATATATCTGCTAATCGAATCAAAACCAAATTGTTATTTGTCGCATACAACTTAGTATCATTTGGATTATAATGTTCGAGATTACTGTATTTCGTTATCACTCTTTTGGCAGGATTATCGGGAAATGGTGCCGTTATCGAATCATAGCGGACAGACCCATCCTTCATTCCTTCAGATTCTGCTAAAAACTCAGGATCAATTTCCCAAACTGATGCACTTCCTTTACCAGGAACATTCGCACTCGTCAAAAATACATTGAAGAAATCGTTACTCCATTCACCACCAGTTTCATTATACATCATACTGATTTCGAAAATGGATTCTTTGGAATCACCTTGCCAGATTTTTTTATAATCTTTTATATTTTCTAATGCATACCCTCCTTTTAAGGACTCTCCAATGTATTTCACGGCATTGACATAATCATGCTCCCAAGCATATACCTGTGCTAAAAGCGCATTGGCTGAACCCTTTGTAGCAAAGCTCTTTGTCGCTCCTTGTCCCAAATTTGTGGCTGCATAAACCAGATCATCTTTACAGAACGCCAATGTTTCCGATTCAGGACTTCTTGCCATATCCGGAATATTTTGTGGATCCTTGAACGTTTCTTTGACTAATAAGACATCGCCCCAAACACGCTGCATGTAGAAGTAAGTATAGGCTCGCAAAAATTTTGCATTTCCTATATATTGTTTTTTCTCATCTTCTCCGCCCTCGAATAGACTAACATTCATTTCTTCTGTATGCTCAATAATCAAATTGCATTGATTGATGATTTTGTAAAAACGAGTCCAATTCCAGAGACTACCCTCGAGATATGGGGCATAACTAAACTTATAACCTCCACCTTTTGAAAGGTCAGTATAATTCCAATAATCAGCTCCAGTTTTTAATATGCCTGAAGCAATATCACCAAAAATAAAATATGACCTTTCATTACGAATAGCATCACGTAACAACGCGTATGCGCCTAAAGTTGCCTTTTCTACGTTTGCGCCATCAACCCAGAATACCTCATCGTAGGTACTACCTTGAGGAGACAGATTGAGATATTTTCCACAGGAAGATCCCAGCAATAATGCACTAGAAATTCCAATAACTGATAATATATGTTTAAATTTCATATTTCAAGATTTTAAAAATTTACTTCTAGACCGATCGTGTACTTCTTAGGAAGTGGATAAGCACCACCACTGTATTCTCCTTGTGGTGATACCAATTCCGCATCGGGAACAGAAGCTTTCTGAAAAGTATGCACATTATCCAACATCGCATAAAAACGAATTGTACGCGCGCCCAGTTTCATACGATCTACGATCTTCTTAGGAACAGTATATCCCATGGAGAGGGTTTTGATCTTAAAGTATGACCCGTTCTCATTGAACATGGTACTGAAAGGCAAAAATTGATAGAAATATCCACCAAATGGTGCTATCGAAGGAAAATCGGCTACGTAGTTTGGATCTTTTGCTTTCTCCGGTGTCCAGTAGTTCACCCCTTCCAAGTCAGGTAAACGGTTATTCGTAAAGTTTGTTAAACTACCACCGATCGTATTAAATTGATTGCTTTTCAAATTGTTGATGATATCTCGTCCAATAGTGAAGGTATTCAACATACTGAAAGAGAAATTTTTATAAATAAACTCATTGTATAATCCTCCTGTGAATTTTGGATTTGGATTACCGGTAAGAACTAAATCGCCATCCGCTGCTCCTTTATCTTCATCACTCCAAACATCCCAATCTTGATTGACATCATTCCAGATCGGATATCCTGGTTTTACCACATAATTCCCTTTAAAATAAGTAAGTGGTTTACCTGTCACAGGGTTAACAGGGATTTGATCTTGGTTTTCATATACTCCCTGGTATTTCATCTGTGCCCATTGATATATTGGACTTCCTACAGCATACATGAGCTGTTGATTGTACCCCCTTGAGTCAGCATAAAAACTACGGTCACCAAAAGGCAATGACCCAATACGGTTTCTGTTATACGTTAAATTGAAATTTGTATTCCATTGCAATTTGCTTCCTTTAGAAAGATTGTGTGTCGCAATCGTCAAATCTATTCCTTCATTATATACAGTCATCGGAACATTAAATGATAATGATGTATAACCTGTATAATAAGGAAATGGGAAAGCCATGATCGGATCCTTTGTGATTTTCCGGTAGGCATCAAATGTGATGTTCAAGCGGTTATCCAAAGTAAATAAATCAAAACCAATATTGGTTTGCTCAGATTTATTCCAGGTCAGGGTGTTTAATGTCAATGGTTTTGTAAATGATGGATAAGAAAAGGTATTTCCATTATAGGTATTGGAAGATGTAGTCCACATATTAAATGGCGCATAAAAATCCGTAGGCAATACACCAGACAATCCCCAGCTTCCTCTCAGTTTTAACAAATTGATCCATGATATATTTTTCAGAAAATTTTCATCCGAAGCTATCCAAGCTCCAGAAACTGCTGGAAAATAGCCCCATTTGGTATCTTTACCAAAACGTGAAGAAGCATCAGCTCTCCACGAAGCATTGATGATATATTTAGATTTATAATCATAAGAAACCTGCACTAAATAAGATAATAGACCTGCCTCAAGAATATTAGAACTAGCTGTCAAATCTTTTTGAGCCACCCCTTGTATTACTTTGATATCATCTGTAGGCAGATTATATGCTGTAATATTGTCTGTCAATTGCTTATCATATTGGAATGACTGCATTGCTGTTAATATTATATTATGCTTTTCATTGAAGGTTTTATTGTAGTTTAAAACATTCGCTAAATTATAGGTATAGGCATTCCGACCATTAGATGCGGCATAGTTAACACCATTATTCAACTCTTTAGGTTGAAATTGTGTCCGTTTATCCATATTGACCTGAGCAGAAGCTTCAAGCGAGTATTGCAAACCCTTGATAATATCAACATAAGTTTTTGAAAAAATATTGATATTATCAGTTTGATTATCATCTTTTAATTTGTCAAACTGACCATAATAAAAATCATAATCTGATTCACCTAGCCCAACAAAAGAAGATGGCATTGCACCTTGATTAATTGGAACCACTTCATCAATTCCCCTTCCTAAACCGCGTTTTCTATTGATACGAGCAGTTGAAATCATAAAATCAGATTTTATGATTGGAGAAATAGTAAACCCAAAGTTACCACGTAATGAATACCGTTTAAAACCCGTATTGCGTACTACACCATCTTCATTGTAATAACCAGCCGATAAGCGATAATTCACAGATTCATTACCTCCTGAAATACTGGCATCTGCATTATCAATATTTCCTGTAGTATAAAACAAATCTTGCCAATCAGTTGCATTATTATAGCTCGGGTTTAAACTATCGGTCAAAGGCTGATTGAAACTTCTCATTTGAGTCCAATTAGCATATTGAGAGAGAATATCCATTTTTGCACGACGCTCTGCGGAACCTCCCAAGGTACGCTGCAATTGCGGGCGCTCTGTAATTCCTTTGTAATAAGAAACACGAGCCTGTGGCTTACCCAACCTACCTCTTTTTGTTGTGATTACAATAACACCGTTAGCTCCACGAGATCCCCACACAGCCGTACCTGCCGCATCTTTCTGAATCACAATACTTTCGATATCATTGACATTGATACCTGCTACATAGTTAGTCCCTGTAGCACCAGAATTAGCTAAATCGGTTACTGATAATGGCATCCCGTCAATAATGTACAAGGGTGAGCTCATCGTATTAGCTAAATCAACTTCTGCATTTAAGTCTGGAGAAATGGTCGAGTTACCTCTGACAGTAAACGTATTACGTGCGCCTGGTTCACCTGTAAAATTCTGAATATTTACTCCTGCCACGCGGCCTTGTAATAAACTTTCAAAACTTGGAGCAGGGAGATCTTCGATCGTTTTCCCAGAAATAACCTGTACAGCACCGGTTGATTTTTTTGCCGATTGCCTTTGGTATCCTACAACTACGACTTCATCCAAAGCCGAATTATCAGAAACCAATACAATATTGATTCCCTTATCCGTCTGGATTTGTTGTTCTTTGGATTTAAATCCAATTCCACGAATAACGAGGGTAGTAGGTAGTTTTTGTACTTTCAATGAAAATACGCCATCATTGCTGGTGGCTGCCTGATTATTGGTTCCTTTTTCGGATACCGTAATTCCAGGTAATGTTCCTCCTTTTTCATCTCTTATTGTGCCGGCAATATTAGTTACCTGTGCAAACAATAAATTACACGATATAAAAAAGAGGAGAATTAAAGGTAGAATTCTCTTCATAACAATTGATTTGGTTAGTAAAATCAAGTGTAATTTACAGCAATTGAGATGGTAACACAAAATTTACATGGTCGTAATTTTCATTGTAAACAAAAGAATTAACTTTGTTGCATCGCAAACGATTGTTCAATTTTCACGCATACGTTTGCGTAAAATATACAATTTTTTTTCCTATTATCAGGAAAATTTAAGAAAATAATTCAAGATATAATTTGTATTAAATTTGACTTTATAGAGTTTGAAGAAGGTATTTTGCTTTAAAAACAAGATAATTCTCTACATGAAATTTAAACATTAATAATTTATGCAACCAATTATGAAAATTAAAAGAAATTAACAAAAACAAATGTTTTTTAACATTTTAAAATCAACATTAGTTATTCGGAATAATAAAGTAAATAGACTACTATTTCATCTTGAACAACAATTCACAACACGAAGTACGGGAGTACAAAAATGATGAGTGAGTATCTAACCAAAAACCATTTATTAACCACACATACTTGATCTCATATCATGTTGAAGGGTATTCAAATTGATTACATCAAAAACTTCGGTTTCCTCATAGCGAGTTGCCACTGAAAGTAAAATATCTTCACAGTGCGATCTAAAAGTTTCGTGAACAAGTTCTACGCTATTATTTTCGCCAGAAAGATGGGTTAACATCAAGTGCTTTAATCTGGATGTACGATGTGTGTTAAACAAATCTAGAGCGACAGTATTGGAAAGGTGACCCCAACCACTACTAATTCTATTTTTTAAAAAGTAAGAGTAACGACCATTTTTCAGCATCTCTTCGTCAAAATTAGATTCTAATAACAGCACATCAACATGCTTAATCACATGTTCAACATTTTTGCAAGGGCGTCCGATATCGGTTAAAATTCCAATATTATGCGCTCCGTCTGAAACCAAAAAACTGCATGGCTCTTTAGCATCATGGTACTTTGGAATACCATAAATTTTCATGTCACCAATTTCTGTCACCGCATCTGGTGCGATGATATGAACCAAATGTGATGGAAGATGCAAGCGTGTACCTTCATAACTTCCATTTGTGATATATACAGGTATATTATACTTTTTGACAAAGACAGATAAACCACGAATATGATCGCTGTGCTCATGTGTGATGAATACGGCTTTAATTTGTGTAGGCAATATGCCCAAGTTATACATACGCAGATGTATGTGCTTACTGTGTATGCCAGCATCAATTAAAATAGCCGTATCGCCTTTAGCGACATAATAACAATTTCCATTACTGCCAGAGGCAATAGCACAATATTTCATATATATTACTATTTATTCTTTAAAGATCGTGGCTCATATTCACCCTGTATTTCTGCCAACCGAGTAGCTGAATATGGCGCGATAACAATCTGAAAAATTAACATTCGGGTAAACTTAGTGGTATTTGTACAGCCAATCCACCATCTGCTGTTTCTTTATATTTAACATTCATATCTAAAGCCGTTTCCCACATGGTCTTTACGACCGCATCCAAACTTACTTTAGCTTTATCAGGATTGGACTGTAAAGCCAATTGTGCAGCTGTAATGGCTTTGATCGCTCCCATTGTATTACGCTCAATACAAGGAATCTGAACCAATCCACCGATCGGATCGCACGTCAAACCTAAATGATGTTCCATCGCTATTTCTGCTGCCATTAGCACCTGTCTTTGAGACCCTCCAAGACATTCTGTCAATGCACCTGCAGCCATTGCTGATGAGACTCCAATCTCTGCCTGGCAACCACCCATAGCAGCGGAAATCGTAGCTCCTTTTTTAAAGATTGACCCAATCTCTGATGCTGTTAATATAAACTGAATGATTTTATCCTCAGAACCACCATGATGAAAGGTGATATAATATTGTAATACTGCAGGAATAACACCTGAAGCACCATTCGTTGGTGCGGTCACAACTCGACCAAAAGAAGCATTTTCCTCATTAACAGCCAAAGCAAAACAACTTACCCAATCCAAGATATACTGAAAATTTTCTCCACCGGCTTTTATAGCAGCGATCCAACTGTCATAATCATGATAAGTACGATCCTTAAGCAATCGATGATTTAGCTTTGCAGCTCTCCTTTCAACATTTAACCCCCCAGGAAGAGTACCAGAGGTATGACAGCCTCGATATATACACTCATAGATTGTTTTATATATATTTAAAACACCAGCACGCGTTTCTGCTTCTTCACGCCAAGCATGTTCGTTTTCTAAAACGAGTTCAGATATTTTCAATCCAGTCTTCCGGCACCAGTGCAATAAGTCCTGCGCGGTTTCAACTGGAAAAGGCAAATCAACCTCTGTAGAAGTGTTACTTGTTTCATTCTCCTGTACCACAAATCCACCGCCAATCGAATAATAGGTCTCACTAAGTGCTTTACCATCTTTTAAAAAAGCCTGAAAAGTAACTGCATTAGGATGATAGGGTAAACTTTCGCTATAAAGAAAAAGTAAGTCTTCCTGATAGGAGAAAGAGATTAGATGGGTACCTGCCAATCTCAATTCATGTACAGATTTGATATGTTCTACTTTTGGAGTTACTTGATTGACATCAAAAGTAACGGGATCATCTCCACTTAATCCCAAAAGGACTGCAATATCTGTTCCGTGTCCTGTCCCTGTTTTCGCTAAAGAACCATAGAGTAAAATTTTGACAGACTCCACCATATCGAGCACAGCTTTATCATGCAATACTTTCGTAAATTGCTGTGCAGCTCGCCATGGGCCTAAGGTATGCGAACTGGAAGGTCCTATACCAATTTTAAACATATCAAAAACGGAAATTTGTTCTTTGCTCATTCTATAGTTATAAAGCGCTATCAAAATCATGTTTTTAGGACAGTCCAAAAACATTGCAATTTACAGAATATAAAACAACAACAAAGTTCTTACAAAGATTTAATACTTTATCAATAAAGCTTAATTATCTTTGTTAACTTATCATTAAACAAATGAGATTTAAACACGTTCTGCACTTACTTGGAGTATTTTTTCTAATCGCACTAACAGCACAACTTTTATGCGCCCAACCTAGCCCCAAACGAGAAGTTCGTGGTGTTTGGATTGCCACTGTCGGAAATATTGATTGGCCTACACTGGCCACAGGCACCAATGTTGAAAAACAAAAGCAAGAACTTATTCATATTTTGGATGAGCACAAAAAATCAGGTATGAATACCATTCTTTTTCAGATACGACCATCGGCAGATGCTTTTTACGGTCGTGGAAGAGAGGGATGGAGTCGTTATTTAACAGGTAAACAAGGAAAAGCTCCCGATCCATTCTATGATCCTTTGGATTTCATTATCGACGAGTGTCACAAAAGAGGAATGGAATTACATGCATGGATTAATCCTTATCGTGCATCTACAACACTCAATCCCAATCATTTTTCTGAAGATCATATTACCAAAAAGAAACCTGAATGGTTTTTTACTTATGCAGGCAAAAAACTATTCAATCCAGGTATTCCTGAGGTTCGTGAATATATAATTGGTGTCATCATGGACGTGGTCAATAATTATGACATTGATGGAATACACTTTGATGATTATTTCTACCCCTATCCTGATAGTCGTAACACTCCGATACCTGATCGCATCACATTCGGGCAATATGCCAACAATTTTTCGAATATCGATGATTGGAGAAGAAACAATGTAGATATACTCATACGTGATCTAGGAATTGCGATTAAGGCCAAGAAGCCCTACATCAAATATGGCGTTAGTCCATTTGGTATTTGGGACAATAAAGATGCAAATAGAGATGGTTCTAATACCCATGGTCTAAGCGGTTACCGAACTCTTTTTGCCGATGGTGTAAAGTGGATCAAAGAGGGATGGATCGATTATATCAATCCTCAGATTTATTTTCCATTTCAAAACCGCGCTGCAGCCTATGAAATATTAGTAGCATGGTGGCAAAATCATACTTATGGCCGTCATTTTTATATCGGACATGGAGCGTACCGGGTAAATGAAAAAAAACCAGGATGGACCGACCGGAGCCAAATTCCGCGGCAAATTCGTTATCTACGCGAACAGCCAAATGTCCAAGGCAGTATTTTCTTTAGTTCCAAATCATTAACCGATAATCTTGCTGGATTACAAGATTCGCTTCAACGTAATTTGTATCACGCATCTTCTTTACCACCAACTATGCCATGGATCGATAGCATTCCACCGCATGCTCCTTTTGGATTACAACTAAAACCATCAGATAATAAAAGAATGAATAATCTCGTATGGCAAAAACCTGATCGTGCTGCAGATGGTGAGTCAGCTTATGGCTATGTGGTATATCGTTTCAAGGAGGGGGAAAAACTAGACTTAAACAATAGCAGCAAGATCATCCACATTACTTATCATGAAGATGATCTGCAGTATACCGATATTGATATCAATCCAAAAGAGCAGTATTATTATTTTGTGACAGCACTCGACCGTATGAAAAACGAAAGCGAACCTTCCAATATCAGAAGTACGGAAAAATTATCGAAGTATAGTTCTGTTTACACGATGAAGTAAAGTAAAAAAAACAGGAAAATAGTGTGAAACTTATAATTTTAAACGTTGTAGTACACGATCAAATCATTTTAATTAAAAAAAAGGAAAACCAAAATTTATAGCGTTGGTTTTCCTTTTTTTATTTCAATCGACGCTTCTAAAAATTAAGTAGTCATTGGGGCAATCGTTAATTTGACACGCCTGTTTACCGTTATTTCAATAAAGCATTTCGGTATTCATCCGTGATAGCGGGCAATTGAATCTCTTGTCCTTCCTTTTTAAGGGAATCTGCAAAAGCATTTGTACTGGATATGGCCTTCAAATATGCAGAAACAACAGCATCTGAAACTTCAATTTCTTTTCCATCTTTAATATCTGCAACATATTGATTGTCGACTAATTTAACTTTACCAAAAAAACGATAGGCCGCAGCTTTCAATAGACCTAAATCATCTTTAGATAACTCTTCAATACGTGCTCCTACAGGCAGTTGAACATCAATAAAGGTATCGCCCTTTGCCAAACTATCGATTGGCTTTTCCAAAGGAATGGCGGATAAAGCCGCTAGATTAAGAATCGGTACTCCCGCTTCTTGTTTGTTGTGGCAACTGGTCACTAAAACCGTTGCCCATATCAGGTAAAAAAAAATACGCATTTACAATAGTAAAAATAAAAGGGCTTTTTGACGAATCGAAAAGCCCTTTAAATAGTATCCTTACACTGCTATTACTTTAGCAATTCTGCCAATTTAGCTTGTAGTTCTTCTCCACGGAGATTTGAAGCAATAATTTTACCAGTCGGATCAATTAAAAAGTTTTGTGGAATACCACGTACTTCATATAATCCTACTGGTGCTGATTTCCAACCTTGCAAATCTGATACATGTGGCCATTGTCCCAACTGATCGTCAGCGATTGCTTTCATCCAAGCATCCTTTTTACCCGGGTTGTCCAATGAGACACCAAATACAGTAAAGTTTTTGTCTTTAAATTTGTTAAATGCAGCTACTACATTGGGGTTTTCATGACGACATGGTCCACACCAACTCGCCCAAAAATCTAATAACACATACTTACCTCTTAAAGAAGACAATGCGATTTCATTTCCGGCAGTATCTGGCAGTGAAAAATCGGGTGCCATTGAACCGATAGCAACTGCCTTCAATTTCTCAATTCTAGCCGCTAATTCTTTACCCTTTTTACTATTTTTCAGATCAGCAGAAAGTGCTTGATAACTTGGAATAATTAACGAATTGACATTTTCACCATCTAACTTATCAGAAAGTAGATCCAATGTAATAAAGCTTGATTTATTATCCTTAATAAATTGTTCGTCCGCTACTTCTTGTTTCTCATTGATCTCACCTGCTTCTTTCTGTAAACCTGCTATAAAAGTTTGATCATTACGTTGCTCATCCGTAGCTTCAGCATAGCGTTTATTTAAACCCTGAAATGCATCTGTATAAGACTTGGTTGCTGCTTGATATTTTGCAAAATCAGTATTAATAGCATTACCTGAAATAATAGCATTTTTCATTTCGCCATCAGTGTCTACCTTAATGACACCACTTGACAAATAAACTTGTGTGAGATCAGGGTTTTGAATTTCTTTGATGGATGTGCCATCGGCAGAAAGTATTACATAAGCTTTTACTGGTCCAGCAACTGAACCATTAAACTTAAACTGTCCTCCAGTTATAGTCGTAGAATCAATTTTACGTGCATTATTTTCAACATATTGCATAAAAACTTTTGCTTTATCCGAAGCACCTTTTACCTTACCTGTTAAGGTGAAGTTTTCTTGTGCAAAAATTAAAGCTGGGATACAACTTAATCCCAATAATATTCCTTTTTTCATCAGTATATAATTTGTTTTTGATCTATTATGAAGCTATTATGAGCAAAATTCATCCGTGTTTGATCACACTTGCTCATGATGGCTTCGTTATCTTAAAAATTTATTTATCCTTTGCTATTCTCTAATTGTTATCTGTTACCATCTGCCGCTGGCACCGCCTCCGCCAAAGCCGCCACCACCAAAACCGCCGAAGCCACCTCCATCGCCACCGCCGCCGAAGCCGCCGCCGCCAGATCCACCTCGACCTAGACTATTAAGTAAAGTCCACCAAAACAAATCAGAAGTTCCTCTACCATTCATTACTTTACCACCGCCGTTACCGCCATTGCCCCCTTTGCGTGAGATTAGAGCAATAACAATCATGACAACCACAATGATGATCAACATTTTTGAACCACCACCTTTTCCTTCTGGTTGCTTCGGGTCTGCTTTATATTCTCCTTTAGTATATGAAATCAATGCATCTGTCGCACGGTTTACTCCTGTATAATAATCTTGCGCTCGAAAGGCGGGCTTTATTTCATTTTCAATGATTCGATGTGCGATCGCATCGGGGACAGATCCTTCTATACCATATCCAGTTTGAATAGTAACTGCCCGATCTCCAATTGCTGCAAGGAGCATGATACCATTGTTGTACTTTTTATTTCCAACGCCCCATTGTTGAGCAAGTCGTACTGCATAATCACTAATATCATAAGATCCTGTCGAATTCATCAGCACTACGGCAATCTGTATAGAAGTTGAGTCTTCAAAAGCTAGGAGCTTTTGTTCCAGTTGATCCACCTGACTTGCTGTCAATGTTTTTGTATAATCATTAACCAATCGGTTTGGTACAGCCGGAAAATCCTGAGCAAG
The DNA here is from genome assembly GCF_023273895.1 of Sphingobacterium sp. PCS056. Taxonomy (NCBI): domain Bacteria; kingdom Pseudomonadati; phylum Bacteroidota; class Sphingobacteriia; order Sphingobacteriales; family Sphingobacteriaceae; genus Sphingobacterium; species Sphingobacterium sp. PCS056. Next base: position 1,720,270 of record NZ_CP096883.1, on the reverse strand, counting down.
CAAACTGACCACACTGCACAGCATAGCAATCGTCAGTGCAAAAATATTGATGCTTGAAAATCTAATTTTGGTCAATGACCTATATTCCTTCAGTTTATTCATTTTTATCTATCGCCAAAAACAATATCATTCGGTAATTCATTTATATCATCCTCTTCTCTCGGATAAAATTTTGCCAATTGGCCTCCAGCATGCACAATTCCTTGAATCAATCCTTCTACAAACTGTTCTTTTCGAAATTCTTGTACCATAATTTCTTTTGTACACTCCCAGAAATCGTCCGCTACTTTCTTATGAATACCAGCGTCTCCAATGATCGAAAACTTATGATCTTCATGCGCCAGATAAATTAAAACTCCATTTCTTAAAGCAGTTTTATGCATCGCCAATTTCTCAAAATAATATGTTGCCCGATCAAAAACTTCTCCAGGACAGTGTTTTTCAACCACCACTCGTATCTCACCCGAAGTTTTATTCTCCGCTATACTGATGGCATGCACCACTTTTTCCTGCTGTTCTGATGAAAATGTTCCCATTACTAAAGTCTTATAAAAATAAAAAAAGATGAATGTGTGCACAAGATAAGCCCATCATTCATCTTTTCTAGTAAACTATTGTGGTATATTTAGAAAGATACTGCTGGTGCTTTATCTGCACCTTCTTGTGCTGTAAAGGTTCCTTTCGCTTTGAAGCCAAACATACCTGCCATCAAATTATTAGGAAAGCTTCTTACCGTAGTATTAAACTGCTGTACAGCTTCATTATACGCTCTACGCTCTGTTGAAATTCTGTTTTCAGTGCCCTCTAATTGTGCTTGCAGTTCTAAAAAGTTTTGATTTGCTTTCAAATCAGGATAAGCTTCTACTGTCGCCATCAATTTACTCAAAGAACCAGAAAATTGATCTTGTACCTTTTGATATTGTGCAATCGTTTCTTCATTCAAATTAGTAGGATCTACCGTAATAGAAGTCGCTTTTGCACGAGCTTCAACAACAGCTGTTAATGTACTTTCTTCGTGCTTTGCAGCTCCTTTAACGGTATTGACCAAATTAGGAACTAAATCTGCACGTCTCTGATATGCATTTTCAACCTGAGCCCATTTACCTTTTACATTTTCGTCCTGCGATACCATTGTATTGTACCCACATGAACTGAAAGATAATGCGACCATTAAACCAAAGAATGCGACTAATAATCTTTTCATTTTTTCGTTGAATTAATATATTTCAAATAAATTTTAATGATATGCTTACTACAAAGCTTATACCACTCCCACGAATATAAGAATAATTTTAGGTGCACACCTACTAATCACTAAAAAAATACAGTAGATATCCTTAACTTTGACCTGTTTTTGGGATAAAAACCCAGCAAGAAATTTATGCAGAAAGAAATTGAATTGGCTATCGCTCCAGAACGAATGGAAGACGATACTTACATTTTAAATCAAGGTGCCAAATCCTTGAATATAAAACTTGAACGGATTAAAGGATTTAAAATCCGTAAACGTTCAATAGATGCCCGAAGTCGTCATGTTGTTTTTAGAGCTCGTATTATCTTTTTTATAGACGAGCACCCCATTACCGAAAGTTTTAAGATCAACTATCAATCTGTCCAAGATTCACAACCTGTTTTAATTATTGGTGCTGGGCCAGCGGGTTTATTTGCGGCACTCCAGTGTCTTGAAAAAGGTCTAAAACCGATCGTCATCGAGCGTGGCAAATGTGTACAGGACCGTCGTCGCGATCTTGCCAAGTTAAATCGCGAGGGTATCGTGGATGAAGATTCAAACTACTGTTTTGGCGAAGGAGGTGCTGGAACTTATTCAGACGGCAAATTGTATACACGCTCTGACAAACGTGGTGATGTTGAAAAAGTATTAAAACTATTTGTCTCTCACGGTGCAAATGAAGATATCCTGGTCAATGCACGTCCACATATTGGCACTAATAAATTACCGCATATTATCCAAGCGATTCGTGAGACCATCATTTCTTATGGAGGCGAGGTTATTTTTGAACAGCGTGTGGTCGATATCAATACGGAAAACGGTCACGTTACGGGAGTTACACTTGCCAATGGTACATCATTAACTGCAAGCCATGTCATCGTCGCCACGGGACACTCTGCACGTGATATATTTGAACTCTTCCGTAAAAAAAACTGGTTACTAGAGGCAAAAGCCTTTGCTTTGGGAGTACGCATCGAACATCCACAAGAGATTATCGATCAGGCTCAATACCATTGCGAAATAAGAAGCGAACATCTTCCACCGGCTTATTATAGTCTCGTGGAGCAGGTAAATGGTCGCGGAGTGTTTTCTTTTTGTATGTGTCCTGGTGGAGTTATTGCTCCTTGTGCTACAGCAGACAATGAAATTGTGGTCAATGGCTGGTCACCTTCTAAGCGGAATAATCCACATGCCAATTCAGGTACAGTCATTCAAATCAATCTCGAAGATGTTGAGGGATCTGAAAGTAATCCATTTGCCATATTAGATTTTCAACGTGAAATAGAAAGACGCGCTTTTGAAGCTGGTGGAGGCAAAATGGTCGCACCTGCCCAACGTATGATTGATTTCGTAGAAGGACGTATCTCCAAAGATCTCCCTGAAAACTCTTACAAACCGGGTACAATTTCTGCTGATTTAACTCAAGTATTGCCACAGTTTGTATATGAGGCGCTACGTGGTGCGCTACCTATTTTTGGGAAAAAGATGAAAGGATATTATACGAATGAAGCGATCCTAGTTGCCGTAGAATCTCGGACATCATCTCCTATTCGCATTCCGCGTGACAAAACGACATTACAACATCCTGAAATTAAAGGACTTTATCCATGTGCCGAAGGCGCTGGATTTGCTGGCGGTATTATTTCTGCAGCTATTGATGGTATGAACTGTGCCAATGCGATCAATTAAATTGATAAATTTTTAAATTGGTCTTGCAAAAATTCAAATAAAGCCGTATTTTTGTAAGACAAACGCGAAAGTAGCTCAGTTGGTAGAGCACAACCTTGCCAAGGTTGGGGTCGCGAGTTCGAATCTCGTCTTTCGCTCAAAATAAAAGCTTCCAAAATTTGGAAGCTTTTATTTTTTTCAGGAGATTTTAAACTATTTCTTTCCTAAGCGCATTACTGCTGGTGTAAAAAAGGATAATATGCCTACCACCATCATCAGTATTCCTGCGATCACAAAAGCATGAGCAACTCCAATAACATCTGCAATAAAACCGGTAAAAAGTAGTCCAACGACACTTGGTAAAATAGCAAGACTAAAATAAAGGGAAAACACACGTCCCAACATTTGCGGAGCTACTTCTTCTTGTATAGTGGTCATAAATGAGGCAGAGAACAGCGACATCGCCATTCCTCCAATCGCAGTCACTACGACAAATGGGATAAACCAGGTAGCAGGAAACCAGCCTGAAAATGCAAATGTCAATCCCAGCACGATATGCATGGTATTAATCATGATCACTTTCGAGAACTGAACTTTAAATGCACTCAACAAGCCACCTCCGACTAACATACCAACTCCCCAGATAATCTCAATTACGCTCATCTCCCATTTACCACCGTTGAAATGACCAATGGTCAGCAAAGGAAACATGATGGCTATAGGCATTACACAAAAAGTGGCGATCATGGCATACAAAAACAGTAGGCTCAATCCACGATTATGATAGATGGCTTTCATACCTTGTTTCAAATCATCCCAAACCTGTGCAATCGACAAGGTGGACTCTACCGCTAGATGTGGTATGGTCACGAAGAGTAAGGATATAATGGCTACAGCAGCACCAATAACATCAAGATAAAGCACTTGTGAAATTGAAAAATAAGTAATAGCCAATGTACCTAGTGCAGGTCCTGCGATACTGCTCACCGATTGAAGCATCTGATTGATCCCTGATACACGCAAGAGCTTATCCTCGGGTACCATCAATGGTGCTATAGCTTGCATCGCAGGAGCATGAAAAGCAGATCCAATAGAGCGACATGCTAATAACAGATAGATCAAAGATAAACCGACAGTTGATCCCTGAAGAACAAATGTCATGAGCAAAGTACAAAGCGCAATAAAAGCATCTGCAAAAATCATCACCTTTTTGCGGTCCCAACGATCGATAAAAACACCAACAAATGGGCCGATCAATGCTTGAGGCAATAAGCCAGCTATTCCGGCCAAGGCCAATACTTCTGCAGATTTGTGGGTTAAACTTAACCACACAATTACAGCAAAGTTAACCGCAGAACTGGTCAATAACGATACAAACTGTCCAATCCAAATATAAAGATAGGTCTGAAACCAATTTTTCTTTTCCATAAAATAATTCAGTAAAATACAACTGTCAGTGATAGTACAATATCACTGACCTCATGAAACAAAAAACCTAATGAACGAAATTGTCCTCAGATTAGAAATAAAATGTTGTATATAAAGCGACTTTCATAATGGCACAAAAATAGAAAAAATTTAGCGATCCAACCACATTTGAAAATCGGATGATTTATCTTCACTGACTATGACTTCAACTCCTACCGGCAGAGCTGGTTGCAGTTGCAGGCGAATACGGTTTCGTCCTACTTTTAACATATCCGAAATGGAATCAATATGTATGATAAATTTGCGATTGATCTGAAAAAAGAACTCTGGATCTAGCCTTGATCCAAGTCCTGTAATAGTATCTTCCACAATAAACTGATCGCCATCTTTGGTATATCCATAAAGCAGTTTATCTTCAGCCATAAAGTAAGCAATATCAACTGTTGGGATAGATTTTAGCCTTATTCCATAGCGTACCAAAAAACGACTTTTGTACTTTACCTCATCGGTTTCTTGAGCAAAAAAGGGTGTAATTTTATTCAGAGCTTCTTGTAACTCGTCTTCATCATAAGGTTTCAATAGATAGGCATAGCCTTGATGTTGAAATGCTTTTAATGCATAATCTTCAAAAGCGGTTGTAAAGATAACAGGTACGTTGATTTTTACTTGATCAAAGATCTCAAAGCTGAGTCCATCACCAAGCTGAACATCCATAAAAATGAGATCGACCTCATTTTTAAGCAACCAATCAGCAGCTTCGCGCACTGTCGTTTTAACCGTAGATTCAAACTTTGAGGAAATCAATTGGCTCAATTTCTCCAATAAACTTTCCGAAGCCCAATTTTCATCCTCTACGATTAATATCTTTTTAAACATGTGCTGAATTTATAAAAAAATCCCCATTCTTTTCAGAATGAGGATTGAATTTTATAAAAATGCGTTAATTTTATAAATCTGGATTATTCGAAATTGATTCTTTTGGATAACGAATCACATAACGGGGGTCATTTTTTTGCAACTGATAAACTTGATCCAAATAATGGTGTTCAATCGCGGGTCTAGTACTCCGTTTTAAATCATACCAGCGTAAACCTTCTAAAGTCAATTCACGTCCTCTTTCGGCAATAATCTCTGCCTTTAAAGCGTCATTGGATAAAGTTGCCAATCTCTGTATTGCTTCTGAGTATGTCTCTGGGATTAATCTATTTTTCAATAAAGTAGATAACGAAGCTATTGCCTGATCCTTTTTACCCAACTGCGCTTCGCTTTCGGCTTTAATCAAATACAATTCTGCATTTCTAAACGTAGAATTATATCGTGTATCTGTTCCTTTTGCAGAAACATAATCATGACCTGATTTTTGGAAGAAACGAGTTAAACGCAAGTCCCCTTTTGAATAACTTGCCATAAACTGAGGATTAATAAAAGTTGAACGACTCACTTTCGAGTCTCCTACTCTTTCCCAAGCCTGGATCATTTCTTTTGATTCGAAATCTGTCGGAATTTTTGAAGTCGGCAGATTCAAATTTTCCAGATCAGCATTTATTGACAAAGCTTTATTTGCGGCTTCCACTGCTAAGGACCATTCTCCTCTATACAAACGTACACGAGCTTCAAAAGCATAATATGCTCTTTTGGAAAATCTATATTTTACATTGTTTGCATTATCGCTTACATGCAACAAAGCTTCAGCCTCTTTCATATCCGCTAATACCTGTGCATATACCTCTTCTACCGAAGCTGGTTTAAACAATTGTTCCAAATCAACACGTAAAGAAATAGGTATGCCACGATCTGTTGCTGCACTAGCCGGATTAAAGTTTTCCGAATAGGTATTTAACAATTCGAAATGCGAATAAGCACGAATTAAATAGGCTTCCGCACGAATTTGTTGCATCTCATCAGAGTCTCCAGCCACATTCTTTCCTTCAGCAATCACATAGTTTGCATAAAAAATTGACTTATAGATGGTCTCCCAAGCCATAGGAAAGGTTTTCACATCTGGATTCTGATCATTCCAAAGATATAAATCTTTTATTTCTCCAATATCTACTGAATATTCATCCAAAATTAATTCATCTGTACGCAAATTCAGTCGCGATTTATGCGCTGGATAACTGATATATGCCGAAACCATTAAGGCTCTAAAATCTGATTCTGTTTTAGGAATAACCGTTCCTACGGGTTGTATATCTAAATACTTATTACAAGAAGAGGTCAATAAAACTGCTGCAAGTAATCCGATAAATAATAAATTCTTTTTCATATTTAGCTTAATTAAAATGATGCATTTAAACCAAAGGAAATAGACTTAGAGATGGGTTGCGCGTAGCTATTTCCATAAGTCTCTGGATCGAAGTAACCTTTATAACTTGATCCAAATACCAATAAGTTACGTCCTTCGACATTAAAGCGAATGTTTGATGCCTGTACTTTACTAGCAATAGATTTAGGCAAGGTATACCCTAAACGAATACTATTGATGCGCACATAACTCATCTTTTTTGACCAGATATCTAAGTTCTTATACGATCCGACTGGATCATTGTCCATCATCCAGCTATAAGCCATCCAACGATCATTTAATTCTGAATTTGAAGAGCCAATTTTTGGAATACCAGCTGCCCCACCCTGTACCGCTGTTAAAACATCTGTAGTATAATTAAACCCACGATCCACCATAGATGGATTATAAGTTGGTGTACGACGCATCCATTTATCCACATTAAATACTGCAGAAACTGCTAAATCAAAGGCTCCTAAACGAAATCTATTGGTCATACCTCCAATAAATTTAGGATCCAATGAACCTTGGTATTTAAATTTCTCCTGATATGTCTTTTCTGTTAGGCTTGTTGACACATTATAGCCCGGTAGAAAATCTGCCCATCCATCATATAAACCATAAAAGTCTTCATAAGAAACAACCTCTCTCTTATCATTATAGAACTGAGGTAGACCGTCTTTGTCTAAGCCAGCGGTTTCTAATACATATAAAGAATTAATTGGGTCTCCTTCACGTACATCTACTGAATAAGCCTTCGGGTTACTGATAACACGAGTCAATTTACTACGGTTATGTGCAATATTAAAATCGGTAGACCAAGTAAAATGTTCTCGTACAATATTACGGCTACTGATCATGAATTCAATACCATCATTATTTACTGAAGCCCAGTTACGTTGTACATTCTCGAAACCATTTTCCAAAGGTAAACTACTTGTACCAATTAGATCTGTAGATTTGCGGTTGTAATAATCTACTGTAAACTGTAGTCTATTTTTTAAGACCGCTAAATCTACGCCTAGGTTCCATGATTTTGTTTTCTCCCAACGCAATTTATCGTTTGCCGGTGTAGTAACCACAATCGTTTCTTCTGTATTCCCTGGTAATACTGTTCCTGTACTGTAATTACCAATGATGAAAGGATAGGTATTCCGATCAATATTTCCTTGAATACCGTAAGAACCTCTAACTTTTAAATTCGAAATCCAAGTTTGCTCTTTGATAAAATCTTCCTCACTGGCATTCCATGAACCAGAGATTGACCAAATCGGTAAAAATCTATATTTGGGATCTACACCGAACATATTTGAACCATCGTAACGAATACTTCCGTACACATTATATTTTTGATTATAGGTATAGGAAGCATTCGCATAGAAAGATGCGTAAGATGTCTCCCCAATTACTTTGGCATATTGGCGATATAATGGATTATCTATATTCGTTGCATTTGGAAAAAGAATACTTTGAGTCGTCAAGGTTTTTGGGTTATAACCAAAGCCTTTAGTAGCAATTCCAACAGATTTTGATCGACGTAATTCTGTACCACCCATAAATTCAAAATCGTGTTTATCATTTAAGGTTAGGTTATATTGTGCAAAGGATTTCCAGTTATATTGAAAGATGCTCCGATTATCATTTTGAATGGTTCCGCCATCAGGCAAGAAGTACTTATTCTTTTTCGCGACAGAGTCATAGTAACGTGTACCCTCTCTTAATTTTCTCGTATTGTAAGACTCCTTGTCCGCAAATCTCTCTGAACGGTTCTCATCAAACTGCAGACCAAATTCAGTACGTAACAATAAGGAAGGCAATACTTGATAAGATAAGTTAGCAATTGCTTTTAAAGCTTTATTATCTAAGTTATAGCTTGTATTTTGACGTTCCTCAATAGAATTAAACGGGATATATGCATTTTCATATCCATCAATATCGGGGTCATAAACAAATTTACCCTGTGCATCTCTTTTGGAGAGATATGGGTTAACCGAACGGATATAATTTACAGGATTCGTAAACGCATCAGCGTCTTGAATAAAGTTATTTCTTCCAGTTGTTGAACCTAATAAATTAATTCCGGCCTTTAACTTATTACTAATGGTAAAGTTATTATTTAATGTCAATGAGTAACGGCGCATCCCTACTCCCCTTGTTGCAGCTTGTTCATCATAAAAACCACCAGATAGGTAGAAATCATGATTATCAGACCCTCCAGAGATGGATGCTGAATATTGTTGGTTTAGTGCTGCACGGAACAATTCATCCCCCCAGTTTTGATTTTGATTCCTTAAGTTTTGAATAGCAGCTTGCGTATTATTAGATAAAGCCGATAAGCCACTCTGACGGAAGAGATCCAACTCATTTGACTGATTCAATAAACGTGCAATAGCACCTTTACCGGCTCTGTAATCTAAATCATTACGTTGAGCCATAGCCAACTCGAAATCAACTTTCTGCGACGAATTCATTAAGTTCAAGCGATCAAAATCTGGTTTTTGAGTTACAAAACTATTGGCAGAAACTGCAACTTGGGTAGGACCACGCTTACCTTTTTTTGTTGTAATGACGATGACACCATTGGCTGCTCTAGCACCATAGATGGATGTTGCCGCTGCATCTTTTAATACCGTGATATCGGCAATATCATCAGGATTGATACCCGCGATAGGTAAATTTTGTAAACTATTTAAGTTATCCTTATCAAAGGAGTTTGGCAGAGCTGTTCCTTCAATGGGCAAACCATCGATTACCCAAAGTGGATCCTGCGTACCATTGATAGATACAGTACCGCGAATACGGATCTGCGGAGCTGAATTTGGTCCTCCAGTTAAGTTGGTCAATTGTAACCCAGCTACCTGACCTTCTAATAATTGATCAATACTCGACACACCAGTTTGCTTGATATCATCGACTTTAAGTTTAGTATAAGCAGTAGTATTTTTTTTCTTTGCAATTGGATTATATCCAGTCACGATAACCTCTTGTAAGGCATTTTCAAGAGACTCCAAATAAATCGTATTAAATACTTTGGCAACCTGGATTTGTCTATTCTGATAACCCACAAAAGAAACTGTAAAATACTTTACATCTGTAGGAACATTTAACGTAAAGTTACCTGTTTGATCTGTTACCGCACCCAAAGCCGATTGTTGTATTTGGCCAGATACCCCAGTAGATTCCCCTACTGCTGTACTTTCAATAAATACAGTTGCTCCTGAAATTGGAGCTTGCGTCTTGCTATCCAACACCTTTCCTTTTAAGGTGACTGTCTCTTGGGCAAAAGTCAGTAGATGGAAACAAGAAAACGCAATAAAGAGTAAGAATTTGTTCATTTGTTTTTGATATATAGATTTAGTTATTTATTCATATTTAAAGTACTACTAATTCGCATTAATAGGTCTTGATAATGTGCTTGTGTGGTAAAATCGCCTGATGATTGTGCCGCTTTCAACAACTTTTGGATCTGAATGAGTTCAGCACGTTTTACGGTCAACATTTCAGCGGTTCTACTCATACCCGAAACATGTACATTACGTAAATGAGATTCATCAGTAGCCGCATGTGTTGTGCCGTGTATCGGACAAAAAGTTGGCTTGGCTGTTTGCATAAATTGGTCCACAAAAGATAATTTCTTTGTGTTTAACTTATCCATACTTTTATTATTGGTAATCAATAAAATATCGATATAATTTTGCTGCAACATACGTGCATCGATATCTAAGTTTTGCTTTGCTATCGTTTTTGCAAAAATATCTTGACGCAGTGCTTTCAAAAATTCTTCTACACTCCAAGCTTGGCTACGTCCAAATAATAATTCCATCTCTGTCATACGCAGTAAGCGTTGGTCTTGAAGCAAATTATACAACAAACTGTATTGAAACTCTCTTTTTAATGTATAGGGCGCATATTCAAATGATCCTACTGGACTATCTTTTAATGGGAAAGTTTTTGTCATCAATTCCTTACGGAACAACCATTCTGGCAGCGTGAAGACATGTTGTTTCAAATAAGCTAATGCTTCTATTTGTGTCTGACGTGGTACTGCTGCATAAGCATCTTTGCCATCTCCCAAAACAGGATTATTTAAGTAGATACCTCCAATATTATTAGATACATGATCGGCATAAGTATACCACTGACCGATCACTGCCATATACAATTTACCGGCTTTGTAATAATCTTGACCAGAAGTCGTTGTCCAATTAATAATTTGAGGCATGATGCGTTTCAAATTTTTCAAACCATAGGTTCCGGCAAGCATCGCATTATCGCCCAAATCCTCAGATTGTGATCTTGGGTCAATTGTATTTTTAGGGTCTTGCTGTTCTCCATACCAATAGTAAGGATTGTCTTGCTTGGCTTCGATTTCTTTTTTCAACAATGGTAGTTCTTCCCAAGCTGTTTTATTTGGATACCAACGATAAGCCCATGCAATCGCATATTTATCATACAACCCGATCACTGGTGTGATGGCTTGCACTTGATCTTCAGGCTGTGCAACATAATTAAAACGAGCATAATCCATAATGGATGTTGCTGTACCACCCATCTTTTGTGTAAAAGATGCCGAACGCAAAGAGTCTACAGGAAATCCAAAAGAAGAACCCATATTATGTTTCAGCCCTAAGGTGTGACCAATCTCATGAGAAGACACAAAACGAATAGCATGCGCCATTTTTTCGTCCGAAAATATATTACCACGAACTGTTGGGTCAATAATACCAGTCTGTACGCGCATCCATGAGTTCAATGCTGTCATTACGTTGTGCCACCAAATGACGTCTGCTTCTAGAATTTCACCAGTGCGAGGATCTACAACTGAGGGTCCCATGGCATTAGCCTGTGGAGATGCTGCATACGTGATCGCTGAGGTGTTTGCATCATCCATATCGAAATCCATTCCTTTGGGAACTTCTTTTGCGATGATTGCATCTTTAAATCCAGCTTCTTCGAAAGCTTTTTGCCAATCATGTACCCCTTCGATAATTTGCTGACGCCATTGTTGTGGAGTAGCTGGATCGATATAGAAAACGATGGGTTTCTTTGGAACAACCAGTTCACCGGCTAAATAACGTTGTACATCTTCTTCGCGCGGTTCTAGACGCCAACGCGTTACGAGTTCTCTTTTCTCTAATTCCTGCTGTTTATCTGAAAAGTACCAGCGCGGAGTAGTAAAATAACCGACCCTTGGATCCGAGAACCGGGGTTTCATCGCATCTTTGGGTAATTCTAATATATTACTTGTTATCGTCAAACTAATGGGAATCGATTCATTCCCTTCTGTTACTCGTGTAGATAAGATCGAACGAATTACGACATTGTTATCAAATGATTTCATTTGATCAATAATAGATAAAGCAGTCTTTGGTGATGTGCCTAAACCAATATTGGTAAATACATCATTAAAACTTTTTTCTGTACCATCGAATACTTTATTGACTTTGATGATGACCGAAGAAGAATCCTTATTATACCCTTCGATTTTAAATGACTCAATAAAAGAAGGTGTAAAATTGTCGGCTACAGAACGCGCTATCGCATCTTCTTTGGGAACTTCTACCTGAGGTTTGATCTCACTTGCCCAAATTTCTTTACGCGCTTTCTTTAGGGAGAAACGTATTACTTTATTCTCATAATTCATGCCTTTGTTTAAACCGGCTTCGTTCAATGCTAATGGCACTGAAGAGATTTTATTGATCAATAAAAAATCTTGATCTAGTTTTTCTACAGGTATCTCAAAAAAGAAATCTTTCTCTTTATTAATCACATTAAAAATTCCGCTATCAATTTTGGCATTTTTTAAAAACTTATCATATACCAAAGTCGAATCCTTTTTTGTGGAATCAGCGACAACATCTTTCTTTTTACCTAAGCCTAATGGACTGAGCAGCTGACAAGAATTGAGGATAAAAATGGAAAAGAAACTTAAGCTTGCTAATGCTGAATTTCTTTTGAAAGGCAGATTATTCATTTGTATTAAATTAATATAGGACTCATAGATATAGGGTGGTGAAGATGCCAATATATTATCGTTCCAAAAAGCGAATCCGAGTGAAGGCGTTAATTTTAGGAGTGAATCCGCAGTAATACTAGAAGAATAGTCTAGCGCTATAAAATTATTATTTTAACTTTATTGACTATCAATATGAATAAAGGGGAGGTAAACTATAAAATATGCCTCAGTATACTGTATTTCAAAACCTTGGACATGATAAAAATCATACACATGTGCGATCATTTGCGTTCCATAGCCCGCTGAATCCACATCTGGATTTTTTAACAACACCGTGTTTCGCACAACAAGCTGGCCGTGGGTTTCAATAATGGAGATCGACAGCGGTTTTTCCTTATTGAGTTCATTATGCTTAATCGCATTTTCGATCAGGATTTGCAAACTAAAACGGGGAATATATAAAGCCATCGATTCTGTCGAAATATTGATTTCTAAAGGATTTAAGGTGTCTGCAAAGCGAATCTTTTGTAGAAAAAAATATTCTTCTCCTAGTACGATTTCTTCTTTTATTGTTGTCAACCCAGTTTCATCACGACTTAAGAACTTACGGTATACCTTCGCCATTTTGCCCACAAAAGCCTTTGCTTGGATTGGGTCTTTACCTATTAATTGCTGCAAAGAACCCAATGCATTGAATAAAAAATGAGGATCGACTTTTCTTTTTAAATTTTCAAATCGCAGCAAAGCATCTTCTTTCTGGTACTCCAAATTCCTTAACATCAATTGCTTTGCTTTTCTGTTTTGCAAATCAATTAAAAACATAAAAAGTAGCATTGTAGCAATACCTAAGGCTCCCAAGAGAAATGCTGTATTGCCGATATCGCGAACTTCATCTGCTGTCATAAGCAAAACGACGTTTACAAAAAATTTACTATCTGAAAATATACCATTTAATTTATATTCTTCCAGCAACACCTCTAATCCTAGATGATCCGAGAGGATCACACTATCTCTAATTGGATAGCTCATTATAACTTCTTTTCTTTTTTTCCCGATATGGGTTAGATCAGGATGCATAATACATATCCCATGATCATCATATAGTTCAAAATAAGCCCGCATTCCTATGTTTTGATTTGCTATATAAGTATTGAATTTATAGAGATCTAAAATCAATTGTAGAACACCTTTATTCGTTTTAATATGAATCCGCAAATACATGCCATTTTTACCTTGAATAAAGGTTGCTGATGTGATATCTTCAAATAATTTCGTCTGAATAAAAATGGAATCTATAACACTTTTATCGTTGTACCATGTTAATTTTTCTGAATAAACTCCCGATTCAGACTTCCAGTAGGAATAAGCAACAAGAAATTGTTTAACGCTGTCTTGTTCAATGAGTTTATTCATAAACTCTTGCTGACCTTCATCTGCAGCAAGTCCCATTAAGTGAAAAATGCGATCAAAATCGTCAAATTCTTTTTGAACAAGCTCTGATTTTTCTAATGATACCTCCTTTAAAATACGTTTATTCAATCGCTCCAAACGTTGATCTATCACACGAAACATGATGATATATATGGACACTACAAAAACGAGTGCCAGACCTAAGATGCGTATTCTATTGCGTGTAAAAGAAATTGAAGCCATAACGTATTTATTCAAAATCAAAAATTAAAACAACTATTCACCAATTTAAAAGATCAAATGACCTATGAATTACTATATATTGAAAAATTTATATGGAAATAGCAGAAAAAACACTAACTTAAAGTATTGAATACCACAAAAATACTTCATTATGAAAAATTATAGACCAAAAATCAATGGAGGAACCTACATTTGGTTACTGATTATCTTAACTATCCTTATTTTTAAATATTATGGAAGTATTAATAATGGAATTTATCTAAGTGCACTGTTATCAACCGTATTTCTTGGTTCCATCTGGTACATCATTTTTATATTTCCAAAATATAGTATTGTTGACAAATCCTTGAAGTTGAATCATTTTTTAGAAAAGAAGACAATTTCAATTCCTTCAATCCGAAAAATTGAACGAAATCAAACTAGAGGACTGTACCCATTTTTTAATCCATATCAAAAGGGGCTGGTGGTACACTTTAATATATATGATGATGTCTTTATCAATCCAAATTCCGAGGATACTTTTCTCCAGGAAATTTTAAAAGTAAATCCAGCAATTGAAATTATTTCATAGTAAAAGCGTTTGAATTAGAGTTCAAACGCTTTTTTATAGATAGAGCAATAGGGAGTGACCTATTTGCTTGTTAAACTTTCTTCAACTAATTCTTCTACATATTGACGAACAACATCATTTGAAAAACGACTAGTTACATCAAATGCAAATGCATGTACTAATAAAATACGTGCTGCTTGTTCTCCTATGCCTCTCGCTCTTAAATAGAACAAGGCATCATTGTCAAACTGTCCTATGGTACAACCATGTGAACACTTAACATCGTCAGCGAAAATTTCCAACTGCGGTTTTGTATAAACTGCTGATTGATCTGAAATCAACAAATTATTATTTTGCTGGAATGCGTTGGTTTTTTGAGCATCTTCACGCACAAAAATTTTACCGTTAAAAACAGCTGTTGACTCGCCTTGCGTAATGTTTTTGTACCATTCGTAAGATTCACAATGCGGTTTCATATGATCGACTTCCGTATGGTTATCCACCAACTGTTTATCATCTGTCAAATTGATACCATATAAGTGACTCTCTACATTTTCGGCATCAAGACGTATATTGATATTATTTCTAATAAAAGATGCGCCAGGGAAGTTACAGTTATAATTATTATAAAGGCTATACTTCTCTTGATATACTTCGGTATGATTGAAATAATGACTGACCGCTTCTGCGATTTGCAAATAATAGTGCTGCATTTTCGCATTCTCCTTGATCACGATTTCCGAAACTTTATTTTGAATGTTTTTAGCAGCACCATCCACTGTCATATAGGACTCAATAATCTCTAACTCAGCATTGGCATCTACAACAATCAGATTACGTGTTTGCGAGAAGAAATCTTCACGGCCTGTCGCAACATGGATAATATGAATTGGTTTTGATAAAATTGTATTTTTTGCTAGTGCAATAAAAACACCATTTGTATAACCGGCAGTATTTAATGCTACGAAAGGGTTATTGGCTTTATCAGCATGCTGCGCAAAATGAGCTTTAAAAGCAGGTTCCTCCACAGCATCTTCCATAGTTTTTACGATAAGACCATTTTCCTCTTCCAACGAAGAAAATGAAAGCATGTATTGACCGTTAACTAATACGATGCGGTGGGCATCCAAGTTTGGAATTTCGCCAGCACTAAAATCTAATCCTTCAATATCCACATCCGAATTCAATACATATGATTGATCGATAAGTTTATGAATATTGGTATATTTCCATTCTTCATCTTTCACAGTAGGAAAGCCAACTGCCGAAAAGCGATCAAAAGCTTGCTGACGTATCGTCGACAAAAAAGCAGGCTCTGCCACTTGCTCTTGAAAACTGTTCAACACTTGTTGAAGTAATGATTCTGAAACTAATGTATTCATTTTATATTTTAATCAAATCGCTTAAAAAACTCTATTCTTTCACAAGATTTAGGGTGATTATGCGTTTTGTGCGTCTAATTCTTTTAACCAATCGTAACCTTTTTCTTCTAATTCTAAAGCAAGTTCTTTAGGACCAGATTTCACAATGCGTCCGTTGTATAATACGTGCACAACATCAGGCACGATATAATCTAAAAGACGTTGATAGTGTGTGATCACTACAAAAGCATTATCTTTAGAACGCAATTGATTCACACCGTTAGCTACGATACGTAAAGCATCAATATCCAATCCTGAATCTGTCTCGTCCAAGATAGATAATTTAGGATTTAACATCGCCAATTGAAAAATTTCATTACGTTTTTTCTCACCACCAGAAAATCCTTCATTTAATGAACGATTCGCTAAGTTAGCAGAGAATTCAACCAATTGTTGTTTTTCTTTAACCGTTTTTAAGAACTCCTTTGCTTCCATAGGAGGCAAACCTTTATATGCACGAATATCGTTAACCGCTGTCTTTAAGAAGTTAATGTTTGATACCCCTGGTATTTCGATTGGATATTGGAAAGCTAAGAATAGACCTTCACGAGCACGATCCTCAGGAGATAAATCCAATAGATCAACATTGTCCAATAAAGCTTCACCTTCAGTTACTTCGTACGCATCACGACCAGCTAAAACATTTCCTAAAGTACTTTTACCAGCGCCATTTGGACCCATGATGGCATGAATCTCACCTGCTTTTACTTCAAGATTTAAACCTTTTAAAATTTGTTTGCCGTCTACAGACGCGTGTAAATTTTTTATACTTAACATTTCTTTATTAGTATTGTGTATTGCCTCAAGTGCTATTAGCTAGCTCTTATTACGCAACTATATTTTTATATCTATCCTACTGAACCTTCTAATGAGATTGCTAATAATTTTTGAGCTTCTACTGCAAACTCCATTGGCAATTGATTTAACACTTCTTTGGCGTAACCATTGACAATAAGTCCTACAGCTTTTTCAGAATCAATACCCCGTTGATTGAGATAAAAGACTTGATCTTCTCCAATTTTTGAAGTAGTTGCTTCGTGCTCTAAAGTTGCTGTATTATTACGATTTTCGATGTAAGGAAAAGTATGTGCACCACAACGGTCTCCAATTAGTAAAGAATCACATTGTGTAAAGTTTCTTGCATTGTCTGCATGAGGACCGATTTTCACCAAACCTCTATAGCTATTATGGCTTTTACCAGCAGAAATACCTTTAGAAATAATTTTTGATTTTGTATTCTTTCCGATGTGAATCATCTTGGTGCCTGTATCAGCGACTTGCATATTACGGGTCATCGCTACGGAGTAAAACTCACCAACTGAGTTATCGCCTTTCAAGATTACACCTGGATATTTCCATGTAATTGCAGAACCAGTCTCCACCTGTGTCCAAGAGATCTTACTATTGTCTCCTTTACAGATTCCTCGTTTTGTAACAAAGTTAAAAATACCACCTTTACCATCTTTATCACCAGGATACCAGTTTTGAACAGTAGAATATTTTATTTCTGCGTCTTTTTCAGCGATCAATTCTACCACTGCTGCGTGCAATTGATTTTCATCACGCATAGGTGCAGTACAACCCTCCAAATAAGAAACATATGCTCCTTCTTCAGCTACGATCAACGTACGCTCAAATTGACCGGTGTTTTGCGCATTGATACGGAAATAAGTAGACAATTCCATCGGACAACGAACGCCTTTCGGAATATATACAAATGACCCATCAGAAAATACAGCAGAATTTAATGCCGCATAAATATTATCAGTTTGAGGAACAACTGTCCCCAAATATTTTTTCACCAATTCTGGATGCTCTTGAACAGCTTCTCCAAAAGAACAAAAGATGACACCTTGCTCTTTTAGTTTTTCACGGAAAGTCGTTTTCACAGAGACCGAATCAAATACAGCATCTACAGCAACCACACCTGCTAAGATTTTCTGTTCATCCAATGGGATCCCCAATTTAGCAAACGTAGACAACAATTCTGGGTCTACTTCGTCTAAACTATTTAATTGCGGTTTCACCTTAGGTGCCGCATAATAAGAGATACCTTGAAAATCAACTTCAGGTGTTTCAAAATTTTGCCATTTAGGCATTTTTAAGGTCTGAAAATGACGGAATGCTTTCAATCTCCACTCCAATAACCATTCAGGTTCATTTTTCTTTGCCGAAATAAAACGCACGGTGTCTTCTGTAAGACCAATCGGTGCAAATTCCATTTCGATGTCTGTCGTGAACCCGTATTTATATTCTTCGAGCTCTAGCTCTTTTAGTAAATCGTCGTCTTTAGTACTCATAGTTCGCTCTCACGGTTTAAAAAATTGCACTCGGGTAAAACCCACAATCTTCTGAACGACAAAGTTACGATTTACCTGTCAATAAAACGTTACTTTTAGCAGTTTAGAACCTCATTTTGATTAAAAAAGTGACAAAAGTCACTTTCTAGGCGTTCTAAGCTTAACGTATATCACTTTTTTACAAATAAATGATTTAAGATAGTGAAAATCTATAATACAGCATTCAAACTATAAACAAAAGCTATATAAAAAATTAAAAACCAAAAACACGAACCATCACCAAATTAAATTTGGAACAATTGTGTATATTTACAGAATATCACCATTAAAAATAGTTGAATATGCCATTTTTGCCAGATAAAACAGATTTAAAAATTCTTAAATTATTGCAAGAGAACGGACGCATTACCAATTTGCAATTAGCATCAAGTATTGGCCTTTCTCCAGCTCCGACTTTAGAACGTGTTAGAAAACTTGAAAATTCAGGATTTATTAAAAGTTATCATGCTTTTGTTGATGAAGAGAAATTAGGTTTAGGAATCAAATCGTTTATACAGATATCTTTGGATTTTCACACCCATAATGCTATTCCAGAATTTGTTTTAGCCGTGAAAATGATTCCTGAGGTTACGGAATGTCACCACGTAACGGGTAGCTGTGATTTTATGCTTAAGGTATATGTCAAAGATATCAAAGCTTATGAAGCAGTTATCATGGAGAAAATAGCCAAGATTCCTTTTGTGAAGACTTTTCAGACGATGATGATTATGTCCACCAGCAAGAAAGAGCCCATTATTCCATTGGAATATTAAAACTAATTTTAAAAGCAACTGCTACTATTTAAATAGGGTATTGGTTTAGGTTAAGATAACCAGGAGGAAATGTTGATTATCATTAAAATACAAGTTAATAGTTCATGAACGCTCTTGATAAAGAACATTTAATTTTTTTTGTAATGTCCTACTGATTCTGAATCAGAAATATAAAAGCAAGATGTGATTGCCATTCTCATCTTGCTTCATGTAAAACGTAGAGAAGCTTTTGCAACAAAAGCAATATTATGATGTATCGCAGCCTAGCACCAGCTTCTCAGCTACATTCAACTCACTCCATTCTTATCCGCCGTAGCCCCTAGACCGTTTGCGATACCGTGGATGACGCCAATACCTACCATTACTCGTAGCAGTTTTTAAACGCATAATCTGATGGGCACTCACCGCAATCGAAAAGGTCAGGTCTGTACATTATATTTATTACCTTTACAAGACAGTTATGAGAGATCAACCAACAGCATATCATGATTTTGCCCTTATTTTATCTTGGCCAGACGCCACAATAAGAGGGGATGAAAAATGGATGATGTTTTTCAAAAAAATTGGTATTGTAAAAAATCTAAATTTTAAAGTTGGACATACAGGTATTGTACTTATTTCCGCCAACACAGGTGAATTATTATATTACGATTTCGGACGTTATATTTCACCCAGGGGATATGGTCGAGCACGATCTAAAGATTCGGATCCCCTTTTAAACATTGCGATCAAAGCAACATTTGACAATGGGGATATTTCCAATTTAGAAAGTATAGCAATGCATTTTGAAAGTATGAAGCCTGCTATGCAGGGTAGCGGAGAGTTGTATTTTTCTATTGTAAAAAGTCTAAACTTTAAACAGGCAAAAAAATTTGCTGATTCTTGGGTTCAAAAAGGTTCTTATCCCTACGGAGCCGTAGCAAAAGGCAACAACAACTGTTCGCGCTTCATTACCCGCTTACTATTTGCTTCTTCCAAAAAATTTTCTTGGATTCATCCGATCAATTTCCCAGAAACCATTAAAGCAAGTCCAATAAGTAATTTGGTCAATTCGGCCGAAAATAAAATGATTTACAGTTATACTCCGCAACAGGGGTTACTTAATTTCAGGATGTCACGCATCCAATCCCTCCTATTCCTGATTAAGAAATTAAGCGAAAATGTATATAGCAGTCAGGCTGCCTTATTACCAGAAGACATTACTATTGGTAGTATGCTACACAAACACAAGCCCCTCCATATCCCAGAAAATGCTCAATATCTTGGCGGTGTAGGAGAAGGAGCGTGGTTTGACTTCACTTTGCTTAAAAACAACCAACTACTCATTCAGCGATTTACCATCACAGGCACTTTCGAATATGCCATTATAGGCGAAACTGAAGAAAGAATAAAAAGTCTTAAAGACCTAAAAGTCACTTATGATAGTCATCTCATGGTCACGCATATTCTACTTCACCACAAAAAGTTAAAAGTAAATCACCTACATCATATTTCCACTCAAGAGCTACAATCCCTACTCGAAGAAGAAATGACTGCTTAACATATTTACACCAGCTTCCAATCGATTGGTTTTTCTCCATGTTTTTGCAAGAAATAATTTGCTTGCGAAAAATGCCGACAACCAAAAAAACCACGATAAACGGACAAAGGAGAGGGATGTACGGTACTCAAAATTAAATGCTTACTCCCATCTATTAAACTTGCTTTCTTTTGTGCATATGCACCCCAAAATAAAAACACAACAGCATCTTTCTGATCGGAAATAGCTTTTATAACCTGATCAGTAAAGTGCTCCCATCCTCTTTTTTGATGTGAACCAGCTTGATGGGCATTGACTGTTAATGTTGCGTTTAACAAGAGTACCCCTTGCTTTGCCCAGTGCGATAAATCTCCAGATCGCGGCGTCTTAAAACCTGGAATATCAGTCTCCAACTCCTTGAATATGTTTTTTAACGATGGTGGTAAAGCAATACCATCCGGAACAGAAAATGCTAACCCGTGTGCTTGTCCATCATTATGATAAGGATCTTGTCCTAAAATAACGACTTTTAAAGAATCAAATCCTGTTAGCTTAAATGCATTAAAAACCAATTCTCGAGGTGGAAATACACGACCCTGATTTCTCGCCTGCTGTACAAAAAATGATAGTTCAGCCATATAATGCTGATCTAAAAGTGGACCTAAAATAGGTTCCCAAGATTGATCAAAACGTTTTCCCATACTTTAAATATACAATTTTACAAAATAACAACTAAACAAGTTGCTTTAGCGCACAATTTAACGGATATTTGCAAAATTAAACTTGGTATACATTTACATTAAATATAGACATATGTCAAATCTTGTAAGAATTATTATTAGCAGTTTGCTATTGGTTGGAACTGTTGCTTTATTTTGGTTCGGCCAATGGGGATGGGGTATTTTAGGGATATTCCTGACAATTATTGGATTTGTAACGGTATTCTTCCACGAATATATGTTGTTGGCTCAATGGTTTCTTCGCAAACAAGATATGCCAAAAGCTGAAAAATGGTTAAATAAAATCACAAACTATGAGAAACAGCTAATACCTGCTCAATATGGTTACTACAATATGTTGATCGGCTTGATCGAATCGCAACGTGCTCCTATGCAAGCTGAGAAGTATTTCAAAAAAGCATTGACATTGGGTCTTCATATGGATCACAATATTGCTCTTGCAAAACTCAGCTTAGCTGGTATCTCTATGGCCAAACGCAACAAACGTGAGGCAGAGAAATATTTACAGGAAGCTAAAAAAGCAGATAAAAACAAATTGTTGGCTGATCAGATTAAAATGATGAAAGATCAAATGGGTATGATGGATCGTCAACAAATTCGTTATAGCAGATAAGGCTAACAAAACTAACAGTAAACGGCTGTTCAATTACAATTGAACAGCCGTTTCTATATAATGCCCTTCTTCTTCACTATCTTCAAAAACTACAACTATTTCTTTTGGTTTCACTTTTCCCCAATTTGGAACCGTTACTTTCAGCAAAACGGGTTCATCCGTTTTCATTAAATAATTAATATAATTTTGCTTATCCTCCAGTTTTACCATGATCTTGCCCAACGTAATCGTTCCAAATAAATAAGTTTTATTTTTCATATCCACGAGTTGCGTTCCAAAAGTATTTAACTTTAATTCTCTTCCATTTCTAGTATAGGAGGTCAAAAACAATTCAACCGATGCCGTATTCGATTTAGCATCAATTTGCACACTTTTAACATCGATTTGAATTTCATCAACCACAAGTAGATCTTTTTCAACTTGACCAACCTGTGCAAAGGCAAACTGCCCTAAAAATAAAAATGCACAAAAGATTACTAAATATTTTACACTTATTTTCATTAGAATATAATTTATTTTTTAACGGTAATAAAGCTCGTATAAGCATATTCACTGCTGTTTGTGAACGTGATGCTTATGCTGGTTTCATTTTTTAAAATGAAAAAAAGCTATGTAATATGTACATAGCTTGCTATATGATATTAAATTTTATATTATCGCAATCGATCTGCGGATTTAATTAACTTCTCGTCTCTACGAATTGCTCCAAGGGCTAGGGAAAGAAAGATAATCGAGATTGGCAATAAAAAGAAACCTACACCGATCGTTCCAGCACCTAAAAATTGATTGACAGTAACCAAATGACCACTAGCACTTGCATATAACCAGATCGCAAGCAAAATAATCAAAACAATATCTAGTATGATCAATTTGATTTGAGTCTTTCGATTTTTAAATTTGAATATGGTATAAATCGGCAATAGCCCCACGACCACTGTTGCAATGATTTGCAATATATACCAAAAACTAGTTTCATGTGTCGGCAGGCCTGCTGATGTACCATACACACCTGTAACTTTAACGTCTTTTCCGAGACCTACAAGGTCATTATAATGAACATAAGGAAACAAAAATAAGCCAAACAAAATCAGTCCAGCAACGAGTAAATAAATGGTTTGAATACGTTGAATCATTTTTATATATTAAATTGATTGATGACAAACTTAGATAAATTTGATTGTAAACACAATATATTTAGTGTATAATCAAAAGCAAATTTGTTCGCTATTAGCTATTTTAAAGAACACCTATCAGCCTTTGATACGTATCTGCGATGATTCTTTCAATCCTTCATATAAACGGCCTCCACGGTCGTTTTCTCGCTGCTATTTTGATCAGTTGGCAAGAAACTTCCAATTTTACAATAACAAAATACACAGTAATAGTCAGCACTCCCTATAATAACAATTAAATTGAACTTTTGATTTGCTTATTTTTACTTTTGTGTTATGTTATATATTTATGGCGCTACAGCACACGCTAAAGTTGCAGTTGAAACTGCCGAAGAACTACATATCAGAATATTAGGTCTTATTGATAAATCATTGCTAATAGCATCCGTTTTTGATTATCCTGTTAAACTTCGTCATGAGGTCAATAACGATGATGAACAATTTTTCATTGCAGTTCATGATTCAGGATTACGTCAACGCATTGTTTTAGAAAATCACAGTTGGGCGTACTGCTCGCTACTACATCCCAAAGCTAATATCTCAAAAAGAGCAGAAGTGGGCAAAGGTACAATTATCTTACCAGGAGCATCAATAGCACCAGATGTACAGATCGGCAATCACTGTATCATCAGCAGCAATGCTGTCATTGGAAGTAATACAATTATTGAAGACTTCGTCAATATCGGGGCCAATAGTACTATCGGCAGCAATGTACTGATCGGAAGGGGATCCGAGATTAGTGCCAATATCCATATACCAGCAGAAGAAACTATCGCTAAAGACAGCTATATCGAAACCACAATACCTGTGCAATAATTTTTTAAATAAAATAGTTTGCTGATCTCGAAACGCTCTTCGTAAGATTTATACTCCTAAGCCCATCTCACATTTGAAGATGGGCTTAGGAATGCTTTAAATACCTGCAGAATGGAATTGCAGGTCGTATAATTTCTTATAGTAACCATCGATATTGAGTAGTTCATGATGGGTTCCCACCTCCATGATCTCTCCTTTTTCCAATACGATAATTTTATTTGCCCTTTGAATGGTAGAGAGTCGATGTGCAATCACTATAGCTGTTCTTCCTACCATTAGATTGTCTATAGCATGTTGGATGAGCTCTTCGGTTTCTGTATCAACAGAAGATGTGGCTTCATCGAGTACCAAAATACGTGGATCATGCACCAATGCTCTAATAAATGAAATCAACTGGGCTTGACCTGATGACAAGGTGGCTCCTCTTTCTTGAACCTGATAGTCATATCCGCCCGGCAAACGCATAATAAAATCGTGTGCACCGACCTGTTTAGCAGCTGCAATGATGGATTCTCGCGTGATATGCTCATCGTGCAGATCTATATTGTGTAAGATGGAATCTGAAAATAAAAATACATCCTGAAGTACAGTTGCTATCGTTTTTCTAAGAAAATTTAACTCATATTGCCGAATATCAACACCATCCAATAAGATCTGTCCTTTATTGATTTCGTAAAAACGGCTTAGAATATTAATGGTCGATGATTTCCCTGCCCCCGTCGCACCGACTAAAGCTAGTGTCTCACCTGGAGCAACTTTAAAACTGACATCTCTCAACACCCAGTTTTCATCATTGTAAGCAAACCATACATTTTTAAATTCGATCTCTCCACGAATATGATCGGGTTCTAATGTTCCTGAATTAGGAGTATGTTCATCGGTATCCAATACTTCAAATATACGTTCAGCACTCACCATTCCCATTTGTAAGGTGTTGAATTTATCGATCAATTCTCGGATTGGGCGAAAGATCATATTAATATACATGATAAATGCAACCACAACTCCTGGAGAGATCACATCTCCCAAAATCTGCTTAGCTCCAAACCAGACCAACAAACCTAATGAAATGGCCATGATAATCTCTAAAACAGGGAAAAATATAGAGAAGTACCAATTTGCACGGATATGAGCATTGCGATGGTGACCGTTGATCTCTTTAAATTTATCCATCTCCTGTTCTTCCCGAGCAAAGTATTTGATAATACCCATACCTGAAATATGTTCCTGCAAAAAGGTATTCAAATTTGAAACCCATTTACGAACATCTTGAAAAGCAGATTTCATGGCCTCTTTAAAAATATAAGTTGCAGCGACCATAAGCGGCATAGGTACCAATACAATTAATGTTAGTTTCCAGTCCGTATAAAACATGACCCCTAGAATAACGATGAGCTGCAATAAATCGCCAATAATTTGGATCAAGCCTTCAGAAAAAATATTTGATATGGTCTCTAAATCCGAAATGGTACGTGTGATCAATTTCCCTAAAGGTGTCTGATCAAAATATTTTAAACGAAGTTTTGTAATATGATTAAACACTTCAATCCGAATATCCCGAATCACAGATTGTCCCAAGGTATTGGTCATTAAAGTATGATAATATCGTACTAGTGTCTGTACAATTAACAATACAATCATCAGGATGAACATCAAACTCAATCCTGCTGTATTAAATTGTAAAATGTATTTATCCAGTGTATACTGGATCAGCATCGGTAATGCTGGAGCGACAGCTGCCAATAAAATCGTCAATACTACGGATATCCAAAACACCCCGCCATAAGGCTTCATATATTTGACCATCCGACGCAACAAATTTACGTCATAAGTTTTTCCTACTATTTTCTCTTGACTCACTTTTTCTAGTTTACAGGGTAAGGATAGGCCACTTCCGTCAAATATAAGCCATGAGCTGGAACTGATGTTCCTGCCATTGATCGATTCTGACTCGCGATGACTTCTTCCATAAATGAAATTGGTTTACCTTTTATTCCGATCTCCAACAAGGTTCCCACGATAGCACGTACCATATTACGCAAGAATCGATCCGCGGTAATATGAAAAACAAGTTTTCCTTCGTCCTCCCAGATCCATTGCGCTCTTGATATGGTACATATATTGGTAAAGACTTGTGTATTCGATTTGCTAAAACAACTGAAATCCTTTTTTCCTAACAAAAATTCCGCAGCTTTGTTCATTTTTTCAACATTGGGAGTATCCCTTAGAAATGAAGAGTATTCATATTTAAAAGGATCTTTCTCAAAGTGAAGATGGTACTCATAAGAACGACGTATCGCATCAAAACGTGCATGTGCATCATCATGAGTCGCAACGACGGATTTAACGGAAATATCATGAGGCAAAAGTCCATTTAACGCATATAAAAAACGCTCTGGCTTGGCCAATATTCCTGTCGCATCTGCATCAAAATGAACGAATAACTGTTTTGCATGAACACCTGCATCTGTTCTTCCTGCTCCAATCGTTTCCGTAGGCACACGCAATAAAATCGCTAATGCATCATTCAATCTTTCTTGAACAGAAACGGCGTTGTTTTGAACCTGCCATCCATGGTAATTCTTTCCAAAATAAGCTACCTCGATAAAAAATCTACTTTTCTTCATTTTCAATGACAAAGGTATGAATTAGCAAGAAGATACAAGAATCCAACGCAGACAGAACTGTCTGAATAAATTCATAAAAATAAAGTTAGCTAGCAATTTAGCATAATAGATAAGTACTAAATCCGAGTTTTAAAAAAATCAAAAAAAAATGTAACGTTTGCAAATTCTGATGACTTACTGGATATACATTAAAAAATTATAACAATTTTAAACTAAAAAATATGAATACTTTAAACATCATCCGGTCGGTCAAATCGAAAATGAAAATTGAATTTTCAGTGCAGGTGCTAGGCATGCTCCTTCTGGCTTTTTTACCCACCTATTTTGGATTTACCAAGCAGCTTGCTCTTGTCTACTATTTCTTTTACACCATTATGCTCATCTTTGCCATCTATTATCTCAGCAAGTTTTATTCCTTTTATAAAAAGGCAGAGAACATCAATTCTGAAAATATACAAGATGCAAACTGGTTTTACCATGAACTACGTATCGAATTAGCTCATTACAAAAGCTTTCATTATATCACAACTTTTATTGCATCTGGTTTTGGCATTCTTTATTGTTACTTCAATAAAATAACCCTCATATCCCTTATCAATAAATTAGAAATATTGATACCAAGTCAAATAAATTTAATCATCATGAGCTTGACAACTGTATTCATCTTATTTGTTCTAGCAGAATCAGCAGTAAGCTGGTCTTTTAGAAAGGAATTAAAAGATCTAAAATCTATTTTAGGGCTATAGATGTATGGCAATTAGGTCTAGGCTTATACGAAGTACATCGGAGTTATTAAAATCAGATTGGGTATCCAATATATACTGGATACCCAATCTGATTTTAATAATATAACAACAAAGCTAGGTTATGCCAATGCTTTTTGTGCAATATATACTTTCTTCAAAGCAACAGGGATACCTTTGTATAAGTTATTCCACTCTACTGCCGTACATCTTCTTTTCATCCCATCAAATGATCTCACAAACAAGTTTTCAATGATAAATTTTACGTAGTCATTTCCACGTTTATGTAACCATCCCATCACTTTGATCCGATCTCCAATCTTTTGTATTTGCCCGTTTGTAAGTAAAAGTTTCAAGAAATTCACAGCTGCCTGAAGAATGCCTGCGAAGTTTTCCCGACTAGACAATTGACGTATTTCGTCATGTATTTCTTTATAATAAGCAGTTATATAATCCGTTGCTTTATTCTCATTAATTGTATCCATATTATTTTTTCTATTTGCCTTGATTTAGTTATTAAGTTTTAACAAAGGTTCTTCCATCAAAAACGATAACACATATCTCATATTGACTCGTACCTTTATTTTTTACGATCTTTTCGCCAATATATTATGCTCATTTATTTTTTTCTAAGATTGATTGATCAAAATCATACCAGATCCAGGGCATTCTTCTCGTTTTTTCTATCCTTCTTTTGCCAACTTATTTGCCACTACTACGAATAACGTGCCATCAGCACAAAAACAATGAAAACAGACATTAAAACAACAATTTCATTACAATTCAAGCCAAATTACGTCCACAATTGTCAATCAAAATGATAGGGTTTTATCAAAATGATCAGTCACACATCCGCTATAAAAACTTATATATAACTGACATTGGAAAATCAAAAGGTTGGATTTATAGATTCGAATGAAGAATTATTATTGGGCAAAAAAACTACAGATATGTAAAAGGGCTTGTACAATGATGTTTGTACAAGCCCTTTGCAATAGTTGCGTTGATAATAGACATTTTGTCTGAAATGTCATATTATCGCTTGGTTATTTGGTCAATATTACCTTTTATTGTTATGCACTGATGACCTATTTTTTTGCTACGGTCAACACTGCTTTGCTATTCCCTTGGCTCAGATCTACCGTTAGGATATAACTTTCACCTACAATAAATGATTTACCAGCAACAATACCGAGGTTACCCGAATCTCGACCATTTGTTCCAGTACCAATGAATATTAAATCACTTTCAGTGCTGATCGTTGTTGCTCCAAACTCTCCTCCCCAATTTTTTTGGTGGAAAAACTTAAAGTTGATATTGTCTTTATGAATAGACTCACCCGCTTTAACCGTAATTTGATACTTTTTATTACCTATTGGTACTAAACATAAAGCATTCCCCGGATTCCACCCGACTTGGTTAACTGCAATAGTTGGTTTACCGATACCCTCGCCAATAATCCAAATGGCTCCTGTACCATCTGCCTTTAAAGTCGCTAAGTTTGTTCCATCCATCGCTTCTACAACAAAATATTTCATTTTAAAATCTGCTGTCACACGGTATTTACCATTGATACCATTGAAATTGATTGTTCCATCTGATTTTTGAGTAAAATAATCGGGATCAATCCACCAGCTTTCTAAGCCATCAATTCCATCAAAATCAATTTTATCACCATTTTTCAATTCCATCTCTCCTTTAAAATGATCATCATCGATACGACTGAACAACGTACCATTCATATAAATATTAATAAAAGGCGATGCTGCATAAGTCAAGGTGTTAAACTTGATACTATATACACCAGTTGTTAAATTAGTAAATGGAATCTCTGCAATAGAACCAATATCAACCGCATTATTTACCCATCCAAAATTCATTTCAGTACCTTGTGTCCCTACCTTAGGAGCATGAATATATCCTTTTACTGAAGATGGAAAACTTTCTGTCGCAGCATATTCATTTGGCCCTACTTTTTCCATTTTATACGATTTAGAGTCAGTTACTAAATTTAAGTAAGGAAAATCAGGTCTAGTCAACTCAATTTCATAAGCTTGCTCAGTCGTTTTTTGACTTATATTCTGCAAGACAAATTTCAATGTCGCCTTTCCGTTTGGAATATTCTTATAGAAGGGTATCAAAATCTTTCCGCTATATTCCCCGTTCTCCTTTGTGCGAATAATAGTTTCAGACACTTTATCATCGGTAAAAAACAGTTGTACTTTTACTGTTGACAATGCTATTTCTTGATCCGATGCGTGGAGTTTAAATACTAAACTATCGCCAAAATGAGCCGATGAAACATCAGATTTCAGTTCGATTTTAGGTTCTCCTATTTGATACACATATTTTTCATCCTTTTTACAGGAATACAAAGCTGCTAGTGCAGCCGTACCCAACAGGAAATTTAAAATAAGTCTTTTCATAATGTCATATTTTAATTAGCCCAACGATAAGAAACCACCGATTTAGCGGGAACTTCGTAGCTAAAGTGATTTTTTGTATCATGTATGGTTATTTTTCTATTCTCATTAGCATCATTTAGCAATACTAGAGCATACGAACCATCTACATTTTTAAATGCCGTATAGATCAGGCCTTCCGCCGTGTAACCGCTTGCTCCAATGCGCACCGCTCCAGATTTTACGACAGCTGAAAGATGCCCCACAATGTAATAATGGGAATTGCGTGTAATCTTTTTAAAGTTAGATTTACTGATATCTACTGCACCATAACAGGTTTGACAACCTCCGTCGCGATTCGGACCTTTATCGTTATCCAACATCAGATTCCAAACAATGACTGCTCGACTCCAATTATTAACAGTTCCTAAAGCGACCTCACGCATATCTTCCATCAATCTCTTTTCAAGATTACGGCCTTCATTCCATTCACCAATAGATGTTTCAGTAAACACCAATTCTTTATCTGGGCGTTGATTATGGATATCCAATAACTCCGCTTTATCACCACCATAATTATGAAATGCTGCACCAGCAATAAAGGAAGCTGCTCCGGCATCATTATAAATTTTTACTGGATAATCGTTTTGATCAGCGATATTATCATAATTGTAATTATGATCAAAGGCATAGATTTTTGTATCTAAAGAAGCTGCCTTCAACTGTGGGCCTAAAGCTTGTTTAATAAACGCCTGTTGCTCTTGCCAAGTCATATACATCGAAGCCGAATTTCCACGATTTAAAGGTTCATTTTGAACTGTAATCGAAGAAATATGGATTCCTTCTTTTTTCATGGCCTGCAGCCACTGTACAAAATACCATCCATAATCTTGGTAATATTTAGGATTTAACTGACCGCTTGTCCAAGAATCGAAAGGTTTTAAATCTGTTAGATTGTTCACTTTCATCCATTTTGGTGCAGTCCAAGGAGATCCCATAATTTTGATCGATGGGTTGATGGCAAGTATTTCTTTCAATACCGGCAGAACATATTGTTTCTCTTCTGACTGCAAAGCAAAGTTTTCCTTACCTTCTTTATCCCAACAGGTATACTCACTGAGAGAGAAATCCGAACATCCAATAGCAATGCGAATGTAGTTCATTCCCATACCTTTGTCATCGGAGAAAGTTTCTGTTAAAAATTTTGTCCGATCTTCTTGAGTCATCTTCATCAGATTGTAACAAGTAGATCCCGTTATTGCTGCACCAAAACCATCCATAGTCTGAAACTTTTGAGTAGGATCTAAGGTGATCGTATTGGGCGACATATTAAATTTTGTACTGAAATCTATAAACCCTTTACTAAAATCTTGCGAACGGGTATTTGTTGTTGTATATATGGTGATATCGCCATTATCTTTTAGGGCATCTATAGCAGAAGGTGTATAGCTGTCTCGGTTACATGATGTTGCCGTCATTAAACAGGACAACAAGAGTGTATATATCATAGTATTATTATTTTTACGTTTCATAAAGTTTTAAATTAATTAGTATCCTAGATTTTGTACCAAATTTGGATTCTGATCGATCTTGGCTTGTGGTATAGGCAAGCGGTATGAATACTGATTAAATGGATAGACTTGAGACTTACGTCCTGAATCTTTAGCATATACAGCATTCATCACAGACTCTACCTTATCCAATCGAACTAAGTCAAACCAACGCTGTCCCTCAAACGCCAATTCCAGTCGGCGTTCTTTCAGTAATGCTTCCAACATACGATCTTTGCCTGCTCGTGTAGCATTATCTAATTTTGGAAGTTTTACTCTTTCACGGACACGATCAATGATTTCAGCAGCAGCAGTCAAATTTGGACTTGCCTGCATAATCAATGCTTCGGCTTTTAGTAATAATAAATCAGCATATCTTAATTTAACCATACTGCTCATTGAAGATCGCAGTTTGAACATAAATGGATAATGCGAAGCTGGATAGTAATTACTCCATTTGGCTACATAATAGACGATGGATTGATTCATTCGAATTTGATCACCTTCATTTTCATAAGTTTGAATCAAATCCCGAGATGGGGTGACCCACTTAGCCCATGTAAAGCTATTTTCATAATTTGCCAGATCACGACCAAACATCCATGTCGCCCAATTACCTGCTCCAGGCATAAATTGTGCTTCTAATATGGATTCGCGTGTATTGCGCTGTGCCAGGTCAGTGTTGCCAGCATTCATCGCATAGATATCGGCATAATTGGTATTCAAGTCAAAGCCATCAGCTGTTAGTGCATCTACATATTGGATTACTTTGGCATAATCACGAATCGGTTTTTCAGCATATACTTTTGCTAACATGGCTTTGGCTACAGATTTTGTAAACCGTGTTTTATCAGTTGCAGATCCATTAGGCGCATCCGCCAATGCTTCCACTAAATCCTTTTCAATCTGACGATATGCTTCTTCTTCGGTGCTTTGGAACGGAAAATATTGTGGATATACCTCTTCAATATTTTCAGCTGTAATATCTGCAGCTTGCGTCGTGATGACCGGAATAGATCCAAAAATACGTACCATATCAAACATCGCCAATGCACGGAAGATTTTAGCTTGTGCTTTGTATGATTTAATATCCGAATCACTTACGGATTTATCTGCTACACTATCGATATTAATAATTAATCGGTTAGCACGAGCGATATCTTCTAAATAACGACCCCAATCCCGATCGATAACGGAGTTAGATCCTTCAATCGAATTGTTTTCAAAAGGTAAAACCTCAGCTCCTGTTGTTCCTGCATAGGCATTGTCTGCATGTGATTCGGAGATGAGCAATAAATCTACATACCAATGTTCTTGTCTGTCGCGCATCTGTTGGTAAATCCCCGTTAAGAAATTATCCACTTCACTCTTGTTCTTAAAAACAATCTGAGTTCCTGATTCGGTCTTTCCCTGAGTATCATCCGAATAACCATCTAATGGGTCTCTATTTAAAGAACAAGAAGAGGCCAGAAGAGTGATGATAAGCAAGTTGAAAAATAATTTTATAGCTATTGTTTTCATGATTATTCCATTAAAATTCTACGTTTACCCCAACCACAAATGATCTACTTTGCGGATAAGTTCCCCAATCGATACCCTGTACACGTCCAGAGTTTCCATACTGGTTGACTTCAGGGTCCATACCTGAATATTTCGTCCAGGTCAACAAATTGCTAGCAGATAAATAAGGTTGTATTTTTTGAATACCCATTCTTTTCAATCGTTCTGGAGCAATAGCATAACCCAATGAGATGTTTTTCAATCTCAAATAACTTCCATCTTCCACAAAATAAGTCGAGTTTTTCATATCAAATCCCGCTTTCGGTACATGGGTTATCTGTTCTGGCACACGCCAGCGGTCTAATACCACTGTAGATTGATTACGGCCATCATACATGCCTTCGGTTTCCATACGGCTTGCATTAAAGATATCATTGCCGTAAGTCCCTTGAATAAATATGCTGAGATCAAAGTTTTTCCAAGAGAAACTATTGGTCATACCGTAAGTAAATTTGGGATTTGGATCACCAATATACGTTCTATCTGAAGATGATATTTTTTGGTCTCCATTCAAATCACGATACATCAACTGACCGGTCTCTGGGTTTACACCATCGCTGATATAACCAAAGAAACCTCCTAGTGCACGTCCAGGTTCATTTCGAACAGCATAATCATGCACATTGTCATTGGTCATCGCGTCATTATAAAGCTGACTTAGCACCAGTTTATCGAGACGATTTTTATTGAATGATATATTAAAGTCAGTGTTCCATGTCAATTCACCTACTAAATTTTTTGATCCTAGCGCAATTTCAAGACCTTTATTCGTCATCTCTCCTTCATTACGTTTGATCACACTTGCTGCTGCCGATCCTGCTGGAAGAGAAACTTCCATCAACATATTCGTTGTTTTTTTATGGTAATAATCTAACGTTAAGGTTACTCTATTTTGAAAAGCTGCGACGTCCACTCCTATATTTGCCTGTGTCGTCGTTTCCCAAGTTAAATCTTTAGCTCTTAACGTGTTGGGCTGCGTGATATTGGGCACAGCATGTTCTTGCCCCACTTTAAACCATTCTATTCTTTCTATTCCGTTGAATGCTAAATAAGAATAATCACCTAGACCCGATTGATTACCTGTTTGTCCCCATCCACCTCTTATCTTCAAGTCATCAATCCACTCCACATCTTTCAAGAAATCTTCCGATGAGAGTCTCCATGCTGCAGAAACAGAAGGGAAATAACCCCAACGATCATTTGGATTTAATTTGGAAGAACCATCTGCACGCATGTTTGCTGTCAACAGATATTTACCATCGTAATTGTACATGGCCCTTGCGAAATAGGACATGATCCCCCAATTGGAAGCGCCAGATCCTGTACCATTCCAAGAAATCATGTTTGCTGCATTCAATGTTTGTATCAAACCGTTTGCATAGTGCGATCCATTGATATAGCTATTGGTATACTTTGAATCTGTCCAGGAAGAACCAGCCATAGCTTCGATATGGTGCTTTCCAAA
Source organism: Sphingobacterium sp. PCS056 (assembly GCF_023273895.1). NCBI lineage: Bacteria > Pseudomonadati > Bacteroidota > Sphingobacteriia > Sphingobacteriales > Sphingobacteriaceae > Sphingobacterium > Sphingobacterium sp. PCS056. The sequence goes on along the minus strand of NZ_CP096883.1, from coordinate 1,685,760 downwards.
TCTTTTGTTATAGGTCAACACATTATCCCATGTCAATACCGTATTCATATTACGGATATCTGATGCTTCACCATATTGATTTCTCCCCCACGTCGTTGTCAACGGATCTAAAAAAGTAGTCAATAAACCATTTCTACGATCTAAAGTAAAGGAAGATTTAAAATTCAAATTGGGATCAAAGGTGATCAAGGCACTTCCCGATGCTAATATTCTATTTTCGCGATTGTTGTTATATTTTGTTCTCGCTAGATTTTCAATAGGGCTCGTGATATTATTGATTCCATAGAAATTATTATAGTAACGCTCCGGATCCGTTGGATCCCATATTGGTGCATAAGTTGGTGTTGTAATCACAGCAGTCACCACTCCTCCTCGATTAGAACCTAAACCGGATGTAATACCATTATCATTGTAATCAGAATAGGTAACATTGGCATTAACTTTTAACCATTTACGGACTTGATTGTCAATATTAGCTTTAAAATTATAACGTTTAAAAAACGAACCTTTTAATGTTCCTTTGTCATCTGTGAATCCTCCAGAAAGATAATATCTTAATTTCTCCGTACCATCTGAAATCGTCAATTGATAGTTTTGTTGGATACCCGTTTTATAGGTTTCTTTAAACCAATCGGTTTGATCTGTCAATCCAACAGGAAGATTGACCATACCAATTTCATTTTGAAGATCTCGATATTGTTCCGTATTCAACACATTCACGGTATTGTTCACGATATTGGATGTCAATTGCGCTCCAAATGTAATTTTTCCTTCGCCAACTTTACCAGTTTTAGTCGTGATCAGAACGACGCCATTGGCAGCTCTTGATCCATAAATAGCGGCAGAAGATGCATCTTTGAGAATTTGAATATCGGTCACATCATTGGGTGATAGGAATTTGATGTTATCCACAGGTACACCATCGACTACATACAACGGATCATTACTTCCATTAAAAGAAGTTGTTCCACGTACACGGATATTCATCTGACCTCCTGGTGCACCATTCGGTTGCATCACGGCTACACCCGCTGCTTTCCCTTGGATCGCTTGCCCCACATTGACGATCGGTCTTTTTTCAAGATCTTTGGTTGATACCGATGAGATCGCAGTAGTGACATCTTTTCGTTTGACAGAGCCATATCCAATCACTACGACGTCGTCTAACACATTGGTCGATGCACTTAACTGTACGGTAAGATTACTGGTATTTGCTAGTACCTCTTTGCTGTCATAACCGACATAGGTCACTAAAAGGGTCGTTCCTGCTGGAACCGAAATTTGAAAGCGTCCATCTTCTTGGGAAGATACGCCATTTGTTGTTCCTTTTTGAACAATCGTCACTCCACCTAATGGTTTCTGATCTTGAGCGTCAATGACACGCCCACTGATCTGCAATCTATCCTGAGCAAAAGATGGACCCATCATCGCAAAGAAACAAATTAGCCACATAAAAAGAGTTGCTTTCTTAGTAAAGAAAATCATAAGTATTTATAAAATGGTTTCTAGAATTAGTTTGAGAACTACTCAAATAGCCATAGAGTTCCCCCGCTCTGTGGCTCAAACAAAGCTACTAGAACCCCAATCGGAATAAAAGGGTGCAATCTTAAAAAGTACTGGATTATTTTTTTAAATAATTATAAATGAGGATTTTGTAAATATATATATAAGTCAAAAAGTACTTAATTGATCGTTAAGATCGATCAATTACGCCTATCTGGCGAACAAAATCTTCAAAATCATCACGATTTCCGATCGCTTTATTGCGCACTTTGGTTCGGTAGTTATACACCGTGCGCAACGAGTATCGTAAAAAACTGGCAATCTTTACACTGTCCGTAATCCCAAGTCGGATCAATGCAAAAATGCGAAGTTCGGTATTTAAAAATTCACCTTTTTTGGGTAGAATCTGCTCTTCTGGGACGAGGAGTTTATTGAAGTCTACTACAAATGAAGGATAAAGATTTAAGAAAATACGATCAAAATTAATATACAGCTGCTGTACTTCCCGCTCGACCATCTGTGTGGATTTCAATTGATCTTTGATCGCATCCCACTGTTGCGCACTTGCTTTTTTAAGAAGCGCTTTACGGATGTCTTCCATTTTGTCAATATAATTGGAGCAGAGATCAAAAAATTGGGCTATATACTCCTCTTTTATATGATTCGATTCGGAAAGTTGACTATTTTTATGATTGATCTCATCGTTCAACTTTCGCAAATTGCTATTGGTCACCGATAGCTCCTCCCGCGTCTGCCGCAATCGCTGTACTTGCCTAAAGATAAATATCAAACCAATAATCAAAATCACCGATAAAAAACTAATCACAAAGAGCATCATTTGCAATTGCTTATTTTGAGTATTAATTTTTTTCTGATAAGCGGCATTGATAATCGGATAAAAAGAGGTCCCCTCAACGATACGATAACGAACATTACAACCCATGGCATCATCAATTGCTTTTTCAATAAATTTGAATGCATGATCAAAATCCCGTAATTCATAATAAGTCAAAGCCAAGTCTTGTAAAGAAGCATTATCTCGATTGGCAATTTCAATATCAGCAATCGCTGAGCGAGCAAAATAATAGCGTTGAGCTACAATATTCTTTTCTTGCTTATAGATCAATCCCATGAAATAGGCAATAAGAGCTCTTTGTTCCAAATTTTCTTCATGATCTATCCACATGGACTTAAATAATGCCTTCGCCTCATCTCGCTTTCCCTGAAATAGGGTTTTAATGGCAATTGTACTTTTATATGCAGATGATGTTGGATCAAGAACCATGAGGAGGGAATCCCGATAGCGTTCACTTGCCTGATAATATTGATCATGATTATTGCTTTGTCCATAATGGCTGTAAAAAGCACTGTAAATTTCATAATATTTAGGTAACAGAGCCTGAGGTAAAGTCTGAGACTGCAATTGCGCCAACACCTGAGCTGCCTCGATATAACGGCCTATTGAAGAATAGATCCAAGCTAGATCCAGATTAATCACAACTGCTAAGGAATCTGATTTGTTCAAAGCCAATTTCCTGCAAAGCATGATATAATGGAGAGCCGAATCAGATTGAAATTTTTTGTAACTTTTAAATATTTCGTAGTTTTTGTTCAGATATAAATTTTTATCATGTTGGATCATGACCGCTTCCTTTTTAAGTCTGGCGATTTGATCTTCTTTCTTTTTCACATAAAGTTCTTGATTTTCCATGACATACTCCAATTTGCGATAGACACTTGTACTATCACTCAAATCTTGGGCAATACCCGTAAAAACAAAAAAATAAAGTAAAAAAAGAACTGCTAAGCGTTTAGTCATTATTTAAATCCCCCCGTGATTGCCGATAAATATATCATATTTTACCTTAAATTCACAAAAATGGGGTAGACAAAAAATTGCCTACCCCATTTTTACAGTGCCATCCATTTGATGCCATTGTGTGTATCAGTATACCAACTCCTAGTACAATTTTGATCTGGAGATGATGAACAATGATTACATTACTTTAATTCTATTTTACTAAAGGAATAAGGAGCATCTTCATCCTTTATTCCTCTTTTTTTATTGGGCTGATCAGACATATCAAATTGTATTTTCGCCCCCTTTATCAGTTCCTCATACCTAAAAAAGTTTTTAGTATACGATTTTCCATTGATCTTGACTTGATTGACATATACATTTCCTTTGTCTTGATTGGTGGCATCAATTGTCAATACTTTCCCATTCTGCAATTTTAACTTAACGGATTGAAATTGTGGCGACCCCAGTACATATTCTCCCGATCCTGGTGCTACGGGATAAAAACCTAACGCTGAAAAAACGTACCATGCAGATGTCTGTCCATTATCCTCATCACCGCAGTAACCATCTGGAGTAGGCAGATAAAGCTTATCCATTATTTTTCGGACCCAATATTGTGCTTTCCAAGGTTCAGCAGCATAATTATATAGATAAGGCATATGCTGAATCGGTTGGTTGCCATGCGCATACTGTCCCATATTCATGATCTGCATTTCACGCATTTCATGAATCATGCTTCTACTTTTCATACCTTCATAACTTGGGATCACAAATACGGTATCTAACATCGCATTAAATGATTGTTTACCTCCCATCAGATCAATCAGTCCTTGAGGATCATGAAATACGCAAAAGCTCCAATGCCAAGCATTTCCCTCGGTATATTCTTTTGACCAAGCGCTTGGATCAAAAGGTGCAATAAAAGTACCATCGGATTTTTTACCTCGCATCAATTTTGTCTCGGCATCATAAATATTTTTATAATTCATGGCACGCTTTGCATAGATGTCTATTTCAGATGCTGGTTTGCCCAATGCTTTACCAAATTGATAGATACTCCAATCGTTGTATGCATACTCCAGTGTTCTTGCCACATTTTGATCGATATTTTTATCGACGGGAATAAAACCCATTTGATTATAGACCTCATGACCAAACCTTCCGGTTGCCGAAATTTTAGGATGCGCATGATGTGCTCCGTGCACGACGGCATCCCATAATAAATGGGCATCGTACCCTTTTCTCCCTGTCACAAAAGCATCAGCAACGATTGAAGCAGAATTATTACCGATCATCGATTCGCGATGTCCTGGTGAAGCCCACTCCGGTAGAAATCCACTTTCCTTATAGGCGTTTACCAAACCCGCTTGCATCCGATCATTCATCTCGGGATACACTAAATTTAACAGAGGAAACAAGCTTCTGAATGTATCCCAAAACCCGGTGTCGGTAAACATCTCACCAGGAAGTACCTGACCATTATAAGGGCTATAGTGCACGCGGTTGCCTTGACGGTCTATCTCAGAAAAATCACGTGGAAATAAAGTCGAACGGTATAAACAGGAATAAAAAGTTTTTAAACGATCTATATCTGGATCTGTGACCTCAATACGTCCTAATACCTCATTCCATTTGGCTTTTCCTGCGGTTGCAATTTCATCAAATGTTTTACCATTTACTTCTTTTAGATTGAGTTCTGCCTGTTCAAAACTGATAAATGATGATGCTACTCGAGCTAAAACTTGTTCGCCTCTTTTTAAATTTTTAAATCCGATGATGGCTCCGGCGTGATTGTCCTCTAATTCCAATACATTACTTTTGATCGCACCACTTTTGACCGCAGCTTTAAAATCAAAAGCACGATCAAAAACGATTACAAAATAATTTTTAAAATTTTCTGGTACACCACCACTATTACGAGTATTATATCCTATAATTTTATTTTCCTCTGGAATTATTTTTACATAAGATCCTTTATCAAAAGCATCGACAACGATATTTGCTTCTGCTGTCTTAGGAAATGTAAAACGAAATATCGCTCCGCGTTGCGATGGCGTCAACTCTGTCGTTACATCCCAATCCGCTAAATAAACGCTGTATAAATAAGGTTTCACGATTTCTGCTTTATGCGAAAACCAGCTTGCACGTTTCTCTTGATCAAAGACCGGTTCACCTGTTGTCGGCATGATTGAAAATTGTCCATAATCATTATTCCATGGACTCGGCTGATGGGTTTGTTTAAACCCTTTAATTTTATCGGCAGTATAGGTATATACCCAACCATCCCCCATGTTACCGGTCTGAGGCGTCCAAAAATTCATTCCCCAGGGTATAGCAATAGCCGGGTAGGTATTGCCATTGGACAATTCGTACTTGGACTGGGTACCGATCAATGGGTTGACATAATCAACTGGACTAAGAGATTGTGCTCCACTTATACAGATGGAGAACATGAAAAAAAGCGATCCTACAATTTTTTTTAAATTCATTATGTTGTTTTTCTTTTCGATCAAAATAGACAAAGGTCATGCTTTAATCTTTAAAAATAGTTTTTTATAAATTTACACATCTTCACGTTAACTCCTAAATAAGCTCTGGTTATTATGAATACCAAAGGATTTAAGATGACTCGCAATAAATAAATCAAGGCCCTTTTGGGACCTTGATTCGATTACAAACAAACATTACCAACCTGCATTCTGTACTAATTTTTCATTTTTCAACACTTCGTTATTTGGAATTGGGAATAAATAATCCCTTTTTTTAAATATCCTGGTTTCAATAAGGGTCCGTTTAAAGAAGTCATTACCGTCTGCATTGAGATTCATTCCGTACACAGCAGTAGTAGCCGTACTTTCAGCAATTTTCCAACGGCGAGCATCAAAATAACGCACATTTTCAAAAGCTAATTCTACCTGACGTTCCTTTCGAATAGCTTCACGCATTGCTACCTGCCCCACAGGAAGCGCAACATCTCCTTCGCCGTATCCAGGTACACCCGCACGTTTGCGAATCAGATTGACATATTTTATGATATCTGCATGTCCAGGTGAAGATTCATTAAGCGCCTCTGCATAGTTCAGATATATATTTGCTAATCTTAACAATAGCGCTCCTCTGCTATTACCATTAGATCCCACATTCTTTCTCACCGTATAACCTGTCGGTGTTACATCGGATGTACTTTGCGATCGTCCTGAATTACCACTATAGTTGAACAAAGAAATAACCGGAGCACTACTATTTGCTTGGTTTAACCAATAGCTTCCACTGTAAGTGATCCCGACATAAAAACGTGGTTCGCGATTGACATACATCCTGTATGTGGTACGCTCTGCGGGATCATACGGTGCCTTATAATTGGCAAATCCCTCTTCCGAATACGTTGATTTAGGATCAGAAATAGGCAATCCATTTTTCATAAAATAAGCATCGACGATGAATTGAGTTGCTCCGAGCGCACCACCACCTTGAGCTGCCGACGGAAAACCAACATGTTTTGGTGTACGATCATACTGCGTATTGTTTCCACTGTTCGATCGGGCAAATATCCATTCCTGATTCCAATCTGTCGTCATCACATTACGGCAGGATAAATATGCTGCGACAAAAGGATCTGCATTGGTTTCCTGATAAAGATCATAATAGTTTGGTACAAATTCATCTATAAATTCTTTAGAGGCTGTTGCTGCTACTTGCCACTTTTGTCGATCCTCAGTTGCACTGTATAATGCTGTTCCATCTGCATTTTTAATAGCTGCAAAATCAGCGTTACCATTATATAATGGACTTGCTTTCAATAACAGCGCCTCAGATTTGTATGCTTTCACGACACCTTTTGTGATCCTACCGTATTCATTGTTACTCGGTACAAAAGGTAATTCTTGGTAAGCTTCATCCAGCTCGGTTACAATATAATCGATACAGGCATCAAAGGGACTCCTTGCTAGTTTAAGATCTTCTAAGGGTGCGTTGATATCCAATATTTGCTCTCCAATAAGTGGCACAGCCCCATAGGTCTTCACTAGATAATAGTAATACAGTGCCCGAAGTGCGCGCGCTTCAGCTTTGTAAGTCGATTTCATGACTGAAGTCACCTCAACAGGATTTGCATTATCGATATTTTGAATAAAATAAGATGCATTGCGAATACCCTCATAGTAACTGTTCCAAAATCCTGCGACAACACCATCGGTATTGCTCCACACACTCGAAGTCATATTGTTGGCATAATTGAAATCCCAGGTATATTTGGCTTCATCAGAAGCCGCAGTCCACGGACCTGCATTGCCCGAATTCGTAAATCGCTGTACCAACTCATTGGGAATAACACTATAGATATTGGCGAGAAACTTATCCGTATTCGTTTTGGATTTAAAAATATCCTCTACCGTAATAACATCATCAGGTACCTGATCCAAATAATTTTTACAACTATTGAAAGATGCCAAAGCTAAAGCTGCAATTAACACCCAGCTATATTTATATATTTTCATTTTTGTAAGATTAAAAGTTAAAATGTGGCCTGTACGCCCATTGATATGGTCCGCACATTTGGATAGCGAGTTCCATTTCCTGTATTCAATTCAGGATCCCAGAGTTTAAATTTACTCCAATAAAGTAGATTTACGCCTTGTATATAGATGCGTGCATTTTTCATGTTTATCTTCTGCAAAAAGTCCTTTTTAAAATTATAGCCGATATCCATTGTTTTTAAACGTAGAAAATCCACATCTTTCACCCACCAAGTAGAAGCAGCAGAATTGTTCTTGTTTGCAGCATTACCATAAGCCAAACGTGGATAAAAGGGGTTTTCTAAAGGATTTTCTTCGGTCCAGCGATCTTCAGCAATGGTATAGAGATTACTTCTCTCCGCTCCAGTGCTGTTATTGAAAGGTATAATACCATCTCCACCAATAAGGCGCTCAGCCCCCGAAGTACCTTGAAAAAATGCGCCAACATAAAACTGTTTATAGGAAACATTGACACCAAAACCAAAGACAGCATTAGGCACATCACCATGTCCTATCCAGCTAACATCATTGGCATCTACCAGTCCGTCACCATTTAGATCTTTGTACCGAATATCACCGACACGCTGTGCTCCCAAAGCACTTTGATCAGCATGATTTTGGATCTCTTCTAGCGATTGAAACAAACCATCGGCCTGATATCCATAGATCCCCAACACATTGTTGCCCCTTCTTTCCATATAAGGAAATGGCTGTTTAGGTTGGTCATTCTCAATGATCTTATCTTTGTTATAAGTAAAAGTAGCACGCATGTCTACATGGACATTTCCAACCGGAAAAGGAGCCAACTCAAGAGTTCCGTCTATACCCTTGTTTTCAATAATACCTAAATTTGCCCAAGGATTATTGGTCAATCCGACATAGTCAGGAAGTGAAGCTCTCTGTAAAAATACACCTGTTCTTTTTTCTTTAAAAAAATCAACTGTTAATGATAATTTACTTTTCAATGTTTTGATTTCAAGACCTAGATTTTGTTTATGGGACTCAGCCCATTGCACATTAGTACCATAATCTGAAATCGCAGTTCCACCATAGCCCGTATTATTGGTACCGTTACCAAAAGTATATCCGCCGGCACCGGTATTCACTAAAGTCAGGTAACCGAAGCGACGGGTTCCGCCATTACTACCATCTCCAACTTTACCGTCAGAATAGCGCAATTTCAAAAAGTTAATCCCATTTTTTACCGGTTCAAAAAATTTCTCATTGGAAACTACCCAACCGACACCAAATGAAGGGAAAAATCCAAACTTCATCCCTGGAGCAAAATTTTCCGAGCCATTGTAACCAAAATTACCTTCAATAAAATACTTATCGTCATAGGAGTAGGTCACACGACCTGCCGTACCCATATTACGAAAAGGTAGCGACGATGTCACATTATCTGCAAAGGCTTCCACGATCTCCCGTTGGTTATATAATAACATCGCCGATAGCTGATGTTTCTCTGCAATCACGGTATTATAATTCAATGCCGCTTCGGTATAAAATTGTCTATTGGAATTATTCGATTTTGAAAATGCGAGATCATCTGCCCCTTGGGAAATAATATTCAAGATTGGATTTCCCTGATCATCGTATGGGAATAAGCGATTGATCAAATAAGTACTCCGATTTCGGGTTCGATTGATGGTATGCTCATTCCAGATATCGAAGGAATATAATGCTGAAAAATTCAATCCTTTTAACCAAAATGAAAGATCTTGTGTCAATCGAGCATTTGTCATGATTTGATTACTGAATATATTTTGGTAACCCGTTTGTGTTATTTGTCCATACGGATTAGGTTGTGCTCCGGCTGAACTCACTCCAGGAACAAAATTTCCCGGATACATAGCAGGATACAACACTGGATTTGTTTGCATCACATTGCCAAAAGCTTCTTCCGGCCTCACTCCTGGATAATTGATGTTACCGATATTACCTTGCGTCCCCAATTCGAATTTGGTTGTTGATGTCCAGTTCATGGAGATATTCGAAGTGAAATTATACCGCTTGTATCGTGTGGTAGCATCATATTTTTGCAGATCATCTGTCCTGAGCAAACTTGACTCATCATAATACGCTCCAGACACATAATAACTTGCAAATTCAGATCCACCTCGAGCACTAAAATTTGCGCGACGGTTGCTTGCCGAATTTTTAAAGAGCTGATCCATCCAATTGACATTGGGATATAGGTAAGGATCATTGCCAAGAATAGTATTGTTGATATAATTATTGGAATATTCTTTTTGCATACCCGTCGCTATTCGAGCTTCATTGCGCAAGAGCATATACGTCACTCCGTCCGTCAGTTCGGGTCTTTTTGTAAATGATGTAAAGCCCTGATTGTAATTAAACATTAAAGCAGGTTTGCCTGTTATACCTTTTTTGGTACTGATTAAGATCACACCATTGGCACCCGCCACACCATACACCGCTGTCGCTGATGCATCTTTCAGGATCGTCAACGAGGAGATATCCTCTGGATCTAGGCCATTGATATCACGCCCCTGCACTCCATCGACGACGACCAAGGGTCCTGTATTTCCCGACATACTTGAAATACCGCGGATCCAGAGATCGGCACCGTCTGCACCAGGGAGTCCAGAACGCTGTACTCCAACAAGTCCGGAGATACGTCCTGCCAGCATGGTACTCAGATTGGCTACCGGCAATTTCAGGTCTTCAACATTCACACTGGATTGGGCTCCCACAACAGAAATTTTCTTTTGCTGCCCATAACCTACAACTACGACTTCATTAATACCGTTATTTATGGCTTTCAAAATAATATTTAAATTGATGGCATTATTGATTGCAACACGATAAGGTTCATATCCCACATTGGTGACGGTCAAGGAATCTCCTCGGCTGGCAAGGATCTCGAATTGCCCATTTTCTTTTGTTGCTGCAGAAGTTTTCGTCATTAAATTGGTGACAGTTACTCCTGAAAGATTTACATTCATCTCATCACGCACAACTCCTTTTACGAGAACTTGTCCTGCCTGTTGCGCAACAGCTTCATTGCCCCAAAAACTATTGCAAAAAGCGACAAGAACGATTATTGTTCCGATTATTTTTTTCATCATCTGGTAGGTTAATTATTGATTAGCACTTTTTTGAGGATCGGAGATCAACCGCCACTCGGCCAATTGAAACAAGCCTGTTCCACCTGCAATAGCCTTAATATTCAGTTTGTAAAACTTATATTTTGTTGTATTAGAGATGTCAAAGCGAACTTTAAAATTACGATCGGGAAAAGCATATCCTGTTTTGCTCTCCAATGTTGTCCAATTTTCGCCATCATTGGAAGCAACGAGGTCCCAATCTTTCGGATCTCTTCCTGAAGCATCATTTGCAGAAGCTAATACATAAGAAGTGACCGCAATCCCACCAGGGAAAGTTAATTGTAGAAATAGATCATTTACATAGGGATTAATTAAAAATTTGGTTGAATAGTCATCATCGACAACTTTTGGAGAACCTTCACCTGCAGTCACACCATTACTATTTTCATGGTTAACAGTCAATTTACCATAAATGGTAATATCCATTTCTGGTTCATTTTCCGCAGGTAATAATTCATAGCTCTTGACCTCAGTTTTCTGGCAAGCACTAAAAGACAACAGTATGCTAACAAGAAGCAACAATCGCCTAGATTTGGTTAGTTTGTTCATAATAGGCTTTATTAGATATACTAAAACGGATTAGTAGTCTAATATAGAAAAGCCTATTTCAAAAACTTGTTAATCAATTGTTAACAACGATTTTTTTTATCCATGCTTGATCAATCGTGTGATAAAGCCAACTTTGTACACGGTTTCAATTTTCAATTGAGTCGAATTTTGTAATACTTTACGTATCCTAGAAATAAAGACATCCAAACTCCTACCCATAAAATAATCACACTCGCCCCATATTTTATTCAATATTTCTTCTCTTGTCAATACACGATCCAGATTTTGCAGTAGGTATTTCCAAAGCTCGAATTCACGGGTAGTCAAACGAAGCGTGGTTCCACCATTCACCCGCACTTCCATAGCGCTACAGAGTAAGGTTACATCCGCAATTTGTAACTCCTCCACTTTCTTCTCCTTTCCTCGTGCTAAAATATTATTCATACGCCATAAAAGTTCCTCCGTATCAAATGGCTTAGTGACATAATCATCTGCCCCCAATTTCAAACCCGTGATACAGCTCTCTTTTGCATTTCTTGCGGTCAGAAATAAAAATCGAAATTCTGGTTTTAATAGCTTGATACGCCTAATTAATTCAAAACCATCAAAAGATGGCAATTGAACATCAACAAGTAGTAAATCAAAATTTTGTCTTTTACTTAGCGCTAATGCTTGATCACCGTCATCGACCAAGTGCACTTCAAAACCGCTTCGTTCCAGATACCATTGTACTTCGCAGCCTAAATCTGCGTCGTCCTCTATCAGTAATATTTTACCTTCCATACTATTTAATAATTGGAATTGTAATTCTAAAAATAGTTCCAACATCTATTGTACTATCCAGATCGAGTTTCCATTTATGGACCTCAACAATTTTCTGAACAAAATATAATCCTAAGCCCAGTCCTGTCATAGACCTCAGCTGATCACCCCTTTGAAACTTATTAAATATACGCTTTTGGTCACGCTTTTCGATTCCATAACCATTGTCACGAATTTCAATTTCCAACAGCTTCGTAGATAGCTGTACAACTTGCACACGCACATTTTTTTCATTGCTTACATTATACTTTAATCCATTTTCGATCAAATTTGTGATTAATGTCGTGAACATAAAGTGGTCATAATAAGCACACAATTCGGCTATGTGATCGTCAAAAAACAAGGTAATTGTGGCTTCTTTTTTCCACTTGATCTGACTATCGAGGATGATATCATATAAATCTGTGATCAAAAAATGTCTATCAAATTGTGCTGCCTGCGGGTCGAAAGACGAAACCTCCAAGGCCTGATTGACCAATTTGTCCAGGCGCTGCACCTGCCGGTTGATGACCTCAACACTTCTAAAACCACCTGTCCATTTTTTATCTTGTAGATCTGCTTTCAGATTTTTGGCGGACACTTGTATCGTGGTAAGTGGGGTTTTGAATTCATGTGTCACATGGTTGAAAAAGTCAGCAGAAATTTCGTTCAATTTCTTTTGCCTGATCCAATTGCGCATGGTGATGAAAAATAAAAAAACAATGACAATAATACTGCTACAGGATAAAAGTAAAAATGGTGCTATAGCCAACAGGATATTTTTGACCTGATTATGCTTACTCACATAAAGTTTAAAACCTACTAAATTAGAATACGCAGAAGGTAGCGTAACCGTAATTGCGGAGACAATATTTTGGGGCCGGACAACTTCCAGATGACCATCTATTAACCCTTTGCTATCTGCTGTACTGATATCAAATAAGGAATAATAGGTATTCCCATCAAATGTGAGACTAAGTCGGTCCATATATAGCGCATAATTATATTCTGCTTGATCCAACTTTTGTTTACGCACGATATGGTCAAATTCGACATTAAAGTTCGCCCCCTTTTTGAGCGCTACCAAGACTTGATCTCCTAATTGATTTAATTTTTGTTTAAATAGTTTTTGATCTTCTTTCGCTAACTTTTGCAACCTAGGGTATTGAGGAATCAAGATGGAATCGATGATCTTTTGCCCACCACGATAGACTTTATCATTGATGATCGATTGTTCATATTCCAGCTTAATTCCCGCTTTTTCATTTTTTAAAAAATCAAGTTGTTCGATTTTATAAACACTCGATATCAATCGAAGCTGCAGAAAAATTAAGACCACAAAACTGGTAATTGCTACCGCTTGTATGATCTTAATTTTACTTATCTTCTTAGGTGTATACTTGACCATTGACATTTTTCAAACCTGTTATTTAGTCTATGTCCTGCCTATGATATTGATCGACTGTGCTTGATGTATAAAGTAATCTACTACTTACTTGGTTTACTTGCCATCTCAAATTGTAGTTCTCCACCATTTTTGATCGCCTCATAAGAAAGTTTCAATCCCAATAAAGTTTGTCCATTTAGACTTACTTTTTTCACATACACATTCTTTTCCGATTGATTTTTCACTTGTATTGAAATCGTCTTACCATTCTCTAAGTTAATCTTCGCCGATTTGACCAATGGACTGCCGATCCAATAAGCATCTTCCCCTGGTGCTACAGGATAAAATCCCAAAGCAGTAAATAGGTACCAAGCCGACATCTGTCCACAGTCATCATTGCCACCAAGTCCTGCATGACCATTATGATATTGATTGCGGATGATCTGGCGTACACGTGCCTGCGTTTTCCCAGGACTATTCGTTAAATTATACAAGTAAGCCACATGGTGTGACGGTTCATTACCATGAACATAATTACCGATGATCCCATCACGCGTTATATCTTCAGTATGCTCAAAATATTTATCCGGCAGTTCCATGGTAAATAAAGAATCCAGATAATTTTCCAATTTTTTCTTACCCCCCATCATGTCCATCATGGCTGCAGGTTGATGCGGTACGTATAAACTATAGTTCCAGGTATTTCCTTCTATAAAACCTTGCCCATGAGTTTCCAAGGCATCAAATTTTGCTCTAAATACTCCTTTAGAATCTTTAGGTCTCATAAACCCGATTGTGGAGTCATAGACATTTTTCCAGTTAGCAGCTCTTTTAATAAAGGTCTCATAAACATCATCTTTCCCTAATTTTTTGGCAAGTTGCGCAATACACCAATCATCATAAGCATACTCCAGGGTATTGGAAACTGAAGTTCCTGATAACTCATCAGGGACATAGCCCATATCGATATAAGGTCCAATTCCTTCATACTTTCGAGCGTTTGCCGTCTGCACACAAGCTGCTAGTGCTGCCTGTGCATCGCCTTTATAGACACCTTTCAAAATTGCGTCTACCACAACCGATACCGAGTGATAACCACTCATGCACCAATTATCATTGGCATAATGCGACCAGATCGGCAACATATGTAACACACTTTGATCATAGTGTGCCATCATCGAAGCGACCATATCAGCATTTCGTGTTGGGTTGATCAAATTCATCAAAGGATGAAATGCACGAAAAGTATCCCATAGCGAAAAGGAGGTATAATTGGTAAATCCCTTTGCTTGGTGCACCTCTTGATCCAAACCTTTATATTCCCCATTAACATCCATATATACCGTCGGCATCAAACTGGCATGGTACATCGCTGTATAGAAATTCACCAAATCTTCCTTATTGAGCATATCCACTTGAACTTTGTTCAATTCCTGTTCCCAAGACTGCTGTCCGGCCTGAACATAATTTTCAAAATTCCAGTGTGGCGCCTCTTGTTCCATATTGGCGAGCGCATTTTTCATACTCACCGGACTCAACGCCACTTTCATCAAGACTTCTTCTCCCTCCTTCGTATCAAAATCTAAGTGCATCTTAATTTGATGAGCTGCTAAATCTGGAAAATTATTCTTTTGATCAAATTTACGCCAAAAACCAGCATACACCTGTTTGCCATCTTCATATTTAGCACCATAATTTTTAAATGCTTTGGAGGTTTTAATCGCAAAATAAACGGTTCTCGTACGAGCCCAACCATTCGTCTGGCGATATCCCACCAATGTTGAGTCATTCAAAACCCGCACTACAGTCCATACATTTTTCCCTTCGTAGTTATAGATACCGGCTGTCAGATCCAAGATTAAATGGGAGGCATCCGATTTTGGGAATGTATATCGATGTATTCCGACACGGGTCGTGGTCGTCATCTCTGCTTTGATCTGATGTTTATCCAATAGCACTTTGTAATAGTTAGCCTCAGCAACTTCATTGCTATGCGAATAGGGTGAGCGATAACCATCTTGTGGTCGTTCTGCCGTGCCTGGATTGAGCTGAACTTTCCCCTGGGTAGGCATCACTAAGATATCTGCCAAATCCGAATGTCCAGTACCACTAAAATGAGTATGGCTAAATCCTACAATTGTAGGATCATCATATTGATATCCCGCACAATACTTATAAACATCACCGTTATATTGACCGTTTACTGAATAAGGAATAGTATCGGTATCGGGACTCAACTGTACAGAGCCAAAAGGTACGGTTGCACCTGGAAATGTATGTCCCATTCGGGCAGTACCAATTAACGGTTTTACATATTGTATTAAATGAGATGACTGCGCCTGCAATAGGCTAGGAAACAAGAACAGCCCTAAGTATAAAAGTGGTTTATTGATCATGGATTTAGGTTTTATAAAGCGGGATTTTTGCTGTAGCTATCCCACAACTCATCGATTGTTTTTCCAGTTTGTTTTTTCCAAAATCCCTCTGTGTATGTTTTATCGCGCATGGCAGCATCAAGATTTTTAACAAATCCTTTTTTGACCTTTTTTTCAATCCAGCAGAAAAAACGGGCGGTCACGCGGTAGGAATCCGAATAGTTTTGTTTTGCATTCCATTCCGGCAATTTCCAGTTTGCTCCAGCATTATCGATACCATCCACAAATCGGACATAATCGGCTATACCTTCTGTAATCCACCAAGGACCTGATCCATTCGGATATCCCTGCACAATATGCATCACTTCATGTGTCACGACATCGATATCTCCAGGATTTTTGGCAAACCATGATGGACTATAACGTACGATGCCACCTGCTGTTGCAGCGACACCTTTATAATCAGGATCAATGACAAAAGAGACTTTTTTCATCGTCTTCTTATTATAGGTCTTCGCCAATTTGGGATAATTAACAAAAAATGTATGGATCAGTTTTTCCTTTAATGCAGGGCTAAAATCTTGGTCTTTATTGATCCAGATTAAGGTATACCCTCCTTTTGTAATGCTATCCGTATCAACTGCCACCTGGCGATCATGCTCGGTATGCTGCCAATTATCTTGAGCAAGGGCTGATTGACAAGCAATCAACCCCATGACACCACTCACTATCTTAATAAAATTCATCTTTTATTATTTTTTAAAGATTGCTTTCAATTCTGTACTCATCGAATAAGGAGCAGCGTCTAATGTAGCTCCGCGATTGTAGTTTGGCTTAGAAGTCATATCAAATGATAATGTACCCCCTTTTAATAATTCTTGATGACTCAACCAATTTTTGGTATATGATTTCCCATTTACTTTTAGATCATTGACATAAAAATTCTGAGCACTAGCTTTATTCCCGATGATTTCTACTGTTTTTCCATTTTCCAATTTTAACGTTGTTTTTGCAAAAAGAGGAGCTCCCAATACATACTCATCGGTAGCAGGACAAACCGGATAAAATCCAAGCGAAGAGAAAACGTACCAAGCCGAAGTTTGACCATTATCTTCATCTCCACAATAACCATCAGGAGTAGCTTGATACATACGGTCTAAAACCTGACGAACCCAATATTGTGTTTTCCAAGGCTGCGCACTGTAATTATACAAGTAGATCATATGCTGGATAGGTTGATTACCATGTGCATACTGTCCCATATTCGCGATCTGCATTTCACGGATTTCATGGATCGTACCACCGTAATAACTATCATCAAAAGCTGGTGGCTGTGTAAATACACTATCTAACATCGTATTAAATTGTTTATTGCCCCCCATCAATTCAATCAGTCCTTCTATATCGTGGAAAACACTCCACGAGTAATGCCAGCTATTGCCTTCGGTAAACGCATCACCCCACTTCAGTGGATTGAATGGGCTCTGAAATTTTCCATCTTTATTCTTTCCTCGCATCAAGTTGGTCGAAGGATCAAATAGATGACGGTAATTTTGTGCTCTTTTAGCGTATAATTCAATATCTGCTTTCGGCTTTTTTAATGCTTTAGCTAATTGATAAATTGTAAAATCATCATAAGCATATTCAAGTGTACGTGCTGCGTTTTCATTGATTCCCACGTCATAAGGCACATAACCCAATTTGTTATAGTATTCAACTCCTTTACGGCCCACTGCAGTCATTGGTCCTTCATGATTAGCACCATGCTTCAACGCTTCATAGAGTGTATTGATATCGTATCCTCTTAATCCTTTTATGTAGGCATCAGCCACTACAGAAGCAGAGTTATTACCAACCATGATATCTGCAAAACCTGGACTGCTCCATTCTGGTAAAAAGCCGCCCTCTAGATAAGCATTTTTAAGTCCTTCTTGCATCTCCACATTGATAGATGGGTACATCAGATTTAAGAATGGATATAGCGCTCTGAAGGTATCCCAAAATCCAGTGCCACCGAATAGGTAACCCGGAAGTACTTTTCCATTATATGGGCTGTAATGGACTTTTTCTCCCGATTCATTGATTTCATATAACTTATTCGGAAAGAATAAAGTACGATACAAAGTCGAGTAGAATGTACGCATTTGGTCAATATTATCTCCTTCAACAGCCAGACGTCCCAATTTTTCATTCCAGATGGCTCTTCCATCAGCTTTTACCTGATCAAAACTACGGTTCCCCAATTCATTTAGATTAAGTAATGCTTGTTCGGCACTGATAAATGAAGAGGCAACCCGCACCTGAACAGGTTTAGTCTTATCCTTCACTTTAAAACCCAGTATAGCTCCCGTTTGATCTGCCGTAGATTTTAATTTGCCTTTGAAACGTTCCTTACCTTCCCAAGTTGAATAATTATCAAAAGGTTGATCAAATATTAAAACAAAATAATTTTTAAAATTGGTCAATTTACCACGCGAATAACGTGTAGAATAACCGATCACCATATTTTTTTCAGGAATAATCTGTACTTCAGATCCTTTATCAAAGGCATCAAGTACAACGAATGCAGAATCCGTTTTATTAAATGTGAATTTAAAATAAGCTGCACGTTCTGTTGGTGTAAGTTCTGCCGTTACATCATGATCGGCTAAGTATACCGAATAATAATAAGGCGTTGCTCTCTCCGCCTTATGTGAAAACCAGCTTGCTCGCTCCTCCTGATCAAAAGCCGCTTTACCCGTCACAGGCATTAAAGAAAATTGTCCATAATCGTTCATCCAGGGAGAAGGTTGATGCGTTTGTTTCAATCCTCTTATTTTATCAGCAGCATAGGTGTACTGCCAACCATCTCCATTTTTCCCTGTTTGTGGTGTCCACATATTCATGCCCCATGGCAGTCCAATTGCCGGGTATGTGTTTCCATTTGAAAGCGAAGGTTTTGAATCTGTTCCCATTAAAGGATTAACCAAATCAACAGGATCGATAGGTTTACCATTTAATTTTTGGGCAGATACAGTACTTGTACAAAATAAGGATAGGCTTAAACTCCATGCTATCCCCCATTTTAGGGTTTTAAAAATCATATGTGGTAAATTAAATTGACATAAATTGGGTATTTCCAACATGATTGTAGGGAAATAATTGATTTAACAAAAATAAAGATAAAACCTTTTAGCAATAAATGAAAATAAAAATTTAGCAATTATTAATTCCTATCTTCTTTATTACAAAGGAAGTATAAGACAATTAGAATTGTCATCTGAAAGTCTTTTTTGAAGATCACTAGAAAATTATTAACATATTTAACCTATCCTTGTATCAATATAATTTTTAAATAAAATGAATAAAGGAACTGTAAAGTTTTTCAATGAAACTAAAGGATTTGGTTTTATTACCCCTGAAAATGGTGGAGACGATGTATTTGTACACATTTCAGGCTTAAAAGATCAAGTTAGAGAAGGCGATAGCGTTAGCTACGAAATTGAAAACGGAAAAAAAGGCTTAAATGCCGTTAATGTAAGAATAAACTAATTACTATTATATTTTCTTGCAAAGCAGCTTCCCTCATCGGAAGCTGCTTTTTTTATGTTACAAATCATGAGCATTCATTTGCCGCCTTTATGATTAGGCTACTTCTGGAGAAGTGTATACATGATAAGGATTTAATCTTTTTGCCACTGCATAGGCCAACCAAACTGCCATTGCTAAAGGCAATACTAAGCTATAGCCATTAGGAACCATACTACAGATTAGAAAAACGGCAGTAAACCGACCGTGTATCGCTGCTGCCAATGTCGAAGCAGCACCGATCAAAGCAAAATTAAGCACGATCAAATCTAAGCCAAAAATCAGATTACAAAGGATTGCAGTAGCCATTCCTAAAAATGCTCCAGCAACGATGCTTGGTGCAAATACCCCTCCGTCTCCACCCGCACCTAAGGTCAAAGAAGCAACAAATGGTTTTAATAAAATCAATAGCAGCAAAGAAAATGGTATAACGGCTGATGCAGCAGGTTGTATAAGCAATCCGATCATTTCTTTAAGCCCATGATAGCTATCGCCATATAATGCTGGGAAAAACAAAATTAGAGTGCCGATCATGATAGCACCTATATTAACACGAAGAAAATTATTACTAATCCTTGCAAATAGTTTTTTAGAAATAAGTACCAGCTTCATAAAATAAAGTGCCAATAGAGCTGCCAATACAGCCACTAAAGCCATAAATGGCAAACCGTACCAATGCCAATCTTGAACAGAGAAGGGTAATAACGTTTCTTTTTCAAAATAATATATCCCAACATAAGCAATAACTGCAGCTATACTACTGCTTAGGAGCACTGTTTTTTTCCATCCCCTTGCAATAACTTCGATGGCAAAGAACCAGCCACCGAGGACAGACCCAAATAAAATCGCCACCCCTGCTGTTACTCCAGCACAGATTAACTCTCTCTTATATTTCATAGGCATCCATCCTTTTTCACTAAACTGATTGCCAACAGTTGCTGTAGCGACCACAGTAGAAACCTCTATCCCGGTAGACCCACCAAAGATAACTGTCAGAAAACCGTTGATATAGTGTGATGGGATTTTATAAAAAGGAAGATGATCCTGACGCGTATCCAATGAACGATAAATTTCACGAATTCCTTTGTTCTTCCTGTTCTGGAAAAAAGACTTTCTCAAAAAATAGATAATCGTGATTCCTATAGAAGGAAAGATCAGATATAAGTATATATGGAGGACCGGCACGAGCTCAAAAAGGTAATCTTGAAAATAGGTGGTCAGATGTTTAAGAGAATACGCCAATATCCCCGACAGCACAGCGACAATAATACTGCCTATCACAAGTTTAAAATAACTATAAAATTGTATCTTATCTTTCATGATTGAATTCATATTAACGGCACAAAGCTACCATAAAAAAAAACAGATATCTGGATAACTGCCCGAAAAAATAGCCTCAAAACTAAACCATTAAGATCATGATGACAATAATTTCATATTCTTTTGGAATTTTACAACTAAAAATAATGGGCCTAGAAATTTCACTACTTAAAAACGAATACACAAAACCATCATCGACTATTCGTCAATCATTGATATTATTTTTTCTCTTTCACGAGATAATTAACGACATTTGCGACTTTAGAAACTAAATCAACTTGGTAACAATAAAATTTGTAGCTTTGTAGCTACAAAACCATAAATAATGTAAACATTACGCGATTTGAATACAAATGAAAAAATAACTGTTTTAATGACTAAAAACAGCTTTTTTGATCATCTGATAGGAAGAGCGCTTTTATAAAATTATTTAAAGGCCCTCGCTTGATTAAGATCAGACATTATATGTCTTTTGGCACGATTTTTTCAACAGGAAGCAAAATTTGGGAATTGGTTTTTACTTATATCACGCTAATGAAAGTAACGATGGGATCTGATGTCTATAAGCTATTTTTCCTTGAGCCATATATCAGTAATTACCTAATATTTGAAACACGAACATGATTAATATTACGCTGATAAAGAAAAAACTACGGAAAGATAACCCGCGCTGGGTGATACTTTTGATCGATTTAGTGATCGTATTTGGATGTTATGCTATTTCCAACTTTATCTTCAATAGCATCCATGAACAATATTCTACAGCCATGATGCTTAAAAAGAGTGTGTTCATTCTAGTGGTTTATAGTCTAGCATTTACGATGATGCGCACCTATAAAGGCATTATCCGACAAACAGGGATTCAAGATGCTACAAAAATCTTCAAAACGGTATGGCTTGCCTTTATGTTATTGGCCATCCCAACCATAGCTATTCGCTATTATATACCTAAAGGTACGATAGCTGGTGATTTTTTACGTCTGTCGTATATCATTCTATTTATGCACAGTTTTTTTACGATGGTGATGTTGGTTGCTGCTCGTGTAACCTATAGAAGCATTTATGAAATGTTATTTCTACCCAATCGTAAAAACCGCAATGTACTGATCTTTGGAGCTTCAAGACCTGGTTTAGTCGCTTATTCTCTATTACGTGACGACCGCCGCGTGAAAAATCACATCGTCGCTTTTGTTGAAGATAAAGTTTCACGAGTTGGTAACCGCATAGCAGGGCTTCGCATTCTATATTTAGAAAAAATAGATCACGCTTTTATTGAACAATATAAGATTTCCGAAGTCATTATTGCCGTCGAAAACAATGATCCCGAGCGTTTAGTCCAAGTTACCGACCACTTTCAACAATTGAATGTCGAACTGAAAATAATGCCAAACTCTCGTGTTATGTTGAATTCGGGCGCGAAGCGTGAAATTCGAGCATTAAAGATTGAGGATTTATTAGGAAGAAAAGCCATTAAAATTGAAAATCCAGGTATTGATGCAGAATTGGATAATAAGGTTATTTTAATCACCGGTGCAGCCGGCTCAATTGGAGGGGAATTGTCGCGTCAGATTTCACAACGCAATTACCGTCACTTAATTTTATTGGATCAAGCCGAATCACCGCTGTACGATTTACAACAATCGCTAAAAGCGTCACATCCTGACCGTGTCAAGTGTATTGTAGGAGATGTGCGCGACAAGGTATTTATGGAACGGATCTTTAAACGCTACCGTCCACAGATGATCTTCCATGCAGCAGCATATAAACACGTTCCTTTGATGGAGCAAAATCCATATGAAGCAATTTGGACCAATTTGGTGGGCAGCAAAAACATGGCTGATCTTGCGGTAGCCTATGGTATCCATAAATTTGTCATGGTCTCTACAGATAAAGCAGTAAACCCGACTAATGTCATGGGAGCTACCAAACGTGCTGCAGAAATTTATGTCAATAGTTGCAGCTCTCTTGGAAAAACTAATTTTATCGTAACCCGATTTGGTAATGTCCTCGGATCTAATGGCTCCGTAATCCCATTGTTTGAAAAACAAATGGAACATGGTGGACCATTGACGCTTACACATGAAGATATCACACGTTACTTTATGACGATTCCAGAAGCTTGTTTATTGGTTCAAGAAGCAGGTGTAATGGGAAAGGGAGGCGAAATATTTGTTTTTGACATGGGCAAATCAGTCAAAATTATAGATCTTGCCAAGCGCATGATCAAATTAAAAGGATACCGCTATCCTGAAGATATCGATATTAAGATTGTTGGATTAAGACCTGGGGAAAAGATATTTGAGGAATTACTTGCCAATGATGAAAATACGCAAAAAACTCATCATCCAAAGATCATGATAGCACAGGTCAATCGCGAAGATATTGCTGAAAAATGCCATCTGATCCACAAGCTCAGTGAAGACATCACTACGATTGGTAAAGGAGAAATAAATGATATGAAATTGGTACAGCAACTTAAAAAAATAGTTCCCGAATTCAAATCTCAAAATTCGATATTTGAAGATCTTGATGAGGAAATTCAAGAAAAAATCATTGCTGAAGTTTAATCATATTCTGCAGCTTAATCCCTAAAAAAATAAAAATAGCCCTTAACAAAATTACATGGGCTATTTTTTACCATTAAAAATCCCCCAATATTCGATAGAAAATTTAAGAATATTACCATAGCTGTGCAACTATGTAAATTGACAGATGTAGACAAAACAGTTTGGTATCATACTATTAATTCTGTAATTATTTCAAATATTCTTTCGTAATTTGCCTAAGTAATCTGAATGGATTACTTAGGCATTTACCAGCATCAAGGATAGGAAGAAAAAGCTTACGCATTAGATTGATCTATACATTATAGATAAAAAAATCAAGAATTAAAAATATGCTTTAAGCAATAAGATTAAGCATGAAAGAAAAAAAAATATATATAGCAGGACACCGTGGTATGGTAGGTTCAGCTATAAAACGAAAATTAGAAGACTTAGGTTATCATAATTTTATTTTCCGCAGTTCCAGCGAATTAGATTTACGAGATCAATTACAGGTAAAGGAGTTTTTTAAACAAGAAAAACCTGCAATTGTTATTGATGCTGCTGCAAAGGTCGGAGGTATACTGGCCAATAATAATTATCCATATCAATTTTTAATGGACAATATGCAGATTCAGAATAACCTCATTCACGAATCACTAGAAAACAAAGTAGAAAAATTTATTTTTTTAGGATCTTCTTGTATATATCCCAAATTTGCAGATCAGCCTTTAAAAGAATCTAGTCTATTGACTGACAGCTTAGAACCAACCAATGAATGGTACGCATTAGCTAAGATTACTGGTGTAAAAGCTTGTCAAGCTATCCGTAACCAGTTTGGAAAAGATTACGTCAGCCTAATGCCTACCAATTTATATGGTACTCATGACAATTTCGATTTAACTAGTTCTCATGTATTACCAGCGATGATACGTAAATTTCATGAGGCAAAAATTCAAGGGAATACTTATGTAACTTTATGGGGATCTGGTAATCCTATGCGTGAATTTTTATTCGTAGATGATTTAGCAAAAGCTGTAGTCTTTGCTTTAGAGAACCAATTACCTGATTACCTATACAATGTTGGTACAGGCATAGATTTGAGCATTAAAGAATTAGCACATCTTATTCAATCAATAGTTGGGTACCAAGGAAATATTATTTGGGATAGTAGTAAACCAGACGGGACACCTCGTAAGCTAATGGATGTCAGCAAAATGCATGCATTGGGTTGGAAACATCAGATCGAACTGAAAGAAGGTATTGAGATCACATATCAGTGGTTTCTCAAAAATCAAAACAACTATAAAGAAGTAAAATTATAAGTATTAGATACTACATAAATTAAGCATAAAATGAAAATTGCATTAATCACTGGTGTCACAGGACAAGATGGCTCTTATTTAGCAGAATTACTATTAGAAAAGGGGTATATGGTACATGGCATCAAACGCAGAGCCTCCTCTTTCAATACCCAACGTATTGACCATATTTATATGGATCAACATGAAAGCCATGTAAACTTTAAGTTGCACTATGGCGATTTAACTGATTCAACCAATATAATTCGCATTATCCAAGAAGTACAGCCGGATGAAATTTATAATTTAGGGGCGATGTCACACGTAAAGGTATCTTTTGATTCACCCGAGTACGTTGCTAATGTCGATGGAATTGGTACATTACGTATCTTAGAAGCAGTTCGTATTCTAGGACTAGAAAAAAAGACACGTATTTATCAAGCTTCCACATCTGAACTGTACGGTCTAGTACAGGAAGTACCTCAAAAAGAAACCACACCTTTTTATCCAAGATCTCCTTATGGGGTTGCTAAAATATATGGGTTCTGGATCACTAAAAATTACCGTGAAGCTTACCACATGTATGCGTGTAATGGTATTTTATTCAACCATGAATCTCCACGCCGAGGAGAAACTTTTGTTACTCGAAAAATTACGATGGCCACTGCAGCTATTGCTCTGGGTAAACAAGAATGCTTATATCTAGGCAATCTTAATGCTCAACGTGATTGGGGCCACGCAAAAGATTATGTTGAAGCAATGTGGCTTATGTTACAACAAGATGTCGCCGAAGATTTTGTTATAGCAACAGGAGTTACTACTTATGTTCGAGAGTTTGTCAGAATGGCTTTTGCCGAAGTGGGTATTGAATTAGCTTTTGAAGGAAATGAGGCTACAGAAGTTGCCAAAATTAAAGCCTGTCATCATCCAGAATATCAATTGGAAATTGGAAAGATAGTTGTAAAAGTAGATCCACAATATTATAGACCTACTGAAGTTGATCTTTTGGTAGGTGATCCAACAAAGTCAAATACACAATTGGGATGGAAACCTAAATACGACCTTGCACAACTGATAAATGAAATGATGCGATCCGATATTGCCTTAGCGAAAAAAAATAGTTAGCGCTAGATTCATTAATTTTTACAATTAAAAACAAAATATCCCGAGGTCAACTCGAGATATTTTGTCAATATCTACCACTTTGGATTTTGCACCAATTTTGGATTTTTGGCAATTTCCGATGTGGGTAGTGGCCATAGATAATCTCGCTCCACATCAAACTTACGTAACGATGCGGGTTGTAGGACAATATAGTTCTGATCATTGACAACCGTTTTGTCCGACCATTTGTCACCCGTAGCTGTCAGATATTCTGTAAATAAATAACTCCCCAATAATGTTTTTGGCAATTCTACTTCTGCTGTTTTCCAACGGATGAGATCCCAATATCCATGTCCTTCAAAAGCCAGCTCTACTTTCCGTTCACGACGAATTTCCTCGCGCATACTGAGCCCATTACTGTTGACAAAAGCATTACTCAATTTTGACATGGCGACATATTGAGGTGCAGCACCAGTCCCCACATTCACTTGAGGCAATCGCCCTCTCAATGCATTGATCGTTTGATCCAATACAGCATCACTTATCTGCTCATCCAATTCATAAATAGCTTCTGCATAATTTAGCAATACCTCAGCATAACGAATCACGGGACGGTCGATGTAAGAAGCCTGCAGTGTCCAAAAATCTTTTTTGGCATATTTTCGAATACCATATCCACTCCTCTGATAACTCGGATTTGGGATCGTATAGTTACTACTGGAGATAAATTCATCCCCTCTCTTAAAGATACTAAAACTCATCCGCGGATCTTTCTTATTGAAATACTGTGCATGAGTCATGGACTTGTCCGGTTTCTGATATAAAGGTGATTTTTGAATAGGCAATCCATCAGCCATCAGGTAATTGTCTACAAAATTTTGAGTGGGCACCACAGAGTTACCCTCATAATAGCGTTGTACCGGAGTAGATATAATACTATTCTCGCGATTGACTCCATAAAGTTTGACCATAATATTTTCCTTATTCGCACGACCTTCTCCCGCTTCTTGGAATAAATTATAGTACGCATTGTTGTTGGTCTCCCCCTGGCTTCCTGTTGTCGACATACTAAACAGGGCATGTGCTCCGGAATTGATCACCGCTTCAGCAGCCTCTTTAGCTATAGTCAGATGTTTCTTTGAATCGCCATATTGATGAAACTTCTCGCGCGTTCCTTCAAATAATGCAATCCTTGACTTAAAAGCCAAAGCCGCAGTTTTAGAAATACGACCATACTCTTTTGCCGTATTCAATTCATCTGCCGATCGCAATACGGATATGGCATAGTCAACATCGTCTAAAATAAACTGCAACAGTTCTTCCCTAGAGGCGCGCTCTTTAAAAACATCGGGATCATCAACAGCCATTGTTTTGGTGATCAAAGGTACGCCTCCAAAACGTTTGAACATCTCAAAGTAATACCAGGCTCTAAAAAACCGTGCTTCACCGACATACCAGTTAATCTGTGTCTGATCACCTCCCTTTTTTATCACCTCTTCGGACTTTTCAATCAACTTATTTGCCTGAAAAATCCCATAATAACTATAATCGTTACTGGTTGCAGGAGCAACACGAGAACCATCACTAATCGTATTGGATGAGGTATTGGGATATGCATCTGTCGACCAATTATCGACCGTTACATCCGCAGTGGTTAAGCCCGGTACTGTCGAGTAAAAATAATTAGCGGCCAATCGCACATCTGCCACAGTGTTCCAAAAATTGGCATCACTCATAGCAGTTTCAGGCACTTCATTGATATCGCAAGAAGTAAGTGAACCTAACGATACAGAAGCTACTAATAGATATAAAATTCTTTTTTTCATGATCACTGTCTAATTAAAAATCAATATTTAAACCAAAGGAAATGGATGTTGCAAATGGATATGGCGATACTTTACCATCCTCAGGCTTCATCTCGGGATCGATCACACCTTTATAAATACCCAATTTGGAAATTGTCAATAAATCTTCTCCCGAAACATACATGCGTACCCGTGAGAATGGTAACTTTTTCATGGTTTCCTTGGTCAAAGAATAACCCAACTGAATATTTTTCAAACGTGCGTAAGCCCCGTTCATAAACCATTTATCCGAATTCTGAAAATTTTGTGTTCCTTCTAAGTAAGGTCTTGGATAAGCAGCATCGCGGTTTTCTGGAGTCCAGTAATCCATATGAAAATTCATCGGTAAATAATACGAATATAACTGCGGTTGAATCAATTCATTGCTAGGTTTGAATTTACGTTTACCGATCCCCTGAATAAACATGCTGAAATCGATATTTTTATATCCAAAATTAAAATTGAAACCGTATTGATATCTAGGGTTGATGTCGCCTAAGTACACTAAATCACCGGTATCACCAAGGACATTTTTACCCGGAGAGATCTCTCCATTGCCATCCAGATCCACATAACGGATATCGCCCAATCCAGGTACGCCCGCTTTATTGATCAATTTCGCATAGCTCGGTGCATTTTTTAGATCCTCTTCCGTCTGAAAATAGCCATTGGTCTTATAGGCCCAGATCGAATTCAGCGCATAGCCTTCTACTAGATTATTGACGCCTGAATAAACTATATTATCAGCACCACCATATTTAACCAATTTATTTTGATTATCCGCCAGGTTAAATGATGCCCCAAAAGTAAAATCATCACCGATCTTATCTTGATAACCCAAGCTGAGTTCCCATCCCCAGGTTTTCATCTTTCCAACATTTGATTTAGGAACATCAATACCAATAGTTGCAGGTAAGCTCACCCGAACCAACATATTATTGTTGTACTTATTATAATAATCAAATGAACCTTTCAACTTTCTATTCAAGAAACTAAAATCTAAACCAAAATTTTGGGTCTCTATCGTTTCCCAAGATAGATTTGTTGCCGGAATCATACCCTGATTGAGATAAGTCTGTCTACTATCGCCCAACAGTACATTTGATCCAGTCAAGAGCTGAGCAATAAAATCATAGTACCCTATCCCGACTTTAGAGCCCACTTTACCCCAAGATACGCGTGGTTTCAACTCATTGACGATAGATGATAAACCATCAAACCAGGCTTCCTTCGACATATTCCAACCCGCTGAAAAGGAAGGAAAGACCTTAACGCGCTCACCTGGAGTCAATCGTGAACTTTCATCACTACGTACAGTGGCTTCAAATAAGTATTTTTCTTTATAATTGTAATTGAAACGACCAAAGTAAGATTGCATTTTCTCTGTAGACGCCGACTGCGAATTGGACTTATTGAGTGGATCTGAGGTAAAGTTCAAACTCGGATTATCGTTGACATACAAATTCTTTGTCGACGCACTTAAGGTTTGATAGTCGTAAGCATAGAGCTGATACCCGCCCATGATATGGAAATGATGATCATCCGCAATTTTAACGTTATAATCTGCCACAGCTTGATAATTCTGGCTCAACGTTTTATAATCCGTGATTGCATAATTATTCGGATTATTCAATTGACTTGCGGTATTGGCTGTAGGACCCGAATAGAAGGTCACTGTTCGTCTGAAATTGCGATTTTGTTTCGTAATATCTTCACGGCTATACATCAATTTAATCTCCAGACCTTTCACCAACTTGTGTATGGTTGCCGTTGCATTATTGAAGTAGGTACTACTACGGTCCCGGTTAAATCCACCATCTTTCAATAGCGCATACCCAAATGCTGATGAAGTACCACTTCGGTAATAGGTGCCATCTTCATTGAAAAGCGGAAAACGCATTCTGGAAGAGAAAAATTGACGTAAAATACCATTTCCTCCCCCATCTAGTCCATAGCCCCCATCCTGTGGATTATCAGTAGCTTGATTAATATAAGCACTCCCGATATCTAATTTGATATATTCATTGACTTTAGCCGATATATTGGCCCGCGCATTCCATCGCGTAAAATGGTCTTCACCGACCTTAAACATACCCGCTTGACTCATATTGCCCAATGAAGCCATGTACGTTACATTTTCACTACCGCCCGAAAACTGCAAGTTGGTGTTGTTCATCGTGTAAGACTTCTTCACAACCTGGTCAATGAGATTTTCCTGATTGTAAGTCCGCCATTGTCCATTCGATCCCAGAACAAATGTAGGTCCATTCACCGCATAGTTGAGATCCTCCTCATTATACTCAGGAGCCAAACCAGCATTTGCCCGTGCGATATTGACATAATTCATTTCATCAATCAAGGACAATCTTTTAGGGATATTGGCCGGCATTTGCCAAGCCATATTGCTCATCAATGAAATTCGTGATTTTCCTTTTTGGCCTTTTTTTGTCGTGACCAATATCACCCCACCCGCTGACTGCGCCCCATAGATAGCTGTTGCACCACCATCTTTCAGCACACTGATATTTTCAATATCATTGGGATTTAAAGCAATAAACGTACCTTCGGAACTGATGACACCGTCAATCACAACCAGAGGAGCAACACCACCATTGGCAGAAGTAGCGCCACGAACCTCCATATTTAATCCTTGCGCCCCCGGTCTACCCGAATTTCGACTGATCACTAAGCCCGGAGCTGCCCCCTGCAACATATTGACCACCGTTGGTGAAGGTCGATTCTGTAACACTTTGGCATCGATCTGTGACACTGCACTGGTCAGGTTGGTTTTCTTTTGACTACCGTAACCGACCACGACCACCTCATCAAGCATATCTTCCTGCGCTACCAAACGGACAACAGATGCCGCAGATGCAACCACTTCTTGATGGATATAACCGACAGAACTGAAGATCAAAATCGGATTAGAAGTTGTGATAGCGAGCGTATATTGACCATTCATATCCGTGGAAGTAGAACCCTTGCCACCTTTTTCTCTGACCGTTACGCCTCCCAGGCCCCTACCAGTTGCATCAACTACTTTTCCTGAAATTTGTTGTTGCCATACCCCTTTTGAATCTACTTTTTCCATCGCAAACAGGGGATGAGCGCCTGCCAAATTGGGCAGTGTGCTCAACGAAAGTGGTGCTAAAAATGCAAGCTGACAGTATAATCTGGACCAGCTCCTGTGCTTTGAGTAATTGTGTTTAACCATATCGTGATTATTAGGTTTTTATTCGTGTAACTCTTGGTTATAGTCCAGCAATTGTAAACAAAAATAAATCACGGCTCCTATTTCATTATTCAAGCAAACGATTGCACATCATACGAAAACGATGTAGCAAATCATGGCTCAAATCCTGAATAGAGCGATTGATAACAATCAATGAAAACTCAAATAAATCATCATAATAGAAAGAAAACAAGGTAAATACTCAAAAAAAGGCTGGTACCCATTGCATAGTATAAGCAGTCATCATCAGGGCATGGCAACGATTTACACAGGAATAAAAATGGATTGTTAAAGGGACAAAACGGCTATCTGGAGCCGATATAGCATGCCGATTTATGCAAGAGCTACCAAGATTAGTATCTGTACAAATAGCGATGTTTGAGATCGGCAAGCGCAACAACTATATCAAGCGGAAAACGTCGCATAGCAGGATTTGTTGCTGTTTATTGAAACAGTAGAAGTATCAAACTCAACATGAATTAGTAGAACTGTACCAGATTGAACTGTGCACTGATAGCCGTGAGCAGTTTTTAATAGGTTTGTACCTCATCAATAATCTGTGGTACAGCCATCCTAAACCAATATGTGAATTTCTCCGGTTGCTCCGTGAGTTGTTTCATCAGTTCTGCTTTATCGATCCATTGATAATTTTGCACTTCATCGGGATTGAAGTTTGGCTGATCATCGGTATATCCGATCAATACATGATCATATTCATGCTCAATCAAGTTATTTTCAACTGGAGTATGGTACATAAAAGAAAAGAGATGATCGATATCACATTTTAATCCCATTTCATAGGCTAATCTTTGCGATGCACTCGCTTTAATCTCTTCCCCCCATTGTGGATGAGAGCAGCAGGCATTGGTCCACAATCCACCTCCATGGTACTTGTGCTGAGCACGTTGATGGATCAGCATCTGTCGCTCACTATTTAAGATAAATATAGAGAACGCACGGTGCAACATTCCTTTTTCGTGTGCCTCCATCTTATCCATTTCTCCCAGAGCATGATCTTGCTCATCAACCAATACAACTTTATTTCTGTCCATAAGATTTTATCTTTTGCTATTTATCTTGCAGTGCCGCCCGATATGCTTGAAGTGCCCTTGCTCGAGCAAATTCATGTCCTACAATAGGAGCTTCCAAGAGCTGTCCATAATCTGGATTCCAAGTTTTAACATATAGGAGATCTTCATCAAACTTTAATGTTTGTGCCGTAGGGTTGAAAATCCGAAAATAGGGTGCGGCATCACATCCTGAACCCGCTACCCACTGCCAATTACCATTATTTGCAGCAAGATCGTAGTCTAATAATTTTTGTGCAAAATAAGCTTCACCCCAACGCCAATCGATGAGAAGATGTTTGCACAAGAAACTAGCAACCACCATCCGTACCCGATTGTGCATAAAGCCCGTCTCATTGAGCTGCCTCATGCCAGCATCGACAATCGGATATCCCGTTTTTCCGGAACACCATCGTTCAAATTCCACCTCATTATTTCGCCATTCGATGGCATCGTATTTTGGTTTAAAACTAGCTGTCACGACCTGTGGAAAATGGTACAGGATCTGCATAAAAAACTCACGCCAAATCAATTCAGAAAGCCAAGTTTCATTATTTTTCAACGCAAAATCCACACATTTTCGGATTGATATCGTTCCAAATCGCAAAGCGATACCCAGTCGGGTGGTATGGTCCAGCGCAGGAAAATCACGCTTTTCTCCATAATCTTTTATGATATCTATCGCCAGTTGCGGCTGTTCAAATACGAGGTCGGTCTTTTGAAAGCCTAATGTTTCTAGACTTATAATATCTTGAAATGCTGCTTTATAAAAATTTTCCAGGGCAATGGTCTCCTGCCCGTAGTGTGCAGGCTGCAGCATACTCTTCCACTTTTTAGCATAAGGCGTATATACAGTATAGGGACTTCCATCCGCTTTAACAACTTCCGACTTTTCAAATATGACCTGATCTTTGCTTGCATAGCATGGAATACCGATCTCTTTTAGATCACGTTGCACAGCATCATCTCTTTTGATCGCCTGCGGTTCATAATCGCCATTGCAATACAACCCCTGTACATCATACTCCTGGCAGATCATTTTTATCACATCCAACGGAACTCCTGAATAGGTGTGCAGCGTAGAGCCATGCTTTTGCAAAGTCACATTCATCGCATGCAATGCTTGATGAATATAATCTACACGTCTATCATAACGCGTTGCTAGCCGGGTCAATATATCGCTGTCAAAAATAAAGATAGGCAGTACCGCGTATCCAGAAGCAATGGCCTGTTGCAGACCCCTATTATCTGATAAGCGCAGATCTCGTCTAAACCAAAAAATAACGACTTTATTTTTCTTCATCGCCAACTCCTATTTCTTTGTCATGTGCTACCCATACGAATCGACTTGTATCATAACCAATCGCTTGAGCTGTTTTGATAAAGGAAGCTTTTATATCATCCGGAATCGTGGTCTCGCGAGAAAGGATCCACAAGTAGTCAAAATTTTGACCTGCGACTAAGGCATAGCGATATGCAGGATCCAATGCAATAACATTATATCCACCATAAAAAGGTCCAAAAAAGGAAACTTTCAATGCTGCAGTCGTTTTCTGAGATCTGAACTTTGCTTTACCTTTGGCCGATTTCCACTCGTTTTTTACGGTATCATAGCCCCTATTTAATACGATTAAGCTACCATCATCATCCAAATGATATTGAGCAGTGACCCGCTGCAGATTTTTTTCAAAACGATTGTCAACACGGGCGATCTCATACCATTTACCTAAATAGCGATCTACATCAAAATCACGGATAGGCTGTACACCTTTAGGTATCATGGCACATGAGGAAAAAAGGAGCATCACCAAAAAGCTAGCTATCCAGATATAGCGGTAGTGATTTTTCATGATCGTTATTTTTTTTGAAACCGTTTAAAAAAGTAGATATTGAGCATAAATTGTGCATACCCATACACCGCATCTTCTACTGGAATCGTCAGCATACGGATATTCAATATTTGATCCGCATTGTAATTAACGATTGGCGATTCCAGACCAGTACCCGTCAGTACCCCATTTACCATAAAGAAACCCGGCATCAAGCAGAGGTAGACGAACGATCCCTTTCCTATCCAACTTACTTTTGCGATATAATGTAGATAAAGTACAGTCGCTGCAGTGATCAGTACGGTAACCAGAGGATATATTTTTTGGTGAAATAAGACCGCCACCAGTAAGCACACCAACACGGTAAACCACACCACGATCGTATTCAACCTATTTGCCCAATTGAGGTTGAAAAATTTATCCAGACAGAAATAAGTAAACACACATGAAAACGGTATGCAGATAAAAAACAACCATTCTTCGATCGGTAAACCACCGATTCTAAAAGGCATGGTATAGCTCGAGTTAAACCACCAGACTCCCATTTTAGTAAAGGCGATATCCCATGCGATAAATGGAATTGCCACCAAAATACTTCCTTTAAGAAATGCTTTAAAATGTTTATTGAACTGTATTCTGCGATCAAATGAAAAAATAAAACAAATGATAACCGTCAAAAAATTGATCAGTATATACGTATATGCTTGCATCTTTAATCTTTTTTAAAATACATTTTAAAATATTTCACCGGCACCCAAAGAAATCCAAAACATTCGCCCTGCTCTCGCCCTAGATGTTTATGGTGCTGCTTGTGCGCACGCCTTATGGCCAATAAATAGGGGTTTTTTGTATTGCTTAGAAAACTGATCCGTTGGTGAATAAAAATATCGTGCACAAAAAAATAAGCCAGACCGTAGCACGTCACCCCCAATCCTATGTAGAAAATATAACTATATCCCTGCTGGCTACCGATATACATGAGTATAATAGCAGGTATTGCAAAAATGATAAAGAAATAATCATTTTTTTCCAGATGTCCCTCGGTACTGTGGTCATGATGATCTCTATGCAACATCCATAGAAATCCGTGCATCACATATTTGTGAATCAACCAAGTCGCTCCTTCCATCAAAAAGAAGGTCGCTATTACAATTAAGATATTCATCAAGATTGATTTTTAGTGTTAAACATTTTTTCTAATACTTCATATCGGTAAGCAAAAATATCCACGAGTTTGTTGCGTATCATCAATTTATGCGCGATTCGACCCAAATATCCCAATGGAAGCTTATAGGTCACGACATCCCTCATCATTACCCCTTCCTCATTAGGCGTAAATTCATGAAAATGACGCCATAGTGTATAAGGTCCATTTAACTGCTCATCCGTAAAACTGACATAATCTTCTACCTGCGTTATTTTAGTTCGCCATTTCATCCTTATGCCCAACAAAGGCGTGACTTTATAATCGATGATCAGACCTTGGTGGATGGGTGTATCTGCTAATTGGTTGACAATCACAAAATTCATCTTTTCAGGGGTGATCTTAGCTAAATTATGGGGTGACGAAAAAAAATCCCAAGCCGTTTGGATATCGCAATTCAACTGCTGTGTCGTCTCTATCTGATATATCATATTTATAAATTTTAAGCTAACATCAACCCTTGAGGCCTAAGTTAGGATCCAAAATACCTGCTATAACTGTTCGTATTCTTACAGACCAAATATGCGAAATGGTCTCACCACCTCCATCTTGTATTGTACATAGCAGCTCATCATCAAAGAAAGCTTTTGACTGTTGGGGATACGAATACGTTCTTTTAATATGCTATGGGCAGGAATCTGTTTAATTTTTTTCAATAATGACCAATAATATTTATAGGCAAGATAAACTCCGAATTTAGACGAACTTGGCAATTTTTTTATTCCGACTAGTGCTTCCCTAAATTCACTTTCGATATCCTGCTCGATCGCAAATTTAATATGGTTATCAAACCCCCGCATATCGACATCCGGGAAATAAGTACGCCCCAGGATATGGTAATCATCTTTCAGGTCTCTGAGAAAATTAATTTTCTGAAAAGCTGAACCAAGCTTCATGGCATAAGGTTTCAATTTTTGGTATTCTTCTTTACATCCACCCACAAAAACATGTAAACACATCAGTCCCACCACTTCTGCCGAGCCCAGTATATATTCCTTGTACCGATCTTCATCGTATGTCACTTGATGCAAATCCATCTCCATACTTTTCAGAAATTGATCGACCAAGCTACGATCTATTGCGTAGCGATGTACCGTCTCCTGAAAAGATTGCAGTATCGGGTTAAGTGAAATCTGCTCGTTGAGCGCTTGATCCGTCTGCTCCATAAAACGGGTCAGCAGCAACCGTTTATCATAGCCATGAAAACTATCTACAATTTCATCTGCCAGCCTAACATAGCCATAGATCGCATATATAGCCTGCCTGATGGAGGGATGTAGCGCCATAATACCTAATGAAAAACTCGTACTGTATTTTTTTGTCGTGGATTTGCTTACCTCGTAAGATAATTCATCAAACAGTTTCTTCATGGTGCTTTAGGTTAAGTTTATGAACTTCATTTGCAACTATTTTTCCGGATATAATAGCCGGAGGAACCCCTGGTCCCGGAACAGTCAATTGACCAGTATAATATAAATTAGCTAGTTTCTTATTCTTAATAGCCGGTTTCCAAACCGCAGTCTGCCCCAAGGTATTGGCCAGGCCATATGCATTTCCTTTATAAGCATGATAATCAGCGATAAAGTCACTTACACAGTAACTTCTCTTATAATCAATTTTGGATTTAAGATCTTCAACCCCTACATGCTTAGCCAATCGTGCCAGCATTTGATCCAGATAACGCTCTCTGACAGCCTCATCATCCTCAATCCCAATGGCCAATGGCATCAATAGAAAAATATTTTCATGGCCTACAGGCGCGACATCAGGATCGGTCTTAGAAGGACAGCAACTATAGAACAAGGGATTATCCGGCCATTTTTTTTCCTTATAAATGGCATCGATATGAATATCCAGATCATGCTCAAAGAACAGGGTATGATGTTTCAGATTGGGTATTGGTTCACTAAATCCAAGATAATAAATTAAACTCGATGGTGCAAATGTGCGATCTTCCCAATACTTAGCGGTATAATTGCGATACTTTTCGTCCAACAGCGTTTCGGTATGATGGTAATCTGATGAGGCGATAACCGCATCAAATGCCATAGAAACACCATTGATCAGCAATGTACTTACCTGATCATGTTGCGTATCGATCCGCTCCACATGATGATTAAAATAAAATTTTACACCTTGATTTTCTGCGACAGTATGCATCGCTTTGATCACTTCATAAAACCCGCCCATTGGGTACCATGTTCCCAAGGCGTACCCTCCATAATTCATCAAGCTATAAAGCGCCGGAATATTTTTCGGTGAAGCCCCTAAAAATATGACAGGAAACTCCATTAAAGCAATCAGTTTGGGATGAGTAAAATATTTCTTGACATACGACCTAAAGTCAGATAATAAATCCAACTTAAAGGCACTCTTGGCAATCTTTGGTGAAAAGAATTCCCACCATGAGTGACAGGGTTTATAGACAAACTCTTTCATCCCGACCTCATATTTATAGCGAGCGGCTTCCATAAATTCATCCAGTTTTTGGCCACTTCCTGCTTCTATATCTTCGAAGATCACGCGCAGCTCATCATAATTTTTTGGAACTTCAAAATTTCCATCTGAAAAAATCATTTCAAATTGAGGATCAAGAGCTACAAGCTTATAAAAATCTTCGGGTTGATAACCGAAATCATGAAAAAAATCAGCAATAATATCAGGCATCCAGTACCAGCTAGGCCCCATATCAAAGGTATAACCATTGTCTGTTTTAAATTGCCTAGCTCGTCCACCCGGGATACTATTTTTTTCATAAACATGTACCTCGTGACCAGCTTTAGCCGCATAGCATGCTGCAGAAAGACCTGAGAAACCTGAACCTATAATCGCTATCTTCATTGAAATCAAATTAATGGTATTTGTTAGTTTAAGAGTAAATAAATAACCTCATTTATACACTTTTTGTTTTTAAAAGACACAAAATATCATAAATTGACACCCTGCACCTCTATGATCATGCAGACTCTTTTACAATCTAGAGTATGTACCCGTTAATTATCACTATAAGGATAATTTTCTGATACTGAATTCAGTAAATCAGCAACATCAATATTTTGATTATAGATGGATTGATGAAAATGTGCTAATTTCTGCAACAACCGAATCAATTCCATCTTTTCCTTATGCGTCAGATCCCCTGTAACAATTTGGCTTGCTTGACGAATTTTATGCATTTGATCTTCCAGCACTCGTAACCCCTCAGCTGTTATGGATATGACTTTACTCCTTTTATCTTTCTCCGAATTTTTTTGTTCTACCCATCCTTGATGAATAAGCCGATTGATAATTTGCATACCAAGAGGTTTATCATGAATGTTACGTTTGATGAGTTCCATTTTGATCATGGCTCCAAAAACCTTGAGATTGATCAAATAAATAAACTCTTCTTGTGTAGAAAACGCCGAATCATGAATAGCCGATTTGGAATACGTCTTGGCATATCGATTCATATGCACAATTAGCGTACTGATCACACTCTCAGCATTGCGTCCATCCGCTTTCCCTTCCCAATCGGGTTCTGCTAGTAGTTCTGCTTCAAAGTGATCGACGATGTATTTCCGAAGGCCTTTGCTGTCTTCGCTATATGTATTTCCTTTTTTACATTCGTATTCGAATTGCTCGATCAGGTCAATCGTTTCTTTTAATAAGTTATAATTCATAATGTTGATGATTATAGAATGTGATATTCCTTAAGCTTAACAAAGGTATAAAAATATACTATATTTTATATGAAAAATAAAAACAAGTCCACTATTAACCTAAATTAATAATGAAAGAATTCGATCCCATTGCATAAAACAAACAGGAACTATATGTTAATTTATAAAATTTTTTATATAAAATAAACCAGTAAAATTTATTAAACTTGCCTGCTATTACAGTAAATAAACTTAAGGAATTAATACTTCGAAACACCAACGATATGCACATTCATGTATAAAAAAAGCTGCAACCCCATTCTAGATCGGATTACAGCTATTATAAAGGATTAAAATGGATTTAAAAATTATAGGAATTTCAATACAAGATCTGCTTAAGGCATCAAAACATGATCGATCACATGGATTACACCATTTGACTGCTGTACATCAGCTATGGTGACTTTAGCATCCTTTCCTTTTGCATCGCGGATATACAGATCTTTCCCTTTCATCCAAAACGTTAACATTCCACCTTCTACCGTTACCATCTGAGCTTTACCACCTTTTTCTTTTACTGTTTTTAAAATGGTAGCAGCATTAAAATTTCCAGCCAATACATGATAGGTCAAGATCTGTGTCAATATCTTTTTATTTTCTGGCTTCAATAGATTATCCACCGTACCTTTTGGCAATAAATTGAATGCTTCATTGGTAGGTGCCAACACCGTAAAAGGACCTTTTGACGATAATGTTTCGACAAGTCCGGCAGCTTTGACAGCAGCGACCAATGTGGTATGATCTTTTGAGTTGACCGCATTCTCCACAATATTTTTAGTTGGATACATAGGTGCTCCGCCTACCATTACTGTTTTCATTTTGTCGGCATGTTGTGCCAGTACATTTCCGCTGCATAAAACACCCACGACTAACAGACTGAGTGCCATAAAATTTAATTTTGTTTTCATTTCTTAGTTTTTTAAAGATGTCATTTCTATCATATACGACATTATGGTGCAAGCGGATTTTATGTACAACAACTATTTTAAAGATAAAAAAGAGCTGCGATGTTAGTGCATCATTACCAATGCATTAAATTTTTAAAGAGATGCATAATTTATTAATCTAAATACATATATTTGGAACTCAAAGACTAATTGATTGAGCCCGATACACCATTTAGAAGAAGACACCCTCATTTCCTTACTGCAAAAGAAGGATCAACGTGCATTTAATTATCTATACGATCATTATGCAGGGGCGCTCTATGGAATCGTGATCCGGATCGTGTCGTTCAA
This sequence comes from Sphingobacterium sp. PCS056, assembly GCF_023273895.1. NCBI lineage: Bacteria > Pseudomonadati > Bacteroidota > Sphingobacteriia > Sphingobacteriales > Sphingobacteriaceae > Sphingobacterium > Sphingobacterium sp. PCS056. Next base: position 1,645,749 of record NZ_CP096883.1, on the reverse strand, counting down.
AGAATATGCGGATGAAGTAATTCAGGATGTATTTGTCAAAATATGGAAATATATCGATTCATTTGATGCGGCACGTGGCAAGCTTTATACTTGGATCATCAATATAGCCCGCAACTCGGCTATCGATTATGTCAAATCTAAGAGTGTTCAAAACGAACAAAAAAACCAATCTCTTCCAGATATCGTAGATGTTAAAGAAAGACATAACTTTAGCATCTCAACACACGTTGATCATATTGGTTTTAAAAATGTATTGAATGAATTACGAGCAGAGTGGAGAGAGCTTATTGAGATGGCGTATTACGAAGGGTACACGCAGCAGGAGATTGCCGAGAAATTGAATATTCCTTTAGGGACGATCAAAACCCGTACTCGGGGCGCACTTTTAGAATTAAAAAAAATACTTAAAGAATACGAATAACAGTGGATACTAAAGAATACATATCGTCAGGAATTATAGAAGCGTATGTGATGGGTCTCGCCAGTGAAGAAGAGGTGAGTATCTTGATGTGCATACGTCAACATAATACTGAAGTAGAGCAAGCGATTTTGGAGGCAGAAATGACCTTAGAAAATCTTGCTACTCGTCAAGCTATGTCCCCTCCTCCCGAATTGAAAGCTGCGATCTGGAATACACTATCGCAACAGGAGACGACCTCTTCGAGTCCATTGGAACCACAACAACAAGATCTTGCGTCCATCAAACCGATGGCGTCACCATCATCTGCAGCAGAAAGACCAGTACGCACATTGGCCGCACGCAATTGGGCCATTGCAGCTTCGATATTACTGGTGGCCAGTATCGGTGCCAATATCTTTTACCACAATCAAAGTGTCAATGATCAAGATATGCTAGTACAGGCATTAGTAGAAAACCAGTCCACTGAGCAAAAGCTTCAACATATCCAAGAGAAATGGAAATTGTTGCAAGACCCCGTGATCAAGACCGTGACTCTGGCCGGTGTGGAGCAGCACCCGCAGCTCAAAGCCCATGTTTTTTGGAATACAAAAACAACAGATGTATACTTGAGCTTAGAAAATCTACCTGCTGCACCAAAAGGCAAGCAGTATCAGCTATGGGCAATCGTCGATGGCAAACCTGTCGATGCAGGTGTATTTCCATTGGACAAAACCGACCAGGTGACTATAATGCACCAGATCCCAGCAGCACAGGCCTTCGCCATAACACTTGAAACCATAGGCGGTAACCCCACTCCAGACCTCACACAGTTATATGTAATGGGCAACACCTAATCGGGTGTTTCTTTAATCTTTAGACTTTGTCCACAATTTTTCATTACCCCAACAGAAGCATTTAATTTTCGTAACAGGGCTCATACTTTTGTTTTATTTTGTAATTAATGAGCAAAGCATCCGATCTTTTTGATCACGTTGAATCATTTTTTTGCGCATTAATAATAAGATTTTAAGTATTTGAAAAAATAGCTTAATATTAACGGTAAATTATTACAAATAGAACCCCAGGGTCTCTATATAAAAGCTTCTCGTGCTGTTATATTTGCTTTATAAAACGTTGAATGTAATAGAATACAGGTCATTACATTTATAAAAGAGCACTTAGTTTGTCATTTTACATAACCATATATTACCCTTATGAAAAAGATTTTAGCACTTGTCCTGCTAACGATTACACTGTGCTCAGCGGCATGCAGTTCAAAAGAAAACATTGAACCCGAAGAAATCAATATCTTAAGCCAAACCGTTTGGCTCAGAAAAGATATGTCCTCAGAAATCATTTATGGGGGAGGCGATAATTATCTCAAATTACATTTTAAGCCAGATTACTCCTATGAAATCGTGCGTATAAAAGGCGATAAGGTCAATAGCATATATGAAGAAGGATCATACACGATCGCAGACAATAAAAATGTGATCTTGAATACGCAGAAAAACAATCAAAAAACCTCCTTACGCTATGTTTTGGAGAATAATAGAACACTCAATCGCGTAACTGAGGATGGTCAGATTCTGACACATGCCTATGAAGCTTATATTAAACAATAAATTACACTGATCACTTTACATCCTTAATACAAGAAACAAGATCATGGGCATCCATCGGTTTTTTCAGCTTAGCATCAAAGTAAATTTGATGCTTTTGCTGTTCTACCTCCATATACATACTATCGGCTGTAAAGACAAAAACTCGGATATGCTGCCATGCTGGATTATTGCGAACCCGATTTAGAATTTCCCAGCCGTCCATATCGTTCATATGCAGATCGGTAATCACAATTTCTACAGGCTGCTCTTCCATATAGGCTAGTGCGGCCTCCCCTTTTTCAAAAATATGTATTTTAGGAAAATTCTTAAAATAATGTTTCAGATAAAGAATATTGATCCGATTATCTTCAATGATTACTATATCTATATCAGGAAGATCTTCCAGCACATACGTTTGTGGCACCTGCTCGATCTTCTTCGTCTGCTTGATAGGAACTGATAGTGTAAAGGTCGATCCTTTTCCCAGTACACTGACCAGATCTATGGTTCCTGCTAGTTGCTCGGCAAATAATTTGGAGATATACAGACCAAGACCAAAGCTACTCGACTGATTTTTAGCACCAGCCATATAATACTGTCTAAAGACCAGAGCCTGCTCTTTTTCCGAAATACCGACACCACTATCCTTCACTTCAACAGAAAGAAATGATTCACCATTTTTGATTTTCATGGATGCAGCGACATACACCTCTCCTTTTGGGGTGTACTTAATGGCGTTGCTCAATAAGTTTGAGACAATTTGTTTGACTCTAAAAGCACTGCTATAAATGAGTAAGGTGGGATCAATATCAATTTTAGCCACGAGTCTGATAGTTTTTACTGAAGCCTGATGCTCATGAACCTTAATGATATCCAAGAGCAATTGATACGCTGCAAAATACTCGTATTGAACCTCCAGTGCGCCAGCCTCCAATTTACTCAAATTCAAAATATCATTGACCGTCGTATTGATCACCTCAATTTCATGCGATGCCGAATCCAAATATTCCGGAAGAATCAATTTATTGTCATTATTCTTTCTCAAAATATCAATGATACCGAGCAATGAATTGATCGGTGAGCGAACCTCATGGCTTACGCTGGCCAAAATGGTCGTTTTTTCAGCAGCTACCTTATCGGCATAATCCCGCTCCTCTTGTAGTTTCCGTTCATATGAAACAGCGTTGGACTGATAGAAAAAGGTGATGATAATTAACAAGAGGATAATAATAAACGATGCAATCAGTTGATTTCTGAAATTAACCGTGTTTACTTGATAGAGCGTCAGATCCTTTGCCTGCGCTTGACGAAGCTGTACCGTCTCCTGATCCCTGATTTTATCAATGCCTGTTCGCAGATTGTCCAACAAGTCACGATTAGCTTGAATAAGTTCCTTTTCTTTATCTTGCAGTGCCGTAAATTTCTCTTGAAGTGCGCTTAAATTCTCGCGGTACACCTTTCTATTTTGTTGGATCAAATATTCGATGTTACGCGAAATCACATCTCTTTGGATCGTGCTAAAATCCTGTGTGATGGTACTGGCAACTAGTGTATCATTTTTAGCTTTAAAAATCCGGTTAAATAGTTTTTCCTTTTTTCGGATTGTCGTATCGCGTTTGAGTGTATTGAAAGAGCTATCACTCATGATCCGATTGACAATAGAATCCAGTTTCTCAAACTTAGGCTCCCGATAAGATGTTTTAGTTTCCGAAGATAATGTTGACAAAGAATCACTGGTAAAAAAGATCAGCTGATCGACCGTATGCTTGAGAGAAGCAAATTCTGTCGATAATCTCTTTTTATGAGCAACATCCGCAGCGCTGACTTCCAAATTGTGGTCATGTAGTGTTAATTTGGATAATGAATCAACAAATAATTTGACCGAGTCCAACTTATTTTTATAAGCATCGTAGTTTTTTTTATCAAAATTGACGGTATATAATCGAAAAAGGTTGTCCGCTTCATTATACACAGAAAACAAGCCGTATAATCCAGATGATCGCTCATTCAAAGCTGCATAGGCGGCATTAAGCCGTTCTTTTACTTTTTGCTGCTCAAAGTACTGATATATAAATATCGTCATGAGGTAAGCAAAAGAAGCAATAAGTGCTGCTATTAATATTTTCCTGAGCAGGAATGTCTTTTTCTTTTTTACTGTGGACAAGAGTTCGTATTTTTACAGTTAACAGATGAACGCCAACATCTTCCTAGATATTTTTGCCTAATGCCGAATTATTTGTGATTTAAAATACAAGCAAAAATAACTATTTTAATCATCCATATATCCTAAAAGCAGCTAAAATAGAGGAGTATTCATCAATTTGTAGTTACTTCACTACATGCAAACAGATTGTATCAAGTAATTTAAATAGAGTCATCATTATGCTCCGTTCACTTGAGTCATGATTACTGATATCTTGATTGTAAACTACAACTCAAATTTAAATTATGCATTCTTAACTATGGGATAGATCGGCACTTCATCCTCTCCTCGTAATTCAGTATCAAGAATCTCAAATTCTGAATTTTGAGATCTAAATTCTGGGACAATTTTCTTCATACACCTGACCAAATGCATAAAATTGGGCAAATTTATTTGAGCTTGTAAAATCATTTGGCATAAATCATTGATTAACTCCATCTTTCCATTCAAGTTATCATGATTCACCTGAGCAATCATGATTTTAGGGTGATGCGTTTTAATTGTATTCTCATTATTTGCTAAAAGTTCTTCATAAATCTTTTCACCAGGCCTTAGACCGACAATTTGAATATCAATATCTTGAGGATAACGATATCCCTTTAAATTAATCATACGTTTCGCTAGATCAATAATACGAATTGACTTTCCCATATCAAATATAAATATCTCCCCTCCTTTACCCATTACACCCGCTTCTTGAACTAGTAAACAAGCTTCTGGAATAGTCATAAAATATCTGGTGATTTCTGGATGTGTTAAAGTTAACGGCCCACCTTGAGCCATCTGCTTTTCAAATAAAGGAATTACAGAGCCATTGGATCCCAAGACATTGCCAAATCTTGTAATAATAAACTGGGTAAGGGATTTTCCACTACAACTACTGATATATATTTCTGCTATACGCTTAGTTGCTCCCATAACGTTCGTCGGATTAACAGCCTTATCTGTCGAAACTAAAACCACTTTCTTAACCTGATATTGCATCGATAATTCTGCAATATTTTTACTGCCCAAGACATTGGTTTGGATAGATTCGTATGGATTTGCCTCCATCAATGGGACATGTTTATAAGCAGCGGCATGGAAGACTAAATCAGGATGATAATCTGCAAATATTTTTTGCATAAAAGCATAGTTTCGAACATCAGCCACCACACAATGCAAGTTTTTTGACTCTGTGCATCGGATTGATTGCTGTATATCGTATAAAGCAGATTCTGCCTGATCCACCAAAATCAATCTCTTATATGGACGCTGTGCAATCTGTCTAGCCAATTCCGATCCTATAGAACCAGCAGCACCTGTAATCAGGATGACTTTCCCATCCATTTCTGCATCGATTTCTTGACGATCCAATTGAATGGCCTTTCTTCCAAGTAGATCATGGATTTCCAAAGGACGAATTTCACGCTTGACACTTGAATTCGGCAAAATACGTGCAGGAGACATTATTTTCAGTTCTAATCCCAACTGATGAAACCATTCAGACACATATTGTAAACGTTCAGGATCATTATTTTCTACTGCAATAACAACATCAGATATCTGATTTTTTTTGATAAAATCTTGGGTAACCTCTGTAATATCTAAAATTTTCAAACCTGCCAACCTATTGCCTACACGAGATATCTGATCTTCTACAAAAGCAACAACATGGTATTTGACTTCAGAATCTTCATTTAACATGGAATATGTAGAAATACCAGGTCTAGAAGCTCCAAAAATCAAGATATTCTCAATCTTTCTGGGTGGTAAAACTAAGTATTCAAAAATTGTACGGTAAATTACACGCGCCCCGACCATAAGCAACATCAAAATACAAAACTGCATAGTCAATACGCCATATGGGATCCGTAAATATTCTCCTGCAAGGCTGTCTTTCTCGACCTCTGCTATGATCATAATCATCAATCCAATCAGAATTATATATGCAGTTCCCGTGGTCTTAAAAATTTTCACCGTATCTCTAATACCTGTTTGACGAACAATACCTTTATAAGTACTTTTATAGAGGAAAAGTATGAAATATACTAGACCTATTAGGATCAGTTTTTTCAAAACAAAGGATGTATTAGAAAATCCCTTTAAATTATATAGAACATAAATAGAAATGACATAGCTTAAAAACACTAAGCACATATCGATCATTAAAATGACCGACCGAGGATTATCTTTACGTAAGCAGCTCTTGACAGCAGCTAAAAAACCAATCATAACCTAATTATTAATTTATACTCTGTTCTTAGCACTGGTTAGTTCATCACATAACACATGGAAACATTTTAGGTCACATGCTTTTTTATGTTAATTGATATATACTAAGATAATTAAAATTTGACAATTTAAACATCACTTGATAAAATATTATTAATTAGTAATTTAACCAAAGACCCCTATCAGAAATCATCTCGATTATGATTAAATAACAACAATCTTACAATACATCATAATTCTCAAAGAAATAAGACTAAATACAACTATTTTTCAAACAGTTGAACTGATATTACAAAGGCTACAAAGAAATGAATTACAAAAAATTTGGCATGTTGTTTGACATAGCCAATAATAGAAATGAAAAAAAATGTTGTGGTAATAACACATGATCGCCGACAATTAACATTTATTTTAAATTATACACGACGACTATCAATAGCATTAAATCAACATTATTGAAAAACAATTACTAGTATCAAAAAATGGCTTTTTTTAGCAATCTATTTACAAAAAAGAAAAATTCCACTTCCGTTAGATCGTTAACCCAGTTGGATTTTCTAGAAGTCGATATGCATAATCATCTACTTCCAGGGATTGATGATGGCAGTACTTCAGTGCAACAGTCATTAGGGTTTATTAAGGAACTTAACAGTTTAGGATTTAAAAAGTTCATATGTACACCCCATATTATGGATGGCGTACATCCTAACACCAAATTTACGATCGGAAACGCACATCACGCCTTGAGCGAAGGTTTAAAAAAAGCAGGAAGTGATATTGAGATTTTCGCTGCTGCCGAACACATGATTGACGACGGTCTACATATGCTTATTCAAAACAATGATTTATCCTTGATCCCAGGAGGCTATGTTTTAATAGAGATGTCTTATCTATCCGAATCAAAAGCATTATTTCAAACTATTTTAAACATACAGAAATTAGGATATAAACCAATTTTAGCACATCCCGAACGCTACAATTACTATCACACTAATTTTGGTATATATAAGCAAATAAAAGATGCAGGCTGCTTGTTACAATTAAATCTATTGTCCCTTAGTAGATATTATGGTGTAGATGTAAAAGCGATTGCCATGACATTAGTCAAATCTGGTATGTATGATTTTGTTGGCACAGATCTCCATCACGAGAAGCACTTACAATCTTTAAAAAACATTGTTGATAAATATCCAGTAAGAGAAATGTTAAAATCCTGCAACATCCTCAATCACACATTAATGGATCATATTAATACGGAAAATGGGCAGCATATTATCGCTGGATAAATATGATAAAAGGCAATGTTTTTGACAATATTGCCTTTTATCATATTTATAGATGTTTGTACCAATTACAAATATCCATGTCTAGTCAGGTAATTAACGACTTCCCTTGCACCAAAATCCGTCAGATGATGCCTATCATAAATATAAGGCATATGTTCTTTAACCGAATGATGGGCTATTTCTTTATTTTTATATAGATCTATATAATGACCAGATGGTATTATTCGCTTCATAAAATTATTTACATCCTTTGCCTCCTCGACACTGTACTCGTATTCATTCATTTCTGGATTGAACAATTTTTTTAAAGCAATCTGTCTATAGGGGATCCGATAATATTCGATCTGACCAATAAAATAATAGTCTATACCATAGTGATCAAAAATATTAATAATCTGTTGCAGACCCGCCTTAATTTCTGCTGGAGTATAATTCATTTCATCATCGTTATGCATCAACCAATGCACAGAAATAAATATCTTATGAACATGCTCGTGATTTTGAGGTAAAAATTCTTGATAAAAATAGCGCCATAAATCAACCGACTTTTGATAACCTTTCGGACTTGGAAAAGGGAAAGTTAAACTTAAACTCATTTCCAGCAAGTGTTGTTCTTTTGTCAAAACATTTCTCAAAGCCGTTGAAAGTTGAGCAGCATGGCTATCACCCATCAACAAAATATTTTCCTTTGCCGAATCTATCTTTAGACAGGTTGGTTGATCATAGTTATCATAACGGTCACTACGAGTGATATAACAATTACACGGGTTTAAATGCTGATATTCCTCATATTGGAAATAATGGATGTATGATGAATCTATTCTGCGAACATAATTCCAAATCATATTTTTGGGCCAAATAAATAAAATCATCGAATTGGATATCAGAAAAAAAGCTACTATCATCAGTTTTTTCACACTCAGGTTATTTTTATTCCTTTCCACTAGATAATAAGATATTATTGCAAAGAAAAATGATAAAAAGAACACCAAAAAAATCCAATAAGGAGATTGCATCAAAAATTCGTATTTTTTATATAATACATATATCGGCCAATGCCATAAATAGAGCGAATAAGATATTTTTCCCAAAAACTGTATGGCAGGAATTTTATACCAGGAGAATTGAATATCCAAAGCGAGTATAATCATAGTCGCTATCACCGGAATTACGATCATGGTTGAAGGCCAAGCATGTCCAATATCGAAAAATATTACCGAAAGAAACAAAAGACCTAGCATACCTACAGTAATAGGAACAAGTATTGATTTGAATGCATATCGCAATTCCCGACTATACAAAAATCCTAGAGCCCCAAGTAAAAATTCCCAAGCTCGGGTAGGCATCATATAAAAACTCCAAGATTGAGCATAGGGATACCACAGCCCAGCCGTAAAAGATAAAATACTAAGTCCGATCATGAAATATCGAAAACGATGAAATCGATAAAAATACATTCTTCTTAATAGCAACAAAATAACGGGATAAAGGAGATAAAATTGCCATTCTACTGCTAGCGACCAACTATGCAAGAATAGATTATCCTGATATTCCGGAGAAAAATAATCACCCGATAGTGTGGCATAATAGATATTGGAAATAAATGCAAGACTTACTGCGATGTATTTCGCATTCATTTTGAGATCAACATCAAAATACAATAACGGTAACACAAGAAGCATAACTGTCGCTACAAAAAGTTGGGCCGGTACGATTCGCTTTATTCTGCGGCAAACAAAATCAAGATAAGAAAAGCTCTTATTTTTGACATCTGCTAATATAATTTTGGTCATCAAAAATCCAGAGATGACGAAAAAAATATCAACACCTATATAACCACCTTCGAAAAAAGGAATTTGATAATGATAAAATAAAACAAAGCATACAGCAATTGCTCTCAATAGGCCTATATCATAGCGAAAGCTCATTTTAGGTTCATATCCAATTTGATGGACAACCTAAATGTAGGGAAATTACATAAACAAAAAAAGAGCACTTTCTTTTGGAAAAGTACTCTTATATAGGTAGATGAGAATATTCTTTATGTTATTTAAAAATTTTATAGGAAATCATCCTTCTATTTGAATTTCCACACTTTCAATTTTTAACCTATTATGGCCCCTTAAAAAATACAGCGAATATGAAATACTGCACCAAAATAAGTAATAATCTATCAGCTACATCAGCTTCTTACCTATATAAATAATTTTTGTAAATAATCAACTACAATTAAGAAGCTATTCGCCTTATAACCAATTTTAATCATGACCTACAGAAAAATTCGTTAGCCACAGATACAATTTTACTAAAACTTGTTACCAAACACACTAGATTTTGATATTTTTTTAAAAATTTTATCGTCATCCCGTTCATCTCCACATGACTATTAATGATGTTGATATTTTACCTTTTTACATGCAAATTTCGATTTAAAAGACAGAATAAAATAACGTATTAATTCAATTTTTTTGCCGCTGATCAAGTATAGTTTACTAAGCAATTAAATTCATTTCATAAACAATTTTGGTTTAATATAAATCATCAATTTTATGCAATAAAATATTTTGTAAACATATAGCTACAGCTAAAATTTATAAATAAAAATAAACCATATAGATGAACTGATTTAGCAACATAATGCTTGATCTCATATCTCCAATAAAAAAACTATTTATGAAATTTTAATTATTGAATCCATTTTTCTAAAAATGGATTCAATAATTAATAGAACGATTTAGCTTTCATCAAACAATAATAATCAAAACCAAATTTTCAGACAAAATATATACTCAAAATTAAACATACGCAATCAGAAATAAAATGAAAATATTTTACAACAGCACCCTGATTTTTTTATCAAAACGCTAAAAAGGAATATAATTATATTACAAGTTACAACATACACCATAAATAATTACAAAAAGCATAGTTGCACATTAAACTTATGGATAAAATTAATACATAACGAAAATATTGAAACATAAAAAATTCACGAAAAACAAAAAACAGAAAACAAAATTGAAACCTTATCTGTTAATAAGAATAATTTAGTTCAAAACAATAAACTATGGGGATAATAACAATGTTTAAATTGTTAATTTTCTATTAATTTGAAAACAAAAGCTAGGAATATTGATAAAAGACATATATTTTTGCTTTTAATAACACTAATACAATTATAAAAGTATTTGCAGATAATAATTATCAAAAAATAAATATATGATAGGTATTTTGAAATAAAAAAATGTTATAACAAATAAAAAGAAATAGATTTTCATTAAGAAAATCAAGATATCACTTTTACAAAGACTATTATTATTCACAAAGTTTATATTGATATCTAATTTTATATTAATAATAGATAATTAAACTAAAAAATAGCACCATTATATTTTTACAATTAATCAAAAAAAACACAATAAATCATAAAATACTGATTAATAATCAAAAAAGAATTTAACTCATTATTCAAGAGATAAAAACAGATATTAATATATATATATTAAATTATTTTAACCATAAAACATGGTATAAACAAAGTATTTAAATAATAACATTATGAACAAGAACAAAAAAATGTACATCGCTCCAACTATTGAGGAGCTAGTAATTGAGCTCGAGCAAGGTATTGCTGCAGGATCAGGAAATGCACAACCCGGCGCCCCTACGGTTAATGACGAAGACGGTGCAGGAGGAAGTAGTTGGGAGGTAGATCGCTTTTAAGAATTAACTTATCCTAACTAACAATTTTAACATTATGAAGACAATGAATAATAACTTAGCAAGCAAGTTTGCTCTTGCCGCTTTTTTGGCACTAGGAACTTTAGCAGTTACTAGCTGTAACAAAGATAATAGCCAAAATGGACAGGAAATTCCAGAAGGAAGTAGTCAACTTGTAGTCCGCATCTCCGGTATCAGTGATGGTGAAAACATCAGTACAAAAGATGTAAAAGGAAGCACATCGAGCAAAAAATCCAGCTCTAATTCTGTAGAATTAGTTCAATCCAAGGGTTTCGATGCCATTGTTGCAGTAGATAATAACGTTCCCTCGGCCGGAGAGACCACACTTTCTCAAGCAGGATTAAGAGCATCAAATGGATTAAAAGCCGCATCTACGCCCCTGACATCTACTACTACATATCGCTTATATTTATATAAAAATAACGGTGGCACCTACACGTTCACCAAATCTATGCAATTCACACCTGGAGCAGAGACACCTATCCAAGTCCCTAATGGATCTTACAAATGGGTAGCATTGTCCTACAATAATACTGATGCTATACCAGATGCAGATGTCTCAAACAATCTTATTTTGCCAGAGAATAAAGATGTTCTTTATGCGACTTCAGGTGCTACTGACATTGTCATCAACAGCAATACAGCTCCCTTAAGCATTACTTTTAATCGTCTTTACGCTCGAATTGCCATTGAAATCAATACTTTAGGTATGTTTGCTCCGATTAACTCTGCAACTATAGCAGTTACAGGACAAAGCGCAAAAGCAGCAACATTTAATCTGACATCAGGCGTTTTGACATTAGCACCGACCGGAGGTGTACCTGCATTAACAGAGGTTAATTTTACCAATTTAGATGGCAATGCCAGCAGAAAAGTTGCATACTACTACACTGCAGACCAAACCGCCCAAAACTTAACTGTTGCGGTATCCAATTTAAAGATTCAACTTGATAATAATACTGAACGCGACTTTGGTGTTACAGCACTTACACAAAGCAAATCGATCACACCTGAGCGCGGCAAAAATCACCGTTTCTTAGTAGGTATCACCGAATCAGCATTAACTTATGGAGGTGTCAACTGGTCCAGATCAAATCTATATTATAAACCAAACGATCCGACACCATACCGTTTCTACCATACCAATCCACAAACAAACGATCCAAATAGTTACTTCTCGTTTGGTGCGCATCGTCCGCGCGTGTTAGCAAGCGCAAATGCTGCTGTAGATGCCTGTTCCTTAGTTTATCCCGCTGGTTTATGGAAAATACCGACCGGTGCACAATTGGACAATGTAACCTCTAGAGGTGTGCTGGGTGGATTACTTGGTGATCTTGGCCTAACCAATGTTGCCGGAATCGATGCGTTAGTTATTGTGCAAGATGCATTAGCTGCCCGAGTAACTAATTCAACAGCAACTGCAGCCTATTCAGAACTTACACCTACAGCAGGCAATAACTCTGCATATGGAGCAGCAACATCATCTGTAAATAGATTACGCTTTAACTACAATGGCTACATGAACACATTAGGGGCTTTAGATAATTTGATCACCCTTAATTTAGGAAATACCTACGGTAGTTACAATGCATTTTGGACAAGTGAAAACTTAATCGGATCTCCAATTATCAATCTTGGAGTGAAATATCAATTAGGACATACTACAGGTGGTAATTATAAAGCCTATAGAACAACAAGTCTTTTAAGCGCAGGTCTTCTTGGCGCAGTAAGTGTCATCAACTCACCATTGATGAACATACGTTGCGTACGTGATGCAACTTGGGCTGCAAAAAGTGCTCAACCAAGTTATAACCCAATGCCTGTTTACCCTATCTAAGATAGAAGTGTAGAACTTGGCAATAATTAGTTTAGTTAACTGTAAAAAAGTAAATAAGAGCCGTCACTTATAAGGATGGCTCTTGTTTACTATCTTTATCACATCAAGATGTGTAAAAATAATCGAATAAGCAATTTCACTTCCCTAGCACCATGGATTAGCTTATATTAAAGCTTCAATTAAAATCAAATGATATACAAGAGCAGTTTATGATACTCTATTCCAGAAAAAATTTATAAAATATAAATCTATCTTCACGCAGTTACTCTTTTTCAAAAAGTGGAAAAAACAGACGGATTACAGTTCCTTTTCCCAGTTGACTCGAGAGATTAATATTGCCTCCCATAAATTCAATTAAGTCTTTTACCAATGATAGCCCTATACCAGATCCCTTTCTGTACGATGTGTTACTCCCCCTTACCTGCATATGAAAAATTTTATTTAATTCATCCTCTGGAATACCGATACCATTATCCTCAAGCACGTAGACAATTCCTTGATCAATGATTTCACTATGGATATTTAAGTAAGCTTTGTCGGTTTTGTCTGCATATTTAACCGCATTCCCGATAAGGTTAGTAAATATTTGATAGACTGCACCAAGATCTGCATACAGAGCGTACAGATTTTCTAATCTGAATTCAATCTGTTGATCAGGAAAATTCATTTTCACTTCTTTGATCCATTCCGCTATTTTTTGATCCATAGCGATTTCTTCCAACTTATTTTCAGTTCCTCTTACCGTATTGATTTGTAAGGTTTGGTTAATAATGGATTCAATATTCTGGATTGAATCTGAAAAGTTTTTATACCATCGTTTACTTACTGGCTCTGGAATATTTTCATTCTTACTCAAAAAATCATTCCCTAATTTTAAAACAGATAATGGGTTTTTCAAATCATGAGAAAGTGTATTAGCCAAAATATCCAATTTATTACGAAAAGAAAGCTGTTCACTCTGCCGTTCCATTCGATGATAAGCCAGTTTTTGATCAGTCACGTCACTAGCGGTATGGAAGATGGCATAACAGAGTCCATTTTCATCAACCATCGCTCGATATTCAAAATCAAAATAACGTTTTACCTTGTTATCACCATCGACAATATTGGCAGGCATTGCATGGCCACGATAAGTAATACCCGTCTTCCATACATTCTTTAAAATAGAACTGAATCCTTCTCTTTCGAAATTTGGAAAACATGCACATAATGTTTTACCAAGGATAGAATCATCCGCGCGCCACATGTCTAGCATGGCCTGATTAGCATAAGCGATATGAAGATCGCAGGTGTCATAAATAGCCGTTGCCAGAGGCGAGTGCTTAAGTAAAGACAATATTGTGCTATCATTTACCATCATTGGTGTATATAAATTATTCAAAAATTACTCGGATATAAACAAAGCTGCATGACAGCATAAACATTTTCCATGCCCATATCATAAAACCATCATCATATTCATGGACACATATCATAGACGATCACATCTCAACTTGCGGTAGCGTATGCATTTTTATTGTTGGTACAGATACCTCCAATTCAAAACATATCATACAAAAATAGATCAAAAAACAATCTTAAACAACAGCCCATTTTTACTTTGGTTGCTGCAGTGTGGAAGTCGGAATCAGTCCACCTATCGCATAGCGCTTCTTTAAATGTGGATAACGCTTTCGATATTCTGATGGTGTACAGCCAAAAAGCTTTGTAAACTGTTGTCTAAAATGTTTAATATCACGAAAACCAACTTGATATGCAGATTCATTGACATTTGCTTTGGTCGTAATTAGAATTTGTGCGGCCCTACGAAGTCGGATATATCGAATGAATTCATTGGCAGATTTTCCTGATATTGCTTTAATTTGTCTATAAAGATTTGAATGGCTCATCCCCATAGTTTTAGCCAGTACTTTTACCGTAAAATCTTCTTCCAACAAGTGTGCTTCAACAGCTTGGATCACCTTTTCCAAAAACTCTTTATATTCAACAGGAATTTTATGGTCATTGGACTGTAATGTGATCTCGCTATGGAAATATTCGTGCAGACGATTCCTATTCTGAATCAGATTGTCTACACGTGCCATCAGCATATCTTTATCAAAAGGTTTGGTTATGTAGTCATCTGCCCCTCCTTCAATACCCTTTAGCTTGATTTCTGATGAAGAACTTGCTGTCAGAAGAATGAAAGGGATATGGCTCCATTGATTACTTTTCTTTATTTTATGACATAGATCAATCCCCGAGCCACCTTCCATCATAATATCACTAATGATGATATGGGGTTCTATTTTTTGTAAGATTGTTATCGCCTGTTCTCCACTTTCAGCCTGTATGACATGAAACCGATCTTGAAACAATTTGTAGAGATAATTTCTGATATCAGCATGATCATCCACCAATAACATGATCTCGCGTTCATGAGCAATTGATCTATCGGAGGCCTCGCTATAAAGGTTAACTTCAGGATCTAAGGTTTGCCCTACCATCGGACGATCTAGTTCCATCGCTTCCAAAGAAGAAGAAGCATGCTGGACAACTTGCAAAATTTGATCCTGATCATTGACAATTGCATGCTGTGGCAAGTCAACACAAAAAGTCATCCCGCGATCAGGATTGGAGTAATACGTGATTTCACCATGATGGATATCCACAAATTTTTTGACTAGAAACAAGCCTATTCCAAAACCCTCCCTAACAGTATTGGAAGAGGATAAATCACGCTGAAATGGCTTAAAGATATCTTCCTTCAACAAAGTCGGAATACCCTTGCCCGAATCCGAAATTTCAATGCGAATACCTTGACCAGTACTTTTAATATGTGCGGTCACCATTCCACCATCTTGTGTATATTTTAAGGCATTCTGCAGCAGATTAAAAAAACAGATTTCCAATTTTTCAAGATCTCCATGATAGGGATAAATTTCGATCTCCGTTTCCAATGTGTAGCTGATCTTTCGCGAGTGCGCAATTTGCCGAAAACATAGAAAAACTTCCTGAACCAAACTCACTAGATCCAAATGAACAAGAGATAGTTCATCAAAGTTTCCTTCGGATTTTCTGAAGAGTAATAATTTATCCACCAGATTTAACAATCGTTTGGAATGACGGTACACATCCTGAAGCTCGTCATAATCTTTTACCTCATCTTCGTTGGCCTTCAGTAATTCTTTTATTGGATTTATAATAAGGGTAAGCGGCGTACGTATTTCGTGTACGATATGCGTAAAAAATGTGACTTTTTTCTCTGTAAGTTCATTTTCCTTATCGCGTTCAAATTCAGCAGTCTTCAATTTGGTCAACAACAACGCTCGATGCCTTACATACAGAAAATAAAGATACAGGGCAGCGGCAACACACATCCCATAGCCTGTATAAGCCCAGCCTGTACGCCACCATGGCGGTAAGATCTGAATCACAATAGTACGTTCAGTCGGGTTCCAATCACCATTTGCATCCGTCGATTTAATTCTTAAAGTATAGGTTCCTTCTTTAAGATGCGAATAGTAAGCTGATCGCTGTTTATCCACATAGTTCCAATCCTTGTCCCAACCTTCAAGAAAATAAGCATATTTAATCCGATCAGAAAAACTATAATCTAATGCGGCAAAGGAAAAAGATAATACCGCCTGATTATAAGGAATTGTCAAGTTGTTAATGGCATTGAGAGGATCTGTACCATAACGGTTATCAATACCATAGGGATTATTATTGATCTGGAGTTGCGTCAGTCTCAGTGGCGAAAAGACTGCATGAACTAATAGGTCACGCGGCTGAAACAAATTGAACCCCCGAATACCTCCAAAAACCAAATGTCCGTCTGACAATTTCAGCGCCGCATTATAATTAAATTGATTGCTCTGCAATCCATCAGATTTATAGAAATTTTGGAATGAACGCGTTTTGGTATCAAATTTTGAAAGTCCATGATAAGTGGATATCCACAAATTGCCAAAATCATCATTTAATGCATTTAATAAAGTATTGCTTGGCAATCCTTCTTTTTCGGTATATTTTTTAGATTGACCCGTCACTGCATTAAAGTATAATAATCCTCCCCCTTCCGTACCTACCCATAAATGATGACGATCTGCCTGCTTAATAAAACGGACAGGTGTGCCCACTGCATATTTTTTAAAACGTCTGGTTTGCAGGTCCAAGCGGATCAATTCAGACCAAGATCCCATCCAAAGAACATCTTCCTTTTCCTCAAAAAAAGTAAGTACATCATATATGGGCAAGTTTAAAGGTTTAAACTGATCTTCCCTCGCATCAAAAAGATAGACCTCTCCCCCTCCCAAAGTCGATGCCCAGATTCGCTTTCGGCTATCTTTAAACAAACGCCAAGCTGCTGAATTGACATATTCCGTATTGGGATAATAACAGGTATAGGACTTGACCTGACCGCTAGCCATATCCAACTTAAAAATACCAGCATCATAGGTCCCAATCCATAATTGATTGTTCTCATCCTGAATAAGCCCCGTGACAAACGCGCGCTCAAGAAGCAATCGGGAGGTCATGGGGTACTGTACAAATGCTTGTTGTTTTAAATTCCACTTCAACAGACCAGAACCATCCGTACCGACCCATATATGATCACGATCTGCTTGTTCCAACACAGAAATAAAATCCCGAGGGCTTACCTGCCTGTCCAATAAATTATGCTTTACTAATTGAAACTTACCCTTACGAGGATCGATCACATTCACTCCACCACGAATCGTTCCTAACCATTTCCGACGCTGAGCATCTTCGTAGATAGCAACAACAGCAGTACTGGTTAGTTTTTTTTCATCAAAACCCGTATTCTTTTCGATTTTTTTGGTATCCATATTAATCTTTTGTATACCATCTCCATCGGTACATACCCAGATTTTACGGTCCTGACCAAAATAAAGATTCACAATCCTTTTATTGGTTAGGCCATTTTGTGAACTATAATACTGAAAGGCTTTAGTTTGCAGATCATAACTGGTAACTGCCCAGCTGTTTGAAAACCATATCACTCCATCGCTTGACGCAGTCATCAATGTCGCATTAAAATCTCCCTGTACAAGAACTTGAATGCAGTTATTTTTACGATCATACATGGCTAAGCCTACCCCCTGTACCATCAGCATTAATCTTCCATCAAAAGTTTTACAGATCGAACTGACACTGTACTCCTGATCACTCACTCTTCCTGAAATATATAAAGGGACAGTATGTGCTGTGAGACCTGTTCCTGTTTTCGTAATCGACAATAGACCCGCTTTCCCGGAAGCGGCGAAGATTTGACCATGGTTATCTTTCTCCAGCTGATGGATGGAGAAATCTATCGGTTGCAATTCAGAATTTTCCCGAACTAGATCTATCCGGGTAAAATGATTACGATCCATGTCCAAAACACACATTCCGCCCTTGGTTGCAATATAAAGAAGACCCCTTTGATCTTCAAGAATATCCGTAATGCGATTGTCGGGAAGCGATTTATTTTCTAATGGATTATTTCTAAAAACCTTAAATTCATAGCCATCAAAACGATTGAGTCCATTAAAAGTTCCAAACCACATAAATCCATCTTGATCTTGGTAGATATCGGTCACAAAATCATTAGACAGGCCATGATCGATCCCCAAATATGCGATGGACGACTGCGCACGCGCATCAAAGCATAGCAATAAAAAAACAAGAAGGCATGATAGGTTGTTCCTCATAATTATTGGCGGTAAAATGATTGGTTAGATAGCTATAAATCTATGTAAAAAGCAGACTTTTTACAAGTGTTAAATTAACATTTAATATTCACAAAATGAATTTGATCTCATCTTGATAAAAATAAGCCACTTTTGTCAACTAACCACGCCAAAAAAACATTTAGCACTTAAAATTGTGATTGATAGAAACTTTTGATTAAAATCTCAGCAATCCAATTATGCTGATTTCCCCCCTTATTTTTGACCAAATCCCCCCCAATCTATTCAAAAGATAGTTGCGATAATTGTATATCGAGTAAAAATACTCACCAATTTATAACCAAACTAATTATTAATGAAAAGAGGTAAAGTGCTTAAAAAGCGTCTTGGAATTTGGATATTTCTAATGACGGTAAGCTGCTATGTTGCCACAGCTCAACAAGTCCGCGTGACCGGAAAGGTATCGGGTAGTGGCGTCCCAATTCAAGGGGTTACAGTAGGAGTCCTAGGTAGCGAATCAAAAATTCTTACAGATGCACGGGGAATGTATGCTATAAGTACCAGTAAAAATGCAACCCTGGTTTTTACAAGTGTGGGATATGCCCGCCAAGAGATCGCATTAGCGGAAAAAAAAGTGGAATCCGATAATATGATCTTACTGGATGTCATACTCCAGATGAATGAAAATGTGATAGAAGATGTCGTTGTTACGGGTTTTGGACAACGGGAAAAAAGAACCTCTGTTGTAGGATCAGTGACGACCATCAATCCAAAAGAATTAAAGGGGCCAACCAGTAACTTGACGACCATGCTAGCAGGACGTGTAGCTGGTATGATTGCTTTTCAGCGCAGCGGAGAACCAGGATCTGATAATGCCAACTTTTTCATCAGAGGCCTGGGGACATTTGGTACCGGTAAACAAGATCCGCTGATTTTGATCGATAATGTCGAATCATCCCCAACCGATATGGCCCGCTTGCAACCAGACGATATTTCCAGCTTTTCAGTTCTGCGTGATGCAAATGCTGCTGCCATGTATGGTGCTCGCGGTGCAAATGGAGTCGTATTGATTACGACCAAATTAGGTACAGATGGAAAAACAAAGTTTGAATTTCGAACAGAAAACAACATTTCCACCAACACCAGAAATTTTCAGTTTGCGGATAATATTCGCTATATGGAAATGGCCAATGAAGCTTATCTGACACGACCTGCAGATGCTTCGAGCGGTCAGGGGTTGCCGTATTGGCAAAGTAAAATCGATCATACACGCGCTGGAGATAATCCGCTATTTTATCCCAATAATAACTGGATCGATCAGCTGATCAAAGATTACACACTCAATCAACGAAACAATTTAAATATTTCAGGTGGTGGTGCAAAAGCAAGGTACTACTTAGCCGGAACTTACAATATCGACAACGGGATTCTGAAAGTTGATGGCATCAACAATTTTAATAATAATATTAAGCTGAAAAATTACTCCGTCCGTTCCAATGTCGATATCAATTTTACACCGACCACAACGGGAATTGTGCGTGTCTACGCCCAATTTGATGATTACAATGGTCCTATTGGTGGTTTGGACGAGAATAATAACCGTATCAATGGTGGTGCGGTCACCTTTAGACGTGCAATATGGTCAAACCCTGTGATGTTTCCCGCGCTATATCCATCTTCATATATGCCTTATATGAACCATCCGCTATTTGGCAATGCATTAAATCGCAACGGAGGACTGTTTGTCAATCCTTATGCGGAAATGGTACGTGGATATCAGGAATTCAATACCTCGACCATTATGCCTCAAATTGAATTACGTCAAGACCTAAGTGCTATCGTACCAGGTCTAAACTTAACCGCTATGACCTACTTAAAACGCTATGCATATTTTGAAGTGAGCAGAAGGTACAATCCATTTTATTACTCCGCAACATCAAATGCTGATGGCGACCTATCACTGCGTGTCATGAACGATGGATCTCAAGGTTCAATAGGCCCTGTAGGAACAGAATATCTCGATTACTCAGAGTCTGCCAAAGAGGTCAATTCGATGTTTTATGCCCATGCTATTGCCAATTACAATCGTGGATTTGGCAAACACAATGTTGGCGGTACACTCATTGGATTAATTCAAAACTCATTGAGTGGTAATGCTGGTTCGTTACAATTATCTTTACCGGCTCGTAATATCGGTCTTTCGGGTAGATTTACCTATAATTTTGATGATCGCTACATTGCCGAATTTAACTTCGGTTATAATGGATCTGAGCGATTTGCTAAAGCACGACGTATGGGTTTCTTCCCTTCATTTGGTGTATCTTATAATATCTCCAATGAGTCGTTTTTTGAACCGCTACGCGAAGTGGTCAATAAATTCAAATTAAGGGCCACCCATGGATATTCCGGAAATGATCAAATCGGTCGAGCACAGGACCGTTTTTTCTATCTTTCAGAAGTCAACATGAATGCCGGTGAAATTTCGTTCGGAGAACTGGGGGGATATCAGAGACCGACTATTGCAATCAACCGATATGCCAATGAAGCCATCACCTGGGAGCGATCTCGCCAAACCAACTTGGGTATGGATCTGAGTCTATTTAATGCTATTGAATTAAACATCGATATATACAAACAAATCCGTAGCAACATTCTCACCAATCGGTCTTATATCCCTAGCACAATGGGCTTAAGAGCCCCTATCGTAGCCAATACCAATAAAGCAGAAAGCAAGGGTGTGGATCTCACATTGAGCTATAATAAAAACTTCATGAACGGCTGGTACCTTCAGGGAAGAAGCACATTAACCTATGCCGTCAGTAAACGCTTAATCGTTGATGAACCAGCTTATCAAGAGCCCGGACGCTATACTGTCGGAACCTCAGCCTCACAAGAGTTCGGATACATCGCTGAAAGACTTTTTGTGGATGATCAAGAAGTGTTAAATTCTCCTGTTCAATTTGGTAAACCTGGCATTGATTATTTAGGTGGAGATATCAAGTACAGAGATATCAATGGCGATGGCCAAATTACCGATCTGGATCGTGTAGCGATCGGTTACCCAACGACACCCGAACTGATTTATGGATTTGGAGGCACAGTGGGCGGTAAAGGTCTAGATTTTAGCTTCTATTTCCAAGGTTCTGCAAGATCTTCATTCTTTATCAATCCTGAAAACATCTCCCCTTTCTATCTCAACGGAGGTTCTCAAAATGGACTTCTAAACGTGATTGCTGATAGTTACTGGAGTGAAGAAAACCGAGATCTATATGCCTTCTGGCCAAGATTAAGTGAAAATATTATTGCCAACAACAACCAAAGATCGACGTGGTGGATGCGCAATGGATCATTCTTAAGATTAAAAACTGTTGAAATCGGCTATACCTTCAAAGAAAGTTTAATGAATAGACTGAAAGCAAAAAATCTACGGATTTATGCCAATGGAATGAATCTATTCGCGATCAGTTCTTTTAAAATGTGGGACGTAGAAATGGGAGGACGAGGTATCGGTTATCCGATTCAAGCCACTTATAATATTGGCTTGCAGCTTGGTTTTTAAACATTACAAAATGATGAAACACTCATGAAATGCGGCATGGTATCCTGTTAGTTGAATCCTGCGGAATCATATCGATTGCCAACAAGCAACTCATGATTATTTATAAAAAATTATCCAAATGAAAAATTTAAAGATAAAAAAGATAAAACGGTACCTCATATATCTATCCGTAAGTACCATCGGTTTTTCCGCATGTGCAGATTATATTGATGTCGTTCCCGACAATGTTGCGACTATAGACAATGCGTTTTCATTACGCAACGAAGCTGAAAAATTCTTATTTACATGCTATGCATGGCTACCAAACAATGCCGATGCACAGAGCAATACCGGTTTTTTAGCAGGCGATGAAGTATGGATTCCTGTAGCGCAGCGCGAGATCTATCCTGCGAATAATTGGCGTATTGCACGTGGAGGACAAAATGTAAATGACCCCTTGGTAGATATCTGGCGAAGCGGAATGTGGACCGCTATACGTGATTGCAATATTTTTTTAGAAAATGTTTCCAATCCATCAAAAGTACCCGATTTATCCAGTGAAGACCGCTCAAGATGGATTGGGGAAGTGATGTTCCTAAAGGCATACTACCACTATCTTTTGATGCGTCAATATGGTCCTATACCCTTGGCGCGCACCAATATTCCTTTGGATGCAAACCAACAAGAAGTACGAGTGACCCAACGTCCCGTAGACGAAGCCGTGAATTACATCGTATCCTTGTTAGATTCAGCTTCAAACAGTGCTGTTCCTTTGATTATTTCGGATCAGGCATCTGAATTAGGTAGGGTCACCAAGCCTATTATTCAATCGATAAAAGCCGAAGTTTTGCTAACAGCAGCAAGTCCCTTATTCAATGGTAATGCAGATTTTCAGTCGGTGAGTAACAAAGATGGAGAACCTCTTTTTAATCCCGTGTACGATGCTTCCAAATGGACACGTGCTGCCGAAGCAGCCAAAGACGCAATTGCATCAGCTGAATCTGCAGGTATTGCATTTTTCCCATTCCGCAAAACGGAATATGGACAATTCAAAATGAGTGATGAAACTGCACAAGTATTAGGGATAAACTTAGGTTTCAATGAGCGCTGGTCTTCTGAGCACATCTGGGCAAATCCTAATTACCAAGCTTGGAATATCCAGCGAGATGCGATGCCTTTGCTCACCACAGATGCTGTAGTCGGTACTGCAAGACAGCATTTAAGCGCTCCAATCAAAATTGCTGAAATGTTTTATACCAAAAATGGCGTCCCGATCAATGAGGATAAGACCTTAGACTTTACCAATAGGTTTACGCTAAGGACCGCTAAGAATGAAGAACGCTTTCATATAAAAGAAGGATATACCACAGCTAGGCTAAATTATGACCGTGAAGCCCGATTTTATGCATCATTAGGTTTTGATGGCGGTATCTGGTTTAAATTTGACACGAAAAGCTTATCCGATGAAGACACCTATTATGTACAGGCAAAACTCAATCAACCTGCAGGGGCTAATAATCACGGATGGATCAATGAGACTGGTTATTTCTTAAAAAAACTAGTCAACTGGGAACAAGCCTTTGCTAGCAGTGGTGTGAGTTACAAATCATACCCGTGGCCAACGATCCGTTTGAGTGATATCTACCTCATGTATGCCGAAGCTTTAAATGAAGCCAATGGACCATCTCCAGAGGTATATACTTATTTGGATCGCATCCGCGAACGGGCAGGATTGGCCGGTATCGTCGAATCTTGGAGTTCATTTTCTACCAATCCCAGCAAACCAAATACGAAAGATGGACTACGCGAAATTATTCAACGTGAACGCATGATCGAATTAGTATTTGAAGGAAAGCGCTATTGGGATCTACGCCGTTGGAAATTGGCGGTTAATTATTTCAACCAAAATATCACAGGATGGAGTGTTAACCAAGAGGTGACCAGTGATTACTACCGCTTACGCACGCTATATGCACAAACATTTGTCGCACCACGTGATTACTTTTGGCCGATCGCACAAGGAGAATTAACCGTAAACCCTTCACTGGTGCAAAATTTGGGTTGGTAGCCCTAATTTTAATATCAATGATACAAGATTATTAAGAACATGAAACAAACAAAACTTTATATTTTCACAATACTGATGCTAACAGCGGCATTGAGTAGTTGTAAGGAGGAGTTTAAAACAGCTCAGGTAACTAATACTACCGCACCACAGCCCGTAAGCAATGTCCAGATCGAAAATTTACCGGGAGCAGCTCGTATCCATTACACACTGCCTAAGGATCAGGATCTGCTTTACGTTCGGGCAACCTACACTTTGGCCTCTGGTCAAGAAATGGAGGTAAAATCTTCCTACTACAACAACTCATTGCTTGTAGAAGGATTTGCGGATATGAAACCTCATGATATTAAACTCTCTACCGTAAACCGTAGCGAAATGAGTTCAACACCTGTAACCGTATCGGTTACTCCATTGGAAAATCCGATCTGGGATACTTTTCGAAGTTTAGAAGCGATTGGTGCTTTTGGAGGAATACGCATAACTGCAGATAATGAAAAGGAAAAAAACTTAACCATTATGGTTATGGTAGATTCTTTAGGAGAATGGGTGCCATCGGTAGACAATATTTACACATCTGTAAAACAGATCAATCGAACCATTAGAGGATTTGCCCCTAATCCAAAACAATTTGCGATCACCATACGCGATAAATACATGAATTTTACGGATACCATGGTGACCACCATTACCCCCTTATTTGAAACCGCATTACCAAAATCCCGTTATAATGCTATCAGTTTACCTACTGATGCTAAGCAACAGTATGCGTCGACAGGATTATCAAAAATGTGGGATGGCGATATCATCAATTGGCCTAATATCTCCCTCACGGATGTCACGATCAATGGTCCTCAATGGATCACTTTTGATACAGGAACCTTAGCAAAAATGAGTAGGATCGTCATCTGGAATTATCCAGAATACACCAACAATGGCCGTATGTATTATTATGGTGGGAATGTAAAAAATTTCGAAATCTGGGGTTCAGACAACCCACCTTCGGATGGAAGTTGGAATAACTGGAAACTACTAGGAACCTTTGAAAGCAAAAAACCTTCAGGATTACCGATGGGGCAACAGACCGATGAAGATTACCAACTCGCCAATTCGGGACTAAGTTTTGATTTTGATGTCAGTGCTCCAAAGGTGCGCTATCTGCGGATAAAAACTTCAAAAAACTGGCAAGGTTCTTCATTTATGGCAATTGCAGAAGTTCAGGTATATGGAGACCCTCGCTAACGAGGACCACCATTTATTTTTAAGACAAAAATTATGAAAACACAACTCATTAAAATAATAGGTAAGAGCATGCTGTTTGGCGTGGCGCTACTTCATCTTTTCAGCTGCTCAAAAAGTGATGATTATAAAAAATATCTAAAAGACGGAGAAATAAGCTACACAGGAAAAATAGATTCAATAAAAGTTTATTCTGGAAAAGAGCGGGTATATATTACCGGTCTATTTATGGCTGATCCAAAAATCGAACGATTAAAAGTCTATTGGGACAATCGACAGGACTCCGCCGAGCTCAACATCAATAGAACTCAGGATGTAGATACGTTAAAGTTATCGTTACCCATCCGAGAAGGGGTACATAATTTTGAATTTATCACCTTTGATGGACAAGGCAATAAATCACTCAGCGTTTTTAAAACAGGAATTTCCTATGGCGAAAGGTATGGATCTGGATTACTCAATCGCCCTTACTACACGACTGGCTATTTTGCCGGCGATCAAAAAACGACCATTTCTTGGGGAGGTATCGATTTGACCAGTGGAGCAACATTTACAGAAGTTGAGTATACCAATACGGCAGGAAAGCTGGTCATACAACGTGATTCGATCCATATCGGTGAAAGCATATTAAAAAACTATCTTCCTGGAAAACCGTACCGTTATCGTACTCTATTTGTCCCCGATACCTTAAGTGTCGATACATTTTACACCAACTATGTCACAGAGATAGTGCCTAAAGAGATTTACTTTAAAAATATGAATTTCCCATTCCAGACTTCTGCCATGGCAGGAAGCAGATGGGGAACTCCAGCAGACTGGTTATTGAATGATGCCGCAAAAAACTTTAAACATACCGACAATAAGTTCTATGGAGGTATAGAGATACGCTCCAACCAAGCTTGTTTATCCCTCGAAGCAGGATGGTGGCAATGGGCTACACCATCGCCAAACTTAGCTCCGATTATCAATGGAAAAATGTATCAAACGACCAACCTTCAACCTGGAAAATATCGGTTTACCATTACGAAACTAGACAAAGGAGCTGCAGGAACAGTACATTTAGTTGCTGCTAAAGGAACCCAATTACCTGATCAAGCTCATTTAGCTGTTCAAAGTTTGGGTTATCAGGTTATTTCAGGAACCCAGGCCGTATTGGAATTTAATTTGTCTGAAGCAAGTGCCGTCACTATCGGACTATTGGGCAACATGCCTGGAACAGCGAGTGATGGATCATACATCAAGATAACAGGTAATATGACTTTTGAAGTTTTACAATAAAAAAGAAAATATGAAAAAAAGATATTTCTATCTGCTTATGCTCAGTTTGACCCTGCAGGCATGCGCCAAATCAACATCCGATATGTTACCCGTAAAGCCAATCGAAAATTCGGAAGGAATTGCTCTGCCCAGTTTGGGAAAATTAGCATTTTCCAATATCACCACCTCAGGAGCAATGGTTAAGGGAATGGTGTCCCATAAAGGCGGAGCGCTCGTCACCAGTCGAGGTGTTTGCTGGAGCACGAGTCCCAATCCCACGGTTGAAAATAATCCTCACGAAGCAACAGTCAGCAAAGGATCAGGAGAATTCAGCGTTCAGCTCAACTCCCTTGTACAGTCTACCACCTATTACATCCGACCTTATGCAAAAAACAAAGGTGGAGTGGCGTACGGAGATCAGGTAATTTTAAAAACGGCAGATATACAATCTGTCAATTTTGCCCAAACACCGATGTTTATTATCGGTTCATCACGAGCTTATTATGACGTGGAAATTTTGAGCAGTGGCGGCGGAGCAGTAACGGAGCGTGGTGTTTGTTGGGGAACAGCAGAAAATCCGACAATAGCGCAAAACAAGGCTGCACATGGAACAAACGGTGTCGGCAAATTTAGAATCGGATTATCAAACTTAACTCCACAGACCAATTATCATCTTCGGGCATATGCGATCAATGAAACCGGAGTGAGCTACGGAACCAATATTCCCTTTCGAACGATTAAGACAGGGAACGTCACGTATACATTCAACAAAGCAAGCAGTCCTACAGCTGAAGAACTCGCAGCCTACTCCCGCCTGCAGGTTGCGATTGACAGTGCCGTTTGGTATGCGAATCAATATACATCAGCGACTAAGCATGTATACCTCAATTATGTACCTGGGGTAGCTACCGCTGATGCCAATAATGAAGGATGGATGCGATTTGGATCAAATACCTCTTATCAAAATATCCGTACAATGCTACATGAAATGAATCATACATTTGGAACAGGTACAACAAGCTGGTGGTCACAGCAAGCAATAAGTGCTGGAAAGTATCAATTGACCAATGGAAATAATATGTTAAAATTGATCAATTCGGATCAAAATGCGGTCTTAAGTGGCGACAGTCAACATTGGTGGCCATATGGTCTGAATCAAAATTCCGAGGTCAGTTCAAGTTGGGACTACGTATATAACTGTTTGATTATTGAAGCCATGCGTAAAGATGGTATGACCAGCCATAGCGGGAGTTATGCACCATGATTAATACCTAAAGAATTAAATCAATAAGAAAATCCAGTTTAAGATTGCAAAACCTCAGTCTGCAGAGCGGGGCTATGCAATCTTAAACTAATACATATGTACAAGTTTTTTACACATGAAATCCACCATTTTTAACAGAACAAAGACTACAAAGTGTAGTTATCTTTGAGTAACAGTTATTATTAAAAATAATTGTTCTTCAATAATGTTAGAATAATGGGACGAAGGGATTTCGTCCCATTTCTTATTTAAATAAATTAACAAGTCCAAGCCAAATTTATCTATAGATATACTATTAAATGCTTATAAAGCTGTTAAAGTATATTTAAAAATTTCTATTGTTGCGATGTCATTCGGTTTCTCATTTACTAATTTCACAGCAGACTTAGCCTCGAGAACCTTTAAACCAACCTTTTTACAAAAAAGTGTATCAACGCCAATATTATCCCAGTTCCTTACGAGCTGTACATCGAGACGTATTGACTGATTATTAGGAAGATTTATATGATCGACCCGAATTTCAAATGCTTCATTTGAAACAACCGCTAAATGTTCAAAGGATTGATGATAGGAATACGATCCTTGAGCGAGCATTCCGGTCTTGCTTGCATCAATTTCTCTACTATAAACTGGATTCACACTTAATGATAAGAAAGGACGTAGAGTGATGGAAAGTGCTGTGCTCGCTATCTGCGCTTTAGTTTCTACAACACCAAAGAGCAGATAGCTTGCCCCAATATATAAACACAAGCACAAATATTTTTTCATAGGATGATAGGGTCAATATTATCATTAAGGTGATAGTCCAGTGTAATGGATAAAGTTAAAGAATAGCGATCAACCTAAGTCTGTAAAAAAAAGCATTCCTCATGTTAAATATAACAGCGTCAAAGTGCGTATATCTGTCGATAGCTCATCGGAATATTCCCAGTACATTTCTTTACAAAATGCCTAAAATTGGATTCATCCGTAAATCCCATCTCATAAGCAATCTGTGAGATCGATAGATCGGTATGTTTAATATAACGTAAAGCCTCCTTCAGTACAATATCGGAAATCGCTGATTTTGCGGTTTTTCCCCATATAGCTAAACACATTTCTGTTAATTTTCGAGGAGTAACGTTCAGTTTTTCCGCATAAAACTGAACATTGGTCTGCTCTTTAAAGTGCTTATGTACCAAAATAGAAAAAGCATTTACCATTCCACGTATTGGAACTGCCCCGTAGTCCAGCAAGCAGGAGTTGAATTTAATATGCTGCATACCCTCCAATAACAAAGACTCAATACAATTGTGGATCACAAGATCCGATACATCATGGACAAGATTTTCTGTACGGTTGATCAGCTTCATAAAATCTTCCTCATCTCCAAGAGTGTCTGTAATCTGCACCGATTGAAAAGCATCAAAAAATAATTCCGAATTGAGAAGTACAGAATCAGAAATTGATTTTTCGTAGAAAGCAGCTGTAAAAGTGATGATATACCCTTTAGCCCCTACACTTTGAGTGATATCATATTCTTTTCCTGAACCGATAAACGCCATTTTATCTCGACCAACTCTATATTGTTCTATTCCAGTTGAGATTTCTAAAGGCTCAAAAGCTCTCACAATACTAAAAAAATCAACAGGCTTATACCAATAAAAAACCTGTTCACGATTCCAATCACTTAATGGAAACAGTTTGAATTCAGTAGGGGGCACATTCATATTATTATCGTGTAAATACTGGTTTAAGGATTGTTTTAATTTGGATTAACATGGCTGCAGGATCTGTTTTAGAAAATACATGAGATGCACCATGCCGCTTAAAATCTTCAATCTCTTCATCATCTGCACTGGCTGTATAACCAAAGATTTTGATTTCTGGAAATCTAACACCTATTTCACGAGCAGTGCTTATCCCCCCCATATTGGGCATATGGAGGTCCAATATGCAAATTTCAGGAAGCACCTCAGCGTCAGCAAGTTTTTCGATCAATTCTGCACCATCATTGCAGGTAAAATAAAGATCAAAAATCTCCATTCTTTTGATCAGCAATTTCATCATAGCTTGTTGGAAAACACAGTCATCTGCAAAAACAAGTTTAAGTTTGGGCTCCATGGCTATTATATTAATAAACTGCAGTCTCTAGACTACTTTTTAATAAAATTTTAGTTATTTTTATTTAATGATTTTTAACTCATCAATTAAATTCTTATTTTCATGACTGCTAACAGGAAATAAACAAATTGGTCCTGCTGCTAGGCAGTTTTCCATTTCTATCAGTATCATTTCAATTTTTGGTTGGATGTACTTTTTTTTCGCTTATTATCTTGGTTCATATTTTTTCTTTTTAAGCCAAATAAAATATAAAATGTAGTCTAATTCAGACTTAAAAAAATATTTAAATCATTAATTATCAACCTACTATTTGTCGTAAATATTACGTTTTTAAAATTTTTATTTATTTGAGCATTGTGGTCTTTATGCTTTTAAAATGCTGTCTGATAATTAGCTATTGCTTAATTCCAATCTTTTTCATAAATTTACTAGATACAATACTAGTCTGAATTAGACTAATCAAGATATAGTACTAACTTAGCTACAAACAATTAGCTAAATGTTACTATTATGACTTTTAATTTTATTTTACTGGATGCTAACTTATCATCTACTATTGCAATCAGGTTTATCGACGATAAAAAGGATGAGCATCTTATAAAAACTCCTTTAAGGATTACCTCTTCCCGATGGGATCAAGAGAAACAACGTCCTGACAATATTTATCTAAAAAGATACAAAAAGCTACATTTACTTCTCAATAGGATTCGAATCGGAATTGCCAACTATCTAAGAGAAATCAAAACAAAACAGCGTACATTTTCCATCACTACCTTGGGACGGATTATAAAAAAAAATGCAACCTTAAGCAATGTAGCTTTGCCAGAAGGTGGTTTATTGAAACATATGGAGGCTTACATCAATAATAGACACCATATAATCTCCTCTGCAACCTACAAGCGCTATATGGTTTTCTTTCGATTGTTAGAAAGATTTGAAGGCCACCGTATGCAACACCTGCATATAAACGAAGTCAATGAAACTTTTGTTAAAGATTTTTTAATCTTCTGTGAATTAGAACAGTACAGCAAAACCACCACATATCGAACCATACATTTTGTACGTACCATTTTAAATTTTTTGGAAAAAAGAGGAATACGCACGTATGTGTATGAACTTGAGCTTCCAAAGGAAAAAAAATATCATCAAATCGTAACTTTAACAGAGGATGAACTGATCAAAATTAAAAGAATGGAAGTTCCTGACACACTGCAAGCAGCAAAAGACTGGCTTATAATCAGTTGTTATACGGGTCAGCGTGTTTCAGACTTTATGAATTTTAACATAGCAATGATGGAGATTCTTGATGGAAGACCCTGTATGTCATTTGTTCAACAAAAGACGCAAAAGGATATCCTATTACCGCTTCACCCTGCAGCTTTGGTAATTATGTCAAAAAATAGTGATTCATTTCCAGCTCGATTACCCATTCAGAAATATAACGATCAGATTAAAGAAGTTGTACGTTTAGCAGGTATAAAAAGTTTAGTAAAAGTACATAAGCGCTGTGGATTCAGAGCATACGAGATGATGGTACAAAAATGGGAAGCGATTACAAGCCATATCGGACGCAGAAGCTTTGCTTCAAATTTCTACGGTAAGATCCCCACTCCACTTTTAATGGAGGCTACGGGACACAGTACAGAGCAAATGTTTCATCGCTATATTAATAGCGTAGACACCGAAAGAACACGCTCATTAGGTAACTATTTTGAAAAATCATACAAGGAAAAGTTTCTTACCACCTAAAGTTGCTGACAATACAATAAAGACGGCCTAATTATTCGGTTAGGGAAATAACAAAACCAGGATATCAACATGAATCGCGATAGCGAAAGAATAAATGTCTAAATAAATAAGGATCATCCATTGATCACGATCATAAGCATCTCCGTTAATAACAATGCTGAGGATGAGGGGATCCTGTTCTCTGGATAGAGATAAAATCGCCTATAAGAGAAAATTACCTATCGTAATCACAAAGCAATAATTCATCAAAAGCTTTAAATTATATCTAAACAATTACAGAATCTCGTCGCATGAAATCATGTGCTATAATTTTGAAATAAATCGATCTATCACTTGCGCACGACTTCGAAGAAATATTTTCATGCTAGCCTTATTTGCTCCCAAATTATTGTTCCCAATTTTCCATTTTTCAAAATCTCGCTTTTGAGAATCACGTATTTCTGCAGCGAAGATTTCAACAAATTGCATCAGCTCGTTAAACTTATTACTTTTATAGGCCTGCCAAGTTTTATTTAACAAGACTCTTACTTCAGGATCTTTAAGAATTTTCTTGTACAATTCTGCTCCAATTCTGTCATCATTCTCTCTAATCAAATCCAGTGTGACATTGTTGAAGTAAGTTCGATGATGTTCTTCACTAAAGCCGAAGCCAAAATCAAAATCCCAGATGGGCCCCATTGTATATTTCCCGCCCGATCTTTTATGCATATAAACACTTTTAGGATGACAAACCTCATGGTTTGCCACCAACATATTTACAATGAGAAAATTGACAAACTGCTGCTTATCAAATATATTACCATAAGAATTCTTAGGAAATTCTTTAGCATACAACAATTTTTCAAAATTTTGAAAATCCAACTTCCATGTTTCAAATTGAAATCCAGATTCAGGATCTGGATCTTTCAACATAACAGGCAAATCAAAATATTTTGTCTTAAACTTCCATTCTTCATCAAAGTAACTGTCAAGCTCCCACAAAATACCATCATCACCAACATTTACTCTATTCTCATGAATTTCAACTTGTTGTGTCAAATTATAATTTCCTCGATATACACCATTTATAGTCAAATCCACAGATACAATATCGTGAGTATAAGGCATACCCAATTGCTTCCCAATTTTCATTGCAACGGCGTTTGTCATTAAGGTATAGTCATTATAATTAGCTAATAGAACCCAATCTTTTGCATCTGGCAAATTTAAAAGTGATGCTTTTTTATCCAACTTCAATCGAAATGGCTTCTTAGGCTTACTCCATGTCGAATTTCCCCGCCCTTTAATTCTTGTTTTTATCTTGTCAACATTCTTAAATTTATCATTTCCCTCAATATATATTTCAGCACTCAGATACACATCTTTATCCATCACTTCTTGTTTATCATCAATATTGATAAAAATATGGGGTACCAAAGCTCTGACACTTTCATCTAATATTGGGAGCTCTTCAATAGGAGCAATTTCAGTAGTATCAACAGGCTTTTTGGTACAGGAAGACAGGACTAAGATCAGACACATCCAGATTAACAAGCCAATAATCATTGCGTTGAATTTCTTCATATGTATTTTTTAATTTATTTATCCACTAAATGGCAACATGTACTAAACTTCTTAAGTAAAATGAGATTTTTCAAGAATATCTGGGTAATGATGTAGACGCATACTTTCCCTCGCCAACAGCATTACACATGCGATCACAGCAACAATACCTCATTCAATTTCTACAGATACTTTTTTATCATTTAAGTTTTTAGATCATGATCCTATTTTCACTTTCATGATCTTACAAAACAAATACTTTTACTTAAAAACAGAAACATATAAATTGTCTCAATTTGTATTGCATATAAACTATAGATCATGATTTTAGTAAAAGATACCGCTTTAGAGAATGTTAGAACAACATTGCGTTCTTAGAAGAATGAATACAATTTTCGATTAAACTAAATTTTTTTTCATTTTAGTCGAGATGGTATTATCTTTTTTGATTCATTTCTTTTTTCATAAAATGAATAAATGCCGACGGAGGAATTCCTGTAACTTCTTTAAAAGCGCTAGAAAATCTACTCAATGAAGAGAATCCGCTCATTTCAGCCAAATATGAAATTTTATAGTCGAAAAGTTCCGGTGAAGTTTTTAATTTTGCGATGATAAATTCAATCCGGCTCGACTGGATATAGTCATAGAAGTCCTTACCTCTAAATTTTTGAAGAATATAGCTAGCATAACGCATGTTTGTTCCCATATTCGTAGCCAGTTGCTGTAAGGTCACACTTTTTTCTAAATAGAAATTCGCCTCCTCCTGTTTAACAAACTCCTGGTATAGTCTTTCCTCAGTATCTTTTGCAATATTAATTCCCTTAGCTTTAATCGCGCTACTATTTTCCAACTCATTGATAACCATTGAAAAATTATCACTTATTTCAGTTAAAGGGGCAACAACCGGGGTCACCCCTTCTTGTTTATCAGTAAGAACATGATATTGACTCTTATAAGAAGATTGCAGTCGAAAGTAATATAATGTACCAACCGCTGCAAACATTCCGATCATAAGCACAACACCGATTGACAGCATATATCTATTTTTATAATATTGCTTCCTTACATTAAATATTTCAATGAGATCATCCGATATACCTTTAGCCACCTCATCTCTATGAGCCTTAAGATCAATAGCTTTCTCACGGAATTCTAAAAATTTTGTCATATCACCATCCTTCTGATAATATGCTGCCAAAGATTCATAAGTCAACATCTTCAATTCTTCCACATCGCCATTTATCAGATATGGTTTTATCATATTTAGATACTTAAAAGCTGCAGTCAGATTATTTCTTTCCAGCTCTAATTCCGCTTTTGCACGGATGATGTAGGGCTTCAAATTACTTTCCACATTTTTTATCTTTTCGAGAGAAGCATCTAGATATGATTCGGCGCTGATTAAATTTCCTAGTTTCAATTCACATATCCCCATCAATTGATCATTAGTAGCTTTTATCAGTAGCGCTTTCTTATCCTCGTTACCATCTATATGGATTAGCGAGGCTGCCGAATTCAGATATTTTTTTGCATCCGTATAGTGATCTAGTTCAAAACAATGAAATGCACGTTCATGCAAAATATTAATCTTCGTGAGCATTTTCATATGCGCGTCCAATTGATTTTCATTTGCGATTTCTGCTTTAGACAGATATCGTTCAGACACTTTTAATAAACCCAACTGTCGAAAAGATGTGGCCAAAAAACCTGCAGTAGAAGCCTGCCATGAAAAGTTGAAAGTAGCATTTGCAATCGTATCAGCTCGCATAGCATACCATATACAACCTTTCATATTACCCGCATTTTCATCCAACTTGGCCAGTAACATATAAGCTTTGATCTTTTGTTCATCAGTATTGGCTACATGTGCCAAGGAATCAGCAATTCTACGAGCTTCTTTCCTATCTGAGGCGACAAGTGAAACTACGACGTCAAGGTAACGTTTATTAAAATTGCTATT
Organism: Sphingobacterium sp. PCS056; assembly: GCF_023273895.1. Lineage (NCBI taxonomy): Bacteria > Pseudomonadati > Bacteroidota > Sphingobacteriia > Sphingobacteriales > Sphingobacteriaceae > Sphingobacterium > Sphingobacterium sp. PCS056. The sequence continues at coordinate 1,610,075 of NZ_CP096883.1, read as the reverse complement.
GCTCCCGCTCTGTGCAGCGCTCGTCTTGCACAAAACAAAAAGCATAAAAATAAAAATACTTAGTGATTTCATAAGAAAATGGTTAATAATAAGCCCTACTTATCTTTTTTAAAAGAAAGTATGCCTTAGAAAAAAGGTAGGAATTTCAGCGTAACTTATGGAAGCACAAAAAATAATGAAAGAGCTGCTGCCAATAGACCTCCTAAAACAGCCGCAAGGATTAAATCGCTCGATTTCCAATGACGAATCAGAGTAGGAGCTTTTCGATTTTCCCCTTCAATCGCTAGTTTAAAATCATAGTATGCCCTTAGGTTATTGGTATTGACCACAACTTCCATCGTCCTCTCAACTTCCCTAAATAAATGTAGAAGTGCCAATTGTGACGATAAATACCCTATTTCATTATTTCCTACATGCTGAAGCTGAAAAAAATCTTCCAATGCTTTGTCCAAATCATCACATATGGACATATCATGATCTGGGCAATGTTTTGCAATGGTAGATTTAAGTTTTTCTTTCATCTCCATCAACGTAATTAACAGTTCTTTTGGGTCATAAGATACCGAATCCATCATATTTATAATAGCAACTAAGTTTTGTTAACCTATTGCTAAATATGCGTATTTTATATTTACCCCTCAATAATACAAATCATAAAACAAAATAACAAATTAATAATCAGCGCAATATATTCATATCAAAGTAACGATTACCCCCTATTACTTATCGGACTCGATGTTTTTATTTAAATCTTGATCCATATAATATCCTTTATTGTTTTCAGCTCCATCAACGAGAACTTTTAAGTCCCCCTGTCGTTTTATTTCATCAGCATACAGTTCTTCATAGTCTTGCGTATAAAGAGCATTTGGTACTACATGAATATCAAATACGATCTCCTGATAGGGCGATTTTTCAAAGTTTCCGTAAAGCGCTATATAATGTTTGACATATCCGACATTTTTGGAACTATTGTAGCTCAAGGTCAGTATTCTTTCTTTTCCTGGCGGAACCGAGAATGTACCGACCCCATCCCCCAATTTAAGACATCCACATGAAGTGATAATATCCGTAATCATAAGTGGATTAAGACCCGTATTTTTCAATTTAAAAGATAGATCCTTTTCCTGTCCCGCCAATACAGGAAAATAATGTCTATGATTATCTTGAATTTCCATAGTTGTCTTCCTATTGGCAATATCTAAACACGAACCGAACAGGAAAATTATTCCTGCTAAAAATATGTAATTAGTATAATTGTATTTCATCGCAAGCTATTACTGATTTTTTTATTACTTTATTACTATAAATCCTCACCTTTACCGCGGCATTTTCCGGCATGATCAATTTTTTATCCAACAGTGCTGTAGTTGTTCCCACACTGAAATCTTCACCTCTACAGGTCAATATCTTTTTTTCGTTTGCAAATATTTCAACCCGATCAGGAATAGCCATTCGATGTTTATCATTGATCAAAAAGCGTATGGAAATCCGTTCTGATTTTCCAGCTTTCAAATGTGTTAAACCTGCTATCTGAATATCTTCACCTGCTAAAAACCAACCTTGATTAAAATCACTCGTAAATCCAGGCAAGTTGTCAGTCAATAACCTAGTATCCGCATAAATTTCTCCAGACATCAATCCCGTTGCCTCTAGATTGATAAAATGATTTGTTTTTAAATCAGCTTTTATCAGCGCTTTCCATTCAGATAAGTAAGTTTCAAAACTTCCATTCTCCTCTTTATATTTGGATAACCCTGCATAGTTATTATATTTTGCCAATATGCTCAATAGATCTTGTTCCATTACAAGACTATTACTATTCGCTCGATTCCTCACTCCACTTTTCAAAAAACCTTGATCATATATAATCTGCAGTTGCGTAAAACTCAAAGCTGTCAATAGTTGATCTATTTTCACGTCTTCTTGCCCAGACAGCTGAGGTTTAGATTTAATAAGTTTCGAATAAAAATCCTCAAACTTTTTCGCATCAAAATAAGTTGCAATTGCCGACCGAAAAGGGACATACACATCAGAAGCAGTATTCTTCTGTAGTGCCACATCTTCCATCTCCAATAAATAAGATGATATCAGGCGACCAGTGACGGGATAAAATTTTTTATAATAATCTTCCATCAGTTTATGTATATCCAGCGTATTATCAATCATTAATGCACTAAGAACATACGTCTTCATATCATCAAAAGGCGCATAATCATAGCCACTTCCATTAAAAAAAATTCCGTCCACACCCATTTCTGAAAAATAATTGATGTGTTTCTTCACACGTTGCAGAACAGGGGCAGGCGTGATATAATCGTCAAAATTTGAAATATAATCCCATACATAGACATGATCCGTTTTATCCTTCCACTCTTTAACTGTACGTGTAAAACCTATGACCTTCTGTTGATTCTTATTCAACATTGGGTTTTTAGGGAGGTCAATTGTACTCACAAATACACCTGCATTGGTAGCCAGTTTTTTCATTGGAGCCTTTCGAGAAGTCTTATAAGCAGTCGTAAAAAAATAATGCCTTGGATATTCAGCCGCAAGTTTGTTTAATAGATAAGCTATCGCTCCTGTAGCGTTTCCATCTGCATTTCCCTGCGTACGACACGTAGCACAGGTGCAGACCAGATCATTGTCATTGGGATTTATCATAAACCATTTCGATTCTTCTTCACCACGTCCATATCCATCGATGATAAAATTGCAAATAGCTTTAAAAGTTTGATCCGAAGTGAAACAAAACTGATCTTGCGTTCTTTTCCCGTGCACTTCTGCATGAGATTCTTCTGGCACACCTTCCAAAAACACACGTTCCAAGTGATGTCCCCACAATCCCCAATCTTTTTCGATACTATGCGTAAGTATAATTCCTGCATAATCAACTTCTAGGTTCGGTCGAAGATGTGGTTCACGATATTTCATATCAAAATGAACCTTCCCACTTTTAAAATCAAGGTAGTTGGGAGGTAGATCAGCCACATTTATAGGATGTTCATTACCCAATTTATCCATTAGAAGATAAGACAGCCATCTAAGTGTTGATCGATCTTGCGCAAACAACGATAACTTTCTCTCCTCATTAATAATTTCATAATCACTTCCTAAATCTGGTACCACTTCAAAATAAATGATAGTTCCCGATGCAGGCTTACGTTGTACATCAGATCGTTCAATCCATAACCCATTATTAGATACATTTCGCTTCATAAGGTGCTGATGAAAATAATCTGCGGCTTCGGAACTCTCCTTATCCCCATTAGAAGCGATCAGCAATTGTGTCGAAGAAAAATCAAAACCCTTGCTCTCACAGCTATTAAAAAGGTGAAAAAACAAAAACAGTATGATGATCTTAGAATGAAACATGAAGCTGAACATATAGGTTATACAAATTTCGGTACGAGGTAGCGATGACTGATCGGTCGGTTTGGAAATTATACCAAGTTCCGATCACACTTGCTCCCACATTTTTGGTTATCGATCTCCCTATTCCGGCACCAACCATCGCATTCAACACATTGAAACTATTATACAATTGATTATTGACTAAGTCGATATCAGGTGAATTGCCAATGCTTCCAAGAACTAATATATAATTTCTTGGATTATTCATTAGATATTGTGCTCTGGCAACAACACTGTAGAGGTAAAAACGTTCCCCTTCACTGTCAAGAAAAAAATTACTTAATTTTGCTCCCAATCGGAAATCATCAATTTCTTTGGTGATTCCAACATTCAGATTAAGTAAATTCTGATCGGAAAAGAATCGTCTATAGCCTACTCCTAACTCTCCTTCCCAAGTCGGCTTCCATTCGTATAGGGCTGCTGCATTAAGCGCTATTTTTGCAAAGAATTTATTTGAAAGTGCGAGATCTATTCGAGTTGACAGTTTATCAGTCCAAGGATTAGACCATTCTACTTGACCTTGAATTCCCTTACCTTCATCTCTACCAGCATAGTTAATTCTACCGGTATAAGCAGCTCCTGAGCGAGCCAATCTCGTATATTCCGCTGTTGAGATCGATGATATCACATAGTCATCTCCAAATCTCGCTCTTAAATGTGAAATTCCAATATAGTTTCGAAGCGATTTTTGCCCAATATAATTTAGATGGCTTTTGAAATCTTTAAATTCCAAAAGCGAAGGTTCATAAAATTGTTGATAATGATATGCAGAGTCATACTGTCTAAGTCCCTCATACGCCAATCCTTTCATATATTTCAACATTTTATAATTCTCATTATAATGGAGTCCCGTATCAATGGTGAGTAAGGCCCTATGATGATCTTTCGTTTTCAATAACCTTCCAGCATATTGTTCAGTTGTATGTATAAACGTATTGACTAACGGTTCATGAAAAGGATTCAGTTGGACTTGACGGTGCAATAAGTTCCAAGAATCCCCCAATTTATCTGCCATGTGGTTCATCGCCTCAGCCAATTTAATGGTAAAAGTCAGATCCGATTCATGATATTTAACACCTTTTTCTGCATAGCTAAACATGGCATGATAGTCCTTTAGTTGGTCAGCAAGATTGATCCCATACATTAAGGCATCCTGATTACTCTCATCCAAAGAAAGCCATCTTTCAGTTAAACTCCTAGCTATCGTCAGGTTGTAGCTCTCTTTAAATTTCTTGATCCATGGTGCAATCATTTCACCATACCCGCCAATAAGTCGCTCCCTTTCTACCTGTTGAGACGTCTCCATGATTTCTTCGTATAGAGTAAGTGCATCCTCATAACGCTCCTGTTTATTATATAAGTCCGCTTTTTTTATCATAAGATTCACTTCTTTTGGACTATTGAGCAACATCTCATCCAAAATAGTAAGCGCATCCGGATAGTTTTTCTCTGTCACAAAGGCATTATAGAGACCTTGTTGTGCTATTTCTATCGCTTCCCTATCACCATAAAGCAAGATTTGCTGCCAATCAGAGATCGCCAACGAAATTTTTCCATCCAACATATTGGCTTTTGCCTGCTGGAGCATCATCTTGACATAAGATTCTTTCAGGTCAGAGTCACCCGGATACTTTACCATGTATTCGCGAGTTAATGCGGCCACTTTACCCGACGCATTCATTTTTTGGTAAACAGCGAGTTCTTTCATGTCCAGATCCTTTCTTGCTCCTACACTTCTTCTATGCTTTATTAAAGTCGCCAGAGCTTCCTCATATTGTTCTTTCGCAAGCAATTCATTAAACACATAGTCAAATGCTTCCCGATTTCCGGGAGAACCCATGAATATCTTTCCATATAAATTTAAGGGATCATTATTTTTCGCATTTCGCGCAGCCTCCAATAAAAAATAGTTATACTGGGAGCGCAAATTGCTGGCCCTGCCATTTTTCATTTCCATATCCAAAAAACTCAGAAGCTCTGAATATCGTTGCTGATGATCCAATATGGCAATTTTCTTTTGCACAAAATTTGTATTTCCAGCAAACTGGTTTAATCCTCTTTCAGCATAAACCAATGCATTGTTATAATCACCCGCTTTAATATAATGATCGACCAGTGACAAATAAGTTTCCGTTTGGCGAGGTTGATCATCAATTAGTTGTTTAGATATTTGAATTGTCTCATCAATTTTTCCAGATTTTTTCACCTCAGCAATGCGCTGGTCCACGATATAGATTTGATCTTTTTTTAGTTCTTTATCTTCCGGATAAATCTGTGCGATGCGTTTTAGCAATCGGTCTGCCTCAACATGATTACCCATTTTTCGGTATAGATCGATCTTTTTACGCCATAACCCTTTCCAGTAAGGATTGATTTCTAACAGTTCATTGATATAGCAGATTGCGCTTGAATACCGCTTTGTTTTCGTCTCTACCGCGATCAACATATGCTTGGCATCCACATTAGCAGGAGCATACATTAAGGACTTAGCCAATTCATATCGCGCGTGTTCATATTGCTGATGGTGAAGATGGTATTTACCTACAAGCATTCTCATATCCCCATCCTTTGGATTCTTTTTTAAAGTTTCATCAGCGCGTTTCTTACCTTCCTCCCACTTTCCTTGTTTGTAAAGCTCATTGATCTGGTAAGCCTCCTCATTTCGGTCTATTGTGGTACCTGCACGCTGAGCATAGATCGGCTGACTGACATATAGAGATCCAAAGAGAACGATCAGTAGTCTAAAATATTTAAATCTTTTAAGCATTATTTTTTACAGTATTAGCGTTATTGGATGGAGAAAAGCCCTGTCTTGTCATTTGCCCCCATTTAAAGTTTCTCCGAGTTAAATATTGAATATATCCCCTTAATGTGAAGATAACGATCAATGGATGATAAAAAATTGCCTCAAAAGCCGCAAAAAACACCAACTTTAAATACTCGGAAAAGTTTTTATATAATTTTTCCAAAATGAGATCATACGATATGGTGATGATTGATACCGCTAATCCAAGCAAGTAAACGTAGAGTAGCATCATCCAAAAAGTATCATAATTTACCTGATCTGTCAGGAGCAAAAACAGCAAAAACAAGAAGCCGAAAAATTCAATTATTGGAGCAAGAAATTCAAAGAAAACAATGTAAGGCATCACCAAAAATCCTAACCTTCCATAATCCTTATTCAGAAAAAATTTACGGTGGTCGATGATAAATTGCAGCATACCACGCCCCCAGCGGGTACGCTGCCTACTTAATACTTTTATATTTGGTGGCCCTTCTGTCCAGCAAAGACTATAAGGACATTGCGCAATACGATAAGCACGCTTATTTTCCCGCATAAATGCGACCATTCTAGCGGTCATGTCCATATCTTCGGCATGGGAAGCAGAGTCAAATCCGCCGGTAGAAACTACTACTTGAGTATCAAAAAGTCCAAATCCTCCCGAGACATTTGGTACTGCATTGATCATAGACCAGCCCATTTTTGCTACCAGATAAGACCGGAGGTATTCCGTTTCCTGAAACAGAGGAATTAATCTATTCGGAGGTTTTACACGGGTTATACGACCTCGTTCTATTGTACAGCTATTGACCATACGCATAGTCGCTCCCACCGCAATCACCTGTTTATCTGAGTCCAATACCGGAAGTATTATCTTTGACAGCGTATCTTCCGCAAGGATGCAATCTACATCAGTATTGATAAAATAATCATATTGGGCCATATTTACACCCGCATTCATGGCATCGGCTTTAGTACCCCCATTTTGTTTATCCACTACGATCAACTTACTGAAAGCCGGATTCGTAGAGCGCAAGACACGGTAAACAGGCTTACAGTAAACTTTGTAAACATAATAATAAGGGACTTCTTCTAAATCAAATTCTTGAATCAAAATATCTAAGGTTTTATCCTTGCTACCATCGTTTACGATGATAACCTCAAATTTCGGATAATCAAGATTCAAAAGGGAGTTAACACTATCATATATAATCACCTCCTCATTAAATGCTGGGGCAACGATTGAAATTCCAGGAGCTTCATCTGGAAATTTTTTCAGATAATTTTCCTCTCTTGCCGAATATTGATACCGATACCTTCTCGTTTTATAATAGCTCATAAACATCAATAAGATGTAGAGAAGAGCAAGGGCAGTAGCATAAAAATAGATGATATAAGTAAAAAAATAAACCATTTCTATTAAGATTTAGAGTGAAACAAGTGTTTTCTCGGCCAAGACCTGATTGAATAGAACATGCTCCTTTTCATTTCCATGCAATTCTCCTTGCAGCTGTCTGAGTACAAGATCTCCTTCTTGATCATGATTTTTAATAGCACGCGCTATTAGAAGCTTCGTATTAGCGTCCTCTGTTGCTCGATAAGCATCAACAAGAAATGACAGTGTCACCTTACTTTTTAATTTACCCATCGTTTTAATGATCGCGATCCTGACCACAGTAGATTCCAACGCGTATCTTGCAATTAAATCCAACGCACAAGCATGATCATTCAGTTCTCCTAAAGTCAGCACCGCTTGCGCCCTAACTTCTCGATTTTCATGTTTCTCAAGAAATGTCATCAAAGTCTCAGCGACTTCATATTGTTTGAAATATCCTATTTCCTTCAATATAAAAATGATATAATTTGGATTTCTCGAGCTATTCACCCAGCGCATGAGGTTGGGTAGTTTTCCTTCATTGGACCTTTTGATCAGTGTAGCATGCAATCTTAGCTTATCCAGCTGTGTAAATTCATCATCAAAATTCTCTTCCATAAATCGAAAAGGATGATACGTGTCTTGACTGGTATATAAATCACGCGCTGTTTTACGGATATAACGATTCTTATGAAAAGTTGATTTCGAAAGAATACCACTATTCACCCCATTATCCATATCGCCCACAATCTGCAAAGCAGCTCTTCGTTTCTCAACCCCTGAAGTACGAATTCGTTTTTCCCAAAATCCCATCAGATTGAGCGCTAACAAACAGTTTTTATAATTGATTTCATTAAGTTCACCCCTTTGCAATAGCTGATTCTTGGCCGACAAAACGACATCAGTTACAATTTCAGGTTTCCACCGTTTTGTGTTAGCGGCATCATATTCCAAAAGCTGCTGGATCTCTTCAACATCATAATTCGCTTTATTTTTCATGACAAATAGGAGCTTATCCTCAAAATGTATTTCCGTTTTTGCCACACGTTTTGATTTCAGATGGATCATTAACCCCACATAAAACAATCGAAGCATACCAGAAACGATTATCAAAGTCAGGCCCATGACCATAAATACGGTCATTCTGACAATCAAAGGATAACCATTATACAGGGAGTTTAAATAACTCAAATAATATAGATAATAATCGTAGTACATAAAATGATCTTTATAGTTGGTGAAATTTATGTTATATCACACATCCGATTCTCTCAGCAGTTAGCCAAATTTACCTGAAGCGCTCTACGACAAAGTTTATATTTAGTTTCGATTTTATATGTCTCAATTTAAGCTGACAAGGTTATTTTGACTATCTCAAATTATAAAAAAAATAAAAAAAACACTCAAAATCAACCACTTAACAAATAAAATAAGATCGATCACAACATTAATCAAATGACGTTTTACCATTAAACGAAAATGTTTTTGAAATTATAAACTACAAGTGTATCTCTAAAATAAGACAACGAGATTATCTTATACATTAAAAAAATAGCATAAAACAAGATCAAGCATCAAGAGAGTGCCTTCGATTAGATCACCATGATCTTCTTCAAAAATCACTATAAAGCGTGGATCAAAAACAGATCATTAAGATTCCGATATTGACATCATGAAGAGGTACACCTGCAGTGGAGGATAATTTTAGATTTTTCTAATAATCAATTCAACAGCAAAAATATTTATAAAAATTTTTCAGAGAGCATGATACATACCGTTCAAAAAACGATTTAAATCACCTGCTTTTTTTCAAATCTGAATTGATGTGGAGAACATCCAAACTCCGTTTGAAAATTTCGATAAAACGATGCTCTTGAGCTAAAACCACATATCAATGAAAGATCTTCTATTGTATATATAAAGTGATCCGATTTCAACTGTCTAGCAGCATAATTCAAGCGCAACTGATTAATAAATCCATTAAAACCCTTATTAAATTCCTGCTTTAAAAAAGAAGCGACATGCGCACTAGGTATTTCCACGACATTACAAAACTTTTCTTTATTCATATCACTATCAAGGAATGCCAATGTCTCTATAAAAAACTCAATACTAGACCTATAGGCAATTTGCTGTTCTCTTGTCAATGCGGTTGATTTTCTCCTGACAGTTCTTTTTTTTGAAGGAGTTGGAATGGAAAGAATACGACTTTGTTTACTTACATGACCTTCCATTTGAGTTGGACCATAACCTTTATCTTGACTACAGATGACCAATAAAAATGTAATAAAAAAAAGAAAAATGAGATATAAAAGAATCGTTACTTCACTATGGAGATTAATATTGGCTCCATTTTCGATCATTTCCATTAATGATCGCATGGATAAACCCGACATCACACAAAATAAAACAGAACAAAATAACTTTCGTCCGCCTTGTTTTGATAATCCGATTAAAGTCGATGAAACTAGAGTCCACACCCAGATACTATAACCTATCATCTGGACAATCGTAAAAAAATGTAAAAAAACCACATACTCAAGATGATACTGATACCGTAGAGAATTATTGAATATCAGCAAAATAAAAGCAAAACAAAAACAAAAAAATGGGATACAGTGTTTCCAAAAATTAAGACTTGATTTTGTTAATCCCCTGTGTTTTATCGCTAATAAGAGTGACGGTCCATAAAGTAAACCAAATGGAAAGGACAAGATCAGATAAAACCGATGTGAATAAAGCATACTTGACATAAATACAAATACCAATTGTACTATACCTAAAAATAGTATTATTTTTAGATGCCGACGAAATGCTCTATTTTCCTTTTTCAGATCTACAAATATATAAATGGTATCTAAGCATAACACCAGTAAAGTGAAAACGGTCAATAACATATGTTAATCAGGTTAAGATTAATTTCGTCCAATAGCAGAACCTAGAATTAATTTTAATTTCTTATCTAGCTATTATAATTTATACTCAAATCTACTCTAAAAATATATACAATTTGCTTTGAGTAAGGGCATTCTTTATACTTGTAGTCAATAAACTACAAATCATAGCGCATTATGGTTATCTAGGATTTAAGTATAAAAAGCTGCCTTCGCCATCATATACCTATCTTGTTTATATAAAAGTCAAAATGAGTTAAACAAAAGTAGCATACCGTGAATGCGGACTATGGCAAAAGAACGATACCTACTCATAATTCCGAATAAACACTCTTGGATCATCATAATGTCTAAGAACAAAAGCTATACTTGCACAACATTTGAATGGAAATCAAAACATCATCTATATTCATCCTAAACTGAACTTAATGGAAGTTAAATTGTTAAAATTAAGACATCGATTAAATAAAACGATAGCTTGCCGTATCCATAACAAAAAAAGCACCGATCGTTAGATTTAAGTATGCCAGATTAAGCCTTTGGTTATAAGGCACTCATAGCAATTTATTGATTAAAAAGACTCTTATGGAAGAAGAAAAAAATAATATGGAAGCTAGGATTATATTGTATAATCAGCATTATGGATTTTTAGAAAATCCAACAAATTTTAGTTTTGATCGACATCCACATCGATTGATCATCAAAAATTATGCATTACGCAATAAAGACCGAAAGATCTATGAAAATTACCTAAATGATTTTTTTCCGAACGAAGCAGCACAGGAATTAGCTAATTTTGATTCCGAAATTACACATGTTGTGGCACTCAGCAATAAAGATGTAAGTATTTGGTTAGTGGAAAATCATGTTAAGTTGCTCCAATCGGATATTAATGAAACGGACAAAGATGCCATTTTTAAAGTATTACATATTGCAGACGGCGAAAATCCAGATGCGTACCTAGAAGAAGAGGGTGGGTTTATCCTGAAAAATATTTCACCATTAAAAATAGTCGATCTCCCGTTCCGAGTTTGGTTGAATAAAAGCTCAGCCTACGCTAAAAATGTGAGACCTTAAACATTCATTTTATACGATTTAACTATGCTCTATATTTTAAATGAACAGACATATGACCTGAGTCCCACATTTAGTGAAAATTTAATGGAAGATGGACAAAATGTGGTCAAGACAACATTTATCAATTCAAAAAATGAAAAATTCTTTCTGATTTCAAAAGCAGATATTGCTGAGGTATTTTATGACGAAAATCATCAATCCTTAGACACCGAAGAAGCGATCAAAAGAATACAGGAATAGGTCAATGACCTATTCCTATTCGCATAGCATTATACTTCATATTTTATTCCAATCGCATCCGGTTGATAATTCACTCTCGTTTTCGACAAGCATTCTGGAAAAGTTGTTCGAATATAGTTGATCATCTCTTCGCGTATATAACAACGCAGATCGAAAGCCTGTCCTGAATTGCGACAGCTCATCAAACAGCGAATCTCCATCGTCTTTTCTTTCAGGTCTGTCACCTGCAATACATTGACTTTCCCATCCCATAAAGGATGATGCTCAAGCAATGAGGTTAATTTCTCCCGCAACTGTTGTACAGGAATAGCAAAATCAACATAAATAAAAGCAGTTCCTAATATCTCCGCGGTAGACCTCGTCCAATTTTGGAAAGGCTTTTCAATAAAATAGGTGATCGGCAAGACCAAGCGTCGCTTGTCCCAAATATTGACCACGACATAGGTCAGATTGATCTCTTCCACTTTGCCCCACTCCCCTTCTACCACCAATACATCATCCATGCGGATCGGTTGTGTAAACGCAATTTGAAAACCTGCCAATAAATTGCCAAGCGACTTCTGTGCAGCAAAACCGATGATAATACCTCCAACACCAACACCTGTTAATAATCCAGCTCCGATTTTTTGCATGCTTTCAAAACTCAATAAGATAATGGCAAAACATACGACAATAATGATCGCAACAAAAACCTTTCGGATAAATACAATCTGCGTTCTAATTTTCCGTTCACGTAGATTATTCTCCTTATTGATATCGAAGCGATGATACAGGTAATCTTCAAAAACTTTAATGGCCTGAATCAAAACTACAGCAAAAAAACTGACCAATAAGATTTCGTTAATTTTACTGACGATATGAAGTGTTGACGTATTGAATCGACTCAAAGGCAACAGACCATTAAAGACAACGAGCGGAATAAATAGGCTCAAAATCTTGTTAAATCGACGTATAAAAGATCGAAATAAAGAGTAGGAAGACTGTGCTATTGCCTGATAACGTAAAATGGGGATAAATAGAATTTTTATCAGAATACCGATCAGAAAAGAAAATAGGATAAATGCTGTATTCCATAACCAGGCGGGAAATTTTTGTGAAAGTTGAATTAATTCTTCGTTCATCATTATTTTTCATTTTTTATGCTAACCACTCTTATTCTCTACCTATATAACGGTCTGCAGAGCGTAACGTTTGTTTTATTTTAAAAGATTGCTAATAAATGCTTATTATTTAAAATCAACATCTTATACTGACTTGAGAAGTAGTTAGGTAACGATTTAGTAACGATTCTTATTGCACTATACTTCAATCTGTTTCCGTATAACTCATTACAAATATAATATTATCTCGTCGCAAAATTCTGTTTTGAGACTAAGAAATGTAATCATGATGTATTCTTATGGCATACATCAAATGAAAAAATCTTATACAAATTAATTTTTGTCTCAGTTTCTATTAACTCTTTTCACCATATATAAAAGTACAAATTACAATTATACATTTTGCATTATCCTGCGTGAATAAATAGTATTAATCATTGAGTATCTTTGGCATTTTCATCATTTATCGAGTTTGTTTTATCCGTAATTTGGTATATTACCTTATCTAACTCGTTGGCTGATTCCATAATTAGTTCCATTATTTCATCAGTGGACATGCCTCCTCCTCCAAGTTCTTTTGAAAGGTAAACTAAAGCCATGATTCTTGTAAGCGGCCCACGTATTACATGAGATTGTATCCAGGCAATTTCACGAAGGTTTTCATTTTGCTTCTTAATTCTTTCTATATACCGACGCGAAGCTGAGACATCCAACGCTGCTCCAACAAGCCTTACAGCTTTACCTTTTTCATCTCTCAATATATTGCACCTATCTACAAAATAAGATATAACTCCATCTTGTGATATGACCCTATACTCTGCACGCCACGATTTTTCATTGCTATCCTCGAGAGATCTTTCAAGAGAATCCCAAACTTTTTTTCGATCGCCGGGTTCTATCGCACTGAACCAAGAATTATCTAAGGAAAACCTTTCACTTAAATTACAATCAAAAGTCTGATTGTGATCCTTTCTTCTGGTGAGTTGGTTAGTTATAAGGTCTACATCCCAGATCATTTCATTACTGGCTTGCATTGCAAGTTTAAATACTTCGTTGCTTAAATATAATTGCTTTTCATATCCTTTCCTTTCAGTTATATCTTGTATTGTACCCTCAATCTGAACAGGCGTTCCGTGTTCATTTGTCAAGAGTCTTACCTCCTGACGAACCCATTTCATTTTACCCGACAGTGTCATAATTTCGTGCTCAAAGCTCTTTGCTTCTCCGGGTATAAGGTACATTGTAGGGTTACCCTCAATTAAAAATCTATCGGCCGGTTGGAAAGTTCGAATTAAATTCTCTATAGTAGGTTTAAAAGTATCTGGTGAACATTCGTAAATCTTATAGGTTTCCTCACTCCATATCGAAATATCTGAATTGATGTCTCTATACCAATAACCCAGTTTAGCAATTTTTTGAGCTGTCTTTAAACGTTCGTATGCTGTTTGTAATTCCTGCTCAGCTATTGTCTGTTCGGTAATATCCTTTCCAACAGCAACTATAGTTTTAGATTCGGAAGCAACTGTTGCTGACCACAACAACCATTTTACCTCTCCCTTTGAGGTCATAAATCTTCCTTTAAAAGGCTCCGTCAAACGGCGATTAATCAATGATATCAAACTTTTAGCAGCCTTATCTTTATCGTCTTTGTGTATGATATCAAAAATCGATGTTGTATACAAATATTTCTTTTGATACCCAATCAAAGAAATAAACGCTTTGTTACATTTTTTTATATAGCCATCAAAACCAACTATGCAATGTGGATCCGGAGAAATATTAAAAAAGTTACGATATTCTTCCTCAGTGATCTTTTGCTTAACAAGAGCCCCCAACTTTTCGCTGACATTGGTTAGTAGGTTAATCTGTTCGGAAAGTTGGTCAACGGTATCTTGCGAGAAACATACGATGCAGCCGAGAAATTGGTCAGCATAAATTATAGGAAGGCCAATACCAGTTGAAAGCTTAACAGGTTTAGCAGCTTCTGCACGAACGAAATATTTGTGGTTAGAAAGGTTTTTCCAGATTATGCTTTTTTTTTCATCCCAGACCGTACCTGGTAAACATTCTTTCTTATTACAGGAAGTTACGTTCAATGTATGTTGATAAAAAGCATTTAGGCTAATTTCCTTACAAGCTTTTGAAACGAGATTTAAGTGACTGCTATCCGGAGCCAACAACCAAATTTCGCTTACAATTATTTTGGGGAGCTTTACCAACTTTTTTAATGCTTCATTAAGACATACTACTAAGGAGTTAGGTCTGGCTACAGCTAAAGTTATTTCTGTAACCAGCTCGTTAACAATTTTTTGCTCTATTTCTGCTGTAACCTCATGTGTATTAGCTACAATACCCTCAATTAAGGGCGTGTTAACGTGATTTGATAGCTCGGTTCGTATCCAACGCAAATTACCATTGGCATCCGGAAAGCGATAGGGTTCAATAGACACGTAATTTGAATTTTGAATTTTAGCCAACTGACGTTTTAAGCGAGGTATATCTTTTTCATAAATAAAATCAAAAGCATTTTTGCCTAAGAATTCTTCAGAATCGATTCCAAGTACAGTTTTTGAAGTGGGAGCAACATATTTGTAATTTCCGCTTTCATCTATAATAGCGACCAGATCTCTGCCATTTTCGATTAACGATTTATACCTCCCTTCACTAAATGACAATTCCTGATATGCTTTATGTTCTTTAAGCACATGAGCGAGATTGGATGTCAAGGCATATAATAATTGAAATTCATTATCTGAAAATTTTTTTCTCTGTTTACAATCATCGAATCCTATAAAACCATAAAAATCTTCATCTACCCATACTGGTAAAACAAGTATCGATTGAATGTCTTGTGACTCCAGAATACTTTTGGTGGGTGAAGGGGGAAGCTCGTCGACTATAGCTTCAAAATGCTTTTTCTTTCTAAGAGGCCTCATGAATAATGGAAATTTAGAAAGAGGTACACTCTGAAGCATAGGATTATCAATTTGAGACTCAATACAATTTCGATTCCATTCTAACCTTTGAAAAGTAGTCTTATTCTTTAAGTTATTCTGAAAGAAGTATATACGATCTATATCTATTGTATTACCTATGATTTTGAAACAGGTACTAAGTGATCTGATCCAGTCATTGGATTTAAGCAATATCTTATTGATATTACCAATGGCTTTCAGATAATATTGTTGAGCCAAAATTTCTCGCTCCTTTTTATAACGCTCAGTGAGGTCAATCGCCGTGACGATCTCTGCTTTCTTACCTCGAAAATTTATAAGATTACTTTTGATCTGAACATAAAGGATATCTCCATTACGTTTCTTGTGTCTAAAAAGACTTTCCTTATAAATCTCAGTACGTGTCTTAGCTTTCTTTACTGCTATTTCAAGTTTCGGAATGTCTTCTTCCGGACGAATATCCTTAATTGTCATCATCATAAATTCACTCTCACTGTAACCATATTGGCGAATCGCTTCTTTGTTTACTGCGAGAAAACGAAAAGTTTCCATCTCATATATCCACATGGGGAAAGGAGCAAGGTCAAAAATCGTTTGATCATAATTACAACCATTACAAGTGCCGCGTTTCATATTTAATTCAAAAATGTTTACTGTTAGCAGAAAAAGATTTGCGGCTAAGATAACAAAAACATCAATTATAGCTAGTCCTAGGTATCTGATGAGTTAAAATTCGATTTCTGTTTAACCTATTTTTTGATTCCCAAATGATGATGTCAGGAATTTATTGTTTAATTTTAATCCTACTCATTGTATTACAATAGATTAAAGCTGTAAAAGTTAGGATTTATCATCAAAATCTATCCTGTAAAATATTTAGAAGCCTTAAAGTTGAGTTTTATAAAGCGTATAACAAGCTAGTTATTTATGATTTTGTAGAAAATACTGATATTTATTGCTTAAATGAAATTCGTCAAGTATTTTCTACGTCTTTTTACTTTCTCAACTTAAAGATTTTGAAACGGGTAAGCTTCTTGTTAAAGCGGTTCAACATATCAATTAAATAAGGGAAGCAATACGGATAAAAGAACTCAGTGAAAAATTATCTATCGGTTGTGCACAACTCAAATCCAGAGAAATACTGAGACTTTAAATACTTTTATCAAAATCCCTTTTATAAAAAATTCCTGCTAACTTTTGAACTAGTTAGCAGGTATAAATCTTTGTTTCAACTAAGCCCACGAGTAACGAGTGAAGGGCTAGAAAAATCGGTTTGTGATACAACCGTTCATCTGGCCGTTTGCAGGAACGTGGCAAACTGGTAAGATGTATTAATTCACCTAATCAAAATCTATCTACCAAAATTCTACTATTTAGTTATTATGGAAGGTAATAATTGGGTACTTCAATATTTTACAGTAAGAAGGATATTTATGGGGTAGTATAAAAAATACCTGCTAACTTTTGGACTAGTTAGCAGGTATAAATCTTTGTTTCAGCTAAGCCCACGAGATTCGAGTAGGGGGCTTGAAAAATCGGTTTGTGATACAACCGGACATCTGGCCGTTTGCAGGAACGTGGCAAACTTCCTAAGATATTCTAAGGTTGCTTCGTCAAAATGTACTCTCCATAAGGAAGGCGCATTTCATCCGGAGACCCATCCGGTTGCATAATGGAGTTATCGCTTTTATATATTTTAACAATTATTTTTTCGGTACCGTTGTCATTTTTATATCGTAAAATAATAGAGCTGCTTAAATATCTTCTATCTGGATCATAAAACGAAAGCTTAATTCTGCGTTCATTCTGCGTACAATCATTACATACCGGGTAAGTATTTTTTTTCCAAATTAAATTTCCGGAAATATTATGATCGTCACCACTTAGTGAATTATCAGCAAGTAATGATAATGTATTTATAATTTCAGTCCCGTTACTGATGTATTTGTATTCACCAATTAACAAATCCTGATAGTAATTTTTATATTCGAAGTACTCGAATGTTTTCTTCGCAAAAGAAATTGTAAGTGATGTATTTCCGTTTTGGTATTTCCATGTACCAATATATTTAGCAAAATCATTATCAACATCTTTATTATAAGTATTGTTTCCGTATGCTGCATCACTATCACTGGCAATTGGTACTATGACTTGCGCCTTACACGATAAGCAAGCTACTAACAGGAAAAATTTAAGAATTATTTTCATATCAATATTAGTTACAGGTTATTTCATTAATAGGTTTGTTTGTATTAGTCTCAGGATTATCGTTGAGAGCTAATTTAGTCCATTTTGTTAGATTATCGTCAGCTTTATACAATGAAAGTTGTAAACCATTGTCTTTTAGGAACTCTAAAAATATTTTTTGATAATTTGCTAATGCAAAACTACTGTTATCAATTTTTTGATAATTTTTTTCTAACGCTCTCACAAAGCTTTCACGTTTTTTATTATTTGAATAAATTTCTCTTAGTTTTTCCATCGCTTGAACATTGTCGGCAGATATCGCATATACGCCCATATTAGAAACAAGTAAATGAACCGGTATTAATGGGTTGGAAACACCGCCGTTTGAAACGTAATTATGCCTTTGATAAAATTTTTCCAATAAAAACAGATCAGCGCCGGAAAACAATGAGAAATGACCGTTTAGGTGACAATGTATGCCGCCAAAAACTAATGGGAAAGTGGAATAATTTACGTTATTTTCACCTGTATTTGCTTCGGGAACTTCTGACACGACTAAATTTCCTTTTGCATTATATGATAAATTATACCCTTGCTCTTTAACGCCGGTTAAAGCCTGTTCTGTTTTTAATTTTTTTATTGCTTCTTTAAAATTAAAGCTTTTAAGGAGTTCATTTAACTTTTCGCAATGTAAAGGCGGTTCTACCCATTCCTCTACAGGTGCAGTAATAATAACCGGGCATCGATGACAATTATTAGGAGGTGTGCCTTCTGCCGGAGGGTCACCGCCCCCGCCGCCAATTGGAGCAATAACAACAGGGTCATCACCAAAATCGCCACCGCCAATATCTCCATTAACAGTATAACAGGTTGTAACAGGAGAATAAAATAAGTGATTTTGATCCTGACAGTCATTGGTAGCAACGTGTACACCGGTGTTTGTTGAACTCCATGCCTGATCGCACATCAAAATTTGCGCCGTAACACAGATTGTTGTTTTACCCGTTTCCGTAGTATTGTACACAATCGGTGTTATTTTTACTTGCCCTTTAAAATTAAAAGAATTATGCGCGGCAGGCGCTAACGGTTCACTTGGTGTATATTTTAGAATATAAGCACTTGTTTGTCCCAAACTATCTACGTTAATTACAAGGTTCTCAAAATAATCTGGGTTATTAATTTCCCGTGTAATCTTAAAGGTATAGGAAGTATTATTACCATCGTCTATAACTTTTGCGCCATATGGTACGATTGTAAAATTGTACTGTTGTTCCATTACAGTACGCGATTTATCGCGGGTAGCATAAACTTTATTATAGGCAGCTACAAACTTATTTTCTCCAAGTAAAACATCTAGCGATGATTCTCTTATTTTGATTTTTTCCGCATATTTTTCATTGCGGATAACTTCCTCGTTAAGCTCACAACCAGCAAGCATCACCAGGATGATAAAAATCCATACTTTAAAAATTGTTTTCATAATTGATCTTAAAATGCGTTTGCAAATATTGCCCTGTTAAATTCAACAGCATTACGGTAAAACCGTAATTAAGGCAGTTTGTCCCAAAAAGCAGTGTAAATACGTACATAAACTATATTACTTTTCTTACAGTAAGTATCCTTGATGACTAAAACGTTACAAACCAATATGGTTAGCGACTTCGGAGCCAAACTGTACCACGATAGTGGCAAGGGTTTTCGTCATACAAAAAGGTTTTTGTATGACAAAAACACACCTTGCTATTGACAGACGGCAATCTGTTTTCGGTGTCGGACGCGACAGTTTTTTAGGAAGCTGAGTTCGGACAACTTGACCTCACTATTGACAGACAGCGATCCGTTTTTTTATGGATTAACACCAAGCTTTTTACGAAGATGTGATCGGGAAAAATGACCTCGACAAAAACCGGGCTTTGTAGGCGGATCGTTTACGCGGTGATGTAGCTTTCAAACCCGTTGATCAGTTTTGTAGTCCTGTGCAGGTACGCGCGTGCGTTTCAGCGTTTGCACGTACGAACGCTTGAATGCCCAAACGTATAAGCACAAAAAACTGTTTTCCAAAAGAAAACGGAAAAAGAAAGTCTTTTCAACCACTTGGACAGGGGCAGGCCGGCAAAAGGAAACGCAATAAGTCCCCTCCGGGGTGGGTTGTGAGTTTACGAGCAACCCATTATGGCGTAGTCTTTTGTCCGGTTTACCTGCACCGTCCAAGTAAATTTACTTTCCTTTTTGCGTATTCCTTTTTGGTAAGCACCGAACCAATCCCTTTCGATCATTACGGAAATCCTTTTGCACATTACGTCAGGTTTCAGTAACTTGACTATCCCAAAATTGAATGAACTGTGATCCATGCTTAACCCTAAAACCATTGCATATGACAACAGTTTCCTACCATAACCTTAAATTCCGGGTATTTGCCGCGCTTTTCGCTGCGCTCTATATTCTTTTTCATGGCCGTCCGCCCGATTTTGCGGATGCCTTTACCTCACCGGAATTTTATTTCCAGTTGGCACTTAGTTTTTCGATCGCATTAGGATTGATTTATCTGGTACATTACTTTACCAAACGACTTGACAGGCATTGTGACTGGCGTACACAACGAATTAAACGTATGTATATGCAATTTATACTTTGCGTTATACTTCCTTCGTTTATCGATGCTTTATTTTTCTATTTCTATTTTAAAGAAAACGGGCAAAGCATATTTGAGAACGGCTTTGTATGGATTGATCTACCCATCGTAGGTGGGCTATTTACGCTGCTAAGTGTGTATTACTGGTTATATTATATTTTGGCTAGTGAAAAAGAAATATACCGGGAAATTGAGCATCAAAATCTCAAAATAGATGAATCCAGTCCCAATTTGGATAATGGCGATCTTGAAATAAAATGGAAAGATGATGTTATCAGGTTCAATGTCGCTAAAGATGTACTTTGTTTTTTCCGTTCAGGTAAACAGGTTTACTTTAATAGTATGGAAGGTAATCTTTATAAAGCAAATGACAGTATCGGTAATCTAGCAATACGCTATTCGACATACGGATTTATACAGATCAATCCCGGTGTTTTGATCAATAAAACAATTATCGAAGGGTATAAAAGTGGCGAAAAGCGTGATACTTTATTAGTGGAAGTTCGCAAAAAGTATCAAAACATAATAGGGGAAAACAGAAATTTCTTACTAATTATCACAAGAGAATATATAAATAATGCTAAAAAACACTTAGAACCGTTCTAAATTATGATAAATTTTATCAAAATAAGGCCAAAAATTTGCGGAATTATACCAAAAAATTGCGGACTTATACCGAAATGGTGACTTATCTTACAGTTTTGAAAATCAGCCCTCTTGACTGGTATTAGAAAATCATTTTAACTTTATCATGTTACTGAATGCTAGAAGTAAATTAAAATTTTTCATTGTTCATTTTATAAAGTTTTAGACTGGTTAGCAAAACAGCCCGATAGTTTTTTCTTTGCACTTTATCATCCTCTTTTTTAAACTTCGGGCTGTTATTAAAAATGTATCATTACATACCGACGGACAACAGAACGTTTTTTTTAAAGGTTCTGAAAACAGCACAAACTTATCTTTCTTTTCACTGGCAGCAATGCCATCGATATACCGCATATATTTTAGGCCTGAAATATTGTTAGGGAGAAGCCGAAAACCCCAGATCAGAGTAGGCATCTAATTAATACTTTATGCTTTTTGAAATCGTAAAAAGCAACTAAGATTATGAACAAAAAGACTATCGGCCTAATGGCCATCGTAACCACTTTATGTGTTGGTGGTATCTTTACCGTAAACGCAGCTTTTGACAAAAAAGAACCTGTGAAAAAAGAAGTGACAACCTATTACTACGGTAACCGTGGTGGTGGGAATTATGAATTACTTACCAATCCGGTGAATCTTGAGGACTGTCAGACAGAAGATCCCAATATCTGTGTATTGATGTCTTCCGAACTGATTGAAGAAGGTTTTGGTATAAATTCTCCTGAGAAACCAACAGACGCAACACCTGTACCCGGTTCAGGATCTGCTAAATATACCGGCCTTTAATTTATGTATTAAATAGTAAAGGGACGGTTCGCTGTCCCTTTATGTATTAATTTTTAAGCGCCATCTTTATCATGTCAATAATGTCCTTCCCTTTATCAATTCTCGGATCAGTAGGATTTACGGCTAATAGCTCTCCATTTTTACCTATGACCATAACTTTGGGATAACCACCAATTTGATAATTCAGTATAAAAGGATCGTTCTTTCCTCTATCTATGGTTTTTAAATGGATTTGACCGGGTAGTGTATAAAGTCCGGTAGATAAGCCATATTCCCACCATTTAATAGAGCGATCCACACTTATGCTTAAAAAAACGACATCCTTTCTGCTTTTAAATTCTTCCATGATAATTTTCATTACAGGTGGAATACCCGTACAACCTAAACAACCTGTGTACCAAAAATCTAATACATAAATCTTATCCTTATAGTCTTCTAAGGTGTGTATCTTACCCTTCTCATCAATAAATTTAAAAGGAAATGCTTTTTTTCCTTCGCTCTGTTCGGCAATTTTATCTAATAATGTCCTGTTATCCTCCAGCTTTAGCATTGCTTTCGCTTCCTGTAAGAAAGGTTCCATTTTTTTAAAAAAATATTTAAGCATATAGCCATTGCTGAACCATTCGGTTAGTAATATTTCTCTTAACGAACCACTATAGTTAGTTTTAATATTATTATACATCCATGAAGCAAAATCACTATTGTGCAGATACTTAACCTCGCCAGTATAACTGATATTATGTTTTATACGGTAACGTAGTTCATCTGCCAATAAAATAAAATCGGCGTATCCGCGTGATCCTGTTAATTCATCATCACGCGAAAATAAACTTTTGCTACTATGAGCTGCATTGACAAAATCAATGATTTTTTGCTTATGTTCCTTAATGCCCCATGAATATCGGCCATGTAAGAATGTACTCGTAAACCGATATTTTGACATCGCTATAAGGTTCCGTTTTATTCGTGTCAGTATGGTATCGGGGACATGGCCTTTAAAGGCATCTGCTATATGTAAACGGTACTCTTGCTGTAATAAATAAAACTTTTCTTTGTTGAATATTGGTTCATCCTTACTTAATGCTCCGTAGTAATAATATGGGCCACTTAGTTCGCTTGCTTCTTCATAATGGTTTATCAGGTATTGTACATTATACTTGTCTGCTCCCTTACCGCTAAACCATCCAATATTGCTCAAACCTCCACCGTTATTTTGAGTGGAAATTATTTTCAGGCTAAGAGACACACTATCACCAGACTGACAAATAAAGGGATCGATTAAAAATTCCTTTCTTAAAGATGATAACAAGCTATCTGTTCCGTTATAAAAATCCATTCCCATATAAAATAATGGTTGAGGGGGAATGTATTTTAAATTAAAATTACCCGTACTATCTATCGTTGTGGTAAGAACTGTATCAGGTTTGAGAGATACATTGATATGATTTGGATTAAAAATCAAAAAATCTATTTTGCTACCGGGGCTAAATTTTTTACCGGTAATTCTACCATTCAGGTAGTTGGTATCTGTCTGCGCGTGCAGAAATGCTGTCCAAATTATGGACAGTATGATGACAATATATTGTTTCATATGTTATTAGGTTTTAACGGGGATTCTGTATTAGGTTACTGTATGTAATCTCATCGGCCGGGATTGGATATGCATAACGCAGATCATTTGGCGGTAACAAATATTCTTTACCGTTTAATACTCTTTTTAATGTAATATTTGCACCAATTTTATTTAAGCGTTTAATATCGCTCCAACGTTGGCCGCGCCAGATCAATTCCTTCTTTCTCTCGGCTAATACTAATTGCAAAGCTTGGTCGGGATTGGTAGCAGTTAGCGGCACGTAGGGTACGGTATTTTTAAAACGCTTTACCAGTAAATTATTAAGCCATTGCATAGCATCGCTTGTCTTTCCCGCACGTGCCAGGCACTCCGCTTTGATCAGGTATAGCTCGTCAACTGATAAGCCTGAAAAGGGATAGGCTCCCGCACCAAAATACCCTGTCTTTACATAATAATTTCCTTGTGGATTTTTTGCAAAAAAAATCTGTAAACGCAAATCATTAGGTTTGTAGCTATTTATAATATCAGGATTTACCGTCACCTCGGTGTTCCATACTGCATTTGCTACTATGTTATAACCGACCGTGGTGGTCTGAAATATAGCTTCATCATTTGTACGGGTAAACGGTGTGGCACTGGTTGTTGAAACCATATTGTAATCAATCAACTTATTGTAAAGATTTAAGGCACTGTCCGCATACTTTTCCGCATCGGTGTATTTATTCATACTCAGATATACCCGTGCAAGCATCGCGTATGCGGCGCCTTTATAGGGACGATTTCTGTTCTTTTCCGGAAACTGTGATGTCAGCAAAGCGGCCGCCTGTTTGAGATCAGTAATTACCTGCGTGTAGGTGTCCGCTAAATTGGCGCGGGGCTGTATCTCGTCAATGGCAGGGCTTAACCGGATAGGCAAGCCTAAGTCTGTCTGCGCAGTTACTTCATCATACGTCAGACAGAAATTTTTAAGCAGGTCAGCATAGGCATAGGCGCGCAAAAACAACGCCCAACCTTTGGCATTATTGGTTCGGGAATTTACAGGTAGCTTTAAATCATCTAAACTATTTAGTGC
The DNA here is from genome assembly GCF_023273895.1 of Sphingobacterium sp. PCS056. NCBI lineage: Bacteria > Pseudomonadati > Bacteroidota > Sphingobacteriia > Sphingobacteriales > Sphingobacteriaceae > Sphingobacterium > Sphingobacterium sp. PCS056. The sequence continues at coordinate 1,585,344 of NZ_CP096883.1, read as the reverse complement.
ATTGTTGGCAAATGAAATAGAAAGGTAAAGCTGTTCCCAGTCTCTAACCGTCATCAATCCATCATAAATATCTTTTGCCCAGATATAGGCATTACGCTCTGTAGCTGTAAATGTTCCCTGCCAAGCCGCGTAATCTACAAATACATATTCATCCGCGCCCATGTGTCCTAAACCACCGGTTTTATTTATCGAAGTGTTGTCCAGTAGAATCTCTATATCTTCCACCCGTTGGGGTATCACCAGATTGGTATTGGGCTTGGTGTCTAAAAAATCCTCCTTGCAGCCTGATAATAAGGCTGTCAGTACTATAAATAGGGTAAAAAATTGTTTCATCTCGTATTTCTCCTTTCTAAAACTGTGCATTAAGACCAAAAGCTAAACTTCGTGTCTGCTGTATAGCCAGACCATCTGGATCAAACCCTGCTTTATTTGCCTGCCATAGTATGCCTAGATTGCTACCATAAGCAAAAAGACTTAACTGCTTAAAAGGAAGTTTATTTAAAGCACTCTTTTGTAAGCTGTAACTCAATCGGGCATCTTGCAGACGAAAATGATCGCCCTTATAAATGTGGAGTTCGGAATTTGTATAAATTACATCTCTATTGGTATTCGTTGGATAGATCAATGCCGGGACATCGGTATATAGTTCGTCACCGGGGTTCTGCCAACGGTTTGCATAGTCGGGACTTAATGTATAACTTACATTACTGGTTGCATACAGGTTGGAGTTACTCAATGAATTTGAATTTTTAAATACATATCCTGTTTTGTAGGTAAGTAGACAGCTAAGCTGCCAGTTTTTGTATGTAAAGGTATTGAGCAAAGAACCGAACAAAGTAGGTACACGGGAACCCATATACAGAATGTCATCCCTATTGGTTGAGCTTACCATTGCGCCATAATCTTTGCTAACCTCGCCATTCAGGTAACTTTGCGGTGCGCCCGTATCGTCCAGTCCTGCCCATCGGTACGCAAACCATGCGCTATAGGGATAACCCTCTAATGGCGTTTGATTGGCATTGTTACCTACAATATCGTTATTGCTGCCTGGCTTTGCCATATACGCCGTTACCTTATCCTTTACATAGTTTAGCAGGAATGTGGTCTGCCATTGCAGGCCGGAACCTGTGAGGTTTTGGCTAGTAAGTCGCACATCTAACCCGTGGGTTTGCAGGTTGGCATTATTGCCCCTGTAACTGTTTGCCCCGGTTTGAGTGGCAAGCGGAGAAAGCCCGATCAGATCCTTTCCGTTCTTTTGGTAATATTCTATACTGCCACTTAAACGATTTTTAGCGGTGGCAAATTCAATCGCAAAATTAAGATTGCTTACTTTTTCCCAACGTAAGGAAGGGTTCGGCGGAGTATTTATATAGTATTGAGGAAAGCCGTAATCGTTCGCAAAGCCGATTAGTTGCATTGTGAAATAAGCCGATGTGGCCTTATCTACATTGCCATTGTACCCATAGGTGCTGCGCAGGGCTAAAGTAGGCAGCCAGTCTACCTGATAAAACGATTCGCGCCCGATATGCCAAAGCCCGCCTACGCTCCATAGTGGTACGCCTTTTTGGTTGGACTTCACACCAAATATATTGCTCTGGTCTTTGCGTGCACTTGCCGATAGGGTGTACCGATTGTCGTAGGTATAAGCCCCATTGGCATAGTAGCTGACATTATGATCGACCAAACCACCGTTACTAATTCCATTTGGAACGATAAAAGTACCTGCGGTATATTTGGTGTAACTCTGGGTATAGTTAATGGCTGCATTGGCATTGGCTCCGGTTTCAGGATTGTACCCGTACAGGGTATAAGCTGCATTATCGCTTTTAAACTCGCTGATCTCAGCCCCGGCAATGGCGTTGATACTGTGCCTTTGCGCAAAGGTCTGATCGAAAGCAGCCTGCAACCTGCCGTACTGCCCGGTCAGGGTGCTACGGCTATTGTTCAATATGTCACCCTCGGCAATGGGGCGCGTGACCACACCTGTCGTATTGTTGATACTGGTGATGCTGTTGATCATATTGCGCGTGAAATACGAATTTGCATAATTGTAGTTATCCGTGTTGCTCACGCCCTTTTGGTAGGTATGGAAAGCGGTAATACTTAACTGGGGGATGATCCGGTAGCTCAGCGTATTCTGTAACCTGAAATTAAGTCCATTCGTAAAACTACTGGGTTCCAGTTCGTCCAAAGGGCGGTAATACCAGTCCAAAAGCCCTTTGCCGTTTTGGGCTTCGATATAGGAGAAACGCAGATCATTTGCCACTGGAAGGGCATTTCCAGCATCATCTGCCAGTCTTAAATATGGCCATTTATAAGCGGCTGCGTTGGCTCCTTTGGAAGCATCATTCTGATTACCGGTGAACTGCATACCACTGACCAGTTGTAGTCGGTCATTGAGCAGATTGAACGTGTTCTGCCCGTTCAGGCTGAACCGTTCAAAACTATTGCCGACCTCGGTAAGCAGGTTCTTATCGTAACCGGCAGATAGGTAGTATTTCTGTACGGTCGTACCACCACTTATACTGAGGTTGTACTGTTGGTTTATCGGAACGCGGTACAGGTACTTTAGCCTATCATGGCGCGTATCATATTGCGCCAGACTATCGAGCATAGCGTTACGCCGGTCAAGGTTTATTTTATTGTTCCGGTGCTGTAACAGGATTTCGACTGCGGGCGATAGGGCGGCATAGCCGTTATTGATCGCGGAGTTATATCTGCCGATCTCGAACATCTTGGTTTCGACCTCGATATACTCGGCACTGCTCATCTGCCGTTGGGTAAACAGCCGCGGCTTTTGTCCGATGGTCACATTGCTAGTCAGGTTTATTGTCGCTTTTTGATTGTATTTTCCACTTTTGGTCGTGATGACGATAACGCCGTTTCCGGCCTGCGTACCCCAGATCGAAGCTGCTGCGGCATCTTTGAGCAGTGTAACGGTTTCTACATCATTGGGATTTATGGCACTCAGATCACCTCCGTAAGGAAAATTATCGACAACAATTAAAGGGTTTGTATTTCCTAAAATAGAACTACGCCCACGGATACTGATCCCGGTAGAATTATAGCTTCGACCGCTATGTATCAAAAGCCCGTTTGCAACACCGTTCAGGCGGTCAATGATATTGGTACTGGGTGTACGGCTTAGCAGGCTGCTGTCCACCTGCGTAAAGCTACCTGTAGCCCGTTCTTTGGGTAGGCTTTGGTAACCTGTGGAAACACTGACGTTTACCGCTTCCAGTTCGTCCGTGGTGGGCTGCAAGCGTACTGTACCAATGTTAGGCTTTGCTGCAACCTCGGCCGTGGTGTGTCCAAGATAGGCGATAAATAAGGTTTCACCCTCGGTTACATTTTTTAGGGTAAACTGCCCTCTGTTATTGCTCTGCGTGATAGCGCTACCGCTTTGGGTTCTGATTGTCGCGCCGATCAACGGCTCTCCATTGGCATGGAGTACCGTTCCCTGTACATCGATGCCCTGCTGTATTCTGGTTGCCTTCTCTTTTTCCTTAATAACGATCGTCTTATCCAATATCTCATAGGTAAAGGGCTGATTGTCCATTACACGGTCAAGGGCTTCCTTTAAGGGGGTATTCTTGATCTCTAGTGTTACATTTGCCGCGTCTTTCAACTGCGAATTTTTATAAAAGAACATATATCCGGTCTGCTGCCTGATCTGGTTGAATACCGTGGTGATGGGCTTGTCCTTTACGGTCAGTGAAATGGTCTGCGCACTTGAAATTTCTGCCTTTAGATTCAGACAGGCCAGTATGACCGTAAGTATAATGATATTCAGGCGCATGATAATCTTGTTCTTAAATGCTTGCTGCACAATAACAGAAAGCAGATGCCTTGCCCTGCTACGCCAATGGGCATACGGGCTTTTTATGAAAAAAATCATACTTTAGCTGTGGGTTTAATAATAAATCGAATTAGACAAATAGTTCTGTTTCATTAATCCTATTCAGCCGGTAACGTCCGTCAACGTTGCCGGCCTTTTTATTCATAGGTAGTAATGCATCTATCCTGTTATTTTCATTCTCGCTTTTGCATCATATCATTTTGGTTTTTAGGGGTTAGTATATTTCTGTTATTTAACGATCAGCCTGCGGTTGTTTCCGTCCGTTTTCAGCGTGGCATCCACACCGCTTAGCCTTAGTATTTTCAGCATGGTCGATAGGTTGGACTGGCGTTTTACCCCTCCGGTAAAACGTTCGCCATCCGGGCTGCCCTGATACTCGATGTCCACATCGTACCACCGTGATACCTCGCGCAATACGCTTGATAGGTCAGCATCTTCAAAATAGAGCTGATCGTTTTTCCATGCCAGTGCCACGCCCATATTGGCGGCCTGCTTTCTGAATGTATTTCCGCCGTTTATGACCTGCTCATTGGGCTTTATGATAATCGGTTGCCTGTGGCTTTCGGGGCTAGGGATTACCTTTACCGATCCTTCGGCCAGTGTGGTGATGGTCTGCGGCTCGTCGCCATAGCTCTTGATATTGAAGTGCGTACCGAGTACCTGTACCTGTTGTGTTGCCGAGACTACAATAAAGGGCTGCGTGGTATTTTTGGCGACTTCAAAATAGGCTTCGCCTGTAAGTTCGACCTTTCGCTGCGCTCCGCCGAACTGTACGGGATAGCGTAGTGATGATGCCGAATTAAGCCATATCTTACTGCCATCGGGTAGGGTCAGGCTGTACTGTCCGGCTCGTGGCGTGATCAGGGTTGCGTATCTTATTTCGTCCAGTTTGGTCAGTTCTTTGCCATCGGCATAGCTTATACCATCGGCCGTACTGGTGATGCCGCTTTCATCTTCGTTTAAAGCGATACTTTTTCCGTTGTCAAATGTGATGCTTGCCCTATTGGTTCCGGGTGGCAGGTCTTGTGGTGATTTGGTATCGGTAGTTGCTATAACAGGCTCTTGTATGCTTTCGGCTTTTTGACCTTCACGTAGTGCATACCATGCGACAATAAGCACCACGGCTGCTGCATAGGGCAACCATCGGTACAGTCTGATCCTACGTGTACGCTGCGCGGCTATATGCCCGTGTAAACGTCCGTGTACCAGATCGGTGACCTCGGTAATGGTATCCTCGCTGACACCGGGATTTAAGCCCTCTGCATGGACGGCCGTGAACAGTAGGTCGCGGGTATCTTCTGCATGGGCATCGATATTAAAATGATTGAGCAGTTCGCCGTATTCCTCACGTGTAATGGTGTTTGCCAGGTATCGGTTAAACAGCTTTTGGATATGTTCTTTTTCTGCCACGGTGTGTTTTTTGTCGTAATACGCGCATGGTCAGCTTTCGGGCAGGTGGGAAAATGTTTTTTTTGAAAAATATAGATCAGTTCAGGTCTTTAAGGACGTATGAAGTGACCAGAAATACGGCTGTAACCGCTTCGTAGCTGTAATGGGCGTGCAGAAAACGGTTTGCCCGAATGATATTGTCCTTGACCGCGGAAACGGAAATGCCCAGTATCGTACTTACTTCCTCGTAGCTTTTGCCTTCGATCTTGCAAAGTTTAAATACGCGCTGACATTGTGGGGGTAGCTGTTCGATGGTTCTGAACAGGGCTTCGTCCATTGCCTTTTGTATGTCGGCTTCGGGTTGGCTCTGTGTCTGCGCCTGTATGACTTCCCAGAATCTTGCTGCCAAGCGACGGTTTTTGGCTATGTTCCTAAAATGATCGTTTACCAGATTGCCCGCAATGCGGTATAGGTATGCCTGTACGGATTGCTGCGGATCAATATTCCCGCGCTTTTCCCATAGACGGCAGAATAATTCCTGCAAGGTTTCTTCGACCAGATCACGGTCTTTTAAAAGGGCAAAAAGGTTTATGGTAATCGGACGTTTGTAACGGCCGTAGATTTCGTCAAAAGCCTTTACGCTGCCGTTCTTTAGGTCAAAGAGCAGCGCCGTATCATTCAGTGGCTTATTGGTTATCATTTCTTTCTGGCTTCGGGGTAAATATATAAAATTATTGTGGTTAGTTCAATTTTCTGTTTTCGGGATAAAGCTTTTCCGTGCCGCATCGGTAAGCAGCTTCTTTTTTGATCCGTGAGCGATGCCAACCTGTACCGATGGGCAGACAGAATGACCTCATTATATTTTGTATGGGTCATCAACGCTTTTAATACGTAAATTTATGGTTCACAACATGTACCAAAAATCGAGTAAGAACGCGAAGTAGGATTAAAATGAGGAAATATGGAATTAACGGTTTTGGATGTTCAGGTAATAAGTACACTGAGTAGGGAATTAAAGGCAGTGGGTGAATTGGTCAGTGAAATAACGCGGCCGTACCGCTCGCTACAACAAAAAAGTAGGTGGTTGGATCAGCAGGAAGTGTGTCAGCTATTGGGTGTGAGCAAAAGAACGGTGCAGACTTACTGTGCAAAAGGACTTCTCGAAGCTACCCGGATCAACCGGAAAAACTTCTTTCGGATGGCTGATATTGAAAGGTTAATGCAGTCGGATACCGCATCAAAAAAGTGAACGCCATGAAACATATCGGAAACTCAAACGACGATGTACTGGCATTACTGGAATTACTGGTGCGTATCAAAAATGAACTGTTATTTATTCGGGAAAATTTTCACCCGCTGTTAAGGGGAGAAATCTACCTGACTGGCGATCAGGTGTGTGCTATGCTGCATATCAGCAGACGTACACTGCAACAGTACCGGGACGATGGCCTGATCCCGTTTATCAAACTGGAAAGGAAAATCCTGTTCCGCGAAACGGATATAGTAAAGGTACTGGAAGAAAACTATAAGAGGTGATTTCTTTTTGGCGATTGGTTGAACTTTTTTAGGGTTTCTCCGTGCCTGCTTGTCCGGTTAAAAGTAAGCCCATTGGCCTATGCCAATGGGCTACTATCATTTATAGTCAGTGATTTAGATTTTATTTTCCCAAGTCTGCTTTTTTAACTCAAACCAATCGGTTAGATCTCCTTCGTAATCAATCGCTCCGTTTCTATGATTGGCTTCATAAGTTGATTATTTACGGATTTAAAATCTAATTTTCGATTTCAATTCATAAATATAGTTAATAATAAAGCACATCCCATTAAATACATAAATTCATTGCAGCACATTAGCTGAATTTTAAAGGGTAGGTACAAATGCGCGTTCCATTGTCTCAAATCTGTGCGCAACTTGCTGCATATCCTTTCCAACCTTTTCGTTAAGAACCTTTGCGTAAATCTGTGTCGTAGCAATGTTCTTGTGTCCCATCATTTTGCTAAGACTTTCAAGGGGAACCCCCTCACTCAAAAACAATGTTCCGAATGTGTGACGTGCCAAATGGAACGTAACTTTTTTGCCATTTAGACACGGAATAGCTTCGGATAAGCGCTTTAGGAAATCATTACAAGATTTATTGCACGGTACGGGAAATACCCTGCCGTTTCGCGTCAGTCCGGCATACTTTTCTAAGATCATTTTAGGCATATGCAGCAGCATAACATTTGAGGATGTGGTAGTTTTTTTTCGGCGAATGATAATCCATTGATTGCCATCAAAGAACTGTTGTATATGTCCGGGTTCCAGACGTTTTATGTCCGAATAGGAAAGCCCAGTAAAGCAACTGAACAGAAACAGGTCTTTCATCAGAATATCGTTACGTCTTTTACATTGGTAACTGATTATTTCTTCCAGTTCACTGCGCAAAAGATAGCCACGATCTTTATCCTCTTTCGCATTTTTATACTCGGAAAATGGATTAAAAACAAGGTGCTTTCTACTGATTGCCAGTCGGCATATTGTTGTAAAAGCAATCATATACAGCCAAACGCTGTTTGGTTGTAGACCTTTCTCGTTACGAAGGTAATAATCAAACTCTTGTACCATATCGCAGCTTAGATCGGTAAAGCCTAAATCAGAACAACCGTACTTTTTTTTTGCAAAGGATCGAAGATGCCGCAACAATACTTCGTACTTGCTTAACGTTTGACTACTCCTGATCCCGTTAGCTACTTTTTTCTTAAAATCGGCATTGTACTGGTCAAAGAATTTGAAAAACGTCAGCTCGTCGCTGCTCAGTCCTAGATAGGCATTTTTGAGTTTCTCACTGCTTAGGGTTACCGATTCTTTTAGTAGTTTGGCGTGGCACTGTTCCAGATTCAAACGGATGTTATCAAGTTCGGCATTAAGGCTATTGGCTTGTTTACTTTTCCCGGAAACCCTACCAAACTTTAAATCCCAGTTGGATGGTGAAACATCCAGTTTTGCACTGAAAGCCGACTGCTTTCCATTGACAGTAACCCGGCACATAACAGGTACTGTTCCATCTTTTTTTGGTGCATTTTTTTTAAGGTAGAATAATACCTTAAACGTTGATCTTCTTGTCTTCTCCATAACTCGCTACACTTAGTGTTAAAATTAAAACTTAGTGAGTTCGAAATCAAGATGAAGAATGATGCAATATATTGAAAAACAAACACTTGTAAACCCGTTACCAAAATCGGAATAGGTAACGATTTAGTAACTAAACTTATGCTTTTTATCGCTTTTTGCCGCTTCTTGTTTCGCTACCTAAAAATGAAAAACGACTGTAAACGCCTTATTTACAATCGTTTTTAACTATCTTGCTCTTGGAAGTATTTTTAGTATTCTTTTATTTTAAAAAAGGAAGAAAAATGAGCAAAAATATATCCATTCCGATGATATGAACGACCGTGGAATTAAACCTATTTATTTTAAAATGATGACCCATGGTACTACCGCAATCCAAGATAATCACTCATCTCATATTAAAACTTGCTATTCAGGGACCTACGATTTTCAAGCATCAGCATCCGTTATGATTCAGATACCAGAAGATCAAACAACGGACTGATACACGAGCAAAGCCGCCGCGAGATCCTCGATAGCCAGTCCCGCCGATTTAAAGAGTGTAATTTCAGTCGATGATGATCTCCCTTTAATCTCCCCACAGCAGAGTTCTTTGATATCCCCTTTTATACTTTGCGGATCCAATACTCCTGTAGCAATTGGAATCGCTAGTTCCCCTGTTTCATGAAGCGCACCTGCTCGCGAATCGACAAAGATGCTACTCTTCATAATGGCTGTATCATCTACTTCGCGTGTTTTAGGCGTATGAGACCCGATTAGATCCAAGTGGGCACCCGCCTTAATCCATTCTCCTAGTATCAAAGGTTCATGACTCAGCGTAGCGCAGGAGATCACATCTGCCTGCCCCACTGCTTCCTTCAAATTATCGACATAGGTCACGTGATCAAATCCTGCCTTTTGCAAGTCGGATACCAATGTCGCGCCTTTCGATGGATTACGTGTCCAGATAAATACTTGACTATAGTGACGTACCGCCGAATGCGCTTGCAAAAGATGTTGAGCAACTTTCCCTCCTCCAACAATTAACAGAGTTTTTGAATCTTCTCGAGCTAAATAAGATGCCGCTAAAGCAGAAGTGCAGGCTGTTCTTCGGGAAGTCAACCCTGCAGCATCCATCTGAGCTAAAGGTTGTCCCGTGACCGCATCCAATAAGGTATATAAGGCATGAATAGCCGGTAGTTGTTTGGTATGGTTATCAGGAGCGACAACAACTTGTTTGATTCCAATATAATTGTCCGTCCAGCAAGGCATTAAAATAAGGGTATTTTCAGTTCCCTCAGCATTTTGATAAAAGTGATGATGCCGAACTGGCATCGTGAATGTTGATTGAAAAATCTGGCGCAGCGCTTCAATCAATTTATCGTATTTAAGTATCGCATCAATCGTTTCTTTTTCAATAATTTTCATATGTTCCACAGCATTTGGTAAAACCCTAAACATAACTAAAAATAAAGAAGTCCAGTCCTTGTAAACTACCTTTTGATAACCGTTTTTTACCCAAAAGAGCTGAGGGAAGTTAAATAATTAACTTTCCTCAGCTCTTGGATATGATGCGATCTATTTAGTGATGACCATGCTGGAGACATTCTCCATCACTTCTCATTATTGTTATATCTGCGCAGCATGTGTGATTGACTTAATTTCCTGTCGTAGGCGTTCCTGATGAATTGATCGCCGCGACATTCGTTAACTTCACTTCCACTTCAAATGTTCCTTCCATCAAAACACGAAATCCAAATACAGGATTGATATTATGGTTAGGATGTCCATCCATCGCTGCAAAGCGCATCGGTATACGGTAATAAATATTGTACTCCCAATTTGTCTTCCCATCATTGAATTTTGTTAGGGGAAACGGAGCTACTTCATAATCACATACCAATGCGTTGTTTGTGGCAACAACCGGATTGAAACGAACGTGCGATTCAAACGTAGGACGATCTCCACGCTTGATGACCTGTCCCGCACTTGGGTCCCATGCGCGACCATTTTTATCAACAACTTTTAGGATCACACGTGCACCTTCATCAGAAACCTTTTTACAGGTCAATTTGATATTACTATTATAAGCCGGTGTAAAAGTTTCTGATGCATTTGATCCCGTAAGCGAGGCATACGTTATTGCAAAAACGTCCTCGAAAAATGGTTCGATCACATGTATCTCGGCAAATGCTTTATAGATTTTGGTGCCCTTGCGATTCGTTGCCTGCAAATCAAAAGTATAGACCCCTAAAGGTAGATTTGCAGATGCGCGATTAAAACTGATCTGCCCGCTGATCGGGTTAAATTCCATTGGTGTTACCTGCTTCAACTCCCGCTTTGCTTTCAGAAGAGCGACAGTGGTATCAGTGGCAGCATTAAACGTCATTCCTTCTTTAAAAACTTCAATTTCGTAGGTCTTTGAAAATTCTGCCGGAGCAGGTTCTCCCGTCAATTTATTGCGCAGGTTGATCATCTTAAAATCAAATGGAGGAGTCGATCCATCTGCATTTATGCGGTCCGAAACCGTAAGTGTCATTCCCCGCTTACAGTAAATCACACTGTCCCGATACCGAATGGTATCACTCAAAAATCCTTCCTCGATCTTCGAACAGGAGGAGAGGATCATACCGGCCATCACGCATAAAAGGATCGTATATCTGGTTATATTATTCTTTTTCATTGGAATATATTTTATTTTTATCGGTCATAATGCTATCATGAGCAGTATAGATCACTTTGTTGAGTTTTTACTCCTCATAATTTTATAAACACAGCATTTTAAGCTACCAATCTTGAAGATGATCTTCAAATTAATTGGCAGCCATTTTTTCTTTATTAAAAAACAAACGATGGCCACCGTGCAGTACGTGTATGATACCTGTAGTCGTAATAATTCCTGAAGTCTGTACATCTACGCGCGCATCTCGTTGTGCTTCCGGGATCGCATTTGGGTTTGGTTCTTCCGAATCCAGCGTTCCATTCACTTTTGTGTAATATAAATAATCCACATAATCGACATATGAGCTATAATCTCTTGTTCGCCTCAATCCCAACTGAAATCGCACACCATTAATGGGTCCAAACAAATTAGTAAAATATGCGCCATTAATATCCAGCTTATCACGCTCGACCTTTCCTTTAAACATATAGATCTTCAATGAATCCAATCGTTTTGGATCAATATCATCAATAGTAAAAGAAATATTTTCATCCCCTACCTCTGCGATACGCTGTTGCTTTTTTGCACTCACATATTCTGCTACGCCCCAATTTGTTGTTGCATAAAAAGTGATGTCACTGTTCACCAGCTCTTTTAAGTTAGCCCGATCGATGATCCGCACCAAAGAATCAAATTTTGGGTGCGATGCCAGAAAATCATAGGTGGTCATATTCACTTTCGCTTGATGAATACCGCCATCGTTGATATAATCATCTTTCTTGCATGAGGTCAATATGTGAAAAAACAACAAGGCAAATGATAGATATGCACCAGTTTTTTTTATTATTTTAATCATCATTTCTAAAGAATTTAAGTTTCTAAATGCGTCATTAAATCTTTCCACGCCAGTATTCTGTCTGTACCAAAAGTCTATTTTCACTAAATAAACGAGGATCTACAGGCCAGAAAAAACCACCCTGTTTAAAACGAGCCTCGCTTAACCAGGCGATATGATCTGAGTAGGTCCGGGTGCGGATCATATCAAAAAATAGATGACCTTCCAGATACAGCTCTTTTCCGCGTTCGATCATATATTCTTTCATCACTTCGGTTTTTGCTAGACCCGGTTTTAATAAAATCGACGGATCACCTCCATATCGCGTTCTTGAGGCATTGATAATGGTAATCGCCCGACTCGGATTATTTTGGTAGAGCGCTATTTCCGCCTGCAACAATTTGATATCGCTCAACCTAAATAAGATTAAGTTATTACTGTTATAGGGTTCAAGTTGCTGTCCTGGATTTCTAAAGACAATATTGCTATATTTAATGCATACGGGTACATCCGTTGTATAATTGACAAAATTATTTTTGAAGCGTACATCCAATGTATCAAGCACCCGAGTTTGTACATTTTCCCAGACCCATTGCCCTATATCTTGATGCCAGACCCAATCCTCTTTCTCTTCGATCTTGTAAAAATGACTACTTAAATACGCTGGTTTGGTAAAGAAATCGGCCACTGCACCATACGTTGGGATATAGCTATTGTTCAAAAATTTCATCCCAATATGTGCGCTCGACCCCTCTAATGTATTTTCACTTACATTCAATTCAAAAATACCTTCGCTCGATCTTCCTTTAAAAATATCACCATATTTAGCGGTATCTGCAAGTGTGTACCCCCCTTGAGCGAGTAAAGTATTGATCGTCGTATCCGCACTACTCACATCATTCATGATCGGATTGTTCGATGAGAGATCAGTTGTCGTCGCACGCCAAAGATACAAGTGTGCCAATAGGGCATAAGCCGAACCTCTATTTGCTGTAACAGCTCGTTCTGCGACTGTTTTATAGCCCCAGCTTAACAAGTTTATCGCATGGCGACAATCCTCCTCGATCTGTTTCATGATCTCAACTCTAGGAGTACGACCCAGATGAGGCGCACTGATCGGATCATCATAAGACTCTGTTACTAAAGGAACATCTCCCCATATTTTAGTCAACATGAAATAAGAAAAAGCCCGAATAAAATAAGCTTGTCCCATAATTTTTTTACGGAAAGCTTCTGGATCTGCCTGCTCTAAGATCAAGATATCATTTGAGACCAACGGCATTTCTTTGAGAATGATATTGGACATGGCTATTGTTTTATAAAATACGGTCCAATTGCCATAAGAATGTGCAAAATAATTGCTGGTCCAATTTCCTTTTCCGATTTCGGGATGACTGTAACTATCCCGATTGATGCCGATATAAATATCAGGAGTCATATCCCCATAGATATAATAGCGATTTCCAACTCCATAAAAACCGTCCATCAAGGCATTTCTCAATAAGGAATAATTACCAGCGATCGCAGTTTCTCCTGCTTTTGGATCTTTCCAGTAGACCTCCTTATAAGTGGAATTTTGAGGTTCCTCTTGCAAAAATTTGTTGCACGACAGGGCACTCATGCCAATAGCTAAAAGAAGTACCCATTTCCAATAATTGCTTATAAATAATATTTTCATGACGCTCTGATTAAAATTGTAATTCAACACCAAAAGTAAACTTGCTCGGGATCGGATAACCATTACCCTCATATTCACCGTAATAATTTACAGCCTCGGCATCCGGTAATCTTTTCGAACGCTGGAACATCATTAAATTATCTACGATACCATACATGCGAATACTTTTCATCCCCCATCCCGAGACTAAACGATTGGGCAGACTGTAAGAAAGACTCACACTCTTCACTCTGAAATAATCACCTTTATCCATGAAAAATGTTTGACCAGCAACGGTATAATAGCGCCAAGATCCTAAAGGATAGGCTGGATAATCGGCTCGATCTCCCGGTTTACGCCAGATATTGATCTTACTAAAATCAGGTGTCGCATACTGCGCAAAACCATCGGTTGAATTGGTCGCTGCACCATTCTCAAATAAATCAGATTGATATAGATTGAGCACATCCCTGTCAAACAAAAAGGTGAAGAGTACCCCAACATTGAAATTCTTCCAAGTCACATTATTTGTCCAGCCACCCGTAAATTTAGGATTCGGATCGCCGATCGGAAGCTTGTCTGGATTGATGCCATCATTGAAGGGATCAATCATGTAGTCTCCATCCACATCTCTGATCCACATATCACCCGGAGCAAAGGGGCTTCCTCCAGAATTATAGCGGTCACCTGTCAGCGGATTGATTGGAATCTCATTAGGATTTGAGAAAATCCCTAAAGTTTGGTACAAGTAAAAAGTATTGATCGGGCTACCGACGGATAGAATATGTGTTTTATCAAAACGGGAACCGGCGACCACCAAATCGCGACCCGAATTAGGCAGATTCATGATTTTATTTTTCACATAGGAGACATTCAATCGGCTAAACCACTGAACAGGACTTGTTCTTGGAAGCGGATTAGCCATCAGCACCACTTCAGCACCATAGTTCCTTACGCCCACCGAATTGGTCAATGCGCGATCATACCCCGTTGTGACCGGCAATGCAACATCAAACAAGGATTGTTTATTTTCCTTGTTAAAGACGTCCAGTGCAAAAGAAAAACGACCATTAGCAATTTCTCCATCCACACCAATATTCCACTGTGTCGAGCGCTCCCAGCTGATATTAGGCTGTGCGACCCCATCTACCAGATTGGGCGTTATCGCGGTGACACCATTATAAGAGGTTGCATTGTTATTTCCCCAGAAATTTCCAGCATTGACCCGATAAAGATTATATTGCAAGTAATTATTCCCGGGTAGTCCACCCGTTGTACCCAAACTAGCACGCAGTTTTAACATCGAAAACAAAGACTCTTTGTCTTTCATAAAGGATTCTTCCGAAACGAGCCATGCTACGGAAGCCGACGGAAAATAACCCCATTTATTACCGACGCCAAAGCGGGATGATCCATCGCCACGGATACTGGCAGAAACGAGATACCTAGAATCATAGTCATATGCCAGTCGCGAATAAAATGAAGCCATACTATAAGCCTGATAATCGGACCAAGCCGTCAGATAACGTTGCTGAAATCCTTGTATGACTTTGATTTGGTCTGAAGAACCATTCGAAGCACCCGCCCCCACTGACCGGTATTGATTATATTCCAGGTCACTTCCCAAGATCATGCTCAGGCTATGTTTGTTAAATTCTTTAGTATAACTGAAATAATTAGAAGACAACACGTTGACCTGATTATCTGAAAAGACATCTTGTCTGTTTCCTGTAAAATTAGCCACTGATGAGGGTGTACTCACATCACGTCTACTGTTGGAATAGATATAAGAAGTTTGAGAGGTAAATTTTAACGCTTTTGAAAAATCATACCCCAGATTCAGGTTGAAAGTAAACTGATTACCGGTATTGACATCCGAATCATCATTATACATTCCCAAAAGATAATTTTTTCGGGTTTCACTAAGGTTGAAATAAGATGCAGGGGTGTATCTAGCTGTTACCCCCACTCCGCCACCACCAGCTCGCGTGCGCTCTGTACGCGAATAAGCAACAATCGGATTGATCATCAACCGTTCATTCAGTGCCTTGGACATTAAGTTTAGCCGTGTTGAATAGCGCTTAAATCCGGTGGCTTTCACAATTCCTTTCTCGTCGTATAAGCCGGCACTGAAACGATAATTTGATCCCCCAAATCCCCCTCCACTTAGGCTCAGATCAGCATTATTGACCATTCCTTTTCGGTAGTACATATCCTGCCAATCGGTAGCACCGTTAAAAGCTGGATTTAAGCTATCCGTAAGCAGAAAAGATATGTTTCGATTATCAATATCAGGTCGATATTGCTGTAATTCTTCTAAAATGCGCATTTTTTGACGTCTCTCTTCAGCTCCTATCGCTACATCTCGCAACTCAGGGCGCTGTGTCAAGCCTGAATATGCCGAAACCATCACCTGTGGTTCACGACTGATACCCTTTTTCGTGGTGATCAGGATGACACCGCTTGATGCTCTCGATCCATAGATAGCGGCAGCAGAAGCATCTTTCAGCACATCAATACTTTCAATATCCTGCGGATTAATACCTGCGATAAAATTTGTACCTGTACCTGTCACTGGAGAAGTGTATTGTTGCGGAGGCTGAGGTACTCCATCTACAACATACAGCGGGGCATTACCGACGCTAAACTCATCATACTCTCGATTTAAGCTTGTATTTCCACGTACTTGAACGGTAGGAGATGCCCCTGGTTCACCTGTAAAATTCTGTACATTTACACCCGATAGGCGTCCCTGCAGCAATTGATCAAAACTTGCCGCGGGAAGATTAGCCAATTCTTTACCCGAAATACTGGAAATGGCTGCGGTAGTTTTCTTTCTAGAGATTTTTTGATAACCGATGACGACCGTTTCATCTAAAGTGGAGAAAGTCGTATTCAGT
Source organism: Sphingobacterium sp. PCS056 (assembly GCF_023273895.1). Taxonomy (NCBI): domain Bacteria; kingdom Pseudomonadati; phylum Bacteroidota; class Sphingobacteriia; order Sphingobacteriales; family Sphingobacteriaceae; genus Sphingobacterium; species Sphingobacterium sp. PCS056. Next base: position 1,568,955 of record NZ_CP096883.1, on the reverse strand, counting down.
TCAAAATTGAGCGGCGACTGTGCCTCCACTTTTAGCCTTTTTGATTCGTATCCAAGCAAGCTTGCCTCGACCATATCTCCCGGCTTTGCGACCATCGTAAACTCTCCTTTGCTATTGGTTTGTGCACTTATCTGGGTAGATAAATTTCTCAGCGTCGCTCCGACCATGGTACTTCCCGATACATCCCGGACCACACCTGTTACCTGTTGAGCAAATACATCAAACGAAAGGAGAACCACGAGGACTAATAAAAGACCTACGTTTTTCATAAATTAATTAATTTGGTTAGTTAATATTAGTTGTTTAATAGATACTCGAAGGTAAAGGAGAATCAGGTTTGAATTCAATCCGAATTTAACCAATAACACTTATATTATGATCAAAAAAAATCGTATTATACTTAATCATAGCCCCTTATTAAAGATAAAACCGTGATCGCCTTCCGAAGATTAGACGATCACGGTTTATATTTTCCGTTGATATCACCGGATTATTGCCATATCTTGAACTGCTCAAATACACCATAACCTTCCTGATTATTGGTCGCAATCTGATACAGCCCCACACGCAACTTCTGTCCTTTCAGATCTTCACGCAGAAAGGGTGTATTCGGAAGATCGATCCATGTGATTCCATCCTGAGAACTGCGCAAGAAGAAATAACTACCCACTTTTTGTACCTGGATATAAGGTGAATACTGCAATCCCGTTCCATTATTTCCTTCCTGATGGATCTGATCCCCTATACTTCTGGCAAGATTACCCAAATTCCAACCCGTTAACACGGTATTATTCATGTAAGCATTTGGGTTTCCTATAGCCTGTATCATAATACCAGCTTCACTCGAGGTGCGGGTTTTAGAAGTTAATCCCGCGACATCTTTTACCTGAACTTCTAAGGTGAAATCCCCCTCCAATTCTTTATATATAAAAGGTGGTAACAAGGATGCATCACCCCATTTTGTATGCTTAGAGCTCAAGGTCCATTGCCCATCTACACCCTTAATCCCCACATGTGTACTATCGGGATATACACCGACTTGATAGCCGTCCCAATCCGGAATTTCTTCCTCTCCTAACGTAAAGTTTTGATCGAAATCCTTTACCCGTAAAGATGATTTCTGCTTCGGCACAGCGATCAGCTGTGCTTCACTCACATTTCCAAACTCATCTTTCGCAAAAACCGAAATGGTCTTACCCAAATGCGCACGATTAAACAAATAGTAAGGCTCTTGAATCCAACCCGAATCATATTGATCTGTCGAAAATAGATACATCAGGTCTGCTTGATCTGCACGGATCTGGACAAAGAAATCGTCATCGTTAATCCAATACGGCTTCACCGCGATATTAGGCGTATACCTGTTCAAATCAGCTGCACTTTTTGCTTTCCAGATCTGATAATTTTCCTCTATCTGATCTATATTAAATTTTTTAGGATATGCACGAAAAAAATGAAAAGCGTGCTGAAAAACAACTTCACCATCCTTTATCCGAAGTAATTTATTGATATTTTGTACCTGATCTTGCTTACTGTTCTTATAAAACACCGTCTTGCCCTGATCATACAGTGCCAAACCATGATTCCAACGGTGGCCATCAAACCAATCAAAAGCTAAGGTGTAGGACGGCTGAGTAAGAATGCTGGTCAAAATGGGATCTTTCCATGTATCCATTTTCAGTGCAGTACGGTTACCCTGTATGATAACCTCTCCTCGATCAACCGCAACCTCATGAGCCATGATCGCACCATGATTGCGCACTTTGCTGATTTTTCCTGTAGCAAGATTATCGGTCTGTATAGCAAAAAATAATTTTTTTGGATTGGAGAAATTCTTTTCTTCATTTATTATATCAGCAGATAAGTCGATATTGGCCATCTTAATATCTGCGATATAACCTGAAAAATGCTGATCCAATAAATCAGAAGCACCTACCACAAAATAATCGGCAGGATGAACAAATAACATGCGATTTTCTTCACGTTGCAGCTTTCCGTCAACATATATACGTTCCATATAACCGTCAAATGAGATTATTATATGATGCCATTGATCCTCCTGCGGTAGCGTCTTAAAACCCATATCTGGCCAGGCACCATGTGTAATAGCTCCTCGCTGCGCATCTTTGCCGTAGCCAACGATCGCTTTGCTGATATCCTGATTACCTTTAGACCAAGCAACCACACTTTCAAAACGATCGATTCGTGGATTATTGATCCACATGGAGACTGTATAGGGGCTGTTGCCCGCGAGTGATTGGGGCACTTTAAATGTCGAACGAAGGGAAACTGAACCATTCAAGAAAAATGCTTTTTTCCCTTGATAGTTTTTCACATAAATAGGCTTTTCACTATCTAGGGTTCCTTGCAGTAAACCTTTATTCTGAATCGTTGTGATACGCTCCCCTTCCTGATAGTCCTCCGCATCCATGTGGATCAAAGGACCAAAAATGGTTTCTTCAGGAGGCATAATTTGCGGAGCTGACCAGACCGTTTGCTGGTCCAGCGACTTACCATAGACCTTGATATTCCATACTCCACGAGGTAGCCCCGGCAATTGTGTCTGCAAGAGATGCAAGCGTACATAGCGTGCCTTCACCTTTCCGTGGGCCAAGACCGGACTTGCCCAACGATTATTATTGGACTGGTCATCATATGTCGTCCAGGTTTTAGCATCTGTTGATGTTTCGATCCGATATTGATACGCATAAGTAGGATATTCAAATTGGATGGCGACAGTTTGTACATCTGTTATCTTTTCCAGATCGATCGTTAACCATGCTGGCTGATGGTTTTCTTTTGCTCGCCATAAAGTTCCGTTATTGTCATCCACCAAAAAAGACGCTCTAAAATCAGCATGATAAGAAGAAGACACCTGCACAGGTTTTCCGAACGCTAGATCTTCGGGATAAGGTTTCGGTTTGATGAGATCAGCAATCCCTTGATGTGTGGGAACTACTTTTTGAATATTTCCGTCAGCAGTAAAAAATAATTCATCTACTGCAACCTGACGATGAAAACCACCACCCGAATGCGGATTATTGTGCCTGTGGTAAACGATATAATACCGGCCATCCTCCTCCAGCACACTATGATGCCCCGGTCCATGGATCGTACCATCTTCATTGGTTACTAAGATGGGGTTATCAGCAGGATATTCAAAGGGTCCCATAGGGCCAACTGTACTCTTGACATATTGGACACGATAAGTATGATCTTCACAATGACCAGAAGAATACATGAGGTAATATATACCATTGCGTTCAAACATATACGGAGCTTCAAAAAAATCCTTTGCCACGGTATTGGGAATCAATTCGATCTTTTTAAAACTCTTCATATCCGGATTCATTAACCCCACGGCACACCCGTGGTCTGGATAAATCCCCCAGGTGCCCCAATACATATACATGAGTCCGTCATGATCGGTGAACGTTTGACCATCCAAGGTAATCACACCCGGAATCATATAATTGGGTATAATCGATTGATGATCATCAGCCAGGGACTGCCAAGGCCCTATCGGTGTCTCCGATACCGCACCAAATATTTCGACCGGTTGACTATAATATAAATAATATCTTCCGTCGTATCCTTTAGTCATATCGGGAGCCCAATACCAATGGGTATTGGGCCAGTTCATGGGTTGTATGGTCCAATTCTTAAAATCTGTGGAAGTCCATACCTGCGATGGTCCTGCTCCCCAACCGTTACCATCTGTCGTGGCATAGATATAATAGGTATCTCCTATTTTTTTTATCGTTGGGTCTGCAAAATATCCGGGCAATAATGGATTTAAGGTATTTGGCATTTCATGCTTTTTCAACGATTGAGCAGGCACTGAACCTATTGAGCAAGCAAAGAGTACTAAAAAGAATAATTTTTTCATGATCAGTATGTATCAAAGAGGGGTACCTCGACAAACAAAGTACCCCTCCAAGTTTTCAGTATAAATTGCAATTATTTCAATGTAACATCCAGATAAACCGAGTGTCTTCCGTAGGTCTCATAAAATGGTTTAAAATCTACCCCATCGATTTTAAACTCCAAACGTTGTGGATCACCTGAAATGGATTTGCTGATATCTTTCGCATCTAAAGTTACTTTACGCCAATCTTTTCTCGCTTCGGGTTCTTGAGCAGCTAATAAGATGGGGCCATAGAATAAACTGGCAACATTCTGTTGATCCATCACTGGATCTAAATGAAATTGGAAAGGCATTTTTAAGGTGATACGATCCCCATTTTTCCAATTACGGCTCAATTTCAAATAAGTACCTGGTTGAGCCTGCACTTGTTGATCTTGACCATTGATGTTGACATAAAATCCGTTGGTTGCCCAGCTGGGCACACGCACATGTAGATCAAATATTCCATTCCCTTTTATGGTCAGCTCCGTCTCGTCTTGCTTTGGAAAACTAGTCTTTTGCTCCACAGTCACCTGACGTTCCGTCCATTCCAAAGTTGAAGGAATAAATAGATTGACATATAAAGCCTGATCATCTTTGCTTTTAAAATAAATACTATTCTGCAATTTGGTACTACTCTCGATCGCGGTACCATTGCAGCAGGTAAAACCGGTCATATTGGCGTTGCTAAATTGCTTTTGTACGCCAGGTCTTAGCGATACGTGATAGGTATTAGCCGCTGAGTTTTCAGCAACAGAAGCCAAAATATGATTGTACAATCCGCGTTCGTAATAATCCATATAAGCTGCACGTTGATCAAAAAGAAACAGGTTACTGGTTAATTTCAGCATATTATAAGTACCACACGTTTCATTCTGTCCTCCTTCAGAAAAACCATTTTCATATAGGGTCGAAGGTTCTGCTGTGAACACTTCTGCATTAGCCGGATTTCGAGCCCCTGCAAGTCCTCCTATACTATACATATAATCGTTGACAGCCTTATACCAAAAGTTATCAGCTACCCGATAGTATTCAGGCAGATTGGAAGCTTGATACATCTCGATGCTACCTACAATTTGAGGGATATGTTGATTGGCATGCAATCCTCGAAACGTATCGACATTTTTCGCCAATCCATGCGCATGTTGCGCATTTCCAAAGAACATATCGATGTTGTCAAACAGTTGTGCAGTCTTCAAATAGTGTTCTTTATTCGTGATGCGGTAGAGGTGAGCCATAGTCTCATTCATTCCTCCAAATTCTCCGGCAATATAAGTACTCCACACTTGTATCAGCGTTTCCTTAGGTAGTTGGCTGAGACGTGCATGTACCCAATCTGCCATACCGGTCGCCACTTGAAGTGCCTTTTCATTGCCACTCACTTCATAGATATCGATCAAACCGGCCAAAATTTTATGCAAGGTATAATAGGGAGCCCAAACTTGCGTTTTCTGTCCCCCGTATTTCGCTCCCTTTTCCAACATGATAAATTGGTCCGGTGGATAGGCACTGATATACCCTACTCCCCAATTCCAATAGTCTGTACGGATACCTTCCTGACTCAGATCCGAGTCGTAGGTTGATTTTCCAGGACCATAAGGCACTGCTGTCGGATCAGCGACAGCTGTACCTCCAGCTTGTTGCGGTTTACCCGACAATTGTGCCATTTCGTATAAGGTATTCACCATATAGTTCATTTTCTCGGCAAAATTCGCTTGCAAGGTTTTATCATATCCTGTACTGGCATACGCCTGAGCAATAGCAGTTAGGTAATGACCTGTGGCATGTCCTCTGAGTTTGGTATCCTGACTATCCCATACGCCCAAAGGTTTAGTTCCTGGAGGCTGTGGCTGCCCAAACGCATCACGAAACATGTAAAGAAAAGAGTTAGGATCAGTAACTGCTAATGTGCTGATAAATTTATCGCGATTTTCAATGAATTTTGTTTCTTGGTTCTGCGCATCGGCCTGCAATGAAACTTGATTTAAATCAAATTTTTCCAATTTTAAGCTTGGCGCTGCTGCAGTACCTGTTTTGACAGTCACGATCGCTTTAGGTTGCAAATCTGTACCTGGGACCCGCCCTGTAATGGTATAACGACCAGCTTCCAGAACCGTACTATTATCATTTGGCGAAGGCCAAATGACACGTACTTTAGGCCCTACCATATCCTCTTTATACATTCCTTGTACATAACTCGGTAACCGCGGCAAATCGCCTAATGCCGTTTCCACCTGTACATCTGGCACAGCAATTAAGTACGCATTGTAGAGTTGTGCTTGCGTTAAAGGAAACTCGGGCAGGTTATCCTCCACCTTGGTTACATTTACAGCAACGTTGCTCCTACCTCGCTGTGAATTGGTATAAATTCCGGTAAGCTGATTTTTACTCAACGGAACGCGATAGATCCGGAAATCATGTAACATCCCATCCAACGTAGGAGATCCTGCAAAAAGTGATTTTCCGATATACAACTGATTCTTCTCTCCTGCAGATCCAAAAACCTCCGTCAACTCACGCGGAATCTGTTTGGATTCACCAACGGGCACAGCATCGACATAAGTCAACATCGTTTTGGAAGGGATATCCACCACAATAGTCAGGTACACCCATTTATTCAACGTGATCACTGAAGAAACTGCTCCTTTTTGGTTGTTTTTTCCTGAAGTAATTAAACTCTGAAAACCAACCTGACTTTTTGTTCCTACAGGAGCAGCGAAGAAATGTTTGCGTGCATCCTTTCCAAAGTCAAAAAATACTTGACCCTTTTTTTCCGAACGCAGATACACCCAGCCCGAAATACTCAGCGACTCCATATCGGTCAAAGCATCAGCAGGAATCTGGATAAAATCATTGCTTTCGCCAGACAACGACAATACTTTTCCAAACCGCTTATCGGTGATAAATGTCGCATTCCGACCAGCGGTTGCATGCAGATTGTTGCGGGACCAATCTTTCAGATCCCCATTAAATACATAGCGTGCGATCATGCCCGTTTCACCGATTCCATCCAAAATCTGATCACCACTTTGCGCCTGTACCGGGCTTAACCCTTTGGTTAGGATTGTGGCGACGAGGATAAAACGTAAAAAAACTGTATAACTTTTCATGGATATAAATTGTTTTTTATCTGTAATGAAGCGATCATGAGCAATATTCATCGCTTTTTGTGCGTGGGTGCTCATGATGGTTTCATTGGTATATCATTACTTTGTGAGCTCGCAAGCTCGGTTTATTCTTTATTTACATCAGTTTAAATCCCTGATTATCCTAGACCTTCTTTAATAAGCGTTCCAAGCTGGAGGTTCTACCCCAAGCAAGTGTTTGACAAAATAATCGCGACGTTTCTTTTCACCAAAATCACCACCAGAAGCATGTCCCATACCCGGAACCATAATGAAGTCGTGATCTTTACCATGCTTAATTAGCTGATTGACGAACTGATAAGTCGATGCCGGATCCACATTATCATCCAACTCGCCAACGATCAATAGCAACTTTCCTTCTAATTTATACGCATTTTCGATATTGGAACATGCCGCATATTCAGGTCCGATGGGCCAGCCCATCCATTGTTCATTCCACCATATTTTGTCCATACGATTATCATGGCAACCACAAGAGGAAACACCCACTTTGTAAAACTCAGGATGAAATAACAGTGCCCCAGCAGAAGATTGTCCTCCGGCAGAAGTACCATAAATACCAACTTTTTCGATATCCATATAAGGATATTGAAGCGCGGCAGCTTTCATCCAGGCAATACGATCAGGAAAGCCGGCATCTTTTAGATTTTTCCAAGCGACATCTTGAAATGCTTTCGAACGATTGGATGTTCCCATTCCGTCGATCTGCACCACAATAAATCCCAATTCCGCAAGTTCAGTAAGTCCTGAAGGATTAGCGGAAAATGACTTGGGTACAAAAGAGCTATGCGGACCAGCATAGATATATTCGATCACTGGATATTTTTTGTTGGGATCAAAATTTCTAGGACGAACAATAATCCCCCAAATATCGGTTTTACCATCTCTAGCAAGAGATTTAAATACCTCTGGTTTGCGCCATCCCGTAGCTTCCAGATCCGAAATATCAGCTTGTTCCAAATCCATGACGATCTGCCCATCTACAGCGCGTCGTAAGACTGTCTTTGGCGCTTGATCAACACGAGAATAGAGATCCACAAATAAGGTTTGATCGTTATTAAATGTTGCTTGGTGATTAGCCGGTTCGGGGGTGAGTTCTTTCATTCCCTTACCGTCAAGGCCAATCGAATAATAACGGATTAAATAGGGATCCGATCCTTTATCCATACCACTGGCCTCAAAAATAATTTTTTTGCTATCCTCATCGACGTTAACGACTTTACGCACCACCCAGTTTCCTTTGGTAATCTGATGTTTCAATGCTCCAGTTCTGGCATCGAACAGATACAGATGGTTCCATCCATCACGTTCCGAGGCCCAAATGATGTCGGCTGTTTTTTTGAGATCATTCCGGTATTTTTTTCCGCTATAATCAATGAATGTAGCGCTGCGCTCAGAAATAATTGCTTTGGTTTTTCCGTCTACAGCACTCAACTCCATCACATCATAACGTTGATGACCACGTTGATTATATTCAAATGTGATTCCACTATTATCCTGCTTCCATGCGATCGCAGATAATGAAAATTGATTGTCCACCTGAGCTGGATCTACCGATATCACACGACCATCCGCTATATGAACAATAGTAGGATAATATTGTGATAAAGCATCTCCAGGTTTATTATAGTCTCTGGTTTGTAGTTTAGGTTGCAATTGATCGACAGGAGAAGATTCCAATAAAGTCAATTGCCTAATTTCTGCCTTTCGTACTTTGGAAGCGGCCAATTTTTTTGAATCATCGGACCATTGGATACGAGCACTGTAATACGCTCCGGGGCTACCATCAAAGGTCATTTGTTTCTCGCTTTTCGAATCGCCTTTTTTGCTGATGTAAATATTACTATTTTTAATATATGCGGTATAGACCTTATCGGGAGAATCCACAGGCTCACCCTTACTATCATCCCATCGTGCTCCCCAATAGCCATCCGATCTCCGATCAGCACCTGCTGTAGGAACATCCCGCAACTTGCTCAGTTTATTTTCCTGCGCATTCCACTTCCAGACCACTTTCTCTTCGGTAAACTCCACCTCGTTTGCCGTCAGCACTTTCAGATCTCTCCCCCACAAAACGCCTAATTTCACTTCTTTGCCCAACTGCGATGAGAGCTGCTTTTCAATCGCGGCAACATCGGTATCTATTTTTTTCTTGTTCAGCGCATCGACCAGATATAAGCTCCTCTTGCCATCTTTCTGCGTGACCCGGTAGGAAAAACTATCTCCTTTTTCAGACCAGATAATCTGCTGCGGTACTTGGTACACCTTAGCAAATGAACTTCTGATGTCTTTGGCTCGTTTATAATCGTCCAATGTCCCCTGCGCCATTGTCGTAAGCTGCAAGAGCAGCACTAAAGCAGCGGTTAATGTTAACTTCATATGTATTATTTTTTTATATCGTATAGATCATGCCTTTATCCATAATCAGGCATGATGAAAATAAGTAAGATTAAGTCTTCGCTTCCTTTTGTTTCACAACATAGTATAACGGAATACCCAAAAGGGTAATGATGATGCCCGGCCAAGTAAATTGTGGTTTATAGATGACCAACAAAATAATAAACGATAAGCCCATCACGATATAGATCGCCGGTATAAATGGGTAGCCAAATGCTTTATAAGGTCTTGGTACTTCGGGACGTTTATATCTTAACCAAAATATGCCGATGATGCACAACACATAAAAGATGACAACTACACAGGTAATCATATCCAACAAATCCCCGTACTTACCTGTCAAGCACCATATCGAGGCAATTACTGCCTGCAACCACAAGGCATATGCCGGTACGGCATTCTTATTTAAGGTTCCCGTTTTCTTAAAAAACAAGCCATCCTTAGCCATCGAATAATAGATCCTTGCACCAGCCAGAATCAATCCATTGTTGCATCCAAAAGTGCTGACCATAATCATGATCGCCAAGATGGCGATTCCAACGGGACCAAAGATTTCCTGTGCCACAAGCATCGCCACGCGATCTTTAGGAGCACTGGCCATTTGCTCAATCGTCAATACACCGGTATACATCAAATTGGTTAAAATATAGATCACCGTCACAATCAAGGTTCCTAAAGCTAAACTTAAACCAATGTTGCGTTGCGGATTCTTGATTTCTCCCGCTACAGCGGAAGAAGAGTGCCAGGAATCGCTACTAAATAATGCTCCTACTAGTGCTGCAGACATCGCACCAAACGCACCAAACGTAGCATAATCAGCTGTCGATCCATCCACATTTAACCGATGCAGGTTCCACATATGCTCCGAAGACCAGTTTTGATTCCACACCTCCAGATCAAAAGCCGCAAAACCAAAAATGACCAATAAGACCAAACTTAAGATCTTGATCAGCGTCAGCACTGTCTGTACCGTTTTCCCATTTTTCACCCCTCCGGTATTGATCAAGGTGAGCAGTAAAATAACAGCGATAGCCAACACCTGAGCAGATGATATATGATAATCTCCGATCACCAGCAGATAAACATCTTCATCCAGCACCGGAAACAGATAAGCCGTAAACTTAGAGAAAGCAACCCCCACAGCTGCAATCGTGGCCGTCTGGATAACCGCAAAAAAAGTCCATCCAAATGTAAAACTGACCACCTGTCCATAGGCCTCTTTCAAATAAACATACTGACCACCAGCTTTCGGAAACATGGCACTGAGCTCGCCATAACTCAAAGCTGCCGCTAAAGTCATAAATCCGCAGATCAACCATACGACCATCAACCATCCAGCAGAACCTGTATTTCGGGCAATATCTGACGATACAATAAAGATCCCCGAACCAATCATACTTCCGGCAACCAGCATCGTGGCGTCCAATAAACCCAATGACTTTTTGAAATCTTGACTATTTTCTTGACTACTCATAGATTGAGGGTTAGATTGCGGTTATTTAAAATTATAAAATTTCCATTTCGCTTGATGGTTAGCTTCAAGCTTCTGGTTGGTCAATATTGCCCTGAGCATCTCCATGGGCAAGTAATTCTCCTTGATCACACGGTCATGAAATTCGGTATAGGACATTTTCCCCGATCCTACCAATTCATCGCTGATACTCAGCAACTGTAAACCACCGATCAAATAAGCCAACTGATATAAAGGATCATAAGAACCTTCAAAAGATCGCTTCACTTCGCCATGTGCATTTGCAGGCTCATGACCGACCTTGTTGACTAAGTAATCTATACATTGCTGCGGTGTCCATTCGCCCAAATGAAATTTAATACTAAAGGTGATCCGCGCACAGCGATGCATTCTCCAAAATAACATTCCGATACGTTCTTCCGGAGTCTTTGCAAAACCCATTCTATACAGAAGTAATTCCCAATATAAGGTCCAGCCTTCGGTCCAGAATGGTGTATTGAAATTCTGCTCACGATAAGGCTTATACCTTTTATTCATAAAATACTGTAAATGATGGCCTGGATTAAGTTCGTGCTGAACCGTACCCAATGAAAAGTGTGGGTTATTGCCCCGCATGCTCATCATCTTCTGCTCATAAGTCATCGTATTGGTCGGATAGGAAATACTGATCTCACGTCCTCCCGTAAAAAAAGGATTGACCAATTGCCGTTCAGGAGTCATCATAATCATCCCCCAAGTCTCATCCGCCAATTCAGGAATCGCGATGAGATCATGCTGCTTGATAAACGTTTGGGCTCTGTCGTACAGTTCATTGATCAAGTCGGGCTGTCGACCTTCCGGTACATAAGTGTTTTTAACCTTTTCCTGCGCAGCTTTCCAATCGTCTCCAAATCCCATCTCACGAGAAGCTTTTAATAACTCCGCCACACACCATTCCCATTCCTGATCAGCAATTCGCAAAAGCTCATCCGCATCATAAGCAATCATTTCTTCCCGCAGCTTTTTATTGAGTGCCGCTTTTCCAATAGGGTGGCCTCCGATATGGCTGCCATCATTAAACACTTTCCAGTTGCTCTTCGCTTGCAGAGCAGCTTTGTACTGGATCAGTTTTTCGTTTAACCTTTCGTAAGATTTAGGCACCCACCACGTAAACATCGGGTCATATCCATTATAGAAGTCAAATGAACTTTCCAATCGGGTTCGCAATGATTCGACCATATTGACCAAAAAATTGACATCCGCATATTCAATCGCTGATCCATTTTCAAGATTCTGCATCGCTTCCTCGACCTGACCGGTTGTTTTTTCTAACACGATGGCGACATCCTTTCCGACAACAGCAGCTCCTCGACGACGTTTCTGTTCAAATTGAAGAATATTTTCAGCAAATGGTAAGTAAGACTTCAGGTGGTTATAAGATGCTAATGATTCTTTGAGTTCTTCCTGATGTCGCTGCACTTTTTGGTTCAACAGAATATAATCAACTTGACCATTGGTATTTAGCCGTTTGTAATCAAAGTTTTTCAGTTTCGCCAAATAATCGTCATCTATCGATATCAGTCGATTGATCTGTTCGGGTGAGGCTGCTGATTGCTGAAAGCCCCAGTTTTTAGGCATTGGACCGTAGAAATAATTGACAGCCTGCAGGTCATGACGATATTGAATGATATAAGGCTCAATGGGTGTCGTATGTTGGTACAAATCCATATCTTGGGCATCTGTTAGCGAAGAAGCCATACAAAGTACGCCAATGACAATAAATTTCTTTACGTTCGGGTTATTGTTGTTTTTCTTCATCATTTAGGTTTATTATGGTCTATTGGAATCGATCTGGATTAAATCCTGTGATATCCGTTTCTGTGGGTTGATTGGACAATAGAGCCGTGATCGCTTTTCCGTAAGCAGGGCCCAAACTCAATCCCATCATACCACCTGCACCAGCAATGCTAACATTGCTGTATTTTGAAGTTCTGCCCAAATAAGGAAGCCCATCTGGCGAACATGGTCGGTAGCCAAACCAGATATCTTGCGGATAGTCTACCTGTAGGTCAGGGAAATATTTCGGGATAGATTCGACGATTCCTTTGACCCGATTGGTATATATTTTATCATTAGCAGGGCCTAATTCCATCGTTCCACTAAAGCGAATCTGATTGTTCATAGGCGTCACCGCTACACGTGCTTCCAACAACAAGGCTGCATGAACCATCTGGCTATTGTCTGTGGTATGGTGCATGAACGAATACCCCTTCCCTGGCATTAACGGCAACTTCAACTGCAACTTAGAAGCTAACGCGGGTAGAGATGCTCCCCCAGTTACGACTACTTCATCCGCATGAAATGCTCCTTTTGAAGTAACGATTTCGGATACTTTTTTGCCAGAAAACTTGAATCCCGTTACTTCCGTTTGATAGTTAAACTGTACACCATGAGCGAGCAGGTAATCTGTTAATGTTTTCATCAATTTGGGAGGATACAGGATACCATCACATTTATATAAAATACCACCTATTGTATCCATTCGGAGATTAGGCTCTAAGGCCTGGATACCCGCTTGATCAAAAACCTCCACATCCAATCCCAAGTTTTGAGCCTTTTCTGCCAATTCTATTTCTTCATGCGCCACATGATTGGATTTGTAGAGCATCATGATCCCATTCTGCCTCAGTTCGAAATCAAAACCCTCCTGTTGAGCTAGTTGATCATAGTACCGGCTACTCGCCAGATTCAAATCGCGTATAGCCGCTGCATTTCGGTTAACATGTTTTTCGTTGGCATGTTTCAAGAACTTCAGTCCCCAGTCTATCAAGGAGAAATTCAAGGAGGGTCTGACGTAAAATGGGCTCTTACTGTTCAGCATCCATTTTACCCCCTGCGCTACGATACCCGGAGCTGCCAGCGGAGTAAAATGACTAGGAACGATCATTCCTGCATTGCCATAAGAGCAATTGTCCTGCCCGTCACTTTTCTCTAAAATTTGAACTTCCCAACCATCTTGTAGCAGGTAATAAGCGGTAGACAATCCTGCAATACCAGCTCCTATGATAGCAACTTTTCCTTTATTATGTGTTGACACGTTATTTGATGTTTTAATAGTAATTACATAACTTGAAATCCTTCTTTATATGGGTCGTCATCGTCAATAATGATCTGACTATATCCCGTAATTCTTGCCCATCCCTCTACCGAAGGAATAATCGCAGGCTGTCCGATTATGGCTGTTTCGTCCTCAATACGACCGACAAATTGCGAACCGATATAACTCTCATGCACAAACTCTTCGCCTTTTTTCAACTTCCCTTTGGCATACCACTGTGCCATACGAGCAGAAGTTCCGGTACCACAAGGAGATCTATCCAAGGCATTCTCACCTACTAACACGGCATTGCGTCCCGTAGAATTAGCATGCGTAGGTTTTCCCGTCCATTGAATATGGCTGAGACCATAGATATTTTCATTTTCAGGATGAACAAATTCCGTTTGCTCATTGAGTAATCGGCGAATAATCTTACCGTAGTGGATAAGCTGACTAGCCGAAAAATCGCTGATATCTCTAAAATTTTTCTGTGGATCAACGATGGCATAGAAATTTCCACCATAGGCTACATCTGCTACAATCTCTCCCAAATCTGGGCACATCACCGTAAGTCCTTCTTTATAAAGAAAAGATTTCACATTGGTCAGCTTGACCGTTTTTACTTTTGGACCTTCTTGCACATAATCGATCAGGATCAATCCGGCTGGTGTTTCCAGACGTAACTTTCCCGGTACTTTGGGGATGACCAATCCTTCTTCAATGGCAATCGTCACGGTACCAATGGTACCATGACCACACATCGGAAGACATCCGCTTGTTTCAATATATAGGACACCGGTATCATTATTGGGATCTGTAGGTGGATAAAGAATACTCCCGCTCATCATATCATGACCACGGGGTTCAAACATCAATCCTTTACGGATCCAGTCATATTCTTCCATAAAATGCAGACGGCGCTCCATCATCGAATGACCGTTCAGCACCGGTCCTCCTCCTGCTACCAACCTAACTGGACAACCACAGGTGTGGGAGTCAATACAAAAAAATGTTTTCTTCATCAATTGCTATACAAAAATGTGCTAAATACTTGTTTTTGTCGCACTACCATCTACGATACGTGAAATGCCTAGTGTATTCTCATTTTTCAGCTCTACAGGCAAAAATTCATCGGGCCAATTCTGAAACGATAAAGGGCGGACAAAACGCTTCACCGCATCTGGTCCTACAGAAGTAAATCTAGGATCCGTACAGGAAGGAAAAGGACCGCCATGCTGCATCGCATAAACCACCTCTACTCCAGTTGGCATTCCATTAAATAAAAGTCGACCCGCCTTATCTTTCACGACATTGAAAACATCTTGATGCTCCTGCACATCTTGCGCAGTACCCGCCATGGTAATGGTCAATTGGCCTTTAAGTTCCTGCGCAATAGTCAGTACTTCTTTTGCACTGTCCGCTTCCACCAATACCGCAAAAGGACCAAACACTTCCTCGCTCAATACCTGATTTTTCAAAAAATTGCTTGCCGAGGTACTGATGATTCTTGCGCGACCTTGTCCCTGGCTAGCTTCTATCCCCGATTCGGCGATTACCGTGACCGCTTCTTGGTTACTTAATGTTGTCTTATTTTTTTCAAAATGCGTATAGATACCCGAATTAAGCATTGTACTTGGTGCGATTGCCCCAATTTCTAGCGCCAGTGCATTTTTGAAGCGATCTAAGCCATCGCCTTTAACCGCGATAAATACACCTGGATTGGTACAAAACTGTCCCACACCCATGGTGAGTGAACTCGCGTATTCCTTAGCCAATGCTTCGGCACGCTCTTGCAGCATATGCGTAAAGGCAAACACCGGATTGATACTGCCCATTTCGGCAAATACCGGAATCGGTTCTTCGCGTTGATTGGCGATATCAAACAAAGCTTTCCCGCCCCAATAAGATCCTGTAAAACCGACCGCTTTTACAAGAGGATGACCCGTGAGATAGGCCCCTATTTTGGTATCAGTTCCTTCGATATTGGCTCCAAGAATATGGCTAAACACCCCCTCTGGCCAGCCGAATTCTTTGACAACAGCAGCGATGGCTTCGGCCATTATCGTAGACGTACGGGTATGTCCCGAATGGCCTTTCACGATCACTGGACAACCTGCACCGATGGCACTTGCGGTATCTCCACCGGCAGTAGAAAAGGCAAATGGAAAGTTACTTGCTCCAAATACAACTACTGGACCTATACCCAAATTAAATTTCCGAATATCATTTTTACCTGTTTCACTATTTGCTAAATCAATGCGAGCTTCGGTGTAAATCCCTAGTGCTACGGCATTGGCATAACTGCGCCATTGTCCTACTGTGCGCGCCTTCTCTCCTGTGAGGCGGGCCAAAGGCAGTGCGGTCTCTGCATGAGCAGTCTCCAACAGCTCCGGTCCTAGCTTTTCAATTTTATCCGCAACAGCATGCATAAATACGGCACGCTCACCGATCGTCGTGGATTTCAAAAATTGAAATGCTTCTGCCGCTATGCGAACACGCTCATCTAAAAATACTTGTGATTGATTCATTATATATCGGAATTTTTCTTTACAAAACGAACTGTAGGCGAATAGTATCCACCAATCGCCTACAGTACCTTAATTATTTTTGATCCGCAGATCTTAATTTAACTGAGGACGATTAGCAATACCATCAGCAATAATCTGATTGATTTTTTCAGCTTCTTCACCCACCAATGGCAGTCTCGGCGCACGTAGGTGCGGCGTACATATTCCTTCGGCAGCTGCAGCCAGCTTAATATATTGAATGAGCTTAGGGTGAATATCCAATTCTAACAAAGGCATAAACCAGCGATAGATATCCAAAGCTTTATCGTATTCACCATTTACCGCATGGTTATACATCGCAACTGTCTCCTTTGGAAAAGCGTCTACTAATCCAAAAACCCAACCATCTGCACCCACAACCAACGCCTCCAAAGAGATGGTATCTACACCACCTAAGATATGAAATCTGTCGCCAAATTTATTTTTCATTCGTGTTATATTTGTCAGATCGCGTGTTGACTCCTTAACCGCCACAATCGTTGGACAATCTTTCAATTCATCAAACATAGCTGTCGACACAAAAATCGAATAATCCACCGGATTGTTATAAATCAAAATAGGCAAGTCTGTCGCATTTGCCACGGCTTTAAAATAAGTAACGACCTCACGGTCATCTGCTTTATAGCGCATTGGCGGCAATAACATTAAACCATCTGCACCTAATTCTTTTGCTTTAACTGCAAAATTAATGGCATTTTTAGTGGTATTTTCAGCAATGTTCAAGATCACCGGTACACGGCCTGCAATCACCTGAATGGCATAAGTCAATAATTCAAATTTTTCATCTGTATCCAACACCGCTGCATCACCCAATGATCCTGCAATGATAATACCATGTACCCCCGCTTCGATCTGAGCTTCCGTATTTTTAGCAAACATATCAAAGTCAATCTCACCATTCTCCTTGAAGGGGGTCAGCACTGCCGGATATACGCCCTTCCAATTTAATTCAGCCATAGTTATTCTTTACTTAATTAATTTATAATTTTCTTTATCAAAGAAAGGAACTATTAAACAACTAAACTAACCGCGTTTTAATCATTACTTATTGGATATTAACCTGCACCGTCTACTCATAGAGCAAATTTTTATAATTTGCCACATACATTTTAGGCGATATACCTACAATGCTTCTAAAAACCCGATTAAAATTGGTGATGCTATTAAACCCGGAATGATAAGCCACGATGGAAATACAATCATAATCTTGACCTCCCAATAGGCGACAAGCTTCTCTTACGCGCAATTCATTCAGATAGGAAACAAAAGTCTTCCCTGTACTTTTTTTGAAATAACGACAAAAAGCCTGCGGAGTCAGATTTGCCCTTTCGGCGATTTCATTTAAGCCGATATTCTCCTTATAGTTATTTTCAAGAAAATCACATAAGGCCGTAATCCGAAAAGAACCTCCCGTACCAAAATCAACAGAAGTGACACCCGAAAGCGGTTTAAGTTTGAGGGAAAGTCGATTCAAAGATTTCAATAAATAAAAAAAACTGACAAGCTGACCTAAGCTATCGGAGTTCTTAAGCGCCTCTATCCTTCTACTGATCTGTGCCAAGTGTATGGTAGGAACTTTAAAACCGCGACCATTTTTATCTATAAAATCCAACAGCATACTTAATTCAGGCATATTCAAAATCGCGGACAAGGACCCCTTCACATTAAAAAAAACAGATACCGATTGCACATACCCAACCCTAAAATCATTTTTAAAGACATGAGCTTGGTTTGATCCCAATAGGAAAATATCCCCGCGCTCAAAATCATGGACATGATCATCAACCAACAACTGTCCATTGCCCTCCTTGATCCAGATTAATTGATACTCCTCATGACAATGCATATGGGGATAAAACTTATCCAAAAAATCCTCCTGAATAAAAACGGTCCTATCCTTGGGAACAGGAACTCGGTATTGAATTGGTTTCATAAATAGAATGGTTTTTCGATTAATGTCATTAGTACATTAAATTTAGGATTTAGCGGTTCACAAAGCAAATATTTATCACTTTATATCAATAACATGGTATATTCGGTTAAAATGTGGTAATTAAAAAAGGACTTAATAAGTCAAATTTGTAATCGTTGCACTTGATCATGTGTTGAAGTATTATAATCTCTAAATCTTACCAAATGAATTTAAAGAAAAGTTGTTACCTCCTATTAACCTTATTCTATATCCATCCCGCATTTAGCCAACAGGATGAGCATCCTGTATGGAAGGCGACCAAAAGCCAGCCGGCGACATTGGGTATAGAACAAGGGACCAAAAGCTTTGCGCTAAACCAATTGAAGATCAAGATTCTCAACGCCTCCCAAACGTTATCCGCCTTTCAACAAGTGAACGGTGATGCCGCTTTCGACTATACACCTGTTGAGCTATTAGCGAAACGGGACCGTAACAATTTTTTTCATATCGGCGATATCAACATCCGCCTGAAATATGAAGGAGAAACCAAATGGTCCAGTTATTCATCAGCCAAAGACCGTAAAAAAGTAATCGAAATCGCAGCTTCTAAAACTACTTTAGCCGCAGCAGATATCACTCCAACATTGGAAAACATCCCCTTAAAAGTGGTGCGTAGCTGGGAGAATGTGGATGGCGATCTCATCTTGAAATTTCAAATCAGCAATCCTACTGATCAAGCTATTGAGATCGGATCTCTGGGCATCCCACTTCCCTTCAACAACAATATGGATTGGAAAAATCTGAATCAAGCCCATGCTCAAAATGTATTTTTCGATCCTTATATTGGTCAAGATGCAGGCTATATGCAGGTCAACCATTTACATGGAAACGGTCCGAGCTTATTAGTACTTCCTTACACAAATGCAGGATTTGAGGCCTATAACCCGCTGAACAGTGATCCGACACCAAAAAGCATTACTTTTGAAGGTTTCCACGAATGGATGATCCACAGCAAGGCACTTGCAGAAACCGACTGGAAAGGAGTAGAACAATGGAACACACCGACTTCTACTGTTTTGAAGCCAAAAGAATCCAAGACATTTGCCCTTAAGTTTGTGCTATCGCCCAGTATCAAAGAAATTGAAAACACGCTTCTGAAAAACAAGAGACCTGTTGCTATTGGTGCTCCTGGATATGTTGTTCCTTTAGATAATCCGGTCAAACTTTTTATCAAACATGATCAAGCCATTGCCCATATCTCAGTTTATCCAGAGGGCGCATTAACCGTTACTAAACAGCAAGATACCCCACACAAATGGCATCAATATGAAGTAAAAGGCCAACAATGGGGACGGGCACGATTGACCATCACCTATCAGGATGGTGCCGAGCAAACCATTCAATATAAAGTCATCAAATCCGAAAAAGATGTGGTGAATGATCTGGGAAATTTCTTAACGACCGCACAGTGGTACGAAAATGATCAAGACCGCTTTGGCAGATCTCCATCTGTTATCACCTACGATTATGAGGACAAAAAGCTTGTCACCCAAGAACAACGCGCTTGGTATGCCGGCCTCAGTGATGAAGCAGGAGCGGCAAGCTGGCTAGCTGCGATTATGAAGCAAGTCGTCCAACCTAATCCTACAGAGATCAACAAACTTAAACGATTTGTCAACGAAACGATGTATGGCCGTATTCAGCATAAAGAAGGGGATCAAAAATATGGTGTCGTCAAAAGTTTATTTTACTACGAGCCAGACTCGTTGCCAGCAGGCACTTACGATGCCGACATCAATTGGAAAGTATGGTCAGCATGGCCAAAAAAAGAAGCGGACAACATCGGCCGTTCCTACAACTACCCCCATGTGGCAGCAGCACATTGGGTGATGTACAGACTGGCTCGCGACTATCGTAATCTTGTACAAGAGGAAAGCTGGGATGTGTATTTAGATCGGGCTTTTCAAACCAGCATGGCTATGATCGAGAAAGCACCTTATTACGCTCAATTTGGACAGATGGAAGGCAGTATATTTTTGCTGATCCTCCATGATCTTCGTCGGGAAGGACTAACCGATGCCGCTAATAAGCTGGAAGCCGCGATGCGCAAACGTGCAGAACACTGGAAAAGCCTAGATTATCCCTTTGGAAGTGAAATGCCCTGGGATTCTACCGGACAGGAGGAGGTATATTTATGGTCGCGCTACTTTGGTTTCGACGATAAAACTCAAGTCACCTTAAATGCAATTTTGGCTTATATGCCAACCGTACCTCACTGGGGGTACAACGGTAGTGCCCGCCGTTATTGGGATTTTGTATATGGCGGAAAACTATCCCGCATCGAACGTCAACTCCACCATTATGGATCGGCACTCAACGCCATCCCTGTACTGACCGAATACCGTGACCATCCCGATGATTTCTATCTTCTTCGTGTCGGTCATGCCGGTATGATGGGTGCACTGGCCAATGTTACAGCAGATGGTTTTGGTCCTGCAGCATTTCACTCCTATCCTTCGACATTAGCCAACGATGGCATATCTGGTGATTATGGTACCGGATTTTATGGTTACGCCGTTAATTCGGGAACCTATATAATCCAACATCCAGAATTTGGCTGGTTGGCTTTTAGCGGCCATCTTCAAGCAGATAAAAACAATATCGAAGTGAGGATCACAACCGCTTCCAGAGGCCGTGTTTTTCTAGCAAAAGAGCATCTCTGGCTGACTACGGATGCCGGAGAAATCGAAAAGCTGCGTTACAACCAAAAAGATAAAAGTGTGGTGTTGAGTTTTAATACCAGTCAATCGGACAGGGTGCCAAATATCTTGCTAAATATCAATCCCGAGAGTGGCTATGTGATTGAAGGACTCCAAAAAGATCCATTCAATCGCTATACCATACCAGCTTCTACTGCGAGCGTGACACTCGTGAAAACAAAGTAGCCTCGATCAAACGATCTTTCTTTCTAAACAACATACATAACCTGTGGTTAGCTTAGGCTAGCCACAGGTTTTATCGATCAATCCAAACTTCCGTGTATGCTGTAATGAATGAGAATCTGTGTAAAAAGCACATTATATTTAGCTTGAATCCATTCACTTTCGACCGCTAAAAGATTGGATCGCGACACATGCAGATCATAGATACTGATGCGCCCTGCTTCATAACTTTTTAAACTCACGGCAAAAGCTTTCTTACTCATTTCCGTTATTTGGCTTAGCGAAACATATTGATTTTCAAAGTTAGCCAGATCCAACAAGTACTTCTCGAGCTCTTGTTTGATCGTTTCTTTCTCCATCTCCAGCTGTGTCAGGTTTTCCTGAAGCTGAATTTGATTTTTCTGAAGGGCATGTTTGATGGCATGTTTGTTAAAAATCGGGAAATTGATACTCAATCCAATCTGTTGCGAAAAATTGCCCTGAAATTGTCTAAATAAAGTAATATTGCCAATTCTGCTGGTTAAATTGTTAAAGTAAAAACTGCCCAATGCGAGACTGGCATCCACGGTAGGATAACGTTGTGCTGCTATCGATTTTTTATCAAAGAGCAGCGATTCATTCAAAAAATTATACTTTTTGAGGACAGGATGTGCATCCAAAGAACGATTAAAAATAGCGGATTTATTATGGGTCTCAAACGTTTCTAAAAATGGAAAATCCAATTGGTCCTCCACGACAAGCTCTACATCAACCCCAAGTCCCATGGCTTGCTTTAGCTCTAAAATAGCCTTATCTTCTGCATAATGCGCTTGTACGCTTTTTTCTTTTTCTCGGGCATAATTTGCTTCTGCTTCGTAAAGTATCGTTAATGATGTTGCTCCCAACTCATTCGATTTCCGCACTTTTTGAAGCTGATTCTCTGCAAATACCAATGCCGTATCTTTGGCATGGCTGATCTCCCGCTGCAGCATGGTATTCAAAAAACGTTGCATCACGCGAATCGTAATCTCCCGCTTAAATATCGCAAGATCCTCCTGACCCGCTGCCAGCAACAACTCTTCTTTCTTGATGGTATGCTTGATTTTCCCATGATTGAAAATAGAATAATTGGAAGAAAAACCCAATGTACCGTTGAAGTTATCATTGCGCGCCGCATTACCAAAGATATCCTGTGACTGACCAAAATTGGTGTATACATTAGTATATGCATTCAGGTTAGGCAAGCGCTCATTTTTAGCTGTGCGGATATCCACTTCTTTACTCTTTAATCCCCATTCACTTTTATCTAGCGATCGGTTTTTATCTAACGCAATGGCAATACACTTTTTAAGATCCCAGGTTTCTTGCGACCATACCTGCTGCAAACTCATGGAGAGCAGGTAGAGCAAACAGATGAAAGAACGAACAGGCAGCATCATGAATGATCTTGATATTTAAGTAAACTTCTCAATTGATGTAGGATACGCTGTGCCAAAGTCAGCTCTTCCGTGACAATATCTGCATTTCCGCTGAGCTCCTTATCAAAATGAATGGTTTTGCGATAAGACGTTTTCAAGCCCTCAGGCAAACGTACTTCGATGTAATATTTCTTGTCGTTATCCTGAAGGAGCGCGATGGATTTGATCTCCCCTTTTATGATCCCATACTCTTGGTGTTTAAAATTATCCAGCTTGATCAATACTTTTTGTTTTTCTTTAATTTTACCTTGGTTTTGAGCTCCGATGTACATCTGACCGATGGCATTTTGCCTGTTATCAGGAAGAATGCTCAACAAGGTAGTCCCGGTCTTGACAAACTGATTTTCTCCTAAAAACTGATTGTAGCTCAGCGTTCCATCGATAGAAGCATACATGAGGTGATCGCGTTCCCATTGTCGGATCGATTTACGAAGTTTCTCCAACAACAAAATAGAAGCCGATGAATAACTTGTTTTCTCTTTCATAAAGTTGATGTCAGCCCCTGTTTTTACTTTATTAAAATTGAGGATTGCCTCCTCCACTTGCGCTAAAGAGATCTGGACATTCTTATAGTTTTTTTGTGCTTCTAATAATTTCAGCTTCTCATTTTCCAATTCCAAAGTAGAAATCACCCCCTCTTGGTGCAGTTGATCAGATCGTTTATAATTTTTTTCCGTCAACTGGAGTTTGCTGGACTCCAGAATATGCTGTTGCTTGAGGTTTTCCAAACGCTCGCGATAGTCAGCAATACTTTTGACAGCTGTCATTTCTTCGGTTGCATAAGGTTTGAGCTGCTGAAAGAGCAGTTCATCCTGTAAAGCCTTAGCAAAAACGTTATAATCCTCCTGCACTTCTCCTAAATTAAATCGAGACACCTCCTGTAGTGGGAAATCGGCGAGATTCTGTGCAGAAAACGAGTCTACATAGCTTTTGAGCCGCAACATATCGGCATGGTTGGCTGTCGATTCCAAGATCATTAAAAGCTGTCCTTTTTTAACCTCCTGATGATCTTGGACCAATATTTTTTCTATTCGGGTATTGATGCGCACTTCAATTTTTTCAGCAGGATTCTGCGATGTGATCACAATTGTTGAGGTGATAAATTCAGGATATTTTATGATACAGGCTAATGCAAAAAAGAGGACGATAACCCCCAATATAACCAGGCTCCCCCAACGGATCAACCAGTTGGGCGGCGTCTCCAGGACTTCTTGCACCTGTTCAGAACGGAGCTGAATATCGTCTAATATGTTTTTTTTAGTTTCCAAGTTCCAATTGATTTTTAACCAAACGATAATATTCTCCCCGTAGAGCGACTAGCTCATCATGGGTACCTTCTTCGACTACAAGCCCTTTGTCCAGTACGATAATCTTATCTGCTCTTTTTACCGTAGATAGACGATGTGCAATAATCACTGCCGTACGACCTTTCAAAAAGTGATTGAGATGGTCGGTAATTATTTTTTCTGTATTGGCATCTAGGGCACTTGTTGCTTCGTCAAAAAAAACATATTGCGGCAATTTATACACAGCACGTGCGATCAACATCCGTTGCCGCTGACCACCGCTAATCCCCAGCCCTTCGTAACCGATCTTGGTATTATAACTCAAGGGCAATCCTTCGATAAAATCTTTGATATGTGCGATTTCTACAGCATGATTTAATTTGACCTTATCCACCACATCACTGCCCAGTGCGATATTGTTGGCGATACTTTCATTGAAGATATATCCATCTTGCATCACGACTCCACAGACATCACGCCACATCCGCGGCGATATATTGCGAATATTGGCTTGCGCAATCTTGATCTCTCCTTCGTAGTCGGAATAAAACTGCGTCAATAATTTTAAAAGCGTGGTCTTCCCGCTGCCGCTTGCACCGACGATTGCGGTTGTCTTTTCATAAGGAATAACCAGATTCAGATTTTCAAATACAAATGGTGTCGTTCCTCTATAGCGAAAGGAAAGATTGGAGACCACAATATCTTTTTGTGGTATTTCGGACAGATAAGTCGTATCGATCGATTCTTCGTCATCTTTTTCATGAATTTCATTCAAGCGCTCCAGCGCAATCTTGGCATCTTGTGACTGTCTGACAAAATTCATCAATTGGAGCAAAGGACTATTGAGCTGTCCGATGATATACTGCACCGACAACATCATCCCTAAGGAAAGCTGCCCTTCCACCACTAAACTCGCGGCAACAAAGCTGATCAGAATATCCTTCAACTGATTGATGATATTCCCACCGATCGTCTGGATCTGTTCCAATTTCAATGCTTTAATTTTGATGCGGAATACTTTGATCTGAATGCCTTCCCACTGCCATCGCTTATTGGTTTCGGCATTGTTCATTTTAATCTCCTGCATACCATTGATCAACTCCATCACCTGTCCTTGCTCTTCGGCCAATTGTGCGAATTGTTTATAATCCAGCTCTCGTCTTTTTTTTAGGAAAAAGCTAATCCATCCGATATACAAAATAGCACCGATGAGATACAGGACAAAAAGCTTGTAATTGTAAATCAATAATACCACCCCAAAAACCAGAAAATTGATGACTGAAAATACAGTCTGTAAGGAGCTGGTTGTGAGTAATTGTTCAATACGCGCATGATCCGCGATGCGCTGCATGATATCCGCAGTCACTTTAGAATCAAAAAAGCTAATGGGCAGACGCATGAGCTTGATAAAAAAATCGGATACGATCGAGATATTGATCCGTGAAGAAAGGTGGAGCAAGATCCAGCCGCGAATCACATCGATACCCATCTGACCGAGATAAAGCATGACCTGAGCCAATAATATCAGGTAGATAAAGTGGATATCCTGATTTTGGATACCAATATCAACGATACTTTGTGTGAGAAATGGAAAAGCAAGGGAAAGTAAACTACCCGCTATTAATCCAAAACCGAGCTGAAGAATAAACTTTTTATACTTGACCAAATAATGGCGCAGATACTGATAAATAGAAAATCCCTTATCCTTGATCTCTGTCTGCATATCGAAACGGGCCGTTGTTTCGAGCACCAATACAATACCCTCTTCCGTCGTGTCCGTAGCTCCCTTTCCGATCCAGTTATGGATAAATTCCTCTTGCGAATAGCTGATCAATCCATAGCTAGGGTCCGAGACGTGTACTTTAAACCCATTTTTTCTTTTTTCGATTTTGTGTACTACAACAAAATGCTGCTTCATCCAAAAGACAATACAGGGCAAAGGCACATCTTCTTCAAGCGTTTTAAAATCAATCTTTACGGAAAGTGTTTTAAAACCTATGGTTTCAGCGGCCCTACTCAATCCTAATAATGTCGCACCCTCACGTGTCGTTTCGGATAAATCACGAAGCATCTGTAAGGGTAAGATCTTGCCATAGTATTTACTGATGATACGAAGACAGGTGGGACCACAGTCTTTAGAATCCGGTTGCTTATAAAATGGAAATCTTGCCATAGCGATTTAATCTAATGCTTTTGTTTCCAGCCCATAATAAGCGATAGCCTGTTGTTTAAGCGGATTTGTTGACCAGTCTTCCCAAACATTGGCATAAGGATCATAACCACATTTTAAAGGCTTAGCATAAGGATCCTCAGGATCTTCCACATATGCCCTGCAATCGGTGCATACATATCTAAATTCACAATCCCGACAGACAGCGATATCATCTTTTTTCGTAAACCAATGCTCTTTAAACGCAGGATCAGCCAATACAGCATCCAATTGAGCGTCGTCAATATGTCCAAAACTACGGGACAGAGAGGGACAATTTTTAATGTAGCCGTTTCGATCGATCGACAATTTACGGTTGAGGCAGGTATTGTGCTGTTGGCTCTCAGTAAAAAGTTCGACATTGGTCATAAAATAAGCCGGTTGTATATTGCCACATTGCAAACAAGAATCTAATACGGCCTGACTATAGATTAAAGAAACTGTATCGCCAAAAAATTTAAAAACCTGATCTTTTGGAGCAGTATGGAGCATGATCTGATGGACACGTAAATACTGATCCACTAATTTTTCCAAGACCGATTCTGTACACCAGAGGGACCACTTTAAAATGATTTTAATGGAGGTCAAAGTACTGGCATCGAATAGGGTTAAAAAAGAAGTTAATTTTTCAAACGTAATCTCGTTATAGCATCTGATTTCCAAAGCACTTAAATTCAACTGAATCAACTGTTGTATAAACCCAGATTCATAATGGAGCGCTTGATCCAGTTCAATGATCACATTGGTGATGGGCGAAAAAGCATCCCATTCCATAGACAATGGTACTAATTCGGGCATGATCTGATCATCCAAAAAACCCAGATCATTTTTGATCATAAACTGAATATAGGAGTTGATGGTCGACTTATTGCTGATGCCAAATTCGGTATAACATGCTTCCACAGGATGCTTACTCAAGTAATCCAGTACTGCTACCATATCGTTTGGGATATGGTAGTATTTTCGCATCTGCAGATCGCAGACCAGCGACATCCCATTTCCCCTCACGAGTTTGCAGTTTGAAAATACATTTAAATAAGGCATATGCTATAATTTTGAAATGGGTTTATAATAATTCACCAACAAGGATCCTTTCGAATTAATTTGCTGTACCGCATCCATTTTTAAGACCCCCTTCTCGGCCACACTGTTATCCTTTTCTAAAAAATAGATGGAAAGAGGCAGACCGTCCATTTTTTTCAATTTTTTTACAAATCTATTTTTCATATATCATCCATTGTTTTACCTGAACTTAAAGCCCGGATCATCCTGGCAGGCTACTTCATTTGAATGCTTACTTAAGCCCAGGTCGATTTCTTCTGAAATTTTATCTTTAAAGCGTAATGCCATTTCTTTTTCTAAATAGTAATTACAAGGATAAGAGACCATCCCAAACTGACCTTCTGGATTTATTTCCAAAAAGATATACTCCCCTGAAGGTGTTAAAATCATATCGATCGATCCTGTTTGAAATTCCAGATCCTCCATAAGCGCACGCAATTGCAGTTCAATCCCTACCGGCAACTGATAGGGTACAGTACGATTTGGACGTACATGGTCATAGTTTCTAAAATCATCCTGGGTCTTTTTATTGTTCTGAGAATAAATAGTCATACTGTAAAACTTTCCAAAAAGATAAAAGATCCGCAACTCCATCTTTTTGACGATATGCTGCTGCACAAGCGAGGGAAAAAAACGCTCGGGGACATAGCGGATATTTTTGGCATTTACAACCTTGGTCAACATATTAAAATGATCACCATCAGTCGTATCAAAAAAGATGACTTCACTGAAGGGCTTAACAATCACCTGTTCATATTTTTCCAATAATGCTGCAACAGCAGCACGACTGGTGACCATCTCGGTAAAAGGAATCGTCAAGCCATGCTTTTCTGCAAGCTTGAGTACTTGCAGTTTATTCAGCGTGGTGACTGTAAATGGGTTATTGATCCATTTTTTTAGCGATATCTTATGGAAGATGTAAGCATGTAACGCTTTGAATTCATCATTTAAGAATTTCTTTACGCCGGTATTGGCTTCATGATTCTCTTGTTTAAAGGTTAAATCAACATCCGTAAACTGAGCGACTCTCCTCCTGTACCAAGCTATACTAAAATCTTGATCATCAGGTATCTCAACCAAACTATTAAGCGCAAATAGATCTTCTCCATTGAAGCGGAGAAAGGGTATCTTATAGTATAATAACCATTTACAGAGATAATCTGTAGAACTCTCCAAGCTCGCTTGACTTAATATTAATATACCACTCATTTAAACTGATTAATCCTGATTATTTCCATCAAATAATACAGGTGGTGCATACATCTTGAACACGTGAAAATAAGATATCATTACTATAATAACGGGCACTATTGATATTCGTCAACAGCGAACCAATATCCGAAAGGGAAGCACATATTTTTGAGTATATGCAGGATATGGGATAAGCGAAAAGAAGACTTCATTTTTGAATCAGTTATTCAAAAAATGAAGTCTTTTAAAGCCCGATCATTAGCCAAGTCATTCAGCATAATGGATGAACTGAACGCATGAATGCCTACCTACCGCATTCATCCATCTGATCGAGCTAAAGAGTTTAATGCTTAGTTGACATCAGGCGAATGGTCACATGAATAGTGTTCCTTTAATTTACCTTTTGTTGGTCTATGTTCTGTTGTAGGAACACTACCGCTATCATCCAAAGAGAAATCAACAAATATTCCTGCACCACCTTGAATAGTTTCAGTTTGTTTGATTTTTTTGGAATTTAATTTTTCTAACTTTTTCATTATCAATTTCTTTTAACTTGGTTAATAAAAAAAATAAAAATTACTTGTTCTAAAATAAACCTATCGGTTCAATTATTTACTCACATCTGGAGTGTGATCACAAGTATAATGCTCTCTCAATTGTCCTTTTGTTGGTCTGTGCTCTGTCGTCGGCACACCACCAGCACCCGTATCTGCTACTGCAAAATCAGATGTAAAAGCGAGTTTACCACCCAAAACCTGTTCAATGTGCTCGATTCTTTTTGCGTTTAATTTTTCTAGCTTTTTCATAAATGTGTTTTTTATTAATGTGTATAAATATGAACTTAACAAGCTGAAACAAGAGCATCCTATACCTTCGTCCATTTTTGCTATGCGAACAAATGATTTGCGCATATTATTTCAGACTTTGAATGCCCGATTTCACTACTTTCATTGCCTACAGGGATAGCGCTTTTCAGATTTGCTACCCCTCGTCAATAAAACTTACATAAATATCGGACTTGGAAATTAAACTTTTCGTCCCGATATAAATCCGATAAGTACGCATCAATAAACGTTGCTCCTCTTAAAATATTTGACACATAGAAACACACGATAGAATATTATTGCTATTAAAACCTCAAACAAACAGCGGATTAGCTTAAGGTATCAATATATTGCGCAATGATATCTCTTTTCCGGTTGGAAACCGGAATCAGCTTACCATCCTGCATCTCCAACTGTCCATCCTTATAATACTTATGGATATAATGCGTATTGATCAGATAAGATTGATGACATCTGATAAATTGTGATTCGGGTAGCATACCTTCAAAATGCTTGAGCACTTTTGATACCAGTAGATGATCCCCGCTACGCATAAAAAAAGTGGTATAACCTTTATCTCCTAGGCAATAGACAATATCGTCGATATTGATGATCTGGGTAAATTCAAATGTTTTTAAAGCAATTTTCTGTGGTATCGCCGGAGTTTTCATATGTCGATCTGCCATAAGCAATTGATTTTGATTGAACTTAAACTCTTGGGTTTTTTCAAAACATCTCTGTATGGTTTCCGTCAGGCAAATGGCATCGATCGGTTTGGTAAGGTAGCCTATAGCACCAATATTGAGGGCTTCGATAGCATACTGGCTATAAGCTGTAATAAATAAAAGATGTACATCCAGATTCAATCGGGACAGTAGCTCAAAACTGACTCCATCCTTTAACTGGATATCTGCAAGAATCAAATTAGGGGATTTTTCATAAATTTCCTGCTCAGCCTTGGCCATTTCACCCGAATGTCCAACAATACGGACATATGGAATTTCATCTAAAATAGACCAGATATATTTCACAATATTCAACTCATCCTCGAGGATATAAACATTTAGCATAGCCATAATAATTAAAACACATGTTTTAGTGGAAGTGAGATCTGAACTTTATAACCATCACCTGATGTTCTGTAGTTTGGGCAAATCTTTAACGAAGCTTGGTATTGAACATCCGTATACAATAAAGCTAAGCGTTCTTTGGTAATCACTTGAGAAAGGGATCTCTTGTCTTTTTTATGAGCAGCACTTTCCTTAAGTCCCACGCCATTGTCTGTTACACACACATGTAGATAGTCGTTATTCTTATAAAAGCTTATTTTCACCCATCCCTTATGATCAATATTTTTTAATCCATGCTCGATTGCATTTTCGACAAAAGGCTGTATCAGCATAGGTGGGATCAGTATATCTTCAAGATCAAGGTCACTCGTATCAATGATGGAATCAAAAATATGATGAAAGCGCATCTGTTGCAAAATAATATAGTTTTTTAAACTGCGTACTTCTTGTTCCAGCGTGATAAAATCATGCCGATTTAACTCTAAAATATCACGGATCAGTCGAGTCAAAGCAACTAGGTATGTATTTGCTTCCTGCTTTTTATCTGCACCGATGAGCCCTTGTAGATTGGCTATCGCATTGTAAATAAAATGAGGATTAAGTTGGTTCTGACGATTTTTTTGTTCTAAGATATATTGCTTATTTTCAATGAGTAACTGATCATGTTTGGCTTTTAACAACTTCTGTTTGTATAACTTATAGGTATACAATAGGATCATCATCAGAAACAGGGATAAGATCACAAAAATCCATCGTTGCTGGACCAAGAGCTTGTTGTTGAGCAGATTTGTTTCTTTCAACGTCACAATATCCTGATCCTTTTTTCTCGTCTCATACTTCGTGCTTATTTCTTCAATTTTCTCCTTCTGCATTTCCGTCGTGACCTTCATATACTCATTATACTGTTTGGTCTTCGCTAAATAAGCATTTTTAAAATCACCTTTCTTTTGATAAGCCTCACTTAACAAGTCCAATAGGGAAATCTTAGCGGTAAAACTCCCTTTTTTCCAGCCCTTCCATGCTTCGCTCATGTGCACATATTTAATGGTCGAGTCCGGAAGGTTTAAATCTAAAAATGCGCGAGCAAGATTATTGAATACATAGAATTCCAGTCGATTCGTGCGATTCAAGTAATTAAAAAAAATACGGAAACTCTTAACTGCAGCATCTGGTCGTCCCATGGCGGAATGCATCTGGGCCTCATAATCCACTGTTCGCATAAAGGCTAAACTATCGTTGATACTAATCGCCAACATTCGGCTACTATCGAGATAATTTTGCATATCCGTTGTATTTTCTAACCGTTGACTCAGCATAAAGCGGATATCATAGTAGCGTTGTTTTAACCGGTTGTGCGCATTCCATGGATGATTATCCATATATTGCTTAGCGTACTTTAGGGATTTCAGATCCTCATGATTATTGTAAAAAGACATGGCCAATAAATCATCCATGAGGTATAAGAAAATTGAATTTGATTTCTCTATTTTCTGTCTTTCCAAAATGATCTGCTCCACGAGCTTTCCTGAACTGATCTCATCATATCTATTTTTGATACTCAAACTTAAATACTGACGCAATGCATACAGATCCCGATCCTTTTGAGTCGAATCTATTTTTGAAAGGTATATATGCAGGGAATCTCTTTTTCCCAAAGATTTGTCCTGAAAACATTTATAAATCCAGTACTGCGGTTGTTGTGCAAAATTTGGTTTTTGCTGCAGTACTGTCAAATAATTTTTTATTTGTACCAAGCGATCCTCCGGAGATAGCGTATCCCAGGCAATCAGATTCTGATAGTCATGACTTTCTTTAACCGTACTTGCACGCTCTTTATTTTTAACATCTTGATGGCAACTTAAAATCAACAAAGGAACCATCACGTTCAGAAGAATAAGTACCCTTTTATATAAAGTTACATACTTGTTTATATCCATAAATAGCTTACGATTTAATCATTTTAAAATAAATTTAAATACATCACGCCATGGAAATTTATATTAGGCAACTTTCACTTCATATTCGTATACCTTGGGTCAATATTTAAATATTGATGAGAGGTGCGTTTAGATTCTTAAGCGTAAAGATAAGCGATCGTATAGATCCAAAAAATAGGTTAGGTTCATTATCTCCATGAGTCGCTCTACCTCCTAGAGGCTCCGTTATTTAAAAATGAAATCCATCAAGATTCCATTTGTCTCTCCACGGAACGGTTATTTTACCATCTTGCAGATCAACCGGGAGCCAGATATAGCGACTATCCAACAAGTTTTTAGGTTTCCAACGGTCAGCCATAAATATAAAAGCATTTTTCTTACCTACAACAGGCAATACAAAAGTAGATTGTGCATCAAAAGTGATGTGCGCGTCGGGTCCGCGCATCGGATCACCTAAAGATGTCCAAGGTCCAAACAGATGATCCGCTACATGTAGTTCCGCCCTGTTGGGAGCCCAACCTGTACAGCCGCTTGTAAAGAGATAATATTTCTGATTATATTTGAACAAAGCCGGAGCTTCTCGATGATTTCTGAACAATAATGTATCCGCGGTCGTAGGAGTTAAATAATCAGGCGTAAGCTTTGCCAAACGCAGTTCATAGTTTTCATCTGAAGAATAGATATGATAAGCAACATCATCATCATCCACAAAGAGTCCCATATCTCGTGACATATGACCATTTGGTCTGAAACTGTCCACCAACGTAAATGGACCGGCAGGAGCATCGCTAATAGCAACCGCAGCTCGTGCTGCAGCATAACCTTGATCTTTCAGCTCCAGATGAAACCACATCACAAATTTTTTCGTCTTCTTATTGTAGATGACCTTCGGGCGTTCGATGATACATCCCCATGCAACATCACTACCGGGATCATCTGCAGGTGAAAAAGCTAATTTTTCAAATTTCCAATGATAGAGATCCTTGGAAGAATAGACATTGACCCCCTGTGATTCGGTTCCCCCTCTTTTTTCACCGTACCAATAATAGGTGCCATTGTGGTAAAGAATTCCGCCACCATGGGCATTGATCGAATTACCTTGATCATCCAACCACAGCTTTCCTGGGACAAATGCTGTATTTTCCTGATCTTGAACTCCCTTTTGATAGACCCGCACATAGTCGATCTCATAAGTTGCAGGTAACAATTTTTCATCAATAATGCCACCATTCATTCCACCCAAAGCTAAATTGAGCAAGATATAGTGCGGCTGTTTAAAAGGGTTAAATCCTGTCCCGTCCCGATTGACCAATTGATCCAGCTTCACTTTATTCATCAGGATATCATCGACATACAATGCAATTTCATGTTCATCCCAATACATACTCCAAACATGAAATTGCATTGCCCATTCTTTTCCGCCCAGCTCGGAAACCGCTTTTTTTTGGCTATGCCAGTTTGCCTGCCATCTTTTATCCGTACCGGAAGCAATATTTGCAAGAATATCACCCTTATAATATTCCATAATATCAATTTCACCATTAGAAGGCCATTCTTTTTCTACACCTAATGTCCAAAATGCCGGCCACAACCCACTCCCTACTGGAATACGGGCGCGCATTTCAAATATGCCATACTTCCAACTATGTTTGCCAGAAGTATTGATTGAGGCAGATGTATAGCTAATGTCTTTACGTGAAGTTGCCCAATCTTGACTATTTGGTTTATAAGTGGGATTGGGTTTAACCTCTTTGCGTGCTTCGATCTTCAATATGCCATCCTTACAGGATATATTTTCTTGCTGGTACCATTGATGCTCTTGATTACGCATAAAGCCCTTCTCAAATTGCCAGTTTTGATTATTTACAGATCCCTCTTCATCAAACTCATCAGACCAGACTAAAGTATAACCCTTCTTCGGCAAATGTTGCGCCCCTACCTGCGTGACAAGATGCAATAGAAAAATAAAGTAAAGTGCTTTTTTCATAAAAATATATTTGTTTTGATCAGTACTTATTTAAGAAGCCAATTGCGTTTATCATGGCTGAAGATTTACCCCTTTCGTTATAGCTATTTAATAGGTATAACGAAAGGGTAATCAATCGTCCAATATTAATCAACAGTTCTGATTAAAGGAAGGGGGTAATTCAACAATTTGGAGGGAGAAATTCATCAATTTTCTAATGAATAAAAGTTTTCACCAATATCTCTCTACATAACATGATACATGCTTAACTCGCGATCCGCTTTAGGAGCCTATAGCGTTTATACACAAATAAGCTTTGTTTATTCACAATATGTGCATAAACGATCCTGTACATATTCAGCATGAAATAGCATTTTTGTGGATAACACACTTATTTTGTCAATAAAAGACGAAAAATAATTCAAAAGCAAATGTGGAAACGCTGTTATCTATTATTTTATCAACACATGTCGAATCCGCTGTGCATAACAAATCTGGTTTCCACAACATATAGCCTGATTTGAACATATTGTGCATAACTCGTTCATTGGCCATACTAGAGCTAAGCGATCATCATCAAGGCTTATAGGTGTCATAAAAGCAAGCAAATGATCATGTCGTATTATTTCAATTTATGTTTTACCCCTTCAAAAGTCATTTTTACAGGATTAATATATCCATTTTCGTCAAATGTCATTACATCAATACAAGTCTCCCGCTCATTTGCACCTGTTTTGCCCAATGGTCTCCGGTGATACACGATATAATACTGATCTTTGTTTGGCACTTGAATGACAGAATGATGACCAGCGCCAGTTGCGATAGCGGGATCCTGTTCTAAGATCGTTCCTATTCGTTTGAATGGACCAAATGGCGAATCAGCGATCGCATAAGCCACTTTATAATTTGGAAGACCCCATCCGCCCTCCGACCACATGAAATAGTATTTATTGTTGCGGATAAACATAAATGGTCCTTCGACATAGTTCTCAGGTGTTACCTCTTTATAGATTGTTCCATCTTCAAAAGGAACTAAGCTTTTAAAGTCAGCACTTAATTTGACCACATTACAATGTTGCCACCCACCATAATACATATAATATTGACCATCTTTATCTTTAAAGACAAACTGATCAATGGGTTGAGCACCATTGACGATCTCATTGATCAGCGGTTTGCCAAGTACATCTTGATACGGTCCTTGAGGTTTATCGGCAACAGCTACGCCAATTCCTCCAATTTCACCCTGGTGTACATCATTGGCTCCAAAAAATAGATAGTACTGATTATCTTTTTGTAACACACTAGGTGCCCACATCGCTTTCTTGGCCCATTTTACTTCCGCCGTATCGATAATTCGGGGATGTTTTTTCCAGGTCACGAGATCCTTGGATGAAAATGCATCAAAGAATATTTGATCTTCATATGGTGCCGAATAGGTTGGAAAGATCCAGTACTCCTTGTTGTAAACAATACCTTCAGGATCAGCGTACCAACCGGGGAACACAGGATTCTTCTGCGCAAACACAGCCTCTGCAATAAATAAAGTAATACCTGTCAGCAAATAGGAGACAATTTTCATAATTAAAAGGTTTTAGTAGAGTTGAAAATAGGAAATATAAATACAAAATCCAATTTTAAAGTCAATAAAAAACGTCGGCCCCAGCATATGATCTCTCCACAATATCCGTTCAGCCCTCCCTTTTTTGTATTAGTCGTACAGATCTTATATTTTAAAATTATCCCTCAATAAAAAGAATAAACAGATGAATTTGGAAAGCAATTAAGCCTAATTCAGACGGTGTAAAATGATAATTTTCCTAAATATGCGATAATTATCGTTGATTAGAAAAATATTTTTTATATGTTTGACTTAGATATCTGCCAACGCCATTTAGACCTCGTAAAAAAATAAAACTGTACGTATATATTTAAGTGATTTACAGTGATATTTTAAAACAGTCTGTACACACAATTGTCTACATAGATGGAGTTAACTTGCGCCAGGCAGCTCATAAGAATCCGAAACTACTTAAAATGGTTAGAAAAACATATCAAGGAGAAAAAAACGACAAAAGTAGGACGATGTCGAAACTCATACAATCTGTTGGTACCGTATTAGCAGCAAAAGGCTATACCGGTCTAACGCCCACCAATCTTGCAAAAGCTGCAGGGGTAGACCGGAAACTTATTTCAGCATATTTTGGACACATTGATCACTTAATAGCAACCTATATTAAAACAAAAGATTACTGGATCGTTGCGAGCGATAGTGCTGAAGCATTATTTAAAAACAATGCGCAAACAAGCTCACGTCACTTGCTCGAACACATGTTACTGGATCAGATCGTACAATTTAGTGCTAACGAAGAAATGCAAAAGGTAATCCTGTGGCAACTCAGTGAACGATCGGAAATGATGTCCCAACTATCGCAAGCAAGAGATGATGTAAGCGCATTATTCTTTCCTTTTGCAGATGAAGAATTAAAAGACAAACAAGTGGATCTAAGAGCTGTGACCAGTTTATTGATTGCCGGAATTTATTACTTAGTACTCCATACCAAGACAACAGACAGTACATTTTGCGAAATCGACCTTACGCAGGAAGAAGGCATGAACCGCATTAGAGAAGCAATAAAATTTATTCTACAAGAAACTTATGGTGATTAGTGACCAGTAACGAAGTAACCAGTAACAAAGTGATCAGTAACGAAGTAACCAGTAACAAAGTGATCTAGTAACGAAGTAACCTAGTAACCAGTGGCAAAGTGATCTAGTAACGAAGTAACCTAGTAACCAGTGACAAAGCGGTCTAACTTTCTAACCTCCTAACTTTCTAACCTCCTAACTTTCTAACCTTAAATAGTCACAAAGTAATTCCCATTATATTTCGCTCCAAATATTTTTGTTTTCACATTAAAAGGATTCCCGAATTTAATTCAAAAGCCCTATATTTACCCTAAGATTATTTTGATTAATTTTACAAAAACACAATCAAACTCCTATCTATTTTTTTAATTTATTGAATACAACTCGCATTTATCTCATGAGCTAATCCGTGATATCAATGACGTTTAGAAAGGAATTTATGCAAGATCAAACCATTATAAAGCTCCTCATTGTTGCCATTATTGTCAGCAAAATTATTATTGGAATTTTACTGTATTTCTTGATTCAAAAAAATCGTATGCTGAAGCACGAGAAATTAAAATTATTAGAAACAAATCTTAAGCTTAAGCAACAAGGAGACCAAATCATACGTTATATTAAGGAATTAAAGGCGTCAGAATTTTTCAAAACAAAAGTACTTTCCATCGCTTCCCATGATTTGCGCACCCCCTTTGCATCCATGGATATGTTGCTACAAATGGAAGACTTATCACTTATGACAAAATCCGAACTGCAACAAGTTTTTGAAGCATTGGGACAGCAGGTAACCTTATCCAAAAACATGTTGAACGAAGTTTTGTTATGGGCAGAATCACAACTGAGAGATAATTTAGAAAATAAAGAAACCTTTTCTATTTTAGAGCAGATCGATACTATATTATCCTTATTTCAATGTAATCTGGATAGGAAAAATTTGATCATCAACAACACTGTTCCGACACAGTTAGAGGTGCATATGAGTCGAGACATCTTCTGCTTTGTGATCCGGAATATTATGAGTAATGCGATCAAATTTTCTCATACTGGAGGAATAATAAGGATCGGTATAGTAGAAAGTGAACGAGATGCGTTCAGAATATTTATTGAAAATAAAGGAGACCATATCTCCGACTCCACCATATCCAACCTGAATAATAAAAACAGCTGGGAATATAAAAAAATAGCAAATCATACCGGAACTGGTCTTGGAGTGTCGTTGTGCAAAGATTTATTACAGCGAGTAGGTGGCAGTCTTAAGTTTGAAAATTCAACTGCAGATGTGCTTAGGGTCTATATATCACTTCCATTAGCGTACGATGACCAAGTACCTAGTGATTTAGTGACCAGTGAACTAGTGACGGAGTAACAGAGTGACGCAGTGATCAGTAAAGGAGTAACGGAGTGACTAGTAAAGGAGTAACAGAGTGACGCAGTAAAGGAGTAACGGAGTGACTAGTGACCAATAGCTCTAACTCCCTAATTATCTAACCATCTAACTCCCTAACCTTCTAACCTTCTAACTCCCTAACCATCTAACCTTCTTTATAACATCATTATGTGACTGTACAGCATAGGATATGCCTCTCTTAATGCTTAATTTTAAGCATCTAATAAATTGTGAGCATTATGAGAAAAAACCTAATATTTACCCTATTTGCCTTAGCAGCAATATGCCTAGGCCATCAAGCAAAAGCACAGGTATCTGCAAGTACAAATCCTGTTACTGTTAACATTGATCTGCAGGCCTCTGTTATTTCGATCGCTTTGGACGCATCTCCAACCGTCAACTTTGTGTATGCTACAGCAGCAGAATATGCCGCACCAAAGTCGGTGACAAAAGCCTCACATCTGACGGTCATTAGCAATAAGCCTTACGATATCTCCGTACAGGCCAATGGATTATTCACTTCTTCCAACAGCTCTAATACGACCAATTTACCCGCATTGGGCGTGGTCAATGTTAGCGTAGATCCTACAACTGCCAATGGCGGAACATTAAGCACAGTAACCCTTAGTCAAACGGATCAACCCTTAGTCGAAGAAGCTGATCCAACGACGACTGCCGTTTACAATGTGGTTTATACCATTCCAACGGCAACGACACTCGTGGCTTTACCCAAGGAGGTCTATACCACTACCGTTACGTATACCGCAACACAATTATAAAAAAAATTAAAAACCTTAATATTCCATTTTAATTTGTGAAGTTTTATTTATCTCTAATTTTAGTATACCTGAATACCCTGGCCTTTGCTCAGGGTATTTCTGTTTCACCTTCCCGTATATTTTTTAAAGGGGAAGTAGGGCAAACAGTCAGTCAGACCATTTCATTTAGCAATGCCTCCACTTCAACATTTTACTTTGTGGCCAGTATCAAAGATTGGGACCGCGATTCACTGGGGATCAAACAATATTTTCCGGTAGATCAACGCAAACAATCCAATGGCTCCTGGCTTGCTCTTTCCGACAATAGTATCCGCTTAGCTCCTGGAGAAACAAAAAGCGTGAACCTGTCCATGACCATCCCGAAAGAAAATAAATCGCTAGCCTTGACCAATAGCATGCTATTTTTCACTCAGGTCAAAGAGCAAAAAGCCGATGTACCACAAGGTGTCAATATGAATATACTTTTAGAATTTGGCATTCAGGTCTATCATGTTCCCGTCGGTTTACCGGTAGGAGATCTCCTGTTTTTAGCCTTTGAAGATAAAGGTATCGTCAGCAAAGAAGCCGATCAACAGGTCAGGAAAATGATGGTAAAAGTAAAAAATACGGGGCAGATAAATAAAGATGCCTACGTACGATTTGAACTGACCAATATCGAAACTGGAGAGGAGATTCCGGTCAAATCAATTGCTGTTGCGATGTTACCGGACGCAGAACAATGGATTCAACTCGATCTACCGGCAACCCTCAAAGGCCGTTACCTTGCGGTAGCCATCTTAGATGCCGGTGCTCAATACGATCTAAAAATTGCAGAAAAAGAAATTACATACTAAGATCAGCCTTTTCATCGCTGTCAGTTTGTGCCCTATGGTTGTACAAGCTCAAATTTCGGTGAATCTGCCCGAAGCGAATATT
Organism: Sphingobacterium sp. PCS056; assembly: GCF_023273895.1. Classification (NCBI taxonomy): domain Bacteria; kingdom Pseudomonadati; phylum Bacteroidota; class Sphingobacteriia; order Sphingobacteriales; family Sphingobacteriaceae; genus Sphingobacterium; species Sphingobacterium sp. PCS056. The sequence continues at coordinate 1,528,805 of NZ_CP096883.1, read as the reverse complement.
ACAGCAAGGACAGAATATCAACAAAGTATTACTTTAGGACAATTTAACAGTGCGATCACCTTATTGCCCAATATCGGCATTAAATCCAATAATGCGACTTTAAGTAATATCTTAGGTGGCGTAGGGCCTGCCCCGTTAGCGCTAGCCAACTTTAAAATTTCCACCATCGGTGGCGTATCGGTGCTGGGCGGCAGTACAGAACGCTCACTTACCACCGCTACACAGTCCTTGTATGTGGCCGTTGCCAGCCTCGCTTCAGGAACTGTTCTGAGCAACTTGCGTCTGACGACTTCCAGCTTTACATGGGTAGCAGGTACATATAGTACCGATATCGCCCTGACCGCGCCCGGACTTCTAGGCGGAAATGCCATGAGTCCCGCCACCCAAGCATTTAGTATTGTTGTTCCCGCTTTTATCACAGCGCAAAATACCGCAGGAACGACTGGCATCTTAGTCAACAACCTAAGCTTCTATCGGTCTCCAACCGGGATCAGTGCCAATAAAATCATGACCTTAGCTCATACTGTACCCTATATTCCCAATTTGCAAACAGGAGGTAGCAATTTCAGCTTTTCAACAGCCTTGACTTACAACACATTGCCGTTATCACCCGTATCCACTGTTAGTACGACTTTAACAGGAATCGCTACCGCTACAGCAATTGCTTTATCGGCAACGAGCCAGCCGCTGACTAATTCAACAGGTATCGTTGTACCCACAAGCAATTCACAAGCTCTAAACTATGCATTTTCCATAACTGCTGCACAATTGAAAACGCGATTTGTACAAGCAGGTACCTATTCCATACCCCTGACGTATACCTGGAACAAAACTTCCGCAGCCTATCCAACAGGAAGTTTACAATCCCAAAGTGTCGGAACACTAGAGGTTGTCGTCAGCGATCTCGGCGAATTGATCGCTAATCAACAAACGGTAGGGTTATCTTTCACCAATGCGAACCAATATAAAAATGGTGTCAACCTCGATATGCCTGCGCATTTGAAACTCAGTAAAACGACACCCTATAATCTCTATGTTCGGGCTACATCGGCATCGTTTGCTTCCGGAGTCAACAGCATCCCCCTCAATGTCATGCGCATTGGCCCGATGCCGGGAGAAACAGGCATGCAGACAGTCACGTTATCCAGCACAGCACAACAGTTGATCAATGCAGCAGATCCTACGATCGACCGCTCGTTAAGCATCCGTTATAGTATTCCCGCATCAGAAACTTCTAAATTATTGAACAAACCATCGGGAATCTATTCGACCAACATTATATTTAGTTTTATTGCCCCTTAAAAACGTTTGATTTCCACTTTCCTGCGTCCATCTTTATAGTTGAAATCCCGCAGATAAATCACCTGTTCATCTGTCAATTGAATTTCCTGACTTGGATTTTCAATCGTGAAAGCCATTCCCGCTGTTGGAATGGATACGGTATAATGCCCCACAGGCAAGAAGAACATATAGTTGCCCTTTGCATCGCTGAGGGTATGGTAGCTGTTACCTTGTTGGTCTTCGGCATGCACACGTATTCCAGAGAGTTCTGGACTAGTTTGCAAGTATTTATCAGCGATCGGTGTGATCTTACCCTTTACCACTCGAGTTTTAACTAAGGGTACCGCTATACGTTGATTTTTTGTCAATATGATATTCATCGGAGCTTTTACCACCCATCCCTGATTATTTTCGATTTGAACAGCATACGATCCAGTCGCCATATTCAAAAATGTGACCTGACCTTTTGCATCTGTACGCGCCACATCCTGATCAATCTTAACCACAAGACCCTCAGGTTTGAGTTCTCCCGCATCCGCAATACCATTCTGATTATGATCGTCAAAAAACTGCAGCTGCAATTTATGGCCCTTATTGTTATTCCAGTACACAAATTTCTTTTCAATACCTAACCGAATCTGCCTATTGTTGAACGAAGAAGTTTCATACGCATAGGGGTCTAGTTGAAAATATAAGGGAACACGACTTTGGATCATATTATAAAATACATCTGCCGTTAAACTCCAATTGTCCCTAAACAGCCACCTCGCATTTCCATTGAGCGACAAATTGTTGCTTCGTGAAAATCCGTAATAGCTGTACATGGTCGACAACTGTGCCTGCAAACTTCCCTTAAATGCCGTAAACTGCGTGTTAGGTCCAAAAGAATAGATCCTATAGCTGGCATCTGGCGTACTTGCCATGAGATCATTCAAATAGTAAGGATTGATCTGGATATAGGTATTAAAACCCAAATAAGCATTAGTGTAACTACCCGATAATCTTAAAGAATGAAATGGGCTGATCGGTTTATTGGATGTATTGCGATAAGTATAACCATAATCCGTTCTCAAGGAAAAGCGATGCTTGGAGCTAAAATAACTCACATCTCCTATCGCTCTAATGGCGCTCGACTTCCATCTTTCTGGTCTCGACCCCCAGAGGCCCAACCCGCGAATCGTCGCCTCTTGAAACATGATATAAGGTCTAATATCCAACTGCAATTTTCCAACTGCGGTATGATAGCCCAGTTCATAGATCTCGATGCGATTGGGATTACCAAAAAAATAATCCCGATCTGTGCGCTGGTATTTTGGATTATTATCCATATAACTCACGCGCGCAGCAATACTGCTGTTATCTTGCAGCATTTTAGTGATGCGCGTATCACTTTGGATCAATCCCCTACGCAGCCCCGTGTAATATGGCGAACTGTAATAATTCATACTGGTGATTTGCACATGTTCTGTATGGTACTGGTAATTGGCACCCGCAGCGACAGCGTGTTTACTTCCTCCTTGATCAGCACGTTCCGTACTATAGCCTCCTTCTACCCATAATTGTTGATTTGAACCGATTGGGATGATCGTCTTCCCATTAATCTGATCACTATTGATCTGACGATAATCATGGTCGCTATGCAGATAAGTCAAATTACTTTCCTGATTTTGACTGGTTCGAATCGTATAATTGGCACCAATAATATGCGCACCAGGAATCAGATTGTTGAGCTGTGTAAAGAGCATATAGTTATTTTCTACTCCATAAAGGCTAATAGAACGATTTTTATCCAATTTATAACTGGCTTTTACTCCTCTACCATTGATTGTTTGATCCAGATTTTCATAAATATTACCCAATTTGATGGCCCAATCTTTCGCTTGATAGTCGATATAGGTATCGTAGCTATTAAAAGCTTTTTGATCTTGATAATAATCTAGATTAAGCCGATAATTTAATTTTTTATCTGGAGTGATGTCAAGATCACCATACCCCTGCAGCTGATAGATGGAGTTATATTTATCCATACTGGTGTAGCGCAATGCGACGGCATTATTATAAGCTTCATTTCCATAGTTTGGAGCAGCTCCAAACCGTTTCACACTCCCCACCTGTAGGATACGAATCCGACTACTGGTCAATGCTTGGCCCATCTCATCGAGTCCCTGCATGGCAATATCCACATCATCAAACCTGCTTTTAGATTGCATTCGTGCCGTAAAAGGGAGCAGTACCTGCCCTCCAGGCTGCAGGGTGATCGGTAAGATTTCCCCCATCACTTCAAAACCTGGCGGAAATCCTGAGAAAAGTAGCTTAAAAGTAATGGGCACGAGCCCCGCATTGGAGGCCAGAATCCGAAACTGCACCTGATTAGTGGCCTGATCCAAATAATATTCTGGTTGATCTGCCTGTAATATAAGCGACCGTTCCTGATCAAATATGGTGTAAAACGTAACAGGATCCGGTATTCGGAGCGTATTGTCGGGGCTTGAAAATCCGAAAGTGAAAGCTTGATTATTAAATTTCAACGTATTTCGGTCGGCCATATATTTAATCGGAAAACTTTTTTCTTCGTTAGCCTGTAAGATGATTTTTTGCGGCAGCTTGATTAAACCAGACAAAGATAGGGTACCTTGAGCTAAGGGGATCAGTTCAATGGTTTTATCGGTACGGTTATGTATGGAGATCTTGTTGGCAAATGTGTGGTTTTGGATCACGGCTATACTGTCCTGTTCCAAACGATACTCCACATCAAAGTTTTGCTGACTTTTCGCTTCGGATAAGAAAACAAATGAAGAGCACATCAGAAGCAAGAAAGTCCACAAACACTTCATTCGCATATCAGGAGGTTCAAATAATAACAAAAATCAATCTAAATTCGGTCAGTCAGAAATAACTCAAGTCACATCTTCATGTAACGAATTGACCATTAGGCTGACAATTGAGCGATCAGCTCACCTTTGCTATTAATATTGAGTTTACGATAAACCCGTTTGATATAGATACGAACCGTATCCAATGAAATATGGTACTGTTGAGCGATCAGTTTATAGCTTAAACCTTCGACAATACCATTTGCAATCTGAAGCTCCCGAGCGGTCAGCATGTCTTCGTATTTTTTTGAACTAAAAGCCTGCTCGATTAAAGCTCTGTTGATCGTCGGACTGACGAACGAACCCTGATTTAACGTGATGACAATTGCATTGATCAAGTATGGCATACACGTGTTTTTTAAAACATAACTGACAGCACCATTTCGAAAAGACTTACGAACGGTCTTTACATCGGCCAATTGTGTCAAGACAATAATCTCTGTTTTTGGATACAGTCGATTGACTTGCTCGATGATCGTCACATCCTGATGTTCGATATCCAATATAATCACATCCGGTAACGAGACCTGATGCACGCTTTTCATCACTCCACCTGCTGTATCAAATAAGATTTGTAATGAAACCGAATGACCATGAAGACAATTTTCAGTTAGGATTTTTTTTATGTTTATTCTTGATTGCTCGTCACTATCAATTATGCCCACTTTTATCATGATACGTTACGCTTAAGTTAGATACTGGTTAGCGCATATATATTCAATATTTAAACTTGTTGTTTAAACTTACTATTGAACACCTATACTTTTGATTAAAGATAGCATTTAAAAAGGAAAAAAATAAGTTGATTTTTGAATTTATACTCGTAATACCATTACATCACGATTTAAATGCAATCAAAAGCCTCACTAAAGGGTTTTAATTAATTAATGATTAATTAATTCACAACATCAACGTATGTAACAAACGTAAAAAATAAACTCATGAAACAAATTTACCTAGGTATGGTCTACCTATCGATTTTCAAAGAAAAAAAACAAGAAAAACAGCATCAGTTTTAATAGCTATTTTTATAACCCATACCTGAGCAGCACCTATAGAGGGATCTGGCACAGATCATTTACCTAACGGTTGTCCGACCAAAGTTCTGCAAAGCAAAAGCTGGCGAAAGTACACGCATATCGAGTAGTACACGATCACCATATTGCTCCTTTAAAGCAGGAAATAGCTGTCCATCATATGCAAGCACCACTTCATCTTCAAACCAGAATAACGGTAAATGTCTATTCCCCACATCAAAGGAAAAATGAGCAATGGTATTGAGGTCATCTGTTTTAAGGATGATACAGGTACAGGGTTTGATCTGTATCTGAATATTAAGTTCGGGAGAAGAATAAATAATCTCTCCGTTTTCAAGTCGTGGAGCACCAGCACGATATAAGCGAACAAGACGCCCTCCTTCCGTTTGTCGACTGAGAACCGTCTTGCTGACTTCATACCAATCAATATGCAGTATATCGATCACTGCCGAGCTCGATGGTGAAATCTGTTTTTGATCTCTTTCTATAATAAGCATACTGATCTTAATGGCCTGCTCCTATTTTCTTCACCTGAACTTTTTTGATCACCGAATTTCCTATAGCAGTTCCTTTCTTCGCTACCTTACGCTTCTTGGCTGGCTTGGTTAACAGCATAGTATGCTCTTCATTCAAATTTTCTATTTTCAAATCTGTCGACGCAGTTACTTCAGCTTTTTCTAAATTTTCAGCCGCATGTTGATCTGTCTCCTGTTTCAGTCGCATTTCCTCTTGCATGTGTTGCGTAAAATCCCAGCACAGCTGTCCCAGCATCCCCATAAAATCATACAGCAATTCACCATCATGTCCTAGAGCACGCAGCATCACGATATCATCCGCTGCCTGCGTAAAACCATAGGTAATATCGCTGTATTCGAGGGTCAGGATTTCATCCAATTCGGCTTTTAGTTCTTTGGCAAAAGGTGCCGAGAAGAGAAAGGTCGCTTGATGTGTATAGCCCTCAAAGAACAACAGATTTTTTATCGGTTGCTTAGTCGGCGATAAAAACTGGTTATCCATTAAGATCAAAACATTATTGCGGTATATTTTTGTGGTACTATGGAGGCTGTTAAAAACAAAAGCTTCTTTCATGTGAATCCTTCCAGCAGCAATAATATCGGCCCAGATCAACACCGCATCACCAGTCAAATACAGGCTATTGTCCGTTTTAAAGATGGAGTCCTTAAAGGGCGTCACCGGATGAGGGATATAATAAAAAACAGCTCCATCATCGATATGTGCCACCGTTGTCTGGCGCGCACCCCGTTTCATGGGATGTAATTTATTAAAAGACTGTGTAAACAGCTTTAACTGCGTATCGGGTTTCATTTGGATCGCAATGTCGAGCGTATCGTCATCCATAATACCGGGCGACGCACTCATGATGATCATCTCCAGATGCTCCTGGAGCCGAGGCGCCCCATAATGGGTGAGTTTGTAAGGCGCATTGTGGCCACTTTCTTTCAAGACACTATACCTGCCCTCTTTACCTACATGTAGCTGAATGACACTTTCCATCTTCTTATTCTTCTAATAGTGCATATTTCTTTAACCAGTTTTTCACCTCTTCTAAACCCTCTAAGGTCATCAGATTGGTAAAAATAAACGGTCGCTCGCCACGCATACGTAACGTATCCCGACGCATGACTTCCAGATCGGCATGCACATAAGGAGCCAAATCGATCTTATTGATGATCAATAGATCGGAACGGGTTATTCCAGGTCCACCTTTACGTGGCATTTTTTCCCCTTCACCCACATCGATCACAAAAATACTCAGGTCTGCCAGATCAGGACTAAAGGTTGAAGTCAGGTTGTCCCCGCCACTTTCCACAAAGATGATTTCCGTATCTGGAAAGCGATCTGCCAATTCTTCCACCGCTTCAATATTCATGGAAGCATCCTCTCGTATCGCCGTATGCGGACAACCACCGGTTTCCACCCCAATAATCCGATCAGCAGGAAGAGCGGAGTTTTTTTGAAGAAATTGAGCATCTTCACGCGTATAAATATCATTGGTGACGACGCAGATGCTGTAGTCGTCCGACATCGATCGCACCAACCGTTCGATCAGCGCTGTCTTACCAGACCCAACAGGTCCACCTACTCCTATCTTAACGTAGTTTCTTGTTGCCATTTTTATTAAGAAATATAAATTCGTGTATATAATTTTTCGTGTTGCATGCAGCGTATATCCTGCGCTACACAACAGTTTCCGATCAGGTCATCGCTCAGATGAGGTTGCTCCGCCACCAAACGATCGATCACAGGTTGCAGCTTGAACAGAATCTGCTGCGCATCCATCTGACTGATAGGCACAAGCTTAGCACAATTGGTGACCATACCATTGAGAGCGTTATAATAAAACGCACTTAAGGCATCTTGATAACTGATGTTTAGGGCCTGTGCATACATCGCAAAAGCGATAGCATAATGGCCATGAAGGGCATGGCTACTAATGGCTTTGAGATAAGCAGAACAACGTTTTATAGGATGTAATTTTTCCGTTAGCTTCAAAAAACGAAGCCCTAATTTTCTACTGGCCTCCCGTATTTCATACGGCGCTTTTAGTACCGTGACCAAAGCGTCTAGTTCAGCTATTTTCTTTTGAGATGCTCGCTTTGCACAGAGCTCCCAAGCTTTGGAAAAAAAAGCAGCATCATTGTAATAAAAATTATGTTCCAGTAGCGTGACCGCATATTCTTCTGCCGATTTGCTATCATGGACAATCTCTTTCGTAATGTAAGTCTCCAATCCATAGGAATGCGTAAATCCGCCAATAGGAAATACCGAATCATTAATCTGGAGCAGCGTTAATAGTGGATTCATATGCTTGTTATAGTCGTAAACTAATTTTTTTCTGTACAGGCTTATATGGATGGATCATCCAGGCACTTGTTCTTTCGATCACCCGATGCTCGATCGTAGGTTGCAAACCCCTTCGGATGAACAAGTCAAACAGCGGCTTTTCAAATGCCGTAATGACTTCTTGCTGCTCATTGATAAAAATGGGGATATGCCGATTTCCAATTTCAAAGCATACGTAGGCCATCTGTCTGGGGGTAGCAGCTCTAAAAACAAGGCAAGAACAAGGCAATATCTTGACCACAATACAGAATTCCAAATCTGGATCGCGATACAGCAGATCACCATCCGACAACTGTCGGTTGGTTGAATTTTTGAAACCGATTTCACGTCCTCCCACCGTCATCGCTCTGATAATCCTCTTTGTGGTATCGAACCACTCCAGTTGGAGGAAATCGACCTCCAATGGTTGTGGTTCATTCCCGATAGTGCCTAAAATTGTTCTTGCGATCAGCATCACCCCAATAGTTTAGAACAAGAAAAAACGTTGTGCCATCGGCACTTCTTTCAAAGGATCACAAACGGCCAATACACCATCTACCGATACCTCATACGTCTCTGGATTTACTTCAATATGGGGTGTTGCATCATTGTGCACCATATCTTTCTTGCGAACAGTACGACAGCCCTGCACCGGTAAACTTACGCGCGATAAGTTCAATTTTTTGATATTCCCATTTTCAAGGGAGATTTTTGAAACAAAATTGAAACAGATCCGCTGCAAAGCTTTGCCATAATTACCAAACATAGGACGATAGATAATCGGCTGTGGAGTAGGAATAGAGGCATTGATATCCCCCATTTTTGCTCCTACGATCATACCCCCTTTGATGATCATTTCTGGTTTAACACCAAACATGGCCGGTTTCCATAAAATTAAATCGGCAATTTTGCCAGGCTCGATCGAACCGATATATTGATCTATACCATGTGCTTTGGCCGGATTGATGGTATATTTTGAAATATAGCGCTTCACCCTGAAGTTGTCATTATTGTTTGATTTATCCTCCGCCAAAGGTCCCCGTTGGATCTTCATCTTATGGGCAGTCTGGAATGTACGGGAGATCACTTCACCTACACGGCCCATCGCTTGACTATCCGAACTCATAATGGAGAATACACCCATATCCTGCAAAATATCTTCAGCAGCGATACTCTGCGGACGGATTCTTGAATCTGCAAAAGCCACATCTTCTTTTACATTCTTATCCAAGTGATGGCATACCATCAACATATCCAGATGCTCTTCTACCGTATTGACCGTAAATGGCTTAGTCGGATTGGTCGATGCAGGCAAGATATTTGGATACATGGCGATCTTGATGATGTCCGGAGCATGGCCACCACCAGCCCCTTCGGTGTGGAAGGTGTGGATCACACGGCCATCAATTGCCGCTACGGTATCTTCTAAGAATCCCGCTTCGTTTAACGTATCCGTGTGGATCGCCACCTGTACATCGTATTTGTCCGCCACCCGAAGTGCAGCATCGATGGTCGCCGGAGTTGCGCCCCAATCTTCGTGGATTTTGACCCCCAATGCCCCTGCTTCGATTTGCTCCTCGATCGGTCCTGTGGTAGAGACATTGCCTTTCCCAAAAAAACCGACGTTAATCGGCAAATTTTCAAAAGCCTCAAACATACGCTCCATAAACCATTTACCTGAAGTTACAGTGGTCGCATTGGTACCATCTGCCGGACCTGTCCCACCACCGATAAAAGTCGTCACACCACTGTAAAGTGCCGTTTCTACTTGCTGTGGTGATATAAAGTGAATATGGGTATCAATACCTCCAGCCGTCAGGATATATCCTGCACCACCATGTACCTCTGTAGATCCACCGATCACCATGCCTTTCGTAATACCGTCCTGCACGTCGGGGTTACCTGCTTTACCAATACCGACAATCTTACCATCTTTAATACCAATATCACCTTTTACAATACCCCAATGGTCAATGATGATGACATTGGTGATACAGAAATCCAGGACCTCTTCATCACGCATGGCACGAGCAGACTGCCCCATCCCATCACGAATGGTTTTTCCACCACCAAATTTATTTTCCTCCCCATAGACCCCAAAGTCTTTTTCGATTTCGATAAAAAGCTCGGTATCGGCGAGACGAACTTTATCTCCTGTCGTCGGTCCAAATAGCGCTGCATATTTATCTCGAGGGATATACAGTTCCCCATCTATATATTTTACCGATGATTTGTCTAAACCTAATTTATCTAAACCCAGAGCGTCAAGTCCCATCGTAGCGGTACCCAATGTACCCAGCCCGACCACTTTAATCCACTCTCTTCTATTCCATCCTGCCATAATTATTTCGTGCTTTTAAATTGCTGTTGTTTTGCCTTTTCCAATGCTGCTTTTTTCACCTTTTCGTCGGTATACTTACCATTGGTCAAACCATTAAATCCATGAATTTCCTTGTTTCCGCCCATTTCAACCAAAATAACTTTCTTCTGTTCTCCTGGTTCAAAACGTACCGCTGTACTCGCCGGAATATTCAAACGCATTCCAAAACTCGCTTCCCGATCAAAAGACAGCATCTTATTCACTTCAAAAAAATGATAATGCGATCCCACCTGAATCGGACGGTCGCCTTCATTTTTAACGGTAACACTAGCCGTTCTATAACCTACATTTGCTTTCAGTTCTCCTTTTTTGATGATGTATTCTCCTGGTACCATATCGTATAGTTGTTTAAATTAACGGATTGGGTTATGAATGGTGACCAACTTGGTTCCATCTGGGAAGGTGACTTCAATTTGCACATCGTGAATCATTTCAGGAACCCCCTCCATGACCTGGGAACGCTTCAATAAGGTTGTTCCGTATTGCATCAATGATGCTACAGACTTTCCATCACGAGCCTCTTCCATAATCTGTCCGCTGATGTAAGCGATACACTCTGGATAGTTTAATTTTACCCCTCTTTTTAATCTCTTGGCAGCAAGTTCTCCTGCCAAGTGAAGCAATAGCTTCTCTGTTTCTCTCGGTGTTAAACGCATAATGATCTATTTAAATTCAATGCTTTTTTAATAAAAGGTCATGGATAGGGACAAATTGTAGCCTGTTCAGCTATCCCCTTACCTGGGGCTGCACGGCAGGAAAAAGTACCTCCAAAAGCGTATTTACGCTGTGTTAAAAAACGATTAATTATAGTGCTGGAATAGTAAAATAAGTTCCCAGTGCCAGCCGATTAAATTGTTGTTTCGGAAGATTAAACTGACTGTCAAAAGAGACGGTATTGCCGACATAGCCCAGATAAAAACGGAGATCTTGTTTCTTAAACGGTTTATGCTGTAAAGCTGCAAAGTAGGTCAAGTTGCGACGAAAATCCCGATCGATATCGGTATCTTTCGTCATCCCCGCAGTTTCATATGCCCCTTTTAGGGCTAATTCCCACTTATCGCTCAGCATACGATCATAGCGCGCAACCATCGATTTATAGGTAACATCCTGTGCCAATACACGATCGCTGTTTGTTCTGGCATAAAAATCATTCATCGCTGCCGAAGCAATCAGAGCATAGTCTACCGCCAGATAACTGTATTGCAAATCCACATAGAGCATATCGCGATCTGTTTTTAGTTTATTGGCCAAAGAAATACCATGATTCGTTTTATGTTCAGCCAGCTGGGAGATATTATAGGACCATTTAGTACTGATCTTTTTATCCCAAAACGACCCGATCCACGTCGCATAAGCACCAATAGGTGTACTCGAAGCTTTTAAATCCCCAAGGGTATATCCATTTTTGCTATGTAGATCTGCAAAACTATCGTTGATGGTATTATAGACCTGAAGGTTAAGGGAGTGATCCGGATTAAGCTCATAAGACAACGTTGCTCCTACCACAAAAAGATTCAGGATGCGGTCTACATAATCGGTAAACTTAAATTCGTAAATGGGGTTATTCTCAAATTCGTAACTTCCGACGAATGCACTTTGCTTTCCTGCTGTTATCGCCCATTTATGATCCTTCCCAAATTTATATTTGAGATAAGCCATGTCCAGTGCACGAGAGGCATTGTCCTGACTCGTTGGAGCAAAAGAACGGTTGAGGCGGAATCGAACACGGTACGACAACTGGTCATTATAATCCCCGCGGAGTAAGATCCGTGCTTCATCCAGATTGATCTTATTGGTCGCTTCACTAGCCCCCATTGATTCGACATTTAATCCCGCACGCAACAGCACATCCAGGTGAAAAAGATTCGACGTCGGCGGCTGCGATTGATATAACGAATCGATTTGAGGTGGGGTATCAACAGCTTTTTCTTGCGCTGCTACCCTTTGTGGTATGCAGGCTATTAAAAATAAAGATGCGGCAATGGATGTTACTTTTTTCATTCGAATATACTTGTCTTTGAATGGAGCTGAAATCCGAATGGCGATACAGCGTGCCTAAGCAGCCGCATAACATGATCGATTCATCTTCCAACACATTTGACACAAGTATATCACAAAGAGATAATAATGTGATAAGAATGAAATTAGAGCGAGATTAGAAAATATTATTTTGGAATATAGACACTCACGGATGTACCTTTATTTTCAATCGAAGATACCGAGAGGATGGACTGATGTAATTCAAAAATATGCTTGGCAAGCACTAATCCCAACCCGTTTCCATAGATCGCCCCGACATTGGATGCCCGATAAAAAGAATCAAAAATATGCGGTTGATCGTTCAGGGGAATACCGATGCCATGATCCGAAATTTTGACAACTACAAGATTCAAATGACAGACCAAAGAAATAGTCACCGTTTTATTGTTCCCATATTTACAGGCATTGGAAACAATATTACTAAAGGCAATATAAAATAGATCCAGGTTGACGAAGATATTCATCTCACTGCTATCTTCAGGAATATGAGAAAAATCCAAAAAGATTTCACAGTCTGGATTCATGCTTTTTTCGCTTTTTTGTACATCGTACAACAACTCATCGATTCGAACTAACTGTTTGTTTTCGATTTTACCATCAAATCCGCTCCTCGATAAGAGCAGGAGGTTATTGATGATCAAGTTCATCTTTGTGGCATGTTTGACAATAGCATCTACTGAATAATAAGCCTCATGGTTTTTATCCAGAAGTTGGAGGGCCAATTCGGCTTCTCCACCGATAATGGTGAGTGGTGTGCGCAGGGAATGGGAAGCATTGCCAATAAAGCTCTGTTGCGATTTGACCGAGATATCCAAACGCCTCATCATCGCATTAAAATTGGCAATTAGGACACCGATTTCATCTTCATCCTCCGAAAAAGTATTCTTGACCCGCTTGTCCAGATGAGAGATATCGACCTGAGTCAATTCTTTATTAATCGCTTTAATAGGCGCCAATAACCGATTAGCAAAATAAAAGGAAAGTAAGGAAACCAATATAATCGCAAATAGTCCACCTGTCATTAAGGTATGATCCAGCATCCTTTGTTCATCGTGTCCATATTCATCGATACCTTCAGAAATCACCAATAGATTTTCTTGATGTAAGGAATCGATAAAATACATCCCTACATAGGATGTTTTTTGATGCAAAAACTGTGCTTTTCCTTTTATTATAGCCTCTTCATAGAAGGAGTCGGGCAAAGGAAGATCAGGTTTATAGCGAAGATCTGTATGTCCCTTTACGATACGTAATAGGTAATCCTTTCCTTCCGCAAGCTGACGCAGGTATTTACGGGTGACTTCATAATAAACTTTGTTGTTATAGGCATCATTTTGAACGATATGATTACCGACGATAGTGGCATTTTCTTCCAGACGATGGTAGAACTTCGTTTGTAAGCTATCCTTTGTAAAATAAGATACATATAGAGCAAAAGATACAATATAAATGACCGAAATGGCCGAAAAAAGTGCTATGACCTTGGTTCTAATTTTCATTTCTTAGGATATAGCCCATTCCAATAACGGTATGAATGAGTTTTTTCTCAGTCGTGTAATCAATTTTCTTACGGAGGTAGTTGACATAGACGTCAACGACATTGGTGCTCATATTGAAGTCTATACCCCATACTTCTTCGAGTATATCGACACGAGAAAGAATTTTATTTTTATTGACCATCAGATACTCCAGCAGTCGGTATTCGGTAGCCGTCAGGATAACCGATTTACCTCCACGTTGCACATTTTTACTATCTCGGTCCATCACCAGATTATCGATCGTGATGGTATTGCCTGTCATCGTTTGTTGCCTCGCTTTTCGAGATTGCCGATTGATGCGCGCTCGAAGTTCATCCAGCTTAAAAGGTTTTGTCAGGTAATCATCCGCATCCCGATTAAAGGCCTCAACAATATCCTCCGTCTGATTTAGGGCACTTAAAATAAGGATAGGTACATCTTGATTTGTTTTGCGGATATTTCTGCAGATTTCCAAACCATTCATACCCGGTAGCATGACATCTAGAATAATCAAGTCATAGGGATGGAGACCCGCCATTTTTAAACCCGTATATCCGTCCATGGCGACACTGATCACATGGTTTTCCCCTTTGAGTCCCCGCTGGATCAACGATATAACAGATGGTTCATCTTCAACAAGTAATATTTCCAAATTCCTTTTTTTTAGTAACGCTGTAATGAGTAACGCAGTTATTAGTAACGCAGTGCCTTCTAACCCTCACCTTTTAACTTTCTAACCTCTTAACCTTCTCACCTTTTAACTTTCTAACCTCTTAACCTTTTAACTTTCTAACCTCTTAACCTTCTCACCTTTTAACTTTCTAACCTCTTAACCTTCTCACCTTTTAACTTTCTAACCTCTTAACCTTTTAACTTTCTAACCTCTTAACCTTCTCACCTTTTTAACCTCTAAACAAGATACAAAAATACATAAATTTTATAAAGCCGTTTATTCGATCATGATAGGATTTTAATAAAGCGTATTATTATTCTCCCGAGCGCAGCTGATCCAAGCAAGTAGCTGACAGAGGAATAAGAAGAAAATGGTAATCGCCAATACGTAACAACTGACTCCGGCAATACCTCCTGACACATCTGGATCAAGAAAAGGGTAAGGATACCAACCTGTAATTGCCGCACGGACAAATGTATAGATCACCCAGATCAAAGGGAAAATCAACAAATAAAATGAATTGGCAGCTGTTATTGGCTTTTTCGAGGGCCATAATAACCACCAGACCGTAATAAAGAAAGGTCCAAATTCATGTAAGATAAAATTACTCCAATTGAAATGGTTTGGATCGGTATCTACCGCTGTATCGCGCAGTAATACGGCAAATACAACTCCCGTAACGATCATGTACAGGACAGCTGCTGCGCGGAGATACCTAAACCATTCGCCGAGCTGTTTTTTTCTTAATATAGCAACCGCCGCAATGACATACGTTGCTGTAGCGATCATATTACTCTGGATCGTAAAATAGCTAAATCTATTCCACCCATAGCCATGCGACTGGGGATCCATTTGCCAGGCTGTCCAAGGCTCAATGGCAACTAAAGTAACCCATGCCATGATCACCAAGACCACTGCATTGAACCATTTTATATCTTGGGGTAGTTCTGTATCTTTCATAGCGATCATGTGTTTAATGGTATAGATGAACACGATAAGGTATCACCAAGCTCATTTGAATTGGTTTTAAAGGTATTCAACAATCCTGTGCCTGATCATGTTTCAAAACGGCTAAGTGCCCATAGCACACAATCCATTACAGATCTAGCAGGCAGATCGTTACATCAAAAATAAATAAAATACTTTAAAATTTAGTGACGAAATATGTGAGTAACCGAGTGACCTACTAACTTCTTAACCTACTAACTTCTTAACCTACTAACTTCTTAACCTACTAACTTCTTAACCTACTAACCTACTAACTTCTTAACCTACCAACCTAATAACTCCATAACCACTTACCCTACAACTACTTAACCACATCGTATTATAATCCACTAATCTTTTTTATCTCAACTGTTTCTTTATTTCTAAAAAAATTGTTTTATTTGCACCAGTTCATACGCAATGGAGGCTTAGCTCAGCTGGTTTAGAGCACTACCTCGACAAGGTAGGGGTCACTGGTTCGAACCCAGTAGTCTCCACATAAAAAAAGAGCATCTTATTCAAGATGCTCTTTTTTTATGATTGCCTTTTTAGGGGACAGTTTTTAATTTCCTCTGTAGGTGGAATATCCAAAAGGAGATAAAGTAATCGGCACATGATAATGCTTATTATCTTTGATTTCAAAAACCACTTCTATAAAGGGATAAAAACTGGTTACCTGTTTACTTTTAAAATAATCGGCAACTAAAAAGGTCAGTTTATAAACTCCTTTTGCCGCATTTTTTTGTTCCAAAAAATCTTTAATACGTCCATTTTCATCCGTAATTTTTTGATCTACTACTGTCCAGGTATCATCTTTTTCATTCCACTTCTGCAGTTTAACAGGCACCTCGGGAGCAGGAAGACCCGTCGAGATATCCAGAATATGGCTTGACAATTGATAGGTCTGTGCCTGAACGAAAGCTGCACTGCAAGTAAGATACAGTAAAGCGGCTAAAATTATTTTTTTCATAGCTATTATTTTTTAGAGTAAAATTTATTTCATTTTGTACATATTCCTACTTGGCAACAAGCTCAAATTCCAGCAATTGAGCAGCTCGAGCGATCAGATCGTCATTTTCTGGACCTCCGCCACCCGATACCCCGATTGCACCAATAACATTTCCTTGATAATATAACGGCACACCACCACCTAGCAGCAATAATTCCGGAAGATGCGCTAAATTTTCTGTTGCCGGATTTGCTTTCGCATTTTTAGCCAAAATCAATGTTGCAGTTTTGGTCGACAGAGCTGTGTAAGCCTTCCGTCTAGATGCCTCCGAATTATGAGGCCCTACACCATCTCCTCTATTGATCAGTATAACCTGACCATTCACATCTACTACAGCAACAGAAACCTGTTTGCCCAACTCCAATGCTTTTGCCCTCACTAAGGCGCTCAAATCATTCGCCGCAGATAAAGTCAACTGCTGACTGACCATCAAATATGCAGAACGATCTTTTTTCTCTGTTGCACGGAGCGAATCTGCAGGCACCGGACTATGGGCTTCAGCAAAAGAAAGCACGCACATTGCGGCCAGTAATAGCATATATTTTTTCAATACCATGATCTTTTTTAAAACAAACGTACGCTTTTAAATAGGATTAAAATCTTGATCTACATCAAGATTTTGTCAAAAAACCACATTAACAGGTTTTAAACACACATTCAGAGGGTGTATTATTACAATACTTTACATTTTTATAACAATGATTCTGTACTTCGCAACAGACTACATTATGTAATACAAATTAATATTATATTTGTTGATGCACCTGACGGAATACCAGAACTGTAGCGATGAGCAACTTTTCGAGCTTGTTAAGCTTGGAAATGCTACTGCATTTCAACACCTCTATGACCGCCTATACTATATACTCCTTTCACAGGCTCTTCGTAAAGTAAAATCCAAAGAAGACGCCCAAGATCTTACCCAAGATCTTTTTATGAATATCTGGACCAAGCGTGACCAGATTAATATCGAGGGTCAGGTGATCAACTTCCTATTTGCTTCCCTGCGCAACAGTGTGATCAATTTTTATATCAAAACCAAAAAGCAGGATGAACGGGAGGAGCTTTTTCAATATTTCAAAGGACAATTTGAAGAAACAACAGATCGTACCATTCATAAAAATGAGCTGGAACAGATTATTCAACAGGAGATCGATGCGCTTCCGCTTAAAATGAAACAGATCTATCTATTGAGCAGAAATCAGGAGCTCTCCCATAAGGAGATTGCAGACTTATTGGCGATCTCAGAATTGACGGTAAAAAAGCAAGTGGCCAATGCGCTCAAAATCTTGAAGAAAAAAATAAATTACGTTCTTTTCACATTTTTTTGATTTTCATCTACTCCCTACCCCCTTTTGTCTTGTCATGTATATAAAAGACCTAAGTACCAAACATGAACGATCAAGAAATAAACGATTTATTAAACCGTTACCGTGAGGGCATTTGTACAGCAGCTGAAAAAAAGGCTGTCGAAGCATGGTACAACGCGTTAGATTATAAACATACGTTGACCGTCGAAGAATTTGAATCGGCCAAGGAACGGTCATGGAAACAGCTGAACCCGATCAAAAAGAAAAAAACTACTTATTTGCGCTATGCTGCGATCCTGATCGGTCTTTTGTCTTTTAGCACCATGATATATCTGATCTCCCAAAATCAAAGGAAGCAACTGATAGTAGAAACATCCATGATCAAACCTGGAGGAAACCGCGCTACACTCGTGTTGGGGCAAAAAGATTCCTTAGACCTTACCCAACTTATCATTGGAGAGACTATCGAATCAAATGGGATTCTCATCAAAAAGTTGGCAGATGGAACGATATCCTATGCCATCGACCCAACCAGCAAGGCAACACCTCTTACAAATAAACTCATCGTGCCACGTGGCGGCCAATACCGCATTGTATTGGCAGACAGTTCTATCGTTTTGGTCAACTCAGAATCCGAGCTCGAGTTCCCTTCACAATTTAATGGACATGAACGTCGGATTAAAATGATCGGTGAGGGGTATTTTGAGATTGCAAAAAATTCAAGTAAGCCCTTTATTGTACAGTCTAAAGAACAGGAAGTCAAAGTCTTGGGGACAAAATTCAATATTGAAGCATACCGCAACGATAAAAATATTACGACCACCCTGCTTGAAGGGAAGGTCCAAGTGACATCCGGTCAGCAACATATCATCCTTAAACCAGGAGAGCAGTCCCTATTTGACGGTGAAAAAATTCATATTTCCAGCGCAGCGATAGCCTCTAATACTGCATGGAAAGATAATCTGTTTATCTTCCAAAGCCAACCATTAGGAAGCATCATGCAGAAAATTGCACGCTGGTATCAAGCAGAGGTCGTATTTGAAAATCGGGAACTCGCACAAATCCGCTTTACTGGAAGCATTTCAAAACATCAGGAAATCGATCAGGTCTTAAATCTATTGGAGATGACCGATAAAATAAAATTTGTTATCGAGCAGCAAACCATCTATGTAAAAGCAAAATAATATAACGCTAACCTTATGAAAAACAATTACTTCAACCATGTAAGATGTTATCTTACGTTATTGCTGCTTACTGCCCTATTTTCGCAGTTTTCCGTTGCAAGCTATGGTCAAAAAATCACGATTCAGGCACAGCAGAGCAGTTTAAAATCGATTATTCAGCAACTCGAAAAGCAGAGTGCATACCGCTTTTTATATGCTGACGAAATCTTAAAAAATACAGCACCCGTCACCATCAACCGCTATGGCGTCGGTTTCAAAGATATCGTAAAAGAAATTTTTGAAACGCAACCTTTGGACATTCAAATCCAAGGTAAGACCGTGATCATCAAATCAAAAGATCAGCAATTGGGAGCTGTTCGCGGAAATATCACACAATCCAACACCCACGCTCCGATGAGTGGTGTGACCATAAAAATTGTTGGAAAAGGTCTCGATTTACTCTCGGTATCGGATGCGGATGGAAATTTTACCTTTGCCGATTTACCCTATGGTACCTACCAGCTCTCCTATAGTTATATCGGTTATCTGACGACGGCATCATTGATTACCCTGGACCAAGCTAGCGTGCATCAGAAGATGACCATGACTATAGCGGATTCGCAGTTGGACCAGGTGGTCATCATTGGTTACGGAACGAAAACACAGAAAGACATCACCAGCTCAGTATCCTCGATCAAACAGGAACAGCTTGCTGATTTCAGCAATAATGCAGCAACTTTTGAATCCATATTGGGTGGTGCAGCAAAGGGCGTGATGGTGACTCAGAACTCAGGTGCTCCAGGAGCAACCGCGAAGTTGAATATCAGAGGAATTACATCGCCTTTATCCGGGAGCTCCAACGAACCGCTCTATGTGATCGATGGCGTACCTTTTTTTATTGAATCTTCGAGCGAATTTCCAACGATCAATCCCCTTGTTAATATCCCCATTTCGGCAATAGAAAGCATCGATATCTTAAAAGATGCGGCCGCAACTGCTATCTACGGCTCCCGAGGGGCTAATGGTGTCGTTATTGTCAAAACAAATAGAGGAAAAAAGAACAAACCATTAAGCATATCTGCCGATTATACCCATTCCATCAGCAACCCAACGAAGATATACAAGCCGTTGTCGGTTGATCAATTTAAAGATGCCCAGAAAATCATTATCCAAAATACCATTGATGGTATCAATAAAGGGCAAATAGATCCCTACGATGCTTTTTATAATCAGATACCAGCTATTGAAATCATGGGACATGTAACTCCTTTGGAAGATGATGGTTTTGGCACACCCCTGATGTATCGTTTTGATGGCCTCCGTGATGATGCTTTTTATACAGGCAATACCGACTGGACCAAATTGATCCGCAATAGCGATGCCCGCACTTCCCAGTTTAACCTTTCTTTAAACGGAGGATCTGAAAATAGTAATTTGGCTTTTAATTTCAATGCCTTTGACCAAGAAGGATTATATATCAACAATGGACTAAAGCGCTACAACGGACGACTTGCCTTTGATAGTGATATCAGCAGTAAGTTGACGGTCGGAGCTTCATTGAGCTATTCCTACAGCACCTTGAAATATGGACAGCAATTATTTGCCGACGGCCTGACTAAACCATGGCTGGTCAGACCTGACGTACCTGCTTACGACGCCGCCGGCCGGTTTACTGCTATTGATGGATCGCTCATCTATGGCGGACCGGTCCTTTTGGCCAATCCCTTGGCGCAGCTGCACAATAGGGGAATCAATCATA
Organism: Sphingobacterium sp. PCS056; assembly: GCF_023273895.1. Taxonomy (NCBI): domain Bacteria; kingdom Pseudomonadati; phylum Bacteroidota; class Sphingobacteriia; order Sphingobacteriales; family Sphingobacteriaceae; genus Sphingobacterium; species Sphingobacterium sp. PCS056. The sequence continues at coordinate 1,507,932 of NZ_CP096883.1, read as the reverse complement.
TCCATCAGTTCTTGGGATCGGCCTACACGGAGTATAAAATCTTCAAAAATTTCAAATTTCACGGTGACATTAGTGTTGCTGCATATCAGGGCGGAGCAAGTATCTTCTCCCCGACTTATTCTCAGGATGACTTTTCCGCTTATGGTCTGAATCTGTACGCCAACCTCAACACCAATACCTCCAACAACAGCAATACCAGTCTCAATTTTAGGTTCGATTATGACTGGAAAAAAGACGATCATCACCTCTATGCAATGGCAGGTATGGGATTTGACCGCTATAAAAATAGTGGCGATGCACATACGTATGAAGAATTTCCGGACAATGAGATCCTGACCGACCCCGGTTCCGCGGCTCGTGATACCTATTTCACGTATTACCGTACAGAACAAGGACTGAATTCCATCTACAGCCGCTTGAGCTATAATTACCAAGAACGCTATCTGGCAGAAGCCAATTTCCGGACCGATGAGTCATCCAAATTTGGACCTGGAAATAAACGGGCATACTTCCCTTCCCTTTCTGTGGGCTGGCGCATCAACAAGGAGCAGTTTATGCAATCGGCAACGGCTGTCAATGATCTAAAATTGCGCCTGAGCTGGGGTAATACAGGCTCTACCAATATCAGTAATTTCTTATACCGCCAATTTTTTGTTCGGGGCTCAAATGATCTTTGGGGAGAAAAACCAGCGATTGTACTCGATCCAAACCTGCCCAATCGCGATGTAAAATGGGAAAAAACCCGGGAGTACAATGCCGGACTCGATTTCTCCCTATTCAATAACCGTTTTACAGGTAGCTTTGATGTCTATGATCGGTATACAACCGGAGCATTGGCTCCAGCACCAGTACCTCTTGAAGCAGGCTCAAGTACCTACTATGCCAATATCATCGACATGAGCAATACCGGTTTTGAACTGGAATTGGCTTATGACCTCCTGAAGAAACAAGATTTTACGTGGAACCTATCGTTTAATATCGCTCGCAATAAGAATAAAATCGAAAAATTGCACGGCGCCAATATCAGCCCCTATTCCGTAGATTCTTACTTGGAAGGCTATCCTGCAGGTACACGAAAAGGATATTTAGTAGACCATATATTCAACAATCAAGAAGAGATCGATGCTTTGAATAGCCAATCTCCGACCGGTTACTATCAGAACTCGGCCACTGGCATCGGTGACTATAAATACAAAGATCTCAATGGCGATGGAGTCATCAATACCGATGACCGTACTGTAATAGCAACTGCCCAACCCAAATACTTTGGAGGCTTTTACAATCGTATCCGCTATAAAAATCTAAACTTGTCCTTTGTATTCCAATATTCAAAAGGTGCTAAAGCCATTATGGATGACTATCAAAACAGTCTGTTTGGATTATTGGGTCAAAGTTTAAACCAAGAAATCTATACCGATATGTGGTCTCCAACAAATCCAGATGCACATTTTGCCAAAATAACGTATTATGATCCGGCTTCCAACTCGCGAACCTCAGATCGACTGGTATACGAAACATCGTTCTTACGGTTAAAAAACATCAATTTAAGCTACACGATACCCAAAGCGGTGATCCAGAGGTGGAAGATCAATCAGTTAACCGTTTTTGCATCAGCCTCCAACCTTTGGATCAGCACAAAATGGCCCGGTTTAGATCCCGAATTTGTAGGTAGTTCCCTTATTACAGGCACCTCCAGCAATGATGCCTACCCCATGTCCAAAACATTTTCCATGGGTATTAAAGCCAATTTTTAAATTATAAAGATATGAAAATTAAATATTTAGGAATTTATATAGCCGCTACACTCAGCATGAGTGCATGCAGTATGGTAGGAGACATCGATGATATCAAGCCCTATTATAAAATGGAAACCGATAATGTGGTGTACAATACCGAATCTGCCGAATCCGTGCTCCGTGGAGTCTACAAGAGCTGGCGGACCTTTAATGTATCTTCTTTCAGACCCTACATGTCCATTCTTTCTGGAACCACAGCCAGCAAAGGAGGCGGATTGACCGGTGGTCAGGAATTTATCACCAACAGCATACAAGCGAGCAATGTAGCCCTTTCCAATCTCTATCAGGGGAGTTATCTGACGATCAATAGCGCCAATAATCTCATCATGTTGATGGAAAGGGGCGATGCTAAAGGGACACCGGAGCAACGTGTCCTCGAAATCATCGCTGAATGTAAAATCCAGCGGGCATTAGCACACTTCCAGTTATTACGCCACTTTGGGTACTTCTTTGATCTGCAGTCCAACTATGGGATCGTACTGCGAGACCAACCCTTTCAGGGTACTGAAACTGCAGCTCGCGCCAATGTACAGGCTAGTTATGATTTTATCTTACAAGATTTAGATTTTGCGATTGCTCATGCGCCCGCACAACAGGAGTTTCACTATTATGTTACCCAAATGACTGCTAAAGCCATCAAAGCGAAAGTCCTGTTGCACATGGGAAAATATGCACTAGCAGAACAGATAGCACAAGAAGTCATCGAAGATGCGGACAACAAGGGATATATGCTTGAAGATGACTTCAGCAATATATTTATACAGGGTTATGAATCTGCTGAAGTACTTTTTGCCACCTATACCTCAGGGCCCATGGAAACAGCATCAGATCAGGTCGCCAGAACAACCTATAGTGATTATACCAAACGCATGGCAGATGGTCTCCTAGCTGGCGCATCAGACGGCAATCTCGCTACCGGAGCAGGATACGACCCCCGTTTTTACATGATGTTTAATCCCGCATCGGCTGGAGCACTGGGCAACGGAAAATATCCGTATGCTTCCAATGGTACAGGAAAGCACAATACGCAGATGATTTTGCGCCTAGGTGAAATCTATTTTATCCATGCCGAAGCTGCCGCCCGCAATGGCCACGACAGCGCAGCCCGTGAAAGTTTCCAAAAAATGGCTTCTCGAGCGGGCTACCCCATGAATTATGTCGCGCAACTGCCCAGTGAGACCTTATTACGCAGCATATTTGACCATAAAGTGCTGGAACTTTTTGCTGAAAATGGAGAAGACTGGTTTGACTATGTACGGTACTATAAAGCAAAAAACATCGGTTTAAATGCCATCAAAAGCACGATCAAAGCCGAATCACAATTGGTGTTGCCATTTCCTCAAGCGGCATTAGCCGGAAATGCACTCTTGACGCAAAATCCTTTATAAATAAGCACACATAAAACGATACATCTATCTATACACTTTAAAAATGAAAAAAATCCTATTCACCATTGCGTTGAGCAGCATCACCCTTATTTCCACTGCGCAAAAACCATTTTCGCTATCCGGAAATATGAAAGGCGAAAAAGCCAACGGTCAAATTGTCAAATTATTGGGAGGCAGTGATCAGAGAATCATCGGGACTGCTGTTATTAAAAATAATCAGTTCCAGATCACAGGCGACATTCCGGAGGCTGAATTGATCAGGATGACGATTGCACCATCGGCGACGGCAGAAGAGTCCACCTGGAAGGCCAGTACATTCTATTTGGACAAAGGCCATATCCGCCTTACGGGCTACATCGACAGTTTACCTTCCTATTATTATAGACCCAATCTACCTCAGGTCAAGCCTATTGTTGAAGGTTCACATGCACAAAGCATGGCAGACCAATTGACCAACATGAACCAAAAAGAAAGGAAGGAGATCAACGTTCTCGATCAGGCTTATATGACCGAATACTATGGTCCTTCTCAAAAAGAACAGTTCAATACCGAAAGAGGAATCGCTATTTTGAAAGCAATAGATCCACTTAAAAAACAAATTTTTGAACGCAAATGGAACTTTATTAAAAACAATCCTCAAGAACGGGTTTCCTTAGATGAAGCGACTTACATGATCATGGGTTACGGAGAAGAGACACTTTCTAACCTTCAAATGGACGAGCTGCTGACTATTTTTGATCCACATTGGAATGGCAAAAAAGCGTACAACGATTTAAAAGAAATGATCTCCAAAGCTAGAGCAACAGCGATAGGGGCCAAAATCATAGACGGTCCGTTGGTTGATCAAGCTGGCAACCCTGTACAGTTGCTCTCTATTTTTCCAAAAGACAAGAAGTACATCTTATTAGAATTCTGGGCATCGTGGTGCGGTCCATGTCGCGGAGAAATTCCACACTTAAGACATACCTACAACGAATGGAAAGATAAGGGTTTTGATATTGTCAGCATCTCCTTGGATGAGAAGGAAAAAGACTGGACCAAGGCTATGGCCGAAGAGCATATGACCTGGAATCAGTATAATGCACGGGAAGGTTTCGATAGTCAAATTGCCAAAAGCTATGATATACAAGGTATACCTTATGCACTTTTGATCGATTCAGAAGGTCGAATTATTAAACATAATATGCGTGGTGCAAGTCTAGATCAAGCTTTAACAGAACTTCTAAAATAATAACACGCAAGTTTAGCCCTTTAAAAATAACCCCATTTTAACTGCGCTATTATTTTAGATAAAGAAGGTGCGCCATAATGCAGTGCCCCCAAAAAGTTAGACACTTTCTGGGGGCATTTTTATGAATAAGAAAAACAAGCACAGTTTTGAATTTAAGTTGAGCTGTGTTAGACAAATGGATGAGCATTATCGTTCTGCAAAGTCTTTGGGAGAAGAATTCGGGATTACGTATTCTTTGTTTGAGACGTGGTACAAAATATATAAGTATCAGGGGGAATCGGGGCTACTTCCCAGGAAAGGGAAAAGACACTTTAGTGCTTCTTTTAAGCTTTCTGTCCTTACTGCAATCCGAGAAGAAAGTTTATCTTTGAAAGAAGCCCGTGTACGCTTTGACCTTTCCTCGGATGCCCATATCATTGAATGGCAGAAAAGGCTGGACAAGTTTGGTCCAGAAGGATTGGAGGCACGGCCAAAAGGGAGACCCTTGATGACAAAGAAAGCAAATCCGCAGATCAAGCGAAAAGTTAGAAAAACGAATAAAGCGCTCACGCGTGAAGAGGAACTTTTGCAGGAGAATGAGTATTTACGTGCAGAAAATGCCCTGCTAAAAAAGCTCAGCGCCTTAGCTCAAGCCGAAAACAAGCGAAAGCCATAATGGAGCTAAGGCATCAATTTGATCTTGATATCCTGCTGAGTTGCGTTAAAATGGCAAGAAGTACTTTCTATTATCATTCCAAGAAGGAGGGACAAGCAGATAAATACGAACAGGTGAAAGCGCAAATCAACAAAGTTTACCATGTACATAAGGGCCGCTTTGGCTATCGCCGCATTACCCTGCAGCTCAAACGGGATGGAGTGGATATGAATCATAAGACCATTCTTAGATTAATGAGGGAAATGGGTTTGAAGAGTCTGATCAGGATAAAGAAATACAGGTCATACCGGGGTGAACTGGGCAAGATCGCTCCCAATATCCTCAACAGGAAATTCCAGGCTGAGGGGCCTTTGCAAAAATGGGCCACGGATATTACTGAGTTCAAAGTCAAGGAAAAAAAGCTGTATCTCTCCCCAATAATTGATCTGTTTAATCAGGAAGTTATAAGTTATGAAATTACTGACAGGCCGGTCTTTAAAGGGGTAATGGATATGCTCAAAAAGGCACTGCCCAAAGCAAGGGGGGCATCACAACTGCTTTTACATTCTGATCAGGGCTGGCAATACCAAATGCCTAAATATCAACAGTGGCTCAAAGAAAACGGAATCACTCAAAGCATGTCCAGAAAAGGAAATTGCCTTGATAATGCCGTAATTGAAAATTTCTTCGGAATTTTAAAATCAGAACTGTTTTATCTAAAACAATACGAATCAACAGAGAAGTTAAAAAGCGAAATAGAAGATTATATCTCCTATTACAATAATCAACGGATAAAACTAAATTTAAATGGAATGAGCCCGACAGAATATCGAGCTCATTATTACAAATCTAATTAACTAAATTTGTCCAATATTTTGGGGGCAGTCCATAAGAGGGCACCTTCTTTATCATCAGTTGTACGAAAATAACCATGCAAAATAACGGTACACCCACCAACTAAAATAGATCTGACTTCATCTTAATTCAGAGCTGTCTGAAAATCTCTGAAATCCTCCTTAAAGATATGTTCCATCATCATGATATTCTGGAATCTGCTTTAAAAGCTGTCCTATTCATTCTAAATGTCTTCATATATCAGATGATCATATTGACCGTACACCTCATGTAGTGATCCACTCACGAATATGAACTCATCTTCATTAAGCAATACGTATTACTGGTTTTTTTTCTTTTTTAACTGAAGCCCATACCCCATGGTCCACTCGATAAAATCAGCCTTTCCAGCATGTGCTTTAATGGAAACTCCCGTAAAGATATCACGATACACTTTGTACCGCACCCCTGCCCTGAGGTAGATCGGGCTGCTCTCCCCATTAAATTTGTTGCGGTGCAGATAAGCGCCCACGTTACCATTTAAATATAATCTGGGGTTGAGCACATGATCGATATAAAACGCAGGACCATACGAGAACAATGCTCCAAACGAACCCGTTTTGTCTCCCGCCACTTTTTGGTCGTGACCGCTTGCGGAATAGAAAGCATCCATTCCTGCACCGATGCGCCACTTATAGCCAAGATGTTTGCTGTAGTAAGCACCGAGTGTTGATTTAAAATATTGTTTATCATTTTCACGGTCGATCTGCTTAAATCCAAAAGCATAATTAAAGCGAAGCTCCTGTTTATCATCCATTGGACGGATCACCGATTTTCTAAAATCAAAAGGTTGGCTTGATGGACTATAGGAAACCGATAGGCTTAAGGGCAACAAATTGATCCCTGTATTGGGCAATGCCAATGCACCATTGCTAAAGTGATGGAACGCAAGTCCAGCACCCAGTTGAAATTTTGAGCTCAATCGATAATTGGCCTGTACCCCCAGATCGATATATACATTATTTTTACTTCCAATGATCAAGTTCAATGGATTTTCTTCCTCATTATAAGGATTAAATCGACCCGATAAACCCAGTGCAATGCGATAGTTAAAATTCCATTTACTATTTACTTTTGGAGCGATCGGAATCGCTACGAATCCATATACTGCAAAGGGGTCTCCAAGATGCTCCTGACCAAAGGTACTGCTGTACACACCTATACCATAGATGGGGTAATGGTACAATTCATTGTACACACTCTGCACCGAATCTTTATACTGGCTCTGGAAACCAATGCGAAAGTTGATGCCATTGTAATAAGAATCAGCCAGTGTCTCTTTAGTACGTTCATTCATCTTCAATTCGCCACCACTTTCATGTTCAAGCTGAAAGATCAATCTAGGCTTGCCCGAACCGGTCGCTTTACTGGAATCTAAGGAACTTGAAATACGAGGAGTCACCTGAGCGGCCAATGAAAAGGAAGTAAATGCTAGGGCGATAAAAATCAGAACTCTTACTGTCATGAAATGGGTACTTAATTTAAAAGCGGATTAATTTGTTTAAAAAACGGTTAACTCGGAGTCAACATTTGAAAACGCACAAAGGTAACAACTCCATGTTCAATTGCAAAACAATAAGATGTTACATCAAAAGACCAAGAAGGTCGTTTGCTACTCACTTAATAGCCCTCACAATAGTAACACAGTGACCCTTTAACATCATAATGACAGCGTGATGCAGCGATATTCCAGATTCCATCGACTGATTGTTCTTTAGCAACATCAGCTATATTTCACCTTTTACCCCAGGCCATGCTTATGCATAGAGCAGTGTGTACACATGTTCAGGTATATCAAATTAATTGGCGCAAGGAGATAGGAGTACCTGACCTAGTTACCCTAAAAAAACAGCTTGCTTGGTCTTAAAACAAGCTACGTACATGAATAAAATCTCAACAAAATATAGGCGCTTTTGATTATCCTTGTCCCAAGCTAAGACAGGTAAGAATATGTTTTTAATCTTAAATTGTAAATATTGAACGCCTCATTTTACGCAATCGATTGTCTTTTTGCACTCCTTTTGTTTTATTTTTTTTTGGTGTATTTTGGACACTTATGATGTCAAATCATAACTAAACCACACTCACTAATTAATACATTATGATAAAAAAGATTACTAAACCTTTTTTTGTAACTAGCTTTTATCCCATGACATCTGCCCTCATGTTGGCTTTGACTTTGCCCAATCATGTACGTGCAAATCATGCAGATAATAACAGTATGCAATCTCAGCTCAACCAGCAGCAAGCTGTCTCGGGCTCAGTATCTTCCAGTTCCGGTCCCCTTAACGGTGTCACGATAACTGTTAAAGAAAATCCTGCATTAGCGACTTCAACGGATAATAAAGGAAAATTTTCAATCCAAGCTAAGTCGGGCCAAACCTTAGTTTTTTCTTTAGTTGGATTTGAAAAATTAGAACAGGTCATCACATCAGCCAATATGTCTGTACAACTTACCGAATCCAACGAAACGTTGAATGAAGTTGTAGTTGTTGGTTTTGGAACCCAGAAAAAAGTGAACCTAACTGGAGCAGTACAAGCAATCAGCAGTAAAGATCTACAAGATCGTCCAGTAACCAATGTGTCAACGGCATTACAAGGTAAATTTGCGGGGGTTACGATCATTCAAAACTCGGGACAACCCGGCAAAGACGGCGGAACGATTCGTATCCGTGGACTGGGTACTACCAACAATGCCAACCCTTTAGTTTTGGTAGATGGTGTTGAGAGCTCCATGAACAATATCAACCCCAATGATATTGAAAACATCTCTGTCCTAAAAGATGGTCCTAGTGCCGCAATTTATGGATCTAAAGCGGCCAATGGGGTTGTTTTAATCACCACAAAAAAAGGGAAAATGGGCGATCCGCAATTAACCTATAGCGGTTATGCGGGCTGGCAAGATCCGACACGCTTACCCAAATATATGCGATCATACGATCATGCCGTTATCTTGAATGAAGCATTAGCAAATCAAAAATTAGCACTGCGATTTTCAGAAGCAGACTTAGAAGGATTCAAAAATAAATCTAATCCCGACAAATATCCCGATACCGATTGGTTAGATTTATTATATTCTGGAAGCGGTCTACAGCAGTCACACAATCTGCAGTATTCTGGTGCTACCGAAAAAGTAAATTACATGGCTTCTTTGGGTTTCATGGACCAGAAAGGTGTTATCGACGTCGCTAAGTCCGATCGTTATAACTTTAGAACAAATCTGGGAGCTAAAATTACATCAAAGCTTTCGATGAATTTAGGCTTATCCTATAACTATCAACGAATCAACGAGCCTGTAAATCCATATACAGGAGATATGGCTCAAATTTTTAGACAGGCCAACCGCATCCCCTCTTTTATTCCCTATAAATACTCCAATGGATATTATGGCTATTATGGCGATGGAAATCCCATTGCCTGGTTAGACATGAAATCGACTGATGCCATGATCTATAAACATGCCAACATCAATGTATCCGCTGAGTACCAAATTGTAGAAGGGCTTAAATTTAAACAGGTCGTGAGTTTCCAGCCTAGAGATAATATGTCTTCAAAATTTGTAAAGGAAATTCAATTCTATGATAACACCACGGGGTTGCCCAGTCAAAAACAAGGTGTAAATAACTTAACGGTTTATAACAATCAAGAAGAATTATTGACGCTTCAATCCTTACTAACCTACGACAAGACTTTTGGCAAGCATCAAGTTAATGTGTTAGGTGGTTTTATGGACGAAACCAGACGTGCTGATTTTTCAAGTGCATACCGTCAGAACTTTTTAGGCACTGAATTGCAAGAATTAGTACTAGGAGACCCATCTGGACAAGTGGCAAATGGTGGAGCTAAAAAATTGATTTTAAGATCCTATTTTGGTCGTATCAATTATGTGTTTGCTGATAAGTATTTATTTGAAGCCAATGTGCGACGAGATGGTTCATCCAGATTTGTCAGTAGCAATCAGTGGAATACCTTCCCATCATTCTCTGCAGGATGGCGCATAGCACAAGAAAATTTCTTTCAAAATTCAAGTTTAGCAAATTCCATATCTGAATTAAAACTTAGAGGCGGATGGGGTATCTTAGGTAATCAAACGTTAACTGGTGTAGGCGAAAACGCTTACCCGACCAACGACGAGTGGTATCCAGGCATTTATACCATCAACTCTGGTTTTAACTATGCATTTGGCAATGCCTTGTCGTCTGGAGGCACCGTTTCTGTTGCCGCAAATCCAGCTTTGCTGTGGGAAAGATCGGTCAGTTCCAACATCGGTTTAGATTTAAACTTTAAAAACAAGTGGAGTTTTGTAATCGATTATTTCAATCGCACGACCGATCGTTTATATACAACTTTACCTATACCAATTCAATTTGGACTTCCTTCTCCGACTCAAAATGCCGGAAAAGTTAGAAATAGAGGTCTTGAAGTTCAAGCAAATTATGCTAACAGAGCTGGAGAATTTAAATTTGACATCGGTGCAAATGCATCTTATATTAAGAATGAGATCCTAGAGTGGAAATCAGATGCTGCGGAGCCACATTCTACTTTTTATGTCCGTGATCGTGGCTTACCACTTCGTTCCTTTTATGGTTATGAGACATTGGGTATCTACCGTTCCGATCAAGAATATGTGGATTCAAAAGTTAAAGGTGTAACGGGTGATGTTGGTGCAGGCGATTTAATCTACAAAGATCAAAACGGTGATGGTAAAATTGATGGAAATGACCGTGTTTATTTAGGTTCACCTGATCCTAAATTTATTTTCGGCCTTACGACGAATTTCTCCTACAAAAATTTTGATCTCAACATGTTTTGGCAAGGAGCTGCTGATGTAAAAGGATACCTCTGGGGTGAAGCCTTAGGTAGCATTACCGGTTCGGATAAACCAACAGAAATTTATGCCGACCGTTTCCATATTGTCAATAATCCAAATGGATCGATGCCTCGTGCGCTAACTTCATGGAGTCAAAATTCGGCCTCCACAAATCCTTCCGATTTTTGGGTTCAAAATGCAAGTTATGTCCGTTTGAAAAACATCACATTAGGATACAATATACCACAAAGTGTATTGAACAAAATTGGTATCAAAGGAGCGAAAGTATACTACAGTGGTCAAAACTTATTGACAATTACAGGATTTGCCAATGGATTTGATCCAGAAGCACCAGCAGATTCAAGAGGAAATTATTACCCACAGGTAAAGACCAATATTTTTGGTTTGAATGTTAACTTTTAAAAGAAAAAGAATGTTACGTAAATATAAATACATCGTATTGGCATGTGCCTTAGGATTAGCTTCTTGCGAGTCATTAGACCAACAGCCATTAGACCGATTAAGTGAAAAAACGTTTTGGACGTCAGAAAAAGAAACGCTTTTTGCGGTAACGGGATTATATAATGGATGGGAGTCCGGAAGTCAGATCTTTTACATGGATTGTGCCTCAGACAATTCACATAATGATTTTTCACATGAAGGCTTTCAACAGATCGGTAATGGATCGTTCAACCCGACAAACCCAGGTAATGCGAGTTCCAGATACACCTACACACATATTAGAAGGGCAAACTGGATTTTAGAGCATATTGATCAAGCTCCAATTGCGGCAGATTTAAAGAAAAGATTAATAGCAGAAGTCAAAACACTGCGCGCTTATCGCTATTTAGATTTAGCTATTCTTTTTGGTGACGTGCCTTTAATCACCAAAACCTTAACCATTGAAGAATCCGCAGTTCCTGCAAACCCAAGGGCAGAGGTATTTAAATTTATCGAAGATGAATTAACAGCCGCGGCAGCAGATCTACCTGTCGTTCAAGCTGAAAAAGGAAGAATGACCAAAGGCGCAGCCTTAGGTTTTTTAGCTCGAACTTATGCTTTTCAGAATAAACATGCTGATGTTTTGAAGGCAACGCAGCAAATCATAGATTTCAACCATTATCAATTATTTAATGACTATGCCAATCTGTTTGAGGCTGCCAACGAAAATAACTTAGAAGTCATTTCAGATATCCAGTACATCGAAAATACATTTGGTTATACCGAGCTGGGTATTATGATGCCGAATACCATTGGAGGTTGGAGTTCGATTATTCCGCTCCAAAGCCTGGTAGACGCTTACGAAACGAAGGACGGAAAAACCATTGCTTCCTCTACGACTTACAACCCTGCTAAACCTTATGATAATCGAGATCCAAGACTAGCTGCTACGATCGTCTACCCAGGAGCATTGTATGCTGGAAAATACTTCGACCCATTAGGCGATACCAAAGATCATCCGGCAAGTGCAGATAACGCATCTACTTCAGGATATAATTACCGTAAATATCTTCAAAACCCTTCATCTTATAGTAATGTGTGGAATGTAGGCGTGAATATTATTGTACAGAGATATGCGGAGATTTTACTGCTAAATGCTGAAGCTAAAATTGAACTAAATCAAATTAATGCGACCGTTTACGATCAACTCAACAAGGTAAGAGTAAGAGCAGGTTTACCTAAAGTAAATGAATCTGAATATGCCTCTCAAGGCAAGTTAAGGGAGCTGGTTAGGCGCGAATTTAGAGTTGAATTAGCCGGTGAAGGTAGACGCAGATTTGACATTATCCGTTGGGGTATTGCCAACGATGTGATGAATGCAACCGTCTACGGAAGTCTATCCAAAGGATCCGTCAATGCCACTACAGGTGAAGTTACTTTTACAAATTTAACCGATCGATTCCTAGTGGAAAAAAGAACCTTCACTGCTGGTAAAAATGAACTTTGGCCGATACCGCAAAGTGCCATTGATGCAGGAAAAGGAAGTTTAGTTCAAAATAAAAATTATTAACATACCACTGATCTCCTGTTAAAAGACTGCCTCTACTTAGTTGGGGCAGTCTTATTTGTTATTTTTGGATTAGAGACATCCTAACGGAATATTTTTAACCTTTGAGCTATACCCAATTTAGTGCACTATTCGTTAATCGTTAGTCTTACTCCATTACCTTTCTAGCATTCTCTCCTATTCAACTTGACAAAGAATCGACTGGTCACAAAGCTGATCAGCATACCTAAAGCGGGCATCATCGCTGTTTGAGCAAGATTTCAAAACGAAAAACTAGCTCCGATCGAACAGGTGGTACCTCCTACACACGAAAGACGAATATCATTCCATTTCATTCACGACCTCCTTTTCTGTTTCAAGATCCGGACTTGATAACATTTAAATGAATCAACCGGAATATATGTATAAAGTTTACTCATTATCGTGATCTATCTGATTGCTAGCTCTAATGTACCCATTCATACCGAGGGAGACTCGATCCCAAAGTCATTTGTTTACCCTCGGCAGAAAGGGGATTTATAAACACTCAAACCTTATTTTTCATATTCCTACAGATCAGCATCTCAAGGATCATAGCTGCATGGTGTTTCATTAATTTACCGCGACGTATCATTTATATTCTGATCCATGATCAGCTTACGCCCTAAGAAGCACAAAAACATATTTTTTCCATCGATGATCGCGAGTAACTTTCCCTATTAATATGAGCATCATGCTAAAGATTACAGTAGGCGCAGTCCTGCGATCAATACTTAAGAAATCTTCGTGTCACCAAGACAGCCTCTGCGGCTAATCATTAAGATTAAAAAAATACATTTTTAAGTTCTCGTCAAGGGTTAACTTGGTCATCGCGCTTTTATATGCATGTATTTGAAATAAAATCCGATTCAAATATGCAGAATTTCTATACAACAAGCAAATGTAGCTTTGCTTACAATAAATAATTCATTACTTTTAATGTGTCAAGAATAAAAGAACAAAAATTGATTGGTATAGCATACGAGACTGCATAAATGAATCGGCAAAACCAGCAAGGTCAGGGCTCTCAACATGGCAGCAAACCATTATCGCCAGCTTTCATCGCCCTACACAGGTAGATGGGTCCTTCTTGGTTTTTAAGAATCTGCAAACTATTCCGGTTCTCGAAGCTTGTTTTTTAGCAATGTATCAGTGGCATGATGCCCTTCCCGATCTGGAGTCGGCGGCCATAAAATTGGATTTTTAAGCTCTTTTCTTTTCATCATATCATTGGTTAAAATATGTATTCAATGAAAATGAGTCTGTAGTCGAGTAATCAGGCTTTACATAAACAAGGTAAGCCCCTACTCTACACTGACACCTGGTACGGCAAAGAACCTTAGACACAGTTTCGAATAGGGAGCTTGCCCCTTCTATTTGTAAAAATACAAAAAGTCTGGGGGCTGCAAACCCTACGCCTCGTGTCTATTGAAATTTGCCGTTTCGGTATCGAGACTCCAATCAGTCAACTGATTGTAATACAAACATAATAAAACTGTATGAAATACACAAGTATAATGAACAAAAATATTTTACATACAACATAATGGCAAAAACAGTCAATAAAGAGTTAGCAAAATTTATTTCAGACCGTTTCAATGAAATGATGAAAGCAACAGAATTGGAACTTGAAGTATTTGCTGCATATGCAAAGATTGGATACCGTAATTTCAGAACTTACCATAGCAGAACCATTCGAATTTCGGTCGAAACATTGAAAAAGATATGCGACGCTTATCAAATTACGCTTACTGATTTTTTCAATTCCGATCAAGCATTGTCCATTAATCCAAAGGTCATTAAACATGCCCAAGAATTTCAAATAAAATACGTGCTTGCCAAAAATAAGCTGTTAAAAGATGAGGGAGATAAATTTGTTACCAAACCCATCGGATCCGGCAACAAATGGGAACGTGATATGATGAAATACATTATTTTTCATACAGATTATTTCAACACATCAAGGTCAATTGCCGAAATGGCTATCGATTTTGCAAAAGATTTTGAACTTGTCCTCGAATCTGGTCGTATTTATGAATTACTCCGCAAATACGTGGATCATGAAATAAAAAGAGAAAAATCCACACGCATTAATCATGATCATTCTACTTCAAATAGAATGATATTCCTTTATAAAAAAGCATAGCAATAGCTATATTTGGTCTGTCAACTTGTCGAATAGTTTATAATATTTTGATTTGTTATCAATCACCATCATGGATTGTCTTAAGGATATTATACGGAGATGTCGGTCGACCTCTTATAGGGTTTAACTCAATCAGCTCAAGCAAATAAAACGGCTAGATAAACTTAATACTATAAAAGCTTGAATTTGTTATTGAAGAACAAATTGGGTCGCGAATAGATCCAAAAAGAAGTATTTAATAAAAAAATTATGACTAAAATTATTGCTACCTGTATTTTCGTCAGTTTGCTATGTACCACATTGATTAAAGCACAAGAAAAATCAATTATTGATACAACAAGCGTGGTTTTTGAAACAGTTGAAGCTCCTCTTCATCCCCCAAAAGGGATAAAGAATTTCAAATTGCAGTGGATTAATTATTTGGATTCTCTGAATCAGGCAGGTGTATTAACGAATAAAAAACTATATTCCGACTATGTATTTAAGGTTATCATTTCAGATCGGGGATTTTCTGTTACCAAGGATAATATTATTCCAGATTTTATTTTGTCTAGTTTCTTAAAAAATCAGAAAAGATGGTCAATGGGAATTCAGTCAGGACACCCCATAATAAGTCTCTTAAAAATGAAAATTCCAAAAGAAATTTTTCAGAGTTGGGAAAAAAGCAAATTACAGCTAATCCCAGATTTAGTTGAACGTGAAGATTTTTTTAATAAATATTGAATATTTATCTAAATAAGCCTTATTAATGAAGATTGAAGGAGCTTAAAAGACAATTTCTCTACATAATCTAAAACAAGATGTTAATCATATCACATGCAAGATAAATCTGTGAACACCTCCACTTTCATCACTTTACTCATTTCAATTTTTTCTTATTCCTGTCATGGTATTTTAGAACGTAACGAACAACCACTGGATTCCGCATATGTACCTGTTCAAGAAATCAATGAAAATTATCGTTCTGATATTTTCGAGGTAAAATTATTTTGTAAAACCCAAGTATCGAGTTCAAGTTCACCCAATCCGATACGCATATTTCAGTCCGTCAATAACCAACTCATTGTTTCTTGTGATGCCGAAAAAAATGTGAAAACCCAAGGTGATATGGTTTATTATAAGATAAAAAACAACGGGACTGTTGAAGACAGCTTACAGTTAAACCTAAATCAATACTGGCCCGATTTCATTGATGATTTTATAATTTTCACCACTGATGATCAATCTTACTATACTACTTGGCCTCAAAATGGCGATACCTCAAGACATGCTATTCAAATTTTAAATCAAGACCTAAATTGGAACGAAGAAAAAGTAAATAAAAAAATTGAACAGGTAAAAAAGAATGTACCATATTGGTTTTTAAAAAATGTGACCAAAAATGATCAATACTATATGCAGTTTTTCTATTATGAAAACAAGCAATGGTACCTGTTGTGGCAAAAAGTATCGGAATACAAAAGTCCTGATGATCAGGAGACAGCCAATCGCTTCAGAAAGGATGTTTTTTGGACAGGAGAAATAGATCCATATCTACCCGAAAATGTTAATTTTGTGCATTTTCATCCAGAAGAAAAATTAAAATACAGCCATAATATTGGAGGCGGAAGTCCGGGGTTTAGCGTCACGAACTGGCGAGGTAAAGCTTTTTTTCAAACAAAAATTGGAGAAAATGACTTTAATTTTTTCAGTCCTCATATTGCGGTGGAAAAAGAAAAATTTGACAATTATAAAAATAGATTTTATACCATTGTAGAATCATCCTATCCCGCAATAACATTCCGACCGTCATTTTACATTTCCCCCAATGGATTTGCTTTTTATTCTTCAAACAGCCAAAGCATGTATATCATCCATCAAAAAACAAGTCAATAAAAGGTATAAAGGATTCTATATGTTTCAATTCTACGAATATGGACAGCGTAGTCATATAGGATTATGACCTAAGAGTCAGTACAGTACAATAATGCATCTTAGGTTATTCAATAAAGCGGCTTCTTCCATGCAGCCAATTGTACTCAGAAGTAATTCCAATCAGTCGGGAACAACATACTCTAAACCTATTAGAATACCTTGAACAAATAGGAGATTGAGGAATAACAGAAATTGCTCACATTGCCAATATGAAAAAAAAGATGATCCGTTTTTAAAAACGGTATTAAGCATCATATTAAAAACACTACCTCAGTTGATAAACGTTTATAATAAAACATAAAAAGAGGTTATCTCAAAAAGATAACCTCTTTAAATAGCTAAAAAAGCATAAAACTCTTTTGATCGTGTTTATTAATATTTAACGATACCGTATGCCGATGTCATACCACCTTTGATTTGAATTCCTCTTTTAAATTCATTTTTATCGGTATCATAACAAGCGATATACCACTGAGAATCTACAGTTTTAACAAAAACATATGCTTTACTACCTTCAATTAGTACACCGTTGGAAGGTACAATTTGAACTTTCCCTAATCCAGAATCATTCAGATTTTTGACCATCACCTTCTTGTTGATATCAAAAATATAAGCGCCCAATAGTGCTTTTCCGTCTTTTAGGTAAGTATGCTGATCCGATTGCTGCCCCATAAATCCTTCCGAGAATAAGCTGTAGTTGGACAGATCAAAGGCATAATCCGGATCGATCTCTGTAGTACCTGCTTTGACACGCAACAAGGTGTAGAATTTATCCTCGCGGATCGTCGTAAAATAATAGTTCCCGCTTTCATCAAAAAAACTTGATTTTGTTTGATACCAAGTACCTGTTGTATGTCCATATTGATCATTAGATGCGATCTTTTGATTTTGCAAACTTGGATAGTCCGCAGTCAATACATAAGCGACTTGCTTTGCTGGAGCAGCCCACTCCGGTGTTAGGTATAAAAATCCGACATAGATCTTCCCATTTCTAATACCTAAACTAGTTGGAGACAACTGGATTGTTGATTTTTCATAAAATTCATTTGGTTTACCCGCTTTAGCGATTGCCGGAACTTTAAAATTTAATGCCGATTCGCCCTTCACGATCATCGTTGCTGTATCGATAATAAATAAGCGCTTATCAATAGCTTCCGTTGACGCATTATATTGAGCCGCCCAATTGATAAAGTTTAAACGGCCATCCATAAATGCGGATTTCATCATCCCTAAATAGTTTCCCGGATTAGACACCACCGCATTTCCTTTTTCAACGATATCACCCGTTGCAACCGAATATTTAAAAACAGCGTTTCCATCCGTTATAAAAATATTGGATCCCTCCCGCACACCATATGTCTGGTCTATTTTCCCCGTGACATCAATACCAAACCCGACAGGCGATACCGACCCCTCTTTCACCAGGTCCTCTACAGGTAAAATATAATCGTGCTTTTCACCAGCTGCTTCCACCTGTATGGTTACACCATACTTCCAGTCTTTCGCGATCTCTTCTGGAGCCGGATGATCAGAAGAATTTTTACAGGCTGCAAAACTTAAAGCCACAGTGGCCAGTAGACATGATTTTTTAAAATAAGTATTAAAAAAACGCATAGTTATATAGTATAATTGTTAATAATTAAAATATGGACATTCTCAATTTGGTGTAGAACGCACGACCTGCTTTTTGCAGTCCAAAATTATCGTAAAGTCTTTCGTCGGTAAAGTTTCTAGCTTCCATAGAAATCCCGTACTTATTATGCTTCCAAGAATAGGACAAGATTGCAGAATGTACATCTTGATTCGGAATATAAAGCTTGGTCGATTGAGACGCTAAGTTCTCCCAGCTCATATAAAATTTATGGGTATATTGATTCATATAAGTCAGTTCAATACGCGTACCCATTCCCAACCAGTCATTTTTCCCGATTGAAATATCTACATTTCCATACAGGTACGGTCTATTGGGCAGTTGCTTGTGCAGGATGGATTCCGCCTGATCAATAGATTCATCGGTTTGCAATTTGCTTACGATTGCTTTATCATAACTCCCATTTATATTAACCCGAAATAGATCTTTATAGCCATATTTCGCATCAAACTCGATCCCATACAATCGTGCTCCATCCAAGTTGGAGTAGCGATAATAATTACCAGCACTGACCATCTGGATATAATTATTGGTGTTGCGTAAGAACGTAGTGACATCCAAATTGATAAAATGTTTATCCCTGAAATAGCCATTATAAAACACCCCTAGATTTACATTATTCGCTTCTTCAGGTTTCAGATCAATATTGGGCAACACATAGACAACGTTACCATAGAGCTGTTCTACCGAAGGTAATTTATACGATTTTTCGATCGATGTTTTGATTCCTATATCTTTCTTCAACAGATATCTTAAAGTCAAGCCACCGCTTTTATAATCTTTATAGTTGTCATACTTGACCACATCACCTTCAATCAGATTGCCCTCACTATCGTATTTCCGCTCATCTGCCGTATAGCTGTTATCCATACCATAATATTTAAAGAATACCACAGAACTCAGTTTTTCATTTAGCCATTGTCCCTGCCAAGCCAAGTTGATCAGGTGTTTATTCAGACGTTTGGGCCTGCTGTTGATTTCCCGATACTCCTCGGTTTTCATCAGATCAAAATTCTTTTGCTGATTGGTACTGAGGTTATAGCTCAAATTGATCACTTGCGATTTTTGTTTATTCAGATTATAAGAAAAATCGGTCTTTGCGATATAACTCTTGTTGACAATCTGATCATAAGCTTCATCCTTAAATGTCCCATTACTTTGTGGTATCCCAGACCAGTAATAGATATATTTTGCGGTATCCCTCACATCGGTCCGGCTATCACCATAGCTTGCAAAAATATCCACATATAAATCCGGAAGGAAAAGCCCATTTTTTCGATACTGGATACTTGGAGTCAGGAATTTATTTTCAGACCATCGACCACCATATACCGATTTGATATTGGATCCCATTTGGATTTGCTTGTTATTTTCCGAATAGCCCAGTCCAAAAAGGAGACGATCTGCCCATTTCACGTTTTCAAAACCAGCCTCTATTTTTCCCATTCCCGAGGTGTAAGCATCATGAAAACGTCGCGCTTGATCGACTTTCACCAACTGATTCTGCACGATCCCTGTTTCTTCATCAACAAAGGATTTGAAGTATCCGTCGAGATTAATCCCATACTTCGGATTGCTGTACATCCTATAATTATTGTCCGAATGGTTGAAAAACGCATCCGCTTTCACCATCAATCCGGTCTTTGCATCCCGCATATTGGCGATCAAGGAGGCTTGGTGGGTATTGAAAGAGCCATAACCATAGCTAAAATCAAAAAACTGTTTATTTCTACGTTTGGTGATGATATTGACAGCACCACCCAGCACGTCCGTTGGCAGGTAAGCGGGCACAACTCCCTTATACACTTCAATACGGTCAACTAAATTGACCGGAATATTATTTAAGGTCATGGAGCTCCCGTAATTTTCCATGGGTACCGCATCGATAAATATTTTGGCATCCAAGCCATTGATTTTAAAGGAGAAGTCAGACCCCATTCCCCCGTCTTCACGAATGGTCACCCCAGGAGAGCGTCTCAATAGCTGATTGAGATCAGCCACCTTATCCACCTGTGTATTTAAATCGATCACATTGACCGCATAGCCCGACTGTTTTATTTCCTGCACCTTACGTTGGTTTAAGGTTTTCCCAACAACAGAGACCTCATCGAGTGATTTTTCATCCCGACGAAGCTGGAAATCCAAAAAGGTACCGGTGTTTGTTGCCAGATTAATTTTCCTCGTGTCCGAATGAAAACCGACACTTGATACGCGCACATTGAAATGTGCCTGCTTTAATTTCAAGAATTGGTAGGATCCATCGACATCACTGGTTGTTCCCAAATCCAATTCCTGTATCGAGATAGTCGCACCAGCGATAGGTTTTCCAAAAGTGTCTTTTACGTAACCCGATAGATTAAACGTTTCTATTTTTTGTGCACACAGTAAGAGCGAGATGTGTAAAAAAAATCCTGTTAAAAATAATTGTTTAGACTGCATGTATTGTATTTATTATCGCTTTAAATTTTCCAAATGTTTACAACTTTTTAAAAAACACCTCATTTTGTTGGTACCTCACAGAATAACAGGAATGCACACCGCTTTCCAATCAGTGGAAAGAGCAAGACGCAATTCCTTCTTATGCTGTCATAAGGAAATTAGGATATCTGTTGATGGTGATTGACGAACACCCTATATGAGTATAGTGTCGTTTTTGTAGAAATTGTCCCGATTTATTTATACTTAATATAAATAAGGAAATAAAGCGTCTTAAAAACCTACTTTTTTCAGGTTCATTCTAATCGATTTCAGGCAAATAGAGAGTTTATTACGAATCGTTTTTTCGGATAGGTCTAGCGCATCAGCAATGGCACTATTGTCTAGCCCATCTCTAAATTTAAGCACAAACATATCTTTACTCTTGGAGGGGAGCTTTGTCATCATATGATCGATGGCCAGATGAAGATCTTGATACATCATGTCCTGATCGGATTCCTGATCGGAGATGATATCAACATCATTCAGATCCATTTTATCATCAATAATCAATCTTTTCTTGATTTCGTGCAATGCGGCATATTTTACCGCTCTTTTGAGATAAATTTCGATATGTTCAATCTGACGCTCTTTTCTCTTGTCCCAGAGGGACACAAAAACATGCTGCACCATGTCCTTTGCCAAAGATTCATCATGGACAATACAGATAGCATACTGCAAAACTTGATCCCAATACCGTATATAAATCTGTTCGAAGCTCTTGGCATCGATTGACTTACAAGACAATATTTTATTTTGATCGCTCATATCGTTCACTGGCTCGACAAATTTAACTTAATTTAGATACAATCCAAATAAGAAATGAAATAAACCCGTAAAAGCCATGTCTCGTCTTATTGCCTATTTAAAAATAATGGAGTAAAGTTATCTTGTATAGGAATAAATGAAAATCCAACTTTTCAATAATTATAATTATCTGTCATAATTGGCATTAAAAATAGTATTAATATATACCATATCGAAAGAAGAAATAAAAATCAAAATAAATTAAGGTCTATTTTAATCCCTTTGGTATGATGTTTGGTTATAATTTTAGTATATAAATATACTAAATAATGAAAAAATTAAATTTTACACTCTTCAAAAAGTCAGCTGCTATCCTGTGCATAGCAACGTTAATTTTTATGGGCTCTTGTAAAGATGATGATCATCCAGAACAAGAAGTAACCACTATTTCTGCGATCGTTAGTACAAACAAAGATTTTTCTTTACTGAAGTCTGCCTTGATCCAAGCGGATCTAGTTGATGTATTAGCAGGAAATGGACCATTTACTGTATTTGCGCCTAACAATGCTGCTTTTGTGGCTGCAGGCTTGGATTCCGAAACCAAAATTAAAGCATTACCAGTAGCCGATTTAAAGAAGATCTTATTGTATCATGTTTTAAGTCAAAAGACGGTTTCTTCATCACTTCCAAATGCAGCCAATACAGCTGTCAAAACCCAAGCAGAAGCTGATGTATTTATTACTAAAAACAACAATGGTGTTTTTGTCAATGGCGCGGCAGTAACACAAGCTGATGTGATGGCTTCTAATGGTGTGATTCATGTGATCAATACGGTTTTGATGCCACCCACGGGCAATATTGTACAGGTTGCTCAAGCAAATTCGAATTTCACTTTTTTAGTAGCTGCTGTATTAAGAGCCAGCCAAGGTTCGACCAATGTTGCACAAGTGTTATCCGGAACAGGTCCACTTACGGTATTTGCTCCTACAAATGACGCCTTTATAAAGGCAGGATTTGCAACAGTTGCGGCTATTCAAGCTGCCGATCCAGCGGTATTGACCAGCATTCTGACTTACCATGTCATTTCAGGACGTGTTTTATCGAGTGATCTGACCGAAGCTGCACAGCCAGCGACTGTCAACGGTGGCAAAGTCATGATCTCATTATCTGGTGGCGCAAAAGTAAAAGGAAATAAAAATGCAACAGCAGCGACGATATCGCCAGCGAACTTATTAACGACCAATGGCGTGATCCACGTCATTGACCAAGTACTATTACCTTAATTAACATCGATTAGTTTTCCAATTCCAAGCACGATAAGCTTCAAACTTATCGTGCTTATTTTTTCTCAAAATCTCAAGAGCCAACGCCATTGTACTTCAATATTGATAGTTGTCTTTAATGAAGTAACCACGATCAAATCGCTGACTTTAGCACAACATAAGTGGACATCCCGCTACCCTATCAGTTACCTACTGGATTGGGATATCATGAATGGCACCCTGCTCGTAAAAAACTGCTTATTCCATCCTTTCATCCAGATATTCCAGTGTCAAAACTAATGGCTAAAAAATTAATTATTTATGCTAAATTGACCAACCTTAAAGCATCAGCCTAAAATGAAAAAAATTGACCAAAAACAATACGATGTACGTGCTTTCGAGATCTTATTGAGAGCACAAATCTCCTCGGTATATCCTGACAAATCAATTGTCAATAAAACGATACATCAACTTGCGCATCTACTTGAGAACGAGGAGCAACAGTTGACCGCAAAATCGTTCTTTAGGGTCTGCCATGCTTTAAAATTGGACCTGACTGTAGTGTGCTATGAGTTTTTTAAAAACCTGCCGTCAACCCGGTTACAGACCTTTGGCAGTCCATTAGAAAAACTATTTGGCATATTTTTAAACAGTAAAAGCGATGTTTCGGCCGCAACAGGCTTAAGTGAAGCTCGCATCAACGATTTATTTAATAGATCATATGATCAATTTTATGCCTATGAAATCTGTTCATTAGCGATCGCATTTGGGATAACACCTAGTACACTATTTGAATATTTTTATGATGGTACAAAAAAGAAAGTGGTCCTCAAGCTTGAACTGGTAGATGACATCAATAGGCAGCCAAATGAGGTATTGTTCATG
The DNA here is from genome assembly GCF_023273895.1 of Sphingobacterium sp. PCS056. Classification (NCBI taxonomy): domain Bacteria; kingdom Pseudomonadati; phylum Bacteroidota; class Sphingobacteriia; order Sphingobacteriales; family Sphingobacteriaceae; genus Sphingobacterium; species Sphingobacterium sp. PCS056. The sequence continues at coordinate 1,484,073 of NZ_CP096883.1, read as the reverse complement.
GATCAATCCACGGATAACGATCATATAGTTAAAGAGGACAAGACGACCAGCACCTTAAGGAAGGTTCATAGTAGAACTTTTGATGACCTAGTCAAGCATACAGATTACTTTTCGACACCGCGAAGCCCCAAGGATATTATTGAAGACCTCAAACTCCGATATAATCTATCAATAAGTGTAGGCAATGTCTATTCCTATTTGAAAAAATATACGAATAATGAACTCACAAAGATTAAAGCGGTCCAGTACACCGCGCTCGGAACACGATCTAACAAACCTACAGTTACGTATATTAAAACTCGACCACAACGTGCAAAGAATAAAAACGCAGAAGATCATGTGATCATAAAAAAGACCAAAAATAGGGATGAATATAGTTCCGAAGTGCTCGACCAACAGGAGCAAATAGAAGATCCGGTATCTTTAGATCAATTGTATGAGCTGATTGCGGGTCACCCTAACCAGCGTCTCTCCTTTTATTTGACCGTATTTGACGTCAAGGCCACATTATTGCAAAGCAAATTACAAGAACTACAAGAACAAGGTAAAATCGAATATTGTGGTACCCGTAAAAGCGGAGGCTATTGGGCGATCAATAAAGAAGGATAATAAAGAGCTAGAGCAAGAATAAAAAAAGATACCCTACAACCCATAGCGACATGAAACACAACATGCGGAGAATAATAGGATTATTTCTCCGCATGTTACCACCCAGGTTATTTAAAGAACTACCATTATGAGTAGCAGTTTGGTCTATATTACCAACCCGGGTTTTGTCCTAGATTTGGATTTCTTTCCCACTGTGTCTGCGGCACAGGCCACAGGTAGTTTTTGGGATTTTCAAAAGCACGGTTCCACTGCACGACCAAAAAACCATCTTTATTTTTACGATAAGCAGCACTTGCTAGCTGCGGAAACCAAGAAGCTTTTACGCCCTCGATATCAGCCGCTAGACGGTTTCCTTCTTTCCATCTTCGGACATCAAAATAACGTTGTCCCTCCAACACCAGTTCTACCCGCCTTTCCCTGCGGATTTCGGTACGGATATCCATACCGTGCTGTGCTAAAAAACTAAGCTCCATACGTTTCATCCCCACACGATCACGCAACAGATTGATCGAAATGTCCAGATCAGCCTGGGTCAGTTTGCCCTGCTCCATTCGCGCCTCCGCATAGGTCAGCAATACCTCTGCGTACCGGATATGATGAATATCATTATCATCTCTGTTATAATTTGGAACAGCAGATAGCTCCACATATTTTTTATAATAGTACCCCGTTGTCGTTACCGATCCACGGCCATCTTGACTAAATTTAGGAACTTGGAAGATCGTGGGGTCCGGATTGCTCGCAATCGGTCTCCCATCATATCGTCCACCCCATTTATCACCCGGCACCAAGATCGTCTGTGTCATTCTCGGATCTCTATTTTTGAAAACATCTTCATAAGTATCGTCTTTATACAATGGTGATTTATCGATCGGTAGACCATCCGATGCTAAATAAGAATCAACAAGCGATTTGGTTGGCACAAAACGTGCAAACTGATCAGGGACCTGAATTTCCCTACTTAAATTATGCATAATAATATCCATTTTATGCAATCTGGCAAACAGCGTTTCCTGATTTTTCCCCATGGCCACTTTGCCATTGCGTGTAAACAGTTCCTGATAAGCAGTTTTGGGACTACCAGTGGTATATAACCTATATACACCTAGATCCATGACATCTTTGGCCGCCTTTTCAGCGATTTCATATCGTCCATATGCCAGCGCAATCCGCGCTTTTAACGCAAGGGCAGTACCTTTGCTAATACGTCCTAGATTTTTCGCTGTTGGAATTGCTTTCGGGAGCACAGCAGCAGCTTCATCCAGCTCCTCCAATAGGAAATCAACCACTTCTGCTTGTGCCGTTCTACCATCATAGAGCTCAGGATCACCTGGGTTCAGGGGTACCAAAGACAACGGAATATCTCCGTAAAAAGACGTCAAAAAACTGTATCCCAAAGCTCTGATCACGCGTACTTCAGCAGCAAGCTGTTCATTAGCACCTGGAGTAGTTTCTTCCGCATTTTTGTACTTTTCCAAAAAGACATTACATTCTCGTATATCACGATACATATTGCGCCATTCAGCATCCACTGTAGGCTGAGTGACCGGAAATACACCAGATCCAATATCTTTATATTCAGTTGTGGTCGGCCACATCGTATTTTCGGCCAAGTTTTCCATATCCACGATATTCTTCGCTTTTACACGCGAGTATATCGCTGTAACCGCCATTTCCAACTGCTCTTGTGTCTTCCAGTACGTATCGTCCACAATTTCATCTTGCGGATAGCGATCCAGAAATTTAGTACAACTGGTCAATGCAGCCAATCCCACAATGAGCAGCATCATTTTTAAGGTACGGGTTTTATAATTTTGAAGTAACATGATCTTGACTATTTAAGGTTAAAATTGAGGCCGACAACATAGGTTTTCACTTGCGGATAATAACCACCGGTATTACCAGCAGGTATTTCCGGATCATAACCTTTGTAGAAATTAGTTTTGGTCAATAGGTTATCCGCAGAGAAATATATTCTCAACTTGGAAACCCTGATTCTTTCCATCATCGCTTTTGGAAAAGTATATCCAATCTGTAGATTTTTTAACCTCAGGTAAGCTGCATCTTCGATCCATTTGGACGATAGACGTGTGTTATGAGTACGCATATAAACCAATCTGGGATAAGAAGCATCGGTATTTTCTGGAGTCCAGCGATCCAGATGCACATCTTGAGGCATAGCACTGTTATTAATAAAAGGGTGACGTGCAGCGCCGCCCAAATAGCCATCGGCTTTGCCTACCCCTTGCAGAAAGAAACTAAAGTCAAACCCCTTATAGTCCAGATCACCTCTAAATCCATAGGTATAACGAGGAATTTCACTGCCAAGAATTACACGATCTTTCAATACCGTTATTTCTGTTGCATCCGCATCTGCAGGTTTGTAAATCAGGTCACCAGGAGCCACCAGATCACCCTTTTGGAATGGAAATTTAGGAACGTATTTTCCATCTACGATATTAAAGTCACTTTCTTGAGCAATTCGATCAGCCACAAATCCATAAAATGCATCCAATGGATATCCTTCCAATCGAACTTGATCTCCTAGATTATTCGCGAAATTTTCAAGCTTGGTGATCTTATTTTTGACGTCCGAAAGATTAAAATTGGCCGCATATTTAACATCTCCGATTTGATCACGCCAGCCCATAACCAGTTCCCATCCTTTATTCTGTACCGATCCCGAATTTTGTGCAGGATAAGCAGTACCCACACCGATCACATCGGGCAACGGCGGATTTAAAATAATCGCATTCGTATTATTGATAAAATATTCTCCGGTCAAGCTTAACCGACTATTTAAAAATGCTAAATCTACCCCTATATTTGTTTTTTCAGCAGATTCCCAGGTAATAAACTGGTTAGGAATAAACGTTTGCCTAAAACCTACCTGCCCTTCATCGCCGATCGGATTGTTACTGGTCATCTGTACAGAAGCTAAGGTCGCCATATACGGGAAATCACGTCCTACCTTGTCATTTCCTTGTGTACCATAAGAGAAGCGAATCTTGGCAAGATCCCAGAATCCCTTCATATTTTCAAAGAATTGCTCTTCACTCAAAACCCAACCTGCAGAGAAAGAGCCAAACCAGTTCCATCGCACATCCTTATGAAATCGCGAGGAACCGTCACGGCGAAAATTACCTTCCAGCAGATATTTACTGTTGTAGTCATAGTTAATCCTTCCAAAAAAAGACATCAACGCATTCTGGTTACTGGAGCTGCTGTTCAACTGGTTGTCCGTACCGACAGCAAGCGATTCCAGTTCCTGAACCGGGAGATTTTGTCTTGAAGCCCAAAAGTCATTTCCCACAGTCTCTTCTACTGAAAACCCCAACAGTCCGGTGATGTTGTGTTTATCTTGAATACTTGTTATGTAATTGGCCGTACCCACGAATGTTTGATAAGTGCCCGAATAATGGTCCATCTTGATGCTATTTGGATTATTGGTCTGATAGATCAATTTATTATCATCGGGACTAAAATAATTGATTGTCTTCAGAAGCGTGTTTCGCTTCGAATTATATTTTACTAAGCCATATTGCCCCCTAAGATCGAAACCTTTCATCAAGCTAAGTGTGGCTGCGATATTGGCCGTAATTTCTTGCGAAGTAAAACGGTTGGTACCGCCATCTGTTGCCACCGCCACCGGATTACTTTGTCCACCATGATAGCCCCAGCTTCCATTTGAAAATTTTACAGGCACTAAAGGACGGATGGAAGTCGCACCCGAAAGCGCACTCGTACCCGACGCCGAACCGTAATAACCACGATCAATGTACCCCAAGTTGGCATCGATCTTAATACGATCGATCAGTTCAGTATTGAATCGCATACGCGCATTATGACGTCCCGCTTTAAAATTATCACCGACCACCAGTCCCCCCTCGCCTAGGTAACCATAAGAAACGTAGTAGTTGCTCTTGTCTGTACCGCCCTGCAGGCTCAAGTTATAATTTTGCTGTGCAGCATTCTTTTTATATACTTCATCGATCCAATCGGTATTGGCAAAATAATTAAGGTCACTACCGTTTCGCGCCGTTTCGATATCCTGTTCACTGTAGGTCGGACCCTGGTTGGCATTTCGGTTAGCTTCATTCTGCAGCAACATATAATCTACAGAACCTAAAAAATGTGGTAAAGCAGTAGGAGTCTGCAGTCCATAGTAACTATTGAAACTGAGACTCGTTGTACCTGTCTTTCCCTTTTTAGTCGTGATTAATATTACGCCATTTGCTCCGCGTACACCATATATCGATGAAGAGGCCGCATCTTTCAGCACCGACACGTTTTCGATATCGTCCGGATTCAAAATATGGAGATTGCCACCGGGTATACCGTCGATCACCACCAACGGATTGGCATCGCCCCAAGTCCCTACACCACGGATTCGCATCTCAGGAGCAGCATTTCCCGGACTTGTGTTCTGACTTCGGATCGTTAGTCCAGGGAGCTGTCCCTGTAGTCCCCTACCGACATTGGTAATCGGACGGCTTTCCAATTCCTTGCCAGACAAGGTTGCAACGGCACCTGTCATATTTATCTTTTTTTGTACGCCATACCCTACGACCACGACTTCATCCATCAACTTCTCTTCCTGTTGAAGCTGAACTTCCAAGACCTGTTGATTACCAAGCACAATTTCCTGCTTTTTATATCCTATAAAAGATATCACCACGACATCGCCAGAATGGGCTAAGATCGAAAAGCGTCCTTCAGCATCCGTAGCAATTCCGCCCGCCGACTTCCCTTTCACCACAACACTGACACCCGAAAGTACCTCACCCGCAACATCCGTAATACGTCCAGAAAAATGCTGCTGCTGGTCGACATCCGCCTGCATCGAAGCGCGCCGATCTGGAAGAACAGTCGCCTTTCTTCTTTGAATCACAATCGACTTTTGATCGATCGTATACTGGAGATTACGGGTAGCCAACAATTGATCCAATGCAGCAGTTATCGGTTGATTGCTCAGATCGACGTTTAGATTTTTCACCTCTTTGATGACGTCACTTTTACATAAAATATGATAACCCGTCTGATTCTTTAATTCCGTTAGGAATTTCACAAAGGGCATATTTTTTTGTTTAATCGTGACCGTCTGCGCCCGTACAGTTGCTTGAAGCTGCACAACAGAACAGAAAATAAACAGGATCAAAAATTTCATCATGACGAAGTATTTAAAGTGCTGGGAATGGAGCCTTTTGTCCATTCCGAGATTATTTTTTTTCATTACCTTTGACTGGTTTAAGTTTAAATATAGTATCTACAATATGCGATTATCATCACTTGAACTTTATTCCCGGGATAGTTAGCGCTATTCCGGTATTTTGTTCAACATCCCTGAGTACATTTATTTCATGAATGTTACCCTCCTTCCTTCAATTTTATAGTGGATATCTTCATCGGTCATTTTGATCAGTCGCAGCACATGACTAAAACGGCTATTTCTTCCAATAGAGCCCCAGATTTTCATATTTTTGAGTTTTTCGTCCAAGATGAGTTCTACATCATACCAACGGGCCAATTTTTGAATAACCGTAGACAGCGGCTCATTATTAAATATAAATTCACCCTTTTTCCAAGCGGTAAACTCCTCCATATGGACAGGATAAACCTGTATCTGTCCATCCCTAAAGGCTGCCTGCTGCCCCGGTATCAAAAGATGCGCAGGCTGGTTTTCATGCGAAACCCTAACTTTACCTTCAACCAGTGATACCAATGACACAGCCTCCTCCGGATAAGCTGTAATATTAAAGTGTGTACCCAATACTTCAACTTTCTGATCTTCCGTATGCACGATAAAAGGACGGTTCTTGTCACTGCTCACTTCAAAATACGCTTCCCCGACTAAGGTTACTTCGCGTTGATTTTTTGCAAAAGATTGGGGATAGATCAATTTAGAATCGGCGTTGAGCCATACATGAGTTCCATCGGATAGGACGACCTGGTATTCGCCACCTCTAGGAACACGAAGAGTCATTACTTTAGCAGCAATTTCGCGTTCATCTGCTAGCACTGTGCCATCTGTATAGCTTAATGCACCCATCAGACTTATACCCTCATGAGCATCGCTCAAGACAATCTTTTCACCATTATCCATGCTTAACAGAGCACGTTTCTTTCCTGGATCAAAATCAGCGATCATTTTATGGTGCAGATATTGTGATTTCCTTTGCGGCTCCAAGATCAAATAGCCTGCAAGCAAAAAAATCATAAAACAGGAAGCTGCAAGATATAAATAACGACGTCTCTTGATCGGATATCGGAAAGTATCAGCGCCCTGATGATGTCTTTGTTGCTTTACTTTGATCAAGAGATCGTGCAATAAAACCTCTTCCCGTTCCTGAGCATGGACATGGAGAAACTGCTGATACTCCGATACGGCATGAAGGATCCGCTCCGATGAATCAAATTCTTGAAAGATTTCCTTCAATCTCGGATGGTCAAGCAGTATTTTTTCTAGTATCAGTTCTTTTTCCGGAGACAGTGTTCCTTGCAGTTTATCCTTGATTAAAGAAACGATCTGATCGATGTGTTGCATAAATAATAAGTAGTCCCTACTCTTATAACACAACAAGTTGAAAAACCTTACATCAGTTTATACAGCAGAAGTAAAAAACCGCCTAAACATACTTAGCAGCGCATAAGATTAGAGTAAATCTTTAAATATCAGCAAGAAAACACAGGAATTCTTCAGGTCCAATTTTTGGCGGAGAGTGGTCAAAGCACGGGATTTGTTAGCGTACACCGCATTTGGTGTCATCGCCAATTTGGCACTGATCTGCTCGATGGTCAAATCTTCCATAAAGCTCATCTCAAAAATCATTTTCTGTTTTTCAGGCAGCAGATTCACCTCTTGATTTATCTGCGCAAGTAACTCTGTACGCACGATTTGCATCAAAAAATCCGTATCTTCCACAAGCACCTCTTCATAATCAGTGATGTCATCGATCTGCACAACAAATCTACTTTTCCTGTTGCGGTTCAAACACAAATTTTTGACCACCACATACAAAAAAGAGCGGATCTTATCCAGATGTTCAAATTCGGTCCTTTTTTCCCAAACTTTTAGAAAAGCTTCGGACACCACCTCTTCTGCTTCCTGCACAGATGCACCATATTTACGAGCAAAAAAAAGTAGCGAACGATTATATAACCGGTAGATGGCGACCAAGCCGTCTTCATTTTCTTGACGCAGAGATTCAATAATAGATGATTGCTTCATTAAAATTTAATTTACGAAATCACAGACGAAGTCTTATCGACTTGATCAAGGCACCAAAAATATTAAATATTAGCATCAAAAATCATAAAAGGCTCAGTGAAAAAGAAACCATAACATAATGTTAATCTTTATTTTATATTGGCACAAGCTGAATATATTAATAAAATTTTAAATTTGAGCAGTCCATCGTTCTAAATTCCTTCCATGAATAAAAAAGACACAAATCCCCCCCTATTACCACTTTATTAGATCATTTTAGTAGCCGATCTATAATCATGAAAGTTCATGCAGTCAGACTACCTCATACCATATATCGCAATAAAAGCTTGAACTTGACCTGTCTGCAAGGATGAAGTACATGTTTAGCTGAAAATAGTTGGTTTTAGCGCTTAAGTGCACAATGATTGACGATCTGTATCAACTCACTAGCGTATCGACACCTACATGAGCGCTATACCACTGGAAAGTGTCAGTAGCGCTGACGCAAAGCGTAGAAGAAGAACGCATATTCGACCCAAATTTAGCGTTGTCGCGCAGGTCATAGGGCAGCTATTGGGAGTGCTCTCAGTTCTTGACCACAACAAAGCAATACACTTCGCAATGGCCTATAGTATCCTAAATGAAATACCCCATTTTTTTGCGCATAACCGAGATGCACATGGTACAAAATTTTACTTTTCATGCCGTTCCAAACGTGATGATCCTCTATTTCCGCAAGTATCTGCAGACCTGACAGATTGTGCTCTAATCATCACCCATCAATCGCTCGATTTCTTCTAGCACTCTTCAACACCGTGCGGAAAAAACAATCGGACGATTGTTCCTTTGCCCAAGGCACTGGAGAGGTTGATGGTTGCACCCATAAATTCCATGAGGTCTTTGACCAGCGACAATCCGATTCCAGTCCCTGATCGATGTACCGCATTGCTACCACGCACCTGCATCAGGAAAATTTGACTTAATTCATCTTCAGGAATACCGATCCCGTTATCTTCAAAAACATACACGATGCCATTGTTCGTAGACTCGCTGTAGATGTGCAGATAAGCATCTGCTTCCTTGGCGTATTTAACAGCGTTACCGATTAGATTCGCAAAAATTTGATAGACCGTGCCTTTATCTGCACTTACAGGATATAATTGTCCCAACTTAAATTCCATCTGCTGATCCGGAAAATTCAACTTTACCTCATCGATCCAGCCTCCGATCTTTTTATCGATCTCTACTAGTGCAGCTATATTTTTCACTCCTCTTACTTCATTAAGCTGGAGCGTCTGATTGATAATAGATTCAATATTTTGTATCGATTCGGCAAAATTTTTATACCATCGCTGCGTAACATCAGCAGAGGCATATGTATTTCTGCTCAAAAAATCATTCCCTAATTTTAATACTGACAAGGGATTCTTGAGATCGTGAGCCAAGGTATTTGCAAAGCGGTCAAGTTTATAGCTCAACGACAGTTCATCCCTCTGCCTTTCCATACGTCTATTAGTGAGATTGCGTTCCGTGACATCACTTGCCGTGTGCAATATGGCATGGGTCTGCCCCGCATCATCAACGATCGCTTTATATTCAAAATCAAAAAAACGTTTTATGTGTTTGTCCCCAGCTACAATCGTCGCTGCTACATCCTGCGCACGATATGTAATCCCTGTCTTCCAGACATTTTTCAGAATAGAAGAAAAACCCTCCTGTGCAAAACTGGGGAAAGCTTTGCACAGAGTGGTGCCAATCACGGATGTATCAGCACACCAAATTTCAAGCATGACCTGGTTGGCATACGCAATATTTAGGTCAGCATGGTCATAGATTGCGGTTGCTTGCGGCGAATGGTCTAGAACCGACAGAATAAAGCTGTTATGATCGATCATTGATAAAACAATTAAAATAAATCAAAAAAAAATAAACATCTATCAAAGAATCCTTATCGCACAAGAGCTTTATGGAGTGTTATTTTTAAGTACAAATCGTTTTAATTCACTTGTGGCACTTCAAAAGCGATTTGCATTCAACACTATCAAACGATGATAAAAATTGCGGTAAAGGTAGCGTTAATATAAGCATAATTTTGTAATATGATGATGATTATTTTATTAAGAAAGCCGTAGTGATTTAAGTTTACAAGCAAAAAAACGCAGACTATTCCATGTCTTTTCTTTATGGACTGAAAGCATCAGCTGATCCAGTACACATTCCTCCGTACAGATGGGCTGAATACTCATAAAAATGACTATTTTTGATTAAGCCTGCGCTCATATTTATAGACAATAGACTTAAAGGCATTTTTTTCCATTATTACGCATTGGATTATGGAGCTAAGGATCGCTCATACTTTCTGATCCATTATCGGATTCAGAATGGTCAAAACTACATTCCTGGACGAAAAGCCATACCGTAGCAGGATTGATTTTCGATAGCTTTAGCTTTCTTAGAGACGATCAGCTGCCTCCACAGGCGTTGCGCATAAAATGGGCTGTTCGGGTCGACCAGACCGAACGCCATAATACCAAAATGAACCACGTCATTGCAGCACAATATACTTCCTTTACAAATTCTGGACTCCAGCCGATCTTACAAAAAGAGCAAGCGATTGCTGCTTGCTATGACATTCCTATGCACCGTATGTCGGGAGATATCGACCAATATTTTGAAAACAAAGGTTACGCAGAAGTCCCAATATTTCCTACGCGGATGATCTCCATGAGTATCTATCGATTACATCCACATGAGAATCAACAAAAAAGAGCCGTTACACTATCAGAACGGCTCTTGAGTAGTTAAATTAACGACAAAAGTATGGATTGGCTACTTACGCCTGGTCAATTTCCCCAGTAAACGACTGGTCACAAAACTAACGAGCGTCCCCACAGCCGCTAAGATTATGGTCTGTAACAGGTCGCCAAAAGTAAAACTTCCCCATATGGAGCATATCGTACCTCCCCATGCCGATAGCCGGATATCATTCGGTTTCATCCGACACCTCCTTGCCAGTTTCCAGATCGTATCGTATCACACGACCGGATACATTTTTAGATTCGCAACTCTCCTTAGCAGAAGGCACTAAATCATCACCATCAGAAAGCAATTGTGCAGGCGTAGTTTTACAGTCTGGTTCCTCGCTATTTTGCACCTGTTCATCTTTGTCCGTAATGACCGATTCGATTATACCAAGTCCAAGACCAATATACTTGATGATATGGATAAATTTACCTGGCAATTGGATCGGAGCAAGCAAAATCACCTGGATAGCTCCACTTATTTTTTTGATAATTTTTTTCATTGTTATTTTAAAGTTAGAGGGTTAGATAGTTAGAGGGTTAGATAGTTAGATAGTTAGATAGTTAGATAGTTAAGCAGGAGTTTATGAATAGATCACTCCGTCACTTGTTCACTTCGTTACTGATCACTATAAAAACCTGTTCCTTCGCCATGAGCTTGATCAGCTTTTGATAAAGAGCGATATAGGCTTTTTTTGAACGTCGAAGTTCATAATCGCCTTCGATCAACTCCCAGCTTTGTCCGACCAGCAGACAACCTGCCGTATCACCGATATTGTTTCCGATATGGATGTATACATAGCTGTAATTCGGGATCTCTTTGATCTCCACCATACCTTGATGTACGGCCTGAAATTTACGTTTATATCGCGCATTCATGGCGCCATAGGTATTTAATATAAGCGGATATTCACCAGCAGGAATCGCAGTCTCACCTTTTATTTTACGTTCCCTTACCGCATCTTCTAGACCATAGCTAATCATCACATCGTCGACATAGATTTCAGACAGGGTACTGTTGTTCCCCTGTCTGATTCGCTTGACCAGCATCTTCGCCATATCAATCGTTTAGCGTGCTGTTAGACGAACGGGCTCACACCAATCCCCGATACCTCTTCGATTACGCGCACGTATCCTTAAATGATAGGTAAAACCTGGCTTTACCGGAGAGAAAATATTAGCATAGCTCGTACTCGTCTGAAAGATTTCCCCCCATACAGGTTGATCAAACTGATCTAAATCACTCGTCACCTGGTACTCGTACAACAAAGCATCTTTGATCGGCTTAAATTTGACTTGCATTTGATTGCTCTGTCTACCATCGACAAGTGCAGCACCTTGCACTTGCACCGGGATCTGTGCTGTTTTAGCATCACTTTCCAAGATAAGACCCGAACTCAATAAGATGGAACGCGATCCATCGGCTACCATATTAACGTAGAATGCCGTCTTTTTAAGACTATCCGCCACGATCCTTTTACTATCATTCTTCTCTGCAATTTCCAACACACTGCCGCCGCGGCTTGCTTTCTGCCACTTTACCTTAAAATCATCTGCTTGACTTTGAAGATCTTCCAAACTTACAGGCAAATCAACCAGGACCACATGATCTTTCAGGCAGTCCAGTACTTTTCCAACCAACGTGTTAAACCCATCATCATTAATTTGTGAGTAGTCTAAGATTACTTTTTTCTTTCTCATAGTCATTACTTTTTTGAGCTCTTGCTCCATGAATAAATAAATGATAACTGATGCCCTTCCGGACGAACATCATGAAGCAAACATAAAAGCGAATCGGAGTACAAATCGAAATGTGGGACAAAATGGGAAAGCAAATCAAAATGTGGGACAAGAAACGGCAAATGTGGGACAACAATTTCTATAAAATCAGAAATTGATGCCATAAAGTCATCTCTTATTGACGTTCAGGAGGTCTATCTTTTAACGTTTGGATCACATCTTGACAACAAGTGATCACATCTTGGAAAGAAGAGGGTTTGTTTGTCATAGCGGTTGCATATCGAGAACACTGAATCAAGACTTTTAGTGAAGTGGTTGCCCGCTAACTTCAGCATACGATCGCACTTGATGAAAATAATTACTTCCTACAAATTAGCATGCCCGGTGGCAGCTGCAAAAAATACGATTAATTCGTTAACCGTTTAAATAGCTACTTGTGCAGTATAAAACAGCTATTTCGAAATATTTTATTGATTTAGCACATCATCGTGATTATGGGCTCATTATTCCTTTATTCAGCGCATGAGGGACTGCCGGAGTGATCAGTTCCTATCAAGCGAAAGCCTGATCAATAAATCAGGCTTTCGGTAGGCATAAAAGTGTGAGCACAAGTCTAGAACGCTGCGGTTTGACCTCCATTCAAATCGCTACTGCAGGTGATCTATCTATTCGGATATCAGCTCCAGCTTAGCAGATTTAACACCCTTCGCAGAGGCTTCGAAGATGATTTTCCCACGGTGTTCCGAAGATTCGACGATAGCTGTCAGTCGGCCACTGAACAATTTCATAAACGGCGATTGAAAAGACTCCAGACTGGCTGGATTTCCATTAGCTGCAGCCTTAAATTGGCCCAAACCTTTCACTTTAAATTGTATTTCACGTGTTTCATCTGGACACAAATTTCCATCTTTATCAACCATACTGACCTCAATAAAAGATAAATCCTTTCCATCAGCTTTCAGGTTTTTACGATCTGCCTTGAGCTGAATACGGTGAGGCTTGCCGGCTGTATGGACCACCTGCTCTGCGACACGGCCGTCTCGATCATAAGCAACTACTTTTATTGTGCCTGGTTCATACTTACAATCCATCCACATCAAGCGATACCGTTTTTGTCTATCAACAGTTTTATCATTTGAATTAAAGAGTGTGACCGAAGTGTCTTTACTTATTTTACCTTGACTTTTCCCATTGATAAAGAGTTCAGCTGTCGGATAATTGGTATAGGCAAATACAGGGGTCACCTGACCCTCCCGTCCCGGAAATGTCCAGTGCGGCAGTATATGCAAGGTATTTGCCGTTTTATTCCAATGGCTTCTGTACAAATAATAACGATCTTTAGGGATACCGGCCAAATCGACAATACCAAACAAGGAACTATGGCTTGGCCAGTCCGTATAATAAGGAGTCGGCTCGCCCAGATAATCAAATCCTGTCCAAACAAATTCGCCGATCGTATAAGGTAGATCTTCGTGCTGAATAAAATCATCTTCAGGCAGATTAGACCAGCCACAATGCTCCATATCGTAGGAAGATGCCTGATGGTCATCGTACTTTGCCATCGATCTTCGTTGTACAGGAAACTTATATATTCCTCTTGAACTCAGGGTAGATGCTGTTTCTGTTCCTAAAATAATCTGCTGCGGGAGACGTTCGTATTCTTCCTGATAACGATGCGGGCGGTAATTAAATCCTGCGACATCCAAAGATGCTGCCATCCCGTTAAATAAAACGCCATCGGGTCTATCCATACCGTTTGTCACGGGACGCGTAGGGTCTTCTCTGTGGCAGATATCCTGCAAGAAACGCGACACTCTAGCCCCCGTCTTGACACTCTGCTCTTCCACTTCATTTCCGATGCACCACATCACCACAGATGGATTATTGCGATAATGATGAATAACATTTACTAAATCCTTTTCCGCCCATTCATCAAAATAACGATTGTATCCATTGCTCATTTTCGGTATTTTCCATTCGTCAAAAGTTTCGATCATCAGCATCATGCCCATTTCGTCACAGATACGAACCAGTTCCGGAGCAGGCATATGATGTGAAGTTCGAATGGCATTTGCACCCATATCCTTCATTATACGCACTTGTCGACGTATGGCAGCTTCATTGACAGCAGACCCCAACGGCCCAAGATCATGGTGGTTACATACCCCTTGAAATTTCAGGTGCTTTCCATTTAAGAAAAAGCCCTGATCAGGAACAATCGCCATACTACGGATACCAAATGGGGTCTCCACTTCATCTTTCAGCTGTGCATCACCATACAGCTGCGATACAGCACGGTACAGATGAGGGTGATCTAGATCCCACAGTGACGGACGATCGACTCTGATCTGTTGCGTAAAAACCTGATCATCATAGGCCGATAGATCGGTTGAAATACGGCCAACGGTATCACCATCTGGATTTAATATAGCTGTTTTTAGCACATAACGAATTGTCTGCGGATTACTCGTTTTCATTTTTGTTTTGATGTGTACTTCGGCATATTCCTTTTTAATAACAGGAGTAGTCACCTGCGTACCCCACACCGGGATATGCGTTTCGTCTGTAATGATTAAATGCACATTGCGGTACAATCCGGCTCCAGGATACCAACGTGATGATTGGGGGAGATTTTCCAGATGAACCGCCAATGTATTCTCAGTACCGTCTGCATAAAGAAATTCCGTCACATCAAAATGGAAAGTATTATAGCCATACGGCCAATAGCCTACTTTCCGCCCGTTGATATATACCTGGGCATTGCTCATAGCACCATCAAATACCAGCTGAGCTCTTTTACCCTTCGTAAATTCAGGTGATCTAAATTGCGTCCGATATTGTCCAACGCCAACAAAAGGCAGACCGCCAGTACGTCCAGCGTGTTCCAAAGCCTCCTTTTGTCCATCTTGGGCAATAGCCATGACTTGCTTGTCATTTATTGATGAAAATGGCCCATAAATAGCCCAATCATGAGGAATGCGCACAGACTGCCATTTTTGATCATCAAAGGCAGGTTGTGTGAAAGTAGGATCTTCAGTTCGGGAGAATTTCCAATTTTTATCCAGGAGAATTTCTGTACGGCTCTGCGCGTGGCCCAAACAGAACATGAAAAAAGTGGAACATAATAATAAAAAATACTTCATATATAGCAAATTAGGTTGTTAGTGTTATGTATGACACAACTCAAAATTAACAAAAAATACACCGCTTATCAAAATAGAAATGGGAGAAAAGGCGAATTTAACGTGTATAATAATGGGGGTGCAACCTTTCCAGCTCCAAGACTGAAAATGTCCCAGATTCAAGCGTTCAATAAATTTTTCGAAATTTTTATTTTCCGGTTTTGACCACGCCACTTCCGCTGCGGGCGGAAGCCGCGGCAGCAGCATATATTCCAATTGTTTTCGATTTGGAATAAATTCATTCCACAGCGCCAGCTGTATGCCTTTTACATATTTGCGTTGCACTGCCGTCAGTGCCCGAGGGTAGGGATCATTAGCATATACCCGCGCTAAGGTATTGATCGAGTATTTTTAGGCTATCCACCTTCCAAAATTTTGTCCCATCCGACCAATTTGCGGTCGTTGGTTTCTAAAAATCGTGCTATCCGTTTTATAAAATAACTCTGTAGTTCGGACTCATCCAGGCACATAACCACAGCCACCGATCGCTTTAACATCATCTTTGCCATCAACCAAAAGTTCGCAACCCCATTTCAAATCACTTATGCTATTTTCATCAGCAAGGCTTTATGTCAAGTACTGGCTAGAGAGCATGTATTTAAAAGATCAGCGTACAAAAAAGATCAATTGTGAGGACCCGAAAATCCTAATATGTTTCACTATATTTGCTAGTGATCATATTTTTTATTATCTTCCATTATGCATAGTTTTCTATTCATAATAGGGTTTATATAAAGAAAACCCGTAACAGCTCGATGTTGCGGGTTTTTTATTAGAAGGCTATTCTATTGTTCGTCGTCTTGATATTGATATTATTTTTTATGATTTAATCTCATCATCCCCTCATATCAGGCCGACCTCATGCGCCATCTTTAATCCGGTAATTTTAATTTTCCTATAAACGGATATTCTTCTACCGTTTCAATAGCATCCGAGATGGGGTAACATAGTTGATACGTGTCCTGAAGGTCTTCCGAAAATTGAAAAAATTGATCTTTTTTTACCTTTTCAAAGATCCAGATGGGATCCAAAGGATTTGAATTGTACTTCGTAATAATTGCAGTATATCCATTTTTTTGAGCTTCTACAAGCCGCTCTTTTGTAATATTTGCTAATTCCATATTAGACTAATGTACAAAAAATAAATGAAATGTTATTTCAATTTTAAGCTAAAAAGTACATGAAAAGTAAGAAAAACAGGTATAATTAGGCATTAAACGTCAAAATTTTTAAAAAATATCAAAAATTAGAAATGTAACAAAATAGGTGCTATCTTGATCGATTTAGCAACATAGCTTGAATAAATCATCAACTGATGTGATATAATTAGGGAATTCTTCCACTTTCACTTTCCAATGCCGATTTCCGTGCGCGTTGTGCTTTTGCCGTTCCACTGCTGAATCGATAACTGAAACTCAACCGCACCTGCCTGGACTCGTAGTAACCATAGCTATTCGAAACAAATCCAGGGAAATTTTGCGTGTACTTACTTTGATTCCCTTTATAGATGTCATTGATCGCAAACCTGACCGTCGCTTTATCCTGTAGCATCGTTTTCTGAAAAGCAATATCAACCTGACTAACAGCCCTGCTCAGCGTATTGGCACCACTGAGACGTCTTGAATGATAGACAGCCGCCAGTTCGGCTTTCATCTTATAAGGCAGCTTAAAAGATTGTATTAAACTCACACGACCTGCTGCCTGTTGCAAGTTCAGATTTCTATACTGATCAAAAGAAATATCATTTTGGATATAATAAAAAAGACCATTAAAAGTAAGATCCCACCACGGTTTAGGTGCAAAATTCTGTGTCAGCGATAGCGACCAGTGTTTTTGAGCACCTACATTCTTGCTGATCATCACCATTTTATCGCTATCGAGCGTATCCGTTACCTTCGCATTCAACTGATCCGTATAAGTAAAATTAAAGGAGATCACCGTGGCACTTTTTAAAGAGTATAAAGCTGTAAAGCGATGGGTGAGCGATGGACTTAAAAACGGATTTCCCTGCCAAAAAGATAATTCGTCCAGCATATAGATAAACGGGTTCAAATCGGCATAAGCTGGTCTTTCGATCCGTTTGGCATAGGACAAAGAAAGGGTCTGCTGTTCACCAAACGGTCTGGTAGCAGAAAAAAATGGAAAGAGGTTGGTAAAATTACGATTAATTTGATCGTCCAGATCCGCACCGTTCTCTTTGTAAAATAACGTGCCTGTTGAACGCGAATTTTCTAATCTCAATCCACCCTGGAGCGACCATTTTCCTAGCGTTCGTTTATAATCGACATAAGCACTGGAGATATGCTCATCAAAATGAAAATCATTGGAGCGTCGATTATCCAAACTATCAGCGGCAGCACCTACATGATAAAACCTCGAATTGTTTCGAGAACCCACATTCGAATACTTCAAACCTGTTTCCAACTTACCTTGCCAGAGCTTCGTACCATAGTCTATTTTGATTCCTTTTAGATCGATATCGATTCCATTGAGCGTCCGATATAGATTTTCCTGAAAAATGCTTTGTTGCGCATCGCGGTAGGTATTGGATTGTAAATTTTTATTCCACTTATCAAAAAAACCATAATCAGCATCGATATTCAAACTCCTGCCCAGCGTATCTTCGTATCTGTAGTTGAAGTTAACATGATAACGAGCAGTACCTTGTCCATAATAATCATTGATAGCATCTAGGGTTTCTTCCATCACGAAGGACGGCAGGGTACTGATTGCTGTCCGGGTATCGGTGATCCCCCCTCCAAAGATAAAATTACCGTTTGCCATAAAACCGATGGTATTTTTATCGTTCAGATTATAATCCACCCCCACCTGCGTAGACATTTTCTGGCGTTTATCCACATCATCCGTATGGCTATCATAGGCCTTTCCATTTTGCTGACGATTTGTGCCGTATAAATAGTTGTAATTGCCCAAAGTATGGCTATAATTACCGTATACATTTAATTTGTCTTTGCGGTAATTGAGCGCGACATTTTGCAGCTGTTTAGCACTGATACCATACGCTACAGTACTGCTGATCGTACCATTAAGCCCTGTTACTTGATTTTTTTTTGTTTTAATATGGATAATACCTGCTGATCCGGTAGCATCGTATTTAGCCGTTGGGCTATTGATGATTTCAATGGACTTGAGATTATTGGATGACAATGATTTTAACAGATCTGTCAATTCTTTTCCAGAAAGAAAAGTCTGACGACCATCCAACAAAATCTGCACCCCACTTTTTCCATGGAGCGTAATGTCACTTTCATTTTCAACATAGACACCTGGAGCTCTTTTCAATGCTTCCAAAACAGAAACATCCTGTCCTCCAATCGTGCCGTCGACATGGTAAATAAGTGTACCACCGTCGATTTGGATCAGTTTTTTCTTTCCTTCCACAGTCACCTCTGCCAATGTACTGGCCACTGGCTTAAGCATAATGGTCCCCAGATCGATCGTTGCCCCATCAAAAACTGCAGACTGCTGTTCTTGATGGCCCATATGACTCACTTTTACAAAATAGCGTCCTGTTTGATCAAATTTCATCTGAAATTTCCCCAAACGATCTGTTGCAGTACTCAAAACTAACTTTTCAGTGTGATCATACAGGCTGATCGTAACCAATGATATAGGCGATCGGTTCTCATCAACAACCTTTCCACTAATGCGTTTATCCTGCACCTGTCCATACAGCTGTGTGCAAAATAAAACAATTATTCCAACCCATAAGGATCTTAAAACTGGAACTGACATAAACTATCTAACCTACTAACTATCAAACCCACTCACTATCTAACCTACTAACTCTACAAATAGTGACAGAGTTACGAAGTGACCAAGTATCGTAAAGGGCTAACATTACTTATAAATTAAATATTTCTTTCTCATTTCTTTATAGGTCGCTAGTCCTGGTTCCCAGCTTTTACGAATTTCATCCGCAGACTGACCCGCAATAATAGCCTCCCTTAGCGCAGGTCCCCCCGCTAACTTATCAAATACGACAATTTCTTTACTTTGCTTATGATCAAAAAATATTTTTTGATTCGGATAGTTCTGATAGGTCTCGATCAACCACGAAAGGTCGATTTGCTTGGACGCTCTTAATTTTTGTAGATCGACTGTTCTTAAATCCAAACCATAGCATAGTTTATTGAGGTGAATGGGGGTGGCACTCATATTCGGTATACGGACTGGCGTAAACGAAAAATTATATTTACCTTTTAATTCAGGCGCACCAATAACGGTAAATGGAAATAGAGTCCCTCTTCCCTCACTGAGCACCGTACCTTCAAACAAACAAGTCGACGGATATAACAAAACAGCCTGATAGGTATTGATATTCGGAGACATGTGTACAGGCGGGATATATTCCGTGTCGTGGCTATAGTTTGCCACTGGCACAATCTTGATATTGCACTGCACGCCATTTGCCAGCCAGCCTTCCCCATTGATCATCTGCGCATATTCCCCGACGGTCATACCATGGGTGACAGGCACAGGATGCATGCCGATTCCTGATTTGAACGCCATATCCAAAATAGGTCCGTCGATAAAGTATCCATTAGGGTTAGGTCGATCTAAGATCAACAGCTCTTTCCCCTGCTCGGCGCAAGCTTCCATAACACGGTGCATGGTTCCGATATACGTAAAATAGCGAACACCGATATCTTGAATATCAAAAATCATCAGATCCACATCTTCCAGCATCTCTTTAGTCGGCTTATTGGTCTTACCATATAAAGAAACGATTTTGACCCCGGTCTTCGGATCGATGGCATCTGTCACCTTTACCCCTGCGCCGACATCGCCACGGAAGCCATGTTCCGGACCAAATACTTTCACGATATTGACCCCAAGTGCGATCAGACTATCCACACTGGATTGATCTCCGATTCGTGAAGTAGGATTGACCACCATACCAATTCTTTTCCCTTTCAAATCGTCGAGATATTCAGAAGTTTGATCCGCACCTGTACGGATTTGCGCAAAAAGAGGTTGGACAAGCAGCAATAGTATGCAAAATCCAAAGATATATTGACCGGTTTTCATCATCATGTAAGCTTAGTTATACCCTTTCCGTCCGTTTTTAAACAGGACTTTAATGGGGCTATAAGGGTTTATAATTGTTAAAATAAATGGTTTACTATTCTATTGTACTGTAAGGATAAGCATAAAAAATAAAATACGCAAGAAAACGCACCTTTTTATAAGTATTGATTATGAAGAAGATACCTATCGACCATTATAGCAAGATCAGCTATTATAAATAAGAATAAAATCTGGAGGCACTACATTTTTAATTCCTCGCAGATCTACCCTACCAGTACCAAACGCAGCAAATAATAATTATAATGATGCTTTAAATAAATTGATTGCTAACCCGTTATATCTCGAACAGAATAAAACAGAAGGAAGAATCTTCTGGGATATAAAATAATATCCTTATTGCTAGAAACGGCCTGATCACATGATCAGGCCGTTTTTATGGATCTCTTATCAGTAATCGTTAAAATAATAACCTGACCTCATTATTTGCACTTTTATCACATAGATACATGAATCATCTTCTACCCGTTACACCACTTCCGAAACACGACCATTAAAATTTAATAGACAATTTTAAATTATAAAGGATCCAATTGAGTCGCTACAAGGGTTACTGGAAATCGGCGAGCCTGGGCTCCTCATTATTTTGCTCTTTTAAAAAACGTATGATGAACACCATATTGACGTACAAAATACTGGATAACTTCGGGTAGAAACACGGAATTTTAATATTCTTGATCAGATCTAATTGATTTAGTATATCTTTATATTAGCTATAGTTAGCTTTATAGCGTATATTTCATTGTAAAAGCTCTTTCAAGCAGGTGAAAGAGCTTTTCTTATTTTGAACTGTACTTGTATATCTCTATTTTAGTGCTGGTCCAAATTGGGCATGTATGCATCACGATATCTTGGTCAATAGTTCCAGCCTACCTACCACTTACATGATTTTTACCCTATATTTTGAAATTTAAAATCAATCAAAATTTACTGGGAGCTCCATTAAAGACAAAACATCCACCATGTGCTAACTTACACGTCGTTACTGCCCGGTTGAGAATTTTTTATGGGGTGGTATTCCTCATTTTTCAAGATAGAATTATAAATATGAAAATAAGTCAAATTATTTCCTATCAAGGCAAATAGATCAAGCGATCGGCGATTTTAGCAGAGCACTAGCAATAAAACCTGGAGACACCCTTGGTTTACTGTACCTGGGAAATCTATTTTACAATAAACGCGACTATCAAAAAGCTATTCACTTCCTACAACATATCGACTATAACTAACTAACTAACTAACTAACTAACTAACTAACTAACTAACTAACTAACTAACTACGCTTTAATGTAACTCTGACTTCAGCATCCCATCCATTTGTCCATTATTTCATAATATCGGTAATTTTCATGATGTTAGATGTATATAAAAACAAAAATCGCTAGTTTGAATATAATTTCAGGGAGTAACGGGAATAAGTTCATGCGAAGATCATTCTATTTACGGAAATAAAAAAAAGAAGGATTTTTCAAATTATAATTGCGCATGCTCATACGAATCGTTATCTTACTGCATAGCAAAATACTGCCATAATCGATGAAACTTTATCGCAAAAACATGCGTAGGGCCAAGAGTTATTTACTATATCAAATGTAACATCATGAAAATTGTTATCTATATGATCATACTGGTATTCTTCATTTCTTGTCAGGCGGGAGATCCCGATGCTCATTCCGCTAAGCAGAACGAACATAAGCATGATTCAGCACATGAAAATAAGGGATCAAAATCAAAGGACTATACCTTCCCTAATGGAACGTATTGTGCTACTGTTGAGTATCATCATCCCAATACAGCCAGCAGTAATTGTTATACGCTAGATGTAGCTATTGAACATGATAAACTGGTCAAGATCCATTGGCCTGACGGTGAGCGGCTAGACGAAAGTCATTTCACAGCAGAAGATATATCATCTGGTACCTGCTCATTCACAAGTGACAAAGGCTACGAATACAGCATAACCATTATCGGAAAATCTTGCAGTTTTACCGAGTCCTATAGATCCGGAGATCATTCTGATCCTCCAAGCCGTGATCATCATACAATCGACGGAGTAACGGATTGATTGAGCAGCAAGTGATCGAGTGGTTTATTCAGCAGACCTCAATTTAATTCTAGAAATTGGACATATAACTAAATGTGGTATTCAAATGCCTTTCAGAAATTCTAAAAAAAGGATAGAACACATAAAATGTTATGATCCCGATTGCATATCGAGCTCATCAAAATAACAAATCAAACTGCTAGATCATAAACTTTTTGGGGGGCTCTCCACTGCCTTGGGGCTTCTTTCAAACGGCTAATCGCCAGTCTTCATAAAATTCGTATTGGTCCATTTTAGTTTACTATAACTTTTCAGAAATTTGAGTCTCAATTCCAATATTTTTTCCTGAGCATCGATGAGCTTATTTTCACGGCTATTGATCAAGAAGAGCGAACTTTCTCCGTTCAAATATCGGGTTTGTTCGGCTTGCAGTAATTTTCTGTAATTATCGATATTTTTTGTAGCAATATCGATCTGCCTCCAATAGTTGATGACCTCATTTCTATAACCAGCAATTTTTGTCGTGAGTTCCTGACTTTTAAATTTAAGGTCTAAATCATTTTGATGAATTTTAAATTTTGCGTTTTTATAATCCGCTCTAGCCTGTCTTAAAAAAATAGGGATTTCTAGTTTTAAAGCATACTGATAATTATTGTCAAAAAGTGGGAAATAATGATGTCTATAACCTTCCTTTCGCAAGAAGTTATAAGTAAAATCAATCTTAGGCAATAGGCTTTGCAGTTTCAGTCTACGTTCGCTTTCGAGGATTCGCGCCTTTTCATCGTAGTATCGTAATGCGGCATGATCCCGTAGAAGCTGTCCATCAGCCTCCGCAAGCATTTCTGCATAAGAGCTATAAAGATTATTTTTATCTAATCGTTCAGCAGGGACAAGTGCTGTTGCAATCGAAATTGGCTGCTGATTTTCCTGCCAAAGATAAATCGAAAGTTGCTGTGTAGCACCTATAAATTGAAGCAAGGCATCTTGTTGCTGCATTTCAAAACTTTGCAGTTGAGACCATGCTTCGGTGGTATCTATCGCAGCTTGCTCTCCATGTTGAAAAGTTTTAATTACGAGATCTAAACGTTCTTTATTGATATTTACTGTTTCATGCTGCAAGAGATAGTTTTCATAGTGTTTTACCCATTCCCAATACGTATTCTCCGCGTTCATCAGCAGCTCATTGGTCAGTAACAGTTGCTCAGCTTCGGTCATACGTCTGGCAATCTGTGCCTGTTCTAAAAGTGCCCTGCGTTTGTCGTATAATAAATTTTTAGCTAAGGGCACGGTCACGCCGATCTGGTATAATCCACCTTTGGTATCGCTATTATTGAGTTTCTCTCCATCCAGATGGTTATAACTACCATTCACTTCAATACCATACCAAGTCGGAATACCCAAACTGATGTTGCGTTGTTTATAATAATCGAGACCATCTATAGTTTTGTCACCAATTTTTGCATCCAGTACGGGATCAAAATTTCCTCGCGCCTGCAAGACATCAGTTTCAGCCATTCGATTCTGCAAGCGGTATTTAAAAGCTAAAGGATGGTAATTTTTGACAATCGCCAAAAACTCGTTGTACGATAAACGTAAGGTATCCTGACCGTAAGAAATAGGTCCAAAACAGCAGAGGATCAATAGTAAAATAAAACTATTTGGTCGCCTCATCAGTCGTTGCTTTTTGTTCATTTTTAACGGTATAATAATCGGGCGGAAATCCATTGATATTTCGCCATAGCTCATACCAAATCGGTACATCATTGAGGATCGCGATCCCCTGCACCCCTGCTCCCACCTTGATCTGTGGAGGCCATGGTTTTTGGCCTTTCGCTTCGACAACTAAAGCCCTAAAAAGACCACTGGCATTGATATTACTTTCTACCGCAATCACCTGACCTGCAAATGTACCATAGCTTGTTGTAGGCCAGCCTGAGAAGACGATCGCCGGAAAACCATCAAACACACACATCACGCGCTGTCCTACCTTAAGCAAAGGCAGATCTACAGGCTTAACAAAAATCTCGACCGCATAATTGACCTCACTCGGTACAATTGTACCAATACTTTCTGTTTCCTTTAAAATCTCTCCGATACCGCCCTTATTCAGTTGCACAATTTGACCATGCTGTGAAGCGACCACATAGTATAACCCTTGTCTTGCTTTATAATTGGCGACCTGATTTTCAAGTTTTGCAATTTCTCCCGTACTTCCCTCGATCTGTCCCATACTCGTTAATCGATCACCCTCCGTCTTACTTAATTTTTCCGTATAATCCTGTATCGTGGCATTTTGTTCGATCTCCACCGCTACGATTTCCTGCCTCGTCTGCGCCAATTTTTGATCGATAGCTGTTTTTTTAGCCAGCACGTTTTGATAGGCGATATTACGCTGCTGAAACTGGGTAAGTGATACCAGCCCTTCATCATACATTTTTTTCTGTCGATTAAATTGATCTTCACTTAACCGCAGCTCATTGGTCATCGCCAGAAGCTCAGCCTCCTCTGCTTGTCGCTTATTATTCAACTGGCTGACCTTCACTTTGAGTTGAGCCAATTTCAATTCTCTTCCTGAGGCAAGTGCCTTCAGCTGGTCTGCCGTGGTCCCCACTTTAGCTTCGTAATAATCGCGTACCCCTTTTTTTGCGTTTACCTGTTGCTCCGTACGTTGCACGAGCAAGGTATCCATATAGTCTTCCTTTACTTCTGACAACTGTAGGATGGTATCTCCTTTTTGTACAAAATCCCCATTTTTCACATACCATTTAATGATCTTACCCGGTATCGGCGAATGAAGCTGTTGCGGTCGCTGATCCTGATAAAGTGTTGTCACTGTACCTTTCACTTTGATATTTTGTGTCCAGGGGAGAAATAGTATGACCAAGCAGATCAACGCTAAGATGACAAACCATCTCTTTACATTAGACTGCTGATGGATATGGTATATGTTATCGAATGATGTTAGTTTCATGGGTAGAAGGTCGCTTTACTTAATTTCAATCGTACGGTTGCGTAAGTAGAGGTGCTGGTCGGCAATCTCCATAATATCTCTTTCTTTTGATACGATAATAATCGTTGTATGCGCTTTGATCCGATGGAGATATTGCAACAATTTAGTTCTGAATATATCATCCATTCCATCCAGCGGGTCTTCCAGTAGCAGGAGACGATTATTACCCAAAAGCGCTCTGAGCATCAAAATCATTTTTCTTGCACTAAAAGATATTTCGGTATCCGTCTCACTCAATAAAGTATAGAAACCATTGCTAAATTGATCAGAGAGGTGTTCGATACCAATGGCTTCAGAAAGTCTCAGAATATCCTCAGTGCTGATGTTTTCACGTCCCAGTACCAGGTTTTCATGAAGCGTACCTTTAATGATCGTCATATCTTCCATATATAAGCCAATTCGATTACGCAAGGCGATTTTATCGATATTTTTGATGGGTATTTTATCAAAAAGTATATTACCAGAAGTTGCGTCATAAAATCCGGCGATCATATTCAGAAGCATGGATTTACCTGCTCCCACCTTTCCTGATATGACAGCGAGACTATTGGATGGAACATAAAAATTGAGATTTGTAAAAATGGGTCTGCTATCGCCGAAATTTAAACTGACGTCTTTAAACAACACCTCAAGACCACTGCTTTGCCCCTCTAGTATGATTTCTCCATTGGGCTCTTCCAACAGTCCGGTTACTTTATTTAATTTCACGAGCGAAGCGATCATATCGTAATAGCTTTCGAGGCTTTTGATCAACTTTTCAACCGCAGACATGATCATAATGACCACAATTTCGGTAGCGACAAAGGCCCCGATATTGAGCTTTTGATTGACCAGCAAATAGGTTCCAATAGCCAACATCACCAAAGTAATGATCACATTAAAACCGATGATCGATTTATATTGAATCAACAGCACCTTAAAGTGGGAAGTCCGATGATTGAGGTATTGGACCACACGCTGATCTGCGCCTGCGAGATGCATATTGGTTTTTGAAATAATCTTAAATGTTTTTATTGCGCCCGCGATATCTTCAAGCCAGGAAGCCACTTCATATTTTTTACTACTTTCCTCAATACTGGATTGAATGCCAGAATCAATTGTAAAATAAAAAATGCTAACGACGATGATGATAACGACAGCCCCAAATACCAGAAACCAAGGGTGATAAAAAGACAACAGGATAATCCCAAAGACGATCTGGATCAATGCTGTCGGTATCTCCAACAATATTTTAGAAATTCCTTTCTGTAAATTCTGAGTATCAAAAAAACGGTTTATCAATTCGGGGAGGTAGTATTTTTTTGTTGCGGAGAGGTCTATTTTCGGAAGCTTCTGTGCAAATGCAATCGCATATTCGACGAAAATTTTCTGCTGTATTTTTTCGATGATCTGCATCACTTTAATTCGAAAAACACCCATCAAAAAAGTTGCTAAGACGACAAAACCAATGAGTAAGTATAAAGATGTGACCATGGTAGCTCCCAGAACAAAACTGACGATCGCTTGGATGCCGAGTGGAATACTCAACTGAACAAGACCGCTCAGAATGGCATAAATATAAATTGATGCTAGGTCTTTTTTCTCTTTTGTGATCTGCCTCAACCACATGCTGCTAGTCGCCGTATATTGATCTCCCTTAGCCATTATTTATATAATTTAAGTACGGAGGATATTCAAATATTGTAATCTTCACAGGGCTTATTATGATTTCGTTTATATATTCAAACTTAACAATAAATATAAAAAAAAATAAACTTTTGAATACCTTAAAGACACATTTTTTTGAAGCCTAAATTTTTGGTTTTACACACAAAAAAGTCGATGGGTTTACCCAACGACTTTCGCTATCTGATATTTAAAAACTTATGCTCCTTATTTTTCTATGTCGTGGTTCCAATACGGTCAAATTGAACCCATTTGAAACATGTTAATCCGGAAATTTGCAAATCGTATCTTTACCATAAGCAGTGAACAAGCGGAAATTGTTCAATAACAATTAAGACGCGTGTTGGTGATACAGGAGGAGATTGGAACTTTTCAGGAATCAGATCGGTCAATTATTTTATCAATACCGTGACCCCTCGGATAGAAAACGGACAAATTACAGGAAGCTTAACCCATATCAAACATTATTTGGGTGAGATGTACTTCTTTAGAGCCTATCTATATTTTAACAAACTCGTTGCATTAGGTGATTTCCCCATTATTACAGAAGAAGTTCCTGAAGATTATAACAAAATTAGACAACTCAGCAGACGTAGACCAAGGAATGAGGTCGCACGTTTTATTTTAGCTAATCTGGATAAAGCATTCCTATTTATGCTTCCAATTCAGGGTATGCTGGAGATGCCTCTTACGAAGCTGTATTTAAGGATCGAGACCCTCGACTAGGGTACAATATTTTAAAAACCGGTGATTTGTTAGCCAATGATCCATCATTTAACGAATGGAGTATCGATGGAAAAGGATATTATTACAGACCTCCAATTGTTATCGGTCAAAATGAAAATAGAAACCCTACTGGTTATTCGCTAAAAAAAGGACTTACCCCCGATGCCGCGCAAACCCCCTACCAAAACCAGTACCATAGCCAGTGTCGTCTTCAGAGCAACAGAAGCGTACTTAAATTATGTCGAAGCTAATTATGAACTGGACGGTTCATTAGATGCCAATAGTACCAAGTATTGGCAAGCAGTTCGCAAAAGGAGTAACGTGGATGTTGACTATAATAAAACAATTGCCAATACCGATCTCTCAAAAGAGGAAGATTGGGCTAAATATTCGGCAGCTACCCTCATCTCTCCTACGCTTTACAATATTCGTCGCGAAAGACGAGTTGAGTTTACAGCAGAAGCGATGCGCTGGAATGATCTCAAAAGATGGCGGGCATTAGATGGAGTCAAACAATTTATGGTTGCAGGATTCAATCTTTGGGATGAAAATTATAAATTATATACCGAACCTAGCCACGGTATCGGCAAGGTTAATTTAATAGAATTTGGGAACAATGGTGCCAATGTATCCTCCAAAAATGATGGTAAATATTTACTTCCCTATCGGGTAAATAGTGGCAACATCGCTTTTAATGGTTACACGTGGAATCAAAATAAATATTTGAATCCCATTTCAACAACACATTTTAGATTAACCACAGAAACTCCAGGATCAAGTGATTATCAGAGTTCTTCTATTTATCAAAATCCGGGCTGGAGCACACAGGCCAATTCATTGGCCGAAGGAGACTAATACCTACCTCATATACACAGGGCCTTCCCCTTTACCGGGGAAGGCCTTTTTTATGACAAATTATTAAAAAACACGCTGTAACTTTTTACAGTTACAGCATGTCCTGGTTTACTCAAAGCCTCATCATCTATTCGTTTTTACGAATTTACTTTTTTGTTCTTCGAATAAGCTGTTAAGAAATTCAATCAATAAAATTTTGTTTTCTTCTCTACCAAAATAAAATTTCCACCCAAAACCGGGGACGACATCAGTCGGCTGAGTTCATGAGTACAATTAAAAAGTAAACGTCAACGAATAGTCTGTATTGGGGTCAACGTATTTCCCGAGATGTCGGTTTGACTTTGCCATAATTATTAAGTATTGGTTATAAGGAACATATAAAGATGAAAACATTAAAAATACTCATTTATTTAGCATTTAAATGAGCGCTAATAGATGATCAAACTAAAAATTGATAGCAAACAGGGATCACTTCTTGATATTCAGGAGGACCATCTTTTAAAGTTTGGATCATTTCATCAAAACAAGTAATCACATCTTGATAACAAGTGATCACATCTTGGAAAGAAGTAGTTAGATGTTTGTCCCACGTGCTGCATATCTTAAACCATCCACCAAGTCTTTTAAACATGTGCCCCTATCTTTAGAACATGTGATCACTTCTGCAAAACAAGGTACCACTTCGAGACCATTTACGACAACAACTTTTGAACAAGGGACTACTTCTTCCTAACAAGTAGTCCCTTGTTAGGAAAAACCAACGACTTGTTGACCGGCAGTGATCCCATCTTGGCAAGAAGGGCTTTGATCTTGCCAACATGTGGTCACATCTTGTGCGGCAATAGATTCAGTCAGCCTACAGCATTCACTTGTTTCAAAGAAGTACCTCTAAATTTCAAAGAAGCAGCCACCTCTTTCAAAGAAGTGACGCCTTCTTTGAAAGAGGTGGCTACAGATTCACAAGAAGTGATCACAGATTGTGTGGACTTTGATCGTCCTCTACTGTTGCTTTCTTGCTATTCGAGCAAACTTTCCAAAAATATAGGGTCCCTTTCCTCTGGATCTGTTAAATAGAAAAATGACATCAGACTTTAAGTAATACGGGCGGCTTCCGATTGTGATGACCGGAAAAAGTAAGATTTTGTTGACCGATCGATAAAAAGTGGAAGATGTAATGCCCAGGGTCTGCATGACCCATTTTGTATCGACATGTTCGGGTACCTCATTGATCATGACACCGGGGATGTTTAGATATCTGACCGTGATATCAGTCAGCTGCTTCAACAGCGCATGTATATCGTCGGAGTGCTTTTGTAAAGGAAAACGTTGAATAATTTCATTCAGCAAAACTTCAATAGGATAATGTTTAAGGTCTTCCTGCAGCTGCTCTTGTACATACTGAGCCATAATCTCCTGCATCTGTTCGATAAGCTTGATTTTGGACATAGCGACTGGGCATCATACAAGAACATAAACGATTAAGGCACTCCCTGGTGGGCGCACCGTGAAGATTGAACACTCCTATTTCAGTACGATTCAATCCGAAGACTTCACGAGCCTGGTATCCACTCGAAGAACTGTCCTAGAATTGAGTTTCATCACAATTTATTGGACATTTCCCACAAACTGAATTCCTTATAGATCCTTCGGTCACCGACCAGCACCTCCTTTGCCAAATACCGCATCTTAATTTTCTTGGTGAAAATATCAACGATATAATCCGTGTTGACCACAAAGGAGCGGTGACATCGAATAAAGCGTTCACGAGGTAAGCGCTCTACGACGTAGGACATGGGCTTTCCGACGACCAGTTTGTCATCTGCAAACCACAACTTACAATCCATACCATCCGCTTCCAAACATATAATTTCATCTATCCGTACCATTTTTTGGTGGTATTGATGACCGACCTTGACCAGGAAAATCTGCTCATCGCGTATCAGCATGGGATGCCTGATTTTCCAATGTTGCTTGGCTTTATCAATAGCCTCTATAAAACGTGAATATTCAACCGGTTTGGACATATAATCCGTCACATTATAATGATAGCTTTCGGCAGCATATTTATTGGTGCCCGAGCAGATGATTACCTGCATCCCTAGGCTGGATTTTCGGCTTGGCCGTTGCAGTTCTTTGATCTGCGCAATTAATTCTATACCCGAAAGATTGGCCATCATCATATCCACGATCAATAGATCGATGGTACCGGTCTTCACCTTTGTCAATCCCTTTTGTGGATCAACGGTTTCAAAAGCTTTTACCAGCCCATCGGTCTTGGCGATATAGGCACTTAAAAAATCAATAGCGGTTTGATCATCGTCGATTATTCCTACTCTAATTTTCTTCAGCATAATTTATCAAATTTATTTCGTGTAGTCAATCGTGATCGTCAGTAGATAACGATCTTCCTGTACCTGATTTACCACCTCAGCGGCACCGGCATAAAAATGCTTGACCATATCGCGCCACCTGTTCATACCCGTTCCACCCGTCATGCTGTCCCAATTTTGCGCTGGAGCGATTTTATTATACACTCGGATATCCATCCTGCTTCTGCTCAACTGGACCTCCAACAACGCCGAGCCATCATACAGAGCATATTTCTGGCAGTTTTGCAGAAGGGATACCAGCATAAATCGGGGTACCAGATGGCCTGCCAAGCGATCCGGGTACTGCAGCCTCACCTGCTTTCCGGGGTAGATCTGGTTAAGCCTTTCTACCGCTTCCATTTCCTGTTCCAGTGTCACAACATGATTCCTTTCATCCGACAAGCCGTCGAGTACATAGTGCAGCAATCGATCCACATGTTGCTTTTTCGTTTGAGAAACCGTGTTATTCCACGCATATAGCTGTTGCAGCAAATTGCGCAACAGGTGCGCAACCTCGTCACGGACCAGTGCACGCAGCTCCCCTTTAGAGGCATCGCGACGGTATATTGTCTTACGGATCTGCAGCTTTTTCACCAGGCACAACCGCTTTTCCATCCATATCCAAACATGCTGGAAGGACTCCAGCCAAACCAGGATAAAAGCGTACACACTATATTTAAAAAAGAAAACGGCCACACCCAGCGCCACCTGCACAAGAGAAATAGGGAGGTCAGGATTATAGATCGAACTCGTCCATGGTCTCGACAGTAAAAACAATAGCGCCACGATCAGCAGCACATACAGTATGTATAAGCCAAGTAGAGCACACAGAATCTGTACAACAGACCGAAAATATCCGTACTTGTCGACCATAAAGTACCTGACCGCTAGAAATATAACGCTATATCCGATGGCAATAAACAAAAATTGTAGAAAAGGGAGATCAACAAAGCTATCCCAGTTGACCTGATAGAATACAGCGCTATAACCCGTTATCAGAACGAGTACAGCATACCAGGGAAAGCGATAGACGATACGTTTTTCGAGCATAACAAAAAGTTTAAAATAGGTTTACAGACAACACGAAATTATCTTAACAAATCATTAATATACTTATTTTTTAGATCAATACAAATTTATACTGATCCGATGTCGATATTTTTCATCATCTATCGAAAACTTACGCCATCAGGATCGTTAAAAGTTTTATCGTTCTTTTGAATTAAAACTATTAATCAGCCAGCCCTATCAGGAATACCTTTAGGTGGGTTGATCTGGATCAGGATACATGCTATTTTTTCATGATTTTTCATTAATAATTAGTAATACCATCGATTATCTGGCGCCGATAATCGTTTATTTAGGACCCTTGCATTTACCCTAAATTCAACATACGATCGCAGTTGATGAAAATAATTTCCCAAAACACATCACATCTCGATATACAAGCTTTAAAAAGCCTTAAAATATTTAACCTCCTAAAAAGCCTAGGTTCGCATTATAAAAACACCTATTCAGAAATATTTTTATTTATTCCGCGTGCAATTATTATTATACACTAATTTTTCTTTTAATAATCGAGTGACAAGTGACGAAATGAACAAGTGACGAAAAAATGTGGAAAACGTATTCCACAAAAGAACAAACACTCCATTTTTCCACATGGAGCTTATGAATACACATCAATTGTTCATAACTGGACAAAAAACAGAATTTTAAATTTATGCCAATATACACCTGGATGAGTTGCAGTATAGTTATCCACATAAATAAACAAGTTATCCACAAAATATTAACATTTCCCTATAGCCGTAACCTCCAACTCACAAATCCACAACATTTATTCACAATCGGTGGATAACTAACCATCTAACGCTCTAACCCACTAACAACGAAATCAATGAAAAACCCTAACAACTTACATCAGCAGGCTGTAGGGCAGCTGCTCATGTATTGGAGTTAATATGCCAAAATAAAAAGATGCCATTTCAATTGGCTTTTAGACCATAGCACCTATCACCAAGTTTCGACTCGAATAGTTTTATATAAAGAAGGAAGCCGAGAAAAGATATTTAAATCGTGTGTGCGGGATTGATTAGCACATTCATGAAGATGAAGCGGCTAAAAAAGATAAAATCATTTCCTCACTCTCCCCGGCATGGTTCTGACGACCACGGAGCATGGCTTAAACCTTAACTTGGTTACGTTTCCGAAAGAAAAGAGGGTTGACCAAGCAGAACAGAATAAAGGTAAGAAAGAGCTTGTAAAAACCATAATATCAACATGATGAATTGCTTTCAAGCCGTATCATGACCGTATAAAAAAAATTCTAGGGAGTTGGTGATCGTCCAGTAATTGACTTATGACCCAACCCAGCTCATGGAGATGAAAGTGAGTGATAAGGGTTGAAATGGTACCAATGAAAGTAAAAAGCAGATGAAGCTATAGCAAAAAAGCCAAATGGTCATCCCAATCGGCTCTCTGTATATTATAGCATCATTTTATAATTTTTCGACTTCTTCAGTGGGAAGCCCTGTACCTTGAGCAATATCGGCTAAGTAGACCCATTTTTTTAAACTCTAACTCAACGGCAATCGCTTTTTCATGCTCAGCCTTCTTTTTTTCTACATTGAGTATATAACTTCTAAAGCCATAATTGCTGTACATCCAATAATTATTGAAAAATCCATTCGCTTTCCATCAATCCAGTCTTTGCATCACCACGGAAACCATGTTACGGACCAAATACTTTCACAATATTAATCCCTAGAGCGATCAGACTATTCACAGTGATTGATATCCGAGTCGTGAAATAGGATTAACCACCATGCCAATTCTTTCCCTTCAAATAATCAAGATATTCAGAGGTGTGATCAGTCCTTGCACGGATTGAGCAATAAGATGTTGAATAAGCATCAAGAGCGTGCAAAAACTCAAATATGTACTGAGCAGTTTTTATCATCATTTTAGCTTAGTTTTAAGCAAAACTCCTTTTCAATTAGCTTATGCAGTGGTGGCTATATAGGTTAATAATTTTTAAATACTGTAAGGATAAACATAAAAAAGAGAATACGCAGTAATTCGAAGCCTAGCAATAAGTTAAAGGACTAAAAAGTGATCTACGCTTCTTACAAGTATTTCAATACCAGCTAAATAGTCAAATATTTACCAGACACGCAACTCACTTTGAGCACTGTGTCTTCTTTGATCATATGGGATTTTAACATCGATTCTTCCGATAGTCCATCCGCCTTTACAAGCATGATGGTTTGCTCTTCGTTGTTGCTGACTAGCTCCCTGGTCCATGAAGAACCAAAATTTCCGGTCCATGTTTCTGTTTGGTGCTGGTCGCAATAGACGATCGAGGTGATATTCGCATCTTCTGAAACTATGATACGATACTGTACCTGTGCAACACCGCTCATCTCCAGTCCTAGTTCCTAATCATAACAACTCGTTCATGTATATAGCACAGTTGCTAAGCACAGCGTCCATAGAAATAAGCCCTTAGAAAGTTTATTATCAAAAACTTTCTATGAACAGTACACAGATGGGAATGATTCAATAAAAATTAAAACAGTGATGTTAAACCCTACATCGAAGCTAATAGATTCATATAATTATAACTTTAAATTCAACTATATAAATTTTTAAGCTTTATTTTGTAGTCGTGGTATAAAATTTGTTATTCCTCGTTTTTCAACGCTCATGACACAAAAATGTACTTTAAAATATATCGCATTAGCTGGTCTAATCGGACAAGCCCTATTCATTCAGCATGATGTACAGGCACAAGTAAAGAATCAGCCCTATTCTTATTCATTTTCCCAGAAAATGAATGCTGTGCTGTATTCACCACATACGAGATTACATACATCTTCCAAACCCTACCTTTTTACTGATGAACTGCTCGTCACCTTTGATTCCATACAGTCCAATCAACGTATTTCATCAGACAATCTATTGTTGCGCAAGCTTTTTAATGAGCACCTCATGCAGGTAGATCAGGACGATTATAGTATTTACGTCGACTTTTTACCCGATATCACGTTAGGAAAAGACCGCTTAGGCGATAAACGTCGCACTTGGATGAATTCTCTTGGATTTCAAGCTGGAGCTACCTATGGAAAAAAATTAACTTTCTATACCAATTTAACGAAAAATCAAGCGGTATTCCCTCAATACCTAGACGACTATATCAATGAGAGTGAAGTTGTTACTGGACAGGGATCCTTTGATGATCGTTCTGGAAATAAAAAAGACTGGTGGAATACCACTGCAAGTCTAACCTATGCCTTTAGCAAACATTTTCAGGCTACTGCTGCATACGACAAAAACTTTATTGGTGACGGATACCGTTCCTTATTACTTTCCGATTTTTCCACAAATTATACCCATTTAAAATTAAGTGGTACCATTGGCAATGTGCAATACACTTCTATATGGGCATATATGAACGATCCAACCCATAAACGTCCAGAAGAGCTATTTGCAACCAATCGGTATGGTGATGGCAAAAAGTGGGGTGTCTTCCAATACATTGATTACAATGCGACCAATCGCTTATCCATTGGTTTTTTCCAAGCCATAACTTGGACGAATCGTGATGCCGCAGGAACCCGAGGTTTTGATTTCACCTACATCAATCCGGTGATGTTTTTACGTCCTGTTGAATCAAATAGTAGTGGTTCTCCGGATAAAATGTTTCTAGGATTGAATTCTAAATATAAGGTTTTACAAAACATTACAGCTTATGGCCAATTTTTACTAGGAGAATTCACCGCTAAGGAATTTTTCGGAGGAAAAGGATATATACATAACAAATGGGCCGCACAATTTGGTGTGAGAGGTCATAATTTATTTGCTGTGAAAAACTTAAACTTTTTAATAGAATATAATACTACTCGGCCTTATACCTATGCCCATTTTAATACAGGATCCAATTACAGTAATCATGCAGAACCTTTAGCACATCCTTTAGGTGCAAATTTTAGAGAAATAATAGGAATTGCGAATTACTCGTGGAAACGGTTTGACTTTTCAGCGCAGCTTAATTACAATGAAAAAGGTTTAGACCCTGAAGATGGCACAAATATGGGAGGTAACATTTTTCAGTCCTATCTTACATTTCCAGAGCGTTATGGAAATCACATTGGTCAAGGTATAGAAAGTCAGGTTATATACGCAGATGCAAAAGCAGCCTATGTACTCAATCCAAAATATAGCCTCCGTCTTGAAGTCGGCTATACACAGCGTTATCAAAAGATCCATTATGATACACCGGTCACGCATCAATCAGGGGTGTTTAGTATAGGTCTCCGGTCAAGCTTTAAGTCTTTATACGGAGATTTTTAACCATCTTACTTGTGTTGAATAAAAGCATTCCTATTCAGCAATAATCATGGAAGATCTTCTTATATGAGAATTTTTATATAAAAAAATAATCTACTTTTTATGGGATCCGCAATTTAGGCTTGAAAATTGCCCTAACAAATGACATCAACAATTGTTACTTTTATAATATCAATTTCGCATAATCAGCTTAAAAATTAAAAACTATGAGTAAGAAAAAAGACAATTCGAAATGGTTGAACGTCGCCATTTCTTGGGGAGCAAGTATCGTGATCATCGGCGTACTTTTTAAGATCCTGCATATTGGAGGATCTTATGCCAACTATATGATCGGAATCGGATTGGGAGTTGAAGCTATCTTATTTTTTCTAATGGGTTTCAATCCACCTGCACCAGAACCAGACTGGAGCCGCGTCTATCCCGAATTGGATGAAAATTATACGGGAGAACTTCCAGTACGTGGTGCCCCGATTGTCCATAGCCCTACCGGTCCATCAGCAACTGTCGCTTTGGATAAAATGTTTGCAGATGCAAATATTGACGAGACCAGTATCGGCAATTTAGGAAGAGGATTACGTGATTTCAGTGAGAAGATGTCGGCGATCAATAAAATTTCTGATGTTTCCCTAGCAACGGAAGATTTTACTCAAAAACTGAAATTAGCAACATCCAAATTTGATAGCATGAGTCTCGCTTTTGAGCAGGCATCGGCCAATTTGGTACAGATGTCCCATTCTTCTGCAGATACGACCAGTTACCACGAGCAAGTGAGTAAGTTGACCACCAATTTGCAGCAGTTAAACGGGATGTACGAGCGCGAACTTCAAGATTCTGCTTCGCACTTAAAATCGATGAACCAATTTTACGAGAATTTAAATTATACCATGCAAAACTTCAATGAATCGTTAGATGATTCCAAGGCATTCAAAGAAGAAGTGGGCAAGTTGGCCAAAAACCTAAACGCTTTAAATGCCATCTATGGCAATATGTTAAGTGCTATGAACCAGCCACGAGTTTAATCATCCATGTATCATATAAATCACTAAAAATGGCATTAGGAAGAGAAACTCCAAGACAGAGAATGATCAGCATTCTTTATCTGGTACTACTTGCATTACTTGCATTGAATGTACCCGATACCATCTTGGATGCATTTAAGAACATCAACAATAGTCTCGAAACATCACGCTCCAATGTCAACACGGCTGTACAGCAATTGTTTGCGGCATTTGAAAGTACCAAATTGAAAGAGGAGCCTGCCCGTGCAAAACCCATCTATGATAAAGCTAAAAAAGCACAATCCATTATCGGTGAGCTGAATACCTATATCAATGCATTAAAAGAAGACTTCACCAAACAAGGTGGCGGCATTGATCCAGAAAAAGGAGATCTTGTCAAAAGAGAAAACGAAGATATATCGCCCAATCTCATGATCAATGAGAAAAAAGGAACCGTGCTTAAGGATAAAATTAATGAGACCCGGGCAAAACTCTTGGCCTTATTAAGTCCTGAAGAACAAAAAAGTGTTTCTTTTTCATTAGAGGCAAAAGATCCTGAAAAATCTGTCAATGGCAAGAAAACTTGGGAAGAGATTAATTTCGGAAGCGGCACACCCCTGACTGCAGCCATGACGATCTTAACCAAAATCCAGACGGACGCTCAAAATGCGGAATCGGATGTGGTGAAATTAATCTTGGGAAAAATGGATCAGGCGGTTGTTAACTTAGACAAATTTGCAGCTGTTGCAGTAGCACCTACCTCCTACTTGGTACAAGGACAACCTTATCAAGCTGAAGTATTTCTGACCGCTTCAGATTCCAAATCCCAACCGGCCATCAGTGTCAATGGATCGCCATTACAGATTGTCGATGGAAAGGGAGTTTACCATGTATCGACAAGCAAAGAAGGCATCTTTTCTTGGACAGGCGTGATACAGGTGAAACAGACGGATGGTTCGATGAAAGAGTACCGCACGGCGACACAGACCTATCAGGTCGCACGTCCATCCGCAGTGGTATCTCCCGACAAGATGAATGTCTTGTATATCGGCGTGGACAATCCATTATCGGTTTCAGCAGCTGGTACGCCGACAGATAAAGTAAAAGTGAGTATGACCGGTGGAAGCCTATCTGGATCGGGCGGTAAATACATTGCGCGGGTATCATCGCCAGGTACCGCACGGATCTCGATCGCCGCAGAAGTAGCACCTGGTAAGATGCAGACTTTGAGCACGACAGAATTCCGTGTCAAACGTATCCCCGATCCCATTGCAAAATTTGCAGGCAAAACCGGTGGTTCCATGGCTACCGTAGCCCTAAAAGCACAGAATGCCATCTTTGCAAAATTGGATAATTTTGATTTTGACGCTAACTTTAAAGTGACTAAATTTACGATGATTATCGCAAAGCCTCGTGCTGATGCGATTGTATTGTCTACTTCAGGCAATCAATTGAGCTCCAGCATGGCATCTGCCTTAAACGGTATCACACCGGGCACCCGTGTTATCTTTGATAATATCGTCGCTGTAGGTCCCGATGGTACATCAAGACCATTAAATGCGGTAGCATTGACTGCAAACTAATCTTAATTTAATCTTCTATAGAAAAGGCCTGATCAATTGATTAGGCCTTTTTTAAACGCCGAAGCTCATATTCTCCTTCCATCAATTCCCAGCTTTCTCCCACCAATACACATCCTACTGAAGGTAACTTTCTGTCTTCTTATCTTATAATCATCCATAAAAACCTAAACCTGCCATAAAAAACTAACTATCAAATAGATATCCGAGATAAATTAAAAACAATTTATGTCATACATAATTTGTTTTTAGCAAGGTAATTATATATCTTGTACCATTAGTCTACCAAATTTTATGAAAAATACTCCAAATGGGGATGCCGAGCTATTAGCTCAGTTAAGGGAGAGCAAACATTCGGCACTTACTGAAATTTATAATAGGTATTGGAAATATCTATATCAATCTAGTTTTCGGATACTCCAAGATCATGAAAAATGCAATGATGTCATACAAGAGGTATTTGTTAATCTTTGGGAAATCCGTTCAAAACTTTTCATAAAACTATCTTTAAAATCATACCTCTATGCAGCTGTTAAATATGAAGTACTGCGGCAGCTTAGAAAACAGGTTATTAATGATGATATATTGGATTTTATTGATACGTTGGAAGATAATTCCAATGAGGAACTCATGGAATATAAAGAATTGCAACAGCAAATAGACCAGATCATAGAAGAGCTACCCTCACGTTGCCAAGAAGTATTTAAATTGAGCCGCTTGGAGCATCTCACTCATAAAGAAATTGCAGAAAAATTGGCTATAAGTACTAAAACTGTCGAATATCACATTGCCAATGCATTAGTTTACTTGCGTAGTCAATTGGGAAAAACACTCAGTATAGAGCTATTTATACTTTTTTTAATCAATCGATAAAAAAAATAAATAATTGACTAGGGATAGCCATCCCTTATTTACTCTTATATATAAATAACCTTAAATTTTGAGAAAACAAGAATTTCTAACCTTATTAGATAAATACCTCAATGGCGAAACATCTATTGAAGAGGAGGAACTATTATCCAAATTTCATGCGACATATCGCCATCATGAACATTTGGATGATTCTTTTTTTACTGAGGATCTTAGGCTTGAAATCTTATCAAAGATAGAAAATCGTATCGGAACTCATCAAGTAAAGGTTTACAACTGGAGGCACTGGGCGGCCATAGCAGCAGCTGTATTGATCACACTGTCGGGTATCACGTATAATTATCAAAGATGGAATGAAACAACGTACCAGCAAATCGCGAATAATGCTGAAAATGTATTGCCTGGTAAAAATAAGGCGATATTAAGATTGGCAAATGGAAAAGTTATCTCCTTGGAGGAGGCTGACATCCATGCACACACCATATCAAGAGAACAAGGTTTGACGATCCAAAGAAATAAGAGTGGACAGCTTGTCTATATCATTGGAAATGAACAGAACACAAATGCTATGGGCAATAATACGATTGAGACACCTCGAGGTGGGCAATATCAAGTTATACTTCCTGACGGTACACATGTTTGGTTAAATTCGGAATCCTCTTTAACCTATAATGTCGACTTTAAAAAACAAAGAAAAGTTCACTTGAAAGGAGAGGCTTATTTTGAAGTCGCAAAGAAAACTGTCCCTTTCATCGTACAGAACGAAATGCAAGAAATACGCGTATTAGGAACTCATTTTAATGTCAATTCCTATCAAGATGAAGCCTATTCACAAACCACGCTCCTAGAAGGTCAGGTCGAAATAAGCGCTCTAAATAATAAAAACCAAACCATATTGATGAAGCCAAACTTTAGTGTAACGACCAATAATACCTCTGGTATTTCTAAACAAAGTGAGGCTGATATAGCAGCAATAATGGCTTGGAAAAATGGTGATTTTCATTTTGAAGATCAAAAATTGTCTACCATATTACGTGCTATATCGCGCTGGTATAATGTACAAGTAGATTACAACTCACTTCCCAATACGCACTATACCCTGCAGATATCAAAGCATGTAAGACTTTCAGATGTACTAAAAATGTTGGAAAAAACTGGACCTGTTACATTTCAGTATAATGAGCAGATGATCCATGCTGTAAAACAATAACCGATTCAACCAATTAATAAAAAGCTTATGATAAAAAACAACTAAACAACAATCTAAAAAAGAAATCCAGCCGCACGGCCATGCAGCTGGACCCTATCAAAAAGGGTAATGAAACAAACTTAAAATACTACTAATCACTAACCTAATGAACAAATGTATGAATATTCTGATGCATTGTAGGGAATTGTTATTCATTTTTTTGAATCGGATCTCTACAATATTATGTCATGGTTTTTTCCTGAAAATGAAAATAACAACTTTATTAATTATCGCAGGTTTACAAGTCTCTGCTAATGTCTTCTCTCAAGAGATTAGCATAAATGTAAAAAATGCACGCTTAAAAGAAATATTATCCAGTATCCGTAAACAAACCGGGTATAACTTGGTATACAATACCGAATTAATTAATCATGCTAAACTGATTTCTATCGACTTCAACAAGCTTTCGTTGCAACAGGCGATGACTTTATTATTTGCAAATCAACCCTTTGATTACGAATTGAATGGAAAAACACTCTTAATCACGCCAAAAAACGAAAACACAAAGACAACGCCAACTGTATCTATTCAACAGCAAACCATTGCTTCAGGTCGTATCACAGATGCAAACAACAAACCTTTAGCCGGTGTGACTGTCAAAGAGAAAGGAACAAGCAACGCGACCACAACCAGTGAAAATGGGACCTTTAAATTATCTGTTAAAGACGCTAGATCAATACTCGTTTTTAGCTATGTAGGCCATACTACTTCAGAAAAGCCAGCGGGTTCTCAGATGAATTTCATCATGGAAGAAAACTCTTCAGCCATGGATGAAGTCGTGGTTGTCGGCTATGGAACACAGAAAAAAATAAATTTAACCGGTTCCGTCTCTACAGTAAGCGCAAAGCAACTCGAATCCAGACCCGTGCAAAACTTAGGACAGGCCCTACAGGGAATGGTTCCTGGATTAAATTTACAGACTGCAGGACTTGGAGGCGAACTCAATCAAACCATGAGCCTCAATATC
Source organism: Sphingobacterium sp. PCS056 (assembly GCF_023273895.1). Classification (NCBI taxonomy): domain Bacteria; kingdom Pseudomonadati; phylum Bacteroidota; class Sphingobacteriia; order Sphingobacteriales; family Sphingobacteriaceae; genus Sphingobacterium; species Sphingobacterium sp. PCS056. The sequence goes on along the minus strand of NZ_CP096883.1, from coordinate 1,441,740 downwards.
CGTGGAGCAGGTACAATTGGTGTGGGCTCCACTTCATCTGTATTGGTATTGATCGATGGAATGGAAGGTGATATGAATGCGCTAAATCCGCAGGATATCGAAAATATCTCGGTTCTAAAAGATGCAGCTTCAGCCGCGATATATGGATCTAGAGCTCCTTTCGGTGTTATTTTAATTACAACAAAAGCAGGAAAAATCGGAAAACCGGTGGTCAATTACAACAATAATATCAGGCTAAGTGCACCAAGAGGTTTACCAACGATGTTGGATTCTAAAACATTTGCTTACTATTACAATGAAGTTGCGGCTAATGATGGCGAAGCTGCCAAATTTTCACAAACTGTCCTTGATAAAATCATTGCCTACCAAAATGGCGAAATCAGTACAGTCTCCACAGCAGGGGCTGATGGAAAATGGCAATACTATACGGGATCGAACGCCAATACCAACTGGTTTGAAGAATTTTACAAAAACTTCTCCACTTCACATGAACATACCATGAGTGTGAACGGTGGATCAGACCGTGTTAAATATTATTCTTCACTGAATTATATGGATCAGGATGGTCTCAATAAATATGCTAACGATAATTTCAAACGTTTTTCATTTGCTACAAAATTAGATATCAAAATTTCCGATAAACTAGATCTATTGACAAATACCCGGTTTGTAAGAGAAGATTTTGATAAAGCGACGCATATGAATGATCTTTATTATCACAATATTGCCAGACGCTGGCCAACAGTTCCTGTACGCGATGATAATGGATTCTTTTCAGAGCCTTCAGAAATAAATCAATTACTGGACGGAGGACGCACCAACTATCAAAAAGACTTTTTATACCAGCAGATTCAGTTAAAATATCAACCGATCAAAGGCTGGAATATCACCGGTAATGTCAATTACAGAATCACCAATAGAAATGATCACAGCGAAATCCTAAAAGCTTATGCTTATGCTGTAAACAAAGAACCTTTCCTTGTACCAGTCGGTTACAACAGTGCTGGAGGAACCAGTGTCGCGGAAACTGCGCGAAAAGATGAATACTTCAGTACCAATTTATTTTCAGATTATAGTTTCAATATTGCCGAAGATCACCAGTTTACCGTTCTAGCAGGATTCAATTCAGAATTGAATAAGTACAGAACGCTAGGGGGAAGTATGAGCGGTTTGATCACGGACGATATCCCTACTTTAAATACCGCAACATTAGACCCGAAAACCAATGGTGGTTATCAACATTGGGCTATCGCAGGATTTTTTAGCCGGGTCAACTATAGCTATAAAGACCGCTATCTATTGGAATTAAATGCCCGCTATGACGGTTCATCCCGATTTCCAACCGACTTACGATGGAATCTCTTCCCTTCATTTTCTGCAGGCTGGAATATCTCCAACGAAGCCTTTTGGCCTTTAAAATCTGAAATATCGTTATTCAAACTTAGAGGATCTTACGGAGAGCTGGGTAATCAGGGAACAGACAACTGGTATCCTTTCTATTCCATCATGCCGGTTACAGCTGGACAAGGAAGCTGGTTACTCAATGGTGTGAAACCAAATTCGGCAAGTGCTCCAAATTTAATTTCCTCTTCTTTAACCTGGGAACGTGTGTCGAGCTGGAATCTGGGATTGGATGTCGCTGCCCTCAACAATCGTTTAGGACTCGCGTTTGATATCTATAAAAGAAATACTTATGACATGATTGGTCCAGCACCCGATCTACCTGCGATTCTGGGAACAGCGGTACCTCGCATCAATAATTCAGAAATGTATTCCAAAGGATTTGAAGTAGAACTTTCCTGGAAAGACGATATCGGAGATTTCAATTATGGCGTACGTGCCGTGTTATCAGACGATCAACAGACCATCACAAAATACCCGAATTCAACCGGAAATTTTACCCAATGGTATAATGGTAAAAAGAACGGGGAGATCTGGGGTTATACAACGCTGGGTATCGCACAGACACAAGAGCAGATGGATGCACACATTGCCAATACCAAACAATCCTTTGCTACCAAATGGCAAGCAGGAGATGTCATGTATATGGATAAAAATGGAGATGGACAGGTCAACAACGGAGCAAATACCTTGACCAATCCAGGTGATCTGAGTATTATCGGCAATAGCCTGCCCCGCTTTAGATACAGTTTAGATCTTACTGCAGCTTATAAAGGATTTGACGTCCGAGTATTTCTTCAGGGAATTGGGAAACGGGACCACGTGCCTAATGGACCATATTTCTGGGGTGCCAATGGCGGTATGTGGCAATCGGCAGGTTTCCAGGAAAATATGGATTTCTTCAGAGACGAAAGTTCAGTGATGGTACAAAATGATGTGTTAGGTGTCAATACAGATGCATACCTACCAAGACCGTACTTCAACACACAAAAAAATCAGCAGACCCAGACACGCTACTTACAGAATGCCGCTTATCTGCGTTTAAAGAATGCACAGATCGGTTATACCTTCCATCCAGCATTACTATCAAAGATCGGACTGTCAAAAATCCGTGTATATGCTTCCGGAGAGAATCTATTGACATTTACAAAAATGGCAAAAGTATTTGACCCGGAGACGGTTGGTTTAGGCGGCTGGAACGATGGTAAATCCTACCCGTTCTCAACCATCTATTCTTTTGGACTAAGTGTGAATTTTTAATGATTTGAATAATGAAAAAAAGCTATATAAATAAGATACAACAATTATTTGCAGGTGTCCTTGTCTTGAGTACATTATTCTCCTGTAATAAATATTTGGATAGAGCACCTTTGTCCGATGTAACACCGTCAGAGTATTTAAATACTGAAGCTGATCTCGCTGCATATACCATTACCCGTTACAATTTTCCGACACATAGAGATTGGGGATTGGGTACATTTGCCAATGATAACGGGACAGACAATCAAGTGACTTCGGGCTATGCGACACGTTGGGTACCTGGCGAATGGCGAGTAGGCGCTACAGGTGGAGACTGGGATTTTACGAATATCCGTCAGGTCAATTATTTCATCGAATCGGTAGTACCCAAATGGAAAAGTAACAGCATCACCGGCAATAAACTCAATATTGAGCATTATATCGGTGAAGCCTATTTCTTACGGGCTTACGAATACTTCAACAAAGTACAAGCATTGGGAGATTTTCCTATCTTAAAAAATACCGTAAAAGATAATCTAGAGGAATTAACCGCCATCTCTGTGCGCAAACCCCGAAATGAAGTTGCTCGTTTTATCATCGCAGATCTCGATTCTGCCATTACTTTGCTGAGTACAACAACTGCTTCCGGGAAAACCCGTATCACCAAAAATGCAGCGCTATTGTTAAAATCTAGAGTGGCACTGCATGAAGCTACCTGGCTGAAATACCATAAAGGAACTGCTTTAGTTCCCGGAGGACCAGGATGGCCAGGAGCACAATCAAATCCTAATTTCGCCATGAATATCGATCAGGAAATCGATTACTTCTTGACACAGGCTATGGAGTCTGCGCAGTTGGTAGCAGATGGAGTAGCTTTAGTCAACAATACCAAAGATAATGGCTTTAACTCATCCAATAATCCTTATTTCAAAATGTTTGGTGATTTTGACCTAAATGCCTATAGTGAAGTGCTTCTTTGGAGGCAATATAGCCTACCCTTAAATGTTACGCATACTGTCAATCATTACATGAACAGAAATGCAGGGAATTCGGGATATGCAAAAGGATTAGTGGAAAATTTCACCATGGCAAACGGATTACCGATTTATGCTGCAAATTCAGGATATAAAGGCGATAATGTAATCAGCGATGTAAAAATTGACCGCGATAACCGCTTACAGATCTTTATGAAAGCTCCGGGAGAGTTAAGCTACACCGACCGAAAGAATACCAATGGACAAGATATCGTTGAGGGAAACCCAGATATTTTAGGTATTGCTGAAACTCGATATGTAACAGGTTATGCTCTTAAGAAAGGGTTCAGTTACCTGATCGCACAATCCGAAGGTGCAACCACCACTACCGGATCTATTGTATTCAGGGCCGTTGAAGCTTACTTAAATTATATCGAAGCCAGCTACCTTAAAAATGGTTCGGTCAACGCTAAGGCGCAGGCATACTGGACGCAAATCAGGGAGCGTGCTGGTGTCAATCCCGATTATATGAACACGGTCAATAATACCGATATGAATATGGAAGCAAAAGGTGATTTTGGGGCGTACTCTGCGGGACAATTATTATCGGATAAAGTTTTGTATAATATCCGACGAGAAAGACGTTTGGAATTAGTGGCAGAGGGCATGCGGTTTGCCGATCTAAAACGCTGGAGAGCATTGGACCAATTGGCGGCTAAACCTTATATTGTTGAAGGCATGAAAATATGGGGACCTATGCAAGACTGGTACAAAGATGAAAAAGGAGTTTCAACATTGATACCGCCTAATACTCCCGGAAAAACGGGTAATGTTTCCTTAAAGTCAGAAAGCAATTATCTTAGACCTTACCGCATCAACTTAGCGGCAACCAATTTAGTCCTCGACGGGTATAAATGGATCAGTGCACATTATTTAAATCCAATTGCTATGAGCCACTTTACCATAACTTCACCAGACGGTTCACCGGAATCGTCAAGTATATACCAAAATCCGGGATGGCCATTAATGGCCAATCAAGGTGCAAAATAATTAAGCTAATCCCAAAAATTAAATCACCATATTGCATTTCTGCAGTATGGTGATTGTAGTATCAACAAAAATGAAAAACATCAAAATACCGATTTTATGCGGGCTTATTTGTCTTGCATCAATCACACTTGCACAGCAGAATTATGTGGAATTAAAACCTGAGGATACAAAAGAAGACATCATCAGAAAAGCGGCACATGTAAGACCTACCAAACGTCAACTTAAATGGCAAGAGCTTGAAGTAACCGGATTTATACATTATGGGATCAATACTTTTACCGGTAAAGAATGGGGAGATGGCAAAGAAGATCCTAAATTATTTAACCCTAAAAAACAAGATGCCGAACAATGGGTAAAAATTGCTAAAAAAGCAGGGATAAAACTATTGATCTTAACAGCAAAACATCATGATGGCTTCTGTTTATGGCCAACAGCCACAACTGAACATTCCATTAAAAACTCACCCTATTTAAATGGTCAAGGCGATGTTATGAAAGAATTATCCGATGCCTGTCGTAAACATGGTGTAAAATTTGGTGTTTACTTATCTCCCTGGGATCAACACGAAGCCGTTTACGGAACAGAAGCTTATAATGATTTTTTTGTCAAACAACTGACAGAATTATTGACACAATATGGCCAAGTAGATGAAGTATGGTTTGACGGTGCAAACGGAGAAGGTCCAAATGGCAAAAAACAAGAGTACGATTTTGAAAGGTATTATAAGACCATAAGAGCCATTCAACCCGAAGCCGTCATCGCCGTGATGGGACCAGATGTCAGGTGGGTAGGTACAGAGACAGGTTATGGAAGAGATACAGAGTGGTCTGTCGTACCAACTGCTGCGCTCAGACAGGATGCCGTAGCAGGTGAATCGCAGCAGGACATGACTATAAAACCTAAAGGTGACATGAGAAATAGCGATTTAGGATCAAGAAGTCAGATCGAAAAAGCAGAAGCATTAGTTTGGTATCCTGCCGAAACAGATGTTTCCATAAGACCGGGCTGGTTTTTCCATGAAAATCAAAATGACCAAGTAAAGAGCCCCGAAAAGCTCTTGGATATTTATTTTAACTCTGTCGGCAAGAATGGTGTATTATTACTGAATATCCCTCCATCACAAGATGGTCTCATTCACGAAAAGGATGAACAGGCGCTTATTGGGTGGAAAAATTTAAGAGATCAAATTTTTGCTAATAATTTGTTGAAAACAACTTCTGCGAAACTCATCAATCAGCATAAGGAAATTATAACAAAAAAGGAGAAAACAGGTCAATATTGGACAACAAAAGGAGTGGATACTGCAACCTTTGTATTTGACATTGGAAAAGAGCAAGAATTTAATCTGCTCGATATTTCAGAGTTTATAAAATATGGACAGCGTGTAGAGAAATTTGAGCTGGAGGTGCTACAAAATAATGCTTGGACTAAAGTTGCATCTGGAACAACAATAGGCTCAAGAAGAATTTTACAATTTAACACCATCAAAGGAAAACATGTTCGCCTAAAAATACTTGAAAGCAGATTAAATCCGATGATACAAAATATTGGTCTCTACCATTATATCCAATAATTATTAATAGACAAGAGCCTATCCTTTTTTAATGTGATTGTAATCGACATCCAAAATTGACCTAAACAAAATTCAAAATCAACGATATTTTTAACCGTATTTGATACTTATACTATTTATGACTATATTTAAGTATGCATAGGATGCTATTCATAATGGGGCTTATAAAAGAAAACCTGTAACTTGATGTTACGGGTTTTTCTTTTAATAAAAAGATTGGAATGATTTCTACTACAACCATCTTTACCTCTCTTTTCAAACGGAATATGAAACATTTTTAACGTTTTATCATCAACTTTTGAAAAACAAATATGTCAACGAGATCAATTTCCATAGCTTTAAAAATCATAAAACCTGCGGCTGCAGTCAACGCCATATCATAAAAAAAGTAACCAAAAATTATTTAATGTAGATGCATTCTCGATCTTCTTTAAAAAAACAAATAACAGCAATATCTCCTGATGAAGCACATTTGCCACCAGACCGTACCGTCATCGGTTACCTCAGCGAGCTGTAACAGAGCGCTATAGAACTGCTGACAGAAGGTTAAGTAAACAAATAGGCTATAATAACCTATATTAACTTGTGTTATGTAATACTTTTTAGTAAATTTGAATCTATCATCGGATTGGATCTTCTACATAAGAACGGTAATAGCGGTACATATTATTCAGTTTTTACTATTCTCAGAAAAAAGCTTTCCAATAAATAGATATGATATACCAATATCTTTTACTAACAAGATATTGTTCCACTCATTTGATTATTCATCTACCTATAATAATTATAAAAAGGACTTCAAAAATTTTGAAGTCTTTTTTTATGAAAATGAATGTAGATGATGACAGATCAAAGGATCAGAATGTTAAAAAATCCTTGTTTTTGTAGATTGCCCTTTCCGAAGGAGCCTGAGGAAAAACCGCAAGAATTTACCCTATTGAAGCGCTGGGAAAAAGAAATATTCAAAAGTAGTAACGGAAAAATACAGGACTTCTCTGCCCTCGATGGTATGGGTACTGGTAACGATCATAGTCTATGATGAGTACTGTTTTAAAAGCCCGAAAATAATGGATTAGTTTCATTAACGGATACGGTAAGGATGGTATAAAACCTATAAAGCTATTCTGGCCAGAATGGCTTTATAGGTTTATCTATATGATCTATTTGATTTATTTTAGTTTTTCGATCTCGTCGATGGTAAGCCCGGTACCCTCGGCAATTTGTTCTAATGGTAAACCCATCATTTTAAATTTCAAAGCTGTCTCCATGGCTTTTTTTTGCTCGCCTTGGGCAAGACCTTCTTTTAAACCCTTTTTTATACCCTCTTTTAAACCTTCTTTTAAACCTCGATCATGACCAAGACGCTGAGCAGTAGCATAGGTATTCTCTGCATCACGCTTATGTTTTAAACTTGCTTCGTATGCCATCTTATCCTCCGGTGTTAATTTTGCGACTTCGCCTATGTCAAAGATAAGACCAAATACCCGCTTATCCAAAAAATCCGGTATTTTATCAAGTTTACTCATGTTTTTCAATAGATATAGCCACATATCCATATCCGTCTTGATATCAGTCTCATCCTTATTAAAATTTGGTAATACCAACAGCTTATAACCAAGCTTTTCATAAAAAACACGATTACTCTGCTTATCGCAGAGGGCAACATCGTAAAAATACTTTCCGGGTTCTGTTTCTCCTAATTCAAACTCTAAAATACCGATAAAATAGACTTCGGGAAGTTCATATGTATTTCCCTTATAGCCCTTGGGAATAAGTTTATTGATCAGCCTGGATGTATAAAAAACGGTTCGGTCCTTAAAAAAATCTTGATAAAGCTGCTGCATCTCAATAATGAAATGCTCACCATCAATGCCGGTACAATACAGATCGAAAATAACCTTCCGTTCATTTTCAAGATCGCCATCCTGCTCCACTGGCCGATAATGAAGATCTTGAATAACTTTCTCTCCCTCAAAGAGCCCATTTAAAAACCCAATTAAAATCGGCTTATTTTCTTCCCTGCCAAAATAAAATTTAAAACTCCAGTCTCCACTAAAACCAACATACTTACCTAAGTTACTTTTTGTTTTTTTCATAATAATATGGTTTATTTAAATCATTAATTAGATAACCAAATATGATAAAAACTAAAAATATTAGCCGGTTATTAAACGTTTGTAGTCGACAGTAGTCGTTTGCTGTCGGCTACTGATCATCTTAATTCAACTGCAATGATGCTGGTCCAAATTCCTCAAAATAGATGACCGATTTTTGCACACCGTTTTCTATTAGAAAATTATAATGTTTTTTAATGAAGGGAGCAGGTCCACAAATATAATATTCTGTCTCACTTTCAAGTATGCTATCTTTTAGCACTTCAAGATCAACCCAACCTTCGTATTTGTCATTTTGTTCCTCTTTCACTTGTTCATAAAAGATATGCTGATTGATATTGGAAATTACAGCAGTTATTTCATTAATCTTATCTTTAAAAGCATGTACTTCTTCATTTCTACAACCATGTACCCAAGTTATTGGCACATTGATGTTTTTATTTGAAGTTAAATCCTCAAACATAGATAACAAAGGCGTCTGTCCCACGCCCCCACTGATAAAAACTTTTGGTGAATCGCTTGCTACATTTAACACAAATGTACCAGCAGGTGCTGAAAGGTCTACCATATCGCCTGGGTTAATATAGTCATGAAGACGGTTACTAATCATACCATCGGGATATGGGCTACCCGCTTCTCTTTTTACAGATATACGATAATATTGGCCATTAGGAGCACTTGAAATACTGTATTGGCGTGGTTGTAATAATTGTAATTCAGGAAGAAATAAACGCAAACTAATATATTGTCCTGGAAGATGATTTTCTACAGAACCGTTATCAGCAGGGTAAAGATAAAATGAAGTGATCTCTGCTGATTCTACTACTTTTTGTTTTACAACGAAAGGTCTCCAACCTGTCCAACCACCTTTTTGCTCCGTATGCTTTTTATACAAACCTTGTTCATGGCCGCTCATTAATAACGCCAGTTGTTGGTAAGCAATTGTCCAAGCATCTACCAATTCTGGGCTAGCCGCTTCGCCGAGAACTTCTTGAATAGATGCTATTAAATGATTACCTACAATCGTATAATGTTCTGGTCGGATATCAAGACTCGTGTGTTTATGACCAATATTGCCTACTACAGGTAGCAATACCGAAGGATCTTCAATATTTTCTGCATAAGCTAACACAGCCATTGCTAAAGCAGTTTGTTGCTTACTATTTTGTTGATTTCCCATATTAAACATGTTTTTTAATTCGGGATTGTGCTGAAACATCCGGTTGTAAAAGTGTGTGGTCAATAATACACCATGCTCTCTCAATACAGGTACAGTAGCTTTTACCAATTGTTTTTGCTCGTTTGTCATGTTATAAAAAGTATTAATAAAAGATAAAAATGTCTTTTATTTGATTAAAAAAATTATTTATTCAGTGTTAATGTTCCATGGAGTAATTCGGTATTAAATGCCCCAATAGAGGTCATATGCAACATGTGCGTCATTTGGTTACGAATTTTTTTAAATTCATGGTGTAGCGGACAAGGGTTGCTTTCTGAGCAGTAACTTAAGCCCATACCACAGCCCGTAAATATATCATCACCTTCTAAAGCACTAATGATATCGGCTATGGGTCGATTTAGCCCTTTTGTATCCATGTAAAAGCCCCCATTAGGTCCTTTAGCTGATAATATGATATCCTGCCGACTTAATTTTTGCAATATTTTCCCCAAAAAATGCTCTGGTGAATTAATATTCTCGGCAATTTCTTTTATACCTACACGTTGTCCATCCTGAGATTTACTGGCGATATAAAATACGGCTCTCAAAGCATACTCACATGTTTTTGAAAAAAAACCCATATTAGATTATTGTCTTGGATTGATATAAATATTGTACCCATTTGGAAGAACAATAACCAAAATCAGCGCCAAAACTATGAATTACAGATTCCTTTATATGGTACATCGGAGACGAAATAGCAAACAAAATACGTCCACGGCCCGGGTCCGACATTTCTCCAAAACGATAAATTTCATCAAATACAAATTCATCAGATGAAAGCTCCAATACTTTTATATCTTCCAAATTCTGAATGTCCATTTTCATGGAAACAAAGATAAGAACTAAATAATAAAAGACAAAATTATCTTTTATTATAAAAACACGTTTTACAAGTGTTACTGCAACAAAATAGTCAACTAATCCCATAAAGGAATATCATGTTCAAACTTTTTGACATTTAAAAATTAGCAGAAAACAGTTAACCTTTTAAAACCCCCGCATTCACCCTATAAAAACACCTATTCAGAAATATTTTCATCAATTCAACCGGCAATTATTATTATAGACTAATTTTTCTTTTAATAAGCGAGTGATGGAGTGACGAGTGACGAGTGACGAGTGACGGAGTGGTCTAACCATCTAACTCTCTAACCACCTAACCATCTAACAACAAAATCAATGAAAAAACATACCGTCTTACATCAGCAGGCTGTAGAGCAGCTGCTCACGTATTGGAGTCAATATGCCAAAATAAAAAGATCCCATTTCAATTGGCTTTTAGACCATAGCACCTATCACCAAGTTTCGACTCGGGGAGTTTTATATCAAGAAGGAAGCCGAGAAAAAAATGTTTACATCGTGTGTGGTGGATTGATTGCCCGCATTTATGAAAATGACGCGTCTGAAACAGATAAAATCTTTTCCGTCGCTCTCCCCGGCATGGCTCTGACGACTACGGAGCATTTATATTCAGACCGTCCCAGTCAGGGACATATCGTTGGTATACGGCCAAGCCATATCCTCGCATTACCATATGAGACGGTACATAAATACAAGAAAAAAGACGCTAAAGTGGCGGTTTTGGTCGATGTACTCCACAGTAAAAAGAAAAAGCAGCTCGTTCAGCTCAGGCGGCTATCCCTTATCCAAAATCCATCAGAGCGTTATCTCCGGTTTTACCGTGATATGCCGATGCTCCGAGCTATCCTTTCGCAACGCGAAATGGCGATGCTTTTATCCATCTCTCGTAGTACGATCCAGCGCGCAAACCGGCGAATTCCGTAAAAAGCATCATATATGCATCCATCAATATGGAAAACCGCGCAAAATATGTAGCAGTTGTGCATCCAGCAGACCACAATAAAATGCTTGACATTTGATATATAAACAGATGCGGTATTCAACTGCCTTTCAGAAGTTCTAAAAAAAGAAGAATAGGACCCAGAAAGGGATAGCATCTCTCGGAATTGCGACATACCAGATATACAGATTCCCCTGCGGAATAATAGGACAAAAAGAGCACATTGCCGAGACATGATAAAAACAACAGTTGAGCTTGCAGCTGTCTATTAAAAAAATAGCAATATGAGAACATTATTAAAAAGAGCCATCGGCGCAACAAGTGTGTGTGTCGTGGCAGCAGGAATGGTATTAGGAGCAAATGCCTTTACGAAAAATGAGGAAATGCAAGTGGTCAAGACAGATCCAGAACTAAAAGAATGGCATTTTAATGGAACGTCGAACAGCGAAAAATTAGATGCAAGCAAATATTCTGAATATAGTTCAGAGCCCTGCGGCGGAGTAGAACAAACAATTTGTATTGTTTTGGCTCCAGAAGACACGAGCAATCCAGGTCAGCCCAACATGTCGCATCAAGTAACACCAGGCAACAGTGTGGCCAGTAGAATTAATAGCGCTATCCCTACTATTGGTAGCCCAAGTACAAACGAGACTGTTACTTCTCTACGATCATTCTAACTGATCTCTAAGTTAGGAAAAATGGACAGATCATTCAATCTGTCCATTTTTTCTCTAATACTTATCTTTCATTTTGTTCTATATTACTTAACCTGATCACATCTTCAGGGATAAGCCAATAAAAACGTTTATCCAAAGCCGGTAAGCTTGCAATAACCTCTCCCTGATCATTTTTGCGAACAAGTGTTAATCTAAAATTTGGATCACGATTATATCTTTTAATATCACTCCATCTTACTCCTCTAAATAACAGCTCTTTGCGTCTTTCGTCTAAAATTTTAGCTAGAGCACTTTTATTATCAAAGAATAAAAAGGGTACGAAATTGCCTCTGCTCCATTTCGATTCGAGAAGGGTATTCAACTGTTTCGATGCTACTTGCAGATCCCCTCTTCGGGCAGCACATTCGGCACTGATTAGATACAGTTCTGCAGTTGTCAATCCGCCGAAAAAAGTTGAAAATTGAGCCCCCGCGTAATTCCCTTTAAAACCGATCTCACCGTTGTCCTTTTTATAGAAATAAGCTTGTTTTCTTAGATCAAAATCATTATACTGTTTATAAAAAGCACTATCAATAGAAATTCTGTCATTGACTATTGTACTATTCTTATTACTAAATGCAAGATATATTATTTCGTTATGTAAAAATGGAAAAGGAAAATTTTTGGTTACATCAATCTCATTTAAATTGAGCAATGACGAATATATCGCCAGCGCCTGATTAGCATACTTCTCAGCCTCTTCATAGTCATCCATAGCTAAAGATATTCTGGCCATCAATGCATATGCAGCAACTTTCGATGGTCTATTTGACTGCGTTGAGACCTCTGGCAATAATTGAACACATGCATAGAGATCATCCCAAATAGCTCCGTAAGTTTCTCCCAAAGTAGTTCTATAAATGGGCTCTGTGTAATCGGATGAATACCGCAACGGAATCCCCAGCCTTTTATCCATCGTTTCATTACCTAAAGGCGTATAGATCTGTGCTAAATTGTAGTTATTAAATGCTCTAAGAAATAAAGCTTCACCTTTTAACACCTTTCCCTCAGCGCTATTTTCTTCTTTCAATCGCTTTACTGTTTCCATTGCAATATTGGCAATCATAATCGCTCGGTACGAGAATTGCCAATCTCCAGACAACTCAAACGCAGGATAGTTCTCTCGCCAAAGGTAAATACCTTGGTAGGTGTCATTTAAATTAGTTAATACAATATCATCCAGGTAATAATCATCTGTGCCCATTTCCAGTAATGGAGGGGCTACCATGTTTAAAACATCATCATTATCTAGTAGGGCCCTTACATCTTCCAAACTTTCGGGTACGGTTAATGAAATATCAGGTTTCTCTTCTAAAAATTTATTACATGAACAAAAGATGAGGACAGACAAGCCACATATCACTCGCAACATAATTTGATAATTCATAACATTAAAAATTAAAATTTATATTCATTCCATACGTTTTCACAGGAGGAATACCAAAGTAATCAGGATCAAGGTTAACCTTATTTTTTCTCCATATAATTCCAATATTATTGGCATATGCAGCTACAGTAAGTTTTCTATATTTATTACCGATTTTAGGATTTGACGTATATGCTATTCGCAGATCTGATACTCTTATATGGTCTCCCTCAACAATATTAGGTGAAGAATAAGCGTAGAAATCATCACGGTTTGCATTTGCAGGATACAGTAAAGATGGTACAGTTGTCCTCTTCTCGTCTCCCGAATTCTGCCATCTTAAAGCAAAGTCCGCATGTCCGGTCCAAGAATTAAATAAAGAAGAATAGCGGATGGTTTCCTTCTGTAAATAATAATCCATTTTATATACTACGTTAACTGATGCTTGAAAAGCTTTCCAGAAGAATGTCGGTCTAAATGACCCATAATATTTTGGAAGTCCATTACCATGGTAAATCAGCTCGTCTGTAGATACATTTAGCAGATTTGCATAATCCTTACTTGTTTCGCCATTAAGATGTCCGAGGGGATCCCCTGTTTTGGGGTCTAAACCTTCAAAATGATAGGAAAAGACGGGGTATAGTGAATAGCCTTCCAATGGCATTAAACTTCCTCCTTTACCAGATATATAATACTGTGCCCCACCATTCGTTCCGCTAAATTTGGTCACTTTATCTGTATTATAGGAAAACAGTAAATCCGTAGAGATTCTGACGTCATTCGTGACTTTGTATTTCCCTGCCAGATTAACATCCACGCCTTTACCTACAGATTCTCCAACATTGCGCATAATGGTACCAGCTCCGTAAGTATAATCCAGTGGATCATTAGCCAATAGATCGGTCGCCTTCTTTTGATAAATTTCAATACTCCCTGAAAGATTATTATTTAACAATGAGAAGTCCAAAGCTAAATTAATCATTCTTACGTCTTCCCACTTTAAATAGGGATTCGGCAAGGAATTGACATTAGCTCGACGCCAGTTTGATAATCCATATCCAGAGCTGTTTTGATAGTAAATAGTGGGTAAGGTCGTGGATGCGCCACCAATATTACCAGAATGGCCTACTGTCGTACGAATTTTTAGCAGGTTAATCCAATCCTTGTCCTTAAAAAAAGACTCTTGATTCAAGGCCCAAGCAAGACCAGAGGACCATAGCGGTTTCCATCGCTGATTCGTATGTACTCCAAAATTATTGGATGCATCTCTTCTTAAAGAAAAGTTAATAAAGTACTTATTTTTATAGCTTACCGCTCCATTTGAGAAAAGCGATACGAATCTTGTCGTCAATTTTCCAAAACCTGATGAACTTGGAATCTTCGAGTTGGAAGACAACCCATCATAAACTGGATAGGTATTGATGGGATCAATCTGTACCGTAGACAGCAATTTTTGGTTATAACCATAATACGTATTGGCCTGAACTCCTGTTTGCAAATCACTAATTTCTGCACCTGCAAATAAATTGATCATCCAATCATCCCACAGATTGTAGTCAAATACAACCTGTAGTCTTCCTTTATTTGCAAGCATACGCCTATGATTCGTACTCATAATACCACCCAGAGGCACAATACGAGTGATTGCATTATTTTTAATCTGGGTAAATCTATTAATTATATTACGGGCATAAAAGGAGTCTTCACCGTATAAAGACTTAAATTCATTTTGTTGATTTTCATAATTATAAAGACCTTCTATTTTCAAAAACGACACAGGCTTATAAGTTATAGCTGCATTTAAAGATAATCCGTTGGTTGTATTATTGGATTTACTCTTTTTAAAATCTTCAATCGGCTTAAAAGTCCAGTCTAATAATCCAGTGTTGTTTAAATTCTGTATATAATCTAAATTATAAATATAAGGAATAGCTAGCGCCTCTCCTGTCTCTGTAGCAAGCTCAGCGTAAGGATACAAAACTGCCTTTCCACCTTGGGGCATGATCGGATAATTAAGGTTTCCCGAACTAGACCGTTTAATTTGGCTAGACCATTGAATCGTATTTTGTATTTGAATTTTATCGGAGATTTTAAAATTATTGCTGGACTGTAAAGAAAACCTTTCGCTGTTATTGACTATTTGTGTTTCATATTTCTTATCAAATCCGACCGCTGTACGATTCGAAAAACTCTTGGTGGCAAAATTATATCCCAGATGATGTTGCTGATTAAATGAAGTTCTAAACATATAATCCAACATGTCGTTTCGATAATCTTTATGTCTAAATAGACCTATCCTATCCTCTACTTCCTTGCGCGATATCAATCCCTTGGACTCTAGATCCAATAAGGACACTACAGGTGAAAAGATGAGTCTTTTTTTACTTGCGCTATTTAAAGCATTTTTATAGAACCCCTTTTCAAATAGCATGATCTCAACATCTACAAAATCCGTTGATGCTATAGGTCGCTGGTAGAAAAGATCCGGCTTCCCTCCTATTACAAAACTGCTACTATAATCCAGGTGGCTACTTCCTCTTGTATTCTTTTTGAGGTTAATAACAATAACTCCATTACCTGCCCTTGCCCCCCAAATCGACGCAGCAGAAGCATCTTTTAGTAATGTGACGGATTCAACATCGTTGGGATTAATATTGGCTATGTCACCAGAATATGGAAAATTATCTACGATAATCAAAGGTTGGGTGAGTAGATCAATAAATGTATTTGTACCTCTGATATTGATACTGGGAGTGCCAGTCCGATTATCAAATTGCAAGCCAGGAGCCAGATATTCTAGCTTCTCCAAAATATTGGTAGATATTCGGGTCTCCAATTTAGTACTATCGATTAAGGAAAAACTACCTGTTGACCGTTCTTTATTCAAGCTTTGATACCCTGTATTTACAATTTCTACCTCGTCCAGAATATTATTACTTGGAAACATCATATACACTGCATCATTTCTTTCTGCATCCAATACCACTTCTTGGGTCAAATATCCAAGCCTCGAAATTCTTGCTAATGTCTTATTTGATTCAGCAGGAATAACAAAAGATCCATTCTCGTCAGATCGGTAAAATTTTTGATTAGACTTCAACAAGATCGATACCTGTGAAATCGGATTTCCTAGAGAATCCACGACCTTACCATAATATCTACTCTGTGCAAAACCACTTTGGTAGATCAGAAATAGAAGTATAAAATTAATTAATGTTTTCATTTTTCAGATTTTTATTAATAAACTCCTCCATCATACGTTCATTTACAAACTCACGGAATGTTATACCTGCAATTCTCCCTTTTGGATTAATCCATACATAATGGGGAATCGGACCATGTGGAAATAGCTGAATAAAGTAGTCATCCATAAAAGCTGTCGTGAGATCATTTTCACGGAGAATAGCATTCCTCATGGTATGAATTTTATTAAAGGTGTCTTTAGTATAGCTAGAATTAACAAGTAAAATATTCAGGTGATTACGATAACCTTCTTGGATTTCCACCAACTTCGGAAATCCTTGAACGCAGTAGCCGCACCAAGATGCCCAAAAATCGATCAATAAAGATTTACCTCTGTATTTCGAAAGTTCAATAACCGAAGTATCGCCTTGATTATAAATCTTTACTTTCTGGTTCCAAAAATCTTTAGGCACATAATCCCCTACGCGCAATGCTTCAACTTCCTGAGCCCTCCCCTCACTTTTCCCTACCACCAACAGAATCACCATCATCATTTTCCCAACCAACAAAAGCCCTTCTCCCTTAGATTTGAATAGCTTCTGGATCAATTTCCAAAAACTGGTGCTATATATATTTAATAATTTTATCATATTTTTAGACATAATGTGCCTATACCCTTTTCATGCCGAGGGTAGACCTGATCCTAAGGTCTTTTTTAGCCCTCGGTAGAAAGGGGATTTATAAACACTGAAACTTGACTATTTAATTGCTTTGCGCCAGTATAGGATAGGTCTTCCCTACTCGCGCTCCTTTTTTTGTTTTCATGATCACGGTCAGTTGCTGATCCCATAGGATCTCGACCTCCTCATGCTCCAGATGGCTTATCGGACGGCTTCCCTTTACGATATGAAGCATTTCCGTGCGCACTTCGAGTTCAAAGTGGGCATTCAGCTCATTCAATATCCGCTGCCTATATTCTTCCCGTTCGGTATTTGCGGGCACCGTCAGCTCATAGCTGTACAGATCCGTTGTGGCACCTGTGGCATCAGGGATATAGGTATGTCGCGGTCCTCCCAGTACCAGGATATGATCGAGCGGAAAGTCCATCGGTAGATCCAGCGCAAATAGGTAACATTGGCAGAGGGTCATATTGACCAGCGATATCCGGAGCATATCTGCGCGTTCATGCCGCACTACAGCAGTCCAGGGGTCCCCCTGACCAGTTGCACGGATCAGCAGGGAATCATAGCGCTCCTTTTTTTCCGAATAAGTATGGCCAGCGATGCCCAGTGGATCCAGGAGGCTGTCCTCCCATTCCACAGGAGCATGTGCCTGCATGTATTCTTGTAAGTCTGTTATCATAGGCTTCTTTTTGGTCATTAAATCCCGTTTTTGACTTACATCCAAGCATATTTCTTCCTTTGGGGACAGGGCATACCTTTCCCCTTTGCTATTTTTTAGCATATTTTTAAAGATTACGTTAAGTCTAGTTTAGCGGGATGGACGCTAGCAATCCAACGATCTGCTACAACAGCTCAACAGTTAAAAAATAAGGTGGAAAAATGCAATTAAATGGTCATCATCAACGGTTATCATTATTATTCGCGATTGCATTTTGTGTTATACTAGATTAAAAAACCGATTCATTCTATACAGAATTTCTATACATCGAGCAGCTATAGTGTTGCTTTGCAGTAAATAATTCATTACTTTTAGTGTGTCAAGAATAAAAGAACAAAAATTGATTGCTATAGCATGATAGACTGCATAGATGAATCGGTAAAACCAACAAGGGGTTTAGCGATCAAGGTGGCTCTTCGCCATTCCTATTGATCGCCTTTCATCGGTAGATGGGATCCTTTTGGTTTTAGTGGTATACAAGTTATTCCGGCTGGCGGAGCTTGTTTTTTATCAGTGCATTGATAGCGCTTTGCCCTGCCCGATCCTGGATCGGCAGAGGTAAAATCGGATTTCTGGACTCTTTTCTTTTCATCATGATTGGGTAATAAAACATTGGTCAATGAAAATAAGTCTCGCGCGGAAGGTAATAAGGGCTTATATAAAAAGGGAATAGCTCCTACCTTCCATCGCTAACTGGCACCAGCAAGGGCCTAACACGATTTCCAGTAGGAGCTACTCCCAAATAATGTACGAATATACAAAATTGGGACAATATGCTCCTAAAGGTCTCGCGTTAATAAAATTTGCTGGTTTCGTTAACGAGACTTCAATCAGCTAACTGATTGTTTAACAAATATAAGAACAATAAAATAAATATGCAACAAAATTCTCAGATTTTAAAATCAAGAGAAATTCCTGAATATAAAAAACAGTATATTCTTATATTCAAGAATGAACTTATAGATTTCATCAGTAAAAAAAAGCATGCTGAAAGACAAATCACAAAAGAAATAGACAATATTGAAAAGTTGTTTTCAGATAAAGTATTTCTAATGGGGAAACGTTTTTATGATTTTTCTGTAGAATATGATTTTGACTTAAATATATTCTGTAAAAAAGTATTTGCGTCATCAAAAGCTAAAAAATTGAATCTTGTAATTGAATCAGAGAATTTACTAAAAGCACTTGTCCATCCATTTTTAAATTCACAGTCGGA
The DNA here is from genome assembly GCF_023273895.1 of Sphingobacterium sp. PCS056. Lineage (NCBI taxonomy): Bacteria > Pseudomonadati > Bacteroidota > Sphingobacteriia > Sphingobacteriales > Sphingobacteriaceae > Sphingobacterium > Sphingobacterium sp. PCS056. The sequence goes on along the minus strand of NZ_CP096883.1, from coordinate 1,422,484 downwards.
TTTTTATACCGCTGCTGATATAGATAAAACTAGGTTTAGTCGTTTGCTAAAACTTAATAAACTAAATGAGCTATATGCTGACGAAGTTTATGGATTAGCCATCGCTTTCAATCTTCTACCTAGCCAACTCTTCGAATACTTCTACGGTGATGGCGAGCGTCCAGTTATTGGCTTGACACCGAAATTAAGGTAAAAAATGAAGCGGCTACTAAAATTTGCCATAAAATTCTCAAAATCTTAATTCTAATATATTTTTTTACAGGAAATCAAATAAATGAAAAATAGAGCTCCAATTGTAATCGCTATAATAATTCTACATCTTTTCTTTCTAAGTTGTACGAACGAAATCAATCAAACTAAAACATCCACTACCAATTCGAACGTAAGCAATAATTTACATACTGAATCGGATGAAAAAATGGGCCATCTCGTAGGTGTTTGGCTGGATGCTCACAATTCGAAAGTATACAATCAAAGAATAGGTCAGAAAATCGTTCTAAAGGATAATAAGTTTTATTATGGACCATGTGACATAGATAAAGAATCCTTAGAAATAAATACTTTATCGCGCGTACCTTATAGTGAAATTGTTTACAATGGAAAAGAGTACATTGACATGAATATTTCTGACCAAAAGCTTATTATTACTAAATCGGGAGATCTAAGAATTTATGATCAACTAGGTCTTGTAGATACATATGCTAAAATTTTCATCGATCCAACAATTCTTAAATTTTAATTAGCATATATAAGGATTCAAATCTAGAACGCTTCACTATTACGAGGGAGGACATTTTTAAAAATTCAAATAAAAAAGAGTTTAGCAATAAATGGAAATCAACGCTTGGTATGTTACTTTTTGATTATTTCAAACCTCAAAACTATATTGAACATAATACAGGAATTGATAACGTGAGACTTAATAAACTTCTAACTGATCCTAAAAAGCGACCTTACGCAGAAGAGCTAAATAATATTGCCAAACTAATGGTGATTAAACCCAGCCAACTTTTCGAATACTTGTACGGCGATGGTGAGCGTCCAGTTATTGGCCAGTTGACGAAACCAGCTGAAGGAAATATTTAAAAATAAGTTTAATCGCATTTATGCATATGAAGTCTGCGCATTAGCAATAGCTTTCGACATAGAGCCACATATACTATTCTAATCGTTCATGATAAGTTGATTTACTTTCAATAGGCATCCTGGATTGTCGCAACGACAATTTTACGGCGATGGTGAACGGCCTATACTAGGATTAGCTCAACCACATACGGGAGATGAGTCTAAAGGTTAAGATATATCATTACTTTTTGACTATCTTAGACATTGAACACCAATACATTTAACCACTTATGGCGAAACAAGAAACGCTATCAATACTACCCGAAGAGGTGGTCATGAATAAAATATATGTATTCCGTGGACATAAAGTAATGCTTGATAGTGATCTCGCAGCATTATATGGAATTGAAACTAAGGTCTTAAAACAAGCAGTACGAAGAAATATAACCCGTTTCCCTGATGATTTTATGTTTGAGTTATTAGAAAATGAATTTGAACTTTTGAGGTCACAAATTGTGACCTCAAAAACAGATAATAGAGGTGGTAGTCGATATTTGCCAATGATGTTCACAGAACAGGGAGTCGCAATGCTATCTTCCGTATTGAAAAGCGACATTGCTATCAAGATAAACATACAGATAATGCGTGTATTTACACGCATGCGTCAGTTATTAACGGATAACACAGACCTCCGTCTCGAAATCGCTGAAATAAAAAATGCTGTCGAAAAAATTTCTAGAAAACAAGACGGTCAAGATAAAAATATGGAGCTTGTATTCGAATACATTGACCGTCTCCAAGACAAGATAGAGGAACCCATCCCAAAAGAAAGAAAAAAGATAGGATTTGATGTTGGTGATAAACAGGAATAGTTCATAATGGTTAGAATTTATTTTTAATCACAACATGAATTGTCTGGTGGACATTAGAGTCTAACTTACTCACCAAATAACCTTCTAACTTTTAAAACGATGGGCGTCCATTTATTGGCCAGTTGACGAAACCAGCTGAAGGAAATATTTAAAAATAAGTTTAATCGCATTTATGCATATGAAGTCTGCGCATTAGCAATAGCTTTCGACATAGAGCCACATATACTATTCGAATAGTTTTACGGAAATGGTGAGCGTCCAGTTATTGGCCTATCACCGAAACCAGCTGAGGGAAAGGAAAGTGAAGGATAAGGTCTATGATAGAAAGCTTCAATTTATCTATGAAAAATAGATGAGGATCAAGGCTAAAAAAACGAAACCCTCTAGTTTGAATAAGAATTCAGGGACCAACGGGAATAAGCTAAAACAAAGATAAGCTAATTAACTGAAATATAAACAAGGGTAAATATTACCTGTATTAGATAAACGAAAGTAAATTTTCACTATTTACTCTAATAATGTGATCGAGGAAGAATGAACATACTTTTCATTTATTAATTACTAAAATCATACTTATCTTTGGTATCTTAGTTACGATAAACCAAAACTGCAGCTAGATCAGTATTTAATAATATCTAATTACCCTTTTACAGTATGAAAACAATATCATTGCCAACACATATAAATGATAATTTTGGAGACTCAATGGGTAAACTTTTTGAGCTCCAAGTGCAGATTGATAATACAGAAAAAGACATAGAAATATTACTGGATTATAGTAAAGCCTCATTCACTAAACCTTTTTTCACATTAGGTCTCTTACTTCTCATTAAGCAATACGAGGGTAAAAGAGCTCCTATCAATTTACAGTCAGAAATAGAAAATCAAAGTGTTGCGGGGTATATGAGTAATATTTCTTTTCCTCATATCATTCATTGTGACAAAACTAATAGCGATTCTGTCCAATCACTATTGGAAAAATATAAAAATAAGACATACATACCTCTACTTTCATTTCCAATAGGTAGTGATGATGAGACATCAAGAATAAGAGATATCTTTATTGGTCACCTAAATTCTTTATTAAGAGGATTTGTTAACGTAGGCACAAATTATAATCTCCTTTCAGCTCTGCTTTATCTTATTGATGAGACGATTGAAAATATTATTCATCACGCTTACCGCGATAATGGTTATATATTTGCTCAATTTTACCCTACATTAGGCTACCTTGACATTTGCATAGGCGATATTGGAAGGACGTTATTAGAATCTTATACTTACTTTAAAGATAATGCTTATAATGTAACGAATCACCTAGAAGCAATGAAAGCAGCACTTCAGGGTAAATCTACAAAATTACAGGATATCAGTAGAGGGTTTGGAATAAGTACATCAACACGTATGTTGACAGAAGGAATGAATGGTAAGTATTTTATCTATTCAGGAGATACCTTCTGCTATATATCTGCCGAGAAAAATGAGATTTATAATACAAAAGGTGATTTTAACTGGCAAGGGGTATTAGTCTGTTTAAGAATACCGGCGCTCGTGCCTCAAGATTTTGATTATTACAAATTTGCTGAATAAATAGAAAAAAGTAAAGAACAATTTATTTATTGATTTGTTCTTTACAAGAAGAATTTGTATATTGTTTAAAAGCATTTTTATAATTTATAATTTAAGTATATCTTTGCAAACTATTAAAGAACAGGAGTAAACTATGACAACTGCAGCAGACATTAGGTTAAAGGATTTATTTAATGAATCTTTAGATACCAGAGAATCTGTACATTTTCTGATCAATCATATCGAGAACGAGTTGGATAAAGAGGACTGTTACGATATAACATTAGATTTTACAGGAATTAATTTTATGTCCAGATCATTTGCAGATGAACTGCATAAGCAAATCAATTTAGAAAATTTTCATAAATCATTCACATTTGCCAATATGCCTTTGAGCATGAAAGAATTGTTAAGAGTGGTTGAGAAGACACAGACTACAAGAACGAAACGAGAGCTAAAATCATCTGTTCTCGTCGTAAATGATATTTCTATGATAAAGGATTACACTTTTTCGTGGTAAACACCTTAATTCTTATTTAATAGAGAGGCTTCATATTGAAGCCTTTTTTATTATAGTTCTATTTAAGCATTACAACCGCATACAATAATAAAAATATTCTCAAAGCTTGTAAATTGAGTTGAGCAATCCAGGTTTAGGAAAAATAGTTATTTTAATATTCATCTTCAGATCCTGCAATAGACAAATATTTAGATATAAAATCTGCATTTTTAATTTGTTTATTTGTGCGATCAAAGAATTTAGCATATTCAAATAAGGAAGCACAACCGGCCTCTTTGAAAATAGCAAACAGCTTCTCATTTCCTTCAATATCATAATTAATAAAGGCCTCCATCGTATCTATTTTCAAATATTGCGCATCAATTTTATTGAGTGCGGTAAGCTCTTTCAGTTTTTCGCCCTCGGGCGTTCCTTCGTTTGTCAAGAATAAAAATGTGCGCACAATCCATTTGTCGACATGATGAGTAACCACAAAATAACCGATCTTATGTTTCCCAGCATAATATGCTAATAGGATATGTGAATTGCGCACGACGGTAGCAATTATCCGTAGACTTTAGGTTCTAACTTCCTCAGCTAATAACGCTTAGGAACAGTGAGCGTCCAGATATTGGCTTGTTACCAAAAAAAAGAAGGGAAAATCAAATACCATGAAATCTTAAAGGGAAAACTCATGAAACAAAAAAAGCATGCTCAAAAGATGAGCATGCTTTTTTGTAATAGCAAAATTTAATTGAGCTTATTTTTTCTTTGCTTTTTTCTGTTTCTTTGCATTCGGAATAAACTCTTCCAAGTTTTCTTCTTTTACACCTTTAGGGCTCGTCCACAATTGCTTTTTATACGCGTCGATCTTTTGTTCGATCTGTTGCGCATCTTGTGCTTGCTGTGCTTCATCACCTAGCTTTAAAGCTCCTGCAGACGATTCACGGATGATGGTACTCACATACTTCTTTTGAACAAACAGATCATCCATCGTCATATCATACAAACCTTTATCGGGATCGGTAATATCCACTTTGACCAAGCTATAGCGCAATTGCGGAAAATATAACCAAAATGCAGGAGTTGAACCCACCGATTCTGCCAATTCCGCAGAAGTCGTGATATTCATTAAAGGCGCTACGCCAATGATCCGGCTTTCTAAACGGCTACGTTGTTTATCAAAGAAGATATCCTCTTTGATCCGGAATTTCGTGACGCGCGTCGGATCAAATTCATTTAAGGTCATTTTGGAATCGATCTGATTTCCTTCATCGTCAAATATGGGAACCAGTACGCTATCTGTAAAACGAGCCATTCCTTCATTGGCATTCATCCTGGATTTAAAAGAATCGTCATCAGGGCTATACAGGGACAATTTACCTATTTCAATAGATTTCATTATAATCTCCATCAATGAATTTCCTGGCGTCGCCAAAAGTGCATTTTTTTCATCTTTTAGATCAATATCGCGCCATACGCGTTTGTAGAAGCGAATATTCTTCATATTCACTTCCGGATACGCAAAAGGAACGGCATCTTCCAAGTTATTCGCTTGGTAAAAACCATCCGTTGTCGGTATCGTATCCATTAATATCTCTCCCTGAGCAGCAGTGGTGACCTGTTGAGATCTCAAACTATCTGGTATTTCTTGTTGTGCAAAGGCCGGCATCAATCCTATAGCCATTGCCATTGTTATCCATATCTTCATGAGCATGTATGCTTTTAATATTTTCTAGTCTTACTTTGTACCGTAGGCATTTCAAATGCAGCCATAACACAGCGGAAACCGATGTACGAGTGAGGCTCATAGTCTACCGAATAATTACGTGTATCCGTATTCAGCTGCTCTCCATTATCTTTCCAAGAACCACCACGGACGACTTTTCTTTTCAGTGCATCCGCATCTTTCTCATCGGCATCATATAAAAGTGCCGGATTTAAATCATTGACAAATACCGTTGCAGACGGGCTAAAAGCATCCAGAGTCCACTCCGACACATTCCCTGCCATATTATAAAGTCCAAACGCATTGGGGGTATAAGATTTCACTGGGAGGGTAAACGTGGCGCCATCACGAGAGTAGGTACCATCACCTTGCTTAAAGTTGACCGCTAATCTGTCTTTACCTTCAGCACCATCAATCGTTAAGCGTTTTGTAGTCGTAGTATCACGCGGATCCAATTTACCTTCAGCAGCATATTGCCATTGCGCTTCTGTAGGGAGACTTAATGTCAATTGGTAACCACTGAGGTATGAATTCTTCATGATCGTCGCCATAAACTCCTTACCTCGCCAATCGGTGAAAGCACGCGCTTGTCTCCAAGTCACACCTACTACCGGGTAATAATCAAAAGACTCATGTGTAAAGTAATTCATATCTAGTGAAGCCAGCTGTGCATTTGGGAAATCACTCGACCAGATATCGTTGACAGGCATGACAGGCACTTGTTCTGTGACGAACTCTTTTTTCGCATTACCTTTTGTTTTTTGATATGAAAACTCATATCGAAGCACATCAGGGTTAAGCATTCTTTTTGTACCCTGTACCAGTAACATAGGCGCTAAACGCTCTCTTATTGTTGGATCATTACTTTTCCATAAAGGCGAAATCTTTTTTACTTTTTTCCAATCAATCTTCCGCTCCTCTGCTGGTTCGCCGGTATTTAAAAAATACTGATCATCTTGTAAATAATCCGTAATGGCGATTGAATCTGCCACCCAGTTGATAAATTCACGGTACTGTTTATTCGTGACTTCGGCTTCATCGATAAAAAACGCACTTAGACTTACATTTTTACCGGTATCCGCAGTATCCAGAGAACTTTTAAAAAGGATCGTTCCAGAGGGGACATAGACCATTCCCGGAGGCGCAGGAAGCGTTCCGGCACGGAAAGCATTTACTTTAGGAGCTTGATATATGGAAGAACTTGATTGACAAGCTTGCATACAGATCAAAACTGCTAAAAAAACCAGACCGATGGCAGGATTCGGAACGTATTTCTTCATATTATTCATAATTACTGCTATTATTATTAAATGTTAATTAAATAAAGGTCAAAAATTAATTGCGATTAAAAAATGCATACTTCACACCTACGGTCATCACGCCATACTGATCATTTTTTCCAAGAATGACCCCATCAACATTATCATTAAAGGTCAGTCCATGTTGGTAATTGACATTGATAGCCCATTTAGGTCCATACAGTGTTCTTCCGAATGGAATATCCAAACCGATATTCAAAGGAACGACAAAGTGAATACCTGAACGGTCTTTTGCGATTTCTCCCTCGCGATTTAAAATATTCTCCATATAGGTACCCGTAAAATCAGTTTTAATCCGATTTTTCATCAATCCAGCTCCTGCGCCGATATAAATATTGCTTAAAATGCGTTGTAAATTGCTTGCGCCCAAAGTATAATAGCTGTAATTTTCAGGTAGGTCCATAAATTGTCCCAATCGTAGCTTGGCATTGACATTACCTGCATAATAACTATTATTATATGAATTTTCACCATTATCACCGGACAATTCGCCTTTTTGCGCCTGCAATCCAAACGATATAAACGGACTTAATAAATAATCTCCCTCTCCGTACCAGGCAAAATTGGTTTTAGTATTCTTCAAATCTGTCAGACCGTAAGAAACTCCTGCCCCAGCCCCTATCGTGATAGGACGGGAAAACTGAGCCGAAGCAGTCGCCAAACAGCCAAACATTATCAGGGTAAAAAAAAGTTTTTTCATTGTGTAAGTTGATTTGTTATAAGAAACGAAATTTTGGGTCACATTGTTGTTGCAAATAAAAGAATTGTATGTGTACCAAGCTTTATTTTTCAAGAAGGTTTCTAGCAATTTTTGAGCCATACCATTGATTTTCTAATTTTAAATTCCGAATTTAAGGGAATATATCGGTGTTTTAAAAAAAATATTCCCCAAAATAAGCTATTTTTGGTTTATAACCATTTCAACAAAAAGTATGAAAGAGAGTCTCAGAGCTATTTTTTTTCAATTGATACGTATTGGACTTTGGGGCAAAGGCACGCTCACTAGATCACAGTCTTTATCTGAGGCAGATTGGATTCAAATTCGCGATTGTGCGATCAATCATACTGTCGAGGGACTTATTTATGATAGTTTTGCTTATTTAGATGAGCAGCATCTTCCCCCCAAAGCATTGCTTATGAAATGGGCAGTGCGCATGGATCAGATAGAACGGCATAATAAGCAGATGAATCAAGTAATCGCTGCGCAGTATTTGTCTTTTACAAAACAGGGGCTAAAACCTATATTACAGAAAGGGAAGGGTGTAGCTGCATGCTATGAGATACCCTCACATCGTATTTCGGGCGATATTGATTGGTATTTCCAAGAAGGCGGATATGCTAAAGCTCGCCAGATGCTTAAAGATAAAAATTTAGCCTTCAAGGACACTGCAGGATTTAGTCTAGATTATGACTGGAAGGGCATCCATATCGAACATCATAAAAAACTTTTTGACTTGGGAAGTCCTCTTAAATATAATTATTTAAAAAAACTCCAGAAGAAGTATAAAAGCAAACAAACAGAACTTGTCATCCATGATGTTTCCATTACTTTACTTGCACCCGAATTGCAGTTATTACAGGTAAATGCGCATATTTTGAAACATCTCATATCTTTTGGAATTGGTTTAAGACAACTTTGTGATTCTGCACGATTATATTATACTGTGGCAAGCCAAATAGATCCAGACACTTTAAAGAAAATTTATCAAGGCGCGGGAATATTAGGATGGACACATTTACTTCATATTATTTTAGTAAAAAACCTCGGCTTACCCAAAGACAAAGTACCTTTTCCTTATCCCGAGGGCTGGAATGCAGATTGGATGATGGACGAAATTTGGTATTCCGGTAACTTTGGATTTCATGATGAACGATTTAAAAGTGGAAAAATTTCACCATTTTCAATTCGTCCTGATAGCACGAGGCGTATTTTGAGAAGCCTAAAAACATATTTTAAATATGCTCCTCAGGAAATTCTTTTTTTTCCTATTATGAGGACTTATTCTAGACTTTTTGGTATAGATAAAAATTAACTATTCAAAGTGAGAAGGGTGAACACGCAAATAAAATTGGATAATTTGTGAAAGAATAATAATGGAAACTATTGGTTTCTGATCAATTTTTAATATTCAGGCGTATACCTGTTATAATGTTCCAAATTAAAACAAAATATAGACACAAAAAAAGGCTCTTTTCTTTTAAAAGAAAAGAGCCTTTTTTGCGTTTAACATCTATTTCATGCCGATCTTAGTTTTTAAGTTTTGCCAAACTTTAGCTAATCCAGTTTTCTTTGTTCCTTTATCTCCATAACCATAGCCGTAACCATAACCATAACCATAACCGCGGGCAAAGTCTACGTCGTTGACAACAGCTGCCAAATTTTTCAACTTACCATCGACATATAGTTCACGAGGGACCTGTAATAAACGCTTGTCCAAGAAGTTCACACGAGAAACATATAATGTCAAATCAGCATTATGGGCGATTAATAAAGTATCGGTTACCAAACTTACAGGAGCCGTATCGACCAAGATATAATCATAATGCTCACGAGCATACCTAATCACATCGTCAAAATGTCCATTCATTAATAATTCTGCGGGATTTGGGGCGATATAACCTGAATAAACCACATCGAAATCATAATTTCCAGGTTTTTTAATAATGATATTATCCACATCCATTTCTGGATTGATCAAAAACTGAGTAATACCCACATTCGTATGTTGTAAATGTGAGAGACCAAGATAATCCAAGACCTTAGGACTCCGAATATCCGCACCTATTAACAAAACACGTTTATCCGACATACTAAGTATTTGTGCCATATTTGTTGTTACAAAAGACTTACCCTCACCTGCAATTGTTGATGTCACAAAGACAACTTTAGAGCTATCTTTCTTATCAGCGCCAAACATAAAGTTCATATTGGTCCGCAAAATTCGAAATGCTTCTGCCAATGAAGAACGATCGTTTTGATGAATAACAGTATCTTCAGAGCTTGGAATCTCTCCTAATACTGGTATTTTAACCAATTCTTCAATATCCTTACGCGAATGTATTTTATTATCCAATAAAAATTTCAAATATAGGGATATCAATGGAATAAGAAAGCCAATCATCAATGCTCCAAAAAGTACAATTCCCTTTTTAGGAGCAACAGGTAATCCATTTCCATAAGCAGCATCAATAATCTTTAAATTATCTGGGGTAGCTGCCGCTCTCACTTCAGATTCTTCTCTTTTTTGTAACAATAACAAGTACAGCGATTCTACAATCTGTTGTTGCCTAGAGATTTTCTTAAATCCTTGCTCCTGACTTGGTATTGAACTGATACGTCCTTTTATTTCATTTGATTTACGCTCAATACTATTAAGTGCCAATTTGGTGACCTGTTGATAGTTTTCAAGAGATCTACGGATATTGTTTCTACTTTCACGGATATTCTCATTCAGCGCTATAACTGTTGGATTTAAATCTGATGCAGATTTTAATAAATCATCGCGTTCAATCACCAATTTGTTATAGGCAGCGATTTCAGTACCTATTGAAGCATCTTGCAAGCCAATGTTAGAAGGTAATAACTTTCCTTCTTGCTCATCTCTTAAGAAATCGCTTACATGATCTACCAATTTCAATTGGGTACGGTATTCTAATACTTTTTTATCGTTTTCAGATGCTGTATTCAAAAATACACCCGCCTCAGTAGCCATGTCTACCATAGAGTTTGCGGATTTGAAATCTGCAGCCTCTTCATCAGCGCCAGAAAGATCTTTAGAAATCAGTACCAATCGTTTATTGATAAAATCGGAGGTTGCACGAGTTGTCCGTAATTTATCGTTCGTTAGATCGGCATTATAGATATCAATTAGAGAATTTAAAATGAGTTCTGCCTTCTTGCTAGTAGTTGATATCATAGCAAAGTTGACAATAAAAGATTGCACTTCTGTTCCAGCAGAAATATCTATTGCCGCTCTAGTAGCATCTACAGCCCAATTTTTAGGCATTACCGCGATTTTATACTCATTATCTTTATCGATCTGTTTATTATTATTTCTTCTAAACGTTACGACATTGTTACCAATTTTTACGGAATTATCAAAACTAGCAGTAAATTCTTTATTGTTTGATAAATTTGTGATTCGTAACTCTTTCCCATCTGCCGAACGTACCTGAATTTGCAACTGTACGGTGTCTTGATCACCCTGAGGCTGAATAATAAAAGGCATATCGCGTTCTAGCACCTCTCTAGAACGAATCTGACCTTTTACTGAATATAAAATATTCAGATGGTGCTGATCGACCACTTTTCGAATCAATCTTCTGGAAGATAAGACTTCTATCTGATCGGATACGAAAGCAGAGCGTCCACCTCCAAGCCCCATACTGGTACTCAATTCGGCTATACCGGCCAACTCACCAGCAGATGCGCTACGTTCGTCTTTTAATAAAATTTTAGCTGTCGTATTGTATGTTTTTTGAGCATACCGCAAGTATACCATTGCAATACCGGCTGCTAATAGTACAGAAAGCACAAACCACTTCCAATAAAAAGCATATTGCTCAAAGAGCTGTCTTAAGTTAATCTCGACTTCTTGATTATCTTTACTTTGCATAGGTTTTTGTTCCATGGATTCTTTTAGCGTGTCAATACGGATATAACGGTAATTATTAGGCCTGCAATAGAAATGATAATATTTGTATTTGCTCCCAATTTAGAATTATTGATTTGTGCTTTATTCGGCTCTACATAAATAACATCATTTTGGGCTAAATAGTAATAGGGCGAATTTAATGTTTCTTGTTTGGTGAGGTCCAAATGATGTATCGATTTCTTTCCATCGACTTCGCGGATCAACGTCACATTTTGACGTATACCTCTGATCGTCATATCACCAGCCATACCTAAGGCTTCTAATACTGTAATACGCTCTGTTGGTATTATAAAAGAACCTGGTCGAGCAACCTCACCCAGAACAGAAACCCGAAAGTTATTAAAATTCATATTCACCCCAGGGTCTTTAATATATTGGCTCAGCTCTGTTCTAATTTTTTCGATGGCTTGCATTCGCGTTAATCCTTCAACATGGACCTTACCTAACATTGGCAAAATAATATTTCCCTCGGCATCTACAGTATATGTTGGTCTTAGGGCCATATCTACAGCTTGTGTTAACCCACCTGTAGTTATTGAACTTAGCGGATTAAATGGTACGGTTACCTTGGGGTCAGCGGCAGTCACTGCAATGGTCAAAATATCATTTTTCTGTATCTTAGGGATATACTGCTCAAAAACAGTGTTTATATGTGTAGAATCTGGTTGTAAGTACACCATGCTCTTGCGCGTTCCACAAGAACTAAAAATCATTAGCACAAAGGCCATTTGCACCAATGCTAAACCATACTTTGATATTAATCGCATGTTTTATAAATTATGAGATAGATTTAATTTAAGGGCAAAAATATATTAATTTACCCAGATAATTCGTATTAATTGTTATTTTAAAAAATGATGTACGTAAAATGCTAGGCCTTATGCAAAATTGATGCCTAAAATGCCTAACTCTAAAAACATTGTCTGACAACCATAATTGTAAATTATACAATTTTTTTTTATATTTTGTTGATTGTACATTATCCTTCATCACCTTATATTCTGAAATATTTATTTTGATCTAAAATAGTCAATAGGCCAGGTGTGATCGTCCAATGCGGCGTGACTAATATCGTAATCGGCATAAACTAATAATTCACTACCTCCTTCCAGTGCCCGAAAAGCAGTGGCATAACCAGTTGGTACATGTAGTACACTCAGATCCGTATCTTTAATTGTTAAATGTTCAACAGGAAGATTATTGGAAGGACTATTCCAATTGTCTATTTGAACTACATCCATTTCAAATGAACCAGATAATACATAGAACCACCTTTGCTCAGTCTGATGACCGCGCCAACCTCTCTTCAATTCAGTATCTGCATTTTGAATGATGTAAAAACGCTTGACCAGTGACATGTCAAAGTCATTAACATAACGAATTTGTCCACGTGCATCCTTTGCAATCCCACCAATTATGGTTTTCATCTGTTTAGACATAGCTTATCTTTTTTACATATTTTTTTAATATCCAACTTTTCAGTATTAAGTACATGAAACTCATGAAAATAAGTAAAATTATCGAAAATATGGCCTGTGCTTGTACTGAATAATTTGAAATTTGAATAACAATGACACCAACTAAAAATTGAATGGCCCCATACAGAAAAGAAATAAGCAATTTATGAAATCCCGCCTCATTACCTAAAAACTGATATAAATGAGAACGATGGGCTTCAAATATATTTTCCTTTAGATACAATCTTCTGATAATGGTCCATACTGCATCTATGCCATATACACTTAGAAATAAGATATAAATCAAATTTCCAGTAACTAATATCAATGTGCCAAGAGCGAAAAGCAAGATGTATGCTATTGAAACAGCGCCGACATCGCCTGCAAAACATCGAGCACTATTACGAAAGTTAAAGAATGCAAATACGAGAACTCCTAATAATGTAAATATCAAAAGATCTTGCACTATATAACCGATTTTATAGTTGACGATCAATAATAAACCTCCCACTGCAAGACTATAACAAGCTGTGATGCCATTTATACCATCCATAAAATTATAGGCATTAATGACACCTACTACAATAATAAAGGTAATCAACAGATAATACCAAGGCATGTCAAATAAATGCATCTGGTAAGCCATTAATAAAACAGCTGAAAAATGAACCAATAATCTAATTTTATTAGACAAAGTAAAGACATCGTCTAAAAATGAAATTAGGGTCATCAAGGTCAATCCAAGAAAAAACCAAGGGTACTGGAATCCCGAAATGAGGAAATAAATAAGAGCACCCATGTAGAAAATAATACCACCACCTCTTAAGGTAATTTTTGTATGCGAACTTCTTTCGTTAGGCTTATCAATAATATTAAAACGATCTGCCAATCGAAAATAAAACAACTCCAATAAAAATAATGAAGCAAATACTAGTAAATATATCATTCTTGATCTTAATTCAGTTTAAAAACATAGTACCTTACTAAAGCAATAATACTATATAAAAAATAATCAAATACCTTATTTAACATTTATCCTTTGGAATTTTGAAAGATTAGTTTGGACCTGTCTTTCAATTTTTTCATTTCGAATTGTGCCCGCTCCTTTCTTTGTATTGAAAAATTTAAAATTATTAAATACTACATTAACATCATATTCGAATTCAGGAACATTTTTAACAGGATTTGAAGAATAATAAACTTGTAGATTGTTAACAGTAACTGTTCCAACTACTTGATTTTTCTTAAAACCGGCTTTAAAACTTGGAACGGTTAAACCAAACTTACTACCAATAATCAAAGGATTTTCAATTGTAATATTTACTGTTTTTCGTTTTTCTCCAACTAGTTTGCCTAGTGATAATGCTATTCCATAAACTGGATTTCTAAATGTGATTGGATTAATTAACTTTATATTGTCAATAACATTCTCATTACTATTAGGCTCTATATCTATTCCACCTTTTGGAAGATTTCCATTTGAATTGGCACACAATGCATTATAAATATTTACGCCATCTGCTGAAGTAATCGATATGGCATTTCTCCGGTTATTATCCAATACCGCATTATAAACATCGACCGATTTACTTTCTTTACCTCGAGGTCCACCTATATAAATTCCATCGCCCCACATTTTTTCAATTATAGGATTAACAATCTTCACATTTTTAGCACCGAAAACACGGATACCCATACCCCATTCCCCTTCAGAATTTAAATGCTGATAACGGTCACCCTCCATCTTGACATTATAGATCTTGACATTTTGTACTTCCTGTATTAATAATAGCACATAGCGAGGTTTATTATTAGCCTTCATAATCAATTTTGAATTTGGAGGAAAAATAAGAACCTGATTAGATCGCACCTTCAATCCCTTTTCGTTGATAAGTAATGGATAATCGGGAAATAACAGCACATCATACTGATCAATCAGCTTCTGAATTTCGGTGGTGTAATCAACTTGGCCTTTAGTCTTTTTACCTTTAGGTAAAGCATTGTCGACCTTAAAAGCTGTTTGGCTATACTGTTTTATTTCAGTATCAAACTTACTCTTTTCGACTGCAGAGGGATAGTATTTTTTATCAATTTTATAATATTTCAAGCCCCCTCTCATTTCAGTCTGCTGTGCAAAAGATAGCAAGGACAGACTGAAAAGATATACTATTATAATGAAATGTTTCATTTTATGATTTATTTAAGGAAATAACGAATAAAGCCATTAACCATCCAGTAACCTGTATAATAGATCGCTTTGAACGTGCTAAAGCCTTGTGTTTGTTTTAAAAAAACAATATGTTTCCAGATTAATTTATATTTTTTACTTGTTGCAGAGCCTCTGACCTGTCTGTAGTAAGCGAGTTCCTGATCAAGACCATATGATTTAACTCCTGATTTTAATATTGATAGCCAAAGTGCATAATCTTGTTTTCTTGCATGTTCCGACATATACCATTTACCTATATTTTGCGCATCGTAAACAGCCGTTAAACATGATATTTCAGTATATTTCAATAGATGCTGATAATCTACCTCTTTGCTAACATGTAATGTACTCTTTATATTGCGTCCTTCTTCATCCAGATAGCCATAGGACGTATGTGAAAACGAGTAATTATTATCCAACATAAAAGGTATCTGCAATTTTAATTTGTCAGCATGCCACAGGTCATCACTATCTAAAAATGCAATAAATCTTCCTTTAGCCATTTCTATTGCTCTGTTCCGAGTTTTACCCGCTCGCAGATTTGTATCGTTTTGGTAAATTCGTATTCTTGGATCCTTTAGAGCAAGTTGTTGCATAATCGTCCAAGAGTTATCACCAGAACAATCATCAATTAATAACCATTCCCAATCTGAATACGATTGGCCAAGAACTGATTTTGCTGTTTCTTCTAAAAATCGCGAAGCATTAAATACAGGAGTGATTATAGAAACTTTCATTTTTAATCTAGTGTAGTTATAAAATCTTTTAATTTACCATCCATTGCATGCAAGACTACATTGTACTGAACCTCAAACCTAATATCATTTTTAAAATATTTTTCAAGCTCTTTAGAAACTAAATCTTCCTCTAATCTATCCTGCTCAATCTTAAGCAGAACAAAACCTTTCTTATTTTGAACCGCTTGATAATTTAATACTATTCCAGAATTTAATGCCAAATTTTTAAATACATAATAAAATGTTAAACTTGGATATGTTTCGTTAAAACCAATAATTTTTTTTCCAACACGTCCTAAAACATCTAATATAACGGGATGCTGACGTCCACAGTTACATCGAAATTCTTCTGGCGCAAGCGAAATTTTATCACCCAATTTATATCTGATAATAGGAAATGAATGTGATACAAGATTCGTAACTAAAATCTCGCCATCTTCTATTTCCACAATCACGTTTTCACTGTTAATATGCATATAGCCCTGAGGACATTCAAATGCTATTAATCCCGCTTCTGCAGCACCATATTCACTTCTTATTTTTGAACCAAATGCTTTAATTGTTTCATCATGATAATTATCATATATTTTTTCTGAAGTTCCTTTTATTAACTTTATTCCTACTGGCTTTTCTAATTGTGGTGTTAAATTAATTATTTTAGCCACTTCGTAAATCATGGAAGAATAGCCCTCTAAGTATTTTGCCTGTGATAACTTCTTTGAAAAACGTATTATTTCATCTTTTTCATAAGAAAAAATTCGAAATCGATTCTGTAAAGAGTCAAGTAGTTTTATTTTTTTTGACTTTTTATATCAATATTATAACCCCAGAAATAACCATTCTTGTCCCAAGGTTTTACTCCATACCAACTATATCCTCTAAACATAGCAGCTCTATTTATGGAATCCCACTCTTCATTTTTATTAAACTTTAAAGGCTGACCTGAAGTCCCAGAAGTTTCAGACAAAAAAATCTTTTTAAATTTAATAGTACTATTAATACTTGAACTATTTATCCTTAATTCATCCTTATCAATAACGGGCAATTTAACTAAGTCTGCTATAGATTTTATATCTTCACGTTTAACACCCGCTGCAAAATATTTTTCTTTCAAATAAGGAGATTTCTCAAATGCAATATTTAATAATTTATGAAGTTTCTTTTCTTGAATCTTTTTTAAATCATCCAATGAAGCAAAATCAGTTTGCATTAATTCTTTCATAGATTTGGATAAACTTGGATTTCTCCACACAACACCCAAATAAAATAGTAGTCTACTTATCATAAGTTAATAATATGTTTGGCGGGAGACCCGGCATACAATGAATGTTTAATATCGAACTCTTTATTTAAAAAGCTATTTGCTCCAAGTACTGAATTCTCAGGCAAAACCGCACCAATTGCTATCGTACAATTTGCACCTACCCAACTTCCCTTACCAATTAAAACTTTACCTTTTTTTATTGGTCCGAATCGATAAGAATTATTAACTGAAGTATGGTTACCCATTACAATGACAGTATTAGGAGCTACCATTACTTCACTTTCAATTACTAATTCACCACTTCCCATAATTATACAGTTATTTCCAATAAACACATGATCTCCGATCGAAAAGTTATGAAGCCCTTTTAAGATTGCGTTATTCGTTACTTGAAAGTTTTTACCACACTTATTCATCATTAAACCATAAAAAAAACCTCTAACTCTCATTGTAAAAGGAAAATCCGGTACTACTAGGAAAATAACTCTTATAAACCAGCTATATATTAATACTAATTTATGCTTCATAAAATATTGTTTTTAAAAAATTTTCGATTTTATAATTAGAAACTTTATTATAAGAATTTAGTCGTATAAACTGATAAACTTCAGAATCTGAAGAAAGTTTTAGTAATTTTTCCATAAAATCCTTTTCATCACTAAAGTTTGCAAACAAAATATCTTTATTATCTTCAAATGTCGTAGGCAGGGAACCCACAGGAGTACTCACTACAGCAAGTCCATTTGCCATCGCTTCAAGAATTACACGTGGTGAACCTTCGGAAAGGGAGCCAAAGCAAAAGATATCGTTGTCTCTCAGTAATTGGTTTAATCTATCTCTATTATCCACATGCCCTTCAAAAATTACATTCTGAATCTTTTCATTTTCGACTAGTGATTTTAAAAATACTTCTGATTCTCCATGACCTACAATAGTTAATCTAGCTGCTGGCTTATGTACTTGAAGTAATCCAAAAGCCTTAACTATTGTTTCCACCCCCTTAGCCTTCCTTAAATATCCTACATAAATAATTCTAGGTGCACTACAGTTTAGATCCTTTGTTTCAAAATAGAAATCTTCATCATTAAGTGTTGATGAAATCAAAGGCTTTGCTTTTATACCATATTTTTCTAATCGCTCTGCTAAATGATATCCATTTGTATATACTTTAGCATCTTTACATGCTGACATAAACATAGCATGCTCTGGTTTAAAAAAAAGTCTATATACAACTTTTTTGAGAATTGATAAACTGGGGTTATTTATAATTGTATCCATTGGGTCACCAACGAAATGAATGATCCTACTTTTCCCTTGAAAATATTTTTTTTGTAACCAGCCAAATGGTATTGGATACCTTGCATAGACAACATTATAATGAGAAGATAGTTCTTTATACGCTTTCTTATATTTAAAAAAATGCTTTACTGCTGCAATATATCCATCCGTGTAGGGAAGTTCGTATACTTCTACATTCGAAAAACCATCAATGGATTCATACATTGTTTCATCATTGAGATCTAAATCAGTAGGAGAAAGTAAACATATTTTATCATAATACTTGACAATCTCATTCAAATAGACCCAGTGCGTAAAAGGAATATAATATTTCCCATCCTTTTTACGAAGCGTCCAAGCATGTATTAAAATTGATTTTACTTTCATACTGATTTTAATTTAAAATTCGAATAACTATTAATGTAGGCTAGAAAATACCACATAATCAGATATGTCATAATACCACCGGTCTTCGTCATTAGAAAGACAAAGAACACGAAAAAAATAAAAGGTAATACGTTCTTCTGTCGAAATTGTTCATATGATTTTAGAAATAGCTTCCATAAGAATATTAGGAATAATGTCAATGCTAACCAACCACCACATACTAGCAGATATAAAAATAAATTGTGCGCATCTTGAACACGATCAGAGATTAGTCCCATTTCAATTAAATATCCCTCTTCTCCAACGCCCCAAATATTATTTTGAACAATTTCAAAGATAATGTTCCAAATTCTCTCCCTTCCCCCAGTTAGATCTTTTTCTTGAAATCGGCTTAATAAAGATGAATTTGCTAGTGCAATCAAAAGATAAGAAGTACTTAATACAGAAAGTAATCCAAGAAAAAATTTGATTGCAATATGAATTTTGGATACGATAGTTAGTAATATAAATGCTAATATTAATATAATAAATGACCCGCGAGAACCTGTATCTATAACGAATAGAATAAGTGGAATCAAAAAAACAGCTAATAAGAAGCGTTTCTTACCTAAACGTAAAGGGTCTTCTAGAATATTATAATATAAAATAATAAATCCAGCAGCTAATCGTGCACTGATCGAATTTGGATTTTCACCAAAAATAAGTAACCTCCCCTTGTTAAATTGAAATTGACTGTTAAAAAGTCCCAATTTATAACCTACAGCAATTAAACCGCAAGCTAATCCAAAAAGTAACAAACTTTTATATTTTAAAGATTCATCTTCGCTAAATTTATAAGAAAAGAAGATAAAGATTGTAATGGCAAAGAGGTATTTTACCTTTAATGGGATATCATTGGTAAAACTTAATCCATAAAACATAGTGGCAATATAAAATAATATGGCAATGGAAAATAGGAGAAAATATTGTCTGGAATATTCTTTGCTCCATAATCTATTTTTGTTTGCATTACTGAAAATAACGATTAACGAAAATACCGTAATCGCATCAAAATAAAGACCACCGGTATGAAAAGGATCGTACTTTCCAAAGGCAAGAAAGAAAGAAAATAGAAGTAAAATAAATTTTTCTACTTTATTTGTTTGCGCAATTCCCTGTACCATGTTCCTAAATTAGCTCTTATAAATTTAAACCAGTGTAAAATCAAATCTTTATCATCTTTAGAGTCGTCACGTAATTTTGTGTACATATTACTATATTTTTCTACAGCTCCCTCTATTGAAAAATATTCCCGAAAACGGATTAAAGATTGTTTTTTTAAATTTTCCTCGTATTCTTCCTCATTAAACAGTTTTATGATATTAACCTTGTTGTCAACAATTTGCTGGTTTTCAAAAGCAATTCGTTCTGAAAAATTAAATGCAAATGCCTGATCAAAATTATGAGATCCAATAAGCATAGGTAAGTCATCTTGCATCGATACTGAAAACATTACTCTCGATTTCGCGCTGGCTTCCATAAAACCTCTTCCCGTCCCAATAACCCAATCAGCAACTTCAATCACTTCTTTCGCATTAGCAGTAAATCGATCTTCTGTCAGAAAAAAAACACTTTCTGGAAGCTTAACTTTTAAATTATCAATCACTGATTGATCTTGAATATTTCCTAAGATTATTAATGCGGCTTTACAGCCCTGATCAGTGACATATTGATGCAAATTAATACTTTGCAAAATAGACTTTTGATACATTCGGCTGATACGACAGATTCTTAGGATAACTTTATCAAAATTGTGCAGGTTAAACTTACTCTTAATTTCCTCAATTTTGTTCAGATTTGTTAGAAAGTCTTCTGTACGATTGGGGATCAAATGCAACTCGCTATCAGCATAACGAGATCTTTCAGAGAAATAGTCAAAATCTTCTTGACTAAAAAGAACCAGATTTTTGACTTTAGGAAAATAATCTTTTGGATTTGGCCCCCCACACTTAGTCAATGCAATTTTATTACCCAGTTTTAAACGGAGCAGTCGCACAATAAAATATGCATATAGATCAAAAGCATGTAGAATACTTTTCTTATCAACAGATAATTGCACCTTTTTTAAAGCAGAACTGATATTCAAACCATTAAAATATATAAATTCGCTTTCAATAGGAGCATCTTTAATAATATGCGAGTAGGTATAACCTAAAACAATTATTTTAACATCATGATGCTTGGCCATATGCTCAGCAGTAAGCGCTAGGCTTCTATAATGTCCGCCATTGGCCTTACCTGTGGCAAAAATAAAATATACAATCGATAGACGCTCCATTAAATAATACGCTGTTCTATTTCCAAATCAACTTGAAATCGTTCAAAAACACATTTTTTGACGTGTTCTATTACTCGAATAATATCTTCACCAGTAGCCTGATTAAAGTTCACGATAAACCCACCATGCTTTTCGGATATCTTCGCTCCACCAACCGTATAACCTTTAAGATTTAATTCATCAATAATAGCCCCAACAAAATAGCCCTTTGGTCTTTTAAAAACACTACCAGCATTTGGTAAATCTTTAGGTTGCTTTGCCCATCGTTGAGTTTTGATTTCATCCATAAATAACTGAACACTTTCGCAGTCTTTCCGCTCCAGTTGTAACCATGCTTTGAGTACAACTTTATCTGTATTACGCTGAAAAAAACTATTTCGATATTCAAAAGACATATCCTCTTTAAGGATCTCCTTAATTTGCATATCTTGTAGATCGAGATAGCGGACTTTCAGAAGGACATCTTTAATTTCATATCCAGATGCCCCCGCATTCATTACAATTGCACCGCCCAAAGAACTTGGAATATCGTAAAAAACCTCTAAGCCACTCAGGCCCAATTCTTGTGCCTTAACAGCTAAATCGGTCATCCAAGCTCCTGCCTCAACTTCTAAAATATCATCAAAAACCTGAATGGAATCAAATGTTTTTGTTAAAATAATAAAAGTCTCATCGTAAAATGATTTAGATAAAATAATATTATGACCACTACCAATCAGCACGTAATTACTTTCCTCTGTAAAAACTTGTAAGATATCATCTTCAGTTGAAGGGAAAATAGCTTTTTGACAAGTCGCATTCAAACGGTAAGAATTAAAAGGGGTTAAATCAAAATTATATTTTATTTCCATACTTGTGCTTTTTCAAAAAATTAACAAAAAAATTAAAATCATTCATGCTAAATGCTAGAATCTTCTTTATTGGTATACCAATTTCCTTGCTATAAAAGTGAAGAAAACTAATTCCTGCAAATCCATAACTAATTGTAGAACAGAGGGCGGAACCTGCCGCACCATATTTAGGAATAAATAAAATATTCAAAACTATATTTATGAACAGGGAGGGAACCATCGCTTTCATGGCTATCCAAGGTTTACCTTTTCCTGCCAGATCCATATTAATTACTTTAAAAATTGTTAAAATAAGGACTCCTGGTAACAAAAACTGTAATACCAAGGCACTGCTTCTAAAATTTTCACCAAAAAGCATAGTAATTATAAATTCAGAAAATATACTCAAAACTAAAGATGCTATGCCAATAAGAATAATTGATATACGTAAAAGCTGACACACTTTTAATGAAAACTGATAATTATCTTTTGCAGCAGCACTCCTGGCAAAAACTACCGTACTTAGTACCATAGGGATTTGCCACAAGTATTGGGTCAATACTGCCCCTTTATTATAAATCCCCAGTTCGTAGGCATTACTCATTCTATCAAGCAGAATAGTATCTGCTTTATAATTTAGATTAATTACCAGTAGCGATAAAGCATAAATTACTCCTAAGCTTAAAAGCGACTTGATAACACTCCAATGTATTTTTAATCTAAATGCTTTTATAAAATCATTTTTAAAGAGCATGATGACACTCATAACAATAGGTCCTACCGCAACAGCAATCAGTGCGCCTGAAACTCCCCAACTAAACAATAAGACGAGTATTACTGTTACTAATAAGATGAATAATGGAGGTATCCAGTTTACTCTGTTAAATGTTTTAAGATCATTCTTGCCTAAAAAGATACCAGAATTATAAGTTACGAATAAACTAAATGGAATGGGGATCAATGATAATAGTACCCAAAGATCATTATCACCACTCTTACTAAAAAATTTCATCAGTAGATAACATATGCATACCGAAACTACAGTAGTGAAAAGCCAAATACTGACCACTGCCTCTTTAACTTTATTTTCATCAAAAATACCTTTACCGATAAAATAAGCCGTTGACTGCCTAATTCCCAAAGAACCAATTGTCAAAAAGAGAGAAGGATAAACAGATAGGCCAGCAATTGTTCCATTTCCTTCAGGACCTATTGAACGTGCTGTTATTATTGAGGTTATTAAACCTGACGCCATAATAATTAAATTAGATACACCGACGCGACCTATATCCTTGATAAAACTGCTCATTAAAATTTATTTTTAAATTTTACAGGTATTCCATATGCCACACTATTTTCAGGAATACTTACATTAACCAGACTCATAGCTCCTATTACAGAATTTTCTCCAATTACTACTGAACCGATAATCATACTACCGGCATAAACTTTTACAAATTTCATTAGTTCAGGATACTCCTTTTGTAATTCTTTATTCTTACCATGACTTCCTAATGTCACATTTTGATAAATAGTAACATCATCTCCGATAATTACTCCATCTCCAATAACAATTCCTAAAGGATGAGGAAACTTTAAGCGCTTACCAATTGATGCACCATATGAAATATCACAACCTCTTCGTATTATTTTATTTTTATAATATTTTGCAATTATTGATGAAAAAACACCCTTTTTAAAATAAAAGTACTGCCCAATGCGAAATTTAACAAGTAAATTAAAACTAGGGCTAAAAAAATAGCTTGTTATAAAAGAAGCTTTGGGTTGCAAATCTTCTTTTATAACACTTATTAATTTTTTAAGAGACATTAACATCCAAGTTTTTCAGTTTTGTACTAAGATTTTCATAGCCGCGTTGTATCTGCCAAGAGTTCTCAATAGCTGTTACACCATCTGCTGTCAAACCTGCTAATAATAAGGCGATACCTGCACGAAGGTCTAAAGCATTTACAGTTGTACCAACTAATTTATTTCCACCGTTGATAACCAATAAATCACCTTCAACACGGTAATCCATTCCCATTTTTGCTAATTCTTCTGCGTAACCATATCTTCCTGGAAATCTAAGATCGATAATTTTTGACTCGCCCTGACACATAGCTCCATAAACAGCAAATAAAGGTTGCATGTCTGAATTAATACCGGGATATGGACCTGTACTGATCTCGATAGGATATGCCTCTCCACCTTTTACGATAAGACTATCAGTCCCTCGATACATTTTCATACCACTTTCTCTTAAATAAGTTAATGGTACTTCTAAATGCTCGTAAGGGAAATTTTCAATCTCAACCTCTCCCTGTGTGATCACCGAACCGATTGCCCAAGTCAATGCCTCCATATTATCAGGAATAACGGAGTGCTTTACGCCACTTAATGAACGAACACCTTCCACCACAATACATTTCTGTCCATAAACGCGTATTTTAGCACCCATCTTTGAGAGCATATCGATAAGATCCATAATCTCAGGTCTGATATGTGGGTTCCAAATAGTAGTGGTACCTTTTGCTAATGACGCACATAAAATAGAATTTTCTGTAGCACCTGTTGAACGCATAGGCAAATGAATCTCACTGGCAACTAACCCACCTTCAGGAGCTTTCGCACATAAATAATCATCTTCTTCCCAAACTTTGGCACCTAAGTTTTCTAATAACATGACGTGTAAGTCATATTTCCGTTCTCCTAACTTACATCCCCCTGGTAAAGGCACACGTCCTTCTCCAAACCGTGCTGTCAATGCACCTAAAATTAATAAGGTATTGCGAATTGATCTACCTTGCCAATCTAAAACGGTTATACCAGTAGTCTCTTCTTTGATAAGTACTTGATCACCTGCAGTAACAAAGCTCTTACCTAGTACTTTTAACATGTCCAAATGTACTTGTACATCTAACAATCCATTTGGAAAATTATTAAGTTCAACCGGTTCCTCAGTCAAAATTGATCCAGCCAAAAGTCGAAGTGCACTATTCTTTGCACCGCTTACTCTGACGTTACCATATAATCTTCCTTTGCTTATTTTTAATATTTCTGAATTCATTTTTAAGATTCTTTTGTATAATAATTTTGAAACCACGATATAAACTGTGCTATACCTTCTTTGATAGGGGTTGTACTTTGATAACCCAAATTATTTAATTTATCTGTATTTGCCCAGGTTTTTGGAACATCGCCATCTTGCATAGGTAACATGATTTTATCAGCAACTTGTCCTAAGCTTTTCTCCAAGGTTTCGATAAACTCAAATAGTGATACTGGAGCTCCATTACCAATATTAAAAATTTGATAAGCCGCTCCTTGATTCGTTGAAGCAGGATGATCGAAAGCAATTTTTATTCCTTTTACAATATCATCGATATAGGTAAAGTCACGACTCATCTGACCTTCATTGAATACCTTAATCGCCTTACCTGCAGTGATCGCGTTTGCAAATAGCATAGGAGCCATATCTGGACGACCCCAAGGACCATATACCGTAAAAAATCGTAAACCAGTCGTCGCCATACCATATAAATGACTGTAAGTATAAGCCATCAACTCATTACTTTTCTTGGTAGCTGCATACAAACTAATTGGTTGATCTACGGTATCATCTTCAGAAAATGGAACTTTCTCATTCTCGCCATATACCGATGAACTTGAAGCATAGACCAAATGATTTATTTTATGGTGTCTACAGCATTCCAAGATATTCAGAAAACCTACAATATTACTATCAATATAAGAAGCTGGATTTTCAATACTATAACGAACACCTGCTTGCGCAGCTAAATTGATAACACCATCAAATTGAAACTTCTCAAATAATTTTGGAAGAGCTATGCGATCTTGAAGATCTAATTTTACAAAAGTAAATCTTCCTTCATATTGATCTGATACAGAAAATGATGCACTGTTAGATATGTCAAAATCACGAATTCCCAATTCTTCTAAACGATCCAATTTTAAGCTGACATCATAATAATCATTTAGATTATCCAACCCAACGATTTGATATCCGTCTTTTAAAAGAGATTTAGCTAAATGGAATCCAATAAATCCAGCGGCTCCTGTAACAAGTATAGTTTTCATATTACTTTTGATTAACATCACTACCTATTTTATAGTAGGTGAAGTTTAATGATTCCATTAAAGAACTATCTAATACACTACGTCCGTCAAATACAAAGGAAGGTCTCTTCATCTGTTCTTTGATAAGCTTCCAGTCGTATGTTCTAAACTCGTCCCACTCGGTCAAGACAGCAATCGCATGTGCATCTTTACAAGCCTCATACGGATCCTCAACCACTTGTACAAGTCTTTTATTTTCTTCAGAACTCCGAGTACCTAAATAATCTAAATCACGATAAATCTGCTCGGCTGTAACCTTTGGATCATATATAATAATATTAGCCTCTTCGCTCAACAAGTGATCAGCGACATAGATGGCTGCTGATTCTCTCGTATCGTTGGTATCTTTTTTAAATGCCCAGCCTAAAAAAACAATACGTTTACCGTTGACAGTATTGTACATATCACGTATAATTTTTTCGGCAAATCGTGATTTTTGATGATCATTTAATAAAATAACTTGCTCCCAGTAATTTGCTACTGCATGTAAATTATAAGAGCGTGCTATATAAACAAGATTCAAAATATCTTTTTGAAAACATGAACCACCAAATCCTACTGATGATTTCAAAAACTTTGGGCCAATACGTGAATCCGTACCCACTGCTCTAGCAACTTCATCAACATTGGCTCCAGTGACTTCACATAATTCGGAAATCGCATTAATAGAGGATACACGTTGTGCCAAAAATGCATTAGCTACTAATTTGGATAACTCGGATGACCAAAGATTTGTAGTCAAAATCCGTTCTCTTGGTACCCAAGCTTCATATATACCAACCAAAGCTTCAATTGCATCTCTATTTTCACCACCAATTAGTACGCGATCTGGACTTTGCAAATCCGGAATAGCAGTGCCTTCAGCTAAAAACTCTGGATTGGATAGAATATGAAAATTAACGCCATTTCCAGTATTGTCTAAAATACTCTTTAATGCGTCGGCTGTACGAACAGGTAACGTAGATTTTTCAACAATAATTTTATCGGATTGAGCTACTGAGGCAATCTGACGAGCACAAAGTTCTATAAATTTTAAATCTGCAGCTTGACCCTTGCCTTTTCCATATGTTTTGGTAGGCGTGTTGACCGAAATGAAAATCATATCGGCCTCATCAATCGCTTTCTCAACATCTGTAGAAAAGAAAAGATTTCTTCCTCGCGCCTCTTCAATAACATCCGCTAGACCAGGCTCATATATTGGAAGATTATTTAAATCGGAATCATTCCACGCATCAATACGTGCCTGATTTAAATCAACTACTGTGACAATTATACCTGGATTTTTTTGAGCTATAACAGACATAGTAGGCCCACCTACGTATCCTGCTCCAATACAAGCTATTTTCTTTACATTCATCATCAACTTATAATCTATTGTCTGCTTTTTCTGAAATAATACCTTTGACATCATAGATAATAGCACAATCCTTCTTTAAAGAATCAAAATCGACATCTAAGAATTCATTATGCGCTACACCTAAAATGATAGCATCAAATTTTGATGAAGGTAACTCAGTTAAACTATCAATACCGTACTCATGCTTTACTTCTGATGGATTTGCCCAAGGGTCATAAGTGGTTACTTTGACACCATAGTCTTCTAATGCTGCGATAACATCTACAATCTTGGTATTACGTACATCTGGACAGTTTTCTTTAAATGTTACACCTAACATTAATACTTCTGCACCATTGACATTGATACATTTTTTGATCATCGTTTTGATCACTTGTGATGCTACGTACTCGCCCATAGAATCATTGAGACGACGACCTGCCAAAATAATCTCTGGGTGATAGCCATGCTCTTGTGCTTTTTGAGCTAAATAATATGGATCAACACCAATACAGTGACCACCGACCAATCCTGGTTTGAATGGAAGAAAATTCCACTTGGTACCTGCTGCTTCTAAAACGGCATGAGTATCAATATTTAAAATATTAAAAATCTTAGCTAACTCATTGACAAAGGCAATATTGATATCACGTTGTGAGTTTTCAATTACTTTAGCGGCTTCAGCAACTTTGATACAAGGTGCTAAATGCGTACCTGCTGTAATCACAGTTTTATAAACTTCATCGACTTCTAGACCAATCTCTGGTGTTGAACCTGCAGTTACTTTTAATATTTTTTCAACTGTATGTTGCTTATCTCCTGGATTGATACGCTCCGGTGAATAACCGGCAAAGAAATCAACGTTAAATTTAAGACCGGATACGCGCTCTAATACCGGAATGCATTCTTCTTCAGTAACACCTGGATATACCGTAGATTCATACACCACGATATCTCCTTTTTTCAAAACTTTACCAACGGTCTCGGAAGCTTTATACAAAGGTGTCAAATCTGGACGATTGTTTTTATCAACTGGTGTAGGCACCGTAACGACATAGAAGTTTGCATCATCGATATCAGTTAATTGGTTAGAACACCATAGACCATTAGTACCTGATGAAAGCGGATTTGAATCTGTTAAAACAGCTTGTAAAATATCATCTTCCACTTCTAATGTTAAATCTTTCCCAGCACGCAGCTCATCAATACGTTTTTGGTTGATATCAAAACCGACCACTGGAAATTTTGTTGCAAACAAGCGGGCTAAAGGTAATCCTACGTATCCTAAGCCTATAACTGCAATTTTTTTCATCTATTTTATAATTTTGGTGTTCTAAATTTTATAACTAATGTTCTTAATACTTATTTTAAATTTTCCCAATACCATTGCACAGCTGCTTTTAAGCCTTTATCTATAGTATGTGTTGGTTCATAACCTAATAATGTTTTTGCTTTTTCAATAGATGCCAATGAATGGGGAATATCGCCCTGACGATTGGGGCCATAAGAAGCATTAACGTGTGCAATCTCAGCATCAAACGCTGTCAAATATTCTTTTAAGTGTGCCACCAATTGATTTAAGGTGGTGCGGTCACCTACCGCTGTATTATAGACTGTATTGACAGCGTCTGTATTTTGAGTCAGCATGGCTAGCTCATTCATTTGAATGACATTGTCGATGTAAGTAAAATCACGTGAAAAATCACCCGTACCATTAATCACTGGTCCTTCGTGATTCATAAATTTCTTCACAAACAAGGGGATAACAGCAGCATACGCGCCATTCGGATCTTGACGACGGCCAAAGACATTAAAATAACGTAAACCAATAGTTTCTAAACCATATGTTTTGGAAAAGATATCTGCGTAAAGCTCATTGACGTATTTGGTGATGGCATAAGGTGACAAAGGCTTACCGATAATATCTTCTACTTTTGGTAAATTTTCGGAATCGCCATATGTAGAAGAAGAGGCTGCGTAGACAAAACGTTTCACGTTAGCATCACGTGCAGCAACTAACATATTTAAAAAGCCCGTTACATTCACTTCATTGGTCGTCTGTGGATCTTTGATTGAACGGGGAACGGATCCTAATGCTGCCTGATGCAATACATAATCTACTCCCTGTACAGCCAACTCACAGTCCGCCGTATTACGTATATCACCTTCAATTAAAGAAAAATTAGGATTGTCTGCATGCTGCTCCAGATTGTGACGGTGCCCCGTTGCAAAGTTGTCTAACACAACTACCTGAAAACCTTTTCCTAAGAAATGCTCTGTTAAATTGGAACCAATAAATCCAGCCCCTCCAGTGATTAATATTTTACTCATTTTTATTTGAAATAATTATACTTCTGTGTTACTTAGTGTACAACTGAATGCAATGCCCATCGTGCGTGGAAACATTGCAATACAGTATCACCACTTTTTTCAGCTTTGCACCAACCTTTGCCGCTAACCGCAATAAATATGCCTCATTTAGATTTTCGCCTAAAATAAGTACTTCGATCTGGTCAGAATCAAGCCCTTTAGCATAATCACCGATTATACTGACCGTCTGAATATCACCTGCTTGATCAAGAATATGATCCACGAGCTCATCGATTCCTAAAAAAGTATGAATTAATTTTTGAAGCGGCTTAAATAAGGAATGTGTGGTATTGGCGCGATAGAAGATCTTATTTTTATCTGATTTTTTAGTCAAAAAACCCGCATCTTCTAATTGATTTAATTCTTTTCGAATGGCATTAGTAGACTCTTGAAACTCATCAGCCAATCCGCGTAAATAGCCCTGATTGCTAGCTGATACAAAAAATTTGATCAGAAGCTTGAGTCTTGTCTTGGACGTGATAAGCGAATCCAACATTTGGTTGATTAGTCTTTGAGTAACAAAAGTACTCATTGGAAATTAAATCTCCAAATTAAAAAATTGTTAACTCGATCGAGATGGTCATTGATGATCAAAATAATGTGAACGCAGTCCGATCGGAATAGTAGGGTTGAGTAGCAGTTAATTATAACTAGCTACCATTTAAGACGAATGGGCAGTTCCTTCTATGGAGATCCGATTCTTTAAGAGATTTCTTTTTATGTTAAGCTGGATCAAAGAGAGGTTTTATAGAGCTTTACCTATATGAACACTCTACGAACCCTCTATTATAACTCTTAAATAGCTATGATAATGGACAAGGAAGTGTGTACCATCAAGCGATGTAGCATAAACCAAAACCATTATAATACAAAACTTGTGATAGACAAATAAAAGGTATAAGGAAAGATGGCTCTTAATAATGTGCGATCAACGAAAAAGGATGGTAAAAAAATCATCAGGTACAAATACAATGATTTTTATGAGGCAATGCCTCCATATGTAATCTGGAGGCATTTAGTTTTTTTTAGAAAATTAAAGTTCTTTTTTTGAAATGATTCAAGCGTTTCCCTTAAACCTTGTTTCGCAGTAATGGGAAGAAGATGACTTTATACAATAGTTTTAAGTTTTCTTTAGATGATTGACCACATTGCAACGATATACAATAAGATATGCTCTTCTTTACATTTTTTATAACATAGCGCGTAGGAATTTTGAAAAATGAAGTTTAAGATCTTAGTTTTTCAAAATTAAAATATCATTTTCAACCATCTCTTTCACTAAAGAAGCTAAATCATATTTTGGTTCCCATCCCAACTGGGTTTTCGATTTTGTTGGATCTCCTATTAACAAGTCAACTTCAGTAGGACGATAATACTGAGGATCTACTCGGACAATCACTTTTCCGATCTCCAATTGGTATTCAGGATTTGAACATGATTTCACTTTTGCAATTTCGTTTTCTTCGGCCCCCTCAAATTGTAACGCAATGCCGACCTCTGCGAAAGCCATTTTCACAAAGTCGCGGACACAGGTAGTTACCCCAGTAGCAATGACATAATCTTCTGCTACATCTTGCTGCAAAATCCGCCACATGGCCTCCACATAATCTTTGGCATGTCCCCAATCTCTTAATGCATTCAGATTTCCTAAATACAAACATTCTTGTTTCCCTAAAGCTATAGCTGCTGTAGCCATAGTAATTTTACGGGTGACAAATGTTTCACCACGGCGTGGAGACTCATGATTAAACAAAATCCCATTACATGCATACATATGATAAGCTTCTCTATAGTTTTTTGTAATCCAGAAACCGTAAATTTTAGCTACCCCATAAGGTGAACGAGGATAAAAAGGTGATTTTTCATCATAAAAACCTCTTTCATTTTTGTTCTCAGCTAGTCCACCATAAAGTTCAGAAGTAGACGCTTGATAAATTCGGGTTCTCTTCTCCAGTCCCAAGATACGTACAGCTTCTAAAATACGTAGAGTTCCGATACCATCTACATGAGCAACATATTCTGGCGAATCAAATGATACTTTTACGTGTGACATAGCTCCTAAATTGTATATCTCATCGGGCTGCACTTCTTGAATAATTCGGATGATATTAGTTGAATCTGTTAAATCACCGTAATGAAGTTTAAAGTTAATATGATTTTCGTGTTGATCCTGATATAAATGATCTATACGTTGCGTATTGAACGAAGATGCTCTTCGTTTGATACCATGAACCATATATCCTTTTTCCAATAATAACTCGGCTAAATAAGAACCATCTTGTCCTGTCACTCCTGTAATTAATGCTGTCTTCATACTTTATTAAGATTGATCATAGAAAGTCCTAAAAAGATCGATCTAAATCACTTTTTTTAAATTTGTTTAAAGCCTTGTAGATGAAATGAATCTAGAACTATAATTCAAGCAGTATACGAACCAACATCTCCTATAAAAAAATTTCAAACTACAGATCAAAATATTTGTTTACTTTCTCGTTGAAATGAGCGAATAGTTTCTCTTAATCCTTCTTTGGCGGTACGAGGAAGTCGTTGAATGGATAAAGCTACTTTTATTTTTTTGTTTGAAACAACCAGATTGCTGGTCAATTTTTTGAGACGCCAAGTATTCAACGGCAATGATGTTCGGTCACCAACCTTAGATATCCAACGAATTAAACTTTTTGGTACTGGCAGACAAGGGGTATTAAACCCTGTCTCTTCTTTAATGACCTTAACAATTTCGTTAGATGACAATGTTTCATCATCGGCAAGATGATAAATCCCCGTCTCCATTTTATCTTTTTTAAACAGGATTTGTTCAATAAAAAAACAAAAATTTTCTATAGATAAAAATGACCGCTTATTTTTAAATTGGGTCAGCGGATAAGGAATTCCTCTGTTTACTAATTTATACAACTGATTGAGATTGCCCTTATCTCCTTCACCATGCACCATGGGTGGACGCAAAATAATCATTTTTTTGTCAGCGGGTAAAGTTTGCTGAAGAAGCCACTCCTCTGCTGCGCGTTTAGATTTACCATATGGGGTTACGGAGTTGTAGCTCGCGAACTCGGATAATGGATTTGGGGCCTCGACCTCCTCTATGGCAGCCAAAGAACTAATGTGAATAAATAGACTTGCGGATGATGATAAAAATATTTGAAAAGCTTTTTTAGCAAGTTCAAAATTGGCATAATAGAAATCTTCTTCTTTTGCTGTCCCAGTAAAATCATGCGCTTTGCCCACCAAATTGATGATGCAATTAGGCGAAAAATTTTCATTTATCCAACCTAAATTCCTCATCGACACAAATTTGGAATCAAATGAAGTCGCCAAGCTCTTACTCAGATGGCTTCCAATAAAACCGCTATTACCACCTAAAACTAATACCTTCATATCACTCAACCTTATTCATATCATTACATAAATTCCTATTTAAAAAATTGCTTTAATCAATTAAAAGCAATTAATTAAGTGGATCAAAATTCCAGTTTTTTACGCTTACCTACTTAAACACGTACGTTAATTACCCTTATTATTCTCTAAAATTCGTTTTCAAAGTCATCCAAACAAATGGAGAAGGACTTGAATTGAGGAGGAAAACACCTATCAGGTCCACTAGACAAATCGTTTCGCACCTACTATGCTACAAATATAAATATTCGAAAATAGACAATAATATAACATTAAAGATACACACCATAAAATCCAGTTAATAATTAACGCTGCAAAGATAGTAAAATTTGCAGTTTTATTACTTAACGTTAAGTATTTTAGAAATGCTACAGTTATCAATAAAATATTTATAGAATAGTAAATTTCAAGCAGTTAAGAGCGTCTTAAGACCTTTAAACTCATTATTCATCAGTGAAAAATAAACATAAAAAAACTTTAATTGCCTAAAAATGAATTTAAAAAACTTATTAATTTTCCTAATATCGGGTAATTTAAGGCTAAGAAATGATAATTTACGACCTGTCAAGTGCTGCTCAATAGGTAGCAATTTGAGAGAAGTAGGGAATAAACTACTGATTTTTATAAATAGAACATACGGGTACAGTACAACCATTGCTACATGCCTATAAAATTTTATCTTCAATCTGTCTGTAAATAAAATCTTCCGAAAAATTGTTTTTTACAAATTGCTGTCCATTTGCCCCATGAACATGAGCAACCTCTAGATTGTCGATATAATACTTCAATGCAGTATAGAGACTAACGGCAGTATTTTCCGCAAAAATTCCAGTTACATGCTCAACAATAGAATCAACACAACCCGTGACTCTAGTAGTCACTACGGGCACACCCGAAGCTGACGCTTCTAAGGTAACAGTGGGAAAACCTTCCCGATAGGACGGCAACACAAAAATATCCATTTTGTTGTAATATAAAGAAGTATCATCCACTCCACCAACATATTCGATTGTCGGGTCAACATGTACCTGATTTAAAGTTGAATGCGGTAGAGGGTCTCTTTCATCCATAGGACCTATGAGTAATAATCGTAGTGATTTGTACTCCTTGCATAACAATTTCCATGCTTCAATAAGCTCAATCAGACCTTTGTCTTTGGACAACCTGCCCACAAAACCTATTGTAATGACTGCATCATCTTTATAACCAAATCGTGGTTTAAACTTGGTGATATCGATACCATTGCACGTTCCATTCCCTAATAATACATTCTTAGAAGATGAATTTAACTGCAATTGATCACAAACTCTGGCAATGGAGGGACTTACATTAACAATACTGGTTGCACAAAAACCGATCAACCGTTCAATATTAATCAGTAAGTGCTTTTTTAATCCTGTAACCGTTTCAAAGACTAAACCATGCCTAAAAAAAATACGTTTTGGTGTTCTGGCGAGATAAGCCGCCAATATACCGATCAAACCACCTTTAGGCGAATGCGCAATAACAATATCAAACTGCTCACGACGGATGTACTGATATAATCGATAAATAGATTTTATATCTTGAAGGGGATTAATACTGCGTAAAATAGGGACTGGAAATGACGTAAAGCCAAATTCCCGCGATAAAGCTGTAAAATCTGGAGAATCAGAACAGGCAACATGAAATTCATACCCCTTTTCTTTAAAATAATGAAATTGATTTCCCACAAAATAGCGCAGTGAAAATGATACGGAAACAATATGTAATACTTTCTTACCTTTCATCATTTTTATGATTTAGAGTTAAACTACTCATTTTCCCTGTGACTTTGGTATATAATACGATCATTTTACGAATCATATTGGATATGTCGTAACATGCCGCTTTCTTCTTCCCATTGTCACTGATTTCTTTATAAAACAAAGGCTCTTCTAATAATGACACCAGACGAGTGAGTTCTACTACATCGCCTTTTTCAAATAATAGACCACCTCCCGATACGACTTGCGATAATCCATTAACATTGGATGCAATAGTTGGAACACCGCATGCCATCGCCTCCGCTGCAGCTAAACCAAAACCTTCCCAGTGCGAGCTTAAAACAGCAATATCACTCATTTTTATGAACGAAAAAACATCGTTCCGAATTCCTAAAAAATTAACCCGATCACAAATATCAAGAGATGCTACCAAAGCTTTAACCTCTTCCATTCGATATCCATCTCCAATAAATATTAATTTATATTTTTCCGGCAATAATTCTAATGCTCGTATAACGGTATCATGATCTTTTTCTCTTCGAAAACCAGCGACCATACAAACTAGCTTATCACTTTCATGATACCCATAAACAGACCTGTTATGCGCAACTGATTTATTTATATAATTGATATCAATTCCATTTTCTATAACATGAAATTTATCATTTTTCAGATGCAGTTTATCCTCCAATGTTTTTTTTACTTCTTCCGTTATACAGATGACGCTTGTATAAATAGAATAAATTAAACGCTCTATGGGATTATAAATAGGATTTTGAAGCCTCCGATTGGAAGTACTATGTTCAGTAAAAATAATCTTTGTCTTACTGAAAGATATAACCTTCGCTAAGGCAACAAAATACATGGCAGGAAAAAGGTGAACATGTATTAAATCATATTTATTTAAATAAGAAATTAATTTAAAAATATACAGTGGATTATAGAATGAATATCCTAAAAATTTGATCTGGATATTAGAATTTAATTGCAATTCTTTTAAAAATGGAGTTTCTTCACCATTTAACAGCAGCAACTCAACATCCAAGCCCTCGCTTTTTAACCGTGGTAATGACAAAATGACTAGCTTCTCAGCACCTCCCGTATGGAGACTATTTATAACATGTAAAACCTTCACTGATAATATGATTAACGCAATAAAAAAAACTTAATATTCCTTCAGAGGATCTGGAGCTAATCCAATTTCATCAAACTTACTTGCCATTATTTTATAGATAGCACTTACTGAAGTTCGGGATCTAAGTAATTCATATGTCGAATCAAAATCTCTACGACATTGTATTTGATTCTGTTGCAATGCATTTATCATTTCAGAAACATCATCATATAAATATCCAAAGGCTCCATACTTATTATAATAGTGGCACAAATAATCATTTTTTAAACCAAAAATAGGTTTACTATATTTTATACAATCAAAAAATACCCCACTTGGAGTAGCACGATAGTAGCTTCTATCCGTAAAAGATAAAATGAAATTTTGCTTTTGAATATATGCCATAAAATCCTCTGGACTTAATGGGCTACTTGAGTAAAAAGTTAATAATTCCCGTATATCCTCTTCTATATGAATATCTACTTTTCCAATAATATATATTTCAATTTTACCAGCTTCGATAAGGGGCTTTATACCTTTGATAAATTTAAAGCATTCCTGTACATTTTTAGAATTATTGAATCGTCCAACAATCCCAAGTTTAATAACTTCACCTTTATTTTCTACTTCATTATTAGAAACGACCTGTTCTGAAGACCATAAATAAGGTTGATCTATAATCAAATATTTTGTTTCTTTTCCAAACAAAAATTTAATATTAGCATAGACGGATTCACCTAAGATCAAATAGGTCAAACCGCTTGATATTTTAAACAAAAACTGCGTAAATCTGTAATAATACCGAGTGAGCCCAATCTTAGTTCGCGGAAGAAGTGCTTCCATCTCTCCATGTAGACAGACAAAAATATGCTTCCTACCTATCTTATTTAAAAAGGTTAAAACAATATGGGATAAAGGTAGTATTCCTAAGATAACTAAAACATCCTGAGATTGCAGATTAAAATAGGCCCGCACGACACGCATGCACATGACAAGATCCAAATACAATAGATATTTAGCTTGAAAACCGGTTACTTGAATCGGTAATTTTTCCCAATCGGCTAATGGTTGAATACTTGTTATTGCCTTTACATGTCTTGAATCTGCAATAATGGATTTTTCACACGTATAAAAGTACCGATCTAAAATAGTTAAAATACCGGCATTGATCTCTGCGTGAGGAAAGGCATTTTGAATTAATTCTGCTACAAAAATTTTTCTCTTCATCTTACGAAATAAATAACAAGTGTTTAAAAAAATCAATAATACTAACCAATGTAAACGCCTCCATACCTCCTCGAAAAAATAAAAGAAAATTTAAACAAAAAACTAAAAATAAAACAATAAAACCTAAAAAATTAACACGCTTTAAAAGAACTAAATAAATAAAAGGAATAAATGTACCGATTAGCCTACCGCTAATCGGAGATAGAAAGTATCCAGTTAAATAGATCATTAAACCCATCACCGAAAAATCGTAAAATAATTCATAATATTTGTCGTAACTCGTGCGGCTCTCCCTTTTAAAAATCAAGATATAAAGTAACACAACTAACCAAATGAGAAACATAAATCCTGAACCGCCGGCATCGCTCGCATTTAATTCTTGTTTTGCACCCAAATATTGACTCACAAAATAGATGAGAACATTAAAGATAATTCCGATAAGAACTAAAACAAGCTGACGCAAACCAATCAAAGAATTTTTTAAAATCTTTTCGATAACTAAAGAGGCTAGAAAAAAAGCAAACAGAATATAAAATGAGGTATGGATCAACCCCAACAATAATAATAAAAATAACAGTTTGACACGATTGCTTGGAAAGAACAACAACAAAATAGCAAGGCCTAAACCTTGCCGCAAGACCACAAGTTCCATAGCAAAGAACTGCGGATTTAAAAACAACAAAATTAACAGCACAAAAGCCTTCCAAAGTTTATCGGTATATCTGAAGCAACTAAAACTAACTGAAAAACAAATGGTAAACACAATGATCCTCACGGTGACCGATGGGTCTTGAAAGACAGAAAGCAATTTATTGATCAGGAAATATCCACCTTCATTAAACATGAATAACAAGGGTGAGCTATTCAACCCCAGATGTCCGTCAAAATCTTGCGCATATATCGTAAGATAACTATCTCTATCTTTAAAAATCTCGTGCGGAAGCATACAAAGCCATAACGCATAGATTAAACTAAACAAAATATAGAGGTATGTTTTCTTAATTACCATAAGGTTATAAGCTATGCAATACTACAATCCATTTATCAACAATATGACTTAAATCAAAGTTTTTCACTAAATTTTTGTTGCTTTGACTCATAGCTGCTCTTAAATCTGGATTTGCAATTAAAAATTGTAACCGATCTGCAAACGTATCCATATCACGTTCCTCTACAAGATAGCCATTCTCACCATTTTTAACGATTTCTGATGGACCTGTCAAACAATTGAAAGCAATAATAGGAATTCCAAAAGAAGCTGCTTCCAGTAAAACCATCGGTAATCCCTCAAATCGTGAGGTCATAACATAGATGCTCGCAGCTTCATAATACCGATGAATTTCTGAAGTCGGATCGATCAACTGTACCGAATTTTGAAGCTGCAAGCTTGCTATTTTCTTTTCCAACAATTCTTTATCCGATCCTTCACCGATGATCTGCAACTTAAATTCATGATTTTTATCCCGTTCTGAGAGCTTCTTCCAAATATCGATCAGATCATCAAATGCTTTTTGATAGGTGAATCGACCGACCGCCAAAATATTTTTAGATTCATGTGGATATGCACGAGTTGAAATCGGATAAGTTGCAGCATTGTTGATCACCACGATGTCACGACGAATATAAGCACCTTCCTTCCATAGCTTTTGATCTTCATGTGTCAAAACGACAATACTGTCGGCTAAAAAACCCGCAAGTCGACGACATACCTGGCGAAGGGGCTTACCTAGTGTAGTCTTAAAATTAAAATGTTCCCAAGCTAAAAATTTTATTTTCGACAAATAAAATAAACGCAACAACAGTATTATTGGTGCCGTAAAAACTAATGACATCATCTCTACCGAAATAAAGAAATCGACTTTATTCTTGTTAAGAAACTGGGCAGACCTAAACAAAATCGAAAAATATGACCGTTTGACATTCGTAAGGCCCAATGAAACGACTTCAACATTTTTATCAAAAGGAAATACGGTTTGGCTTTCGTCAGTCAATTCATTGCAAAGTACCTTAACGTGAAAGGAACTTGACAAACCATTTGCAACTAAACAGAGCGAACGCTCTGTTCCGGCAAAATGGGTAAGTGAGGGTATATAAAAACAAATGGTCTTCTTACTGCTCTCCATGCTTTAATTTTTTATATAAACCGTAAAAAAATGGAGGCGTATTTCTCAAAATAAATTCTTTAAATTTTGTGCTTTTAGAAATCCAAGATCCATTGAACAGATGAACACAATAGCTATTAACGGTTAGTGTGATTCGTTTATCTGCATAATTTTTTGGTGAGAAATAATCCACTGGATATATGGTAACCGCTTCATCTGAATAGGTGAAATGACGATGCAAGCGCAACCCGTACTCTTGTTTCAAAATTTCGCTAATAACATGTGTATTCGGTAACAAACCCTCTTTTCCAAAAACTTCACCCTTGAATGCCGCGTTTTGATAAAAATCAAGCAACTTGTTAAGAATCGGATGATTGGGTGAGGAAAGGATACAAGCACTGCTCACCACAAAATCATCTTCCATACCCATGATAAATTTATCTCCGTTTAGTAAATCGCTAAAGGATCGCAATACCTGAACATCTGTATCTAAATAGATACCTCCATATTCCCGCAAAGCATGCAAACGGCAGACATCGGATACAAAAGCAAATTTTTTTGCGTGATACGCATCTCGAGCAAATGAAAACTGATTGATATCGAAGTTTTCTTCATTCCACTCCATAAAAGTATAATCAGGTAACTTAGCTTTCCAGCCTTCAATACAATTTTGCTCGAGCTGACCTTTCGTTCCTCTACCAAACCAGCAATAATGAATAATTTTAGGAATCATATATTAAAATGTCAATTTTGCGATCTGTGATAAACCTATTTTAAACATAAACAAACGAACACGTGTGAAAAATGTTAAATCAGCATGTGGAATCATTGCATCAGAGTGTTTATTCCAGCGATTAATAAATGATGCATCAAATTGCTTACTATACATACATTGTACCTTAATCTGAATATGATTGATCGACTTTAATTGATCGGAAATAAAAGGCATCCTATCAATAAAATCGGAATATTTAAATATTTTACTGTACGAATCTACCGTACTTTGTTGCGTTATGGAATTAGGATTGTGCACATAATGATAAAATGCACGTGCTAAATATCCAATAGACAAATTACTATTGACCATCTGCAAAAAGACAATTTGATCTTCACAATAATCGTGACCTATCGGGAAATGAATATCAAACTCCTTGTAGATCGCATGTCGGACCAATTTATTCCACATAAATCCATGGATCTTCTTCAGAAAAACAGACAGAAAAATAGCAGATTTATCCAATCCCTGTATAGCCGACTGACTGATATACAGTGTTTCTTTATCCGATACTTTTAAATAATCGGCAACAAGTATATCATGCTCTCCAATATGGGCATACATCTCGGCCAACATAGTAGGTGCGATATAATCATCTGCATCAACATGAATTGAATACTTGCCCTTTGCCAGATCAATTCCTTTTTGTCTGACAGCACTAACGCCTGAATTTTCTTGGTGAAAAACACGAATACGGGAGTCTTGCGCTTGATATTGATCGCAAATGTATTTGCTCGAATCGCTAGATCCATCATTGATCAAGAGCACTTCAAAGTCTACAAACGTCTGTTGCAATACAGAATCTAAACAGCGAGAGAGAAATTGCTCGGCATTATAGACAGGAATGATTATAGAAATTTGTGCCATCAGCTACTCCTTGATTTTAGATAATAATGATAAAGTGAAATGGAAACCTTCTTTAAAAGTAAATGCAATTTCAATTTAAAAGGTAACGCCTCCGTTAAAATGGCAGAAAATCTCCAGGTGTTCCAAAGATGAAATCGGCTTGTTACTTCTTTATATAAAAACAAATTCTTTTGACAGGCGTTAGTTTCAAAAACCAGCTTGTTATTACCCTTATCTAGAAAATATTTTTTTCGGTTCTCCAAGGCATCATAATAATCTTGTACACCTTTAAAACTGACTTGAGACATAATACTCCCTCCTCTGATACGATAGAAATAAAGGTTAATAGCCATAAATATAACGCTATCTACGCGATCATAAATGTGATGAATAATAAATTCGTCTTCATGCAATCGTCCTTTTGGATAACTTAAATCTTTCCAAAGCGCAGTTCTATACAATTTATTCCAAGCTACAATCGGAGATACACGATAAGTCTTATCATACAACATATTATTCATCTGTTGTCCAGAATACGAAACCGAATTGATATGGCTAATATGCGATACTTCCACCGCATCTTCAAATTCCTGATAAGTACACATCGCTATGTCGGCATCGCCAATCTGTGAAATCAAAATTTCTATAAATTGCGGATGAACAAGATCATCACTGTCCACAAATGCTATAAATTCACCTTTTGCGCGATGAATACCTGCATTTCTTGCATCGGATAAGCCGCCATTGGTCTTGTGAATAACCTGTATACGAGAATCTAGCTCCGCGTAATAATCACAAATAGCACCACAACCGTCTGGAGAACCATCATCGACTAAAATAATCTCTAAATGAGTATAGGTTTGGCCCACAATAGAATCTACACAATGCTTCAAATAACGCTCAACATTGTATACTGGAACTATGACAGAAACCAAGCCTGTAGTAATTTTATCTGCTAATTCACTATGATGTACCACGCCCTAACCCTTTCTTGATAAATAATTTAATACTACCCATAAGCCGCTTTTTAAAAGGAAGATATCGTGCATA
Organism: Sphingobacterium sp. PCS056; assembly: GCF_023273895.1. NCBI lineage: Bacteria > Pseudomonadati > Bacteroidota > Sphingobacteriia > Sphingobacteriales > Sphingobacteriaceae > Sphingobacterium > Sphingobacterium sp. PCS056. The sequence continues at coordinate 1,380,184 of NZ_CP096883.1, read as the reverse complement.
CTGAGCCGTCAAATACCGGCGGTCTGTCTCAGTCATATGTCCCTTATGTAATAAAAAATTGCAATAATGCGTGTAAAAGCTATTATTGGTGCTGGGCAATCCTTTTAGAATAACATTAAAATAGACCAAAGCATGGAGTTCTTCTATATACCTCATGCCGGACTTGGAAGCGGAAGAGGTCACATCTTTATCATGTTTGCGAAAATAAGACAGAAACTTGCTGTTGACATAAACCTGTCCCATCAAAGCCATTTCTATCCAAAAAATCCAATCGCCACAAAATCTGTATGCAAGATACTGTTCGGAAACTTGTAAGTAATAATCACGTCTAAATAAGGCCTGACTGGCATTCCAAATCCCATTAAACGGAAGCATTTTAGACTCAATAAAATCTTTCCCAGCCATAATTGTGGAAAAGCCCTTACCTTCGAAATTAGCATAAACCACCTGCGTATTTTCAAAATAAATGTAGGTCTGAGCATAAGCGATCGACACATCTTTACTTAATTCCTGGCCAATAATCTCTTCTAAAAAATTAGCTTCACACCAGTCATCGCTTTCAGCAATCCAGATCCACTCTCCCTTTGCAAGTTCAATTCCTCTCTGCCATTGTTTAAAAGTTGTTCCAGAATTCTCTTCATTAAAAATGATATGCGAAACTTTCGGATGATAACGGTATTTATCAATGATTTCTTTGCTGTTATCTGGAGAACAATCGTCCAAGATAATGACCTCATAATCTTGATACGTCTGATTTAAAACAGAATCAATACGCTGTTCAAGATATTGAGCATGATTATAATTGGGTATAATGACAGAAACTGTGGGCATAACTACTTTAACTTATTAATGCTTTTTAACATCCAAAATATGACGATAAAACGCAAATCTCTTATTTACTAATTCTTGTTCTGAGAAATTCTCCTGAACATATTTATAACCATTACAAGCAATTTTTAAAGCACGTTCCTTATCAGTAATTAATGAAATCATCGCATGTTTAAATTCATTAATATCATCATTTATTAATATTTCCTTTCCATTGCTGACGGCTAAACCTTCACATCCAATGGAAGTGGAAATGACCGGTAGATTTTGCGCCATTGAATAAATAATCTTTGTTCTAATACCACTGCCCATTCGTAAAGGAACAATAACCAAACTGTTTTTATTATGTGCCACTATATCCTCTACAAAACCATCAAAAACTAAATAAGATGTCGACAGTTTATTGATAGATTCTTCACTCCATCTCCCTATGACATGAGTTTTAAGTCCTGTTTTTTCAAAAATATCTTGTGCAATGGTCTCTCGATACCATAATATAGCATCGTAATTGGGTTTATGATCTTCGGGACCTATAAAAACCACCTTCTGAATATCAAAATCAGCTTCCTGAACTTGCTTAAAGAAAGTACCTTGAACAGGAAAAGGGGATACTTTGATGTCAACTTGATCTGCTAATGCTTGTGACAATCTGATTTTGTCTTCTTCACTAAACACAAATATATAATCGTACTTAGCTAAAAGGCCTAATTCTAAGGTTTTTGTTAGATTTCTTTTATAAATTTCGAAATTTGTAACGGGTAGTTTGGATGATTCTAACCGAGCAAACTGAATCTCGTGCTCAACAAATATTTTTTTGATATGCTGAGGTAGAGATTCCACGATATTTAAAAAACCATTATGTTCGACCTGAATAAGATCTGGAGATACGGACGTAATAACCTGACCTACTCGATCAATAAGCTGAGGTTCTAAATTGGTAAAAAAGGGCGCATCTCGCTCGTAATCATCATAAGGGACATGTGCAACTTCCTTATTTCTACGATTTCTGAAAATAGAACTTATAAAATTTAAAGAGCTCCAGATGAATTGTTTTATCATCTGAAATAATCCTACCTTCGGTGATCTTCGATCAATAATGTGCACTTGAGCAGCGGTCAACTTTTCTCTAAATTGTTGTGCATATGTCATCATCTCCTCATTATAAGCGACAACGACATAATGAAGATCGACCATATTTTGCACTTTTTCGGCAAACACATACTGCGAAATTTTTCCGCCTTCGTTTAAAGGATACGGGATATGCGAAGTAAGCACCAATAGTTTAATTTTCATCGTTGTATATCGGTATTAAAATATGGAAAATAATCGAGCGTATAATCTAAATTACAATTGCGTTCAGAAATTTTCTTAGCGGGCGATCCCACATAAATGCCATAGGCATCTAACGATTTGGTAACTAACGAATTTGCACCAACAACAGAACCCTCCCCTAAAATAACTCCGGGCAAGATAATGGATCGAAATCCGGTCCACACATAATCTTTCAAAACTACATCTTGACTAAAGGCTGAAAAATCCGTTGAGCGTGGATCATGAGACATGGTAAGTATATTGGTTTCTTGCGAAACGCTCACATTATTTCCTATCCGTATAGATGCAACACGCCCGTCAAAGTAGACCTTGCGATTAATGACAGTATGATCTCCTATCACAATATGATTACCTGCAAAAAAACAGCCCATACCTATGGAAGTATGCTGGCCTATACTAATTTTTAAAACCTTTCGTAAATACCATAATCGCAACTTATGACTTGGGAAAAAGCTTGCAAAAGAATTATAAACATAAAACTTTAATGCCAATAAAAAAGCAGAACCTCGAAGTTTCTCAAACATAGCAGTAAAATTAAAATCTTAGAATTTTCATTTTTCTTAAAGTCTTAATAATGCGCGAATTTTCGAAATGACTTAATCTGGTGAATAAGCTGTTTTGCTCCTCTTCACTATATTTAAAGTTGCTATAGCCCTCATCAATAACACGACAACGTTCCTTTTGTAGAAAATCATTATTATCTATATTGCTACTAATGCCATTTCTATCGTAATAACTAATGGGTAAATCAAGATGTTTATAAGTACAGTTAAATTTAAAGATAGCATCTAAAAAGAATTTCCAATCCGAAACCATCCGAAGTGATTCATCATAAAGACCATGCTTCAACAATATATCCCTCTTTATAAAAGAAGACTGATGAGGTAATGAGTATTTAAACGCAAGAAAATTAAAGGTAATCAGATCTGGGAAATTTTCTCTTTGAATATGATTTTCACTAAATACTTGATACCAGTCTCCATAAATAATATCGTACGTATGCAACCTTTGCATAATCATAGCGACAACGTCTTCAACAAGTTTATCACCACTATTTAAAAACAGTAAGTATTCACCTTGAGCCGCGCGAATTCCTTTATTCATCGCATTATAAATACCTTTATCAGACTCGGAGACCCAATAATTAATTTGATCTGTATTTTGAAGAATCAGTTCCTTGCTACCATCACTTGAATTTCCATCAATAACGATATATTCAAAATCCTTACAGAATTGACCAAAAACAGAATCCAATGTTTTTTGGAGTCCTTCTCTATTATTATAGTTAATCGTAATTATCGAAAGTTTCATCACTATTATTTAAATTAATCTAAAATGATCAGACCGCGATCGGAATACACAAATGTATTTCCATTTGCTGTGAGCTTACCATCAATATTAATCTTCAATCGGTTTTCCAACAGATAGAGGTATTCAACGTTTGGATGAGTGAGTGCCAGCTCTAAATAAAATGTTCCTGAAGTTATATTTTCAGGAAAATGAATCTCTTCTATAAGTCTGTGTTCGCCAATCGTGTAAGTATTCAAAATTCCGCAGGAATGAGTCGGGCTAAAAAAAGCAACAGGAACATCATTATTGTCGTACAATTTAGCTTCAAACGCAATCTGTCTTTCCACTAAATTGTCAAAAATAAATGCGATTGTCAGTATGCCTCCAGCAACAATGTTTAATTCTGCTGTATCGCTATTATTGAAGAGAATCTCTTTTATTTGAATCCCCTTAATTACATCTTTTTTATAAACGAATGCCCCGCTATAACTATTCAAATTCGCCTCATTATACTTACTAATGGTTTCATTTATCTCGCCTGTATACTGGACTTGACCATTTTGCATAAATATTCCAGAGTTACATAAAGATTTAACCGCAGCCATATTATGACTTACAAATAAAACCGTACGGCCTTCTCCTTTAGAAACATCGCCCATTTTTCCTAAGCATTTTTTCTGAAACTCAGCATCACCTACTGCCAGAACCTCATCAACGATCAAAATTTCAGATTCCAGGTGAGCTGCAACTGCAAATGCTAAACGAACATACATACCCGAAGAATAGCGTTTTACTGGCGTATCAATGTAACGCTCCACTCCTGAAAAATCGACTATTTCATCAAATTTTCGAGTAATTTCTCTCTTCGTCATACCTAAAATCGCTCCATTTAGATAAATATTCTCCCGTCCAGTCATTTCTGGATGAAATCCCGTACCGACCTCCAACAATGAAGCAATGCGTCCGTTATAACGGATTTCGCCAGTAGTCGGTTTTGTAACACGCGACAGCAACTTCAACAAAGTGGATTTACCTGCACCATTACGACCGATTATGCCGACTGCATCACCTTGTTCGATCTGAAAACTAATATCACGTAATGCCCAAACATAGTCTGAATCTCCTTTTACTGTGCGATCATTTGCTTCCCCTACTTTCAGATAAGGATCTTCTTTTCCGCGTATTTTGTGCCAAAAACGATTTAAATCGTGGCTTAAAGTTCCTGTTCCAACCTGACCTAAACGATATTGCTTTGATATATCAACCGTTTCTAAAGCTATATTCTTTTTCATCAATTCCTGTTCTATAACTGTTTAAATGGTATCCATAAATCCTCGTTGCACTTTGTTAAATACAAAAGTCCCTATCACTAAAACAAATGCAATAATTACTGTTGGATAGATGAGTAACGAAATATTAAATTCTCCTACACCCAAATAGGCATGTTTAAAACATTCAAAAATTCCTGTCAATGGATTTAACGCTACAATTGGTTTTAAACGATCCGGCATTGCCGAAATTGGATAGATGACAGGCGTCGCGTACATAAATAGCTGTACACCGAACGCTAGCAACATCGTCATATCTTTATATTTAGTGGTAAGCGAAGAAAATATCATACCTACTCCTAATGCAAACGCTGCCATAAGCAAAACAATAAATGGCGTCATTAAGATCCATAAATTAGGTTGTAACTCTCCTCCAATGGTATAATAGATGACGACTCCCACGAGTAATAAAAATTGAACTCCAAATTGCATTAAATTGGATGTCACAATCGCTAAAGGCATAATAAGTCTTGGAAAATATACCTTTCCAAAAATGGCCGCATTGGTATTGAAAACAGTTGATGTTGCTGTAACACTCACTGAAAAATAATTCCATAGCACGATCCCTGAAAGATAAAATGCTACAGGAGGCGCTCCATCTGTCGATATCTTTGCAATACTACCGAACACAAATGTGTAAATAATCGTCGTAAAAATAGGATTTAAAAAAAACCAAATTGGACCTAAAATTGTTTGCTTAAAATAGGTGACGAAATCTCTTTTAACCAATAAAAATAGCAAATCTCTATAATTCCAAACTTCGCGTAGATTAACGGATAACAAACTCTCTTCAGGTTTGATAATCGATGACCACTGATTTTTTTCTGAATTGATTTCGACTTGATTAACTGATTCCTTCATGTGTATTTTATTTTTTTTAATATCAAATAGGAAGTACTTATCCAACTTTGATTTTATTAAAATTCTTCATTTATTTAGCATAAATTTTGCTGAAAATAGATTGTTATATAGCAGGTAAGCTTATATTTCCGTAAAGCTTATATAAGCTATTAATTCTTTTGTTAGATTCTTATGTTGCAAATATCAGAGCAAGAAATCTTCTAAGAATCAATATGAATGTGGTTATAAAAATAAAAAAAACGGCACCAACAATAGCAAATTTAATCTTACCGACTTGCGTTTTGCTTAAGGGAAACTTTGGCTCATCTATAATTTCAATTAGTGGTGCTTCGCGCAAAGAAGTCATTTTTGCCAGCTCCAAATTTTGCACCAATTGGCCGAGAATGGCCTTATTGGTTTCAGCAGAAAATTGAGATAGTTGTGTCGGTATTGCGCGTTGTGCTAATCTGGTAGGATTCATATTTGGTGTAGCATCTGCCACTACTGCAGCTCTCGATATAGCACCGTTCATCACAGCGCGTACCGAATCAGCTTTATACTGCAAAATTTTAATGTTATCGACAGATTTTTTAATTTTAGTCTGAACATAAAAATCATTGACCTCCCTAACCAAAGCTTCGTTAAATTCTTTTGAAAATATCTCATCATTAGAGGTAACCTCAACTTTTAAAATCGACAACTTCTTATCTAATTTATCAACTTTTAAATGATTCTTTGTGATTTCTCCAATGACACGACTCATAATACTATCTCGCAGACGTAATTCATTACCACTAAATTTCTTTTTAAAATCAACGATTAGTTTATTTTCGTTTTGACTTTTAACGTCCTTCTTTCCTAGCGATAGATATGTATCAATCAGCAACTTACTGGTATCAGAAGGTGAAACTTTCAAAAGGGTAGCCTCAAGCATTTTTCTGGATTTATAAAATTCAAGTAAATTATCCCCTTGAAAAATATTACCATTTGTTCCTCCAAGATCGATACCCATCATAGAAGCAACTCCTGCATACTGAGATAGCGCACCGCCCCCAGCACCCTCTGATGACTCTAATACAAAAGTAGTTATTGCTGTATAAGATGGCTTCTTTGATTTAGCATACATAAAACCTAAAACTCCACCTATTATACCAACTGCTGCTAAAAGGTACCATTTGGAGACTAAGTATTTAAACCAATAATGTATTTTAAGAAACAATTCTTTCAATGTGATTTCATCCTTAGAATTTTGAGTTGTGTGATTTCCCGATTCCATTAATCTTAATTTCTTAAAAGACTGACAATAATAGCTGCTAAAGAAGCAATACCTGTACCTAACCCTACCCAAGCCTGCACATTCATTTTCTCTCGAGGAGCACGTTTTGGAACTACGATCTCCGCTCCTGGTTTTACTTCGGGATATGCACCATCTTTTCCTTTAACCGCTCCATTCGCATACTGAACAAAGACCCTTTTCTTTAAGGCATTGTCGGTAAAACCGCCTGCTTGATTGACATAATATTTTAAGCTTTTACCCTTGACATAAACCACATTATTAGGGTTCAATACTTCACCCATTACCTTAACCGTTTCCAACTCCTTAGGTACTGTAATAATATCACCATCTAAGACCAATAAATCTCCTCGCTGATGCGGATTAATAAGTATTTTATTCAATTCGATACCGACTAAATCACTTGGCTCAATTTCGGTAGCCGAAGCGCCCTGCTGCTGTGACACCTTTGCTAATGCACTATTCTTAGCATTGGCATTAACGGCTGTTGTTTCTTTATCAAATTCATCCTCCGATTCAACTTCTTCAACGGAATCTTTTGCCATTTCCTTTTTTAGACGTTCTTTTTCTTTTTTCTCTTCGGCCTTTAATTTAGAAACTCCGGTACGTTTTAGCGATGCTCCTTCTGTGTAGGCATAAGATGTTAAACCTCCAGCGCGCTTAATGATATCGGAAATGCGCTCATCTTCTCTTGAAATGGTATAGATACCCGGAAATAAAACTTCTCCCTCAATCTTTACTTGTCTTTGGGTTCGGAAACCGGCGTCACCTAATACCGTGATGACATCATAAGGTTGTAATTCGACGTTCAAATCCGATACAATACCGTCTTTAATATCGACTTGGATGGTTTGTGAAGAACTTGGATCGCTGACATCGCGATTTTTTAATCGTCGCGCAATCTCAATGCGTGCATTTTTAGCGGCTTCATTTAATCCGCCTGCTTTTTGGATCAGATCGCCCAATGTCGCATTGCTCGCAAAAGGAAAATCACCGGGCAAACGTACTTCACCTTGTACCGTAAATTTATATTCATCTCTTAAATCGAAAATAGAAGCAATCTCTACTTTATCTTCTCTTTTTAACGGAATATCTGCAACAGTTCCAGCTAATACTTCGCGAACATTGAAATTGATCAACTCGGCTGTGTTATCTGCTCTTAGTCTGTTAATAATGCCTCGCTCTAAAAAGGCATCTTCACGGACACCATCTGCTTGTTCTATTAATTGCTTCAACGTCATACCTGGCTCCATACCGTATAAACCTGGACGGAAGACCGCGCCCAAAATACTGATACGATTGGCAAAACGCTCTAAGATAGGCTCTACAATAAACTGATCCCCTGCTTTGGGACTGTAATCGGCAAACTGATCGGCATAAATATCTTTGACACTGCGTTCCTTATCGGTCTTTTGCAATACTTTAATCTTGGCGGTATAGGCATCTTCGCTAAAGCCGCCTGCATACTTTACTAAATCCAATAAAGATTCGCCGGATACGGTCTCAAAGATGGCAGGTCGTTTCACCTCACCTTCAAACTGCACACGACTGCCGTATACTGGGATATGAATAATATCCTGATCTTGTAAACGAATATTACCCCGTTGGATCCCATTCGCTAAAAAGTCATATAAATCAATGGTAGTCACCACCTGATTGTTACGGATCACTTGAATCTGACGATATGTGCCATTTTCACCTGGACCGCCTGAAGCATATAAAGCATTGAAAACCGTCGCTAGAGATGGTAAAGTATAGGTGCCCGGTTTGGTCACTGCTCCGGTGAGTGTAATGCGGATACTCCGAATATTACCAATATTGACATCCACATGCGTATTGCCTGAGCGAATGGCAGGATAGGTACTGCTCAAGCGAGATTGAATCTTGTTTTTTGCAGCTGAAACCGATAAACCTGAGACCGCAATCTTGCCGACATACTCCACCGTTATATTTCCGTCTGGGCTGACCGGCAATTTATAGGAGGCTTCATTATCTCCAGAAATGTCTAATAGTATCTCATCATCAGGTCCAATAATATAAGAGCTTGGCGTCGCCATACGCAAATTGGGCTCAAATGTAATATCACTATTTTTGAAAAGATCTGAACCAAATACTTTTAATTTATTTTCATCGATCTCTAAGGAGTCCTGAGGTAATTTTTTATTTTTTAAAGAATCTTGCTGCGCAGCGCCATTGACCTGACGGCCAGTAGTCGCATTTCCTGCCGGTTGCCTTGCATCTAAATTTTTAGGCTGTTGCTTATTGCGTTTGATTTTCTGTAAACGGTCTTTCAGCTTTTGAGCTTCGACAGCTGATACACCTTGAGCACGTGCAAATCCATCCAATTGTGACTCACTATAGCCCATTAATTCAGCACGCTTCACATATTGCTCAATCTGAGCATCCGTTAAATCGTCCACTTTAATATTTGCTGGATTGGTTTGTGCTTGTACCGAAACCATTAGGCTCATGACAAACAACCACAATATTACTCTTCTCATTCTATACAGTGCAATTTTCACAAAAGTAGGTAAATTTATTTAATTAAGAGATTGAGATACTCCCCGTATCCGGATTTACGCAACGGTTCGGCAATTTTTAACAATTGCGCTTTATCGATATACCCCATACGATAAGCCACTTCTTCAATCGATCCAATCTTCATCCCTTGACGCTCCTCGATGACCTGTACAAACTGTGCCGCTTGCATGAGGGACTGAATAGTACCCGTATCCAACCAAGCTGTGCCGCGATCAAAAACTGCCACATGAAGCTTTTCTCGCTCCAAGTAGACTTTGTTAATATCGGTAATTTCCAATTCCCCTCTGGGTGATGGTTTAATTTCTTTGGCTATCTGAACCACATCATTATCGTAAAAATATAATCCTGGAATGGCAAAGTTTGACTTTGGTGCTACCGGTTTTTCTTCTATCGAAATGGCTTTTTTATCTTGGTCAAACTCAACCACGCCATAGCGCTCGGGATCGTTGACCTGATAAGCAAACACCATCCCGCCCTCAATATCTACACAGGACTGTAAGTGCTTAGACATACCCGAACCATAGAAAATATTATCTCCCAAGATTAAAGCCACCTTATCATCACCAATAAACTCTTCTCCTAATATAAAGGCTTGCGCCAGTCCATCAGGACTAGGCTGTTCGATATATTCAAATCGGCAGCCCAACTGCGAACCATCTCCCAACAGTCTTTTAAACTGCGGCAGATCTTGAGGTGTCGAAATAATGAGGATCTCACTGATCCCAGCTAACATCAAGGTGGATAGTGGATAATAGATCATGGGTTTATCGTACACGGGCATCAACTGCTTGCTCACCGCCAATGTCATGGGATGCAAACGTGTTCCTGATCCTCCTGCTAGTATAATTCCTTTCATTTTTTTAAATTTAGTGACGTAGTGACTAGTAAAGTAGTAACGCAGTCTTTTTTAGTGACGTAATAATTAGTGACGTAGTGACTAGTAAAGTAGTAACGCAGTCTTTTTTAGTGACGTAATAATTAGTGACGTAGTGACTAGTAAAGTAGTAACGCAGTCTTTTTTAGTGACGTAATAATTAGTGACGTAGTTTCTCTTAGTAACATAGTGACTAGTCAAGTAGTGACGTAGTGACATTAGTATATTTTATTTTTAATATTTTCTATTAACTTCAACAACATTCTTCTCAGTTGTATATTTTCTTCTAAAATAGAATCGATATCAACGGAATAATCTAATAATTTAGCTATTTCAATTTGGGTTTCAATTTCACTCAGTGAACCTAATGCAATATATAAGAATTGAAGAAATTCTTTAGCAGATCTTCTGGCTGCTCCTTCTGCAATATTACTTGGAACTGAAACGGCAGCTCTTCGAATTTGACTGGTCAAACCAAATTTTTCAACCTCTGGAAAACATTGAGATAGGTCATATATAGTTTTAACATATAAAAGAGAACGCTGATATACAATTAAATCTTTATGACTCCTCATTTCTTATCCTTTTAATTTGTGCAATGTTACTTGTTACTTTGTTACTTGTTACTTTGTTACTTGTTACTTTGTTACTTGTTACTTTGTTACTTGTTACTTTGTTACTTGTTACTTTGTTACTTGTTACTTTGTTACTTGTTACTTGTTACTTAATCACCTGTTAATTAATCGCTTCGTCACTCAAACATTTCACAAGGCTGTCTTTCCAAAATGGCACTTCTACTCCAAATGTCGCTTTAATCTTTGTTTTATTTAACAACGAATAATTGGGTCGCTTTGCAGGTGTGGGATAGGCTGTCGTGGGAATTGCATTGATTTCACACTCGAGTCCTTTGAGATCGCGAATGGCAACAGCAAAATCATACCAGCTGATCTCGCCTTCATTGCTATAATGATAAACCCCACCTTGCCAACTTTCTCCATCAACAATATGGACGATCGCTTTTGCTAGATCTGCTGCTGAGGTCGGTGAACCGATCTGATCGTTGATCACAGATATCGAATCACGCTCGGATAGCAGACGTAACATCGTCTTAACAAAGTTTTTTCCAAAAGTGGAGTACACCCATGAGGTACGGATAATAATCGCTTCGGGGCACCATTTCTGAATCGCCTGCTCTCCTTGTAACTTGGTCTGTCCATATACATTGATGGGATGCACGGGTGCGTCTTCTGTTAGCGCCATACGGCTATTTCCATCGAATACATAATCGGTTGAAATGGCGATCAACTTGGTGCCATGTACATGACAATACTGCGCAATCTCTTCCGAAGCCAGGTGATTGACCTGATCAGCAAGATCGGGTTCGGATTCGGCCTGATCGACAGCGGTATATGCTCCAGCATGGATAATCACATCGGGCTGATACATCCCCAGAATATCTTGAATAATAAAGGTCTGATCCAGCGGAAGCTGCTTGCGATCTAAAAAGAAACATTCTTTTTCGGCATCATGTTCCAACAGCACTTTTAATTCCTGCCCCAGCTGTCCTGATGCGCCTGTAATAACGATCCGTTGCTTTTGATTAACCGATTCCATTTTTATTTTTAAATGCTGTAAAGGATTGTGCTTGTTCATCTTTTTGGGAAAGGATCATATCTTCCCTTGGAACTTGCCAATCAATACCTATTGTTGTATCTAACGGATGAACACCGTCTTCTGCTACTTGATGATAATAATTATCACATTTGTAAAACACCACTGCACTATCGGATAAGACCGAAAATCCGTGTAAAAATCCACGTGGAACATACAGTTGTCTCTTATTCTCTGCGGACAATTCTACTGCGACAGATTGGCCATAAGTGTCCGATCCGGGACGCACGTCTACCGCAACATCCAATACTTTTCCTTCGAGTACACGCACCAACTTCGCTTGCCCATATTCACCTGCTTGCATATGCAATCCACGGACTACGCCATACTGGGATTGGGATTGGTTATCTTGTACAAATGGGGGTTTAGCGCCTACAATCTGCTCAAACTTTCGGTCATTGAAGGCTTCGAAAAAGTATCCTCTTTCATCTTCAATTATAGTGGGCTCTAAAATAAAGCAGCCTTTTAATTTTGTTTCTTGGAATTTCATTGTTTGTTTTTTTAGTGACATAGTAACGCTAGTTAACTAGTAACGTTGTTATTTTTAGTGACCTAGTACTCGTCACTTCTTTACTTGTTACTTCGTTACTTGTTACTTCTTTACTTGTTACTCGGTCACGTATTTACTATCTAACCTTTATACTGCTGATCGTAATATTTCTGATAATCTCCTGAGGTGACATTGTCCAGCCACTCTTGATTATTTAAAAACCAGTCGATGGTTTTGGATAGCCCTTGTTCGAAAGTGACGGAAGGATACCAGCCTAATTCTTGATTGATCTTGGTGGCATCGATGGCGTAACGTAAATCGTGACCAGGACGATCTTTCACAAAAGTGATCAATTGCTCCGCAGTTCCTACTGGTCGACCTAATTTTTCATCTACCTGCTTACACAGTTCTTTGACCAAATCGATATTCTGCCATTCGTTAAATCCGCCAACATTGTACGAGTCGCCATTCTTTCCTTCATGAAAAACGATATCAATAGCGGTTGCATGATCGATCACAAATAACCAATCGCGGGTGTACTGACCATCGCCATAGATCGGTAAGGGTTGATGGTTTAAGATATTGTGAATACATAGCGGAATCAGTTTCTCCGGGAAATGATTGGGTCCATAATTGTTGGAGCAATTGGTCAGTACCATCGGTAAGCCATAAGTATCATGGTATGCCCGAACAAAATGATCGGAACTGGCTTTGGAGGCTGAATAAGGGGAATGTGGATCGTAAGCGGTTTTCTCTGTGAATAATCCTTCTGCTCCTAATGCACCAAATACCTCATCGGTAGAAACATGATGAAAACGTTTTCCTGCGAAGTTATCTTTCCAGGTTTCACGGGCAGCATTTAGTAAATTGACCGTACCAATAACATTGGTCATCACAAATGCGGAAGGATCTGCAATGGAGCGATCGACATGAGACTCTGCTGCCAGATGGATCACACCATCAGGTTGAAATGTGGTGAAAATACGAAACATGGCCGCAGCGTCGGTAATATCTTCCTTAACAAACGTGTAATTGGGTCTATCTTCGATATCCCGTAAATTTTCAAGATTGCCGGCATAGGTCAATGCATCTAAATTGACAATATGGTAATCTGGATATTTATGTACAAAAGTGCGGACTACATGCGAACCTATAAAACCCGCTCCACCTGTAATAATGATCGTTTTAGTCATCATGATGTGCAAATATTTCTTAACAGCTTAAAACCCCCTAACTGTAATTAAGGGAATAGCATCAAAAGTAATAAGATTTTATGAACAAACAATAAAGCGAGATGAGTAAAACCGACTACAATAGTTAGCCTGGACGATGACAACCGCTCTAATGATTGCTCTGCTGATGGTACAAACCAGAAATGGGTACCATAACCTGAAAAGGCCTGGTCTTTCCGCCTTCAAAGTGAAGTTTACCAGAAATACAAGTCGGAACTCCGGTCAAGTCGAGCTTGCTCAATGCTTTATTGGTCAACTTGTAACGGATAGAGACTTCGGGCTTGGGCAATAATTCAGAATGAAATGGAAGTGAAAGCGATTGATCAAGCTGGATATGTAGATCGGGATGTTTGACAGAAACACGTTTTAATGTAGCATGCTTTAATTTTTGATTGTGACTGGAGGTATGGATCACAATCACCCCACTCTTCACCGTCCGGTCGCCACTGTACTGTCCCGGATGTTCTTGAAAAAGATAGCTCACGGACATAGCGCCATGCTGGGCCAATTGGTTTTTCATTTGCTTTGCGTTCCAGAAATAATAAATGCCTATTAACAATAGGGCGATCAATGGGATAAATAGCATAGTGGTTTAAGGATTAAAAAGTAAAATGGTGACGCAGTGAACAAGTAACGTAGTGACCAAGTAACGGGTGAACGGCTACTTTGTATTGCAATCACCTATATTATTAACGTCGTGAAGTTTAACATCGTATCGAATCAAATTGTTTTCATAAACTTTTCACTTCAACTAAAAACTGTTTCTGTTAAGATGATGAAATACTGCAGTACCTCAGATCACAAATATAGCTGCTGAACATGAAGCAAATCATTATTTAATATTAAATCATCAGCATGGATTCATCTTTTAATGCTCCAGATATCGCGATGTGGATCTGTTGTTGAAACATAAAAATAGTGCCTTGACAAGCAAGGCACTAAGCAACTAAATCATAATTTGGAAACAAACTAGGTTAATGGAATATCGGTAGATCCAACTGCTGGATATGGACTTCTTCTTCGTGCTGATAGACATTTTCGATGGGCATGCTCATTTTGAAAGGAACCCGGTCGCCGCCCTTCAGGTTTAATACACCAGACAACAACACTTGACAACCTAAAAGATCGACGCTCTGCCGATCTGAAGTGATTCGAAAACGGACCGAAATCGCTAATCCTTGATCTTTATTTTCTACAAAGGGGATAATGGCGGACTGATTTAATTTGACCGATACGCCTCTATAATATATCTTAACTTTTCTAATCACAACGGCCCTGAGCTGCTCATCCTTGCGGGATGCATTGAAAATAAGGGATCCGTAACGACTTTTGAGATTGCCGCTATACTGACCTGCGTGATCTTGGATACGGTACTGAGCACTTAATATAACGTGCTCTTCAAACTGTGAACGCCTGTACTTGCCCTGATATATATAGTATAGCAGACAGGCAGCAAGGGAAACTAAAATAACAACATAAATCATCATACCTCGTATATGTTAAACAATAAAACAAAATCTTTGTACGATTGTGAGCGCACTCAAATAATAACATATCAGGCTGTTCATAAAAAATAATAGACCACTTTGACGTTCTTTTGCCAAACATCTAAAAGACTTAATATGAAACAGTTCCTAATTTCTATCAAAAGTAGGGTGAATATTGGTGTTATAACAGAGACCCTGGGGTCTCTTTTAACTTTAGTTTAAAAAAAATCACAGTAATAAACCTCAATATTCAGGTAAATAATGCACATTTGTAGGGACAAATGAAACCTGACCTCGTTGCCCCTTTTTTGCTGTTTTTTTTACTTGTAGTATCTTTAAAAGGGTCTGCAGCAATACAGCGCACAAATGAAATTCCAACGGTACTCATTGCCCAGGAGCAGCTGAACGAAGACAGTCCGCTGTTTTACTACCATAATAAATCCATTTTCAAAAACCCTAAAATCAAGCAGGATGATTTTGATGCGAAAGGTATCTATTGGCTCCGCATCCATATCCCGGCCAGTAAAGACTATAAAAAGAAAACTTATGTTCTTTCTTTTAACAACCTGACCTATGTGGACCTGACCCTGATCGACGACCGCAGCAGTGTCGCGATCGATAGCCGAAAAGCGGGACTGTTCAGACCTCTCAAGGAGATCAGTCCTGGTGATGATCGCAATCATTTCACACTGGAACTAGATGTCACCAAAACCTACACCTGCCTGTTGAAAATCCATCATATCAAAGGCTATAGCCCCCAGCTGGATTTCTATATCGAAGATCAGCTGGCTTATCTCAAAAGGCAGCAAAAAGAATCCAATATCTACGCTTTCTTAGAAGGCGCGATCATCGTACTGCTCCTGTATATTGCACTGGCATGGATCGTGTCACGCTACCGACCATATATCTGGATCTTTACCTTTTTAATGGCTGTGGGCATGTATAGTTTTGCCTTGCAGAAAGACTTTATAGACTTGTTTTTTGCTGAAAACCCGCGCATGGGATGGACCATAGGTCCGCTGTTCTATCGGCTCGGAACCATCAGTTTCTATCTGCTGCTCCTGGATTTTCTAAATCTGAAAAAATTGAGCCCGCTGTTTTATAAACTGGCACTCATCATCTGCTTATTGGTGGTTTCTTTTGCTGTTTTCAGCTTTATCTACTGCTATACCACGTCAAATTACTATCTTTCCAACCGTATTAATTTTATTTTGGGTGCGATACATATTGTGTATCTGTCGACTCTATTTATATATCTCTGGAAAAAGGTGGATGAACCACAGCGATTCCTTGCCTATGGCACAACCTGTTTTTCATTAGGGATCGGGCTCATTGTGATCTTGCTGATCAAAATGGATGAAAAATCACTCCTCTATATCCCTGCCGTGATCCAGCTTTTTGTACTGAGCATCACGATTATCTTTCTGATTGCAATCCGACTGCGCATCCGTAAGCAGGAACTGGAATACCATAAATCGATAGAGATTCGTGTGGAAGAACGCACCGCTGAACTCCACATGGCCAATACAGCTTTAAGTAAGCAGCAATCGGAGCTCTTGGAAAAGAATACATATATCGAAACCTTGATCGATGAGCTCAACCACCGGGTCAAAAATAATCTACAACTGCTGTACAGTCTGGGCAGCCTATATCAAAAAGGGGATAAAAATAGCGTGACCAGCAATCCTGCTATTCAGGAGATGCAAAGCCGGATCCATACCATGATGCTGGTCAATCAGCTCCTGGTACACAACAAGGGCAATAAATTGAAACTGGATCAATTGGTGATGGAAACCATCAGCTACCTGCAGATGCTGTATGATCCCAAACAGAGGATAGCGATCGATCTGTACTGTGTGCTCGACTATTGGATCCCGACCCATATATCAACTTCACTGGGACTGATCATCACGGAGCTGCTGACCAATGCTTACAAGTATGCCTTTCCGACTGAACGGGAGGAGTCTCCTACAATCACGCTGGAGATCACACAGTCAACGGACAAATTGTCGATCGTATTTTGGGACAATGGCGTAGGTTCGGATACCTTGGTCGCAGACTCGTCCTTAGGTATAGCGCTGATCAGGGATCTTGCCCGCCAGATCAAGGGTGAGATCAGCATCAACCCTAAAAATGGGTATCACTATCACTTTGAATTTAAAAAAGGACTATGGAAATAAAGATCTTAATTATTGAAGATGAAATGATCATTGCCCGTTTTATCGAGCAACATTTTTATGCCTTCTACCAAAATATCGAGATCAATATCGCGCTTTCTGTGGAAGAGGTGGACAACTACATGCGGGAGCAGCAGCCGGATCTGGTGCTTTGCGATATTCAGCTGCAGGATGATTGCGACGGGATCGACCTGATGGTGAAATATAAGGCTGAAAAGCAATTCTCGCTGATCTTCATCACTTCTTATGACTCGAAACACTGCATCGATCGGACCATCGCGGTCAATGCTGAAAACTATATTATAAAACCATTGAATGAAAGTCGGCTATATGCTGGAACCCATATCGCTATACAACGTATCGCTCAGGATAAGAGAAACCGAAAAATAAGCCCTAATCTGTCCGAACTGACTTCTGCCGAAATACAGGTACTCAAACTCATCGCCAATCGCTACACCACCAAACATATCGCAGATAAACTGTGCTTAAGTCCATATACCATCAAAAACACACGTCACCGCATCTGCAGGAAGCTTTCTCTGGAGGAGGAAAATAATGCGCTATTGACCTGGGCGATCGAACATCAGCATATGCTGGAAAATTGAAAGTTGTTTAGGACAGGATCCTAAACAACTTGCGTACTGCTACTCGCCAATAGCATAGTACTGAAAACCGAATCTTTCGAGCTGCTTTCTATCTAAAATCTTGCGGCCATCAAATACAAAAGCTGGTTTTTTCATTCCTTCTTTTATCTGTGCCCAATCGTATTGTTTAAACTCATCCCACTCGGTCAATATCGCTACCGCATGTGCTCCTGTCAGGGCTTGATGAGGCTCGTTTACAACCGTCAATAAACGGCGGTTTTCTGCCGGAGAACGCGTACCGAGGTAATCCAGATCGCGATAGATCTGCTCGGCCGAAACCTTGGGATCGTACACCACGATCTCGGCTTCTTCATCCAAGAGGTGATCGGCGACATAAATCGCTGCCGATTCGCGGGTATCATTGGTATCTTTTTTAAACGCCCAGCCTAAGAATGCAATCTGCTTACCATTGACCGTATTGTACATGGTCTGGATGATCTTTTGCGCAAATCGGTCTTTCTGGTGATCGTTTAACAGAATCACTTGTTCCCAATAATCTGCTACAGCGGTGAGATTATAGGTGCGGGCGATGTAAACCAGGTTGAGAATATCTTTTTGGAAGCATGACCCTCCAAATCCAACGGATGCTTTTAAAAATTTGGATCCGATACGCGAATCATAACCGATGGCACGTGACACTTCATCTACATTGGCTCCTGTCACTTCGCACAGCTCGGAAATGGCATTGATCGAAGATACGCGCTGTGCCAAGAAAGCATTTGCTACGAGTTTTGACAATTCGGAAGACCATAGATTGGTGGTCAATATGCGATCTCTGGGCACCCAAGCTTCGTAAATCTGCACCAGAGCTTGAATAGCTTCCTGATCTTCTCCACCGATCAATACCCGATCTGGGCTGTGCAGGTCGGGTACAGCCGTACCTTCTGCTAAAAACTCGGGATTGGAAAGAATATGGAAATTAACACCATTTCCGGTATTGTCCAAGATACTCTTGAGAGCTGCTGCTGTGCGGACGGGCAGGGTGGATTTTTCGACGACAATCTTATCGTCTTTGGCGACTCGCGCAATCTGACGGGCACATAGTTCAATATATTTTAAATCGGCTGCTTGTCCCTTGCCCTTGCCATAGGTCTTGGTTGGGGTATTGACCGAAATAAAGATCATGTCGGCCTCTTCAATCGCTTTATCGACATCGGTCGAGAAAAAAAGATTGCGCCCTCTGGCCTCAGCGACCACTGCATCCAGACCGGGCTCATATATAGGAAGATTGTTTAGATCGGGGTCATTCCAAGCATCGATACGGGCCTGATTTAAATCAACAACAGTGATGGTAATATTTGGATTTTTTTGAGCAATAACCGACATGGTCGGACCACCTACATACCCTGCTCCAACACAGGCTATTCTCTTAATTTCTCTCATCTAAGTATACTAAAACAACATCATCGGCAACCATTTTTAACTCTCAAAATATAAGGCGGTTACCGTAGATACGTGCATGTATCGAAATTAGTGAATTATTTACTAAATTTCAATACGAAGCGGAATAAATTTGTCTGACAACTGCGATATCTATATCTTCGTAATGTTCAACTTCTTATAAAAGAATATACATGAAAAAAAGAATATTGATAACGGGCGGAGCTGGTTTTATTGGCTCGCACTTGTGCAAAAGATTGCTCGATGAGGGCAATGAGGTCATTTCTTTGGATAACTATTTTACCGGGTCTAAAGAGAATATAGCGCCACTATTATCAAATCCATACTTTGAGGCCATCCGACATGATGTCACGATGCCTTACTTTATCGAGGTAGATGAAATCTATAATCTGGCCTGCCCTGCCTCACCTATACATTATCAATTTAATGCAATCAAAACCGTGAAAACTTCGGTAATGGGTGCAATCAATATGTTGGGATTGGCAAAACGGTTAAACATCAAAATATTGCAAGCTTCTACCAGTGAGGTCTATGGTGACCCGATCGTGCATCCGCAAACAGAATCGTACTGGGGAAATGTCAACCCCATCGGTATCCGTTCCTGTTACGATGAAGGAAAGAGATGTGCCGAAACGCTGTTTATGGACTATCACCGCATGAATCATGTCAAGATCAAAATCATCCGGATATTCAATACCTATGGACCCAACATGCATCCGAATGATGGGCGCGTGGTATCTAATTTCATCATTCAGGCCTTGAACAACCAAGATATCACACTCTATGGAGATGGCTCACAGACCCGAAGTTTTCAATATGTGGATGATCTGGTGGAAGGGATGATCAAAATGATGGGAAGTACGAGCGATACGATCGGTCCGATCAATATGGGCAATCCAAATGAATTTAGTATCCGTGAGCTTGCGGAGAAAGTGATCGAACTGACCGGATCCAAGTCAAAAATCATCTTCCAGCCTTTACCTTCTGATGATCCGAAACAACGAAAACCGGATATCGACCTGGCAAAATCCAAATTAAATTGGGAGCCCAAGATCCAGTTGGAGGAAGGTCTTAAAAAGACGATTGCTTATTTTAAATCTCTATCTTAAATAAAAATGCACGGTATCCATCCAACGGATATGGTGCATTTTGGCTATAAAAAGTTGTTTTTATATCGTTGGTTGCTCATGAGCAACCAACTTGACCTTAAATCCAAAACGGGATCCGTGGTATTCCTCGGATTCGAAAAAGAACTTTCCTCCATGACGGTGAATAAAATGGTAGACAACCCACAGTCCAAGGCCCTTCCCTTGATCATGCATCGGAGTGACCGACCCCTCTCGCGAAACCTGGTTACGTAATTGTTCCTGAATCTCAGGGCTCATGCCCACCCCAGTATCGATGATCTCGACCACTGCCCATTCTTCTTCCCGATATAGATTGACTGTAACCGAAGAGTCGCTATGACTAAATTTGACCGCATTGATCAACAGATTGCGTAAGATACTTTTCATGATGTCCACATCAAAAAAGATCTCTAATCCGGACTGCAGATCGATGTCGAGTTTGATATTCTTCAATTTCGCTGTGGGCGATAAGGTCTCCACAACTCCTAAAATGAGCTCATTCAGATTCAGTTTTTGAGGAATATAACTCAGCATACCAAGACTGGATTTGGTCCACTTGAGCAAATTGTCCAGTACACTAAAAAGCTGTTCGGCAATATCATTTCCGGTATGGACCATCGCGGCATAGCCATTATCTTGTGTTTCGGTCTGCATCGTGAGGATATTGAGGATCATTTTGAGGGAGGAAATGGGGCTGCGCAGATCATGTGCCAAGATCGCATACATGCGGTCACGATTGAGAATAGCTTCTTTGAGCTCTGCCGTCTGTCGGCTAATGGTATGATTGGAGGCGATAATGCGGATCTGATGTTTGATGCGCTGCAGAAGCTCCATTTTATTAAAAGGCTTGGTGACATAATCGACACCACCGCTATCAAAGCCTTGTACAATATCTTCGGGACTGCTTAGGTTTGTGATAAATATAACAGGAATAAACTGATAGGCTGCGATCGACTTCAACTGTTTGGTGAGCTCATAGCCATTGATCTCACCGAGCATGACATCCATTAAAATCAGGTCGATTGTTTCTGTGCGAAGATGCTCCAGCGCAGAAACAGCATCTGAAGCTGAAAACACATTGAATGATTCCTTTTCAAGAATACCCTTCAATAGGTAGAGGTTGACATCTGAATCCTCGACGATGAGGATATTATAAAGTGAAAAATCAATTTCCATAAGTCATTTGCAGCTTACACAATAATTGGAATACATCCATAACATTATTTGTAAATATAATTTAAAATCAAAAAATTCGCTACTATTAAATTAAAATATTTTTTTTAAAATAACGAAGTTTTTAAGAGTATAAACGTGATTTTGTCCAAAGTTGTTACATCTAAGATCAATTTATGGCCATATCGACCAATACAGGGGAGTGATCACTAAAATCAATATCGCCGGTTCGATAATTTTTCGCTCTCAGTCTTATTCCCGAATACAAAACAAAATCTATGCGGTACAGCTTCATAAAATAACGGTAAGTATAGCCATAGCCATTGCCGGCCTCAAGATACGCATCTTCCAAATCCCCTTTGATCGTTTTGTAACCGTAGGAAACGGGGGTATTGTTAAAATCTCCGCTCACGACCAACGGATAGGGCGAGCGATCCAATATACGCCTGAGGGAATCCACTTGTCGACCTCTGAATTTGAAATTATTAGAGATTGTACCCAGGGCATCAGTCCAGCTATGACGTGTATCTTCCTGGTAGAGGAGTGTCCCTTTGACCTGGTTCCAGTTGGTCGTCTGTAAATGAAAGTTGCCAATACGAATCTTTTCATTATTAACCTTTATATCGGCCAATAGGGCACAATTTGGACGTTCGGGAAAGGAAACCGTAGCAATAGAATCTAAGGGATATTTGCTGAGAATAGCCAATTGAAAGTGTGAACCTAGCCCCCCTGTTGTGATCACATAAGGCATATTTGTAAAGATCTGCTTGAGATCTGCCTCTGTGCAATCTGAAGGGACCTCCTGCAAGCAAATCGTATTGACTTGGTTGTCCGAAAAATAGGCTGCGATCTGTTCCATAGAAGATAAATTATAGATCATTTTAAACTCATGGACATTGTATGTCGCAAACTTAATCTCGGCCTGATAATCCTCCTCCGGCTTATGCATCTGAAATTTATGCGGATAATAATGAAAATTGGCCAGTATCGCAATTATGGGACAAATACTATACCAACTCCTTTTGTACCAGGCAATAACTAAGACAAACAAATTGCAAAAAAGCAACATCGGTAAAACAACACCGATCCATTGAAAAAACACGCAAGTCTCCGGCGAGACATATAACGCCAGAAAAGACAGGGAGGTGACCACCATCAATAAAACAGCAGCGACTTTACCCAATGATGCACGGATGCGAAGCGGTTTCGGTATTGAATGGTTGGTCATAAATCAGTATCAGCTTTATAAATCAGAATTATGAAGGGGTAATTTGATACGGAAGGTGGTTCCCTGACCTTCTTCGGATTCAACCGTGATCTCACCATGCATCTGCTCAACGATTGCTTTGCAAATAGACAGTCCAAGCCCGGTACCTTTGGCCGCTTCATTGATCTTAAAGAAACGGTTGAAGATCGATTTCTGAAGATGTTTGGGAATACCGATCCCATTGTCCTTGACATAAAACTCAAAAAATTCGTCGCCTATGAGGTAGCCGATATGAACAGCTCCATGAGGGGGGGTAAATTTCATACTATTGTTGATCAGATTGACGAGTACTTGCATGATTCTACCGCGGTCTAATTGGACCGTGAGCTCTTTTTCGGGTATATCGATAATAAGAACCGGATGATCTTCTAAGTTGCTGAAACTTAATGAAAGCTCATTCAGGATGCTTTTGAGTGAGACCACTTCTGCATTAAACCGCATTTTACCAGCATCCATCTGGGACATCTCCAATACATCTGAAATCAACCGCAACAATTGACTGCTATTGGTAGTCAGAATCTGACCATACTCTTTGCGCAACTCCGGATCTGGTGTGTCGGCAATGATATTACCAAAACCAATAATAGCACTTAATGGTGTACGGATCTCATGGTTCATATTGGAAATAAAGGCTGACTTTAATTTTTCGGACTCTTCGGCAGCCTCCTTGGACTTCAAAAGCTGCTCTTCATACCTGATCTGATCGGAAATATCGCGCTGGATGGTCCATACAATATCTTCACCGATACCATTTTTTATAATCAGCGAACTGCACTCGGAACCAATCATATCAAACTCCGGGTAGGCAATATCACAACGATATTGCAAATATCCATGGGCACGCTGTATTTTTTCAATAAACGTACACCACTGGTTTCTTGTATCAAAATTTTTCAGACTTTCATATACGACAAGCGCACTGATATCACCTTCCTCGATCAGACCATTTTGCTGGCGACAAGCTTTATTGGCAAATGCCAGTCGACCATCTAAATGGCAAGCGAAAATACTGTAAGGAGCATTATTAACGACAGCCAACACCATTTCCAGCTCATTCCTATTCTTCATAAAATCACTTACATTCTGAGAGAATCCATCGACGATACAATAACCATTTTCCAGATGTTTGGCATATTTTGTGGCCCTTACATAAGTGATAGGTTTGTCTGGAAGCAACATGCGATATTCCAACGTACCGTATTCAGCATCATTCATATTTAAAAAATCTATGATCTTCTGTCTGTCATCGGGATGAATATAAGGTAATAAATCACTGAGCTTAAATATTTCAGGCTCTAAAATATTTGTATTTCGAATATTAGAAAAACCACTGATGAAAAATTTTTGCTGTTCGGTGTAAAACGACCAATGACCGATCTGCGCAACTTTACCTACCTCGAGCTGCGCCTGCAAAGCGGATTTGAGCCGGTATTTCATATTACTGCGCTGCGTAATATCGCGATACTGGCACAGCAAATGCTCCTCGTCAAACTTATGGATAATAAATTTAAAGAAGTAGGTTTGATCGCTCGCCGGGAGATCGTAGTTCAGGTTGGATGTATCCCCAGTCTGACGGCATTTGCTAAATTCCTGCTCCATAAGTTGCGCAGTGGATGCCGGCAAAAGATCGAGCAGATTGGATCCGATCAACTGGATACGCGGATTGATAATCGGATTGTCGGTCTTGATAATGGCATCTACACATACATTATCTTGATCGATCAAGAATAAAGTATCGCTGGTCAGATCTAAGATCTTCTCCAAATATTTTAAGTTATGTAATGCTCTTTGCTCCATCATGTTTTGCTAAATTATTTCCGCTGAGACTTTTCCCATCCGCCGCGGTGCTGATTGCTCAATAGGTAGTAAATCCCCAGCACTACATTTATATTCATAAATATAAAATAATAGGGGATATAAAACAACTTTGACACATTTGGATGATCGCGTTGGAGATATCCAATGCCTGCGCAAAGGTAAAACACGACCTGACTTACAAAAATGATATAAAACACATTATAAGGTGATACATATCCTAGTCCTAGTATGAAAGATAATGGCAATAAAGCAAATAAAGCAAAAGGAGTGACTGACCAGCGCAGTACGCGGTGCGACAGATATTGAAAGCTTAGTTTGCCATAATCAAAAATATTGAGCAGAGGCAATAGCCTGATGATGGATTGCCAGCCGCCGGCCGCGATGCGACGCTTGCGCTTTGCTTCCTCTTCCATATTGAGCGACCCAGATTCTACAGCATAGGCATCTGGTGTATAGGCAATGCGGTAGCCATTTTGTGCAATGCCCATCGATAACATAAAATCATCTAAAAGGGTATCTTCTGGCATCATCGTAAACAAGGCCGTACGGATCGCAAATAGCTCTCCTGCTGCTCCTACTGCCGAATAATATTGATAGTCAAGTTTTTTTAACAGTGATTCATATTGCCAATAGGTGCCCTCTCCTTTGGACGAGATGGTATCATCGTCTGTAAAAGCTACTCTTTTCTCGCCCGACACACAACCAATACTCGGATCATTAAATTGATGGACGATAATCGTCAAGGCATCGGTATTTAGAAAACAATTGGCATCACTAAAAACAACAATGGGGGTATGGACAACACTCATCCCATGATTGATCGCCGCAGTTTTGCCCTTACGTGAGGGCGAACTCACGACCTGCACGTCGGGATACTGCTGCAATAAAACTTCACTATGATCACTACTGCCATCAATCACCCAGAGGATCTTTAACTTATGCTTGGGATAAGCCAAGGCCCTACAGTTTGCCATTTTTTCGGCAATAATATCGGCTTCATTGTAGGCTGCAATAAAAAGCGTGACCTCCGGCATCTCCTCTTCGCTAAGACAATGTACCTGTACATGAGGTTGATAAGCCCTGTATTTTGCTAATACATAAATGACTATGGCATAGCCCACATAGGTGTAAAAGACTAAGAATAAACTGCACCAAAATATAAACTGTAACATAGGAGATCGCGGTATTTATGACAAAAATATATTAAATATTTGGTTTTATTGATCGTATCGAGTATGATGTTTTTTTGAGAATAGATCCGTCATGCAGCTGTTGCTTGATGCAAACCTGAAAATGGCATCTATTCTTTTGTTTCTATTTAAATGCGATCTGCTAAAAAAATCGTTACCGTAACAGGTCGGATTGCAACAAGCTATTCATCTGTCCTTTCCAAGACAGTTCTTGAATGCTCGCTCGAATTGCTTCTGGCGATGGTTGATGTTGGTCTATAAAAGCGATCAGCTGCTGAATATCTATAGGTGATTCATCGGGCTTTGCTTTGATAATATAATCGCGGTCATCAAAATCAGGATCTGATTCGGAGTATATAAATGAGATACCGCGTGCCGCATATTCCCGGTTTTTCAAGGTGCGGATCACATCGATACCGGTCCGGTGCCTCCCTAAACTTCCGATCGCAAAATCTGCCTGATCAAATAGCGCATCGAGTGCTGTACCCCAAAGTGCACCATGTAGGATGACTTGCTGCTGCAGACCATGCTGCTGAATGGGGACGAGAATATCTTGACGCTCGCGTTCACCGCTGAGTTCGCCCACGAGATGAAAGATCACCTGACGTGAAGGATGCTGCTGTTGGTACAGCGCCAGACCTTGAATGAGCCGGTCAAAGCCGTGCCAGTAATGGATCTCGGCAACGGCCAGCAGATGAATCTCTTGCTGCGGTGTAGCACGGGGATGACGAATGGGGATAGCATCAAAATCTATCCCATTAGAAATCTTGAGCGTCTTTTGACCAAATATAACATCGACATTGGAGAAAGTGACCACCGCATCGAGATGCTTGGCCAGCTGATCTCGATACAACCGATCTACAAACAATTCCAACTTCATTTTGGGTGTATTGTACTCCTGATCATAGGGATAAGTCGGAACTTCCATAATGACTTTTGCTCCAGATCGACGCATCTTTTTTACTAAATGAATCGTAAATGGATTGGCATTGTGATCGGAGCGCATATAAATAAGTGAAAAATGATTTGCTAAGACATAATTAGCGATAGCGCTATAATCGATCCGTTTCCGAATCTTGGCCCTTGGTCCGGTACCCAAATCCGCGAGGACCTTTTCATCGATCTTCCATACCCGATGTCCATCGGACGTGACCTGATAGTGACATAAAGTAACTTGGGCACCATTTTGTTGAAGCCCATTGATCTGTCCCCAGATCTTTTTACTGATCCCGTTATGTTCACTAAAACCATGAAAGATAAAAAAAAGCACCTTCAACCCCATGACATCTAATTTTATTTAATGGCCTTTATTTGACTCCAAGAAATTACAAAAAAATAGGCAAACATCGCAAGTAAAAAACATGTTTTTAGTTATTTCCTCTTTTTCTATTTATAAACTGCTTAATATCTGCTTGGTACCCTCCAAACCAGACCAACAATGCAAATGATGGGACAAATACCAAACTTTTGAATAGAAAGCTATACAATTGCTGGTTACAATTGAAGATTAGGTCTGCGCTATATAACAGCCCGGCTAATATACCTGCAAAAAGAACAGGTTTCCACAGACAGGTCAAAAAAGGGACGATACTTGCTTTGAATATGACCATATACATGAGCCAATAGGTCTGTACAAAATTGATCGCGAATGTGACCAGCAGGCATTGGGCTACAGCTTCGATACTCTTGAAATAAAATACACCTAGTAGGATACCGGTGACATTGACGACTGCTGAAAATAATCCGCAGATAAATAAGCTCCTGGTATCTCCTGCAGTTTGGAAAATAGAGCCTGAAGAGGACAATACCAGTTGGATACCAACGGTAAGACTCAATATTTTAAATGTCGGAATGGCCAATTCCCATTGCGGTCCAAAGAATAACAGGATCAGTTCTTCTGAAGAAAAATACAGAAAGATGGCCAGGGGGAACCCGATTAAAGCTAGAAAACTGACCAGTTTGAGGTTGACTCGATTTAAATATCCCAGATCTTTGCTATGCAGACTCAAAATTGGATGTATAACGGGCGTGATCACCTGTGTAATATTCTGAAGAGGCAGGGACATGAGGCGATAGGATTTATCGTAATAACCTAAAGGTACCATACCCAAATATTTACCGATCAATAGGGTGTCGGCATTGCGACTAAAGTAATTGATGATGTTAAATAAAAATTGATAGAATGAATAGGAAAAAATCGGTCGCAGTGCTTGTAAGGAGAAGCTAAACGTAAATTTCAATGGAAACTTGGCATACGATATCCCAAAGATCAGGATGGAAGAGAAGATCGGATTAATGATCAACGCATATACCCCATAACCCTGATAAGCGGCCACGACTGACATCGCGCCACCGACAAGCTGTATGACCAGACTCCGTAAAGCTATGGCCTTGAAGAGGCGATCCCGATAAAAAAGAGCATTGGGCACCACGGTGATCCCAGAAAAAAGCAAACTGAGGGCAAGCCACTGGCAGATAGGGCGAAGCTCAGGTTGATCATACCAGTTGGCGAAGACCCCTGCGCATAAAAAGAAAATCAAGGAAAGCAACAGGGTAATATAGACCGATAGCGAAAATAAAGCGCTCAAAGCTTTTCGGTCTAATTCTTTGTGCTGTATAACCGTTGCAGACAATCCGATATCGGCGATCAAATTGAGAAAAGCAATAGCCACAGTAGCGATGGCGACTACCCCGAATTGATCGGGAGCAAGTAATCGGGCTAATATGGCTGTTACGACCAACGAAATGATCAGATTGGCGTATTTGGCCAGTGCGGTAAAAAACACGCCTGAGATCAACTGTCCTTGTATATCTTTCATCTATTTTTTCTTTTTGAATAATAAGACTCCGTACGTACGGATATTCATGTATTTATTCCAGCGGCTGATGAGGATAAATAAAAGCTTAACGCGTTGATGAGGAGGCAATCCGTGTGCTTTCCAGACCGCAGCATTGAGCATCCGTGCGAGATATTGATCGACCACGGCATGATAAACTGGATGTTGCTGCACAAATAATTGCAGTTGTTCGGCAACTTTTAAATAGGATGATATATTGTACCACTTGAAGGCACTGGTCATAATGGAATTGGCCCGTACACGTCGGAAAAAGAACGGTTCGGGTAAGTAACCCACTTGCTGGGCAAGCAAAAATACCTGCATGGTAAACAATTCATCCTCGTGGATAATACCGACTTCAAACTGTAAATTTTCGGTTAAAATCAAACTCCGTCGAATGAAGAGCATCCAGACGGGAGAAAAAAACTCTTGGTGATCCAATAGTTGCGCTAAGGCTTCACTTCCCTTCATCACTTGATACGGGGCTGTTTTTTTTCGGATATAATGAAACGTAGCAGACTGCTGATTTTCCTTATTTTGATCGTCTAAAATATCAGCATCGAAAAAGACGAGATCCAGTACCGAATCTTCTGCATAACGTACGCATTTGTCTAAGGTATCTGGGCGCAGGTAATCATCGCTATCCATAAAATAGACAAATGTTCCTATGGCATGCCGCAATCCAGTGTTGCGCGCAGCAGAAAGGCCTTGATTATCTTGAGCGATGATCTGTATGCGCTGATCCTTTTGTTGCCATTTAAACAAAATGTCCGGGCTGCCGTCGGTCGCGCCATCATTGATAATAATCAGCTCAAAATTTTTCTCTGTTTGTTCTAATATGCTCTGAATAGCCATATCAAGATACGCTTCTGTATTATAAACAGGCATAATAACACTGATCAACGGCTGTTCTTTCATACTTTTACCCAACAATTTAAATTAAAATCATATGTTTTGACCACTTTTGCAGGATTGCCCACTGCGACACTATAGGCTGGGACATCTCTGGTCACAACAGATCCGGCTCCGATCACGGCATGCTGACCGATGCGGATACCTGCTAAAATAACGACATTTCCTCCGATCCATACATCGTCGGCTATCGTAACAGGGGCTACGCTAACTCCTTGCTCTGCGATACTGATCTGAACATCTTCATAGCGGTGATTCAATCCCGAAATCAAGACATGCTGCCCAATATTGACCTGATGGCCAATGCTAACAGGACCAATAATCGTGTTGCCAATACCGATGCGTGTATAATCTCCGATGTGGAGATCGCCTACAGCATTGTTGAGCACAGAAAATGATTCGACGACCGATCGTGTACCTATAGAACATTGGCGAAAAGGAACGAGATCGCGACGTACGCTGTTGTAAATAACGGATCCACGACCTCTTTTTACATACAAAAACTGCAACATACGCAAGTACCACCGAGGCCTGGTCCGTGTTGGGCTCATGATCAACCAATGGACCAAGTGCTTCAGCGATTTATTTTGATAGATGTACTGCTTCATAAATATCCAATGTTTTTGCTGCTGTTTGATTCCAGTCAAATTGTGTACTTCTTGCTAGTCCTTTAGCCACTAAACTGTCGTACAATGGACCGTCCTGTTCCAACTGCAGCATGCCTGCAGCAATGGAAGCGATATCGTGGGGATTGCTATACACCACATTGTCCTGCGCAACCTCTGGGATGGCAGATGTGCTGGAAGTCACAACAGGAGTACCACAGGCCATCGACTCCAAGAGCGGTAGGCCAAAACTTTCTCGAATCGAAGGATAGAGAAATGCAAAAGCCTTATTGTACACTTGGACCAAGAGGTCGTGTGCAATATACTCTTCGACGATCAGGTAATCTTTGATGCCCTGTAAATCCAGTTCGGTTAATAACTTATCCAAATGTTGTGGATCAAGATCTGCTAAAAGCAATTTTTTCTTAAGGCTGCTTTCCTGTAAATAATAAGCGTAAGCTCTGAGTGTATTTTTAAGATTCTTTTTAGGATCTGTATTGCCTAAAAGCAACCAATAGCTTCCTTTTTCCCATGATGCAAATCGAGGATCTACAAAGGTGGTAAGTGGCTTGAATCGCGAACTGACGCCGTTATAAACAGTGACTATCTGTTGACGCAATTGTGGAAAAGCTGTTGCAATATTATGTTGTTCGAAATCGGAAACCGTAATTACGGTGTGGACTTTTTTTAAGATCTTGGGGACCACCCAGCGGCGGTAGATACGACCCAGATTTTGATACATCGAGGCGTTATTACCGATCTTCTTTTCCATAAAGATGATGTCATGCAGCGTCAGTACCAGCGGAATATGCATGTTCAAAGGGGCGGTATTGGAAGTGCAGTGCAACAGATCGGCCTTTACCTTCTTTAAGAGCCGAGGAAGGAGTAACTGTTCCCAAATGAGGTAATTGGAACTATCCAATACAACAATGCTAAAGTTTTGCGTTTCGCTGAGGCATCGGTCTTCACCAGGGCCAACCGCAATAACATACTGATTGAAGGGATCCAGTTGCTGTAAGCCACGAATCATTTCCAATGCGACAAAGTCCATTCCATGCTTATTCTTGCGGAATATGCGTTGTGCCTCAATTACTATAATCTTCTTTTTTTTCGCCATGTGGTGTGTGAACAAAAGTACTACGCCCTGATTTAATTCCCATAAAACTACGCAAGATCGCCATAAAAATAAAGGGTAATTTCAAAAAGCACACTAATGTTCGCTTATTATAGAATCGGTTTGGAACGGCCAAGCCCAGTGCTATCAGGAACAACAGATAAAGTATCAGCCATTTATACATCAATATGGGTGCTAAGACATATAAAATAAAGATCCAAATGGGGACGAACCCGAGTAATATAATACGTGGGGGGATCGACCATTGTACCACCTTATCCAACATCGGCCAGTTACGGGTCTTCAAAATAGTGCCCAATCCACTAAAGGCAATTAAAAAAGTATCGATTTGCGCTGCAATCCATCTTTTCCTTTGATTGGAAAGATCTTTTCGGTTCTGTACCTTTTCATCGAGAACATACACATCTTCTAAATAATTGGTGAAGATACCCTCCAATAAAAGGTGATATTCTAATTCTTTATCTTCACCCATGGAGCTTATTTTGGGCATCACTTGCCTAAACCAATTGATTTCAAACAGCATACCCGAGCCGGTCAATGCTGCAGGAAGTCCGAGATTGACATGACCTTGTCGGAAAATGGAATTGTTGATCTCCTCACTGATTCCATCGAGATAGGCGGTATCGGTATTATCATTTTTGGCGATGCGATGTGCCTGTACGGCTTTGCAACCTGAATCGAATACTTGATTGACCTGTTTTAGAAAATCCGGATACACCAAATTGTCTGCATCTAGAATAACAACTGCGTCGAATGGCTGGCCTTGCGTATGCGTGATGGCCAAATTGAGGGCTGCAGCTTTGGATCGGGGTTCATAATTTGGAATCAGAACAGTAGCTCCCAACTGACGCAGCCCAGCGTTCGTATCGTCCTGCATGCTATCTGCAACCACTACAACTTCATATAAATCCTCAGGATAATCTTGCTTATAAAAAGAACGAATGCTTTCTACAATAACCGCATCTTCTTTGTATGCTGGGAAAATAACTAAATACCGATGTTGATGAGCAGCTTGCTTGAATTGCTGATTTCTGGGAATACGGTATCCGATGGAAAATATCAAAAAATAGACGATCCAGATCAAAAACGGAATAAAAAAGATTCCTTCGACAATGTGCAATACTAATTCCATAGTCCTAATTACGTTGATTTAAACAGCTTGAAGGCAGCGCGTGTGCCGGAGAAGATGGAAAAGACATGTTTCCACTTTCCATTCAGTATAAAGCTACACATTTTTGAAGTATTTGCGACTAATACGAGATAAAACAAGGACAGAATCCGTGTCATTCCAACCCGATTGCGATAAGCAAATAGTAACCTATTGCGTGTGAGGTAATAGGTTTTAAAAGGCGAATCAATTCCCGTAGAGGCACTTTCTTTATGATAAACCAAAGCTCCCGCATAGTAAAATAAGGAATAATGCCTATTGATCCGATAGCACCAGTCAAGTTCTTCATAATATAAAAAAAATTCCTCGGGCATCAAGCCGATGTGTTGAACAACACGACGGGGGATCAGCATTGCAGCTCCATGGAGATACGGAATTTCGCTATTTTGTTCATATTGTCCAAGCTCCATCTCTTGGTAACCAATCTGCTTATTGCGCAGTGTGATGGCGGTCAGAGGAGTGCAACCTGCAAATTGGATCATATCGGGCGGATCCATATACCTGATTTTAGGTGTTATCCCTCCTACTTCGTGGTGCTGCTCCAAAAAGAAGAGCATCTCCGTTATTTGTGTGTCGGCTTCCAAAGGAAGCAAGGTATCGTTGTTTAAGAAATACAAAAATTCACCTTGAGACATCCGTATTCCGATATTATTGCCCCCTGCGAAACCCAGATTAGCGGAGCTATAACATCCTGTAATAAACGGAAATTCAGCTTTTAATAGCGCATACTCGTCTTGTCGCGATCCATTGTCAATAACAATCACTTCATATGAGAACGAAAATGTGATATTCTCGATACGCGCTAGAAATGCCCGGGTATCTTCCAGTCCATTGTAATTGACAGTAATAAAGGAAAGTTTATACGGTTGAAGTGTCATGAGCTAACTTTTTATCAATAACAGGAGATAGCATAATAATACCCATCAGGATATAAACAGTCTGCCCAGTGGGCATCTGATGGAGTACTTCATTGGCATAACCCGCGACCATAATTCCGGCAAGACCTGCAGTAGAAGCTGCTACAATTGATTTGATGCGGGTATCTTGTAATACAACTAGCACGTAGTAAGTGCCAAAACCGAGGATGGTCAAACACAACAAGACATACAGGATCAAACCGACGATCCCGGTCTCCACCCAAATGAAGACAAAAGAGGAATCGGTCGCGATACCATGGATCAGATCGCCTTCATTGGCATGTTTGGAAGCACCTAGGCCGATCCCGAACGGATGATCGCTCATGAAGAGACGCATCTTCTTTTGGTTTTCCAAACGCACGTTAAATGAAGCATCTTGAGAAAAGGAGAACGCAGTCCGCATACGGCGGATATCGCCATTGCTATTGCCAATGGTGGTCAGATTAAAAAAGGAAAAGGCAAGAGCTAAGAAGACAGCGCCCATGACGATCCACTTCCACTCTTTGACTAAAACAATAAAAAAAGCAAAACCAACAAAAGGTACAGCTATTGCCGCTCGAGTGCCGGAGATCATCAAACCGTAGAAAGCAATCAGGGCAACAGCAATATACAAAAGACGCCTATTGACTCTTTTTTCATAAAATGACAAGATCGTAAAAACGACGATCCCCAATCCCATATGACAACCAAAATTTGCGGCATCTGTAAAGAAAGAAAAATAACGGATACCACTGTAAATGACGTGTGTATGTGCTCCATAGGTGTATAACCAAGCAGACTCGAAGCGATCAAAACCGATATACTTTTGACCAATGGCCTTTAATGCTCCTAAGACAATGAGCGTACCCCATAAACCAAAAAACAAGCGCAGCTTATCGAGGTTGTCCAGATTGAGAAACACCAGCAATTGAAATACAACGATATGGATACCGATATTCCTTACCGTGGTGATCCAATTGGAAAAGCTGGACATGGGATTGATAATCTCTAACAGACAGAAGAGCATCCAGAATATAGATATCATCAAAAAGGGATTGAAATAGAGCTTTCCGATGGGATTTCCTCGAATGTAATGCAAGCACAGGCACAGGAAGTTAAATAAGATCAAGATATCCAGTATCACACCGGCAGGCATGGGAAATGTGACGTAACGTGCTACCCCCATAACAAAATAGGATGCGCTGTATAAGAGAAAGAAGCAACATACGGGTGATGATAGGCAGAATATGATAAACAACAGCAGGAGCGGTACTAAATAGAATGCCAGCCCCACCGACATCCCCGCAAATACAAATAGGTATGCTCCTGCTAACCCTCCCAAAATGAGTATAAGCAGAAGCATATGACTTTCTGTAATTAAAGTTGACCACTTGTTATGATCGGATTGCATCATACCTGTCCTATTTTATTTACCTAAAGAGGTCAGACCAAAATTGGCCAGTTGATATTCCAAACGACGCAAAAATGTAAAAGGAGGTAGCATCCCTGTAAATTCCTCTACGACATATTTTTGTGCATTCATCAAACAGATGACAATAGGTCTGCCTGCTGATCGTTCTAATAAATCTGAAAATAACAATTCATCTTCTGTCTTCCAAACGGTATCTGCCCGCAGCACAAGCAATGTGGCCATCCCTCTTTCCAAGAAGACATTGGGTATGGGGGTTAAAGCCATTGAACCATGCTGAACAAGCGAAAGATCGTAGTCTACCAATTGATTGACCCATTCTTGACCGACCAGATATTCCCGAGATTGAGACTCAAAATCCTGTCCTTCATAATATCCTCTCACCTTTAATCCCATTTTTGACCAATAATCGGTCAATAATTCCGTGATACGACTGGAGTCTAAGGTGGTCGATAGCTTGACGACATTGATAAAATTGACCGCTGAGTCATTGTCATAATAGCCATAAAGGCGATTGGCCAATACATGTACAGCACGCTCTTCTATTGCAGGGAGGTTTTTACTTTTTAATAATTTTGGAAATGCAGCCACAACCTTGCCTTTAGTGATGCGCTCCGTGCGTATTTTATCCCGTAATGTACGATCAAAAAGCTCCAAAATAAGTAGGATACCTAATATAAAGGCGATTGTACCTAAAAAAACACCGATCACGATCGCCTTGCGACCATAAGGAAGTGCATTGAGCGGGAAAGTTGCCGGATTGATCACTTTCAAGGTCGCCGAATTCATCTCTAAACTTTTCAATCGGAGGCGTGCAGCATTTAAACTAGTCAGAATCGACAAATAGCTCTGCTCCGAAAAGTTGATACTTCTTTCTTTACGCTTCAGTACCGAACCTATTGGTGAATACTGGGTATATTTTTGATCAAGTTCTTGTTTAAAATTTTTCCCCACATTCAACTCGGCTTCTGCACTTTTGAACTTCAATAGTTCTTCCACCCATTGTTTGACATAATTGGCGTTTGGATATCCATTGCGCGTATATTTTTCAGAAGAATACTGATCCATAAAGGTTCGGAATTCCTTTTCTTGTTTGTTCAGTTCGCTCGATAGTGTATTGATACTTCCGGCCTTTTGTAGGGTTAAGGAATCTGCACCTAAAGTTTTGATCCTAGAAATATCATAGTTCAGATCAGCGATATGATTCATCCGAGATAGGAATTCGGAATTATTTTTGATCGATCGCATATTGGCATCCATACCGGACTCCAACTGTTTTAATGCTGCCTGAGCACTATTGTAAGCAAATACGACATCTTGGTAGCGCAACTCATATTCTTTATCCAAAACGGCAATAGCTTCGGTCTGTTTATCGTAGTTGATGACTCTGTTTTCGACATTATAATTTGTTAATGAGTCTTCTTGACCACGCAATTCTCTCCCTAAACGTGCCAGCTCTGCTTCGAAATAGCGAATCACATTATTGGTACTTCCAAATTGCAAGTTGGTGTATTCGATAGCAAAGACTTTACTCAATACTTCTAGCGTCTGATAAGCAATACCGGGATCATTTGCCTGATAGTTGACTTGCAGGATATCGCTATTATCAATCCGGGAGATTTTAATATTTTCCTTGAGCGCACCATAACTAAAGTAGGGATGATTCCAATTGAATAAGCCATAGACAAAATTATTGCGATCAGGCTTTTCATATCTTTCTAGATTGCGTACGGTATTTTCCTCCGAACTTTTATCTATCAATGCTCGCACATCTTTTGGAGTGATGTCCAATAATTGTTTATAATGTTTTGCTGAGATGTAGACATTGTCTTTTTTAAGGTCACCATGAATCATCAAACGGGCATAGAGGTTTAACGACAAGCGTTTAAGTGTCTCTTTGGAGTTGATGGTATTGATGATGTTCTGAATTGAATTGTTCAGCACATTCCAATTGGACGATGCATTGGATTCGCCCGGATCGCTTCCATAACTGGAAATAACCCCTGTGTAGATCGTAACGTCAGTTTTATACTGCCTATCCAAATTGCGAGTCATGTATATGGCCAGTAGAGCAAATAGCAATGGCAAAATCAAAAGCCACCATTTGATCCTAAATACGGCACGAAAAATATAATGGAAAATATTCATATTACGCTATTGACTAATTATTTTGGTTCTACTCAAAATCTCTAAAGTCAGAATCTCACTGACAATATTAGCTTCACTGGTTTTAAATAACTCGTAAGCTTCGGTTTCCAATTTCTTGGCGGCATTGAGATCTGTAATATTGGCATTACCTGATTTGAATTCGTTTTCTATCATTCGATAATTTGTTAAAGCCACATTATGATCTTCGACATTTTTCTTAAGCATCGCTAAGGCGGTTTTGGCTTTCACATAAGCAGTTACGATACGAATCCGCTGTTCATCTAGCCATTTTCCTTTTTCGAGTTCTGCAAAACGTTGTTCAGTTTGTTGTCTTTTCACCTTATTCTTACGATCAAAGATATCATCAAAAGGAACACTAACGCCTACAGTTCCATAGTACGAACTTTGGGATTGTCCAGATGATTGAAAAAATAATGGGGTATTTTCATTGGTAAATGAAGAGTTGATGGCGATATTACCATATTGCCAGGATCCGCCTGCTTTAAAGTATTTTAACCAGTTTCTTTTCTCGGTGATCACTTTACTACGTTCTGTTTCGATTTTTGCCTCATACATTTCGACACTGGGACTATTCTTTGCATTTTCATAAAGTGTCTCCAAAGGCGGTAGGGTCAATCTCGTCAAATCAATCATATCCATTTGATCAATGGCGGATTGAGCCTGAGATCGCATCCCGGTGGACATCAAGCAAACAAACAAAAATAACCTGCTATATACTTTATTCATTGAAATAATTATTTATCGGTGTAACTACACATCTGCTTTTTGGATAAAGGCAGAAAATGTCTTAAACAATATCTTAACATCCATCCATACGGAATAGTTTTTAGCGTAATCAATATCGAGGTTGATACGCTCTTGATCGGACATGCTCCCGTTGTCGCCTCTTTTCTCCACTTGCCATAAACCGGTAATACCAGCCGGCGCCATAAAGCGCTCGACACTATCGTCGGTGGTCAACATTTCGGCTTCGTATAAAGGAAGTGGACGATTTCCGACGATAGACATATCGCCAAACAGGGTATTGAACAGTTGCGGTAATTCATCAATACTATATTTTCTCAGGATACGGCCCACCTTGGTGACACGTGGATCTTTCTCCAATTTGAAGAAGGCCGCCTTTTTTTGCTTGCCGCCAAAATCCGCTCCTTTGACTACGGTATAATCATCAATCAATACATCCCGTAATTCATCGATGGTAAACTGTGGTATATCGGCATTGGCATAGGATTGAGAATTGCTGTTCGCTGCAGTCTCTTGTTTGGCATATTGGTTGTGCATCATATACTCCTTTAGCCGCTTGTCCGCATCGGCATACATGGATCTGAATTTGTAAAAGTCGAACATATAATATCCAGCTCCAATTCTTTTGGAACGGTATACCGCAGGACCCTTGCTTTCAATGATAATGGCTAGGTATGCGGTGATGAGTATCGGAGATAACATCAAAATCAGGAAAGAAGAAACGACAATATCAAACAGCCTCTTCCCTATTGGGATCTTAATCTTAGGAAAGGAAGATGCCGGAGCTGTAAACCTTTCTGTTTGAGCAGTCGCCTCAAAATAGAGATGAATATATTTTTTTAGGGATTGAAAAACATCCTTATTGGCCTTGGGACTGATGGTATTGGTCACCCCAGCTTCAAGATAAGATTTCTTTTCCAGCATAGAAAAGCCATTGCCGACCAAAAAAATTACAGTTTCTTTGCCGTAGGAATTCAACTTGGTCAGTTGGCGAAGATCGGTCATCAGGCTTGAACTCTGTTCATAAAAAATAACCGAGACAAACTGCCCCCTATACTCTTGAAAATATTTATCCATGGTCTCGAAAGAACTGAAATGTTTTAACTCTACCCCCAAAGTGTCCTGCACTTGAAGTTGAAAATAGTCGAAGTTTTCCAGACTATTACCATAGTAAATATAATCGCTATAATGTGGCATTATTTTAATGCTTTTTTAATTCGCAGCTTTAATTCCAACGGATTGAAAGGTTTTAAAATAAAATCATCTGCGCCAGCTTCTAATAGACTGATGCGCGTATTGGTGTTATCTTCTCCCGAAAGAATAATGACCGGAATATTTTTTAAAAATTCATTTTGCTTGATCATCACCAAGAGATCATACCCATTCATTTCGGGCATCGTATAATCCGACAGAATCAAATCTACGAGATGACCATCTTTAAGCCAGTTATAAGCAGCCATGGCACTTGCAAAATAATGAAATTCATAATCCGCATTTAAGTATAAGGTTATCAACTGTCCTATTGCCGGCTTATCATCAATGATCAGTATTTTCTTTTTCATGAATTATATTAGCATATAAAAGTAACTATTTTTTCCAAAATCTATCTAACAAACTGTCCCGATATATTTTGGAGCAAAAAAATTAAGTACTCCCAATAATCTGGAGTACTTAATTTAGTAATATAGGAAATATTATTTCAATTATTTACGGTTTAAATACCAGTCTGTTTTCTCAATACCACCGCTTCGCGCCCAAGTCTCAAAGTAAGGATATACCTTATTGATAATAACACCTTCTGCTGGGTAATTGAATGAAACTGGGATTGCTAATGCAAACGGATCACCTTTCGGTGTTTTGAAAGGATCTGTTGCTGATAAAAGTTTCCCACTTTCTCTTGACACTAAACTTTTGTTGATTTTATCGGTTGCTGCATAACCTGCTAAGTGAATTTCGTTTCTGCCACCGATGTTTTGCGCATAGTTAACAATAAACATATTCAATGTACTGTAAGTAAAATTGTCCAATGGGGTTGTAAATTCAATTGTAATCACAACATCAATTGGAGCATATGCACCACTCTGCGTTGATATAAAACGTGTATCTGCTACACCGAATGCTTTATGTGCGTCGTCAACAATCGCTACCACTGCATTGGTCTGTCCAGTTTCAGTACCATTAGCCGCCAAGGCTACTGTTGTTCCAACCAGATCTTTTTTTGAATAGGTGACCGCTTTTACATTTGCTGCAGGAACACCATCCAACTGAACCGCTGCCGCCAAACGTTTGGATGCGCCTACAGAGCGTAATTTCCCTTTTAAAGTAACTTTAGTGACCTTATTAGCCGTATTTTGGAATTTTGTGATATTCATATCCACCACAAAATCGTTCATATCGTAGTCACCTTTATTAGGCCAGTTGTCCTCGAAAGCGTACGAATAAGTACCTAAGTTGACTTCTGTTACTGTTTGATCGTTTGGATTGCCACCTGGCGCATTATTTCCTCCCGCATTACAAGCTGTACCTGCAATCACAACAGTAGATTTGTCATAAGGAACTAATTTGGCTGGACTATTGATCACATAATAGGTATTCCACTGTCCATTTGCAGTATGATCAGAACAAGCCACTTCTAAATTACCTGAATAGGTAATCGCCATATACTGGTTATTGACATCTACTTTCTTTAAACGGGCTAATGCCTGTCCAGACGCTGGTCCTTGCATCGTACTTGCCTGGCTATTGAATTTGGCCAATGTAGTAACGGCTAAGATAGAAGAAGAAGCTAAATTAAATTTAGTACCTCCTGCATCCAATTTATCCAAGCTTAGCAACGCTCCTGATGATATCGAGATCGTCGCACCATTTGTCGTCAACGACTGAATGGTGGTATGACAAACAGCTTCTAATGTCGCATTGGTCAAACTGGCATTTTGCACGACAAGTGTACCTTCATTTCGAACGACTGTAGAAGTTGTAGTACTACTTAAGTTTTGAATAGTGGCTACACCATAGTTGGTAAAGCTACCATTGGTAATATCTGCTTTATCTGCATCTAAAGTACCGTAATTGACATACAACGTATTGTTTTTGGTCTCCATCTTCGATAGATTTGCGGAACCATAATTGACAAAACCGCCATTGGTATTTTGCGTCACATTGATCAATTCGAGCGATCCTGCATCTGTGATATAAAGACCGTTGTTATTACCTAAATTAAATTCAAAGCTTGGATTTTTCCATTTACCTTGTACATAGATCTTTACATTGCTCGTCCCATTGTTGGCATCAATTTTACCGGTAAAAGTTGTACCTGATTTAATGACATAGGATTTATTGTCAACAACCGATACCGTTCCGTTTCCGCTGATTTCAATAGCATCATTGGGAACGACAACAGCAGGTCCGACAAGAGTACTTACTGAGGATGAATTCGTATTTGAAATCGTTGTACGAACTGCAGCTCGAGCTACACTCGCTTTATTGGAATTTAGAATTGAAGTTGTCGAGCCAGATGTGATATTGATGCTGCCTTTAGTGGCATCAACCGCGATCATGGTAACAGAAGCAATACCTAAAGGCGACGTTTCTCTTAGATAAAGATATTTGGCCATTGTTGGCAACATCAATTTGCCGACAAAATCTTGCCCTTTTTTCGCTTGCCCTGCCGCCAATAAATTCGACCCTGCCGCAAGTAATGGATCGTTATCGAAAATTTCTACGCGATAAAAAAATTGACCATCGAACTTGTCATCGATAGCAACACGAATATCCATAGACTTCGCCGAATTCCATTTGAAGTCTGATGGAACATTACCCCCACCCGGAAATAATGTGGAAGAATCAGTCTCTGGCTCTTCATACAAGTCCTTCACTTTGGAACAACTTGACGCAATAAGCGTAACGAAAACCAGGCTAACTAAAAAGAGATGAAATCTTTTTCCTTTATACATAACATAATAGATTAATATAAACAGTTTGGATAAATAATAAACCCGCTCTTTATGTCTTAAGTAAGTAATTGATTATAATATTAAAACTGTTTATGACAAAGTTATAATTTATTTCAAATAGATGGATAAAAAACGACGTAATGTAAAGTAAATTCATAAAGTTGTAGCGCTACAACTACAATCAATCGGCTACATAAATTGCTTGACTTCAATTCGTAAACTAATACTGATAAATCGTCCTCAACTGCAATTCTCAACTGGATTAAGGGGACGATTGATTTCATACCATTTTAATATTATCAAACCCTGTATAGCTCTACTTATTGACGTGTTTGTATCGCTTGCTTAAACGCTGTTTTTCCCCAGAGAATAATTGCTAAAATATAACGACAAGATCCAATCCAGATAATGAATTTTAAATGAAATCTCCCGCAATCGATGGCTGCACTTTGGCGTTTTTATTTAGGGCAACATTTTTAGCAATTCTTGTTTCTGCTCATTATTTTTCAAAGCACCAATATGATAGTACGCATCAGCAAGACTACTTGTTGATTTTTTGGAGAGGTACTTTTTGACATAATGGTCGGCGTGCTCAAAAAGATACTGTCTCGTATCAAAATTGATGCTGATACCTTCATCAAAATCGCCATAGGATAATCCCGTTACGGATGCACTGGAAGTTACTGATTTGATCATCTTCATTTTTAAACCTGGGATATTTAATGTCAAGGCTGGATAATAAAAATGCGGTTGGCTCGGAAATTTTACCTTTATTTTTACCGCATCTCCCTGGCTGCTCACATTTATAGCACAATGTTGTCTGTAATAATGATATTCATAATACTCTTCTTGTGAGGGGAACCAGATGTTGTCGAGACCATCTTTGCCATACGTATCGTTTAACCACAAGAGAAATTCGGCCCATTCGCGATCGGTCTCATGTACACCCAGATACACAGCAGGACGATCTTGTGGCGTCATCGATTGTGCACGAAGAACAAGATCTTTTGCTTGCGCAGGATCGTTGATAAAAACACGTGCTAAGGTTGTTTTATGAAGATCGCTAGCTACCTGATAGGGGATCAATACGGATGCTCCTGACTGTGCGGTCATGGTCTGAATATCTGGAAACTGCATCGCAGCAGCTAGATAAGTTTTGTTGCCATTGGGTTCTGCAAGAAATTTCACCCTCCGACCC
Organism: Sphingobacterium sp. PCS056; assembly: GCF_023273895.1. Lineage (NCBI taxonomy): Bacteria > Pseudomonadati > Bacteroidota > Sphingobacteriia > Sphingobacteriales > Sphingobacteriaceae > Sphingobacterium > Sphingobacterium sp. PCS056. The sequence goes on along the minus strand of NZ_CP096883.1, from coordinate 1,337,134 downwards.
GCCAGCGCTTGCTGCGTGATCTGCTGTGCAATTGCAAAATGTTTTACTAAAGAATCGACATCATTTAAGGCTAATGTTTTAACATCATGAAGAGCAACCGCATTGCCCGTATTTAACAGCTCCCTAACATTGTTCCAACGCAGACCGGATTTCATATAGAAACGGTAATAGTTGCCCGTAAACCCAGGTCTTACGGTCGTTGGCACATTCATATAATCCCATTCTGGCGCCAGTGTCGTTGTAAAATGAAACCTGACTTCATTTCCAAAACCATCTGTACTGCCCAATGTTTTTCCTAATGTATAGGCATTGGGAGGTAAATCATCTGCCTCCAGGTTTTCGATATCATAATAGTATTTTCTTTTGGGATCGGAGATATCGATGGGTTTTCCATGGATAGCAGCCCAAGTCATGCTAAAGGCAGATTGCTTACAGTCGTCCTGTGTTAACATGAATAATAAATTCTTGTTGTACTTTAATGTAGGTATGGTGGCGATTAAATCTGCTCCTATCTGTGCATCTGATGCTAAGGTCAAGCTGATCTCTGCTTCGACCCCTTGTACCTCTTTGCCAAATGGGTAAAGGTAACCTGCGGGGTTAACCTCGCCTTGGTTGGACGGCTTTTCAGCATCGGGAACGGTCGATCCGATATCATACGATTTCATTTTTACGCATGAGCCTAAGGAAATAAATACCAGTAGCAATAAAATAGTGGCATGGTGTATTTTGTAATGCATGTGCAAATGTAGGATTATCCTTCGAAATTTTTTTAATCCAGTGTTTATTTTTATTTAGAATATGAAGATACGGCAGATAGCCTGCTGAAAATCTTGATCATTTCAGCGATAGTTACTTGCTGTAACTGCCTCGATTAAAGCAGGAAAGATCAAAAGAAAAGGCGACATACCTAGCGGAACATCAGCAAATTAATGCGTAGGCATTGCGAAGAGTAAAGCGCTTAAAAAAGGAATTGGATCTTAGGGCTACCCAAGTTCCAATTCCTTTTCTTTTGATCTATTATGCTGCATGTGCAGCGCTTATTTTTTAGTATTGATCTGTTAGTAAGCAGCAAATAACAACGCGGTATGCTATTAATCGATCAGTTTTGACTGATGCCGCTCGAGGGTATTGTATATTTTTTTGACGTCTTGTGAACTTTCTTTCTGTAATACCAAAAAGGCATCTTTTGTATAGACAAAAATAGTATTCCGGAGACCGACAAATGCACTATAGACATCAGTTCCGATCACCATGTTACCATTTTCATCGGTAGGATGTCCAGTTTCCTTCAAGTAGTCATACATCGACTCAAATGAACCGAGATCTGACCAGGTAAAGTCGGTCGCTACAACACGAATCTTTTTAGAGCGTTCCATCACAGCATAATCAATACTGATGGAAGGAATCTCTTTTGACAGTGCTTCGTCGAGAATACCATCTTTTTGATGTTGCCATGCGGCTAAAGCGGTTGCATACACACGAGGTTCAAATTGCTGCAACTCATGCAACAGCGTATCTGCACGAAAGCAGAACATACCGGAGTTCCATAAAAAGTTACCCCTCTCGATAAAATCTTCAGCTGTTTCTTTATTTGGTTTTTCACGAAACGATAATACTTGGTCTCCTTTGTATTCGATATACCCATAACCCGTCTCCGGTTTGGTCGCTTGAATACCAAAGGTGACAATATAGCCTTGATTGGCTTTTTCAATACCTTCTTGGATTGCTGTTGTGTAGCCTTGGTCACCTACGATAACGTGATCCGAGGGTGTCACGACCAAGATATCGTCGGGTTGGGCCGCAAACGCAGCAAATGCAATCGCCGCTGCCGTGTTTCTAGGCGTAGACTCCACAATATCGATATACTCCACACCGTTGCTTTCCATCACCTCACGACTTAATTGATTGTTATCTTTATTGCCCACGACAATCACCTGATTGCAGAGTCCCTGATTACGGTTGACAGTCATCTCAAACAACGATCCCTCTTTAAATAGGGAAAGATATTGTTTGGGGTAGCTTTTCCGAGATAAAGGCCATAAACGGCTCCCCACTCCACCCGATAAAATCACATGTACGATATTGCTCATTCTGTTTTTTTATAAATCTTTTTTTTTACTTAATACCCGTGTAAATCCGTTACTTGGTCACTTCGTTACTTGATCACTTGATCACTTGGTTACTTCATCACTCCGTCACTCGGTTACTTACTGACTAACTTTCTTTGCTTCTTTTGCTGCAACTTCTTTGCGCAAGCCTGTGCTTGAAAAACGATGTGTACGTTTATTATAGTAAATCTCAATACCCTCTTCAACGCAATATTTCTTTCCAGTAAAATCCATATCACGATATTCTTCTCCAATGATACGTACTTGAATGGGCAATGCTTTGATGATATCAATTAAATCCTGTTCGGTCTCGTATGGAACAATTTCATCCACATAACGACATCCCTCCAATTGGATATAACGTTCAACGACTGTCTGTGTAGGTGTTGATTTTTCTGGTGACACTTCTGAAGGATCGGTATTGAGCCCAACGATCAGATAATCGCAATTGCGACGCGCCTCTTCCAGCATCATAATGTGGCCAGCATGCAATAAATCAAATACACCAAATGTAATTCCTATTTTCATGTAAACGTCTTCTATTCTTTTAATTTAATAACTAACTTGGTCACTCCGTTACTTTTTAACTTGGTCACTCCGTTACTTTCTAACTTGGTCACTCCGTTACTTTCTATCCTTTTTCAACTTCATGTTCGGCGACGATACGACGTAATCCGGAACTGGAGAAACGATGATCGCGGCTATTAAAATAGAGCTCGATACCTGATTCCTCACAGTATTGACGTCCGGTAAAGTCACGTTCGCGGTATTCGTCACCAACGATACGGACATCTATCTTAAAGGAGCGCAAGACATCTTGTAGATCTTGTTCAGTGGCATAAGGCACGATCTGATCAACATATTTACAGCCTTTGAGTTGAATATAGCGCTCCACAACAGTTTGTGTTGGTTTGTTTTTCTCTGGTCTATCCAATGTAGGATCAGTCTGCAATCCGCAGATTAAATAATCACACTGACGCTTAGCATCTTCGAGCATCTTAATATGACCGGCATGAAGCAGATCAAATGCACTGAAAGTGATGCCAATACGCATTTCTTTAGCAGGTATTGTAATCATATTTAAAACAAAAATAAATTAATTAAGCTCCTTTTTTAGCTATCTCAAAGATAGCTATTATTTATAAAACAAAAGCTGTGATGAAAAGTTCTCGTCAAACTAATTATTGAATTGAAGCATGTGGATGGACCTCCCTGGCTTTCTTTGACGATGCTTCAAATTAAATCAATGAGTAGCGGTATGTCCTGCTGAAAAATTTACATGCAACAATTATTTTTAACTTCACCTCAATGATATTGTATATCAAGTTCAATTTATTTAAGTTTGTTGTCATAATCTCAATTATAATGAAATGTTCACCTTTTAAACTTTGGTTATTCTTTGGCGCGACAACTTGGTTATTGATATCGTGCAACCAGCGCAACAAATCGACTAAACAAGATATGGCTACAACCGATACCACCGCATCGGTATATACTGCCGCAGATCTTGAAGCACTCCATTATTGGGACCAGGTGGATATGCGGGATACGGCAAAAATAAAAGATCCAAGCATGGGTGAACAGAAATTGGCGGATTTTCTCAACGCATTGAACGGCACTTCGGACTCAACTGCTGATCATGCTATTGCCAACATGCTGGATAGGGCAAAAGTAAATAAAACTAGTTTCGATTATTATATCAAATTATATGAACATTATTTGTACGATGGAAACTCCCCTATGCGCAATGATGTACGCTATGAATCGGTGCTCCGGTACCTGATCAAGTCAGATCAATTGACGGATCTGGAAAAAGAGGCTTATCGTCCTATTTATAAATTGGTACAGCGTAATAAAATGGGGAAAGTCGCGGAGGATTTCAGCTTTGAACGTTATGATGGTCATATTCAGAAATTATCCGATGTGAAGGCCAAATATATATTGCTCATATTTTACGACACGGAATGTGCCCACTGTAAACAAATAATCGCTTTACTTCAAGATACGCCTGAGGTGACGGATCTATTTGAGAAGAAGCAAATCCAGATTGTCACGATCGAACCTTGGGGTGATCGTGACAGGTGGATCAATTACCAACCTCATCTGGCGAAAAATTGGATTAACGGATTTGATAACAACAGCACAATTCAGCGTCAACGACTTTACGACACGAAGGCCTCACCGACGATCTATCTGTTAGATGGTATGAAAAGAGTGCTCTTAAAAGATGTCGAACTGCAACTTGCCCTACAAATCATGACCCAACTTCCTTAAATTAAGCACAATGAACAAGACACAATCGCGGATGGTCAATAATGATCTTTACTTTGAAGAAGTGCAGCGACTACTGAAGGAAGGTAAGGAGGTTTGTATCCGTGTGAAGGGAAACAGCATGATGCCTTTTATCAAAAATGGCGATCGAGTCATCGTGGTAGCTCATCTTGGCACTGTTTTACCATTGGGATCTCCTATTTTAGCTCAATATGAGGGGAAATTTGTTTTTCACCGATATGTGGGAAAAAAAAATGGGAAATTTGTTCTTGCTGGAGATGGCAATCTGGTCTTGAAAGAATATGTATCTGCTCCGCATATCTTGGCGATTGCGACTTTACACTACCCTAATAACAGTGATACCACGCGAAATATCAACAGCCGCTGGCCTCGATTAAGAGGAATGATATGGTATCACTTGCGCATGGTAAGACGCCTATTTGCCAGCTTAAAACGAAGGATTTTAAGCTGATTTTCTATACTGAATATGAATGATTAACTTTGATTATACTTATTTTTTAAACCTAATAGTAATTATTTTTTAAACCTTACAGCATGAAATTAAGAGCAGATTTAGTATTAAGAACAATTGGTCCGGATCACATGATTGTGGATCCAGGTCAGGATATGGTTGACCTCTCTACTGTATATACCCTTAATGATTCGGCAGCATGGCTTTGGGAACAATTACAGGGAACCGCATTTTCTCAAGCGACAGTGGTCGATCTTCTTTGTGAAGAATATGATGTGACTGCCGAACAAGCACATAAAGATGCTCAGATCCTTATCCAGGATTTCGAACAGCAGGGATTATTGGAGAAATAAAGACCACAAGAGTCCGCTATTTTGATGACGCATAACAACCTGAAACATCATATCCGCTGGGCCTGGTCCATCAGCCAGGGATACCGATCTAAACTCCTCCTCTATTTTGTATTGGAGTTGCTTGCTATTGCGCTCTCGCTGCTATTTGTGTACCTCTCCAAAAAAGCGGTGGATATGGCGATCTCTCCGACAGATATTCCGCTCAGATGGACCTTGATCGGGATTGTGGCAACTGTAGGTGTTGGCCTTGGTATACGTGCTTATACGGGCTGGCTCAATGAACGCATTAAAATGATGCTCACGTTCGAACTGCAGCGCAATATGCTGGATGCACAAATGCTATCGGTATGGAGACTCATCAAAAACTGGCATACCGGTGATATACAGGTCCGTATTCAAACGGACTGTGAGGAAGTCGCCAATATGATAGCGAAGACTTTGCTTTCATTTATACTCACAGCTATACAGCTGCTGGCATCGATGGCTTTTCTGTGGTACATGGATCCGATGTTGGCGCTGATGATATTGGCACTGTCGCCGCTCTTCCTTTTTTCAAAAATCTATTTTCAGAAAATGCGCAAGCTCAGTCAGGAAGTCAAGGGTGAAGAAAGTAATTTTTCCAATATCCTGCAAGAAAACCTGCGGTTTCGCTTGCTGATCCGCGCAATGGGCATATTCCCAAAGAGAAGAAAAAAACTGACCGACAGCCAACGAGACCTCTTTGGACTTAAAATGAAACAGCTCAACTTTTCGACTTATACACAGAGTGTCATGAAAGTCAGCATCAATGCGGGCTATCTACTGACCTTTATCTGGGGAATCTACCGACTGCAGAGTGGGCAGATCTCCTTTGGTACCATGACTGCTTTTCTTCAATTGGTCGCCCGGATCCAGACACCGATCTTAGCGCTCATCACCTTTATCCCTGGTTTCGTGCGATTCCGGGTTGCGGCAGATCGGCTATTGGAACTGAAGTCTGGGGAAATTGAATCTCAGATGGATCAGCAACGCCTGCGGGGTATAGCTGCTCTAGAAATCCAGAATTTGTCTTTTCGATATGAGGATAAATGGGTCTTGGATCATCTTAATCTATCTTTACGTGCTGGCGAACCCGTTGCTGTCGTAGGACCTAGCGGAAAAGGAAAAACCACACTGATACGCTTGCTGCTATCGCTGATCAAAGCGGAAAAGGGGCAGATCTTATTAACAGATCGAGCGGGTACGCGACCGCTCTCTGCTGCTCACCGCATCAATTTTGCCTATATACCACAAGGCAACTCCCTCTTTAGTGGCACTATTCGGGAAAACCTGATGCTGCATGTGCAAAAGGCTGAACATATCGATATCCAAAAGGCATTGTGGGTGGCCTGTGCCGAATTTGTGATGGAACTGCCTGAGGGGATCGATACGGTCGTGGGCGAGTCTGGAATGGGCCTATCGGAAGGACAAGCACAGCGCATTGCTATTGCACGTGCGCTCATGCACGACGGGGATATCTGGTTATTTGATGAAGTAACCTCTGCATTAGATCGTAAAACAGCCGATACACTGATCCATAGACTGCTCGACTATGGGGAAAATAAATTATGCCTTTTTGTAACACATGACTTAACCTTGGCCAATATATGCAAACAACGCCTATACTTGGACTAAAGAACACGCTATGACTTTGACAACATCAACTGAAACTATAAAAAAACAATATAAAATAGCAGATCTGACCCTGCAGATCAATTATACAACGGATCTGGATCTGGAGAAGCTCTTGCCGACATTCCGAGATTTTGAGTGGTACAAGCAGGGAGATCAGGCCGCAATCCAAGTTAATTTGAGTACAGATAAAGCTCCGGAGGTCGCAGATCTGGGGGTTCTTCGCAGTGACTTGTCCATTTCCTGGGGCGACCGCTTCTGTTTTTATGAAAAGGAAAAAGGCTATATCACCACCATCGTAAATGAACAGGGGGATGGCATGTGGTATCTCTATAGCGACCGCGATTTTGCACAATCGACTATTTATATTCCTCAAAGTAGCGCGTACGAGCAAAGTACGGTGATCTGCTGGATGTTAATGATGCTATTTGGTCAGGCTGCTCTATTGCATGAGGTCATCATGATCCATGGGTCGGTTATTAATCTAAATGGGCAGGGTATTGTTTTCTTGGGGAAGAGCGGAACAGGCAAAAGTACCCATAGTCGCCTTTGGCTATCGCATATCCCGGAAACCTCGTTGCTCAACGATGATAATCCTGCGATACGGATCAAGGAGGATGGCGTCTTGATCTACGGAACACCTTGGAGCGGTAAGACTCCCTGTTATAAAAATGAAAGTATTGTATTAAAAGCTTTTGTACGACTGCAGCAGGCTCCTGAAAATAAATTCGACCTAATGCCAGGCATTAAGGGTTTCATTGCGGTATTGCCCAGCTGTACAGCAATCCGATGGAACAAAGATCTTTTTGCCGAAATGAATACAACGCTCGAAAAAGTAATAAGCAAAGTACAAGTGGGTTTTCTAAAATGCTTACCGGATCAGGCTGCAGCTGAGCTGTGTCACGAACGTATTTTTGATAGCGCTGTCTAGTAAAGAGTGTTGCCCTCAACAATAAAGCAAAGACAAAAGCTCCTAGCTTTTTTTGATCTTTTATTCTAGAGGCTAGCCCAGACTTTGCCTACAGCTCGCTCAATTTCTAATGGTGAACAGCGTACAGAAAATCACGATGGCAAAGGATCTGCTAGAGGAATACGTTCTTATTGACTCTTCAATAGCCCTCTTTCGGGGATTCGATTGATCTGTTGCTGATCCTGCAGCATGCGAGGTGCAATTTGATTGGTCGATTTTCGAGCATTAGCCTTCTTTTTACTGCCTGGTACAGCATCTTCCAAAGCAGTCTCTAACATGGTTTCTTGAGTATCTCCGGATTCTAAAAAGATATAATCGGTGACATCTATTCTGTCTGCCAGAAGACCGTCCCAATAATCTGAAAAGCCAGCGGCATTTTTCAACTGAAAAGAGGCTGGCCAAAAAGATACCTTATTTTCAATAATTTGCTCAAAGAAACCAACTGGTTTGCCGTAAGTATGTGTACCTGTAGCGATAATCTGGACATCAAGATAAGGCTTCAGTACATTAATAAGCATTTCTGCTGCTGAGGCAGTTGTCTCACTCACTAAAAAATAAACTTTACGCAGGTTCAGATTACTTGTCTTTCTATAATAGGTATCGCTAAACATGCCGTTCGTTCCCTTATGTGTTTTGTCCATATAGGCATTGCAAATATAGGTCAACATCAGCTCTCCTGCTGCAACCGATCCGCCGATTTTATTGGCCACATATACGGCTGCATCGACATATCCGCCAGTATTATAGCGTAAATCGACAATCAGGTCCTCAATATGTTTGTTTTCAAAACCCTGAAATGCAGCATCAATTTTTTGCTGATTGTCATTATTATTTTCTATTTCTTCAAAAGAAGATAGGGCAAGATAACCGACATTCTTAGTTGAGTATTGGTACACAGTGTCGCGATAAAGTGGATCAATAATATAAGAAGTATAGGCGAGCTTTTGACTATAGGTGGATTGATCCTGACGCAACAATTCAAGTTGAAGCCCACCGCCCTCCAATGCATTTAATACCCGAGTTCTCATCTGGTTAAGCGCGTTTTGATCAACGGGTTTACATCCTGAAGCATCACAGGTAACTGCAACAGCAAAGTCATTATCTCCATTAATGGAGGTAATCATATCTGAACGTTTTAAACCCGCTTTATCTGCAGGTGATCCCCCTTCAACAAAATAAATAACAGGTCTGGCGACTTTGGAGTCGGCAGTACCCATAGAAATATACAAACCATAGCCGCTATTTCTATCCATTCTCAATCGCGACTGTGTTCCGGTATGATAATTATTGAGCCCATCGAGAAAGGAAAAACGATCGAGAAAACCACCATAACTAGCATAATTGGGATAAGCAGGGGTCAAACTCTTCAGTCCGAGCAAAATCGCATCGGCAGACGTATATTGATCTGTAAATTCAAAAGTATTATCATATTGGGGAATATACTGATCTGCCCATAACGAGTATAGCTTATAGTAGTAGTAGATACTGTCCCGAATCATTTGATCGCTCGTACGTACTACGGGCTCTGGTTCGGGCTCTGGCTGTGGATTATTCTTTTTACAGCTAATAAAAAAAAGTGCAACCAGAGAAAAAAATAATCCTTTCTCTAAAATTTGCATTGAAAATAATTTCATATTTAAATCTATAAGATATACAAACTTATATAAATAGAAGCTTATATGCAACAAGCATATGTCGCAAATTTGATCCTCAATATGACACCTGATTGCAATCTAGGGTTGATATTGATCGCAAAATGCATAAAATAGAACTTAATAGGTGATGACCTGTCTATGTGACGATTGTTTCTAAAAGAAATAAGCGTGGTAGATAATTTCCTGCAAGATCTAGTTAAAAGCAAATGGAAATAGAAATAATCTAGCATAAAAAATGCCCTGACGAATCAGGGCATGAAGAATAAAACTTGGGTAGATGGTGAATAAGCCTTATCCTAACTATGAATGTAACATAAAACAATACAAGCTAATCACCCATGCAGTAAACTGCTAAAACATTCCGAGCGAATCGTTGGCCACCGCGATTTATCCTCTAACCTGCTCACTCTCCTCTATAAATTGTGAAACAGGAATCTGAATGCGAAAAGGAATACGACCTGCTGACTCGGAAGTGATATAACCTACGACGGTAGCATGACGCTGGTTCATCAAATCAGATGGGCGCGATTGTCCTCGAATGCGAAAACGAATTGAAGCTTCGTAAGCTTGATTTGATTCTGCGGGAAATGTAATCATGATCAACTGATCTAAACTCACATGGATAACAGCATGATCCAGCTTTACTTCTTTGATCACAATATTACGTGTATCTAGACTTATTCTTTTCACTAAAAATAAAAGCGCACCATTCTTTGATTTGCCCGATGGGGAGCTATCACTTTCTAGAGGATAAAATCGATATTGCAATGTCAATGAAGCACGATCTAAAAATTGTCGGGATAGGTTGAATCTCTTCCAAAAATAAAAACCAGCAAAAAGAATCAAAACAGCAATAGAAACAAAGATGTAAAACATATTAATTTAAAATAAAAAATACAGATATTTAATTCCTTAGAAGATGATCAAACTTCTAAAAACTCGAAGGCAAATATAATTTTTACGAAGTCGAGTACCAATTTTACAAAGGGGACAAAAGGGGGACAAAAAAGAGACAGCGTGGCAAATAGCTGGTTTAACAGTATAAAAACGAATGATCAAAAGCTTTATAAAAGAAAATAGGACAATATAATGTCATATGCAAGCATAAGAAAAAAACACACAATTACGCTGATGATCTCTTAACCTAAAGATTAAAAATTGACTATAGAAGATTAAATACAGAGCTCAGCAATACGGTGGGCAGTGATGTGACAAGGACTGGTCAATGACTCAGTAATCGAGTAATAGGCAGATCTCTTCGTTGGTTAATTTTTTATTCCCCCAATTTCTCTACCAGCGTTGCCACATGGGGGTGGCGCAGATAAAGTTCGGCACAAGCTTTGGCATCGGATAATGCCTCATGATGATTGAGCGTGATGCCCAACACTTCACAGCAGGCGTTTAGACGGGCAGGTTTAAAACCTTTATTACGATAGATCTTGTAGGTACACTCCCACATTTCGGCCAATTGGAGTTCTTCATAAGATAGCCCATAATAAAGCATCGTCTTACGCAGGACATTGCGGTCGAACAGCTCATTGTGCGCAATCATTAATTTATTTGCCAATAAAGCTTTGATGGATGGAAACAGTTCCTTAAATGTTGGTGCATGTTGCGTATCTCGAGGTTTGATACCATGCACACGTGTCGTCTGCCACATATACTCATTGCGTGGAGGCTGGATCAAGGAATAAAATTCATTGGTAATGATACCCGATTCAACGGTCACGATACCAACTGCACAGGCACTATTTTGATGCCCTGTTGCTGTTTCAAAATCTATCGCTGTAAATGTTAAATCTGATGTCATGCCTTACTCCTATCCCAGCAAAGGTAAACAATATCCCTTGAGATTTAAAATGAAATCAATACCTGTACTTCTCCTTCCACTTGTCGCGTAAGCCCTGCCTTAACTTTTCTTCCTGCGGATTTTTACCGGGCTCGTACAAGGTCATACCGCTCAGTTCATCCGGTAAAAATTCTTGGATCACAAAATTACCTGGGTATGCATGTGCATACTTGTATTCCGCACCATAATTCAGCTGTTTCATCAATTTTGTAGGTGCATTGCGCAAATGAAGAGGTACAGAAAGATCGCCCGTTTGCTTCACCACTCCCTGAGCTTTATTAATGGCTTCGTAAGAGGCATTGCTTTTAGGTGAACTTGCCAAATACGTTACTGCTTGCGCCAGGATAATCCGCGACTCGGGCCAGCCGATGACATTTACGGCCTGAAAGCAAGTATTGGCCAATAACAAGGCGTTGGGATTGGCATTGCCGATGTCTTCAGATGCTAGAATCAGCAATCGCCTAGCAATAAAAGAAGGATCTTCCCCCCCTTCGATCATACGTGCCAGCCAATAAATAGCGGCATTGGGATCTGATCCGCGGATCGATTTGATAAAAGCAGATATGATATCGTAATGCTGCTCGCCTGTCTTATCGTAAATAGCCATATTCTGCTGCACCTGTTTCAATACGAACGCATTGGTAATGGGTTCATGATGCAGGACTGCGGCATTACTGACCAATTCGAGTACATTGAGAAGCTTACGTGCATCTCCCCCAGATAATCTTAAAATGGCCTCGTATTCTTCAATCTCAATGTTTAATGTTTTGAGGTATTCGTCTTCATTTAATGCTTTTTCGATCAGGCCGATCAGATCTTCGCTGCTTAAATGTTCAAGCACGTAGACTTGACAGCGAGACAATAGAGCCGATATCACTTCGAATGATGGATTTTCTGTGGTCGCTCCGATAAGGGTAACCAGTCCCCTTTCCACAGCCCCCAACAACGAGTCCTGCTGTGATTTGGAAAAACGATGAATCTCATCAATAAACAAAATGGGCTGTTCTTGATTAAAATCCATCAAAGGTTGCTCCTGATTGATATTCATCAGCTTTTCCGCTTTTTCAATGACGTCACGAATATCTTTGACTCCAGACTGAATCGCACTTAAAGAAAAAAATGGGCGCCCCAGCTCTTTGGCCATCAAAAGTGCCAAACTCGTTTTTCCAACCCCGGGAGGGCCCCAGAGTAACATAGAAGGAATATTTTTTTGTTGAATGGCATGATATAAAACCGCATCGTGACCGATAATATGTTGCTGTCCAACATAATCTTCCAATTTCTTGGGACGCATGCGCTCTGCCAGTGGAATTCGTGTAGCCATACATCAAAAGTAAGAAGATATTAGCAATTGTTCATTTACTTCACAATCAATTTATGGAATTCAAAAATTTGGCTATTTTTGGATGAGCATTTTATATAGGAGACCTTCAACAGTAACCTTACTCTTTGAAACCAGATGAGCAGCATTCCTGCTGGCGGTATCATCGCCTTACTCATAAAAACCGACTAAAAAGAGCTCATGGATAGAAATAAGAACTTAAACTCATTAACGATTTATTTTGATGAACAAAAAACGAATTTATATACAAGATTGGCTAGGACAACATCCTTATCAAGGGAGATCGGATGCCGATCGTTATTATTTACAAGTAGCCAATGACATACACGATGCGCTAAGCACATTATGGTTTGACGAAGAAGAAACGGATGCTCTGATCAGACCTGAAATTATAAAAACGCTCAGCGTTTATTTGACCTGCTACCTCGAGGATGTCGTATCTGGAACAAAGCTTTTTGATGCCTTTAGGACAGAGCACAAAGCGCTATATGGCAAGATGCTTCCATTTTTTGAGGATCAGGAATTAACAGATTATTATCCAGAAGATATCAATCCACAGGATGTACTGGTGCTTTCATGGTTATTTTTCAGCGAACGTAATCCGCATCTTTTCTTAGATAAAGAAGGGCGTTTACTTGCCCTAGTTACAGATCTTGCTTATGCGGTATTGGAGGAACATTATGAGGTCGCTCCGGAAAACTCCTTACTACAAAAGGAATATGCTCTGGCAGCGGATGCTAATTATCTGGAAGTTCGCAATTTTGCCGAAAAGGTGATCGCAACCAATTATATCACGGGAGGCTATTACTACAACAGTTTGATGCAACATATGGATATAGCCGACTTGGGTCGCTATCAACATGATCCTGCGTACTTAAATCAAATGACTTTCCGTGTGCGGGACAATCACTTTGTTTTCTTCCGCTTACATCTATTGGGCTTAAAATCTTGCGAATTTGTTGCCTCGACTCTATCACCTGCACATCCGCGATATGAGCAGGTGCGCGATATTGGAAAACGGATCGATAGCTTTTTTGAATTTGAAAAATTGGAGAAAGAGCGTCTACAATTGAAGCACTTGACAACAGGTGAAATCTTTTTTGTCAATCAAAATTCGATTCAAAACTTTCAAGAGCCCCAAGCTGCTCAATTGTTCTATATGGAGATCGTACCTTGGCAAGATGCCTGGAACCTATCAGGAATGATGTCTGCTGTTGAAGCTGATCAGATCGATCTGACGGCTGACCAAGAAATAGATCAAGCGTATTTGGTGGAAGCACTAAAGGGCAAAAGGACGCATATCGAAAAGGCAGAACAACAAGTGGAGGATGTAAAAGCATTGTTTAATGAAAAGCATGACGGTCTTCTGGCATTTATGACGGAAGCTGAAATTGCGGGTTACATCCATGAACTCACCACAGCATACCGCGAGCAAGTAGGGCTACCGCTAATCGAAGAGGTAACGAATCCAAATGCATCAAAAGATACTCCGGTGACCGCATTCTATAATCCGAAAATAGGTCTAGAATTTTTTGGTGGCATCGAAAACCTCTTTCCCTTGAAAAATAATCCATTTTTTGTGGAAGAGCCAAATGAACCAACAAATTATGCGCAAAACTTACTGCAGCTCTTGGTGCAGAAGTTTTTCTCAGTTGGATTGGTACAGCATTATTATGAATTGTACGAAAAGGAAATCAATGAGCAGTTTTTCTATTCATTAACGCGAGAAACATTGGATTTTCTCATTCGCTTTTACAAGAGCGATACCTATCACAATCAGCCACATGTGATGATTAGATAGTAAAATAGTAACCAGTTACGTAGTGACTAGTAAAAAGTAACGAAGTAATGATCTACTTCGTTACTCCGTCACTATTTTTACTCCGTTACTTATTAAGCAAAGGAAAATCACTCGTTTCTACATGTGCTTTTACTATAATTTTGCGCAACGCTATCACTTTTTGAGGATGACTAGCTGCCACATTATTTTGTTCCTTAGGGTCTTGCTTTAGATTATACAGTTCAGCAACAGGATTTCCACTTCTGACTTTTTGCAAAATCAATTTCCAATCACCTTGACGCACCGCTTGACGGCCGCCATCTTCATGAAACTCCCAATATAAGTAATCATGCTGCTTTTGCTTTTTAGGTTTTCCAAGTAATGTCGGAACAAACGAAATACCGTCTGTATATTGCGGTTTTCCTGCCTGCGCAACTTCTGCTAGAGTGGGCATCACATCCCAAAATGCGCCTAAGTAATTGGAAGTAGATCCGGGAGTCACCTTTCCGGACCAATAGACGATAAAAGGAGTTTTTACACCTCCTTCATAGAGGTCTCTTTTGTATCCGCGCAATCCAGCTGAACTATTGAAGAAATCTGGATCAGCACCTCCTTCACGATGTGCTCCGTTGTCACTGGTAAAAACAATAATGGTATTGTCCAATAAATCCAACGCTTTGAGCTTAGCAACAATTTGTCCCACCTGTGCATCCATGCGGCTGACCATACTGGCATAAGTAGCACGTGGCTTAGCTACAGAGGCATATCCCGGAATGGTTGCTGCAGGACCATAATCATTGCCCTTGTGCGCTTTTTCTTCAAATTTATCGGCATATTGGGCATAAAACTGATCATCAGGACCTGATAATTCGGCATGAGGCAATACTGTCGGAACATATAGGAAAAAAGGGCGATCCTTATTGTTTTCAATAAATTCTAATGTTTTTTCTTGGATTAGCTCTGGGGCATACTGCCCTTTGGCCATCAGACCATGATTTCCCTGTAGCTCGATACGCTCTTGATTGTGCCACAGATGAGTAGGATAATAACGATGAGATTGTCGCTGACAGTTATAACCATAGAATTCGTCGAATCCCTTGCGGCTTGGAGACCCGTAAGTATCCACCATCCCTAATCCCCATTTGCCAAATGCACCTGTCGCGTACCCCGCCTTTTGCAAGAGCATCGCGATCGTCTGCACCGAGTCTGCTAAAGGTTGCTGTCCCTCGGGTTCTAATTCTTTATTGCCGCGGACTGGCGTATGTCCAGTATGTTGACCCGTCATCAGAGCGGATCGGGATGGAGCACAAACAGAGGTGCCGGCATAAAAATTGTCAAAACGCATGCCCTCTTTTGCTAAAGCATCCAGATGTTTTGTTTCTATGATCTTTTGCCCATAAGCCCCTAGATCACCATACCCCAAATCATCGGCCATGATAAAGACAATGTTGGGTCGATCGCTTTTCTTTTGTGCTATTGCGATGCTGCTCAACGCAAAAAACAACGCAAATAGTGCTGGTTTTTTCATTTTAATGGTTTTTATAATATATGTTCTTTCCTTCAAAAAGTAAAGTAACGTTCAAAGATAAAATAACGTGTCATGCAATAGGCATGCTGCTTATATTGAAATCAATACTTCATCCGCTATAGCAGATGAAGTATTGCCCCGATCCGAAAGTAAAAAACTAGCATCATAGCTTAAAAATATGATGATAAAAAGTAATTGTGTAATAGCAAAAAGTTACAATCATCCTATTAAACACCTTTGTCAATCAAAATATATTTTCCTTAAGATAGCGATGCTAGAAAGGGAATATTCGGCTACCATTCTGGATTTTGTTTCAAATTTGTATTTTGAACCAACTCTGCAGATGGGATAGGGTATAAATAATAATACGTCAAAAATGGACTTGGAGCCTTTCCTTCGTACGAAATATATCCTTGGGTCTGATTATTTTCAATGGGTATAGGAGCATTTGCAGGAACATCTACACCTTTTGTAATATAACGTCCACGTTTTAAAGCTACTGCATAATCCATTTTTTTCCAACGACGTAAATCATCAAAACGGAATCCTTCACCCATCAATTCAACCGCCCTCTCCCGACGAATCTCCCACAATTGTGGCGCTACTGTAGCATCACGTGTCGGATCGCTCTGTATATTGGTCAACTGTAAAGCTGCAACTCCACCTCGAGCCCGCAAAGGATTGATCGTTTGATTGGCAATAGATTGATCAAACTCGCCCAATTCAAATTTAGCCTCGGCATAAGATACCAGTATCTCACCCATCCTGAAAATAGGAGCATCATTGATGTCTTGATTCTGAATACGTTGAATCTTGTTGCTGAATTTATAAAAGCGATAACCCGTAAAACTTACGCTAAAAGGCTGTCCTAAGTTGTTGTCAAAAAAATGAGGTTCTTGTTTTAGGATTAATCCTTCCCAATTCATCCACGGAAGCGTTTTGCGTTTGTCAACAGACAATCGAGCCATCAGGTCAATATATTCCCGATCCTTGACATCATTGGTATATTTCCACGTATATGTTGGATGGCTAGCATCAACTTTATAAGGTGGTGGCACTGTGAAGTAGAGTCTACTGTCTCGATTACGAAACTCATCGTAAGGATTTTTATCTCCAGCAAATTGCGGGCTTGACCAGCGGCTCTGCCCGTCTTTCATTAAGTAAAGATCTACCGCAGTCTTGGTCAAATCCCATCTTCCAGAAGAATTTCTTGCTAAAGAAGCTAGCGAATGGGTGATCTGATTTTGTTCATACTGTTTATAGAGTAACACTTCTGAAACATTTGCCAAAGACTCGCTATTAAATAACTGATCATAATCGGCCATTAATGGAAGATTGGCAGCGATCAGTTTCGAAGCCGCATCT
Organism: Sphingobacterium sp. PCS056; assembly: GCF_023273895.1. NCBI lineage: Bacteria > Pseudomonadati > Bacteroidota > Sphingobacteriia > Sphingobacteriales > Sphingobacteriaceae > Sphingobacterium > Sphingobacterium sp. PCS056. Next base: position 1,319,791 of record NZ_CP096883.1, on the reverse strand, counting down.
GCCGACAGACGCAGATATTTTTCTGCTTGACCAAGCTGATGATATTTACGCCAAGTACCTTCACGAAGCCCAAAGCGAGTCGTCAGAGCCAGCACCACATGCTTATTAATGGTATTTGGTCCATCACCGTTTACCTTGATATTTTCTGCAGCATAGCTAAGTAATGCCTCGATTTTGGCAGCCAATTCATCTCGTGTAAGCGGGGTACCATATAAAACTTCTTTATCCCCATCGCTGATCGCATTTTCAACCCAAATGGCAGTACCATATTTATTTAAAAGATCCATATACTGATAGGCTTTGAAAAAATAACCGATGCTCCGAATATGTTTCTTTTCAATATCGGTTAAATTACTGGCCAAATCGATGTTGTCCAACAAAATATTGATACTTCTGATCTGAACAAACGGGAGGCTATAATCATCCGATTTGGAAGGAACTACGATCCGCTGCCAGATCCAATCTGATGTCCCATTTGCATTCGCATTGGCAAATAGATCGCCATGGAATTCGGAATTGGGAACAGCGTTACTATAACCTGGAAAAGTCCCATAAAACTGCCAAGCGTAAGAAATAAAATTGTTGTAATTGGTAAAAGTACTATTTTCGGTCAGTGTGCCCTCAGGCTCTAAGTCCAATAGATTAGAACAGCTTAGCAAGGAACCGCTAAGGCATAGTCCTAGGGTATATAATATAATCCGATTTTTCATTGTTCGATACGATTTAAATTGAGTGGTCCATTAAAACGTGACATTTACGCCAAAGCTATATTTCTTCAAGAAAGGATAAATACCTCCTGATCCCAGATCTTGCCCATCGGCCTCCATTCCTTTTGGCATGTGATCTGCCTTAAAGAGATTCTCTCCTGAAACAAAAAACTTGATATTGTCAACTGCTTTTGAACGCAATACATTTTTCGCCAAGGTATATGCTAGGGTGATATTACGTACGCGTAAATAGGCTCCATTTGATAAATATTTTGTTTGTACCCGTCGATTAGCTCCTGTATTTAGACCTGCATTGGCATACACACGTCCGTATTCTGCATCTGTATTTTCTGGCGTCCAATAATCGAGATTATGTTGGTATAAAGTCCCAAACTCATTATTATAAGGCCACATCAAAAAATTACTAAGCCATAGATCGCGCTTGCCTACGCCCTGCAAAAAGACCGATAGATCAAAGTTTTTATAATTAAAGAAAGCATTGACTCCAAATTGATATCTTCGATTGTTATTGCCGATCACTTTCATATCCCCGGGATCCGTCACGGTACCTGTACCCGAAAAGAGGATACCATCACCATTTAAATCGGTATACAGCATGTCTCCAGGGTTTTGTTTCACGCCTTTAAAAGCAGGAATACCTGATTTTAATGTACCATTGATCAGCTGCGGATTTAATGAATTGTCTTCAAAATCTTGTGTGGTATAAAAACGATCGGAGACATAGCCCCAGATTTCCCCTATTTCTTTTCCTTCGTAATAGCCATCGATCAGTCCCGCACTATTTTCAATACGCGTGATGTAGCCCCTGTTGTCTGAAAGATTGAACGTGAAACCATATCTAAAATCTTTAATTTGGTCTTTCCAAGAAAGTTCCCACTCCCAGCCTTTGGACTCCAGATCGGTGGTATTTTGAAACGGAGGAGCTGAACCTAAAACTGCTGGCAAATCTGCTCCTTGATATAACATGCCGATTGTTTGACGGCGAAACCAGTCAAAACTCGTGGTCAAACGATTATTTAAAAGCGCAATATCAACCCCCACATTTAACGTCCGTACCTGTTCCCAAGTAAAGGTCGAGCTAATCAGATTGGGAGCATTGATGGTTAAATAACGGACTCCCGTAGTGGGATCTATCCAATTCGTATTGCTCGTTGTCATCTGCGGAATAACAGGGAAATAAACCTGCCCGCCCACATTGTTGAGAACAACTTGATTACCGATGGAACCGTAAGAACCTCTAAATTTGAGCAATGGAATGCTATTTTTCAAATCGGACATAAATCCCTCTTCTGTCACATTCCAGCCTGCTGATACAGAAGGAAAGAAACCAAATTGACTTCCTTTTTGGAATCGTGAGGAACCATCCAATCGGCCATTGACCTCTAATAGATATTTATTCTGATAATCATAATTAATACGCCCGAAGTAACCTAAAACAGCATATTGACCAAAGGAGTCCGCTGTGGTCTGTGTACCAGTACTCGTACCTAGTGATGGAGAGTCTGGACTGAGAACACCGAATCGCCTAGCCGAAAAATTTTCTGAATAGCTTTTTTCATAATTGGCTCCCGCTAATACTTTAAAATGATGTTCCGCAATCGCGTGGCTATAACTGGAATAAATATTTAACGCATTGTAATTGATGAGTGTATTGCTACGCTCGTAAAAATCGTTATTAAATAAATATTCGGGATTAAAATTATTGGGGTTCATATAACGATGCTTATTTTGCGCATACTTGCTGTTATTGTTGGTCTTGCTAAAAGTATATTCTAAAGCAATATTCCACCCTGGCAAAGGGTTATAGTCCAATTTTCCGAATAACCTCAAATTATCATTGTAATTTCGGGTTGGATCTTCATATTTGAGATAGTTATTGGGAGTCCCAAAGGGTATGCTATTGCCGTCGCTATCTGTCGTCTCCCCAGGGTTGAGATAAGACCCAAAACTTAAAGCACGATAAAACATCTCCCCAAAATTTGCAGGTGTATAGCGCTCATCGTTTTTATATAAGATATTGGCACTGATATTCAGATTTTTCTTTAACTCTGCACCGACATAAGCATTGAGATTGTAGCGCTTGTAACTATCTTTTCGGGTCGTCATGATACCATCTTCATCACTGTACATACCTGAAAGACGATACGCTATTTTCTCGGAACCTCCTTGAATAGAAAGATTATGCAGATGCTCGAAGCCTGTTTGAAATACCTCTTTGTAAAGATCATATTCGCGCAAAGGATATTTCGTTCCATTGACTTCCGTTATTCCATCTGGATAGCTATTGGGATTGACTTGATAGTCTTTGAGCTTTTCTAACCATGTGTCTACATTTTGTCCAGCCCAATTGGAGGTATTACCAAAATCTTTTAGCGCTTGTACAAACTGCAAAGGACTGGCCTTTTCGGGTAAGGTAGAAGGACTGCTCCAAGTCAAATTGCTGGAGTAATTAATTTTGGTTGGTTGATTTCTAGCGCCTTTTTTGGTTGTAACCAATATGACCCCAAAGGCAGCTCGAGCACCATAAATAGATGCCGCAGCAGCATCTTTTAACACGGTAACGTTTAAAATGTCTTTGGGGTTGACATCATCCATATTCATAGGCACATTATCAACCAGAATTAGTGGAGAACCACCATTGATGGATGTCACACCCCGAATATTCAAATCGGTCCCCGTTCCTGGTCTTCCTCCACCAAAAGTGACCTGCAAACCGGGCAGAGCACCCTGCAATGCTTGAGAGCTACTGCTCACAGGTCTATCACCCAAAACTTTATCCATTTCTACGGAAGAAACAGCACCGGTTAGGTTTGCTTTTTTTTGTGTACCATAACCCACAACAACAACCTCAGCTAACGAAGTGAGATCTTCTTGTAGCGTAATGGTCATAAAAGATTGACTAACTTTTATTTCCTGACTGATGAAGCCTACATTGCTAATCAATAAAATGGATGTGGCCTCATTGACCTTTAATGAAAATTCACCCTTATCATCTGTACTCGTGCCCCGATCTTTATTCTTTTCAACGATCGTAACTCCTGCCAATGGCATTCCCTGACTATTCAAGATCTTGCCTTTTATGGTGATTCCCTGCACAGGATTTTTCACAGGTGTAATCACATAAGTAACACCATCATAACTGCTTAGGGTCAGGTTAAATTGATTTAAAAGTGGAATAAGTGCATTATTCCAGGCTTGATTTTCTACAGCAACAGAGGAAAGATTCTTATTTGAAACCAGATTATCAAAATATACAAACTTGACGTTTGTCTGTTTTTCGATGGTTTTCAAAACGGTCTTTAAATCTGTATTTCTAATTTTCAAAGAAACTTTCTCTTGCGCACTTGTACTTATTCCGAAAACCTTTACTGCAAAAGCAAAAGTGAGCGCAACTGTTAGCTTAGTCATTAATGCATATTTAATGGTGCTAGATTTTGGTACACAAAATCCCTGACCATGTAAATTTTTTTTCATAGTTTTAACTTTAGTATGGAACCATAGCGTACTTATCTTTCTCAGGGACAGGGTACGCTTTTCATGCTTACTCAGGATACACCTTAGGGTGTATCCTTTGGCTTTAATAAAGACTTTTAAGTATTGTTGTATATCATAATTGCTCAGGTTTTAATGTATAATAATTGAATCATGTTGTTTCTTAACTTGGATATTAGGATTCGCTTGCTGAAGGATAAGCAGAATCTGATCAAGACGATAACCTTCCATGTTACCACTGAAAATAAATTGTTCTAGATCAGGATTTTCAATTGCAATGGAAACATTATACCACTTGCTCAATTTGGAAATGACCAAAGAGAGTGGATCAGCATGGAAAGAAAGTTTATTTTGCAGCCATAACGTCTCTGAGGGCATCACTTCTCCTTCTTGAATCGTTAATTTGGAATGTTGAACTTCCCGCGCTGGCCTTGCTTGAATGGCATTTGCTTTTGACAATGCCGCAGAACGGAAAGTGACTTTATCCCCCGGTTTAAGGGTTAAAGATTGGGCTTGATGATCGACTTTCATTGTTATTGCTCCCTCAACCAGCGAGGTAGCAGTGTTGTCTTCATCGGGATAAGCACGGATATTAAATTTTGTTCCAAGGACCTTTACCTCTGAATCTTTAAATTCTACAATAAAAGGATGTTCGCGATCATGAGCAACAGTAAAAAAACCTTCACCCTCTAATTTAACACGGCGCTCGACCTTACCAAATGAATCTTCAAGATATAATTTACTATCACCGTTTAACCAAACTGTCGTACCATCGGACAAATTAATAATCTTTTTCTCCCCTCTTTTACTAACGTATTGTTGCGCATATTTTGTCTGGGGCTGCATCTGATAAAGATAGAAGGAAAGTACCATCAACAAGGGAACGATCACGGCTGCTGCCACATACCGGACCTGATACCATGATTGCGGTTTTTGAGGCATTAAATCAGATACCATAATCTTACTGTCCTCAGAATGCTGTATAGTTTTTTTGTGATCTCCCCACATCCTCATTTGATCCGTATGATCAATTTTGGTTAAAATGGATTGAAACACCTCCTCCTCATTTTCTTTTTCTGTAGAAGGATTAGATTTAATATGGACATAGTCAAAAAGAACTTGATTTTTCGAATCAGATTGGAGTAATTGCTGAAACTGTCGATTTTCTTCAATGGACAATTGTCCTTGAAGGTACTTATTTAGTAAGGTAATAAATTGGTCTTGCTCCATAAACTCGTTGATTCTACCATAATGATCCAAATCCAACAAGAAACCACCAACAGCTTTTTAGTTTTTTTTATAATCAACTGTAATTCAGAGCAATATTTTCATTACCCAATACTTCTCGTAATCTTCTTAATGCAAGTTGCATATGGCGGTCAACAGTATGAACGCTGATCTCCATAATCTCTGCAGCGTCTTTGTAACTACAATCTAAGTCTTTGACTAAGGTAAAAGCCATTCTGCATTTAGAAGGTAAGTGAGCTATTGCTGATTCTATTAATGCAAGATGTTCTTGGGAGATAAGTACCTGCTCGGGGGTAAGCATATGATATTCGAAATTGATAATTTCTGAAATATCAACCTGTTGCGGTAATCTTTCCAGATATTTAATTGCATTGTTGCGAACAGCCTTGTACAGGTAGGTATTAATCTGGTCAATAGCCATTAAATCTGCTTCTAATGTCCACACTTTCAAGAAAATATCAGCGATAATATCCTCCACTGCGGGTTCGGATTTAACCATCCCCCGTCCAAACATTTTGAGATCGTTATAAAAATATAAAAAGAGTTTTTTGAAAGCCTTTGTATCACGCTCCATAGCGATTGCATAACGCAATTCTTTCCAAGGAAATATTGATGAATAATGGCTTTGCATGAGGTTTTTTAATTCAGATTTTTATTCGCGATTTTAAAGTTATAAATTTTTATTGGAAGGAGGAAATAGCCATAAATCCGTTTCCAATCTTGAAAATTTAATTTTTTCGTAAAAAACAGGTACACTCAGCGTTCTAGTTATCCCTTTAACGATATTTTACACATTTTTTCTCCATATTTGCAATAACCTCACTAACAGCAGGGATATACATGATTAAAAAGAAATATTGGAAAATTACTTTTCTTACCAGTACCTACCTTTTGATAGGTTGCTTCATGTCGTATGCTCAGGAATCAATCGCAGATAATACGAATGCCATCATCAAGTATAATCGTGATTTTAAAGGTATAGGCCCGAAGGTCTATATTCTCCCTCCTCCTAAGAGCAAAACAGAACAATTAATAGAGCTATTTGACAGTAGTACCAGAAAAGATTTTGCAAAAAAAATAGCTCAGGAACTGCGGTATAAAACATTGCTCACACAAATCAAAAGTGTGACAGATCAAGCACAATTTCAGTACTTAATTCATCCAGTCCCTGCAGATATAGACAAATGGAATGAACTATTGGCGCGGATCAAAGTGCAATATGATGATATCGCAAACTATACACTGCTCAATGAGGCTGGCTTATTTGCGGTGAATAACAATTTAACTGATCAAGCAATCGCTTATTTTGAAAATGCGATCCAAATCGCAGCAAAAGCAAACAATAAACAAGATAAAACGATACTGAATCAGAATTTAGCTGTTGTCTTACTTTATGCAGGAAAATTTGAAAAAGCGGAACGTGCTGCACAGGAAAATCTGAAGTCTGCTGTCCTATCAAAAAATTATCATGATCAAGCAAATGCGTGGATGCAAATTGCTTTGGCCAAAGGTGGGATGAAAAACTATGATGGCGCAGAACAGGATATCATTAGAAAAGCCATACCCCTTTACAATAAATCAAAGGCTTATGAAGGTAAGATCGTGGCTTGGCAGCAACTCGCACAAGTATACTTTGATCAAAATAAATTTACCGAAGCGCAATGGTTTTTACTGCAGGCGCAACAACTCGCAGAAAGTAAAAAATTCACCAATGAATTAGCTGCAATAGAATATGTATTGGCTTCGTCCAAACTTTTAGACAACAATATCAAAATTGCAAAAAAAGAATTCTTGTCAGCACTTTTAATGGCACGGGAAAGAAAGGATATACATCTTGAACTTGCCGTTTTAGATAAACTTGGGGAGGTTTACATTCGTCTAAAAGACTATAAAGAAGCAGAAAATACGTATCAAGATTTTACAAAACTGAAGACATCTTTTCATCAAGCTATAGATTAGTGAACTACAGCTTGATGAAGAGCTCTTTACTTCAAAACTTCTTCCAAGAAAACGATTAGATGTTTCCATGAGCGCTGTGCTGCTAAGGGATGAAAATCAGCACTGGCAGGATTAGTAAAAGCATGTTTAGCATCGGCATAATAAATCATTTGCCAATCTGCATGAGCTGTTTCCACTTCCTTTCTAAAATTTGAAATTTCTTGATCGGAAACATGGGGATCTGCTGCACCATGAAGTACTAATATTTTAGTGTTAAGTGCTCCATCTGGACGGCTACCTTTGCCCAGGTTGCCATGAACAGAAATAACACCCTGCACTTCTAAGCCCGCTCTTGCAGCCTCTAAGGCTCCCGTTCCACCAAAACAGTAGCCCATAACAGCTAGACGACGTGGACTTGCTCCAGCCTTCAACAGCTGCTCCAAAGCGAGACGAATCCTTCTTTGATAGGCTTGATAGTCCAGCTTATATTTACCTGCCTGCTGCCCTGCTTCAGCTGCATTAGTCGGTTTATTACCTTCTCCATAGATATCAGCAACAAAGGTCATGTACCCCTCCTTGCTCAATTGAACGGCAGCTTGAGTAGCTTCGTCATCGATACCCATCCAAGCTGGAAGAATTAAGACACCAGGAGCACCTTCGCCCGCATCGGTATTGAGCAATCCGGTTAAGACTTGATCTCCATCTTGATATCGAACGTTTTTAAGCTGTCCGAAACTCGCCTCTGTGACGCAAAAACATAGAATTGTCATTATTAAATTTTTCATATGATTATATTAGGTATGAATTCCTTATCGTGGTATGAAATGAACATCTTACATCCAATTTTGTTTAGTTCATGTATCGATCTTGATTCTAAACCGATCATGTGTTGCTATTAGCTATTCCTTACTGCTGCTATGACCCATAAATAACGACTACGGAGATCACTCTGATTCATTTTTTGGTCGTAAGCAGAAGATGCTTTGGGAACATATACGATTGAATTATAAGCCAGCTGAAGCTTGTGATCCTCTTATAACATTATTATTACAGCATAAATTGCTTACTGGATAAAGATACTTAAATTCACTAAAATGAGTTATTATTACAAGAAATATAAATAGTGGAGATTTTTCAGATAAAGTATCAAATAAATTTGTTGATTTGTTAAAATTATGAACTGAAATTCTTTAAATTTAGCTCTTTGGATTTAAAGCGCTATCTCATATATTAAAAATGACTATTAAAATTATAGAAAATATGTTTAAAAAGCTAATATTCACCCTTTTTGTTATTTCGATCGTCTCCTGTGGCTCGAAGCCGAGAGTTAATCTAACCGAAGTAGAAGGAGGTTTAAAGCCTAGCGCACAACACGAAGTCATCGCAAAAGAAGTTGCAGGACTCTTAGAATCTACCAGTTATAAAAAAGTACAACTGAATGATTCCATTTCAAAGATTGTTTTTGACAATTTAATAAAGACATTGGATCAAGGAAAAAACTACCTATTACAATCCGATATCGATGAATTTCAACAATATCGCAATACGATCGCCCAAGATTTTAGAAATGGTGATCTATCTGCTCCGTTTCATATTTTCAATGTGTACTCTAAGCGCTATTTGGAACGCATGCAGTATGCGCTCAAACAAGTGGATGTTAAACAAGATTTTACATTGGATGAATATTTCCTTCCGAGCAGAGAGAAATTAGGCTGGTTCAAAAACACGGCGGAAGCTGACACGCAATGGAAGCATCGTGTGAAATATGATTTGTTGAATCTGGAAATGACCACTGCTAAAAAAACAGATAGCACGGAAACCAAACAAAGAGAGACCTTGCGTAAACGTTATAACAATTTGATCTCTCAGGGTAAAAAAACAAATTCAAATGATGCATTTCAGTTAATCATGACTGCATTGACAGATGCTGTAGATCCGCACACCTCATACTTCAACCCTTCTTTTGCACAAGCTTTTAATGAAGGCATGGCCAATACGTTTGAAGGAATTGGTGCACGATTGACGATTGACAATGAAATGGTGACTATCAGTGAAATTATCCCTGGAGGTCCTATCTTTAAAGATAAAAGCTTAGCCATAGATGATAAGATCGTAGGTGTAGCACAGGGAAAAGACGGTGAATTTGAAGATATCATTGGGTGGAGATTGGATGCTGCTGTAGCAAAAATCAAAGGTCCTGCAGGAACTCTTGTACGATTGAAAATTATACCTGCTGGCCAACCTATAGGCGCACATCCTAAAATAGTATCGCTAACCAGGGAACGCATCGTCGTGGCTGAGGAGTCTGCTAAAAAAGAGATCTTAAATGTAAAAGGAGTAGATGGTAAAACTTACCGTGTTGGTGTCATCAATATTCCAAAGTTCTATATGGATTTTGAGGCATACCGCAAACGTGATCCAAACTACAAAAGTACAACGCGTGATGTGCGGTTATTATTGGATACGCTGAAACAAGAAAAAGTAGATGCAGTATTGATCGACTTGCGATTTAACGGGGGTGGATCTCTACCAGAGGCGATCGATCTGACCGGTTTATTCATTGACAAAGGACCAGTCGTACAAGTACGTGATGTCCGCAATTCAATTGATGTTGAAGAGGATCGCAATGCAGGTGTATCATGGGATGGTCCATTAGGTGTTATGATCAATCGTTTTTCAGCTTCTGCTTCCGAAATTTTTGCAGGTGCTATACAGGATTATGGCCGTGGAGTCATCTTAGGTTCGCAATCATACGGTAAAGGTACCGTACAGTCTGCGGTCGATATGTCGCGCGTGATCAGCCCTACAAGTAAATTATTATTGAAAGCACAACAAGAGAAAGATCCGGACACCCCAAATGGAGCACCTGAATACGGTCAGATCAATATTACATTAGGTAAATTTTACCGTGTAAATGGTAGCAGCACGCAACATAAAGGAGTAAGTCCTGATGTGACTTTTCCAACACAATATTCTGCAGAGAAATTTGGCGAAAGTTCGGAACCATCCGCTTTACCATGGGATCAAATTAAATCAAGTACCTATAAAAAAGTAGCCGATTTAACGCAGATCAATAAAAAATTGGAGCAAGAGCATGAAGCAAGAATGAAAAACTCAACCGAGTACAAGTTTTTATTGGAAGATATTGCTACGTTTGAAAAACGTGACGAAGAAACCAAAATACCATTGCAACTTGATAAATTTAAAAAAGAACGTGACGATAATCAAAAGAAAAATAGAGATCGTGTAAATGCATTATTGAAACAAAGAGGCTTACCGCTATGGGAAGAAGGAAAACCTCAACCTAAGATGGAGTTTGACTTTGTACAGGAGGAAAGTGCTAAAGTGATGACAGACTTCATCATCCAAGAGAAGAAGTAAGAAATCGAATAAAGAAAAAGAAGGGGCTGATCAATACTGATCAGCCCCTTTCTTATATATTAAAGGTAGATTAAGGACTTATTTTCCGGCAGCGTACTTGAAATATTTGTTGATAGTGACTGGTAATTTACCTGTTGTCACATACTGCCCAAGTATTGCTTTGGCAACAGCTCTTTGCATAAACTCATCATTCTGATAAGCCACTAGTATGGTTTTACTCTTGTGTACACCTTTAAAACCATCGATCGCATATGGATTGGTAAAGAACGTCACAATCGATTTTTTAGCTAACTTTTTAACGAGATTTTCCACTTCCTTATTGACAGGCAATTGGGGACGAGGGCGCGAACGTATATCATGAATTGCCAAAATGATTTGCTTATTTTTCTTAACTTCTTTGATGATCTTTTTCAATTCATCCTGACTTGTTTCATCGGTCACATAATACGTTGTCTCATCCGATAGAGCATCTGCCATAATCTGTTGAAAAGCAGCTGGAGATTTTAATCCAATATTAACAATTGCTGTTTTTCCTGATTTTTTAAATGCTCTTATTTTATCTGTTGATTTTAATACAGTAACCGAGGCTTCAGCCAACTGATCGATCAATTGCTTTGCAGAAGTTCTATTCAGATCACCATAAAGGTTGGTCGGATGGACAGCTTGATATTGATCTAAACCTAACCATAATTTAGAGGCAAGTACTTTTTTAACGCGTGCATCTACATCTGCTTGATTAATCCGACCTTCTTGAATAGCTTTTAGGATGAGATCGATAGCACGATTACTATTTTCAGATACTTCCAATAAATCATGTCCAGCTATTATAGCCATAACATCAGCTTCACCATTAGGGAAAAATTTCTTGACACCGTTCATGTCCATAGCATCTGTGACTGTAAGACCACGAAAACCTAATTCTTCACGCAATATACCGGTCACAATAGGTTTTGATATAGAAGAAGGAATATTTGGTGCTGGATCTAAACTCGGAATATTCATGTGCGCGACCATGATCGCAGGTGCGCCCGCTTTGATCAATTCTTTGAATGGAAACATTTCAAGAGCTTCTAATCGATCTTTGCTAAAAGTAAGCTGAGGCAAATCATGGTGAGAATCCACATCGGTATCGCCATGACCAGGAAAATGCTTCAAGGACGAAATAATACCGCCATTCATCATTCCATCCATATACGCTTTCGCTTTTCGGGTTACATTCTCTTTATTGTCACCAAAGGAACGAAAACCGATCACTGGATTTTTGGGATTATTATTAATATCCACTACCGGAGCAAAATTAAAATGCATACCTATGCGGTGAAAATCTTTTGCAACTTCTTGCCCCATTTGATAAATCAACTGATCATTTTGAACGGCTCCTAATGTCATTTGGTAAGGATAAGATAAGGTCGAATCCGGTAAACGCATCCCTAGCCCCCACTCACCATCAAATGTAATCAATAACGGTACTTTAGAAAGTTTTTGATATTGGTTAAACATATCGACGTGACGAACGGGTCCTCCTTGAAAAACAACAAGACCTCCCAATTGCTCATTTTTAACCACCTGAGCAACAGAGTCTATGTAACGCTGCCCAAGATTGGTATGTGCACGTACTAAAAATAATTGTGCTATACGCTCTTTGGGAGTCAATGTGTTAAATACAGAATCTACCCAACTGTGGGGTGAATTGATATACTTGACAAAGTCTTTTTTGTCCTGTGCTTGTGAAAAAGAGATAGATGATGTCAATGCGACGACAACTAGAGCTAGTTTTTTTAACATAATTAGTTTGTATAAAATAGAGTACTAAGAACGGACATTTTTTACACAATAAAAAACAGTTTGTGCAACAAATTTGATAAAACATGCACAAACTTGCAATGATCGTTCAAAAAAACAGATCGAAAATTAGATCAAATCGTATTTTTCTTCGAGGAGAATAGCCAGCTCCATGGCATGATCAAGTTCCCCATTAGCTTCTTTTTTCCAAAGGGTATCGATGACTATTAATAGGAGTTCCGTTTCTAAATCTGGGTTTTTATACCCCAGTTCTTTAAAAGCGCGTACAATAATGGCCTGAACAGGCTTCATGAACTGCTCATGTTGCTGTTTCGAAAAAGGATGATGAGAAAGGCGTTCCTGAAGTTTCCAAAAAATAGGTTCATCCGCAACCAATTTACTAGGGAGATTGATCATCTTACGCAAAAAATCTTTAGAATCGACATAAGTCATCATCCCTTTGTGATGAGTAAGCACTTTGCGATAACCAGCCTTAATCAGGTGCACCAATAGGGCATCTTTATTGCCAAAATGTTTAAAAATCAAGGCTTCAGACACACCAGCATTTTGAGCGATAGCTTTGGTAGAGGTATCTGCATATCCTTGCTCAGAAAATAAATTCAAAGCCTCACGAATAATTTTCTCTTTTCTACTCAATACACTATCTTTCATTTTACAATTCTTTTACTGCATACAAACTTAGATAAATTGTATTTTATATCCAATTTATCTAAGTTGAATATAAAAACATTTTAAACCACTATAAACGAGCAATTTATTTAAAAAAATAAGTTATAAATCTTTCCTAATCGACAGATAGCATATAACCGATACCTCTTATATTCGTAATCTTGATGCGGGCATCTTTATTTAGATATTTACGGATCCTACTGATAAAAACATCCAAACTTCTACCCGAAAAATATTTATCATAACTCCAATACGTTTTCATGATATCTTCTCTTGGTACGACTTGATTTCTATTTTCATATAAGCTTCGCAATAATTCACTTTCCCGGTAAGACAATTTAATCGCTTCTCCATGGTAACTCAATGTCTGCTTGAGACTGTCCAGCACATAATCGCCAATCATCAAATTTTGGCTAAACTGCATTTTTGGACTATTTTTTAATAACGATTGAATACGCACAACAAGCTCTTCGATGCGAAAAGGTTTTTTCACATAATCATTTGCTCCTAGATGAAAGCCTTTTACCACATCATCCGTTTGTACGCGAGCAGTTAGAAAAATAATCGGAATTTTACTATCGCGCTCTCGAATATGAGTAGCCAGTGTAAAACCGTCCATAACTGGCATCATCACATCAATCAACAAAATATCAGGCTTTTCCTTTTCGAATGATCGTAAAGCAGTCTGCCCTTCCTGACAATGTCTGACAGAAAAGCCATTCATTTCCAAACTATCTGTAACAATAAGAGCTAAACTAGGTTCATCTTCTACATATAAGATATCAATCATAATGCTATTATTTTGGTAATTTAATGATAAAGGTACTACCTTTATTTAAACTGCTTTTCACGGATATTTTTCCACCATGTTGCACAATAACCTGACGCACATAGGCCAAGCCTATACCAAACCCCTTTACCTGATGTAAATTTCCTTCGGGTACTCGAAAAAACATCTCAAAAATCTCTTTCTGATATTCTGGAGCGATGCCTTTACCCTGATCAGAAACTGTAAATTCAACCTGATCAGCATATTCTTGCACGGCAATTTTAATATCGACAGGATCTCCAGAATACTTAACGGCATTCTCTAATAAATTATTAATGACATTTCTCAAGTGGGAGATATCGGCATTGATCGATAAAAACGGAATATCCAGATCCAAAGATATGAGCACTTGTTTATTGACATTAATTCCAAAAGTGTTTGCCGCATCTTTCAAAACTTGAATCAGATCCACTTGACTTTTATCCAATTTCAGCCCAGTATGTTCGTCTACATCCAACTGTAAAACACGATCAATCATATCAGAGAGGTGATCAAGCTCATTTCTGGAAATCGCCAAATAGCGGTCCATCTTTTCATGATCATGCCTTACGCCGTACAGTTGTATTGCCTCAATAGCGGTCATCACGGTAGAAACAGGTGTCTTTAATTCGTGTGTCATATTGTTAACAAATGCTTTTTGCATCTCTGCAAGTCTATTCTGCCGAAAGATGGTCTTAAAAAGATAGATAAAAGAACCTATAAAAATACTGACCAAAAGAATAGCAATACCCAATTGCCAGCTAAGATCAAACAAGAGATTTTTCCAAACGTGCTTGAATTTGACGATCAAAAATTTACTTTCGACCGCGTCGATCATAATGGGCCGTGTCCAAGATAATTTTTTGGCTCTATATTCCTTCCGAATAGCGAAAAGGCTATCACGGGGAAATAACTCAGTCGTAATTTCATAATCAGCACGCACCCCCTTCGCTTCAAGTGCCGTATGAAATTTTTCTTTTATCTCAGCAATCAAAGCATCAGAGATCTTAATTTGTAAAAATAAATAAGGAGCCATAAGTTCGCCGCCAGATTTACCATTGAGGTGCTTTTGCTTATAATCCTGGTGCATGCCAGCATCTCCGCGCAATGGACGACCTTTATAACTAGAAACCAGATCTTTAAAAAGGGTATCAATTTCAGCATCCGTATATTTTGATCTCAGATTTTTGCGCAAAGTACCTAATGCCCCTCCTTGCTCCCTTTTGATATCGTTGCTGTGCGCTTGATAGACATCTTGAACTACATTAAACATGCTTCTTTCCGCTGAAGAAAGAAAGAGCTCAAGGCGATTATTATAGCTTCCGTATAACCAGATCGCCAGAATACTAATCATTCCGATACCGGTTAATACCGAAAGTGTTATCAATAATTTAAACTTATTTGCCATAATTAAAAACAAATTTAAATTACTAGATTTGCATTCGCCTTGGTAATTAACCATATTTAACAAAATATAACACTGATTAACAATGCGCATTGATTACATTTGCATTATTCAATTTTTAAGCATGATAAGAAACTTTAAGAGACGTAGTGTTCAATTTTTATTCTCAGCGTTATTACTGATAGGCATTTCAGCTTGTAATAAAGATATTTCGCTCTCTTTAGACAATTCAAGAGATGAATCCATGGGCATCGTTCCTGTTGATTCGATTCAAGTGAATGCATCTACTTATCAACTCGATGATGTACCCACATCAGGAACTGGAGTGATCCTCGTTGGAAAAAACAGCAATACAACTACGGGATCAGTTCGTGCATCTTCTTATATGCGTCTTGGAATTGGAAATATTACGACTGCTTCTATTCCAACTGCAGCGCAATATGACTCCATCACGTTTGTTTTAAAACCCAATAAATATTTTTACGGAGATACCACGAAAACGCAGACAATTGCTGTTCACGAAGTGAAAGAGCAAATTACGTTGAAAGAGGTCAACTCAGGTTCTGATATCAATGAAAGACCTGTGTTTGTAAGTGGTGCAGCTATTTACAATAATCAAAAGTTTGCCTATGATCCTAATGCATTAGGAACCTTATCGTTCAAACCTTTTGTTCACAGATTGGATTCGGTTTCTATTAAATTAGACAATACATTAGGCAACAAATTATTTTCTTATATTAAAGCAGGTAATTCGGCTATATCCTCAAATGAAAATTTTGTTGAGTTTTTTAAAGGTATAGCACTTGTACCAGGAAATAATAACACGGCCATCATTGGTTATTCCGATACTGTTGTCATGCAGATCCATTATAACTTTATCAATGAAGAAGGATTTAAAGTAAATTCGGTCGCTAAATTTAACTTAGCAGATAAGACACATCAATTTAATAATGTCGAAGCAAATCGTGAAGGGACAGCCTTCAGTACCTTAAGTATCACTAATCCAGAACTCAATAGTAGTGTGACTGATGGCGATGTATTTTTGGAAGGTAGCACAGGAGCTGTAGTAAAAATAACTTTTCCCACACTTTTGGCTTTAGTTAACGATCCAACTGTAGCGATCAATAAGGCAGAACTCGTTATAGAGACAGACAGTAAATATCATAACTCATTTTTTAACTCGCCATCAAGTTTGATTTTGATGGTAGCTAATTCAGGTGGAAATCCGATTAGTATGATCAATTCACCATTTACTACAACAGTGCAACAAGCTGCTTATATAGGAGCTAGTGACTTTGGAGCAAATGCAAAATATACGTTCAATTTGATTGAATATTTAAATAATATCAAAAAACAAAGCTATTATAATACATCTTTATTCTTAAGTGTACCTACAACAGGATTATTCTCAAATACAGATCAACTTATAGTAGCAAAAGACGCAAATAACAAACCAAAAATAAAATTAAACATCTTATATACTAAATTTTAACAGTTTATGAACAAGAAAAATTGGCTACTAATATTATTAGCGTGCGTCGTAACTTTCTCTACTTACTCTTGTAAATCAAAGGATGATAATACAGATGAGGTAGTGGAGTGGACTAAAGGCTCTGCTTTCGATGGTGGCGCAAGAAGTGGGGCAGTATCTTTCTTAATTAACAATATTGCTTATGTAACTACTGGTATAGCAACGGAAAGTAGCGTTGCTGTTCGCAAAACAGATACTTGGGCGTATAGTGCTTCCGCAGGAACTTGGTCTAAAAAAGCTGACTTCCCTGGTATTGCTCGTAACAATGCCGTTGCTTTTGCAATTGGTAATAATGGGTATGTAGGTACTGGTTTTGATGGAACAAATGCATTATCAGATTTTTACAAATATGACGTTTCGGCTAACACATGGACGAAAATAGCAGATCTTCCTGCTGATGCTGCTCGCTATGGCGCTGTTGCTTTCTCAATAGGTGGATTTGGATACGTAGGTACAGGTTCTAGAGGTAATGACAACGATACTAACGTTAAATCTTTCTACAAATATGATCCTACTGCTAACACTTGGACTTTAGTGGATAGCCCATTAGAATCAAATAGAAGATATGGATTTTCTTTTGTCATCAATAACATTGCTTATGTAGGTGGTGGTCTTGATAATAGCTCATACCCAGAAGACTTCTTTAAGTTTGATGGTACTAAATGGACAAAATTGAATGATTTAAATCGTGACGATAACTCTTATACATATAACTTAACACGTTCTAATACTTCTGCTTTTGTATTAAACAACTTAGCTTATGTAGTAGGTGGTAAGAAAACTTCTGTTATCAACACCATTTGGGAATATAATCCTTCTACTGACGTATGGAATGCTGACAATCAAGTTTTCCAAGGTTCAGCAAGACAAGATGCTGTTTCATTTGCGATTGACAATGTTGGCTATGTAACTACAGGTCAAAACGGATCAAACAAATTCTATGATACTTGGAAATTTGTTCCAGTAAAATAGTATAATACAAGATTATTAAACAGAAAAGGGTTTGTATCGTGTGCTACAAACCCTTTTTTACGTACAAATTATGGTAACCCGCAATCATGGTCTACCAGTATACACTCGTCATCATAACAACTGAGAACGCAGCTCTAAGTCGTCATCAGATTCGCAACAGCTTGAGTAACGAGAAACCCTGATAAGCAATCGATATAAGCTCTATTAAGGCGACCAAAATCACCTCACAAAACAGCCATTAGACTTAAAAAGTATACTGCCTGATCGTATGAATAACAAAGAAATCATTAGCACTCCCTTATGGCCCAATGGAAAGCAACTTCTATATGCGAACACAACGTATGCACTATAAGTCCATGTTAAATCCGTGTTAAGTCCGTGTATTTAGTGCTGCTAAGGTATAAACAGAATACTTCGACTGTACAGGCAAGTATCACTTTTGCACAGTGGACCCAAATCTTTACCCCAGATCTCTAACTAGAAATAGCACTAAAATTGGGTATATCTATCATACCGCGTGCAAAGTACGACCGTTGATAACGCATATCGGTGAAATATGCTCATACGTTACTAGAGGATCATGATGACTGTCATCTCCCAATAACTGCACCCTATTGAATAATGAGGTCTTTGGTTGAATCATGCCCATTGAGTTGAAGTTTTCTATTGTTAAAACAGGTATAGGGAAAAGCATAACTTTTGTAGGTCAAAGGGGTGGAGATTATATCGTCAATTTGAACGATTAAGCCTACTAGGGTATAAACTGGCAAATGACTCCATTGGTGGAGATCAATGTTACCATAATAAGTGAGCTAATTGGCTAAAATGTAGCAGCAGTGGATATTGAGGCTGGGCACCGTTCAGCATCCGATCGACTGGAAGATGAGAAAACAAAAAGGAGCTATAACAGGTGTTACAGCTCCTTTTCTTATATCCATTAAGAATTAAATTAATCCTTTTTCTATCAGTGTTTCTGCAATTTGAATGGTATTCGTAGCAGCACCTTTACGAAGATTATCCGCAACCACCCACATGTTTAATGTATTTGCCTGTGATTCGTCACGACGTATACGTCCGACAAAAACTTCGTCTTTTCCATGTGCATCCTTTGGCATTGGATATTGCAAATTAGATGGATCATCTACTACAATGACACCGCTTTGCGCGGATAAAGCTGCACGAACATCTGCTAGATCAAAATCATTTTCAAACTCAATGTTTAAAGATTCTGAATGTCCTCCAATTACTGGAATACGCACTGTGGTTGCTGTTACTTTTATCGAATCATCTCCCATGATTTTGTTTGTTTCCAAAATCATCTTCATTTCTTCTTTGGTATATCCATTTTCTTGAAATACATCAATTTGAGGAATGACATTTAAATCGATCTCATATGCATATGCTTTCTCGCCATCCTTTATACCAGCACGCTCGTTCATCAATTGATCAACTGCTTTTACACCCGTACCGGTTACAGATTGGTATGTAGAAACAACAACACGTTTAATTTTATATTTATCATGTAGCGGTTTTAATGCAACGACCATCTGGATTGTAGAGCAATTAGGATTTGCAATAATTTTATCTTCGGCTGTTAAGACATGTGCATTCACTTCGGGAACGACTAATTTCTTAGTCGGATCCATACGCCAAGCAGATGAATTATCAATAACTGTTATTCCAGCAGCGGCAAATAATGGCGCATACTCAAGAGATGTACCACCTCCTGCCGAGAATAAAGCAACATCAGGTTTTAAAGCAATAGCTTCAGATGGTGTAACCACCTTATACTTCTTTCCCTTAAAATCAATTTCCTTACCCTTACTACGCTCTGAAGCTACTGGAATTAATTCTGAAACTGGGAAATTGCGCGCTGCTAACACTGTTAGCATCTCAGTACCTACAAGGCCTGTTGCGCCGACTACTGCGACTTTCATCTTGTTACTTTTTCTTTAATTTGTTATGAAATTTTTCTATAAATATTCTAAATAGAATATTGTTATTTCTCAAACTTACGAAATTCGAGCTAAATATTTGATGATTATTGCAAAAAAATAGGGAAATAGATATTAATATCAATAAGTTAAAACGATTTTAATAAAATATCTTAAAACAATGCGGTATTTAAAAGTCAAACTAGTAATCAACAAAGCTCCTTTAAGGGCGGATATATAGGCATCGCGCTCATCAAGAGGAGCAACACTCCAAAGAGCTTCTTAACGGATATCATCTTTTGACCCGGGGTAGTAATGGTATGAGAATTATGATCACAAATAAGAGGTCCAAAAAAAATTCATAAAAAATGCATCCAACACACTATTAAAGTTGTATAACAATACGGTAAAATCGGAGATTTAAAAACGAAATAAATTGATTTGATAAATCTGGTCAAGTTTAATGAAAAAAAAGCAATCGATTGCTTTGTAATGTCAAGAAAGAAAATGAAAAAAATATCAATAAATTCGATTAAAAAAAGGTCCGGAAAACGGGTGTAAAACATCAAACAACAGCACAAGAACAGTTTGATAATAAATACTTTACCAAACAATTAGTATTGGAAAAAGAAGATTATAAGCTACTTTTGAAACATTGATTAGGATAATAAAAATACTATATTTGCATCGATGAAAGAAAGCATTATTATAATCGGTGCAAATGGCCAAATCGGAACTGAATTGGCTACAGCTTTAAGAGAAAAATTTGGTACTGAAAGTGTCGTTACTTCCGACATTAGGGAACCTCAAAATTTAAAGGACGGGGAAATTTTCGAACCCCTAAATGTACTTGATAAAAGTGCGATAGAATCCTTATTTCAAAAATATAAACCCACACAAGTATATCTATTGGCCGCAATGCTATCGGCAACTGGTGAAATATATCCCAAAAAAGCTTGGGATCTC